>CAWGWH010000001.1:0-1596488 GCA_963826265.1 uncultured Actinomycetota bacterium
CGGGAGCCGACCGCGCTCGCCGCCGGCGCCGGGCTGGCACTCCACCTCTTCCCGTTCGACCCGGAGCTTCCGACGCTCGCCCGCGCTTCCGACCCCGAGTCGGTGCGACGAATGCTGGGCGGCCGCCGAGACGACGGGCTCCCGCAGGTCGATGTCGTGCACCATCCACGGGAGGGCGCATGCGTGCTCCGCTACCGGTTCACCAATCCGACAGCGAACGGCACCACGCCGGCCACCTACTACGGCAAGGTGTACGGCGACGGCACCGGCAGCGCTGTCGACCGGTTCCTTCGCGCGCTCGCCATGGACCAGTCGGCCTCGCCGACCACGAGCGCTGCCCGGCTGCCGCAGCCGGTCGTGGACTTCGGGAGCCGCCGGCTGCTGGTCACCGAGGCGCTGCCCGGGGAGCCGACGCTGCCGCGGCTGCTGAAGCACCTGTTCAACGGAGACTTCCAGCCGACGTCGGCACCGCACGTGGCAGCGGCGCGCCCAGCGACCCAGGCAGCGGGGGTGGCCCTGTCCGCGCTGCACGATAGCCGCCTCGACACGGCTCCGGTGCACACCGCGGCAGACGAGCTCGCGCGACTGCACGACGAGCTCGAGCTGGTCGCCCGGTTGTGGCCGGACGTTGCGCAGCGGGTGAGCCGACGGATCGACGTGGTGGCCGCCCGGCTTCCCGAGTCCCCTGCGGCGAAGCAGGTCCTCTCCCACGGCGACTTCACGCCGTCACAGGTACTGCTCGACGACGACGGGCTCGGGGTGGTCGACCTCGACACGCTGTGCCGGGCCGAGCCGGCGCTCGACCTCGGCCGCTTCCTGGCGCACCTGCAGCTGCGGGTCGCCAGGCGGGCCGGCAGCGCGACCACACCGGTGGCAAGGGAGCTGACCGAGGCGTTCCTCCGTGGCTACGGCGAGTCCGCGACGGGAACGGCCGCCGGTGTCGGCGGTCAGCGGGTCGCGTTCTACACCGCGACGACCCTCGCGCGCAGCGCCCTGCATGCCTGCCGCGCGCTCAAGGCCGACCGCCTCGAGATCGCGCTGGACCTGCTCGATTCGATCACCGTTCACGACCGGAAGGCTGACCTATGACCACCCGACTCCTCGACGACGAGCTCGTCGAGTCCCTGTCCGCCTTCGATGCGCTGCCCGAGTGGCTCGCGGACGGCATCGACGGGGCCCTGATCAGAGGTCTGCTGGCCGAGCTCGCCGACGGAACTCTCCAGGTGTCGGCCTGCACCCCCGAGCGACTGCGCGCCAAGGGCGAGGAGTGGCTCGCCCGCTACCGGGTAGAGGTCGTCGATCCCGGGGGCGAGCCGCGCGAGGTCGTCCTCATCGGGAACCTGTGGCCGCCGGCGACGGGTGCTCCGCCGCTCGACGAACCTGGGGCCGACCCGGTGGGATTCGGCGAGCCCGGCTGGCGGTGCTGGCTGCCGGAGGTGCGGCTCGAGCTGCGCGCGGAGGCCCACGACGAGGCGTTGCCTGCGCTACCGCTCCTGGTCGAGCCCGAGGCCGCGGCCGGCCTGCTGCGCCGCGTGCTGCCGGCTGCGGGGTATGACGCGGCTGTCGTCGGTTGCCTGCCTGACGTCGTGCGCTACAAGCCCGGCAGTCGCTGCACGGTGGTGGTGCATGTCGACTCTGAGGCAAGCAACGGCGGTCGGCGCCCGCCCAGCCCGGTGGTCCTCAAGACCCATCAGGGCGACAAGGGCGGGACCGCGTGGGAGGCGATGTCGGCACTGTGGGAGAAGCAGCCGGCGTGGCGGGAGGCGGTCACCATGGCCGAGCCGTTGGCCTTCCTGCCGGAGGAACGGATCCTGGTGCAGGGACCGGTGCCCGAACGGTGCACCCTCAAGGAGCTGGCTCGCAAGGCGTTCGCCGAGGGGGAGCCGCTGCTCGCCGAGCTGCGGGACGAGCTGACCAAGACAGCTCGGGCACTGTCGGCGGTGCACGGCTCCGGCGCGGTCTACGGCCGCACCGCGACCCTCGAGGAGGAGATCGCGGAGATCGACGAGGTCATCGACCGGCTCGCCCACACGGTCCCGAAGCTGGAGGGGGCCGGGAACGTCCTGCTGCGCCGGCTGTCCGAGGTAGCCGCGACGACGCCCGCCGACCCCGTGGTCGCCGCGCACCACGACTTCCGGCCGGCTCAGGTACTGCTCCACGAGGGACGTGTCGGCTTCATCGACTTCGACGGCGCGTCCATGGCCGAGCCCGCGCTCGACCTCGGACGGTTCCGCGCCAAGCTGCGCGACATCGGCATCTCGGCTCTGGCCGCCAGCGGGCAGCCCATGTCCGGGCCCGCCCTGGAGGAGAACCTGCGGCTGCAGGACGAGCTCTGCGACCACTTCCTTGCGGCCTACCAGGAGCACGCGCAGGTCTCCCCCACCCGGGTGCTCCTGTGGGAGACCTGTGACCTGTTCACCGCGATGCTCCACGCGTGGACCAAGGTGCGCACCGCCCGGCTGGAGCCCCGGCTGGCGGCACTCCGGCACCGGATCGCCACCAGCGGGCTCGCCGCGCCGCGGTCGTGAGTCTCCTACGACGTTGACGGAGGTCGGCAGTCATGGCAACAGACACAGCCTGGTTCGAAGGTGCGGTGCGCCCCGACCACGTCCGGTCGCTGCTCACACGAGACGTCCCACAGCTCGCCTCCGGTCAGTTGAACCTGCTGGGCTGCGAGATGAGTCATCTGCGATCGGCTCCGGCGGACGGGTCCTGGACCGCGACGTACGTGCTGACCGTCGCGGAGCCTTCGGTAGGTGCGAACCGCACAGTGGTGGCGCACGGCACGCTCATCCCACCGAATGCGCCGGTCCCGTCGTGGAAGGAGGACGGAACACCCTTCGGGGCCGAGGGGTGGCGGTGCTACCTGCCCGAGGTGCGGCTGGAGCTGCGAGTCGAGGAGGTCGATACCGGCCTGCCGGCCCTTGCCCTGCTCACCGACCCGGCGCAAGCGCGCACGCTTCTCGAGGGCGTTCTCCGGCGCAGCGGCGCAGGGTATGACGACCTCCGCCTGGCGTCGGTGACGCCGGAGGTCAACGGTTTCAAGCCTGGTCTGCGGTGCACGGTGCTCTGTCATCTCGGCTACCCGGCCGGGGCGGATGAGCGCTGGCCGGCGCTGGTGGTCGCCAAGGTGCACCACGACGACACCGGCGCCCGCGTGCATCGCGCGATGCAGGCACTGTGGTCCTCGCCGCTCGCCGGCAGTGAGCACGTGACCATCGCGCGACCGCTGGCGTACCTTCCGGAGTTGAAGCTGCTGGTACAGGGTTGGGTCCCCGGGAATCGCACGTTGAAGGACCTGCTCCACGCGGCCCTGCTCGACGAGACCAACGCGACGATGTCGGAGCTGGCGGCGGCGATGCGGACGGCCGGACGCGGGCTGGCCGACCTGCATCGATCCGGCGTACGCGACGGCCCGCTCGTGACCTGGACCGAGGAGCTCGGCGTCCTCCGGATCAAGCGCGACAAGCTGGCCCCGGTCGTGCCCCGGCTCGCCGCCCTGACCAGCTCGGTGTTCGAGCGGCTGGAAGCGGCCGCAGCCGCTACGCCCCCAGATCCGTCCGTGCCGGTTCACCACAGCTTCCGGCCGTCCGAGGTGCTCCTCGCCGATGGCCGGGTCGGATTCATCGACTTCGACAAGTCCTGCCGGGCAGAGCCCGCGTCCGACATCGCATCGTTCACCACCAAGGTGAGGCACGTCGGCATGAACAAGCTCCGGGTGGACCAGGTGGAGGACGAGGAGGATTCGGTCATCGACGACGAGACCCGGCTGACGCGGATGTCTCGGGCGAATCGGATCTGCGAGGACTTCCTCGCCGGGTATCAGCAGCGCGCGACCGTCTCGGCGCCCCGCGTCGCCCTGTGGGAAGCACTGGAGCTGTGCTCGCTGATCCTGAGCGCGGCCAAGAAGGCCAACTTCGCCAGGATCGACAACTGTGCCTTCATGCTCGAGCGCCACCTGCAGGAGCACGGTCTCTGACCCGCCTCCGCGGTGCCGGCGTCCGGGCCGCGATGAAGTGGCCGTTACCTCACCCGCCGGCCTGCTGGCCGCCTACGACGAGCAGCTGCGCACCGACACGGAGACCGCCTCCGCGCTGGCCGTGACCCGGCACGAGCCGCTGCCCTACCGGTGGCGCCGCTGAGTGCCCGGCTGGCCCGGCGCCGGTCACTTCACCTCTGACCGGAGCAGGTTGACGACGGCGATCGTCAGCGGAAGGACGAGCCAGACGGCGGTCGTGACCGCGAGCTGGGTCCACTGCTCGCCGTCGAGCCCACCCTGGAGCAACTCCTCTGACCCGCGGCTGCGCCGACGCTCAGGAGACAGCCTTCCGTGTGAACGTGAGGTGGGTGACACCGCTGGCGGAGGAGACCGCCTCGATGTCGTAGGCATCCTCCAGGGCCTCGAGGCCGTCCCAGACGCGGACGCCGCGGCCCAGCACGATCGGCACCTGGACGAGATGCATGTGGTCGACGAGCCTGGCAGCGACGAAGTCGCGTACGACGGTGGCGCCGCCGCCGATCCGGACGTCGTGCCCATCGGCTGCTTCGCGGGCGGTCTCGAGCGCCTCGGCCGGGGCCGCGTCGAGGAAGTGGAACGTGGTTCCGCCCTCCATCTCGATCGGGGACCGTGGCCGGTGAGTGAGCACGAAGGTCGGTGTGTGGAACGGCGGGTTCGGGCCCCACCAGCCCTTCCAGTCCGGGTCGTCCTGCCACCCGGGCGGGCCGAACTTGTTGGCGCCCATGATCTCGGCGCCGATCCCGTGCTCGTGGCGCTCGGCGAAGGCATCGTCGACTCCAGCACTTCCGTCCGCGTCCCAGAACCGGGTACCGAACATCCACTCGTGCAGACGCTCGCCGGCATGGCCGAAGGGTTCCTCGGCGGACTGCGGTTCGCCGGTGGCGAAGCCATCGAGGGAGATGGACAGGTTGTGAATCCGGGTTCGTGACATCTGCGTGCTCCTCCACTAGTGATGGCGCTTTGCAATCGGTTCCGGGAAGACTGACCAGGGTGATCCCAGGTTCTCATCGGCCGCCGGGGTCGGGATGCGCGACCAACGCCTCGATCGAGGTGCTCGGCGACCCGTGGAGCCCTCAGTGGGCCATGTCGACGAACCGGGAGTAGTGCCCCTGGAAGGCGACGGTGATGTCGCGGGTCGGGCCGTTGCGGTGCTTGGCCACGATCAGGTCGGCCTCGCCGGGGCGGGTCGACTCCTTCTCGTAGACGTCATCCCGGTGCAACAGGATGACCATGTCGGCATCTTGCTCGAGTGACCCAGATTCGCGAAGGTCGCTCATCATCGGGCGCTTGTCGCCGCGCTGCTCCGGGCCACGGTTGAGCTGGGAGAGCGCGATGATCGGGACCTCGAGCTCCTTGGCGAGCAGCTTGATCTGGCGGGAGAACTCCGAGACCTCGAGCTGGCGCGACTCGACCTTCTTGCCCGACGTCATCAGCTGCATGTAGTCGATCACGACCAGCCGCAGGTCGTGACGCTGCTTGAGCCGACGCGCTTTCGCCCGGATCTCCATCATCGTCATGTTCGGGGAGTCGTCGATGAACATGGGCGCACTGGACACCTCACCCATCTTGCGGGCGAGCTTGGTCCAGTCGTCGTCGCTCATGTTGCCGTTGCGGATGGCGTTGAGCGGCACCCGCGCCTCGGCCGACAACAAGCGCATCGTGATCTCGGACCGGGTCATCTCCAGGCTGAAGAAGACACTGGTCAGGTTGTTCTGGATCGACGCCGCGCGGCACAGATCGAGGGCCAGGGTCGACTTGCCCATAGCGGGCCGCGCGGCCACGATCACCATCTGCCCCGAGTGGAGACCGTTGGTGAGGTCGTCGAGGTCGGCGAAGCCGGTGGGGACGCCGTAGAGACCGGCCTCACGGTTGCCGATCGCCTCGATCTCGTCGAGGACGCCGTCCATGATGTCCGACAGTGGGGCGTAGTCCTCGGCCGCGCGGCGGTCGGTGACCTGGTAGACCTCCGCCTGCGCGGCGTCGACCACGTCGTCGACCTGGCCCTCGCCGGCGTACCCGATCTGGACGATCTTGGTGCCCGCGTCGACGAGCCGGCGCAAGATCGCCTTCTCCCGCACGATCTCGGCGTAGTAGCCGGCGTTGGCCGCGATCGGCACGTTCGCGGAGAGGGTGTGGAGGTACGGCGCGCCGCCCACCCGCTGCAGCTCGCCGCGCCGCTGCAGCTCAGCCGCGACCGTGACCGGGTCGGCAGGCTCACCGCGGCCGTAGAGGTCGATGACCGCGTCGTGGATCAGCTCGTGGGCGGGCCGGTAGAAGTCGACCCCGCGCACCACCTCGGTGACATCGGCGATCGCGTCCTTGGAGAGCAGCATCGAGCCCAGCACGCTCTGCTCGGCGGCGTTGTCCTGGGGAGGGGTGCGGTCGCCCGGGCGGCGCGGCTGCTCCCCGGGCGCGAAGGCCGCGGGACCGTCGCCCCAGTCGTCGTGACCAGGAGGCTCGTCGTAGCCCCCCGCAGGACCGGGTGCGCCGTGCTCGGTGACGCTCACCAGACCTCCTCGGGGGCGTTTCGTCGTGTCAGTACGTCGAACATAAGTTCGACCACTGACATCAGTGGTGAAGCGCCGAGGCAGGACTCAGCCCAGGCGTGGACCCGGACATCGGCCGCGATGTCGGGGGTGACGTCTGGGTCGGACGTGGTCGGCGCGACGGGACAACGCGGAGGAACCTACGCGCCCGACCCGGCCTTCCGATAGCGGCTCCTCCACAGGGGGGTGGGGATAACTGGGGAGGGAGGGTGGAGGACACCCGTCGAGGTGTGAAGAGCCTGGGGAGGCAGCTGTGGAACGGCGGCGGTCTGCGCCTGCCCTCCCCTGTCTGACCTGCGGAAACGCCTCCCACAAGGTGTGGACAAGAATCTCCGGCCAGATTCCCGTCACCCGGGGTTCATCATCTGGGACGGCGCCGGAGCTTTGTCGACATACCAGAACAAGGCCGGTTCCCGCAGAGTTATGCACCAAAAATCCACAAGAGCCCAACACCTCTTATGTCAGGCTCACAGCGCACCAGTACCCCTTACCAGCCGCTAGGGTGGCGTGATGAGCAGGACCCAGGACCGCGAGATCGTGCGGCTCGCCGTCCCCGCCTTCCTCGCACTGGTCGCCGAGCCGATGTTCCTGTTGGCCGACGCCGCCATCGTGGGACACCTCGGCACCGAGCCACTTGCCGGCCTCGGCATCGCGGCGGTGGTCCTGCAGACGATCGTCGGGCTGTGCGTGTTCCTCGCCTACGGCACCACGGCGAGCGTGGCGCGTCACCTCGGCGCCGGCGACACCCGGGGCGCGCTGGCCCAGGGCATCGACGGGATCTGGCTGGCAGTGCTGATCGGAGGGGTCGCGACCGTCGCCGGGGTGATGCTGACCGACCCGCTGGTCTCGGCGTTCGGGGCCGGGCCCGGCGTGACCGAGCAGGCCGCGACGTACCTGCGGATCGCGCTGCTGGGCACCACGCCGCTGCTGGTGATGCTCGCCGCCACCGGCGTGCTGCGCGGACTGCAGGACACCCGGACCCCGCTGTACGTCGCGGTCGGGGGGAACGCGCTCAACGTGGCCCTCAACCTGCTGCTCGTCTACGGGGCGGACCTCGGGATCGCCGGCTCGGCGTGGGGGTCGTTCCTCGCGCAGGTCGCCAGTGCCGTGGCCCTGGTCGCGGTCGTCGTCCGCGGCGCCCGGCGGGAGGGTGCGCCGCTGCGCCCCGACCGGGCCGGCATCAGGGCCGCCGCCCGTGCCGGGGTCGCGCTGGTCATCCGCACCCTCACACTGCGGGCAGCGCTGCTGGTGACGACGTACGCCGTGACGATCGGTGCGGCCACCGGGCGGGACCAGGCCGTCGACCTGGCCGCGCACCAGCTCGCCTTCACGATCTGGACCTTCCTCGCCTTCGTGCTGGACGCGATCGCGATCGCGGCCCAAGCCCTGACCGGTCGCTACCTCGGCGCCGGCGACGTCGCGGGCACGCGTGCGGTGACCGACCGGATGATCCGGTGGGGGCTGTGGTCGGGGATCGTCACCGGCCTGCTGCTGGCCGCCCTCAGCCCGTTGCTCGGGCCGCTGTTCACCGACGACGGCTCGGTCCACCAGCGGCTGGCCGCCGTCCTCCTCGTGGCCGCCGCCGGCCAGCCGATCGCCGGGGTCGTGTTCGTCCTCGACGGCGTGCTGATCGGCGCCGGCGACGGCAGGTTCCTCGCCTGGGGCGGGCTCCTGACGCTCGTGGCCTACGCCCCAGCGGCACTGCTCTCGGTGGCGGCCGGCGGCGGGCTGCTGACGGTCTGGTTCGCGTTCACGGTGGTCTTCATGGGCGCCCGTCTGGTGGTGCTGCTCGGCCGCGCTCGAGGTGACGCGTGGCTGGTCACCGGAATCGCCGGACCGGCCCGCTCGCCCAGCCTAGAGTGACGTCCGTGCTCCCGCTGCAAGCGATCGCGTGCGGCCTGATCGTCGTGCTCTTCGACGTCGGCGTCGACCTCGTGCCCGATCCGCTCGGCTGGGCCGCCGTCTGCTACGGCGCCGGGCGACTTCCCACGGGCTTCGGGCAGCGGTCCGCCCTGGTCGCGCTCGCCGCGGTCGCGGGCGCGATCTCGGTGCTGCAGTGGATCCCCGCCCTCTCTCTGGAGCTCGGGCAGCCGGCCGGGATCCTGGTGTGGCTGCTCGGCCTGCCGGACCTGGCCTGCTACGCCGCGTTGGCTGTGGGGATGCGTGGTGCCGCGATCGGTGCCGGCGACGCCTCGGCGGCCACGTGGTGGGAGCGGGTGCTCCTCGGCCTGGTCCTCGCGGTCCTGCTCCTGCTCATGGTCTACAGCACCGAGGCTGCCGCCCTCGGTGTGCTCGCCGTCGTGACCGCGATCGGCACCGCGATCACCATCGTCGTGCTGTGCTTCCGCCACGCCCGCCGGCCGTGGATCGACGGCTCGATGGCACCTGCCGACCGCTGAGGTGCGACGGGCCGCCCCTCCGTCGCCGGAGGAGCGGCCCTGGATTGCTCGCTGGTCGCCTGATCAGGCCGGGATCACGTTGAGGGCCACCGTGGCGGAGACCTCGTCGTGGAGCTTGACCGACACCTCGTGGGTGCCCAGCGACTTGATCGGGTTGCCGATCAGGACGGTGCGCTTGTCGACCGGCTGGCCCGAGGTCGCGGCGAGCGCCTCGGCGATGTCGGCCGCCGTGACGGCGCCGAACAGTCGGCCGGAGTCGCCGGCGCGGACCTTGACCTGCACCGGTGTGGCCTCCAGCTTGGACTTGATCTCCGTCGCGTGCTCGGCGTCGCGGACCGCGCGGGACGCGCGGGCCTTCCGGATCGACTCGGCGGTGCGCTCGGCACCGCGGGTCCAGCGGATCGCCTCGCCGCGGGGGAGCAGGTAGTTGCGGCCGTAGCCGTCCTTGACCTCCACGACATCGCCGGGGGCGCCGAGGCCGGACACCTCCTGGGTGAGGATGATCTTCATCAGGGGCCTCCTCTCAGCGACCGGTGGACGTGTAGGGCAGCAGGGCGAGCTCGCGGGCGTTCTTGACCGCGATCGCCACGTCGCGCTGGTGCTGGACGCAGTTGCCGGTCACCCGACGGGCGCGGATCTTGCCGCGGTCGGAGATGAACTTGCGAAGCAGAGCGGTGTCCTTGTAGTCGACACCGGTCGCCTTCTCCTTGCAGAACTGGCAAACCTTCTTCTTCGGCTTGCGAATCACTGCCTTGGCCATTGTGGTGCTCTCCTTGTTCAGAGTTCAGAGCCCGGCGTGAGCCGGAATGGTTGAGGTGAATTCAGTTGGTTGGTGTGTGGTTCAGAACGGCGGTTCGTCGGAGCCCGCGCCGGGCGCGGCCCACGGGTCGTTCTGTGCGGCTCCGCCGCCCTGCGGTGCACCGGCACCCTGGCCACCAGACTGACCGCCACCCTGGCCGCCACCCTGGCCGCCACCCTGGGGAGCGTTGCTCGCCCACGGGTCGGGCTGCTGGGACGGTGCGCCGCCGCCGTACCCACCGCCACCGCCGGAGCGGGACGCGCGGGTGACCTTGGCGGTCGCCCAGCGCAGCGAGGGGCCGATCTCGTCGACGTCGACCTCGAACGAGGTCCGCTTCTCGCCCTCGCGGGTCTCCCAGGTGCGTGCCTTGAGGCGACCCTGGACGATCACGCGGGCACCCTTCTGGAGGGACTCGGCGACGTTCTCCGCAGCCTGGCGCCAGATCGAGCAGCGCAGGAAGAGGGCTTCGCCGTCCTCCCACTCGTTGGTCTGCTTGTTGAGGGTGCGCGGGGTCGAGGCCACGGTGAAGTTGGCTACCGCGGCACCGGACGGCGTGAAGCGCAGCTCCGGGTCGTCGGTGATGTTTCCGACCACCGTGATGACGGTCTCGCCTGCCATGTCAGGTCTCCTCGTGGTTGCCGCTGGGAATCAGCCGGGTCTCGGCTGGGACGTCGGTGCCCATCAAAGCCTGAGCCACCGACAGGGGAAAGTGCTCGTCCACAGCCTCAGGCGGGGCGCAGCACCTTGGTGCGCAGCACGGCCTCGTTGAGGCCCAGCTGGCGGTTGAACTCCTTGACCGTGTCGGGCTCGGCGTTCAGGGTGATGACGGCGTAGATCCCCTCGGCGTTCTTGTGGATCTCGTACGCCAGGCGCCGGCGGCCCCAGATGTCGACGCTGTCGACGGTGCCACCGTCCTTGCGGATCACGTTGAGGTACTTGTCGAGCGAGGGCTCGACGGTCCTCTCTTCGAGACTCGGGTCGAGGATGACCATCACTTCATAGGCACGCACAGCGGTCTCCACCTCCTCTGGACTAGAGCGGCCACGGACTCTCCGTGGCAGGAGGGCTTTGCGTCGGTGTCGCACGGTTCTGACCGAGTGACGCAGGCGAGGTTATCAGCGTGGCCCCGGCGCTGTGGAATCCGCGGGAGCACGTGTCCGAGGGCGGTCCTAGGCTGGCCTCATGCGCATCGGAGCCCACGTCGACCAGACCGACCCGCTCGCCGAGGCCGCGGCCCGCAACGCCCCGCTGGTGCAGTTCTTCCTCGGCGACCCGCAGGGCTACCAAGGCCCCGAGATCAGGTACGCCGGCGGCGCCGACCGGCTGCGTGACCACGCGGCCGCGGCGGGCGTCGACCTCTACGTCCACGCGCCGTACATCGTCAACGTCGCCACCACCAACAACCGGATCCGGATCCCGAGCCGCAAGCTCCTCCAGCAGCACGTCGACGCCGCGGCCGGGATCGGTGCGCAGGGTCTGATCGTGCACGGCGGGCACGTCAACGCCTCCGACGACCCCGAGATCGGCTTCGACAACTGGCGCAAGGCGATCGACGCGGTCGACCTCAAGCTGCCGGTGCTGATCGAGAACACCGCCGGCGGCGACAACGCGATGACCCGGCACCTCGAGCGGATCGGCCGGATCTTCGACGCCATCTCCGGCTGCGAGCAGGCCGACCGGGTCGGCTTCTGCCTCGACACCTGCCACGCGCACGCCGGTGGCATCGACCTGAGCACGGTGGTCGACGACGTCCGGGCGATCACCGGCCGGATCGACCTCGTGCACTGCAACGACAGCCGCGACGAGGCCGACTCGGGCGCCGACCGCCACGCCAACCTCGGCGCCGGCAAGGTCGACCCCGACCTGCTGGCCGCGGTCGTCCGTGACGCCGGCGCGCCGGTCGTGCTCGAGACCCCGGGCGGGGCCGACGAGCACAGCGCCGACATCGAATGGTTGGAGCGAGCAGTCGCGTCCGAGGGGCGCGCCTGACCACCTCCGCCGTCCCCACGAGCAGTCGGTAGCCTCGCGGGGTGATCTCCGTCCGCCCCCTCACGACCGAGGAGCATCTCGAGTTCGTGCGGACCCGCCCCTCCGTCAGCTTCCTCCAGACCCCGGCGTGGGCGGCCGCGAAGCCGGAGTGGCGGGCGGAGTCGCTCGGCTGGTTCCGGGGGAGCGCCGTGGTCGGCGCGGCACTCGTGCTCTACCGGCAGCTGCCGAAGGTGAAGCGCTACCTCGCCTACCTGCCCGAGGGGCCGGTGCTCGACTGGGAGAGCGACGAACTCGCCGGCTGGCTCGACCCGATGGTCGACCACCTCAAGGGCCAGGGCGCCTTCGGAGTGCGGATCGGGCCGCCCGTGGTGACCCGCCGCTGGAGCGCGGCCCAGGTGAAGGAGGGGATCGCCGACGACGCCGTACGCCGGCTCGACGACCTCGCTCCGCTCGAGCGCAGCGCGACCGGCGCACGCGTGGTGGCCCAGCTCCACGAGCTGGGGTGGCGGCCGCAGACGGCCGAGGGCGGCTTCGCCGCGGGCCAGCCCCGCTACAACTTCTGGATCCCGCTCAAGGGCCGCAGCGAGGACGACGTCCTCAAGGGAATGAACCAGCAGTGGCGCCGCAACATCAAGAAGGCGGCCAAGGAGGGGGTCGAGGTGGTGACGGCAGGCACGACCGCCGGACCCGACCTCGAGGCGTTCCACGCGCTCTACGTCCACACCGCGGAGCGCGACAGCTTCACGCCGCGGCCGCTGTCGTACTTCCGCACCATGGTCGACGCCCTGAACGCCGAGGACCCCGACCGGATCCGGCTGTGGTTCGCCCGCCACGACGGCGACCTGGTGGCCGCGACGATCGCGATCCGGGTCGGCACCCACGCGTGGTACTCCTACGGCGCCTCCTCCACCGAGAAGCGCGAGGTGCGCGGCTCCAACGCCGTGCAGTGGGCGATGATCCAGGACGCCCTCGCGGCCGGCGCCGAGATCTACGACCTGCGCGGCATCACCGACACCCTCGACGCCGACGACCCGCAGGTCGGCCTGATCCAGTTCAAGGTCGGCACCGGCGGCGAGGCCGTGGAGTACGCCGGCGAGTGGGACCTGCCGATCAACCGCCCGCTCTACAAGGCGTTCGACGTCTACATGGGCCGTCGAGGCTGACCGTGAGCCTCACCCTCACCGTCGACGGCGAGCGCTGGCGAGACCACCTCACCCGCGCCGCCGAACGGACCCCCGGCCTGGTGCCGGTCGCCAAGGGCAACGGCTACGGTTTCGGGCTCGGCCGGCTGGCCCGACGGGCGCAGTGGCTGCACGACCGCGGCCACGGGATCGACACCCTCGCAGTCGGCACGTACGCCGAGCTGCCCGAGGTGGCCCAGCGGTTCGACGGCGACCTGCTCGTCCTGACCCCGTGGCGGCCGTTCGGACCGGCGACCGAGGTCGACCCCGCGCTCACCGACCGGGTCGTCCACACGGTCAGCCGGGTCGAGGACGCACGAGCCATGCTGGCCGCGCAGCCGCGGGCGCGGTTCGTCCTCGAGGTCGCCACCAGCATGCGCCGGCACGGCCTGGGGCGCCGCGAGCTCGAGGCCGCGGCCCGGCTGCTCGACGACCTCGAGCGGCCCCGCATCGCCGGCGTCGCCATCCACCTGCCGCTCGGCCACGGCTCCCACCTCGGAGAGGTGCAGCGGCTCGTCACACACGTGGTCGCGGCCGACCTCGGAACCCGCACGCTGTGGGTCAGCCACCTCACCGAGGACGAGCTCACCCGGCTCCGCGCGTCGTACGCCGACTTCGAGGTCCGGCCCAGGATCGGCACGGCGCTGTGGCTCGGTGACCGCGGGGCGCTGCGCGTGACTGCGACCGTGCTCGACGTCCACGCGGTCGCCCGCGGGGACGTGTTCGGCTACCGCGGCCGCAGCGTGCCCAAGCACGGCCACCTGGTCGTCGTCAGCGGCGGCACCGCCCACGGGATCGGGCTCGAGGCGCCGACCGGCGACACCAGCCTGAAGGCGCGGGCCGCGACCCTGGCGCGCGGCGGCCTCGACGCGGCCGGGTTCGTCCGCTCGCCGTACAGCATCGACGGCAAGCAGCGGCTCTTCGGCGAACCACCCCACATGCAGGCCTCGATGCTGTTCCTGCCCGACGGCGCGCGAGTCCCCGAAATCGGCGACGAGGTCGACGTCCGGGTGCGCTACACCGCGACGACGTTCGACCGCGTCGTCATCACCTGATCCGGCTCCGGACCGGCCCGCACCGGGTCGTGGGACGGCCTCAGCACGTCGCGGACGACCAGCCCGGCGAGGTAGAGCTCGGCGAGCACCCGCACCAGGATCGCGACCCAGTAGAAGCCGGCATCACCGCCGCCCGACGGGTCGAGGAACCCGCCGAGGTAGAACCACACCATCGCGAAGTAGAAGATCTCGCCGCCCTGCCAGACCAGGTGATCGCGCCACCGCGGCCGGGCCAGCGCCGCCAGCGGCAGCAACCAGAGCACGTACTGAGGTGAGTAGACCTTGTTGACGAGCAGGAACCCGATCAGGATCAGCAACCCGAGCTGGGCGAACCGCGGCGTCTCGGGCGCGCGCAGCCCGATCACCAGGACACCGAGGCACCAGGCGCCGAAGATCGCCCACGACCAGAGGTTGATCGTCGACGACGCGAAGCCGACGTCGAGGGCCTGTTCGAGCACCAGCCAGAACGATCCGAGGTCCGCGCCGCGGTCGGAGTTGAACGTCCAGAAGTAGGCCCACTCGCTCGGGCCGGACACGTAGCCGGGGAGGTTGGCGAGACCCCATGCCACCAGGCCGAAGAGGGCCGCCGCGCCGACGTCCTTGAGGCGCCGTTCGCGGATCCCGATCACGAGCAGCGCCCCCAGGAGGAAGAGCGGGTAGAGCTTCACGGCCGTGCCCAGGCCGATCATCACCCCCGTCAGCACCGGCCGGTCGCGCGACCACGCCCACAGCGCCGCGGCCACGAAGATCAACGCGAGCAGGTCCCAGTTGATCCACGCCGTCAGCAGCAGCGCGGGCGATGCTGCGACCAGGGCCGCGTCCCATGGCCTACGGGGCCCCTGCTTCTGATGGACGCCGGCGAGCAGCCACACCGCCACCAGCGTCAGCCCGGCCAGGCCGACCGCGTTGACCGCGACGTACCGCCGGGCCTCCTCGGAGACGCCGTCGAGCCCGGTGAGCCGGTCGACCGGCGCGGCGTACCGCGGCGCCAGGTCTGGCGATCCGCTCAGCCACTGCGTCACGTGGGACGTGCCCCAGGCCCAGTAGGAGATCACCGCCGGGTACTCCATCACCGGGTAGCGGGCGCGCACCTCCTCCTCGTCGTCGTACGGCCAGGTGAGCTCCGCGAACCCGCGTCCGGTGTAGAGGTATGGAAGGTCGGAGTAGCACATCTGCGTGTACCGCTCCTGGCCGTTCTGCCACGAGTCGGCGTAGCAGCCCGACTTCTGGACCAGCCCCATCGCGAGGCAGACCGCGGCCAGTGCGAGCACGACCCGGACCGGGGTCCACCAGGGGTGCCGCCCGGCCCGCCTCCCGATCGGACCGCCGACCCCCTCGCTGAACGAGGCGAGGAACGCGTCGTCGCGGGTGGGGTGGACGTGCCCGTCCGGTGGCCGCGTCACCTCACCGACACCGGATCGTCACCAGAAGTACCGGTCGCGAGTCGCAGCCGTGTCGGCACCGCCACCATGGCCCCGGTCACCGCCGGCTGGCTCTTCTTCGCATTCGGGGTCGAGGGGCGTGCAGGTGGTCGGCGTCGGATCGGGCTCCTCCGTCGTCGGCGTCTCCGTGGGCTCCTCGGTCGTCGGCTCCTCGGTGGGCTCCTCGGTCGTGGGCTCCTTGGTCGGGGTCGGGCTGGGGGTCTTGGTGGGCGACGGCGGCGGCGTGTACGGCTCGTGGCCGTCCTCCGGCGCGTCCCCGTCGACGTTGGCCGGCTCGGGGAACTCCTCGACCGGCAGCCCCGCCATCGCCCGCTGCATGACGGCGGTCCAGGTCTCCGCCGGATATGCCCCGCCGAAGTACGACGGGAGCCAGCCCTGCAGCTGCTCGTTGCCCTTCCCCCGGACGTACATCACCGCCGTGCTCAACTGCCGGGTGTAGCCCGCGAACCACGCCGAGGACACCTCGCCCAGGCCGTTGGTCGCGGTGCCGGTCTTGCCCGCCGCGGGCCAGTCGAGCTCGAGCGCCGCCGTGCCGGAGCCCGATTCGACGACCTGCTGCAGTGCATAGCTGACGTCGGAGTTGATGTCCTCCTCCACGGCGCGGTTGTCGCTGACCTTGTGCTGGTAGTCGGTCTCGCCGTTGGCCAGCACCACCTTCTCGATGATGTACGGCTCGGCCGCCCGGCCGTCGTTGGCCAGGGTCGCGTAGGCGTTGGCCATGTTGATCGGGCTCACGGTCGCGTTGCCCAGCGCCACGCCCGTGATCGGCTCCAGACCGGGCGAGGTGTTGGGGAAGCCCGGCGCTCTCTTGCCGGCCTTCGCCGGCGGGATGCCGAGCCGGTTGGCGGCGTCCACCACCTTCTCGGGGCCGTCGTCCATCGACATCGTCATGTCGATGAAGGCGGTGTTGATGGAGTTCTCGGCCGCGGTCACCATCGACACCGACGAGCCGTAATCGGCGTCGCCCTGGTTCTCGATGTCGGTGCCGTCGGGCAACTCGATCGGGGAGTTGCCCTCGAAGGTGTCCTTCAGCGAGAAGCCGTCCTCGATCGAGGCGACCAGCGCCGCGGGCTTCATGGTCGAGCCGGCCTGGCCGCCGGCGACCGCCCAGTTGATCTGGGAGTCCAGGAAGTCCTGGCCACCGAAGATGCCACGCACGGCGCCGGTGCCGGGCTCGACGGTGGCGACGCCGATGTGGAGCTGCTTGTCGCCGAAGCCGTCAGGCCTGGCCTCGACGACGCCCTGCACGGCGGCGTCCATCGCCTTCTTGGTGAACGTCGTCGTGACGCGCAGACCGCCGCCCTCGATCTCCTCCGGGGAGTACCCGAGCCGCAGCAGCTCCTTGCGCACCATGGTGAGCACGTGGCCGCGCTGCCCGCCGTACTGGCTCTCCTGCTCGAGCTCGGGAAACTTCGGCAGCTTGCGGGTGCTCCGATCGGCCTCGTCGGCAGAGATCATGCCCTCCTCGGCCATCGCGTCGAGGACGTAGTCGTAGCGCTCCTTCAGGTCGCGCTTGGACTGCTTGCCCTGGCCCGGGTCGAGGTCATTGGGGTCGTTCACCACGCTGGCGAGCACTGCGGACTGCTTGAGGCTCAGGTCCTTCGCCTCGACGTCGAAGTAGGCCCTGGACGCGGCCTGGACGCCGTAGGCGCCCCGCCCGAAGTAGATGGTGTTGAGGTAGCCCTCGAGGACCTGCTGCTTGGAGACGTCGCGTTGGAGCTTCAAGGAGATGAAGGCCTCCTTGACCTTGCGGGTGAGAGACTGCTCCTGGGTGAGGTAGAGGATCTTCACGTACTGCTGGGTGATCGTCGACGCGCCCTGGGTGGCGCCGCCCTGCGCGTTGTTGAACGCGGCGCGGATGATTCCCTTCGGGTCGATGCCGCGGTCGGTCCAGAACGACGGGTTCTCGGCGGCCACCACGGCGTCCTTGACCGTGTCGGGCATGTCGTCGATGGGGATCGACTCGCGGTTCTGGGTGGCGAACTGACCGAGCTGTTCCTTGCCGCCCGCGTAGTAGACGAACGAGGTCTGGGTCTCGAAGGCCTCGTTGGGCCTCGGCACCTTGATGGTCTGGTACAGGAAGACGAAGGACCCGACGGCGACGAGGGTGCCGATCAGCCCGAGGATCAGCAGCCACTTGCCGACCCGACGCCAACGGCTGCCGGTGGGCTTGCCGTTCTTTCCAGATTTTCCGGACTTCGACGATGCCCGAGTGGGCTTCTTCGTCATTGCTGGGCCGGCGGCTCGGCGCTTTCCACTCACTGTGCTCAAAGACTTTCGGTCGGCGGGAAGAGATCGACGCTGGTTCAGGGTACGCAACTGCTGGCGAGGACCCGAACCGCCGCAAAGGGGCCGTGGTGGCACCGCCTGGATATATCGGTACGATAGATCGCATGGCACGACGCGGAGAGACCATCGAGTTGGCGGTCCTGGGACTGCTGCACGAGGGTCCCATGCACGGCTACGAGCTGCGGAAGCGGCTCAACCTGATGCTCGGCTGGGGCCGGGTGCTGTCATACGGCTCGCTCTACCCCGCCTTGAAGAAGATGCTGCGCGGCGACCTCATCGAGGAGCTCGCCCCGAAGACCGTCAGCCGCCGACCTCGGATCGTCTACCAGCTCACCGAGGCCGGCGACGCCGAGTTCCAGCGGCTGATGTCGGAGGTCGGCCCCACTGCGTGGGAGGACGACAACTTCGACATCCGGTTCGCCTTCTTCGGCCGGACCGACATGGAGATCCGGCTGCGGGTGCTCGAGGGCCGCCGCAGCCGGCTGCAGGAGCGGCTCGAGCGCGTGCAGAAGGAGCTGGCGATGACCCAGCAGGAGGTCAACCGGTACGCCGCGGAGCTGCAGCGCCACGGCGTGGAGTCGGTCGAGCGCGAGGTGCGCTGGCTCTCCGAGCTGATCAACGCAGAACGCACCGGGGACGAGAAGTCCACGGGGAACACCAACACCGGTCAGTCTCAGGCCTGACCACACGACAGATGACCGAGAAGGACCAGGAAGGAATCGCTCGCATGGGTGCGGTACGAGTAGCAATCGTGGGCGTGGGCAACTGCGCCACGTCCCTGATCCAGGGCGTGGAGTACTACCGGAACGCCGATCCGACCGGGACCGTCCCCGGCCTGATGCACGTCAGGTTCGGCGAGTACCACGTGTCCGACGTCCAGGTTGTCGCGGCGTTCGACGTCGACGACACGAAAGTTGGCAAGGACCTCTCCGAGGCGATCAACGCCTCCGAGAACAACACCATCAAGATCAGCGAGGTCCCCACCCTCGGCGTGGAGGTGCAGCGCGGCCACACCCTTGACGGTCTCGGCAAGTACTACCGCGAGACGATCGAGGAGTCCGCCGCGGAGCCGGTCGACGTCGTCGCCGTGCTCAAGGAGCGCAACGTCGACGTGATGGTGTCCTACCTGCCGGTGGGCTCAGAGCAGGCCGACAAGTTCTACGCGCAGTGCGCGATCGACGCCGGGGTCGCTTTCGTGAACGCGCTGCCGGTGTTCATCGCCTCCGACCCGGTCTGGGCCAAGAAGTTCGAGGACGCCGGGGTCCCGATCATCGGAGACGACATCAAGTCCCAGGTCGGCGCGACCATCACCCACCGGGTGCTGGCCAAGCTGTTCGAGGACCGTGGCGTGGCGCTGGACCGCACCTACCAGCTCAACGTGGGCGGCAACATGGACTTCAAGAACATGCTGGAGCGGGAGCGGCTGGAGTCGAAGAAGGTCTCCAAGACCCAGGCAGTGACGTCCAACCTCCAGGGCGACCTCAAGGACAAGACCCACGACCGCAACGTCCACATCGGCCCCTCCGACTACGTCGCCTGGCTCGACGACCGCAAGTGGGCCTACGTCCGGCTCGAGGGCCGCGCGTTCGGCGACGCCCCGCTCAACCTCGAGTACAAGCTCGAGGTCTGGGACTCGCCCAACTCCGCGGGCATCATCATCGACGCCATCCGGGCCGCGAAGATCGCCAAGGACCGCGGCCTCGGCGGACCGATCATCTCCGCCTCGTCGTACCTGATGAAGAGCCCGCCGGTGCAGCTGCCCGACGACGAGGGCCGGCGCCGGGTGGAGGCATTCATCCGCGGGGAGGAGTGACGCGTCCCGGAGGTTGATGCCCGTCAGGGGCGGCAGGTGCCGGACCCGGAGTCCTGGACGGCTCCGGTCTGGGCGTTCCGGAAGGCCCAGTCGTAGCCGGTGGCCCGCAGCTGCATGGTCATCACACCCGTGGCCTCGACCTGTGCCTGGCTGCCGGCATCCACGCGCGTGAACTCGTGGATGCTTGCCCCGCCGGTGCCGACCACGAACTGGCGGAGGCCACTCCCAACCGGCCGACCGTCGGCGTCCAGCGGCGCGAACCGCTCGTAGCCGCGGTCGTGGGCGCTCAGGACCACGTCCGCCCCGAGGCCGTGCGCGGTCCTGAACCAGGGGTCCACGAACGGGAACGGACTGTTGTCGCCGCTGCTGTACCGGGGGTGGTGCCAGACGACGACCTCGCACCGGTGCGTGTCGGTGGTCAGCACGTCGCGAAGGGCCGCGTTCTGCTGGGAGACCTCGCCGGCGGTTGCCACCCCCGAGCCCTCGTCGCCGGCGGAGTTGAGGTGCACCAGCAGCCAGTCACCGACGACGGTGGAGTAGGAACCCGCGGTGCCCGGGATGTCGGTGCCGAAGTCCGAGTCGGGTCCGAAGTACGCCACCGCGCCGTCGCACCCCTGCTTGGTGGCACCGGTCCGCCTCGGATAGTCGTAGCAGTCGTGGTTGCCGTAGCCGGGCAGCGTGATGCCCTTGATCGACGGCCTCCCCCACTTGGTCTCCGGCACGGTGCCGCCGCCGTACTTCTGCCGGAACTCCGAGAGCAGTCCGTTGTTGTAGGCGTGGTCGCCGATGGTCACCACGACGTCCGGGTCGACCGCGGTGACCCGCTGTGCCGTCCGTCCGCACTGGGCACCACACAGGTCGCCGGCGGCGGCCAGGGTGATGCCGCCGGCAGGTGGCTCGGTGGGAGGATCCGTCGGGTCCTCGGAGCCACCGAGGGTCAGGAAGGTGTTGTCGACGCGGCCGTTGAACTGGTCGGTCGCTCCGGGCACCAGCCCGCCGGTGGCTTGCAGCCTGGCCCCGATGGCGAGCGGCGTGGAGCGCGGGAACGTGAGCTCTCCCGTCGTCCCGGCGCCAGAGCTGGTCACCGTGTCCGTGGAGCCGTCGGGCTGGCGGGTGGTCACGGAGACCCGGACCGTGCCTCCGTCGCGCGCACACCGCACCCCGTACCACTGCCCGGGCACGATGTTGACCGAGGAGCGGACGAGTCTGGCGCCCGCGTCGCCCTTGATCCGGCACCGGACCTGGCCATCCACGACCTCGAGCCGGAACTGGCTGGGGCTGGCGCCGAGGCCGCGCTCCATCAGGGTGTTTCCGCGATCGGTGCTGGTGCCACCCTGCGACAGCTCGTCCAGTCTGAAGTCGGCGCCGAACTCGAACGCACCGCCACCCGGGCCCAGCTCGTCGGTCGCGCCGGCATTGCGGACCCGGATCGCGGCTCGCGCCGCGGAGGACGAGCCGTCGTAGTCGGGGAGATCGACGCTCTGGGTCGCTCCCTGTGACGAGTGTCGAACGACCCCACCGCGGAGGGATGCCACATCGATGGTGAGGCCCGCGGATCCACTGTTGGCGAAGGTGTCCACGACCTCGCCGTCGGCGGCGCCCGAGTCGAACTCGAGCCGGAGGGGTGTCGTCTCCGCGGCGTCGGCCGGCGCGTTCACCACGACCAGCCCGGCGAAGCCAAAGGCGGCAGAAAGCGCGATCACGGACGCGAGCTTGGCGACCACCATCAGCATCCGCCTCCCCCGCGGTGGTTTCGCACACTAAATGCTTGCCCGAGCCGCGCGCCATACGGCGCCGGACTCAGTTCTGTTAGGGCTTACCAACAAGTGGGCAACAACGAGCGTCGCGCGTCTGCCTTCAGCCGGCCCGGCGCGGTCCCCGCCAAGGTTACCGGCCGGTAGAGGTCAGGTGCGGCCCGCCCACCAGGCCAGCAGGCGGCGGGTCGCCTCCTCCTCGCCGAGCGGACCCTCGTCCATCCGCAGCTCCAGCAGGAACGAGTACGCCGCACCGACCTCCTGCCCGGGCGGGATGTCGAGGACCCGCATGATCGCGTTGCCGTCGAGGTCGGGCCGGATCGCGGCCAGCTCCTCCTGTTCGGACAGCAGGGCGATCCGCGACTCGAGCTCGTCGTAGGTACGCCGCAGCCGCTCGGCCTTGCGCCGGTTGCGCGTCGTGCAGTCGGCGCGGGTCAAGATGTGCAGCCGCTCGAGCTGGTCGCCGGCGTCGCGGACGTAGCGGCGGACCGCGGAGTCGGTCCAGTCGCCCTCGCCGTACCCGTGGAACCGCAAGTGCAGCTCGACCAGCGTCGAGACGGCGTCGGTGTCGTCGCCGGAGAACCGCAGCTCCTTCATCCGCTTCCGGGTCAGCTTGGCGCCGACCACGTCGTGGTGGTGGAAGGTGACGCTGCCGTCGCCGAGGAACTTGCGGGTCAGTGGCTTGCCGACGTCGTGCATCAGCGCCGCGAACCGGACCACGAAGTCGGGGCCGCCGCCGAGCCGGTCCTCCTGCGCGATGGCTTGCTCGAGCACGGTCAGCGAGTGCTCGTAGACGTCCTTGTGTCGGTGGTGCTCATCGCGCTCGAGTGCCAGCGCCGGGAGCTCGGGGAGCACGTGAGCGGCCAGCCCGGTCTCGACGAGCAGCGTCAGGCCGCGCCGCGGTTGGGGTGCGCAGAGCAACTTGACCAGCTCGTCGCGGACCCGCTCGGCGGAGATGATCTCGATCCGGCCGGCCATCGCGGTCATCGCCGCGAGCACCTCCGGGGCCACGTCGAACCCGAGCTGGGCGGCGAACCGGGCGGCCCGCATCATGCGCAGCGGGTCGTCGGAGAAGCTGTCCTCCGGCCGGCCCGGCGTTCGCAGCTGCCGGTGGGCGAGGTCGACGATCCCGCCGTAGGGGTCAGAGAAGGTCCGACCGGGCACCCTGATCGCCATTGCGTTCACCGTGAAGTCGCGGCGCAGCAGGTCGCCCTCGAGGGTGTCGCCGTAGTTCACCTCGGGCTTGCGCGAGCTGGGGGCGTAGGACTCCGAGCGGTACGTCGTGATCTCGACGTGCCAGTCGCCGCGGCGCAACCCGATGGTCCCGTAGGCGCGGCCGATGTCCCACACCGCGTCGGCCCAGCCGGCGACCAGCTGCTCGGTCTCCTCCGGCCGGGCCGAGGTGGTCAGGTCGAGGTCGGAGACAGCCCGGCCGAGCAGTGCGTCTCGCACCGGCCCGCCCACCAGGTGGAGCTCGTGGCCGGCGGCACGGAACCGCTCGCCGAGCGGGCCGAGCACGCTGTCGAGCCGGTCGAGCTCCTTGCCCACCGCCCGCTGGGCGTCGCGGAGATTCCACGCGGACTCGGCGGGCTCGGACACGCCCAGCGACTCTAGTGCCCGTCGACTTCGACCGGCCCGGCACGGCACCTCGCGGCCGCCCCGATCGGGGCACGGCGCCCGGATAGAGTCGGCGCGTGCCTCGCCGCTGCTCGTTGCTCCCTGCTCTCGTGGCGGCCGGAGCCGCCGTGGCAGGCAGCATCGTGGGGGTCCCCGCGGGGTCCCACGCAGCAGCGCTGGCTGCTGCTCGGGCGGTCGCCACCGCCGAGCCGTTGCAGGTCGAGATCACCTCGCTCAACCCGTCGTACCTGCCCGACCGGGGGCCGGTCACCCTCACCGGCACAGTGACCAACAGCACCGAGAAGAGGTGGCGGGCGATCCGGGTCTACGCGTTCATGGGCGACGCCCCGATGCGCTCGACCGCCGAGCTCGACGCCGCGGTCGAGACGCCGGTCGACGCCGTCGTCGGCGATCGAATCCTGCTCCCCGGCACCTTCGACGAGCTCGGTCGGCTCGCACCGGGGGAGTCGAAGGACTTCACGGTCACGCTCCGACGCAACCAGCTGCCCGCCGAGGAGCCCGGCGTGTACTGGTTCGGGGCACACGCGCTCGGCTCCGACACCGCCGCGAACCCCGACACGTTCGCGGACGGCCGCGCGCGCACGTTCATCCCCCTGGTGCCGTCGCGCACCCCGGGGTCGCTCAGGACGTCGGTGGTGATCCCGATCCGTCAAGCCGTCCGGCACGCAGCGAACGGCCGGATCAGGTCCGCTCCTCGCTGGGCCGCCGAGCTCGCCGACGGCGGCCAGCTGCGTTCGCTCGTGGAGCTCGGCGCCGCGGCCGGCTCGGCCCCCGTCACGTGGCTGATCGATCCCGCAGTCCCCGACGCCGTGGCCCGGCTGGTGGCCGGCAACCCGCCGCGGACGCTCGCCGACACCCTCCCGCCGGTGGACGGCGAGCCGACCGAGAGCGGCGAGCCGGACCCGGCCTCGCCGTCGGACTCCGGCGACGAGGAACCGACCGACCCGGAGGAACCCACCGGCCCCGAGGCGCCGGTCAACGCCGCCACCGAGCCCGGGACGGCGTGGCTGGACCGGTTCGACGACGCGGTGGCCGACGACGAGGTGCTGGCCCTGCCGTACGGCGACCTGGACGTCGCGGCCGCCGCCACCCACGCAGCGGACTTCTACGAGCTCGCAGTCGGACGGGTCGGCACCGTCACGGACCGGCTCGGGATCGTCACCGAGCCCGCCGTGGCGGGCTCGAACGGATTCCTTCCGCCGGAGGCGCTCTACGTGCTCGAGGGCGGCGAGACGGTGATCCTGAGCGACGCCGCGCTGTCGCGCGAGGACCCGGTCACGAGCGCCGTGATCGAGGGCCGGGAAGTCTTGTTCGCGTCCAGCGCAGTCGCGCGCGGCGGTCCGCGGCCGGGCGCCCAGCGGTCGGAGATCGCGCTGCGGCAGCGGCTGCTCGCGGAGGCGGCGGTCCGACTGCTGTTCCACGACCGGACCCCGCTGCTCGTCGTACTCCCTGGGGACTGGCAGCCCGACAACCCGTCGAGCTTCTGGTCCGGGCTCGACCCGGACTGGCTCGAGCTGACCGACACCGACGATCTCGGCACCGGTCCCGACGTGGCGGCCGAGGAGATCATCACCCCGGTGGAGCAGGAGCTGACCGCGCTGGACCCCGAGAACTTCGAGGCGTCGCGCGCGCTGAACGAGGTCGGGCGACGGCTCGACAACGTGCTCCCCCGCAACGACCGGGTCGCCTCGCAGACCTTTGACGAGGCGCTGACCTCGATCTCCTACGCCCAGCGCGACCGAGCGCCGGAGGCGCGGATCGACACCCTCGAGTCGGCCGGCTGGATCGAGCGGCGGCTGGCCCGGATCCGGGTCCGGGCGCCGCGCGGCGTGACGCTGTCGAGCGCGACCGGCAGCTTCCCCACCCTGGTCACCAACCAGCTCGACCACCCGGTCCGGGTGATGCTGGAGGCGATCAGCCTCGGCGACGTCCGAGTCGAGACCTCGGCGCCCCTCGAGCTCGCTGCCGGCAGTCGCCAGACCGTGCTCCTCAACGCCGACGCCGGCAGCCCCGGCGTCCACTACGTGCGGATCCGCGTCACCGACGAGAACGGCAACCCGCTCGGGGCGGCGCGCCGGGTCGCGATCCGGTCGGCCGAGGTCAGCCAGGTGATCTGGGTGATCCTCGGGCTCGGCGTCGGGCTGCTGTTCGTCGCGATCGCGATCCGCGTCGTACGCCGGGTGCGGAGCGAGCGAGGATGAGCGACCGCGCCGGCATTCTCTCCTCCAGCGCGGTGATGGCGGCCGGCACCACCGTGTCGCGGCTCAGCGGTTTCGTCCGGTCCGCGCTGCTGGTCGCCGCCCTCGGTGGCGGGCTGCACGCCGAGCTCTTCAACATCGCCAACACCGTGCCCAACATGCTCTACATCCTGCTGGCCGGCGGCATCTTCAACGCCGTCCTCGTGCCGCAGCTGGTGCGGGCGATGAAGAACGACGACGACGCCGGGGAGGCCTACACCAACCGGGTCGTCACGGCAGCCGCGGTGTTCCTCGGGATCGTGACCGTCGTGCTGGTGGTGGCCGCCCCGTGGGTGATGCAGCTGTTCCTGGGTGCGCCGTACGACGACCCCGAGCTGGCCGCGCAGCGGGCCTCCGCGGTCGACTTCGCCCGGTGGTGCCTGCCCCAGGTCTTCTTCTACGGGATGTTCGTGCTGGCCGGGCAGATCCTCAACGCCCGCGGCCTCTTCGGTCCGATGATGTGGGCCCCGATCGCCAACAACCTGATCGCGGTCGCGGTGCTGGTGACCTACCTGGTCGCGTTCGGGCCGGCGTCGCGCGCCGAGCAGTCGGGTGCCTTCACCACCGGCCAGGAGGCGCTGCTCGGTCTCGGCTCGACCCTCGGCATCGTGGCGCAGCTGCTGGTGCTGCTGCCGTACCTGAAGCGGGCAGGGTTCGTGTTCAAGCCGCGGTTCGACCTGCGCGGCACCGGTCTCGGCCACACGCTGCGGCTCGGGACCTGGACCGTGGCGTTCGTGATCGTGAACCAGATCGCCTACACCGTGGTCGTCAACCTCGCCTCGAGCGGCCCGGCGGAGGCGGTCGGGCGTGCCGGTGAGCAGGCCGCCACCGGCTACACCGTCTACTCCTTCGCGTTCCTGATCGTGATGGTGCCGCACTCGATCATCACGGTCTCACTGGCGACCGCCGTGCTTCCGCGACTCTCGGCGCTGGCCGCCGATGACGACCGCGCGGCGCTCGCTGACACTCTGATGGTCGCGCTGCGCAGCGCGCTGTCGGTCGTCGTACCGTTCGCGCTGCTGCTCCCGCTGGTGGCGCGCGACGCCGCCCACGTCATCTGGGGGTACGGCGCCGGGCGCGACACCTACCAGAACTTCGCACCCACGCTCGCCCTGTTCGGCATCGGCCTGGTGTTCTTCACCGTCCACTACCTGATGCTGCGTGGGTTCTACGCCCTCGAGCAGACCCGCACCGTCTTCTGGATCCAGTGCGTCATCGCTGTTGCCAACATCGCCGCCGCCCTGCTGCTGGTGCGTGAGGCGACCGCAGAGCAGACCTCGCCGGCGCTGGTGCTGGCCTATGCCGCGGCCTACCTCGTGGGCGCGGTGGTCTCCTCCGGCGTGCTCGCCCGCACCCTCGGCGGCCTCGGGGTCCGGTCGCTGTCGAGGTTCGTGGTCAGACTGTTGGTGGTCGCCGTGCTGTCGACCGCCGTGGCGTACGGCGCCGCCCGGCTGCTGGCCGGTCTCGGCGAGGATCCGTCGCTGGGCATCGCCCTGCTGCGGGGGGTCACGGTCGCGACGGTCGACGTCGTGGTCTTCCTGCTCCTGGCGCGGTGGTTCCGGCTGCAGGAGGTCACCGCGGTGCTGGACACAGTGGCCCGGCGCCTCCCCTCGCGGTCTCGGGGCTGAGTCGACCTACGATGGCGTCAAGCAGCCCGTCAGAGACGTCGAGAAGCCAGTCGTAGAGGGAGAAACGTGCCGCAGTCCGCCAGACCGGGCGACGTCCTCGCCGACCGGTACCGCCTGGTCGACCTGCTCAGCGAGAGCGGGAACGGCCGGTTCTGGCGAGCCCACGACCGGGTGCTGGACCGGCACGTCGCGTTGCACTGCATCGCCGAGGACGACCCCCGCGCGGAGCGTCTCACCGACGCCGCCCGGCTCTCCGCCACCGTGCTGGAGCCTCGGATTCTGCGGGTGCTGGACGCCGACCACCGCGACGGCATCGTGTA
The DNA here is from genome assembly GCA_963826265.1 of uncultured Actinomycetota bacterium. Classification (GTDB taxonomy): domain Bacteria; phylum Actinomycetota; class Actinomycetes; order Propionibacteriales; family Nocardioidaceae; genus Nocardioides. The sequence goes on from CAWGWH010000001.1 coordinate 27,109, forward strand.
CGTCGTCAACGAGTGGGGCTCGGGGACCTCGCTCGACATCTTGGTCCGCGGCGACGGGCCGCTGCCGCCACGCCGGGCCGCCTGGGTCGTGTCCGAGGTGGCTGCCTCGATGGCGGTGGCTCATGACCGGCGGATCCCGCACGGGCGGCTCGCACCCGAGAACGTGCTGATCGACCAGTCCGGCTCGATCCGGGTGATCGGCTTCTGCGTCGACGCCGCGCTGCACGGCCTCCCGGGCGGTGAGCTGTCCGAGGACGTGACCGACCTCGGCGGGCTGCTCTACTTCCTGCTCACCGGCAAGTGGGCGGGGCAGTCGCCCTCGGCGATGCCGCCCGCGATGCGCGCCCACGAGCGCTTGCTGCGCCCCCGGCAGGTCCGGGCCGGGATCCCCCGCCTCCTCGACACGCTGTGCGACCACGTCCTCAACCCCTACACCGCCCAGCCCGCGGCGTGGGACGTCAACCTCCACACCGCCCGCGGCGTGGCCGAGGCGCTGCGCGACTATGTCGGCGACCCGGCCGGACTGATCGAGCCCGCACCGCTCAACGGGATCCGAGGCGCCGGTGCCCTGGCGGTCCCCGAACGGCGACCGGAGCCGCGGGCCGCCCAGGAGGCCGAGCCCGAGCCGACCTCGGAGCCGACTCCGGGGTCCCCGCCCACCGACCCGGAGCAGACCCTCGTCGTACCCCCGGTGGGCCCGGAGCCGCCCATGCTCCCGCCCGAGACCGCCAGCGACCCGGGCACCGACCCGGCACTGCTGGCGGAGCAGGGTCCGCTCAGCGCGTCGGCCGCACCCGCCGACGTCCCGACCCAGGCCGGGATGCCGATCTTCGACGACGCGACCGACGACGTCTCCTGGCTCGAGAAGCGCACCGAGCCGCCGCCACCACCCCCGGAGTTCGAGGACCTGCCCGAGCGACCGCTTTTCGCGCCCGAGCCGGCCGACGGCGGCCCGGTCCGCACGCCGCGTCCGGGGGCCGCGAGCCCGCAGACCGGCGAGTACTGGCCGTGGGACAAGACCGGACCCAACACCGGCAGCGGTGTCCTCCCGGTGACCGAGGACGACCCGGACGAGGACGAGGTGCCGGGCCGGTCGTGGTTGCGGCTCGCATTCCTGATCGCCGCCGCGCTGCTGCTCCTGCTTGCGCTCGTGGTCGCCTACAACCTCGGCCGTGGCAAGACCCCGCTGGGCGCGGAGCCGGACCCCGACCCGTCCGACCCGACGGCCGAGACCGCGGACGGCCTGACTCCGGTCACCGGCACCACGGCGTTCGACCTCGACCCGCAGGGCGACCCTCCGGAGGAGTACCCCGACCTCGCGCCGCTCGCGGTCGACGGTGACCCCACCAGCGTCTGGCGCACCGAGACCTACTTCGAGCAGTTCGGGGCGGGCGGCCTCAAGACCGGGGTCGGCATGTACGTCGACCTGGGCGGCGAGCGCGAGGTGTCCCAGGTCGACCTGACCGTCATGGGCGCGCCCACCTCGCTGACCTACTACGTCACCGACACCGAGCCCTCCGCGGTCGCCGACCTCACCCCGCTCGAGGAGGTGACCCTCGACCGCACCCGGGTCCGGACCCGGTTCGACGAGCCCGCGACCGGTCGGTATCTCGTGATCTGGCTGACCACCCTGCCGGAGGTCGACGGCGGCTTCCGCGGCGAGATCGCCGAGGTCGTGGTCAGCGAATGACCGACGAGCGCACCGACGCCGAGCTGCTGGCCGCGCACGTCCACGGGGACTCCGAGGCGTTCGGGCTGCTGTTCGCGCGCCATCGCGACCGGTTGTGGGCGGTCGCGGTGCGCACCATGGGCAACGCCGACGACGCTGCCGACGGGCTCCAGGACGGGCTGATCGCGGCCTACCGCCGCGCCGGGTCGTTCCGGGGCGACGCGCAGGTCACGACCTGGCTGCACCGCGTCGTCGTCAATGCCTGCCTCGACCGGCTGCGGTCGGCGAAGGTACGTCGGGCCGACCCGCTGCCAGACGACCTGGACGAGCGTGGCGACCGTGGGTCGCTCGCGACCAGCGGCCCGGTCGACCCCGAGGGCCCCGAGGACAGCGCGCTCACCGACGAACGACGTCGGCTGGTGGTCGCGGCCCTTCGCCGGCTGCCGGCCGAGCAGCGGGCCGCACTGGTGCTGGTGGACATGGAGGGCTACTCCGTCGCGGAAGCCGCCGAGATGCTCGACTGCGCGACGGGGACCGTGAAGTCGCGGTGCTCCCGCGGCCGGGTCCGGCTCGCCGACCTGCTCCAGGTGCTGGCGCCCGAGCGTGACCCCGGCCACTCCGCACCGCGGAACCCGGCGCCCGCCCCGCCCGTCCCATCCTCGGAACCGCGCGGGCCACCCGCGCCCGCCTGACCCGCAGTGACCAGAGTGACCCGAGAGGAGGTGTGCCGACGATGAGCGACCAGCACGAGCCCGACCCGACCCGTGACCTCACGCCCGACGAGGAGTCTCGCGTGCGCCGGATGCTGGCCGACGCACGGCACACCGACCCGATGCCGGGCGACGTCGTCGCCCGCCTCGACCGGGTGCTGGCCGGCCTGGCCGAGGAGCCGGCCCGCGAGGCGGCGGTCGTCCGGCTCGCCGACCGCCGGCGCCGGGCGACCAGACTGCTGGTCGCCGCGGCCGCCGTGGTCGTCATCGGCTTCGGTAGCAGCCAGGTGATCGGCGGCCTGGGCGGCGCGTCGATGGACGCGATGACCGGCGCCGACGAGGAACCGGCCGCGGAGTCGGCCGAGGATCACGGGGCGGCCGGCGCCGATCCCGACGCCGAGCCGAACGAGGTGCCTACCGGCCAGGAGAACGAGGCGCCGACCTCGACGCAAGACCGCGTCGCGAGGATCCGTCCCCAGTCGTTCGCCGCCGACGCCCAGCACCTGCGTGACGTTGCGCGCGACTACGCGACCGGGGACGACGTCGAGCTGAGTGAGCGCTTCGCCCTCGTGGACATGTGCACCACTGGCGCGTGGGGCGCGGGCCAGTACGTCGCGGTCCGGTACGACGGCGACCCGGGCTGGATCGTGTTCCGCCGACCCCAGGGGTCGACCCAGGTGGCCGACCTGTTCCTCTGCGGCAGCGAGCTCGCCAGCAGGTCCCTGACGCTGCCCTACCCGTGATTTGTACCTGAGCTACCCCGGGCCACCCGTGACGCCCCGCGGGGAATGTCGCTCGCCTACGATCGGTTGTGTTCGGCGTACCCCACGAAGGAGCAGCATGTCCGACCCCCGCTCTGTCAACGGCGCGGTTCCGCGCTCCGTCATCGTCATCGGCTCCGGCCCGGCGGGCTACACGGCCGCGCTCTACACCGCCCGTGCCTCGCTGAAGCCGCTGGTCTTCGAGGGTTCGGTCACCGCCGGTGGCGCGCTGATGACCACCACCGAGGTCGAGAACTTCCCCGGCTTCCGCGACGGCATCATGGGCCCGGCCCTGATGGACGAGATGCGAGCCCAGGCCGAGCGGTTCGGTGCCGAGCTGGTTGCCGACGACGTGATCGAGGTCGACCTCACCGGTGACCTGAAGATCGTGCGGACCGCCACCGACACCTACACCGCCCGCACCGTCATCCTGGCCACGGGTTCCGGCTACCGGAAGCTCGGCCTGCCGCGCGAGGAGGAGCTCTCCGGTCGCGGTGTCTCCTGGTGCGCGACGTGCGACGGCTTCTTCTTCCGCGACCAGGCGATCGCCGTGGTCGGCGGCGGCGACTCCGCCGTCGAGGAGGCGACGTTCCTCACGCGGTTCGGCCAGAAGGTCTACCTGATCCACCGCCGCGACGAGCTGCGGGCCTCGAAGATCATGCAGGAGCGGGCCTTCGCCGACCCGAAGCTGGAGGTCATCTGGAACGCCGAGGTCGCCGAGATCAACGGCGAGGACCGGCTCGAGTCGATCACGCTGCGTGACACCGTGACCGGAGACACCAGGCCGCTGGAGGTGACCGGCCTCTTCATCGCGATCGGCCACGACCCGCGCTCGGAGCTGCTCGCCGGACAGGTCGACCTCGACGACGACGGCTACGTGCTGGTCCGCCACCCCTCGACCCACACCAACCTGCCCGGCGTGTTCGCCAGCGGCGACCTGGTCGACCACCACTACCGGCAGGCGATCACCGCCGCCGGCACCGGCTGCGCGGCCGCCCTCGACGCCGAGCGGTACGTCGCCGCGCTCGACCACGCCGCCTCCAGCGCCGGCTCGGCCGAGGAGACCGAGCGGATCCTCACCGAGACCGCCCAGGTCGCGGGCGCCTGACCGCCGGCCTGCGGCGAGCCAGGGAACAACCGTCCCCGGTCTGGTGTTCACTGAGCAGACCTAGCACAGACCTGTTTCCGAGAGAGGATGCTCGCCCATGGGCAACATCACCGCCGTCACCGATGCCGACTTCGAGACCGAGGTCCTCAAGGCAGACAAGCCCGTGCTGGTCGACTTCTGGGCCGAGTGGTGCGGCCCGTGCCGTCAGGTGCAGCCGATCCTCGAGGAGATCGCGGCCGAGCACAGCGAGCAGGTCACCATCGTCAAGATGAACGTCGACGAGAACCCAGTGACCCCGTCGTCCTACCGCGTCACCGGCATCCCGACCCTGAACCTCTACCAGGGCGGCGAGGTCGTGAAGAGCATCGTGGGCGCCCGGCCGAAGGCCGCGCTGCTCAACGAGCTGTCCGACTACCTCGCCTGAGGCCGGTCGCTCGTCACACCCGCTCTCGGCATCCCGCCTGACCGCGGCGCACCCCCCGGGGCGCGTCGCGGTTTCGCTGTCGGTCGCACCACGCCCACCAGCCGCTCCAAGGCCGCCTCGACCTCGGTCTTCCAGCTGACCGCGGCCCGCAGGTCCATCCGCATCCGCGGCGTCGTCCGGTGGTCGCGCTGGGTGCGGAACCCGACCCGGCTGAGGAAGTCGGCCGGCACGCTGCATGATGCGGGGCGTCGGCGGCGGTCACCGAACGCCTCGACCGCTCGCAGGTCGCGCTCCACCAGGTCCCGCGCCATCGCCCGCACCAGCATCCGGCCCACCCCGCCGCCCCGCGCCGCCGGCTCGACGTATGCCGTCGTCATGAGCACGGCGTCGGGCGAGACCGGCGCGGTCGCGAAGCCCGCCGCACCCGGCACGAACCCCGCCGGCGCGTAGAGCACGTAGCCGACGAGCCGGTCGTCGACGACCGCCACCCGGCCGCACGAGCCCCACTCGCGGAGCACCTCGGAGACCCACGCCTCCTTCTCGGTGCAGGGGTCCTCCACCCGCGACCTGCGGACCGGGTCGCACTCCCAGAACAGGCAGGACCGGCACGGCGCGGGGATCGCGTCGAGGTTGTCCAGCGTCAGCCTGACGGCGGTCCGGGTCACCCCCTGATAGTACGGCCCGATTGGTTCGGCAGAGCGTCGGTCGGCACGCCGTACCCGCCTGCGAGAATGAGCCGATGCGCCAGATCCGTCAGAGCCGCAAGCTCCACCACGTGCGGTACGACGTGCGCGGCCCGATCCTGGTGGAGGCGCAGCGGCTCGAGGCCGAGGGCCACCGGATCCTCAAGCTCAACATCGGCAACCCCGCGCCGTTCGGGTTCGAGGCGCCCGAGGCGATCGTCGCCGACATCGTCCACCACCTGCCCGACTCCCAGGGCTACAGCGACTCCCAGGGGATCTACCCGGCCCGGACCGCGGTCGCGCAGTACTACCAGCAGTGCGGGCTGCGCGAGGTCAGCGTCGACGACGTCTTCATCGGCAACGGCGTCTCCGAGCTGATCTCGATGGTGCTGCAGGCGTTCGTCGACGACGGCAACGAAATCCTGGTGCCCGCGCCCGACTACCCGCTCTGGACGGGGGCCGTGACGCTCTCAGGCGGGACCCCGGTCCATTACCTGTGCGACGAGGCGAACGGCTGGAACCCCGACCTGGCCGACATCGAGTCCAAGATCACCGAGAACACGCACGCCATCGTCATCATCAACCCCAACAACCCCACCGGTGCCGTCTACAGCCGGGAGGTGGTGGCCGGCCTCGTCGCCATCGCGCGACGCCACCAGCTGGTCGTGTTCGCCGACGAGATCTACGAGAAGATCCTGTTCGACGACGCGGTGCACCACCACGCGGCGGCCGCGGCGGGCGACGACGTGCTCTGCCTGACGTTCAGCGGCCTGTCGAAGGCCTACCGGGTCTGCGGCTACCGAGCCGGCTGGGTGATGGTGTCGGGCCCTATGGAGCTCGCCACCGACTTCCTCGAGGGCCTCACGCTGATCGCCAACATGCGAATGTGCGCCAACGTGCCCGCGCAGCACGCGATCCAGACGGCCCTGGGTGGCTACCAGTCGATCGAAGAGCTGATCGTCCCCGGTGGCCGCTTCTACGAGCAGAGCATGCTCGCCGACCGTCTCCTCAACGAGATCCCCGGGGTGTCGTCGGTGCGGCCGCGGGGGGCGCTGTACTGCTTCCCCCGCCTCGACCCGGCGGTGTACGCCATCGACGACGACCAGCAGCTCGTGATCGACCTGCTGCGGGCCAAGAAGATCCTGGTCACGCACGGCACCGGGTTCAACTGGCCCCAGCCCGACCACTTCCGGATGGTGACGCTCCCCGACGTCACCGTTCTGGAGGAGGCCATCTCGCGGATCGCCGACTTCCTGGCCACCCACCGCTGACCGACAGACCCCTAGTGTGGCTCGCATGCGGGACCTCACCTACCCACCTGTCATCGCGGCGGCCAAGCTCGGCTTCTGGGTGCTCGGGCAGCGGATCACCCTGACCGGCACCGAGCACGTCCCGCGAACGGGCGGGGTGATGGTCGCGGTCAACCACATCGGCTACGTCGACTTCGTGTACGGCGGGCTGGCGGTCAACCCGGCCGGGCGTCGGGTCCGGTTCATGGCCAAGCGTGAGCTGTTCGACCACCGGCTCACCGGGCCCTTGATGCGCTCGCTGCATCACATCGAGGTCGACCGCGGCGCCGGCGTGGCGTCGTACCGGACCGCGGTCGAGTTCCTGCGAGCCGGGGAGTGCGTGGGGATCTTCCCCGAGGCGACCATCTCCCGAGCCATGGAGCTCAAGGAGTTCAAGACCGGGGCGGTGCGGATCGCCGCCGACGCGGGGGTCCCGCTGCTGCCGGTGGTGCTGTGGGGAACGCAGCGGCTGATGACCAAGGACCACCCGAAGGACTTCTCCTCCCGGGGCATCCCCATCCACATCCGGGTCGGCGCCCCGCTCCACCCCCAGGGCGAGGACCCGGTGGCCGAGACCGCGGAGCTACGCGGCGTGATGGCTGCGATGCTCGACGAGGCGATCGCGGGGTACCCGGACGAGCACCAGCCGCCCGGCAGCTGGTGGCTGCCACGGCGGCATGGCGGCAGCGCCCCGACGCTCGAGGCGGCGGCCGCGCTCGACGTCGCGGAGAAGCGGGAGCGGGCCGCCAGGCGCCGCACCCCGACGTGACGATCTGTCACTTTGTCGACACCGGCAATTTGTCGACAAAGTGACAAGTCGATGGATCGTCAGATGGGTCTGTCCTCGCGGTTGCGCGGATCCATCACGTCCACGATCCGCTGCAGGTCGGCGAGCGAGGCGAACTCGACGGTGATCTTGCCCTTGGCCTTGCCGAGGTCGACCTTGACGCGGGTCTCCAGCCGGTCGCTGAGCCGGTCGGCGATCTCGCTCAGCCCGGGTGCCACCGGCTTGGGGCGCCGAGGCCGGACGGGCGGGTTGCCGAGCTCCCCCACGGCCACGATCTCCTCGAGGCCACGGACGCTGATCCCCTCGCTGACCACGCGACCGGCGAGCCGGTCCTGGGCCTCGGGATCCTCGATCGCGAGCAGCGAACGGGCATGGCCGGCCGACAGGACCCCCGCGGCGACCCGCCGCTGGACGGCCGGCGAGAGCTTGAGCAGCCGGAGCGTGTTGCTGATCTGCGGACGCGACCGGCCGATCCGGCCGGCGAGGTCGTCGTGGGTGCACCCGAAGTCCTCCAGCAGCTGCTGGTAGGCGGCCGCCTCCTCCAGCGGGTTGAGCTGCGACCGGTGCAGGTTCTCCAGCAGCGCGTCGCGCAGCATGTCGTCGTCGCCGGTCTGCCGCACGATCGCGGGGATCGTCTCCAGCCCGGCCTTCTGGGCGGCACGCCAACGCCGCTCCCCCATCACCAGCTCGTAGCGATCCTCGCCCCCTGCTCCGACCAGCGGCCGCACCACGATCGGCTGCAGCAGGCCGACCTCCCCGATCGAGGTGACCAGCTCTGACATCGCGTCCTCGTCGAAGACCTGGCGGGGCTGGACCGGGTTCGGGGAGATCGACGCCAGCGGCAGCTCGGCGAAGTACGATCCACCCACGAGCTCGGGCGCGGCGGACGCCCCGGTGGTGTCGGTGCCGGTGCTACCCGGGGTCTCGGGGGGCGCGTCGACGATTCCCCGGTCTGCCTCGGCGCCCGGACGTGGACCGGTGGGGATGAGGGATCCGAGCCCGCGGCCGAGTCCGCGGCGAGGCTGGGCTGTCATCGGGTGGGCACTCCCTTGCTGGCGATCTCACGGGCGGCTTCGAGATAGCAGAGGGCCCCGGGAGAGCCCGGGTCGTAGGTCATGACCGTCTGGCCGTACGACGGCGCCTCCGAGACCCGGACCGACCGGGGGATGGTGGTCTTGATGACCTGGTCCCCGAAGTGCTCGCGGACCTCGTCGGCCACCCCGGAGGCAAGCCGGGTGCGGGCGTCGTACATCGTCACCAGGATCGTGGAGACCACCAGCCGGGGGTTGAGGTGCGCCTTGACCATGTCGACGGTCTCGAGCAGCATGCCGAGCCCCTCCAGGGCGTAGTACTCCGCCTGGATCGGGATCAGCATCTCCTCGCCGGCGACCAGTGCATTGAGCGTCAGCAGGCCGAGCGAGGGCGGGCAGTCGATGAAGACGAAGTCGAACCGCTCCTCCCCCGCGTCCGCAGGCCCGCCGACCCAGGGGTGGGCGGCGATCGCCTTCTGGAGCCGGCTCTCCCGGGCTACCACGCTCACGAGCTCGATCTCGGCGCCGGCCAGGTCAATCGTCGACGGCACCGCCCAGAGGCCCTTGATCTCCGGGGACGGTACGGTCACCTCGGCCAACGGGGTGCCGTCGACCACCGCGTCGTACGCCGATGGCACCCCCCGGCGGTGCTCGATCCCGAGCGCGGTGGAGGCGTTCCCCTGTGGATCGAGGTCGACCACCAGCACCCGCTGACCGAGCTGGGCAAGGGCCGCGGCGATGTTCACCGCGGACGTGGTCTTGCCGACCCCGCCCTTCTGGTTCGCCACGACCATCACCCGGGTGCGCTCCGGCCGGGTCATCATCGGCCGGTTCCGTGCGTCGAACCGTGCCCGCACCGTGTGCTCCGCGGCGCGCGCCAACGGCGTCGTGTCGTCGCCGAGCACGGGGTCGGCGGCCACCACGTCGCCGGCCGTCCGGACCCCGAACACACCCGATGTTTCACGTGAAACCACGGCTTGGTCTCCCCCTGTGGGTTGCGAGTCGTCCTCGGCACGGCCGTCCTCGCCCTGTGGATAACTTGGGTCCACCTGTGGATCGCTGCGCTCAACAGGCCACCCCAGGCCGGTGGAAAACGCAGGGAAGGTGTCGGTGGCCGGCCACCCGAGCTGGCCCGGCGCCATCGGAGACGGGCTGGCTGACACGGTGCTCAACCTCTCACATCCTCATCCAGCCTGACCACCCGGACCACGGTGGTCGGGGGGTCCAACCTGGCCGGCTCGCCGGCTCCGAGCTCGAGCACCTCCGGGGCCCCACAGCCCAGTCGAGCCAAGGTCTCGGTCGCGTCGGTGATCTCGCTCATCGCGCGGGATCCCTTCATCGCCACGAGGGCTCCGCCGGGTGCGACCAGCGGCATCGACCACCCGAGCAGCTTCGACAGCGGTGCCACCGCCCGGGAGGTCACCACGTCGTAACGCTCCACCCCATGCAGCGCCTCGGCCCGCCCGCGACTGACCTCGCAGTTGCTCAGGCCCAGGTCGGCCAGCACCTCCTCGAGGAACGACGTCCGGCGCAGCAGTGGCTCCACCAAGGTCACGCGCGCATCCGGCCGGACGATGGCGAGCACGATGCCGGGCAGTCCGGCCCCCGTCCCGACGTCGCACACCGAGGCATCCGCCGGGAGCAGCTCGGCCAGCACGGCGCAGTTGACGAGGTGGCGCTCCCACAACCGCGGGACCTCCCGCGGCCCGATCAGACCCCGCAGCGCGCCGGCTCCCGCCAGCAGCGCGGCGTACCGCTCCGCCAGGAGGAGCCGCTCCGGACCGAACACCCCCCGCGCCGAGGCCGGCGCAGGGGGTGCAGGGATCACCGTTGTTTCACGTGAAACATCTCCGAGCGCAGTCGGTCCCGCGAGCTCGCGAGCGGGATCGGCGTCGGGCGAGGAGGTTGAGGGTCCTGGACGGGGCCGAGCTGGTGAGGCACCGTCCTCCGGACTTCTCGAAACCGCGGTCACGTCGGTAGGACCACCACGTACCGACGGGGCTCGACGCCCTCCGACTCCGAGGTGAGCCCGGCGGCTGCGACCGCATCGTGCACGACCTTCCGCTCGAACGGCGACATCGGGTCCAGGGAGGCCGGCTCGCCGCTGTCCTTGACCTGGGCCACCAGGTCGGCGGCGATCGCGACCAGCTCCTCACGCTTCTGGGCCCGGAAGCCGGACACGTCCAGCATCAGCCGCGAGCGCTCCCCGGTCTCGCGGTAGACCGCCAGCCGGGTCAGTTCCTGTAGCGCGTCGAGCACCTCGCCGTTGCGGCCGACCAGCTGGTTGAGGTCGGCACCCACGATCGAGACCGAAGCCCGGTCGCCCTCGACGTCCATGTCGAGGTCGCCGTCGAGGTCGGCGATGTCGAGGAGCCCTTCGAGGTAGTCGGCGGCGATGTCGCCCTCATTCTCGAGCCGCTCCTGGCGGCTCAGCCGACCCTCCTCCCCCTCGACCTCGGCCGCCTCTGCCGCCTCGGTGAGCTCGGTTGGCCCGGTGGGCCCGGTGGGCCCGGTGGGCTCGGTGGGCTCGGGGGTGTCGGCGGACTCCGGCTCGGTGGTCTCGGGCCCGGTGGTCTCGGGCCCGGTGGTCTCGGTCGGGATCTCGTCGTTGTGCTCGGTCATAAGGCGTTCCTCTGCTGCTGGGTGCATACGTGGGTCCGGGGGCCGCGCAGCGGCTAGGTCTTCGACGGGTCCGGCGGCGCGTTGCCCGCTCCCCCGCTGCCGCCGGACTTCCTGCGCTGCTGACGCGACTGCCGCTTGGGCTGCTGTCGCTGGGCCGGTCGGCGATCGGTCTCGGGCTCGGTCGCCGTGGCCGTCCCGCCGGCGTCGGCCGTGGGATCGGTGACCGCGCCGTGCTTGGCGGCCTTGGCGGCGTCGCGCTGCTGCTTGGCGGCGAACGCGGGCGTGCCGGGCGCGGGGTTGCGGCGGATCACGTAGAACTGCTGGCCCATGGTCCACAGGTTCGAGGTGGTCCAGTACAGCAGCACGCCGATCGGGAAGGCGATGCCGCCGACGGCGAACACGATCGGGAGGATGTAGAGCAGGAACTTCTGCTGTTGGGCGTAGGGGCCGGTGAGCGCGTCGGCCGGCATGTTCTTGCTCATCAGCTGTCGCTGGGTCAGGAACGTCGTGGCGGTCATGGCGAGCACGAGCAGTGCGGCCAGCACGATGATGCCGATGTCGCCGCCGGCACTGAAGAGGGTGCCCGACAGCGGGACGTCGAAGAGCTCCGACTGACCGAAGTTCCGCGCATCGGTCGCGGTCAGAACTCCCTTGGCCTTCCCGTCCGCCGCGTTGTTGAGCACGCCGAACAGCGCGAAGAAGATCGGCATCTGGAGCAGGATCGGCAGGCACGACGCGAACGGGTTGGTGCCCGACTCGCGGTAGAGCTTCATCGTCTCCTGACCGAGCTTCTCCCGGTCGTGGCCGTACTTCTTCTGCAGCTCCTTCACCTTGGGCTGGATCAGCTGCATGTTCCGGCTGGCCTTGATCTGCTTCACGAACAGCGGGATCAGGGCCGCCCGGATGATCAGCGTGAGGCCGATGATCGACAGCGCCCACGCGGCGCCGCCTGACTCGCTGAGCCCGAGCTTCGTCCACAGGCTGTGCCACTGCATCAACACGAACGAGATCGCGTAGTAGAGCGGGTTCATGATGAGGTTGAAGAAGTCGAACACTCAGGCTCCTCGGCTGGGCGTGGGTGCCGCGGTACTGCTCGAGCGGCTGTGGTCCGCGGCCGAAGCCGCGGTAGGAACGGGGTCGTAGCCGCCGGCCGCCCACGGGTGGCAGCGGGCGAGTCGACGCACCGCGAGCCAGCTCCCACGCACACTGCCGTGCGTGGTCACCGCCTCCAGCGCGTACGCCGAGCATGATGGGTGGTACCGGCAGACCTGGCCGTAGAGCGGGCTGATCACGGCGCGGTAGGCCTTGAGAAAGCCGATCAACAGGTACTTCACGAGGCCGGCACCTCCCTGGTTCCCTGCGTCGTCGCCTGCTCGAGGCAACGGGCCAGGTCGGCTCGGAGTTCCGCGGAGGTCGCACCGGCGGAGGCGGGCAGCGCCCGTACGACGAGCGCGGCGGAGGCCGGGAGCGAGTCGAGCTGCTCCCGGACGAGGTGTCGGAGTCGACGCTGCACGTGGTTGCGGGTCATGGCGTTCCCGACCGCCTTGCTCACCACGAACCCGGCCCGGGGTCCGGTTCCTGCCGGGTCGATCTTCTCCACCAGCAGGTGCACCACGACGGTGCGGGAGGAGGCCCTGCGCCCGCTGCGGACCGCGGCGCGAAAGCTCTCCGCGTCGGTCAGGCGGTGCGCCCTGGGCAGCACGAGTCGGTGAGCGGCGGTGGGACCGCTGCTCAGACTGCCAGGCTCTTACGGCCCTTGCGCCGCCGCGAGGACAGGATCGAGCGGCCGGCACGGGTGCGCATGCGCAGACGGAAGCCGTGCGTCTTGTGACGACGACGGTTGTTCGGCTGGTACGTACGCTTGCTCACGAGTTTCTCTTTCGTGTGGGACTGAAGGACGCAGCACCACCAGGACCAGGACGCCTGCCATTCGGCTGGCACCGCCCGGCCATGGCAGCTGCGTCCATGGACATGCGGCGCCCGTCGATCACTGATCGGTCGCTGGTGACCGGCCAACGGTACGCGGGGACCTCCGAGGGGGTCAAACCGGCGTCCGCCGGGGTCGTGTGGACAATCGCGACAGCCTGTGGAGAAACCCTTGCCGCGACCACCCGGGGCTTGTTACGTTCGCCCGGTCCGAGGTTCCCCGCCGGCCCCCCGGACGTCCCAGTCATCACCACCGTGTGAGCCAGGTCACTCTTCCCTTCTTGTGGCCTCTGACCTGCGGAAACGCTTCGTGGGACGTCGTTGGGCCGGGTCTCGGAAGGCCCCTCTCCACGTGGAGAGGACCGGGTACACAGACTGTGGACAACTCTGTGGACCACCCACCGTGACCGACCGCGACACTTCAGAAGGCTGCCTCGTGGACCACCCCCAGCACGCCCCGTCATCCTCCGACCTCGCCGGCGACCCGCCGGCCGGCCAGACCGACGCCCAGACCGACGCCCAGACCGACGCCCAGACCGACGCGGCCGGCGACCTCCACGCCGCCTGGCGGGGGGTGCTCGAGGACCTCCAGGCCTACCAGCGGGCCTGGCTGCGAACCAGCCAGCCGGTGACCGTGCACGAGAACACGGCGATCCTCTCGGTCCCCAACGAGTTCACCCGCGGTCAGCTCGAGGGCAAGCTCCGCGCCCAGATCGAGGAGGCCCTGGGGGCCGCGTACGGACGCACGATGCGGATCGCGGTGACGGTCGACCCGGCGCTGGAGCCGGCGCCCGAGCCGGCCACCACACCTGTCGACGAAGCGACGAAGCGACATGACGATATGTCGACACATCACTACGAGTCGTCGCGGCTCGGCGGGGAGCCGCCGGTGATGCCCGCCGCCCCTGCCGTCTCCCCTCAGCTCGAGACCCGGCTGAACCCGAAGTACACGTTCGAGACCTTCGTCATCGGTTCGTCGAACCGGTTCCCGCACGCGGCCGCCGTGGCGGTGAGTGAGGCGCCCGGCAAGGCCTACAACCCGCTGCTCGTCTACGGCGAGTCCGGACTCGGCAAGACCCACCTGCTCCACGCGATCGGCCACTACGTCCGCAGCCTCTACACCGGAGCGAAGGTGAGGTACGTCTCGAGCGAGGAGTTCACCAACGAGTTCATCAACGCGATCCGAGACGACCGGCAGGACCGGTTCAAGCGCCGCTACCGCGACGTCGACGTGCTGCTGATCGACGACATCCAGTTCCTGGAGGGCAAGACCCAGACCCAGGAGGAGTTCTTCCACACCTTCAACACGCTCCACAACGCCAACAAGCAGATCGTGCTGACCTCCGACCGGCCGCCCAAGCGGCTGGAGGCCCTCGAGGACCGGCTCCGCAACCGGTTCGAGTGGGGCCTCATCACCGACGTGCAGCCGCCCGACCTCGAGACCCGGATCGCGATCCTGCGCAAGAAGGCCGCCATGGACCGGCTCACCGCACCGCCGGACGTCCTCGAGTTCATCGCGAGCAAGATCCAGACCAACATCCGTGAGCTCGAGGGCGCGCTGATCCGGGTGACGGCGTTCGCGAACCTGAACCGGCAGGAGGTCGACATGACCCTCGCCGAGATCGTCCTGAAGGACCTGATCCCCGAGGGCGGCGAGCCGGAGATCACCGCCGGCCTGATCATCGCGCAGACCGCGGCCTACTTCGGACTCTCGATCGAGGAGCTCACCGGCCCGAGCCGCGGCCGTCACCTGGTCATGGCACGGCAGATCGCGATGTACCTGTGCCGCGAGCTCACCGACCTCTCGCTGCCCAAGATCGGTGCCGAGTTCGGCAACCGCGACCACACCACGGTCATGTACGCCGACCGCAAGATCAACACCCTGCTCGCCGAGCGCCGGGCGGTGTTCAACCAGGTGAGCGAGCTGACCAACCGGGTCAAGCTGCAGGCCCGCGGGTGACCACCGGCCCGGGGTGCCGTCACTGTGGACAACGTGTGGGGCACCCGGCCCAGGTTCTGCACATCATGTGCACAACCGGTGAGTGTTGGGGCGTCGGCCACCTGTTGTTCACATCCGGGCGCCGTTCGTCGCCGGTTCGTCCACACCCCCTGTGCGCGACGACTCGCCGCTGTGACCTGGGGAATCGGCGGTTGTCCACAGTTTCCACCGCTGCTACGACTCCCACGAGAACCTATCCGGGACCATCCTCGGTGGAACTCCATGTGCGGCCCGGCCTGGGGAGAACTCCCGCCGCTGGACGCCGCATGGCAGGATGCAGTCCCCGCTCCACCCGTCACCTCCATCGAGACATCCAGTCAGAGAATCCCCCAGAACCGAAAGACGTCGAACCGTGAAGTTCCGTGTCGAACGCGACGTGCTGGCCGATGCCGTCGCCTGGGCTGCCCGCAGCCTCCCGGTCCGCCCGAGTGTCCCCGTGCTCGCCGGTCTCCTGATCGAGGCGAGCGACGAGGGGCTGGTGCTCTCCAGCTTCGACTACGAGACCTCGGCCCGGGCCACCCTGACCGAGGCCCAGGTCTCCGACGAGGGCCACGCGCTGGTCAGCGGCCGGCTGCTCGCCGACATCTGCCGCAGCCTGCCCGCGAAGCCGGTCGACATGGTGCTCGAGGGCCCACGGGTCTCGCTGACGTGCGGCTCGGCGCGATTCAGCCTCCAGACCATGCCGGTCGAGGACTACCCGACGCTGCCGGACATGCCCTCTGCTACCGGCACCGTCGCCAGCGAGCAGTTCGCGCACGCGGTCGCGCAAGCCGTGACCGCCGCCGGCCGCGACGACATGCTGCCGGTGCTCACCGGCGTCCGGATCGAGATCGAGGGCTCGAGCATCTCGCTGCTCGCCACCGACCGGTTCCGGCTCAGCCACGTCGAGCTCGACTGGAACCCCCGCACCCCCGACGCTTCCCAGGCGGCGCTGGTGCCGGCGAAGGTGCTCGGCGACACCGCCAAGTCATTGACCGGCGGGGGCGAGGTCACGATCGCCCTGGCCGCATCAGGCAGCGGTGAGGGAATCATCGGCTTCGAGGGCGTCGCGGCCGGCGGCGTACGACGGACCACCACCAGGCTCCTCGACGGCGAGTTCCCCAAGGTCCGCAACCTCTTCCCCGGCGAGCACCTCACCACGGCGAAGGTCGACAAGGCCGACCTGATCGACTCCGTGAAGCGGGTGGCCCTGGTCGCCGAGCGCAACACTGCGGTCCAGCTCGCGTTCAGCGAGGGCCAGCTCACACTCGACGCCGGCTCCGGCGACGAGGCGCAGGCCTCCGAGTCGCTCCACGCCGAGATCGACGGCGAGGCCCTCACCACTGGGTTCAACCCGCAGTTCCTGCTCGACGGATTGACCGCGATCGACGAGGCCGTGGTCGACCTGGCGTTCACGCAGGCATCGAAGCCGGTCGTCATGAGCGGCTCGGCCGACGAGTCGGGCACCGACCCGGCGTTCCGGTACCTGCTCATGCCTCGGCGACTCCTGTCCTGACCCGCCGTCTCGAAAGGCAGCGGCGTAGGGTCACGGCCATGCACCTCGGTCTCGTCGGTCTCGGCAAGATGGGCGGGAACATGCGGACCCGGCTGCGCAACGCCGGGCACACAGTGGTCGGCTTCGACCGCAACCCGGATGTCTCCGACGTCGGGAGCCTGGAGGAACTGGTCGCCGCGCTCCCCTCCCCCAAAGTCGTGTGGGTGATGGTTCCGGCCGGCGACCCCACCCGCGAGACGGTCCGCGCCCTGGGCGAGCTGCTCGACGAGGGTGACGTCGTCGTCGACGGCGGCAACTCGCGGTGGACCGACGACCAGGCCAACGCCGAGGCACTCGCCGGTCGCGGAGTCGGCTTCGTCGACTGCGGGGTCTCCGGTGGCGTCTGGGGTCTGGAGAACGGATACGCGCTGATGTACGGCGGCGACGCCGACGACATCGCCAAGGCCCAGCCGGCCTTCGATGCCCTGAAGCCGGAGGGCGACTTCGGGTCGGTGCACGCAGGCTCGGTCGGCGCCGGCCACTTCTCGAAGATGGTGCACAACGGCATCGAGTACGCCATCATGCAGGCCTACGCCGAGGGGTGGGAGCTGCTCGAGAAGGCCGACCTCACCGACAACGTGACCGAGGTGTTCCGGTCCTGGCGCGAGGGCACCGTGATCCGGTCGTGGCTGCTCGACCTACTGGTGGCGGCACTGGACGACGACCCCGGGCTCGACGGGATCCGCGGCTACGCCGAGGATTCCGGCGAGGGACGGTGGACCGTCGAGGCCGGCATCGAGAACGCCGTGGCGACACCGGCCATCACCGCCGCGCTCTACGCGCGCTTCGTCTCGCGGCAGGACGACTCCCCGGCCATGAAGGCGGTCGCCGCGATGCGCAACCAGTTCGGCGGGCACGCCGTACAGACCGCACCACCGAAGGGCGGCGACGCCCCCGACGCCGGCCGGTAGCCCGTGCACGTCGCCCACCTGTCGCTCCACGACTTCCGCTCGTACGCCGACATCGAGGTCGCCCTCGAACCTGGCGCGACCGCCTTCCTCGGCCGCAACGGACAGGGCAAGACCAACCTGGTCGAGGCGATCGACTACCTCTCCCGGCTCGGCAGCCACCGGGTGGCCACCGACGCACCGCTGGTGCGCGCCGGTGCGGACCAGGCGGTGGTCCGCGCGGCAGTGGTCCGGGAGGGGCGCCGCGCGACACTCGAGGTGGAGCTCAACCCTGGCCGGTCGAACCGGGCCCGGGTCAACCGCTCCCCCCTCCCCAAGGCCCGCGACCTGCTCGGGCTGGTACGCACGGTCGTCTTCTCCCCCGAGGACCTCACCCTTGTCAAGGGCGACCCGTCGGACCGCCGACGGTTCCTCGACGACCTGCTCGTGCTCCGCACGCCTCGGCTGGCCGGCGTCCGATCGGACTACGACCGGGTGCTGCGGCAGCGCAACTCGCTGCTGAAGACCGCCGGACTGGCGCGGGGCAGCGCGCGTGAGGGTGCGCTGTCGACGCTGGGTGTCTGGGACGCGCACCTCGCGAGGACCGGGGCGGAGCTGCTCGCGGCCCGGCTGGCGCTGGTCGACCAGCTGCGGCCCTACGTCGGCAAGGCGTACGAGACCGTCGCGCGCGGTGCCGGTCGCGACGACGCCGAGCTCGAGTACGCGTCGTCGGTCCCGGGCGACGGCGTGCAGAAGGCGGATCTCACCGACGCCTTGCTGGCCGAGCTGGAGCGGCGGCGGTCCGACGAGCTCGACCGCGGGATCTCGCTGGTCGGGCCGCACCGCGACGAGCTCCGGCTCTCGCTCGGGACCCCGGACGCCCGGCTGCCGGTGAAGGGCTACGCCTCCCACGGCGAGTCGTGGTCGTTCGCACTCGCGCTGCGGCTCGCGTCGTACGACCTGTTGCGCGCCGAGGGAGACGACCCGATCCTGATCCTCGACGACGTGTTCGCCGAGCTCGACACCGAGCGTCGCCAGCAGCTCGCCGACCTGGTGGCTGGGGCGGAGCAGGTGCTGGTGACCGCCGCGGTGGCGGCCGATGTCCCGGAGTCGCTCGCGGGCGTCCGGTTCACAGTCGGCGACGGAGAGGTGGTGCGGGATGGCTGACGAGCCGGCCCCGGAGCAGGGCGAGCCCGCAGAGCCGACCCCCGACGGCCTCGACCTGGCACGGGCGTTGACGCGGGCCTCGGCCAGGTCGAGCCTGGCCGCCCGAGCGAAGAAGCGCGGCCGCAGCCAGCCGCCGTCCCGCTCCCGCGTCACCGGCGCCTACCCGGACGAGCGTGATCCCCAGCTGCTCGACACCACCGTCGACCGGCTGGTCGAGGACCACGGATGGGAGGTGGACCTCAAGGTCCATGCCGTCCTCGGCCGCTGGGCCGAGCTGGTCGGCGCCGACATCGGCGCCCACAGCACCCCCGAGACGTTCACCGACGGGCGGCTCGTGGTCCGCACCGACTCCACGGCGTGGGCCACCCAGCTGACGCTGCTGGCCCCCAAAGTCGTACGCCGGCTCAACGAGGAGCTCGGCCACGGGACGGTCACCAGTATCGACGTCCGCGGCCCCCAGGGACCGTCGTGGAAGAAGGGCCCGCGCTCGGTTCGCGACGGCCGCGGCCCGCGCGATACCTACGGCTGAAGGCCCTCGTCCCCGGACCGCCCGGAGCCGATCTGAGGGCTCCTTGGACGTAGGGGCCCCTGTCCGCACCCCTGCGGGACGCTCCGACAGGCGGTTCCGGCCCGCTCACGGGCGATTTTCATCCACAGATCCCCCCGGCGCGGCGACCCGCGCGTGAATGCAGGCCCCTCGCGGGCTATCATGGGGACCAGGTCGCGACCTCTCCAGGCGCGACCCGTTCCATGCCAAGAGCGTCCCGGCCGGCCGGCTGCGACGACCGTTCTCGAAGAGGTGTGTGTGACCGCCGAGCAGCCTGTGCCGAGCCCTCAGTTGCCCCCTCCCACCGGTCAGTACGACGCGTCGGCGATCCAGGTCCTCGAAGGCCTCGAAGCGGTCCGCAAGCGGCCCGGCATGTACATCGGGTCCACCGGCGAGCGCGGCCTCCACCACCTGATCTGGGAGATCATCGACAACGCGGTCGACGAGGCGCTGGCCGGCCACTGCGACCGGATCGTGCTGACCCTGCTCGCCGACGGCGGGGTGCGGGTCGTGGACGACGGCCGCGGCATCCCCACCGACACCGCGCCAGGTCAGGAGATCCCGGCGGTGACGTTGGCACTGACCATGCTCCACGCCGGCGGCAAGTTCGGCGGCGGCGGCTACAAGGTCTCCGGTGGTCTGCACGGCGTCGGCGTCTCGGTGGTCAACGCGCTGTCGAGCCGGCTGGTGGTCGAGGTGCGAAACCGTGGTCACCTGTGGCGGCAGTCGTTCCAGTCCGGTGTCCCCGACGGCGACCTCGAGCAGGTCCGCGCGCTCGAGGACGACGAGGGCACCGGTACCACCGTGACGTACTGGGCCAGCACCGACACCTTCGAGACCACGACGTACAACCTCGAGACCATCACCACCCGGATCCGCGAGTACGCCTTCCTCAACAAGGGCCTCGAGATCGTGGTTCGCGACGAGCGGCCCTCGGCCGACCACGTCGCCGAGGCGGTCGAGGACGACACCGTCGCCGAGTCCGTCGACCAGGCCGGCAGCGACGCGATCAAACGAGGCGAGGACGGTGGTATCGAACAGGTCTTCCGCTACGACCGCGGCCTGGTCGACTACGTCGAGCACCTCAACCGCCGCAAGGAGAAGGCCAACCCGACGGTCATCAACTTCGAGGCGGAGACGCCGGAGTCCTCCGGGAGCCACATGAGCCTCGAGGTCGCGATGCAGTGGAACCGGACGTTCACCGAGTCGGTCCACACCTTCGCCAACACGATCAACACCCACGAGGGCGGCACCCACGAGGAGGGCTTCCGGTCGGCGCTCACCACGCTGATCAACAACGCCGGCTTCGACTGGGGCCTGATGAAGAAGCAGGAGGACCGCGTCTCCGGTGACGACATCCGCGAGGGCCTGACCGCGATCATCTCGATCAAGCTCGGCGAGCCGCAGTTCGAGGGCCAGACCAAGACCAAGCTCGGCAACACCGAGGCCAAGGGCTTCGTGCAGCGGATCGTCAACGACCAGCTCGGCGCCTGGCTGGAGGAGAACCCGGCCGAGGGCAAGGACATCGTCCGCAGGGCGCAGGCCGCGGCCAGTGCCCGGATCGCCGCCCGCAAGGCGCGCGACCTCGCCCGCTCGCGCAAGGGACTGCTCGGCGGCGGCGGCCTTCCCGGCAAGCTCTCCGACTGCCAGTCCACCAACCCCGAGGAGTGCGAGGTCTTCATCGTCGAGGGCGACTCCGCCGGCGGTTCGGCCCGGCAGGGCCGCGACCCGCGGATCCAGGCGATCCTCCCGATCCGCGGCAAGATCCTGAACGTCGAGAAGGCCCGGATCGACAAGGTGCTCGCCAACACCGAGGTCCAGGCGATCATCTCCGCGCTCGGCACCGGCATCCACGAGGAGTTCAGCCTCGAGAAGCTGCGCTACCACAAGGTCGTGCTCATGGCCGACGCCGACGTCGACGGCCACCACATCAACACCCTCCTGCTCACCCTGCTGTTCCGCTTCATGCGGCCGCTGATCGAGCACGGGTACGTCTACATGGCGCAGCCGCCGCTCTACCGGATCCGGTGGAACAAGCCGGCCGAGCACGAGTTCGTCTACAGCGACTCCGAGCGCGAGGCGCTGACCCGCGACGGCCTGGCCCAGGGCAAGAAGCTCCCCAAGGAGAACCCGGTCCAGCGCTACAAGGGTCTCGGCGAGATGAACGCGGAGGAGCTGTGGGAAACCACCATGAACCCCGCGCAGCGGCTGATGCTGCAGGTCACGCTCGACGACGCGGCCCGGGCCGACGAGGTCTTCTCGATCCTGATGGGCGAGGACGTCGAGCAGCGACGCTCGTTCATCCAGCGCAACGCCAAGGACGTCCGCTTCCTCGATATCTAGGTGTCTAACCCAATCCCTAGATTCGAGTAGAACCGACCAGAAAGACGAAGAGACGTGACGGAACAGACCGGGAACCTGATCGGCGGCGACGGCGGGGACAGCGGCAACGGCGGCGGCCGGATCGAGCCGATCGAGCTGCAGACCTCGATGCAGCGCGCCTACATCGACTACGCGATGGCAGTGATCGTGGGTCGGGCGCTGCCCGACGTACGCGACGGCCTCAAGCCGGTGCACCGGCGCGTGCTCTACGCGATGTACGACGGTGGCTACCGACCCGACCGCGGCTTCTCCAAGTGCAGCCGGGTCGTCGGTGACGTCATGGGTCAGTACCACCCGCACGGGGACACCGCGATCTACGACACCCTGGTCCGCCTCGCGCAGCCGTGGGTGATGCGGGCGCCGCTGATCCACGGCCAGGGCAACTTCGGCTCACCGGGCAACGACGCGGCGGCCGCGATGCGCTACACCGAGTGCCGGATGGCTCCGCTGGCCCTCGAGATGGTGCGCGACATCGCCGAGGACACCGTCGACTTCCAGCCCAACTACGACGGCCGTTCGGAGGAGCCGACGGTGCTGCCGTCGCGCTACCCGAACCTACTGGTCAACGGCTCGGCCGGCATCGCGGTCGGCATGGCCACCAACATCCCGCCCCACAACCTGCGCGAGGTCGCCGCGGGCGCGAAGTGGGCGCTCGAGCACCCCGAAGCGACCCGCCAGGAGCTGCAGGACGCGTTGATCGAGCGGGTCCACGGCCCCGACTTCCCGAACGGCGCGCTGATCGTGGGCCGCGAGGGCATCGAGCAGGCCTACCGGACCGGTCGCGGCTCGGTCACCCAGCGCGCGGTCATCGAGATCGACGAGGACAACAAGGGCCGCACCTGCCTCTCGATCACCGAGCTGCCCTACATGGTCAACCCCGACAACCTGGCGCTGAAGATCGCCGAGCTGGCCGACTCGGGCAAGGTGCAGGGCATCTCCGACGTCCGCGACGACTCCTCGGGACGGACCGGGCAGCGGCTGGTCATCGTGCTCAAGCGCGACGCGGTCGCCCGGGTGGTGCTGAACAACCTGCTCAAGCACACCGAGCTGCAGACCAACTTCAGCGCCAACATGCTCGCCCTGGTCGACGGCGTGCCGCGCACGCTGACGATCGACCAGTTCATCTCGAGCTGGGTCACCCACCAGATCGAGGTCATCCAGCGTCGTACCCGCTTCCGCCTGCGCAAGGCCGAGGAGGACGCGCACATCTGGCGGGGCCTGGTGATGGCGCTGGACATGCTCGACGAGGTCATCGCCCTGATCCGGCGTTCACCCGACGTCGAGCAGGCGAAGGCCGGCCTGATCGAGCTGCTGGGCGTCGACGAGCTGCAGGCACAGGCGATCCTCGACATGCAGCTGCGCCGACTCGCGGCCCTGGAGCGGCAGAAGATCATCGACCGGCTGGCCGAGCTCGAGCGCGAGATCGCCGACTACCAGGACATCCTGGCGAGTCCCGAACGGCAGCGGCAGATCGTCAACGACGAGCTGGACGAGATCGTTGCGAAGTACGGCAACGACCGGCGTACCCAGATCATCCCGGCCGACGGGGACCTCTCGATGGAGGACCTCATCCCCGACGAGGAGCTGGTCGTCTCCATCACCCGCGGCGGATACGCGAAGCGCACGCTGCGCCACCAGTACCGGATCCAGAAGCGCGGCGGGAAGGGTGTGCGTGGCGCGACCCTGCGTGGCGACGACGTGGTCGAGCACTTCATCGCGACCACCAACCACCACTGGCTGCTGTTCTTCACCACCGCCGGGCGGGTGTACCGCACCAAGGCCTACAACCTCCCGGAGGCGTCGCGCGACGCGAAGGGCGGCCACGTCGCGGGGCTGCTGTCGTTCCAGCCGGACGAGAGCATCGCGCAGGTGCTGGCGATCCGCGACTACGAGCAGGCGCCGTACCTGGTCCTCGCCACCCGCAACGGGCTGGTCAAGAAGACGCGGCTCGGCGACTACAACAGCCCGCGGCAGGCCGGCGTGATCGCGATCAACTTCCGTGAGGACGACGACGAGCTGATCGGCGCCGAGCTGGTGAACCCGGACGACGAGATCCTGCTCGTCTCACGCAAGGGCCAGGCGGTGCGGTTCCGCGCCGACGACACCCAGCTGCGGCCGATGGGGCGTGCGACGTCCGGCGTGACCGGCATGAACACCGTCGCGGGCGACTCCGTGCTCTCCATGTCGGTGATCCGGGCGGCGCAGGCGGCGACTGAGGACTCCGACGAGAACATCCAGTACGTCTTCACGATGACCGATGGCGGCTTCGCGAAGCGCACCCGGATCAGCGACTACCGCCTCACCAACCGCGGCACCAAGGGCGTCAAGGCGATGACCCTCGCCAACGAGGCCCGCGGCGTCCTGGTGGGTGCGTTCATCGTCGAGGACGGCGACGAGATCCTCTCGATCACGCAGGGCGGCCAGGTCGTCCGCAGTCCGATCAACGCCGACTTCCGGCCCATGGGGCGCTCCACGCAGGGCGTGAAGTTCGTCGGCCCCAAGGGCGAGGACGCGGTCGCCGTGGTGGCCCGTTCGGTCGAGGTGGCGGTCGTCGACGAGGACGCCGAGAACGGGACCGAGAACGGGGCCGGGCTGCCTGCGGGGTCCGCCGAGGAATCGCCCGGTGTGGCTCCGGATGCAACAATCGATGAGTCCGGTGCGTCCCCTGCCCCGGATGACTCCGAAGATGAAGCTGCCCCACAGGAGGACTGATGACGGAGCGCAGTGTCGAGCGAACCGTCGAGCGGACGAGCCGAACCGGCTCGGCCCGCGACGGCGACACCGCCACCCGACCTCCGCTGACCGAGCGGATCCAGGCCAAGCTCGCGAAGGCCGCGGACGAGCACCGGGCGAACGCCCAGCCCAGCTCGCCTGACGCCCAGCGGAAGGCCACCCCCAGGGGCAAGCGCGGCCCGCGCCGCGCCCGGCTGCGCCTGACCCGGGTCGACCCGTGGTCGGTCATGAAGACCTCGTTCCTGCTCGCCGTGGCGTTCGGGATCGTGACGGTGGTGTCGGTCTTCATCGTGTGGAGCGTGCTCAGTGCGGCCGGCGTGTGGGAGTCGATCAACGCGACCGCCCAGGACATCCTCGGCGACGAGGCTGCCGGCACCTTCGACGTCACCGACTACGTCGGAACCTCGCGGGTCATGGGCTTCACCATGCTGATCGCGGTGGTCGATGTCGTGCTCCTGACGGCCGTCGCGACCCTCGGCGCGTTCCTCTACAACATGGCAGCAGCACTGCTCGGCGGCGTCGAGCTGACCCTCGCCGAGGACGCCTGAGCCACGTTTTGTCCGGCCCTCTCGCGGTGGGGTAGTCTCGCCCGGCGGCCGGAGCCGGACTAGACGATCTGGCTAGACGATCTGGCGCAGCTGCGGGCCTATAGCTCAGACGGTTAGAGCGCTTCCCTGATAAGGAAGAGGTCACAGGTTCAAGTCCTGTTAGGCCCACCCCACCGTTACATCGAGCTGTCGCCCCGACGCGATCCGAGGAGTCACCATGAAGAAGATCCTGCTGGTCCTGCTGGCTGCCGCCGGTGCCGCGTTCGCGAAGAAGAAGATGGACGAGGGACGCACCGAGCAGGCCCTGTGGGCCGAGGCGACCGACCACGTCGACCCCTCCCACCGCGCCTGAGCCACTCACAACCGGCTCACACTCGGGGCCTTGGCGCAATTGGTAGCGCACCTGCTTTGCAAGCAGGGGGTTAGGGGTTCGAGTCCCCTAGGCTCCACCACGCCTTGGGCTCTCCTGGGCGCCAAGGCGCAATTGGTAGCGGCGCTCCCGATCTTGGGCTTTACAAGCAGGGGGTTAGGGGTTCGAGTCCAGTCCCCTAGGCTCCACCACGCCTTGGGCTCTCCTGGGCGCCAAGGCGCAATTGGTAGCGGCGCTCCCGATCTTGGGCTTTGCAAGCAAGGGGATTAGGGGTTCGAGTCTCCTAGGCTCCACCAATCCCGTGCGCCGACCTGCTCTCGCCGGGGGGCGAGTAGCCTGGACAGCATGGACACCAAGCGCAGTGTGCGCGTCCGCCGGGCAGCGACGTGAGTGAACTCGGGGACACCGAGGACGTGACCACCGAGGTGGCCCATGCCGCGTGGGCGGACGCCGCTCGTGAGCTGCTGATCGGCACCGCCCGCCGCTACCACCACGTGATCACGGTCAAGGAGCTCGCGGCCGAGGCGCAGGAACGAACCGACCTCACGGCGACGCAGCGCGCTCACCACTGGATCGGGGACGTGCTCGGTCGCGTGGCCGCGGAGTGCGCCGAGCGTGGCGAGCCGAACCTCACCTCGTTGTGCGTGAACGCGGAGGGGAGCGTGGGCGGCGGATATGCCCGCACGGTCTCCGACGCCACCGGTGAGGAACCCTCTGATCCGGACGGCCACGCCGCGACCGCGCGGTTGGCCTGCTACGCACACTTCGGGGCTGCCGGACTGCCCGCGGACGGCGGGATCGCCGTCCTCACACCCCGGCTGTCGGCCAGCCGGTCCCGGCTGCGAAAGGCCGCGCTGGACGCCCGCGCTGTCAACACCTGTCCGACGTGCTACCTGGAGCTGCCGGCCCAGGGCGGGTGCAACAACTGCGACTGAGGGTCGGTTCGTGGCGCGCGCTGCTGCTCGCCACGGTGATCTCGCTCGGCCTTGGGGCGTGTCAGTCGAACGACCCCCCGGAGCCGCCACGGACGCAGGCCGCGACCGTGCCCGAGCCGGCGCCGGCGTACGACGAGAAGGCGGAGCCGGCCGAGGCAGTGCTGTCCCTGGTGCCGCAATCGGCGGACGTGGTGACCGTCGTCGACTGGGGCCAGGTCCGCGCCCAGCTCGGTCAGCCGGACCTGACCAGCGAGGACCTGATGACCGATCGGCTCGCGTTCTGGGACCGGGCGTCGACCGAGGCGGCACTGCTGACCGACGGGCTGCTGCGCGAGGACTCCTCGACGTTCGAGCTCGACTACGGGTTCACCCAGGACGACGTGGACTGGGAGGCCCGGTGGAGGGGGGAGGACGGCCCGGGGTTCGTGCTCGCGCTCCGGCCCGATCTCGACCTCTCCGGCGTCCGGCGTGCGATCCGGGACGGTAGCGGCCCGCTGGCCGGCGCCACCCTCGACGCCCAGCACCGGCTGGTGCTCGACGGCACGGCCGAGGCCGACGTGTGGGCCAACGAGGAGGCATGGGCCGCGCTGCTGGCCGAGCCGGCCACGGCGACCTATCTCCACCGCGGCTGCATCCCGCTCAACACCGCCCTCGGACCGGACGCCGACGTCGAGGACCAGGACGCCCTGCTGGCCGAGCACCCCGTGACGACGCTCGACGACCTCGCCGGCTTCGTGGTCGCGTACGGCGACCACCAGGCGACGGTCCGGGTCGAGCCCGGCCGGTCGGACCTGTTCGAGCGGCTCCGGATCGGGGAGGACTGGCCGACCGGCGAGTTCGCGGCGACCTACGCGAACGGCGCTGCCGATCCCTCGTCGGGCCGGATCGGCTTCAGCCTGCCACGGCCGCCCGCCGCGGCCGGGGTGGCGCTGCTCGAGGAGCTCCCGTTCGGGGTGTGCAACGAGGTCGTGCCGCTCGATGAGCCCACCGGGCTCTGACGATTCGCGCGTTGCCGAGCGCGCGCGCATACGTCCTGCCGAGGGCAAAGTCAAGGCTTGTCTGTGCAGGTGACAGTGCACTAGGCCTGAGGCAGCCGCCTACCGTGCCGACCGACAGCCGCAAGGCTGATCCGCACCCCATCGGGGGGATGCTCGGGAGCGTGGGTGGGCGGGTGTGGATGCGCATCGGGTGCATCCAACGAAGGGAGAACCCTCGTGTCACCCTGCTCCAATCCCATCAAGGCCCTGGTCGCCGTCATCGCGGCGCTCGTCACGGCCATCATCCTCGTCGCTTCACCGACGAGCTCGGCCACGACTTCGCGTGCCACCCCTACGGCGAAGTCGACCGGGATCAGCACCACCGAGGCCAACGCAGCGGTCCGCGACGCCGGTCGAGCCGACGCCGCAGCGCGTCGCGTCGGCAACCAGCGCGCGGCCGGGACCTGGCACGACGCCCGTCGCGACCGCATGGTGGTCAACGTGACCACCGCGGCAGCGGCGCAGGATGTTCGCAGCCAGGGCCTGACGCCACGCCGGGTGGAGCACAGCACCTCGGCGTTGCGCACCGTCACCCGGACGCTCGGTGAGAGCGTCACTGCGGTCGGCAGCGCGTGGGCGGTCGACCCGGCCTCCAACGCCGTGGTCGTCAGCCTCGACTCGACCGTCGGGCCCAAGCAAACGGCTCGGATCACGCGACTGGTCGCCTCGTTCGGCGACAAGGCGCGCGTCGAGCGCCTCCACGGCCAGATCAGCACCACCGTCTCGGGCGGTCAGGCCATCTACGGAGGCGGCGGGCGCTGCTCGCTCGGCTTCAACGTCCGCAGCGGGAGCACGTACTACTTCCTCACCGCCGGCCACTGCACCAACCTGGGCAGCGCGTGGTACGCCAACGCCAGCCAGACCTCGAAGCTCGGTGACCGCGCGGGCACGAGCTTCCCGGGCAACGACTACGGCATCGTGCGCTACACGACCAGCCCCGGCGCGGGCAACGTGTACCTGTACAACGGCAGCTACCGCGACATCACAGCAGCGGGCAACGCCTACGTCGGTCAGGCGGTCAGCCGCAGCGGCAGCACCACTGGGGTGCGGAGCGGCACCGTGCAGGCGCTGAACGCGACGGTCAACTACGCCGAGGGCCAGGTCCGCGGCCTGATTCGCACCAACGTGTGCGCCCAGCCGGGAGACAGCGGCGGCTCCCTGTTCGCCGGCTCCACCGCGCTCGGGTTGACCTCGGGCGGCAGCGGCAACTGCACCACGGGCGGGACGACCTACTTCCAGCCCGTCACCGAGGCGCTCAGCGTCTACGGCGTCAGCGTGTACTGAGCTCCACCGAGTACGACGGCGGCGCCGCGCCGTGGGGTGCGGCGCCGTCGTGCTGGAGGAGCTCCCGTTCGGGGTGCTCCACGTGTTCAGGGCATTGGCGGTTCGGGATCTGCTCGGCGCTCGGCACGCCACGGTGCACGCCACTCCGCCGGTTCGAACCCGTCCATGATGTAGATCCGTTCGCCCGCGACGCGGTCGCCACGGAACTCCATGATGCTGACGGTGAACATCCACGGGGCACCGTTGTAGCTGATCAGATACTCGGTCACCACCAGCTCCTCGCGATGCGCGATGCGACGCAGGTGGAACGCGAGATCGGCCGGATACTGCCGACGCCACTCCCGGAAGTTCTCGACGCCCTCGAAACGCTCACCTGACTGCGGGAACTCCAAGACCGCGTCCGGGTGGTAGATCTCGTGGGCGACGTCCTCGTCCTTGCCCGAGTGTTCCCAGTGACGGTGCAGGGCGCGCACCAGCTCGTCTTCGGTCAGCATCACAACTCCTCGTTGTGCGGATGTCGGCAGGGTCGCACAGGCGGGGATGGCGACGATGGATCGCCCTTCTTCCACATTGCTGCTAAGGGGTGCCGGACGGGTCAGGGGTGGCGTGGCTTGCCGACGGCCTGGACTGCTCGGTCGCGTGCAGGGCCTTGACCGTCGGCGACGTCTCGACGTCGCCGATCGCGGGGTAGGTGCCGAGGAGCCGGTCGGCGGTGCCCGCCGTGGCGACGCCGAACCAGTAGTGCTCGTTCTTGTAGTGGTGGAGCCGGTGATTGCGCCACACGTGCCGGAACCACCGGCTCCGCGGTCGGTAGTCGCTGTGGACGAGGTAATGGGTCCATTCGTAGCCGAGCTTGATGCCGTAGACGCTGACCAGCAGCGTCAGGGCCGCGGCCACGGTCGGCATGACGAGCCAGGCGAGGACGACGTACGCCGGAAGCAGCCAGGCCAGCACCGGCGTCGGGATGAACACCAGCGGCAGGTCGCGCGGATCGGCGTGGTGGGCGCGGTGCTTGCGGGCCAGCAGCGAGTCGACCCGCACCGGGCCGACGTCGCGGGGCCGCCAGTGCAGCACGACGACGTGCACGACCCACTCCACGAGCGGGAACGCCGCGAGCAGACCGGCCGGGACCGCCAGCTCCCACCACGAACCGGCGCCCGCGACGGCCCGGCCGAGCACCGCGGCCAGCAGGAATCCGCCGATCAGCCACGGCGAGGGGGCTCTCCAATAGTGCCGCCACGCGGTGCCCAGTGGGATCGACCCGCGTCGCCCGCTGCGCCTCGACCCGAGGATCCCGGCATCGTCCGCCGCCAGCCGGCGAGCAGCTCGGGCCTCGACCTCGGGGCTCGCCCTGCTCACTGCTCGACCTTCTCGAGCGCCGCCAGCAGGCTCTGGGTCGCCGGCCGCAGCACCCGCTCGGCAGCGGCCCGCGCGGTGTCGGGGTCGCCCTCGCCCAGCGCGGCCGCCAGCACCCGGTAGGCACCGGTGTTGCCGACCTCGGCGGCCATCAGGGGCGCCAGCGCCGCGATCGCGGGCTCGTACGCCGCCCGCAGGCTGTTGAACATCAGCCGGAACACCAGGGAGTCGGCGGCGTCGACCACCTGGTCCCAGAACGCCAGGGCATGCTGCTGCCGCTCCACGTCGTCGTCGGTCGCCGCGATGGCGTCGACCGTCTCGGTCAGGGACGCAGCCAGCGGCGGCCCGCCGCGCTGCGCCGCGAGTGCTGCCACGGCGGGGCCGACCGCGAGCCGGGCCTCCAGCACGCTGCGGGCGACCGCGGCGTCGAGCGATCCCTGCCGGACCAGCAGCCGGGGCAGCAGGTCGAGCCCGGCCGCCTTCCGGAAGTCGCGCACGGTCGTCGTACCGCCGTGCCGGACGTCGAGCAGTCGGGTCTGCGCCATCCGTTGCAGTGCCTCACGCACGGCCGGGCGTGAGACGCCGAGCACCTCGGCGAGCCGCCGCTCGCTCGGCAGTGGCTCGCCGGGCGCGATCGCGCCCTCGACGACCTCGCTGAGGACCTGGTCGAAGACCTCGTCGGGCACGGACCGGCGGTTCACGGGCTGCAGCGGCATGCGGGCACCGTAGCCAGCACGGTGGCCGATGGTCAGGTGGTCAGACCAGTTGACACACCGCGCCGAAGTTCTCCCCAGCCTGGGGACAGGGCTGTGGAGAAACTACAGGCTTGTAATTCTCCACAGTTCGGTCCATACCTGTGGAGGCCGCTGGTGGGTGGAGGGATCAGGCCAGGGCGGAGATTCCGGTCGCCAGCGCGACCAGGAGCGCCACCGCGATCGTGGTGAGGCCGGCCAGCTGCCAGGTTCCACGTCGCTCGCGGGGGGCGTACACGATCACCAGGGCGACCAGGGCGCCGCCCACGAAGCCGCCGAGGTGGCCCTGCCAGGAGACGTTGGGGAAGGCGAAGGTGATCACGAGGTTGAGGAGCAGCCACATCCCGATCTGCTGCACGTTGCCGCCGACCTTGATCGCGAGCACCAGCAGCGCGCCCATCAGGCCGAAGATGGCACCCGAGGCGCCGTGCGTCCCGCCGTACACGGGGCCCGCCCAGGTCACCAGCACCGAGCCCGCCAGCCCGGAGAGGAAGTAGAGCGCCAGGAAGCGGGCGCGGCCGATCGCCAGCTCCAGCTGCGGTCCGAGGAACCACAGGGCCAGCATGTTGAAGGCGATGTGCCACACAGCGACGTGGGTGAACATCGAGGTGACGACCTGCCAGTACGCCCCGTCGGAGAAGCCGGGCAACAGGTTGCCGCCCACCTGGCAGGAGAGATCGCTGGTGTCGTAGGCGCTCTGCGGCCCGAGCACGCACAGGCCGGCGGGCCGTAGCGAGAGCCAGTTGAACAGTCGGCTGTCGAAGCCGCCGGTGGCGGTGATAGCGATCCACATCGCGGCGTTGGCCGCGATCAGCACCATCGAGGTCAGCGCCGGATTGCTGGACCGGAGGCCGCCGTACGCCGTGCGGCGCTGGCGGGTCGACTTCGCGCCCTCGGCCACGCAGGACGGGCAGTGGAACCCGACCGCGGCGTCGCGCATGCAGTCGGGGCAGATCGTCCGGTCGCAGCGCTGGCAGCGGATGTAGGACTCCCGGTCGGGGTGCCGGTAGCAGGTCGGCACCCCCGTGCCCGGAGTCTGTGAGGACGAGGAGTCGGTGCTCAGGAGCCGCTGACCTCGACGGACTCGATGACCACGGGTTCGACCGGGCGGTCGCCGGCGCCGGTCGCGGTGGCGGCGATCGTGTCGACCACGTCGCGGGAGGCCTGGTCGGCGACCTCGCCGAAGATCGTGTGCTTGAAGTTCAGCCACGGGGTCTGGCCCACGGTGACGAAGAACTGCGAGCCGTTGGTCCCCGGCCCGGCGTTGGCCATCGCCAGCAGGTAGGGCTTGTCGAAGACCAGCTCGGGGTGCGGCTCGTCCTTGAAGGTGTAGCCCGGTCCGCCGGTGCCAGTGCCGAGCGGGCAGCCGCCCTGGATCATGAAGCCGGGGATCACCCGGTGGAACGTGAGGCCGTCGTAGAACGGGCCGTTGCGGTCGGTGCCGGCGTCGTACTCCTTGGACCCGTCGGCCAGCCCGGTGAAGTTGGCGACCGTCTCGGGCGCGTGGTTGGGGAACAGGGTCAACGTGATGTCGCCGTGGTTGGTCTTGAGGATCGCCTGGTCGGCCATGGCCTGCCTTCTGTCTGGGGGACGCATCTGTTCTGGGTGCGGGCTGCTGTCGATCCTCCCAGATCGCCCCTAGAACGTCTCACTCACCCACAGGGGTGGCTGGCCCTCCCTTGGCCGCCGTGATCGAATGGGGACAACGCGACCGAGAGGAAGATCCCCTGATGGGTATCCGAAGGAAGAAGACCCTCGTCGAGCAAGCCGTGGACTACGTCGAGCAGGTGGTCGAGCAGGCCAAGCCGCACGTCGAGCAGGCCGTCGACACCGCCCGCGAGCGCGCCGTACCGATCCTGCAGGATGCGCGCGACAAGGCTGGCCCCAAGATCGCGGAGGCGCGCGACAAGGCCAGGCCGCTGATCGCCGACGGCACCGCGCTCGCCGCCGAGAAGGCCGCGGCGGTGGCCGAGGTCGCGTCGCAGAAGGCGAACGAGGGGCGCGAGCTGGCGGCCGCGAAGGTCGCCGAGGTCAAGGGCGAGAAGCCGAAGAAGCACCGGCTCCGCAAGGTGCTGGTCTTCACCGGCCTGGCGGCCGCCGCGGCCTACGTCGCCGGCAAGCTGAAGTCCAGCCAGGAGGCACAGAACTGGCAGTCCTCCTACACGCCGAGCCCGCCCCCGGCCCCGCCCGCTCCGGCTGCACCGCCGGCACCTCCGGCACCTGCCGACGTCTCCGACGACGTGGGCGGCTCCTCACCCGATGAGGCCCTCGCCGACGCGACCGACGAGCCGCACGACGTCACGACGCCGGACGACCCGGTCGAGGAGGTCGTGCTCGACGAGGACGCCCCGTCGAAGAAGTGACCGACTGACGCCCGACCCTGCCCTCACCGCGCCAGGTCCTCCGGCTTGTTGGCCTCGATCCACGCATCGATCCGCTCCCACCAGCCGAAGAGCCACTCGATCCGCTCGTCGCGCCCCGCGGGGATCTCCTCGCGGGGCACCTGCCACCA
Organism: uncultured Actinomycetota bacterium; assembly: GCA_963826265.1. GTDB lineage: Bacteria > Actinomycetota > Actinomycetes > Propionibacteriales > Nocardioidaceae > Nocardioides. The sequence continues at coordinate 60,162 of CAWGWH010000001.1, forward strand.
GCGCATCACGATCCGCTTGTCCATCGGCAGCTCGCGCCACACGTCGCGGACCGTCAGCATGTGGTCGAGCCCGGTGTGTGCGACCAGGACCACGTCGGCGTCGGGGGCGCCGTCGAGCGCCGCGATGAACCCGCCGGGCCGTGGGGCGAGGACGTTGGTCATGGCCTCGGCTCGGGTGGCCATCTTCTCCAGTCCCAGTTTGCGGAGCCGGTCGATCCCGCGCTGCCGCCGGGCCGGGGTGAAGTTGCCGCCCTCGGGGAAGATCACGAACGCGTCGTTCTCGTCGAGGCCGTGGGCGAGCTCCTCGATGAGGTGCTCGATGTCGCCGCCGCGGGGATCGACGAACCGGGCCGGGATCCGGTTCAGCACGACGTCGATCGCCGGGTCCCACGCGAGGGTGTCCTTGAGGACGACCCGCGGCTCGCGGTGGTACCAGTGCATGAGGGCGTGGATCAGGGTGAACGAGTCGCCGGGCCCCGCGTGCCGGCAGGCGACCAGGATCGGGACCCCGGGGTGGGCGTCGGGGCTGGGCCCGTCGGTCTCGATCCGCAGCGCGAGCACCCGGCGGGCCTCGCGGAAGAACACCCACATCAGGCCCTGCACCAGGTCGTAGTGGATGCCCTCGAAGTACGGCGACCGCACCCAGCGGCCGAAGCCCGAGGAGAACCAGAGGCCGAACAGCATCAGGAGCAGCAACGCCTCGCAGGTCGCGTAGAGGATCACGACCCACAGCAGTCGCAGGGCACGCCACCGACCGGGCAGCAGCGGTGAGAGCAGCGCCGCGACGATCAGCCACGCCGGGAGCGTCACCCACAGCAGGGTCGTGAGCAGCACCACCGCCGGGGCGATCACGGCCCGACGGACCAACCACAACAGCGCCGGTTTCACGACCCGACCACGCCTTGCAGGTACTCACGGCTCGCGTCGTACGTCGCCTCGATCCTGGCCTCGACGCCACGGAAGTCGCGGTGCGCGAGGAGGGAGTCGTCCTTCGAGGTGGTGCCCCGGGCGGGCAGCACGTGCGCCTCGACCCCTGCGGGCAGCTCGGCCATCTCGCGCATGAAGCGGTGCCGCCGGGCGATCTCGAACGAGACCCGGGCGACCTCCCACGGGCGCCGCGGCACCGACAGCGGCCGGTCGATCCGGCCGACCTGGAGCACGAACAGCCGGGTCGCGCCGAGCTGCACGGCCCGCGCGACCGGGATCGAGTTCACGATGCCGCCGTCGAGGTAGTGCTCACCGTCGACCCTGGCCGGCGGCAGCAGCCCGGGCACAGCGGCGCTGGCGAGCACCGCGTCCACCAGCCGGCCGGAGTCGAACCAGTGTTCCGCGGCCCGCTCGATGTGGGCGGCGCACACCTGGAACCGCACCGGCAGGTCCTCGATCCGGGTGTCGCCGAACTCCTCCTCGAGCCGCTCCCGCAGCGGCTTGGGGGAGTAGATGTGGGTGCCGGTGGCCACCGCCCGGCGCATGGTGCGCAGCGGCCGGTCGCCATAGACGTCGCGCGAGGAGCTGACGGTGAGCCACAGCTCGGTGAGCCGGTCGATCACCGTCGAGCTCGGGTCGCGGGCGACCATCGCGCCGTTGAGCGCACCGACGCTGGTGCCGAGCACCAGGTCGGGGGTGATCCCTCGTTCGAAGAGCGCCCGCAGCATCCCGACCTCGGCTGCGCCGAGGACGCCACCACCGCCGAGCACGAACGCGGTGGACACGGCCGTCGCCCCGGTCAGGCCGAGGCCAACTCGGGGTGCTCGGACCTCAGCCGCCGCACGACCTGCCGCTCGACCCAGAAGATCAGCAGCGGGATCAGCCCCGCAGCCAGCACGGTCACGGTGAAGCCGAGGCTCCAGCCGGCGCGGCGCGACAGCAGGAACGAGACCACGACGTACGCGATGAAGACCCAGCCGTGGACGAGCCAGACGATGCTGGCGGACTCGCCGAACTCCTGCAGGGAGGAGCCCTCGGTGGCGAAGTACTTGAGCGGGAACGCCACCAGCGAGCCGAACGCGAGCAGGACGCCGACGACCAGCGCGAGACCGCGGTACGCCGTGAACAGGTTCCTCACGCGTCCGACCCTACTGACCCGGCTGGGCGCGCCTGTTCCTGGCGTACGTCGAGCAGGAACCGCACCCACACGAAGACTGCGAACGCGCCGAAGACCCACCACTCCAGCGCGTAGAAGAAGTTGCGGGCACCGGTGAAGCGGCCGGCGTCGGGCAGTTGTTCGAGGCTGGCGGCGGCCAGCCCCGCGGTCGGCTCGGTCGCCACGACGAACCCGCTGTAGAGGTCCAGGTCGACCCGCTGCACGAGGTCGGCCACGCGCAGCTGCGGCAGCACGTCGTCGTCCGGGTCGTCGTCGACCGCGCCGGTGCCCTCGGCCGGCTGGAGCCACCCGGTCAGGTCGGCGGTACCGGACACCGGGTCGGACTCAGGAGTGTCGCTGACCCCGCGGACCACGGGCAGCGCGGCGTCCGTCCCGTCGACCGCCAGCGGCGTGACCACCCAGAACCCGACGTCACGGGCGACGTACACCGTGCCCTCGGGGACCCAGCTGCCGGACATGGTGACGGGCTGGCTGACCCGGTCCCCCGGGAACGCGTCATCAGGCCCGAGCACCCTCTCGATCGGCACCGGGTCGGCTCCGGTCAGGTCACGTGCGGCGTCGGCGCGCTCGTCCTGACCGGCGCCGAACTGCCAGGAGCCCAGCAGCACCGCTGCGCCGAGGAGGACCAGCACCACCAGGTGCCCGGGCCACCAGCGCGGCGCCCAGGGGCGGAAGCCCGGCGCGCCGGTCACTCCCAGCGTGTGGCGTACGTGAAGCCCACCGCCATGAAGGCGATCCCGACGACCAGGTTGTACTGCTCGAGGTCGTTCATGACGGGGATGTTGGACGGGTCGTTGCTGAACACGTAGTACGTGCAGATCCAGAACAGCCCGATGAGGAAGCAGGCGAGCATCCCTACCACCACGCCGCGGCCGCGGCCCAGCGGGGTGCTCGGGTGCGCGGCGACGGCGAGCCCGAGCAGGAACAGGCCGAAGCCGATCAGGTAGTTCCAGTTGCCGAGGTCGGCCATGAACGCCGGGCTGCCGGCCTCGGGGGCCGGGACCACGGTCGCGTCGACGCGCACGGCGACGTAGTAGTAGGCGATCCAGGCGATGCCGAGGACCGCCAGCACGATCGCGACGACGAACCGGGGTGTGACCACCGGACCCGCCGCGATGTCGCCGTACTCCTGCTTGGCCTTGGGCTTGGACACCTGCTACTCCTCGATCGGTGGGACGCGGGGGTTAGCGTAGTCGCCGTGACCGGTGAACCTCACGAGCGCCCCCCGCGCTCCCCGTGGCGCTTCGGCACGCCGCTGGTCGTGCTGGCGTGTGGCGCGCTGTTCGTCACCAGCGCCGCCAACAGCGAGGGAACCGACCTCCGCCCGGGTCGCTACACCGACCTCGCCTCGCTCGTGCAGGCCGAGAACCAGGAGTACGAGGAGCTCCAGGTGCGCGTGCAGGAGCTGACCGGCGACGTGGAGCGGCTCACCGACCAGGTCGGCACCGAAGAGGTACGCCGGCTCAACGACCAGGTCGACGAGCTGCGCGCGCCCGCCGGGTTCACGCCGGTGGCCGGCCCCGGCGTCACGATCACGCTGTCCGACGCCCCGGCCGACGTCATCAACTCCTCCAGCCGCGACATCAAGCTGCTGGTCGTGCACCAGCAGGACATCCAGGCGGTCGTCAACGCGATGTGGACCGGCGGCGCGGAGGCGGTGACGATCCAGGGCAAACGGGTCATCACAAGCACCGGCATCAAGTGCGAGGGCAACGCCGTGATGATCCAGGGCGTGGCCTACCCGCAGCCCTACGTCATCTCCGCGATCGGCGACCCCGACCGGCTGCAGGACGCGATCGCGGACGACGACTACCTCGAGATCTACCGCCGCGCCTCCGAGCTCCCCGACGTCTCGGTCGGCTGGGACCTCGAGAACGTGGAGCGTCTGGAGATGCCCGCCTTCGACGGCGTCTCGCCGCTGACGTACGCCGAGCCGATCCGCTAGCTGTAGTTCACCGACAGGGATCGAGCCGGCTCGATCCGGGGTGGCGTCCGTCCGGGCCGAGCTAGGGCAGGTCCTCGTCCACGGGCCGGCCGGCCGGTGTGGTGGGGTCGGTCGGCAGCGTCGGGCTCTCGGTCGAGGTCTCCGTCTCGGTCTCGGTGGGCGACTCGGTGGGTTCCTCGAACGCCGAGACCACGATCAGGACGGTCGACCCGTCGGCGGCGGCGGACCCGCCGGGCGGGTTCTGCCGGATCACGGTGCCCTGTGGCTCGGTCGTGTCCGTGCTCTCGAGCACGTCGACGTCGAACCCGGCCTCGGTGAGGATCCGTTCCGCGTCCTCCCGCATCTCGCCCACCACGTCCGGGACCCGCTCAGGCCCGTCGGAGAAGTAGACGGTCACGGTGCTGCCCTGGGGGACACTGGTGCCCGGCGCCGGGTCGGTCTCGATGACCTGCCCCTTGGGCTCGTCGGACTCCTGCTCCTGCATGAGCACGTTGAAGTCCTGGGCCTCCAGCGTCGCGCGCGCTTCAGCCTTGGGCTGGTTGAGGACGAACGGCACCTCGACCAGCGGCTTGCCCTCCGACACCACGATGGTGACCTCGATGCCCGGGTCGACGAACTGGTCGGCGTTGGGCTGCTGCTCCAGCACCCGTCCCGCGCGCACGGTCGGGTCGGTGCGGTAGTCGACCGTGACGTCGAACCCGGCCGCGCCGAGCTCGGCTCGCGCGTCGGCCTCGCGCATCCCGATCACGTCGGGCACCCGGTCCTGCTCGGGCGGTGACTCGAACAGCCGTGGCAGCAGGTACGCCGCGCCGGCGATCAGCAGCAACAGCAGCAGGCCCAGCAGGATCAGCAGCCCACGGCGCGAGCCCTGGCGCTCGTCGTCCTCGTCCTGGACGGTCGGGGTGCGGGCCGTGGTCGGGTCGACCGGCGGCGCGGCCGCCACCATGGTGCGGTCGTCGTCGACCGGCGGTGGCGCTGTGGCGTGCACCGGGCGGCCGGCCAGGTAGCGCTCGATGTCGCTGCGCATGGCCGCAGCGGACTGGTAGCGGTCCTCGACCCGCTTGGCGAGCGCCTTCATGACGATCGCGTCAACCTCAGCGGTCAGGTCCGTGTCGTGGTCGGACGGCGGGGAGGCAGGCTCGCGCACGTGCTGGTAGGCGACCGCGACCGGACTGTCGCCCACGAAGGGCGGCCGCCCGGTCAGCAGCTCGTAGAGGAGGCAGCCGGCGGAGTAGACGTCGGAACGGGAGTCGACGGTCTCGCCGCGCGCCTGCTCGGGCGAGAGGTACTGGGCAGTGCCCACGACCGCTGCGGTCTGGGTCATCGTCGACGCGGCGTCGGAGATGGCGCGGGCGATCCCGAAGTCCATCACCTTGACGTCGCCGGACGGGGTGAGCATCACGTTGCCGGGCTTGATGTCGCGGTGGATGATCCCGGCGCGGTGGGAGTAGTCGAGTGCCGACAGCACGCCGCTGGTGATCTCCAGGGCACGCTCGGGAAGGATCTTGCGGCCCTCGCGGATGATGTCGCGCAGCGTCCGGCCGGCGACGTACTCCATCACGATGTAGGGCTGGTCCACGCCGGAGCCGTCGGTCGCCGGTTCCTCGCCGGTGTCGTAGACGGCCACGATCGCAGGGTGGTTGAGGGACGCCGACGACTGCGCCTCGCGGCGGAACCGGGCCTGGAACGTCGCGTCGCTCGCGAGGTCGGTGCGCAGCCGCTTGACCGCGACGACCCGGCCCAGCCGGGTGTCGGTGCCCTTGCGGACCTCCGCCATCCCGCCTCGGCCCAGCAGTTCGCCGAGCTCGTAGCGTCCACCGATCAGGCCGCTCACTCAGAGCCCTCCTCGTCGTTGTCCTCGTCAGTTGGAGTCTCGAGCCCCGGCGGTGTCTTGCCCCAGTGCTCCACCACGACCGTGTCGCCCTCCTGCAGGCCGGACGTGGGGCTGACCGACTCCACGGTGTCGTTCTCATGCGTGCCGTCGTTGTCCAGCCGCTGCCGCTGGACCTTCAAGCCGAGCGCCTTGAGCTCGTCCTCGACCTCCTTGACGTCGCGACCGACGTAGTCGTCCTGGTCGATCTCGAAGGCCTCGGCCTCGGTCTCGCTGGCCGTCTCCTCCGGCGTCTGGTCAGCGGTCTCGGTGGTGCTCTCCGGCGGCGTCTCGGAGGGGCTGTCGGTGGCCGAGAACGGCGGCGTCTGCCGGTCGCGGGGGTCGGTCTCGTCGTCGCCCGTGGCGGCGATCACGATCAGCGCGACAATGGCGGCGGCCACGGCGAGGGCCAGCAGCACCCACAGCCACGGGAAGCCGCGGCGGCTGGCGCCCGGCGGCGGCACCGGCGTGGCCAGCGTGCCCGGACCGGCCGCGGCCGCAGCCGGGAGCACCTGGGTCGCGGGCGTCGACACAGGCGGTGGTACGGCGGCGCCGACCGCGGCCGGGTCGCGCAGCGCCGCGGCGTACGCCGTCGCGTCGGGGAACCGGTCGGCCGGATCCTTGGCCAGCGCGCGGGTGACGACGGCCGCCAGGTCGCTCGGCACGCTTGCGGGCAGCGGCGGCACCGGCTCGCGGAGGTGGGCGAGCGCGGTCGCGACCGGTGTCTCGCCGGCGAACGGCCGGCGGCTGGTCAGGCACTCGAACGTCACGACCCCGAGCGAGTAGACGTCCGAGGCCGGGGTCGCGCGACCGCCCTGCGCCTGCTCGGGGGAGAGGTACTGGGGAGTGCCCATCACCTGGCCGGTCTGGGTCAGCGCCATGCCCTCGGTGGCGCGCGCGATGCCGAAGTCGGTGATCTTCACGCGGCGGTCGGGGGTGACGATCAGGTTGCCGGGCTTGACGTCGCGGTGGATGATCCCGGCGTCGTGGGCAGCGCCGATGGCGTCGCCCGCCTGCGCCATCAGGTCGCGCGTGACTTCGGGGTCCAGCGGCTGACCCGGCCGGATCAGCGCCGAGAGCGGCTGGCCGTCGACGAGCTCCATCACGAGGTACGGGCGGGGCCCGCCTCCATCGGTCGGCGCCGCCTCGCCGAAGTCGTAGACGGCGGCGACGCCCGGGTGGTGGAGCGCGGCGGCATGCTGCGCCTCGGAGGCGAACCGGGTGCGGAACATCTCGTCGTCGGCGTACTCCGTCTTGAGCAGCTTGACGGCCACGACGCGGCCGAGCGTGGTGTCGGTCGCGCGCCACACCTCACCCATGCCGCCGGTCGCGATCCGCGACTCCAGCCGGAACCGGTGGCCGTCGTCGGCGAACCGCTCGCCCTGCTCGCTCACGGCTCGATCACCGCCTCCATGACGGCCTTCGCGATCGGCCCGCCCAGCGCGCCGCCGGCGATCTCGCCGCGCTCGGTGCCGGGTGCGCTCTGGATCATGACGGCCACCGCGACCTGCGGGTCGTCGGCCGGCGCGAAGGAGGTGAACCACGCGTACGGCGGCACGTCGTCCTGGCCGCTCTGCGCGGTGCCGGTCTTGCCGGCCACCTCCACGTTGTCGATGGCGCCCGGGCTCGCGGTGCCGGACTCGACCGTGTAGACCATCAGGTCGGTGAGCACGTCCGCGGTCTGCGCGGAGATCGCTCGCGACAGCTCCTCGGGGTCGGTGCGCGGGAGCGGCTCGAGCTCAGGCGTGAGCACGGTGTCGACCAGGTACGGCCGCATCACCGTGCCGCCGTTCGCGATGCCGGCCGAGACCATCGCCATCTGCAGCGGCGTGGACTGCACCTCGAACTGCCCGATGCCGGTCTGCCCGGTCGAGGCCTGCCCCATCTCCTCGGGGAAGGTCGACTGCGCCTGGGGTGCGAGGTCGTTGAGGTAGGAGCTGTTGAAGCCGAACGCCTCGGCCTGGTCGAGCATCGCGTCCGCGCCGACCTGTACGGCCAGTCGCGCGAACGTCGTGTTGCAGGAGTTGCCCATCGCCTGCGTGAACGGGATCTTGTCGGACCCGCAGTCGCGGCCCTCGTTGTCGATCAGGCCGGACTCGTCGCGAGTCTCCGGGAGCTGGTAGCTGGCGCCACCGGGCACCTGCGAGTCGGGGCGGTAGTCGAGCTGCTCGATCGCCGCGGCCGCGGTCACGATCTTGAACGTCGAGCCGGGAGCGAGCCGGGTCTGGATCGCCCGGTTGAGCAGCGGCTGGTCCTCGCGCTCGTTCAGCTCCTCGTAGCGGTCGGCCACCGCGCCGAAGTCGTGGCCCGCCAGCTCGTTGGGGTCGAACGTCGGCAGCGACGCCATAGCCAGGATCCGGCCGCTCGACGGCTCGATGGCCACCACGGCACCCTTGACGTCCTCGCCGAGGGCGGCCAGCCCGTCGAACGCGGCCGTCTGGGCCTCGGGGTCGACGGTGAGCTGAACGCTGCCGCCCTTGGACGTGGCGTTGCTCAACAGGTCGACCAGTCGGGTGACGAACAGCCGGGAGTCGTCGCCGGAGAGCACCGAGTTCTGGGACTTCTCGACGCCGGTCTGGCTGTAGTAGGAGAACCAGCCGGTGATCGGGGCGTACTTGTACGGCTGTGGGTAGACCCGCTGGAACTCGTAGCGGTCGTTGCTCTTCTCGCTCTCGGCCACCGGGGTCCGGCCCACCAGGATCGCGCCGCGCTCGCTCGAGAAGGCCGCGGCCAGCACCCGTCGGTTCAGCGGGTGCTCGTCGAGCGCCGAGGCCCGGTAGTACTGCAGGTAGGTCGCGTTGATCATCAGCGCCAGGAACAGCAGCAGGCAGAAGATGGAGATGGTGCGGATCGGCTTGTTCATGACGTCACCGCCCCCCGTTCGGCCGTCGCGAGCGGCGTCCCACGGAGTGCCTCGCAAGGCGCCGGAGCGAGGCGATGTGGGTATCAGTGAGCGGCGGCGACGCCGCGAGGCGCCCGCGGGGCGTCGCGCAGCAGGCCATGACGGGGGGTGGTGCCGTCATACGCGCACCGCCTTGACGACCTGGGTGGCCTCGGCGTCGGCGTCGTCATCCGTCATGAGCTGCGGGGCGGGGCGGCGTGCCTGGTCGGAGACCCGCAGCAGCAGCGCGATGATCACCCAGTTGGCGACCAGGCTCGAGCCGCCGTACGACAGGAACGGCGTGGTGAGACCGGTCAGCGGGATCAGCCGGGTGACCCCGCCGATGACGACGAACACCTGCAGCGCGAAGACGCCGGCGAGGCCGACGCACATCAGCTTGCCGAAGCCGTCGCGGCACACCAGGGCGGCTCGGAGCGCGCGCTCGACGATGAAGCCGTAGAGCAGGATCACCGCGATGACGCCGGTGAGGCCGAGCTCCTCACCGATCGAGGCCACGATGAAGTCCGACTCGGCATAGGGGACCCGCTCCGGGCTGCCCTCGCCGAAGCCGCGGCCGATCAGGCCGCCCCAGCCCATGCCGAACATCGCCTCGACCGGCTGGAACGCGCGGTCGTCGGTGCCCTCGCCGTAGTGGGCGAACGGGTTGAGCCAGATGTCGACCCGCTGGGCGACGTGGGCGAGCTGCCCGGTGGTCGAGGAGATGTAGTAGAGGATCGCGGCGCCGCCGAGGAAGAGGGAGCCACCGACGACCAGCCAGCCGGGCCGCTCGGTCGCGACGTAGAGGAGCACCAGGAACAGACCGAAGAACAGCAGGCTGGAGCCGAGGTCGCGCTGGAAGACCAGGATGCCGAGGCTGAGCAGCCACATCGCGAGGATCGGTCCGAGGTCGCGGCCGCGGGGGAGGTCGACGAAGAGCAGTCGCCGGCCGGCCAGCGCCAGCGCGTCTCGGTGGAGCACGAGGTAGCCGGCGAAGGCGATCACCAGCAGCACCTTGGCGACCTCGCCGGGCTGGAAGCTGAAGCCGGCCAGCCGGATCCAGATCTGCGCACCGTTGACGGTCGCCCCGATGCCGGGCACCAGCGGGAGCAGCAGCAGCAGGATCGCGACCAGTCCGAGGGTGTAGGTGAAGCGCTGGAGCACGCGGTGGTCGCGCAACAGGAGCAGCGTCGCCACGAAGAGCAGTACGCCGACGGTCATCCAGATCAGCTGCTGGCGGGCGAAGGTGGTGTCGTCGGCGAGGTCGAGCCGGTGGATGACGGCGAGGCCGAGCCCGTTGAGGGCGGCGACGACCGGGAGCAGCACCGGGTCGGCGTACGGCGCGGCGATCCGGACCACGACGTGGGCCCCGATCACGAGGATCGCCAGCCAGCCGGCGTACCCGACCATGTTGGCGGGGATGGTGCCTTCGACGCCGAGCCCCACGGCGGCGTACGCACCGGCGCCGACTCCCAGCGCGAGCACGAGCAGGAACAGCTCGGCCCCGCGGCGTCGGCGGTGCACGAACCCGAAGAGGGTGCCGGTCTGCTGAGACATCAGGTGCCCGCCGATCCGGCGTCCTCGGCCACCAGGTTGTCGACGGTACGCCGGGCCGCGGCCAGGTCGCCGGCACCGATGCCCTCCTCGACCTGGCCCCGGTCGTACTCGCTCAGCGAGGCCACCTCGAGGTCCGTGGTCTCGTACGGCGTGGAGAGCTCGACGCCCGGCAGGTCGGCGTCGACGCCGCGGAAGATGGTGACGACGCCGTCGTGCTCGCCGACGTAGAACTGGTGCTGCGTCCACGACCACGCGGCCGCGCCGCCCGCCCAGACCAAGCCGACCAGCACCAGCAGCGCCAGGAACCGGCGGACCCATGCGAACCGGCGAGGTGCGCGCGGCGCGTAGCGCGCCTCCTCGGGGTCGATCGGGTCGGACGGGATCGCGAACCCGATGTCGTCGGGGATCTCGGCCTGCACCGGCTCGAGCTCGCCGGTGTCGCCGGCGCGGTGGCCGCGGAAGAGGCCGCCGACGCCGGAGCCGCGGGCCTTGCGCGGCAGCTCGGCCGCGGCGCCGACCAGCATCGTCTCGACGGTGGTGTCGAGGTCACCGTCGACGACGTCGGCCACCAGGCAGGTGACGTTGTCGGTGCTGCCGGCGGCGAGGCTGGCGCGCACCAGCTCGACCGCGGCGAAGTCGGCGTTGCCGCTGCGGAGGATGTCGGCGAGCCGCTCGTTGTCGAGGACGCCGCACGCGCCGTCGCTGCAGAAGAGCAGCCGGTCGCCCGGGGTGACCTCGACGAAGAACAGGTCGGGCTCGAGGTCGTGGATTCCGTCGATCGCCTTGAGGATCAGGTTGCGGTGCGGGTGCTGACGCGCCTCCTCCTCGGTGATCTGCCCGTCGTCGATCAGGGTCTGGACGAACGTGTGGTCCTGGGTGAGCTGGCGCAGGTCGCCGTCCCGCAGCAGGTACGCGCGGCTGTCGCCGACGTGCCCCATCGCGAGCGACTCGCCGTCGAAGAGCGCGACGGTCGCGGTGGTGCTGGTGCCGGCGAGGGTGGGGTTCTCGTCGACCAGCTCGCCGATCCGGTCGTGGGCCCGGTGGAGGGCGCCGGACACCTGGCCGAGCAGGTCCGCGTGCTCCTCGTCGGTGGCCGGGCCGTCGTCGAGCCGGCGCAGCTGGCCGATCGCGGTCGCCGAGGCCATGTCGCCGCGGGCCGCGCCGCCGACGCCGTCGCACACGGCGAGGACGTGGGGGCCGGCGTACCCGGAGTCCTGGTTGTCCTTGCGGACACGGCCGACGTCAGAGATCGCGGCGTAGTCGAGGCGCATCTGCGTGACCAGCTACTTCCGCAGCTCGAGGATGGTCTTGCCGATCCGGACCTGCGTGCCGAGGGTGATGGTGGTGGGCTGGGTGATGCGCGCGGAGCCGACGTAGGTGCCGTTGGTGGAGCCGAGGTCCTCGACGAACCACTGGTCGGCGGACGACGCGATCCGGGCGTGCCGGGTCGAGACGTAGTCGTCGTCGAGCCGGATCGCGGCGTCGGTGCCGCGGCCGATCAGGACCGGCCCCTGGTCGAGCTCGGCCCGCTCGCCGGCGTTCGAGCCTTCGACCACCAGCACGTGGGTGGGGCTGCCCCGGCGCTTGGCCGGCGGCTTGGCGCCCTTGCCCGCCCTACCGGCCTTGGCCGGCTTGGAGCGGCCGGTCCGGGCGCCCTCGGGCACCCGCGCACCGAACATGTCGGAGCGGATCACCGAGATCGCCGACAGCACGAAGATCCAGAGGATCGCCAGGTAGGCGAGCCGGATGAGGAACAGCGTCAGCTCAGACACCGGCGCCACCCTCGACCGGTTCCGCCACGATCCGGACGGTCATCGTGGTGTTGCCCACCTTCACCTCGGAGCCGTCGCGTAGCCCGGTGCTGGCGACGCGGTGACCGTCGACGAGCATGCCGTTGGTCGATCCGAGGTCGCGGACCCGCAGCTGGAGTTGCTCGCCGGTTCCGGCCACCTCGAACTCGATGTGCCGCCGGCTGACGCCGGGGTCGTTGATCCGGATGTCGGCCTCGGTGCCGCGCCCGACGACTGTGCCGCCCGGGTGCAACGGGTGCTGGGTGCCGTGCACCTCGACCAGAGCCGTGGCTCGGCGTACTTGTGTGTGGGTGGCGTTGCTCTGCACCTGGGCCTGTGCCTGGCTGCGGATCCGGAACCGTCCGGTGGTGAGGTCCTCGGCGGCCTCGAAGCTGATCCGGACCGGGCCGGGGAACACGTAGCCCTGGTTGTCGGCGTGGTCCTGGAGCTGGTCCTTGAGCTCGGTGGCCATCGCGGAGTCGTACGCCGAGAGCCGGTCGAGGTCGGGCTGCGAGAGCTCCACGTGGAAGAGGTTGGGCACCAACCGGCGGTTGCGGGACAGGATCTGCGCGTTGTTGTCGCACTCGCGCTGGAGGGCGGCCGCGATCTCCACGGGTTGCACCGCGCTGCGGAAGGCCTTGGCGAAGGCACCGGAGATCGCCTGCTCGAGCCGTCGCTCGAAGTTCTGCAGTGCGCCCACGTGTGCCTCCTCTCGTCTCGACCTCCCCCAGTGAGGGATCGTATCGGGGCCCGCCCCGCGTCTCTGCAACCGCGGGCTGCGTCGGCGGGGGAGGTTCTGTGCCCGCTTCTCGCCGGTTTGGGGATGCTCTGAGCGCTGGGATAGCCTTGCGGCGCTTCTCGCGCGAGTGGCGGAATAGGCAGACGCGCACGGTTCAGGTCCGTGTGTCCGAAAGGACGTGGGGGTTCAACTCCCCCCTCGCGCACGCGGCCGGCTAACCCCGGGTCGTGGACCAGGGGCTTCCGGACCGCCCTGTTCCGCGTTGCGCCGCAGACCTGGCGATTGCTTCGACGGCTTGGTTCTTCCCGTGGGAGCGTTGGTCGGCCGACCTGACAGCTCTCTTGGCCTTGCCCAACCCTAGTCGCGGACCGGCCTTGGCCCGGCAGCCCGACGCAGCCGTCACGACTCCGTAAGCAGCCGAACCCGCTGCTTGGGCCAGGATCGGCCATTGGCTCGCCGCGGGACGGCCACCCAGGCGTTCACCCATCGGGTTGCCTGGTGGCCGCGTAAGTGGCCCGTGAGCCGCTGGGGAAGCGCCCGAGCTGATTCACCGGCTTCGGACCAATCCGGTTCAGGTGTGACGTCGAACACCTCTCATCCCGGCTCATTGGACGAGACCGGGAGCGCATGCGCTGGCCGCCCGCGGGGGAGTGGCTACGCGTGCTCACACAAGGAGAATTGTCGATGATTCGATCACGACTTACTCAGCGTCGCGGGGCAGTCGCCCTCGTGGCTGCTGGCGGGCTGCTGACCTCGGCCGGTCTCGCCGGTCTTGGGCCACTGTCCGCCACCGCATCTAGTCACCGCGAGGCACCCTTGATCGCGGGTCTGCCGCAGTACGACAACACCGACCTGTACGCGTTCCGCAGCCCCGAACGCCAGGGCACCGTCACCCTGGCCGCGAACTGGATCCCGTTCGAGGAGCCTGCCGGTGGGCCGAACTTCTATGCGTTCGCCACCGACGCCCGCTACGACATCCACATCGACAACGACGCGGACGCCAAGGCAGACGTGACGTTCCGGTGGACGTTCCAGGACCACTACCGGTCCAAGAACACCTTCCTGTACGCCAACGGGCCGGTCACGTCCCTGAACGACGAGAACCTGAACTTCTACCAGACCTACCGCCTGGTGCGGATCAAGGGGAACCGGACCAAGGTGCTGGTGAAGAGCCGGAAGGTCGCGCCGTCCAACGTTGGTGAGGCCTCGATGCCTGACTACGCGAAGCTGCGTAACCAGGCGACCACGAAGGTCGGCAAGCAGGTGCAGTCCTTCGCCGGACAGGCCGAGGACCCGTTCTTCCTCGACCTGCGGGTCTTCGATCTGCTCTACGGCGGTGACCTCTCCGAGGTCGGCGATGACACCCTGGACGGGTTCAACGTCAACTCCGTGGCGCTGCAGGTGCCGCGTCGGTGGGTGGCCAAGAACAACAACGCCGAGCGCAACCCCGTCATCGGGACCTGGTCGACGACGTCGAAGAAGTCGATCGGCGGCGGCTACCGGCAGGTCTCCCGGCTGGGTAACCCGCTGGTCAACGAGGTCGTCCTCCCGCTGAAGGTCAAGGACGCGTTCAACGCCTCCAAGCCCACCCAGGACAGGGCCGCGCTGAGGTACGTAACCCACCCCGAGCTCCCGAGGCTTATCGAGGCGGTCTACGGCATCCCAGCGCCGGAGACCCCCCGCAACGACCTGGTCTCGGTGTTCCTGACCGGTGTGAAGGGCCTCAACATGCCCAAGGGCAAGATCACTCCGAGTGAGCAGCTGCGGCTGAACATGTCGACCCCGGTGACCGAGAACCCGCATCGTCTCGGTGTCATCGGTGGCGACAACCAGGGCTTCCCGAACGGCCGACGCCTGGCCGACGACGTGATCGACATCGCGCTGCAGGTCGTTGAGGGCGAGCTCGTGGGGAACCCGAACGACTTGGGGGACGGCGTCAACACCAATGACGTCCGATTCTCCGGCAGGTTCCCCTACCTGGCGCTCCCGGTGAGCGGCAGCGAGCCGGACCCGCACCCGAGCAACTCGGGTGCCAGGTCCTCCTCGGCCACGGGCGTGACCGCGATGCTGCAGAACGAGAACGTCTCCATGTCCGCTGTGGGCGTGGGCATGGTCGCCCTGCTGATGGGTAGCGCCGGCATCGCACGACGCCGCCGCAACGACAACGACGACAACCAGAACAACAGCTGATCCCATCCAGCTCGACCCGGCCGTGCGACTTCCCTCCCGTCGTCGCGCGGCCGGGAACCACCCGAAAGGCCCCTGTGATGTTCAAGTACGTCGCCCTCCTTGCCCTTGCCTTGGTGCTGAGCGTCTCCGGAGCCCTCGGGCTGTCGAGAAGCGCGGACACCGCCAGCTCCTCACCGCCCGTGGCTGTCCCGGGCGCCAACGCGACCTCCGCTGAAGCCGTGGCCGCCCTGGAGGAGCAGGTACGCCGCGTTCCCGGTGACCACCGGGCGTGGGCCGACCTCGGGTTCGCCTACTTCGAGGAGGCCGGTGCCACGTTCGACCAGGACCTCTACGCCAAGGCTGACGCAGCCATCGAGCGCTCCCATGAGCTCAAGCCGAACGACAACGTCGCAGCCCTGGCCAACGGCGCAGCCATCAGCGCCTCCCACCACGACTTCGTCGCTGCTCTCGAGCAGGCCGACGCCGCACTCGCCATCGCCCCCTACGATCCGATCGCACTCGGGATCCGGGTCGACGCCCTCACTCAGCTCGGAAAGTTCCGTCAACAGATGGCGGCTGTCCGCACCGCCGACCGACGCCAACCCGGCGTCGGCACCGCCTCGCGCTACTCCTACGCCGTAGAGCTACGAGGAGATCTCGACCAGGCGCGCTCCCTGCTCATGAGCGCGACCGACACCACGAACCGCACCGACCTGGTCCACCTGCTCAGCCACGCCGCCGATCTGGACCGCCGCCAGGGCCGCCTGGATGCGGCGAAGGCCAAGCTCGACCGAGCCCTGGCAGCCGTTCCCGGCGACACAGACGCCCTGGCCGGGCTCGCGCTGCTCGACACCGCCCGCGGCGACCTGGACTCCGCAGTCACCCGCTGGGAGCAGATCGTCGAGACGACCCCGCTCCCCGAGCACTACATCGAGCTGGGCGAGACCCTCGATGCGCTCGGCCGCGACGAGGAAGCCCAAGAGGCCTACAACGACTCGGTCACCGCCGTGCGCACCCTCGAAGAAGGCGGCGCCAACATCGACCTCGAGCTCGCCCTCTTCCTGGCCGACCACGGCTCCGCCACCGCCGCCCTGCCCCTCGCCCAGGCCGAGTGGGCCAGAAGCAGAGGGATCCACGCCGCCGACGGCATGGCCTGGGCCCTCCACGCCAATGACCGTGACCGCGAAGCGCTGCGGTTCGCCCGCCTCGCCACCCGTCTGAACACCCAAGAGCCGTCCCTGTGGGCGCACCGCGGCATCATCGAATCCGCCCTAGGCAGGACCGATGCGGCGCGCACCCATCTGCAAAAGGCCCTGGCGATGGACCCGGGCGAGTCGCCCTGGCAGCGCGCCCAGTCCCGGAGGGCTCTCACAGGGCTACCCAGGGGATGACCTCTGGTACCGCAGCGGTTTCGTTTCGGGGCGATGCGCCTAGATCTCCGACATCTCCGCGACGAAACCCAGGGTAGGTCTGCGGTGGGTGTGACCGGACCGGCTGATGGCGTACCCACAAGGACGCCCAGTTTCCGCCCCGGAGGAGCCTCCGACGTGACCGCAACCACGCATGCCGCTCGTGCGGCCGCCGTGCGCGCGCACCTCGAAGCGCTCGGGCAGTGGGCCCGTCGAGGTCGGGTCCGCGCCCTCGTGACCAAGCTGGTCCTGACCGTGGGCGGGGTCGCGACGCTGCTCCTGGGACTGGCGATGCTGGTCCTTCCGGGAGCCGCCACGCGGTCCTGCCGGAGGGCAGCTCCCCCCGACGCAAGGCCGCCGCCGGGGTCCTGGCAGGTGCGGTGATGGTGCTGGGTGCCGTCGCCACCACCACGGTCACCGCGCTGCTGGGTGCGACCACGATCCTGTAGCCGGCCGGTAGCTGGCGGGGCGCCGGTCCTGGGTGCATCCTGAGCAGGTGTTCCGACTGCTCGGGCTGCTGTCCGGGCTCGCCGGCGTCACCGATCTCGGCACCGGGGGGCAACCCGACGAGTCGCTGCACCGTTGCGTGCTCGCGGCCCGACTCGCCGCCGCGGCGGGATGCGACGACGACGAGCTCAGGGACGTCGTGGTGGTGTCGCTGCTGGAGCACATCGGCTGCACGGCGTACTCCTTCGAGAGCGGTCGGACCTGGGGTGACGACGTCGCGGTGACCAGAGCCGTCCTGATGGCCGACCCGGGCTCGGTCGCCGATCTGCTGCGCACCTTCGTCCCCGCGGTGGCGGCAGCCACGGGGCGTTCGCGGCCGGCGGTCGCGCTCACCGCCGCACGGACCATGCCCGCGATGGCGCGCGAGGCACCGGTGGCGACGTGCGAGGTCGCTCGGGAAGCCGGCCGCCGGCTCGGGTTGGGGACCGCCGCCCAGCACGCGCTCGGGCACATGACGGCGATGTGGAACGGCAAGGGCTTCCCGCAGGCCCGCGGAGACCAGGTGCCGCTCCCGGCCCGGATCATGCACGTGGCCGGTGCCGCGGTGATGTCGTGGGAGCTGGGTGGCGAGGAGGCAGCGGCGGCCCAGGTACGTCGTCGGTCCGGCGGTGAGCTCGACCCCCGCCTGGCCGGGCTGTTCCTCGCCGACCCGGCCGGGATGCTCGACGGGCTGGACACCCCCGACCCGTTCGCGATGGTGCTCGACCTGGAGCCGGACCCCGTGGAGCGGGTCGGCGACGAGCGGCTGCTCGAGGTGGCCCGGACCTGCGGTGACCTGGCCGACCTGAAGAGCCCCTGGCTGCACGGGCACTCCGGCGCGGTCGCGGAGCTCGCGCGCGGTGCGGCCGACTCGCTCGGGCTCGCCGAGGCGCACCAGGTGCAGGTCGCGGGCCATCTGCACGACGTCGGCCGGGTCGGGGTCCCGAGCCGGATCTGGAGCGTGCGACGCGAGTGGACCACGACCGAGCGTGACCAGGCGCGGCTGCACGCCCACCACACTGAGCGGGTGCTGGCCCGGGTGCCCGAGCTGAGACTCGTGGCCGAGCTGGCCGCAGCACACCACGAGCGGTGCGACGGGAGCGGCTACCACCGCGGGCTGCGGGCGGACCGGCTGTCGATCGGCGCCCGGGTGCTGGCCGCCGCGGACGAGTGGCGCACGCTGATCGAGGACCGACCCCACCGGCCGGGCCTCGACGCGCATCGGGCGCGGCAACGACTCGAGGCCGACGTACGGGAGGGACGGCTGGACGGCGACGCCGTGGCCGCCGTGCTCCACGCGAGCGGCGACCGACCGCGGCGGCCGACCACCACGGCCGGGCTCACGGCCCGCCAGCTAGAGGTGCTGCGGCTGGTCACGCGTGGCCTGTCCAACCGGGAGATCGCCCGTCGCCTGACGCTGTCGCCCCGCACCGTCGACCGGCACGTCGCGGACACCTACACCCGGATCGGCGTGACCAGCAGGGCGGCGGCCGCCCTGTACGCTATCGAGCACGGCCTCGTGGACCCGGACCGAACTGGGTAGAACCACCCATGACCGCCGGCCCGGGCCGCCGGACGATGCGGGCATGGCCCAGACGCTCACGACCCGCGAACCCCTGTTGACCCGCAGCTTCGTAGCGCTCGTGGTCGCGGAGCTCGCCTACTTCACCGCCGACGGTATGGCGATCCTGGCGCTGCCGCTGCTGGTGACAGGCCCGCTCGGCGGCAGCGCTGCCGGCGCCGGGCTGGCATTCGGAGCCTTTGCGGCCACCGCACTGCTGGCGCGGCCGTTCGTCGGCAGGCTCTGCGACCAGTGGGGCCGACTGCCGCTGATGACGTCAGGCGCGGTCCTCGCGGCGATCGGGCTGGCGCTGACGGCGTACGCCGACAGCCTCGCCCTCGTGATCGCCCTGCGGCTGCTCCTCGGTGTCGGCGAGGCGGCGTTCTTCGTCGCCGGGCTGGCGGCGCTGGCAGACCTGGCGCCACCCGATCGGCTGGGCGAGGCCATCAGCTACAGCTCGCTCGGGCTCTACCTGGGGCTGACCCTCGGTCCGCCGCTCGCCGAGGTGCTGCTGCACGCCGGTGGGTTCCGGACGGTGTGGCTCGGGGCCGCGCTGCTGGCGGCGTCGGCCGCTGCGCTCGCGCGGTTCGTGGGCGAGACCAGGGACGCGGCCGCCCCGGACGAGCCCGGTGGGCTGATCCACGTGCCTGCCATCGCTCCCGGACTGGGCTTCCTCACCTCGGTCGTGGCTATGGGTGGCTTCCTGGCCTTCGCCGCCCTGCACGCGCGCGAGTCCGGGCTGGCCAACGCTAGCCTGCCGCTGGTGGTGTACGGCGGCACGGTCGTGCTCGGCCGAATCGCGGTCGGCCGGTTCGTCGACCGGTTCCCGCCGCTGCGCCTCGCCGCCGCGGCCCTCGGTGTCATGGGAGTGGGGCTGAGCCTGCTGTGGCTGGTCGCGACGCCCGCGGGCGTCCTGGTCGGCAGCGCCGTGACCGCCGTCGGCGTCGTGTTCAGCACCCCTGCCTTCTTCGCCGCCATCTTCTCCACGGCCAGTCCGTCCACGCGTGGCGCGGCCTCGGCCACGGCGAGCATCGCCCTCGACCTCGGCCTCGCCGGCGGCCCGCTGCTGGTGGGCACGGTCGCCGAAGGGCTGGGGATCAGCGGGGCGTTCGCGATGTGCGCGGGGATCACCCTGCTGGGGATGTCCTGGACCAGCCTGCTGGCGCGCCGGACCCAGCACCTCGGTGGTGTCGGCTAAGGGTGCCGCGACGAACTAGCGGATCGGGATCCGCAGCCGCCACCCGGTCCGGACCAGGTCCGGGTCCTCGATCCGCGGGTTCGCGGCGACGATCTGCGCGACCGTGGTGCGGGTGAAGGCCCGCACGGCGCGCACGATCCCGGTGAGGGTGTCGCCCGACTCGACCCGGTAGAGCAGGAAGCCGCGCATGTCGGGGAAGTAGATGACCTCCACCTCGCGGGTGTCGAAGCCCGGGCTGGGTCCCTCGTCGGGCAGGCCGGGGTTGTCACCGAACACCTGCACGGTGAGTCGGCTGCCCGCTCGGGGCTGCCGGTCGAGCTTCACCCTGGCCGAGAAGTCGCCGACCCCGAAGCCACCGCCGCTGGAGGTGGCGAAGTCCTCGCCGATGACCCGGCCACCGGGTCCGAGTACCCGGATCCCGATCGTGCCCTCGAAGCCGGCGCCGATCCCGGCGACCACGAACCGGTCGCCGACCAGGTCGTTCTTCTCGGGTTGCCGCACGCGCACATCGGTCTGCAGTCCCATGGGTGTCCCTCCCCGTCAGGTTCCTGGCGTGTCGTGAGCCTACGCCCGTTCGGGCCTCGCGCGACCGGCGCGGAACGGCGACTACCGTGCACCGCATGAGGGCTCGCGGGCTGCTGCTCGTCGCGGCGTTGCTGGCGACGGCCTGCTCGGCCGACCAGCCCGCGCCCGGCGAGCGGGAGGACGGATCGCCACCCGAGGTTTCGATGTCGGTGACCCAGTTGCTGCCGGACGAGGGGACCAGGAAGGCGTTGCTGCGCGTGACCAACGAGAGCGATGCCCGCCTCACCGTGTCCGGCACCGGGTTGGACTGGTCGGGGTACGGCGGTGAGTTCCTGCGGCCGCAGGACGACGAGCTGGCGCCGGGCCAGACGCTCGACCTGCGCACGCTGCTGCCCGCCGAGGTGTGCGACGCCGGTGAGGAAGCGGTGCTCGGGGTGCTCGAGACCGACCGCGGGCCGGTGTCGCAGCCCCTGACCGCAAGCGGCGAGGTCTACCTGCGGCGCCTCTGGAACAAGCGCTGCTTCGAGCAGACGCTGGCCGACCAGGTATCCATCTCCTACGCGTCCGGCTGGGCGATCGACCCGCAGCAGGAGACGCTCGACGGCGACCTGCTGCTCCGGCGGCGGGGCGGCGACCTCACGGTGGCCGTGACCGAGGCGTCGGGCTCAGTGCTCTACGACCTCGGCGTACGCCGTGAGGTCGAGAGCGTTCCCGACGCGCCGATCACCCGCGTGCCGCTCTCGATCACCCCCGGCAACCGGTGCGACGAGCACGCGATCGGGCAGGCGACGGCACCGTTCACGTTCCAGGTCGTGATCAGCATCGACGGTGGCGACGGGCTGCCGGTCCTGGTCGTGCCACCGGTGCCGGTCCAGAAGCAGGCGGCCGCCTTGCTCACGCTCCACTGCGCGCGCCGGGGCTGACGCGGCGGAGCAGTTGCATGTCGGTCGTGCCGGGCTCGAGCCCTTCGTCGACGTACCCCGCACGCTCGGCGACCCGGCGCGCGGTGGCATTCGCGGGTCGGGTGCGCACGACCACGTCGCGACCGGGGGCGACCTCGGCGGCCAGCTCACCGACCCAGTGCAGGACGGCGCCGGCGAGGCCGCGGCCCTGTGCCTCCGGGGCGAACCGGAAGTAGACGTTCAGCACCGGCCGACCATCGACGGTGTGGTGCTGGACCCCGCCCAGCCCCGCGACGAGCCGCCCGTCGTCGCCAGGACGAGTGCCCGCCACGCCGGCGGGCCAGGCGGGAGCAGGTGCGAGCACCGTCCAGTACCCGAAGCCGTGCACGGCCCAGTGCTCGAGCATCGGGGCGAGGAAGGCTTGCGTGTGTGCGAGGTCAGGATGCGTCTCGTCGGGGTCGTGGACGTAGACGCGCGGGTCGCCGTGCACGGCCAGCACGCCCGCGGCGTCGTCGTCGGTGAGCCGTCGCAGCACGACACCGCCCGGCTCCTCGATCCGCCTCCACCACGGCGCGTCGGAGATCGCTTGGTCCACGGGTTGAACCTATACCCCCTATAGGTATATCGTCCAGAGCATGAGCGAGCACGTGCACGGCTACCTGGCCCATGACGACAAGGACAAGGTCCTCAAGCGACTCCGCCGGATCGAGGGCCAGGTCCGCGGCCTGCAGCGGATGGTGGAGGACGAGAAGTACTGCATCGACATCCTGACCCAGGTCTCCGCGGCCACCAAGGCACTGGAGTCCGTCGCCCTCACCCTGCTGCACGACCACCTCACCCACTGCGTGGTCGATGCCGCCAAGGCCGGCGGCCCGGAGGCGGACGTCAAGGTCCGCGAGGCGTCCGACGCGATCGCCCGACTCGTCCGTTCCTGACCATTCCTTCCTGAGCAGAGGAGAACCCATGAGCACCCAGACCTTCGCCGTCAGCGGCATGACCTGCGGCCACTGTGTCGCGTCCGTCACCGAGGAGGTCTCCGAGGTCGCGGGCGTGCAGAGCGTCGACGTGGTCCTCGAGACCGGTCAGGTCACCGTCACCAGCGCCGAGCCCGTCGACGCCGCCGCCGTCCAGGCAGCCGTCGAGGAGGCCGGCTACCAGCTGGCATGACCACTCCGGTCCGCGTCGCCGGCTTCGTGCTCGGCCTGCTGGTGGTGTTCCTCGCCGCCCGCGGCGTCGGGGCGGTGGCCGCGCCCGAGCCCGCGCCGCCGGCCCCGATGGGGCATGACGGCATGGCGGAGCCGGGCCACGACGAGGAGCCCGATGAACCAGGTGCACCCGCCGAGCACGGCGACCACGAGGAACCGGCCGAGCCGGCGTCCGACGGTCCCGGGGGCCTCGCCGTCTCCGACCAGGACTACACGCTGCGGCTCGTCTCGCAGCCGGTGGCCGGCCGTGGCCGGCCGCTGCGGTTCGTGATCGACGGTCCGGGCGGCGCGCCCGTCACGTCGTACGACGAGGTGCACGACCAGCGGCTGCACCTGGTCAAGATCCGGCGGGACGGTGCCGACTACGAGCACGTCCACCCACGCCTCGCGGCGGACGGGACCTGGACGGCCCAGATCAGCCTCTCGCCGGGCACCAGCCGGGTGTTCGCGGACTTCACGCCGACCGACGGTCCGGCCCTGGTGCTCGGCACCGACGTCCAGCTCGACGGCGACTACGCGGCATCCCCGCCGCCCGACCTCACGCGGATCGCGCGGGTCGACGGGTACCGGGTCACGCTCGACGGCGAGCTGGCCGGCGGCGAGTCGTCCCTGCTGACCGCGCGGATCACCCGCGCCGGTGAGCCGGTCACGGACCTCCAGCCCTACCTCGGGGCGTTCGGCCATCTGGTCGCGCTGCGCGAGGGCGACCTCGCCTACCTCCACGTCCACCCCGAGGAGGC
The DNA here is from genome assembly GCA_963826265.1 of uncultured Actinomycetota bacterium. Lineage (GTDB taxonomy): Bacteria > Actinomycetota > Actinomycetes > Propionibacteriales > Nocardioidaceae > Nocardioides. The sequence continues at coordinate 83,240 of CAWGWH010000001.1, forward strand.
CGGTGCGGGCCCGGAGATCCCGTTCGTGGCCCAGGTGCCGAGCGACGGGCGCTACCGGTTGTTCCTGGAGTTCCGGCACCGGGGCGCCGTCCACACCGCCCGCTTCACGGTCGCGGCGGGTGACACCCAGGCGATCGGCCGTGGCGAGGGCCACGAGGAGGGGGAGGGTCATGACCACTGACTCCTCGCAGGGCGTCGAGCTCGCCATCACCGGCATGACCTGTGCCGCCTGCGCCAATCGGATCGAGCGCAAGCTCAACAAGCTCGACGGCGTCGTCGCGAGCGTCAACTACGCGACCGAGAAGGCCAAGGTCAGCTACCCCGGATCGCTCTCCACCGACGACCTGGTCGCCACCGTCGAGCAGGCGGGGTACGGCGCAGCGCTGCCGCAGCCCGAGGGCGACGGCACTCGGGAGGCCGGCCCGGATCCGCTCGCCCCGCTGCGCCAGCGGCTGCTCGGGTCGATCGTCCTGACGATCCCGGTGATCGCGCTGGCGATGGTCCCGGCCTGGCAGTTCGAGTACTGGCAGTGGCTGTCCCTGACCCTGGCCGCGCCGGTCGTGGTCTGGGGGGCCTGGCCCTTCCACCGCGCGGCCTGGCTGAACCTCCGCCATGGGGCGTCGACCATGGACACGCTGGTGTCGGTCGGCACGCTGGCGGCGCTCGGCTGGTCGCTCTACGCCCTGTTCCTGGGCACCGCTGGCGAGCCCGGCATGACCCACCCCTTCGAGCTCACGGTGCAGCGGATCGACGGCGCCGGCAACATCTACCTCGAGGCGGCCGCCGGCGTCACCACGTTCATCCTGGCCGGCCGGTACTTCGAAGCCCGGTCGAAGCGGCGCGCGGGGGCTGCCCTGCGGGCGCTGCTGGAGCTCGGCGCGAAGGACGTCGCGGTCCTCCGGGGCGGCGCCGAGATCCGGATCGCCACCGAGGACCTGGCGGTCGGTGACCTGTTCGTCGTACGGCCGGGGGAGAAGATCGCGACCGACGGGGTCATCGAGCAGGGCACCAGCGCGGTCGACGCGTCGATGCTCACCGGCGAGTCGGTACCGGTCGAGGTCGCGTCCGGCGACCCCGTCGTCGGCGGATGCGTCAACGCCGGCGGGCGACTGGTCGTGCGCGCGACCCGGGTCGGCTCGGACACCCAGCTCGCACAGATGGCCCGGCTGGTGGAGGACGCCCAGAACGGGAAGGCCGAGGTGCAGCGGCTGGCCGACCGGGTCTCCGGTGTCTTCGTCCCGATCGTCATCGCGCTGGCGGTCGGCACGCTCGGTTTCTGGATCGGTGCGGACGCCGGCCTGTCGGCGGCGTTCACCGCCGCGGTCGCGGTGCTGATCATCGCCTGCCCCTGCGCGCTGGGGCTCGCGACGCCGACCGCACTGATGGTCGGCACCGGCCGGGGAGCCCAGCTCGGCATCCTCATCAAGGGACCTGAGGTGCTGGAGTCCACCCGCGCGGTCGACACGGTGGTGCTCGACAAGACCGGGACCGTCACGACCGGCGAGATGACCCTGGTAGAGGTGCGCGTCGCAGAAGGCGAGGACGACGGCGAGGTGCTGCGTCTCGCGGGCGCGGTCGAGGACGCCTCGGAGCACCCGATCGCACGAGCGGTCGCCGTGGGAGCGCGCGAACGGGGCGCGCTGCCACCGGTCGATGACTTCCAGGCGTTCTCCGGGCACGGCGTCCGTGGCCGGGTCGAGGGCCGCGAGGTCACGGTCGGGCGCCCCGGGGGCAATGTCACCCACTCGGCAGCCCACCCGGCCGGCCACACGGTGGTCGAGGTCTCCTGGGGCGGCGTGCCGCGGGGCTGGATCTCGGTGGCGGACGCGGTCAAGCCGACATCGGCCGAGGCGATCGCCCGCTTCCGCGAGCTCGGGCTGCGGCCGATGCTGCTCACCGGCGATCACGAGGCGGTCGCCCGGGCGGTCGCCGCGGCGGTGGGGATCGACGAGGCAGACGTGATCGCCGGGGTACTGCCTGCCGACAAGGTCGACGTCGTGAAGCGGCTGCAGGAGCAGGGCCGGGTCGTCGCGATGGTGGGCGACGGGGTCAACGACGCCGCCGCCCTCGCGCAGGCCGACCTCGGGCTGGCGATGGGCACCGGCACGGACGTCGCGATCGAGGCGAGCGACCTGACCCTGGTCCGCGGCGACCTCCGGGTCGCCGCCGACGCGATCCGGCTCTCACGCCGGACGCTGGCGACCATCAAAGGCAACCTCTTCTGGGCGTTCGCCTACAACATCGCGGCGCTCCCGCTGGCCGCGGCCGGCCTGCTCAACCCGATGATCGCCGGCGCGGCCATGGCCTTCAGCTCGGTGTTCGTCGTCAGCAACAGCCTGCGGCTCAGGCGATTCCGGGCCGCCTAGGGTCGTGCTATGCACGCCGAGCACGTCGAGCCGGGTGACCCGGCCGCGATCGCGGCCGCACTGCGCGGCCTGCTGACCGACCCCATCGGCGTGTTCGCGGCACCCGGTCGGGCGAACCTGATCGGCGAGCACACCGACTACAACGCGGGACTCTGCCTGCCGATCGCGCTCCCGCACTCGACGTACGCCGCGGTCGCCCGCCGCGACGACCGGCTGTTGCGGGTGGCCAGCGTGCAGCAGGGCGAGCCGGTCGAGGTGCCGCTGTCCGAGATCGCGCCGGGCCGCGTCGCCGGGTGGGCGTCGTACGTCGCCGGGGTCGCCTGGGCGCTCGGCGAGGACGGCCACCGCCTCCCCGGGATGGACGTCGTCGTCGACGGCCGGGTGCCGCTGGGCTCGGGCCTCTCGAGCTCCGCGGCCCTCACCTGCTCCGCCGCGCTCGCGATCTGCGCTGCCGCCGACGTCGACCCAGACCGGGCGTCGCTCGTGCGGGCGACGATGCTCGCCGAGTCGGAGATCGCCGGCGCTCCGACCGGGGGCCTCGACCAGACGGTCTCGCTGCTCGGCGAGGAGGGCCACGCGCTGCTGATCGACTTCGCCGACCACACCACCCGGCAGGTGCCGTGGCGGCCGGAGGACGACGGCCTGGCGCTGCTCGTCGTCGACACCCGCGCCGCCCACGCCCACTCCGACGGCGGCTACGGGCAGCGCCGCGCCGACTGCGAGGCGGCCGCCCGGACCCTGGGCGTGGCCAGCCTGCGCGAGGCCACCGCCGAGACCATCGAGGACCTGGCCGACGAAAGGCTGCGCCGCCGCGCACGACACGTCGTCACCGAGATCGCCCGGGTCGAGACCACTGTCGAGGCTCTGACGGCAGGTGACTGGCGGCTGGTCGGTGAGCTCTTCGACGCCTCGCACGCCTCGATGCGCGACGACTTCGAGATCTCCTGCGACGAGCTCGACGCCGTCGTCGAGACCGCCCGGGTCCACGGCGCGCTCGGTGCCCGGATGACCGGTGGCGGGTTCGGCGGCTCGGCGATCGCGCTGGTGCCGGCCGACCGTGCCGACGCGGTCGCCGACGAGATCGCGCGGGTCTTCGCCGAGCGGGGTTGGGCAGCCCCCGGGGTGCTCCCGGCGCCCGCGTCGGCGAGCGCCCATCGGGTCAGCTGACGGGCTCCTCCTCGTCTCGCAGCGGGTGTGCGAGCTCGTCGACGGGCATCTTCGCCCAGATCACGGCGACCACCGCGACCACGACCGGCACGATGCCGGCGATCATGAAGGTCGTGCGCAGTCCGACCAGCTGGGACACCGGCCCGGCCAGCGCCATCGACACCGGCATGAATGCCAGCGACACGAAGAAGTCGAGCGAGGCCACGCGGCCGAGCAGGGCGGGCGGCACGCGGCGCTGGAGCAGCGTCCCCCAGATCACCATCGGCGCCGAGAAGACCGCGCCGATGACGAACGCCGCGACCACGACGGTCCAGACGTTCGACGCGTACGCGATCAGGATGAAGGGGAGGCAGGCGACACCCCACATCAGGTTCATGATCGTGAGGTAGCGCCGCGGCATCCGCAGCGACCCCATGGCGAACGAGCCCACGGCGCTGCCGATCCCGAAGCCGGCGAGCACCAGGGCGTGGTCGCCCGGCCCGCCCCCGAGGTCGTCCTTGATCAGGAACGGGATCAGCACCTCCAGCGGGCCGATCACCGCCAGCACCATCACTGACGCGAACAGCAGCGTCGCGAGCAGCCACGGGGTGCGCAGCATGTAGCGGAAGCCCTCGGCCATGTCGGCCACGGCGGTGCGGACGGGGTGGCCGGCGTCCGCCGCGTCCAGCTCGCGGCGCAGCGGCGTGCGTGGCACGGTGAAGAGAGCCAGCAGGCTCACGACGTAGACCGCGACGGCCACGGAGACCGCCGCCCCTGGTGAGGCCGCGCCGACCACGATGCCGGCCACGGCGGGCCCGATCGCCTGGCCGATCGCCGGTCGGATCATTCCCTCGAAGCCGTTGACCGCCATCAGGTCGGACTCGGCGACCAGCGCCGGCAGCCAGGCGGTGTACGCCGGGTAGTAGAACGCCATCGCCGCGCCCATCGCGAAGGCGACGACGCTGAGGTGCCAGATCGCGGTGAGGTCGCTGAGAGAGAGGGCAGCCACCGTGGCCAGACCGGCCAGCTCGACGGCGCAGACCACGAGCAGGATGGTCTTCTGCTCGACGCGGTCGGCGACCACGCCGGCCAGCAGGCAGGGCAGCAGGACTCCGATCGCGCTGGCGGTCGTGACGATCGACAGCTGGGTCGGGCCACCCCCGATCCGGATGACCTCCCAGACCATCGCCACGATCCAGACGCCCTGCCCGAACGTGCTCGCGACGAGCGCGACCGCGAGCCGCCGGTAGCCGGGGTGCCGGAACGGTGTCAGGAACCTCGGGAGGGCGCGACCGGTCGCCTGGTCACCGACGGTGTTCGTCACCGCATCGACCACCGGGTCGGTCATGTCGTCCTCCTCCGCAGCTACGAGTCTGCCTGGACCGACTGACACGGGCACCTGAATTCATCGGCCCTCAAGCCCGACGGGCGGTCAGGGCGTGACCAGCGCCCTGACACACTGGGGTCCCATGACGACTCTCGGCGACTTCAAGGCCACGGCGATCGACGGCAGCGAGACCGCCCTCTCGGCGTACGACGGCCAGGTCGTGCTCGTGGTCAACACGGCCTCGCAGTGCGGCTTGACCGGCCAGTACGCCGGGCTGCAGGAGCTCCACGACAGCTACGCCGACCAGGGCTTCACGGTGCTCGGCTTCCCCTGCAACCAGTTCGGCGACCAGGAGCCCGGGGACGAGGCCGAGATCGGGGCGTTCTGCGAGCGCAACTACGGCGTGACGTTCCCGATGTTCGCCAAGGTCGACGTCAACGGCGACGAGGCACACCCGCTCTTCGAGTGGCTCAAGGACGAGAAGCCAGGGCTGCTCGGCGGCAAGATCAAGTGGAACTTCACCAAGTTTCTGGTCGGCCGCGACGGGCAGGTGCTCGAGCGGTTCTCCCCGACCACCGAGCCGGAGAAGCTGAGCGACAAGATCGAGGAAGCGCTCGTCTGAGAGCGAGGCCCTATGCCAGGCCGTACGCCGCCCGCGCGCCCTCCGGCACCAGGTCTACGTACTCGGGGTGCCGTTCGATCCAGTCGGCGGTGAACGGGCACGACGGCAGCACGGCCAGCCCGGCGTCGCGGGCAGCGTCGAGCATGTGCCGCGCCAGCGACGAGCCGAGCCCCTGACCCTCGTAGGCGTCGTCGACCTCGGTGTGGAGGATCGTGATCCGGTCGCTGGTTCGTCGGTACTCGGCGTACCCGGCGACAACACCGTCGACGAGGATCTCGTAGCGGGACTGATCTGGATGATCGCGCACCTCGGTGGCCATTCGGCCACGCTAGCGACTTGCCGGTAACCGATCCGACCCGGGAAGGTGGCAGTCATGGCCGCCACGCCCTCGTCGTACTCGATCACCATGCGGCTCCACACCGCGCCCGACCACGGGATCGTCGGTCACGTCGCGACCGCCATCTCCCAGCAGGGCGGGATCGTCACCGCAATCGACGTCGCCGAGTCCAGCCACGAGCGGCTGGTCGTCGACGTGACGTGCTCGGCCGCGGACTCCGACCACGCCAACCAGGTCGTCGAGGCCGTCGACGAGGTCGGTGGCGTCACGGTCCACAAGGTCAGCGACCGCACCTTCCTCCTGCACATCGGCGGGAAGATCGAGGTCCACTCGAAGGTGCCGCTGCGCACGCGCGACGACCTGTCGATGGCCTACACGCCAGGGGTGGGACGGGTCAGCCTGGCGCTGGCGAAGAACCCCGACGACGTGAGCCGGCTGACCGTGAAGGGCAACAGCGTCGCGGTGGTGACCGACGGGTCGGCCGTGCTCGGGCTGGGCAACATCGGCCCCGGCGCGGCGCTGCCGGTGATGGAGGGCAAGGCGGCCTTGTTCAAGCGGTTCGCCGACATCGACGCGTGGCCGATCTGCCTGGCCAGCCAGGACACCGACGAGATCGTCAAGGCCGTCGAGATGATCGCTCCTGGCTTCGGCGGCATCAACCTCGAGGACATCGCCGCCCCGCGCTGCTTCGAGATCGAGCAGCGGCTGCGGGAGTCGCTGGACATCCCGGTGTTCCACGACGACCAGCACGGCACCGCCATCGTGGTGCTCGCGGCGCTCACCAACGCGCTGCGGGTCGTGAAGAAGGAGATGGCCGCCGTACGGGTGGTCGTGTCGGGAGGCGGCGCCGCCGGGACCGCCATCGTGTCGCTGCTGCTTGCCGCGGGCGTGACTGACGTCGTGGTGGTGGACCGCGCTGGCGCCATCTGCGCGGGCGACGAGACGCTCTCGGAGGCTCACCGAGAGCTGGCGGAGGCGACCAACCCACGCCGGGCCAGCGGCGACCTCCACACCGTGCTGCACGACGCCGACGTCTTCATCGGTGTCAGCGCACCCGGCATCCTCCCGCCCGAGTGGATCGCCGACATGGCCGACCAGCCGGTGGTCTTCGCGCTCGCCAACCCCGACCCGGAGGTCGATCCCACCGAGGCCGAGAAGTACGCCGCCGTGGTGGCGAGCGGCCGGTCCGACTACCCGAACCAGATCAACAACGTGCTCGCCTTCCCCGGCGTCTTCCGGGGGCTGCTCGATGCCCGTGCCTCCGAGGTCACCCTCGACATGCTGCTGCGGGCCGCGGAGGCGATCGCGCTGGTCGTGAAGGACGACGAGCTCAACCCGAACTTCATCATCCCGACCGTCTTCCACCCCGACGTGCCGAAACGGGTGGCCGCGGCGATCTCTGGCCACGAGCACTAGGGCTGAGCTACGCCAGCTCCTCGGCGGTCACCTCCGGAGCGTCCCGCAGGGCCTGGAGCACGTCGTCGGGATCGAGGCGGTCGCTGTCGAAGTCGGCCACCAGCGTGGTCGCGCCCCGCACCAGGGCGACGTCGGTGTACCCGCCGCCGAGGTTGTTGCGCAGCGTCTCCCCGTCCTCGACGCAGTCGGGCCCGGGCACGATCAGCAGCTCCTCGCACAGCGACCCCGTCGGTGTGGGCATCAGCTCCACCGACAGGTAGGTGTACTCACCGTCCACCTCGAGCGAGTAGGAGATATGGACCCGGTCGGCCGAGGCATACGCCGATCCGGGGTCCGCGCCGGCGACCGTCGGAGCAAAGAGGGTGACCGGAGCGCCAGCGATCTCGTCGATCCGCTGCTCCCTCGCCGCGCGCTCGGAGGCGTACGACGAGCCCGCGACGAGCGCGACCACGACCACCGGAACGGCGGTCCGCAGCACGACCTGACGCCGGGTGGTGCTGCCCGGCCCTACGACGTAGGACGCGGCGACGCCGGTGACGAGGCCGACCGCCACCGCGACCCAGGCAGGGATCGCCAGGTCGTACGGGCGGTCGGGGTCGATCGCGTGGAGGAGCTCGCCGGCACCGAACCACAGTGCACTGCCCACCAGCAACGACGCCCCGGTGTGGAGCACGACCCTCGGCACCCGCAGCAGCCGAAACGCGATCGCGGTCAGGAGCACAGCCAGCGCCAGCACGACCAAGTCGTCGAAGCCGGTGCCGAGACACTCGCCGATGGTCCGGCAGTCGTCATCGTTGTTCAGGGTCGCAGACCAGCACAGCACGGCGGCGGCGGCGAGCACGGGGACGATCCGGAGCAGGCGTTGCGGAAGGCTCATGCCGCTAGCGTGCGGGGGCAGCCACGTCGACGGCACCGTCTCCGTACTCATCCGGCACGCGTCGCGTGCAGCGCCGCCCCCACGACGCCGGCCCGGTTGCGGAGCGTCGCCGGCACGATCGGCGTCCGCAGGTCGAGCAGCGGCAGGAACTCGTGGGCCTCCTTGGAGACCCCACCGCCGACCACGAAGAGGTCGGGGGAGAACAGCGCCTCGACGACCTGGTAGTAGCGGGTGAGCCGCGCGGCCCACTCCTCCCACGACAGTCCCTCGGTCTCGCGGGCGCTGTTGGCCGCCCGGGACTCGGCGTCGTGGCCGTCGATCTCGAGGTGACCGAGCTCGGAGTTCGGCACGAGGACGCCGTCATGGACCAGCGCTGACCCGATGCCGGTCCCGAGCGTGGTCACCACGACCAGGCCCTGCTGGCCGCGGGCGGCGCCGTACGCCACCTCGGCCAGGCCGGCCGCGTCGGCGTCGTTGACCACGTGCACCTCGCGCCCGGTGGCTTCGGTGAGCAGGGCGTCGGCGTCGGTCCCGATCCAGCTCGGGTCGATGTTGGCCGCCGACGACACCACACCGTGCCGTACGACGGCCGGTACCGTGACGCCGACCGCTCCGGTGGCCTCGGGAAAGTGCGACAGCAGCTCGGCGAACACCGCGGCGACCGCGTCCGGCGTGGCCGGCTGCGGTGTGGTGATCCGGACCCGTTCGGCCGCGAAGTCGCCGGCGGTCAGATCCACCGGAGCGCCCTTGATGCCGGTCCCGCCGAAGTCGATCCCGAACGCGTCCTGGCTCACAGGTCCATCTGATCACAGGCTCAACCGGCTCTCCCCGGTTGCGTCATACGGACGGTGTCACCGACGGCTCCGTCCGTATGACGCATCGCCGGGTCAGGCCGCGTGGCGCCAGCCCCCGGAGACCAGCCCTCGTTCGATCTGCGCGAAGAACGCGTCGGGCTGCATCCGCAGGCCGAGCAGGGGCAGCCGCAGCACGGTGTCGCCGGTCAGGGCCAGGGAGTTCTGGCGCAGCGCGTCGCCCACGACGTTCTCCGCCCAGGTGTGGTGGATCCCGTCGATCTCGACGACGAGCCGGAATCTGCGCCAGTAGAGGTCGAGGTAGTAGCGGCCGCGCGAGTCCTTGCGCAGCACCTGGCGTTCCGGCACGGGCAGGCCGCGCCGACGGAGTTCCGACGCGACGTCGAGCTCACCCAGTGACCGGGCACCGTCGAGCAGGTCGTTGACGACCGCGTGGAGCAGCAGTCGGCGTGGTGCTCGCCGGATGCGCATCAGCTCCTGCGCCAGGTCCTCGACGCGTACCACCCCCTGCTGAACCGCCATCGTGAGCACCAATGAGGCCTGCTTGTCGCCGCGCGCCCAGAGCCCCGCGCGGACCGCCGCCACCGCCGGCCGGGTGCGCGGGATGCCGACCTCCACGAGGTCGTCGGACGTCCATCGCCGAGTCTGGCGGATGTCGTAGGACGGGGTGCGCCTTACCCGTGCCCCGCGCGGTACCGAGACCCGGATCCGGTCGACCGAGTAGCGCTCGAGGCCCGCCGCCTCCAGCGCGGCGGCGCCGTCGAGGCAGGCGCGCGGCCCGCCTTGGAACACGCCCGCCCAGAGGTCTCCCAGCCTGCTGAGCGCGCCGTTGTGGAGGTGCACCGACTGGTCGCCGATGAGCTGCCACCGCCCCGCCCGTACGTGCGACCGGATCTCCCACCGAGTGACCCCGAGCGCGTAGAGCTGGCGCCGGGACGCCACGCCACCTTGCCGTGCCGCCAGCGCGGTCGCGCGACCGAACGGAGGCAGGTGCCGGTGCGAACGCATGCCAGCAGGGTCGCCTCGCGGCGTACGCGAGGGAAGGGGTCGCGCCGCAGCTGTGGACAAGCGCCGCGCCGCCACCTGATGCGTCATGCGGACAGAGCCGATGACGGCTCCGTCCGTATGACGCAACCTCTTCTGAGCCCTTGTCGAGGCGCTTTACAAATGGCATGGTTATGTACATTGTGCGACCGAGGAGGTCACCATGAGCCAGGTCACCAACAGCACCGTGTCCGCCGGTTCCACCGAGCAGTGGCGGGACCGCAAGCGCTTCCTCTGGCTGATCGGGCTGGTCGTCCCCAGCCTGGCGTTCGTCGGGTTCGGTGGCTGGCAGCTCACTGGCAGCGGGCTGTGGTTCTGGGTCGGCCCGGTCGTGATCTTGGTGATCGTGCCCGCGATCGACCTGGTCGCCGGCCTCGACCGCTCCAACCCGCCCGACGATGTGATCGAGGCGCTCGAGAACGACAAGTACTACCGCTGGATCACCTACCTCTTCCTCCCGATCCAGTACGCCGGCTTCGTCGGCGCCCTGTGGCTGGTCGGCGGCGGCGCAGTCGGGGGTGAGGCGCTCAGCACGTGGGACAAGATCGGGCTGGCCATCTCGATCGGCTGCATCGGCGGGATCGGCATCAACACCGCCCACGAGCTAGGACACAAGAAGGAGTCGCACGAGCGCTGGCTGTCGAAGGTGGCGCTGGCGCCGGTGGCGTACGGGCACTTCTACATCGAGCACAACCGCGGCCACCACGTGCGGGTGGCCACGCCCGAGGACCCGGCGAGCGCCCGACTGGGCGAGAGCTTCTACCAGTTCTGGCCGCGCACGGTCTGGGGCTCGCTGAAGTCCGCGTGGCGGATCGAGAAGCGCCGCTACGCGCGGAAGAAGCGGCACCCGTTCCGGATCGGCAACGACGTCCTCAACGCCTGGCTGATGACGGCGGTCCTCTGGGGGGCGCTGATCGCGTGGCTGGGAGTCGAGATCACGCCGTACCTGCTGGTCCAGGCGGTCGTGGGATTCTCACTGCTGGAGGTCGTGAACTACATGGAGCACTACGGGATGCTCCGGCAGAAGGTCGGCGTCGGCGAGCGGCAGCGCTACGAGCGGGTCGACCCCGGCCACAGCTGGAACTCCAACAACATCGCGACCAACGTGCTGCTCTACCACCTGCAGCGGCACAGCGACCACCACGCCAACCCGACCCGTCGCTACCAGGCGCTGCGCGACTTCGAGGAGAGCCCGGTGCTGCCGACCGGGTACGCCGGGATGATCGTGCTCGCCATCGTGCCCGCAGTCTGGCGCCGGGTCATGGACCCGCGCGTCCTCGCCCACTTCAAGGGAGACGTCACGCTGGCCAACATCAACCCCCGCAAGCGGGACAAGATCCTCGCCATGTACTCGGCACCGGTGGTTGAGGAGGTTGCGCAGCAACCGTCTCGATACCACCAGGGCGGCACAACTGCCGTCGAGGAGGTGCTCGCAGCTGGCTGCCCCGGCTGCTCCTACGTCTACGAGGTCGAGGCCGGCGACGAGCACGAGGGCTTCGCGGCTGGCACCCCCTGGGCCGACGTCCCCGACGACTGGTGCTGCCCTGACTGCGGGGTGCGCGACAAGGTCGACTTCGTCCCGGTCGAGCGGCTCCCGGCCTGAGGGTCAGAGGTCGCGACGGACCTCGTCGGTGGTCGGGGTGTCGGCACTGCGGCTGAGGTTGACGATGGCAAGGGCGAGGCCGCCCCAGATCACCAGCATCGCCAGCAGCATCATCAAGATGGCACCGGTGCCCATGTCAGTTTCCTCCCCTCGTGCCGGTGGCATTCGTGTCCGCGGCGGACGGCGGGGCTTCGAGCGAGGTCTCCGGTCGCCAGCGGACGGTGGTGGCGAGGAACCCGACGACGAGCACGGCCGCGGCCGCGCCCCAGCCGAACGTGAGCAGCATCCATTGCGGATACTCGCCGTACGGGGTGTCGACGTCGGTGAGGAACCCGTCGATCAGGACGTAGGCCAGCCCGATGGGGGCGAGGACCGAGATCAGCACCCGCCACCAGGTGCCGATGTGCACTGAGCCGTTGTGGTTGAGGTGGTCGGCCAGCATCGGCAGCGCCCGGAACCCCCACGACACGACCAGCATCGAGACCACCGCGACGAGCAGGATGCCGAACTGGTTGATGAAGTGGTCGACGATGTCGAGCACGAAGATGCCGCTGGTGGTGGAGAAGAAGATCAGGCTGATGACCATGCACGGGACCGCGACCACCAGCGAGGCGCCGACCCGGCTCATCTCGAACTTGTCGCGCACCGCGGAGATGACGACCTCGATGACGGACACCAGCGACGTCAGTCCGGCGATCACCAGCGATCCGAAGAACAGGACGCCGATCAGGGCGCCGGCCGGCGCCTCGGAGATGATCGTCGGGAACGCGATGAACGCGAGGCCGATCCCGTCGCTGGCGACCTCGGACACCGCCACGCCGTTGGCCTGCGCCATGAACCCGAGCGCGGCGAAGACGCCGATGCCGGCGAGCAGCTCGAAGCTGGAGTTGGCGAAGCCCACGACCGCCCCGGAGCCGGTCATGTCGGTGTTGCGGTGGACGTACGACGAGTAGGTGATCATGATCCCGAAGCCGATCGACAACGAGAAGAAGATCTGGCCGAAGGCGGCGCCCCACACGCCCGGCTCGGTGAGGGCGTCCCAGTTCGGGGTGAAGAGCGCGTCGAGCCCCTGGGCCGCCCCGTCCAGCAGCAACGCCTGCACCACGAGGGCGCCGAACGCCACGAACAGGATCGGGATGAAGACGACCGACGTCGCGCCGATGCCCCGCTGCACGCCGGCCACCATGATCGCGATCACGGCGACCCAGACGATGACCAGCGGGACCAGCACCCCGGGCACCAGGTCGGCCTGCACGCCGGGATCGCCGGCCTGCAGGAAGTCGCCGAAGAAGAAGGCCTCGGGGTCCTCGCCCCACGCCTTGTCGATCGAGAAGAACGTGTAGCGCACCGCCCATGCAATGACCGCGGCGTAGTAGACCGCGATCATGAAACAGATGCCGACCTGCCACCAGCCGAGCCCCTCGGCGCCGCGGCGCAGCCGGGCGAACGACAGCGGTGCCGACCCACGGTTGCGGTGGCCCACGGAGTAGTCCAAGAACAGGAACGGGATGCCTGCCACGAGCAGCGCCACGAGGTACGGGATGATGAAGGCTCCGCCGCCGTTCTCGTAGGCGACGTAGGGGAACCGCCAGATGTTGCCGAGGCCGACCGCCGACCCGATCGCGGCGAAGATGAAGACCTTGCGCGACGAGAAGGCGCCGCGGGTCCGCGTCTCCTGGTGCTGGACCTGCTCGCTCATGCTCTCGGCTCCTTCGGTCGGCGACCCCTTCACGATAGCCATCTCGGGGCGGCCGCCGAGCGTCGACCGCCCTTAGGCTGGGCCGGTGACCCCGCCTCTGCGCCAGCGCCTGGTGTCGGCCGCCGTCGAGCTGACGCTGGCGCACGGCTGGGCACAGGTGACGATGGCTCGGGTCGCCGACTCGGTCGGGGTGAGCCGGCAGACCGTCTACAACGAGATCGGCACCAAGTCGGCGCTGGCCGAGGCGATGATCCTCACCGAGCTCGACCGGTTCCTCGCGGTCGTGACCGCCGCGTTCGACCACCAGCCCCACGACCTGGTCGCGGCCATCGAGGAGGCGTCGCGACGCGTGCTCGAGCTGGCCCAGGGCAACGACCTCCTCAAGGCCGTCGTGAGCGCCACCCACGGCGCCGACACCGAGCTGCTGCCGCTGCTCACCACCCACTCGGAATCGCTGCTCGCCGCGGCGAAGTACGTCGTGACCGAGCGGGTGTCGGCATACCCCGTGCCGCTGGACGAGGAACGGCTCGACGCCGCGATCGACATGGTCGTGCGCGTCGTGCTCAGCCACGTGATGCAGCCCTCGGCCTCACCGGCGGAGACCTCGGCGGCTCTCGCGTGGATCGCGTCCCGGGTGCTGCGGGACTGATGATGCGCGGACGACTCCGGGCCTTAGCGGGGGCGATGCTCCTCCTGCCCGCGCTGCTGGCGTGCGGCGGCACCGAGGAGCCCGGGGCCCCGCCCACCTACTACGCCGACCTGGCCGAGCTCACGCAGCAGCTGGACGACGACAACACCGCGGCCGACGGCGCGCTTCACGACGAGCTCGAGGGCGCGTCACCCGACGAGGTGGGCGACCTGTTCTCCCGGGTGACGATCGAGGGGGCCGACCGGCTCGACGCGCTGCTGGAAGAGGCGTCCTCGTTGTCGGCCCCGGAAGAGGCGCGCGAGGCGCACCAGGAGCTGATCGACGCGTCGACCGCGATGGCGGCCGAGGACCGGGTGACGGCCGATGCCATGGCCGGGCTCAGCTCCGACGAGCTCGGCGGGCTGGAGCCGCGCCCGGCGTACGTCGCCGCCGAGGAGCGCGTCGACCAGGCGTGCTCGGCGCTGCAGGACCTCGCGGACGAGGCCGGTTCCGACGTAGACCTCTGCGTCGGGATGTTCGCGCCGCCTGGGACCGGCTAGCGCTCGAGCAGCGCTGCGGCGTACGCGTCCTCGGGGTCGGTGCCCGGGTGCTCGGTGCCGTCGGTCAGGGCCACCAGCCACCCTGTGCCGGTGCGCTCCAGCGACCTGACCTCGTCACCGAGCAGCTCCCGGAGCTGGTGCTCCCACGGCATCCAGAGGACCTCGGCGGCCGGGATGCTGTCGAGCGCCCACTCGGTGGTGCCGTTGAACCGCACCAGCAGTCCACTGGGGAGGTCCTCGACGTCGATCGTCATCTCCGACACCACGAACACCTGGTCGTCAAGGTCGCGGCCGGGTACGACGAACCGATCGCCGGGCGCCGGCCGCCAGGGCCGGCCCTGCGCGCGAAGCCGGTGGTCGAGCCGCTCGGCCTGGTGTGGGGTGATCACCCGACCATTGTGAGGGTCAGTCGTTCGGGTGATGCCCTCGACGGCCTGGTCGGGAGCGCATGCCATGGACCGGGGTCGTAGGGATTCCTTACGACCTCTGTCAAGACCGTTTCTCGGCGCTAGGCGCGGAGGCCGGTGAGGAGGCTCGCCCGTCGGTCGCCCGGCGCGCCTGCGCGGCCTCGAGCGCGTCTCGGAAGGCCTTGAAGACGTACGGCGGCACGGCCAGCCCACGACCGGCCGCACCCAGCAGCTCGGCCTCCACCCGGGCGACCGCGGTCGCGAATCGGTCGAGGTCGTGGTCGATGCCCAGGGCCAGCATCAGGTCGCCGAAGTCGGCGGTCTGCTGGGGGTTGTTGGCGCCGACCGGCGCGAAGGACAGGGTCCTCAGCCGTCGTACCAGCCAGCGTTGCCAGGGGGCCAGCTGCTCGTTCAGCCCGCGGGCAGACATCGAGTAGAACGCGTGGTGGGCCGGCTCCTGGCGCTTGATCTGTGTCACGATCGTCTCGGCCGCAGCGGTCTCCCCGATCTCGGTGAGGCCCTGGTGGAGCAGGTTGTAGGCGATCACCGCGGATCGCTCGGTGGCCTGACCAGTGAGGTAGTACAGCATTCGCACCACGTCTTCGACGGGGGACACGTGCGAGAGCGCCCCGAGGACGTGCATCTTGGCTGACACCGTCGTGAGGTCCGCCACTGCGGGATCGCGCCCGAGCCGCACCTGGAGCTCGTCGAGGATCTGGCCGTGCCGGATCTCCTGCGGGGCCCAGACGTCCGCGTAGAAGTAGCGGTCCACCTGCGGCGGGTCGGGCAGCATGGTGGTCAGCTCGAGGACGTTGCGGTCCACCTCGAGCTCGACCCGGGCCATGTAGTCGAGGACGTGGCCGAAGCGCGCGTTGGTCGTTGCCGGATCGCGGACGCTGAAGTCGACCGTGCCGAGGTCGATCGGAGGGTGTTCGTCGGCGATCCGGTCGACGTGCTCGACGAGCCGCTGCTCGGTCGACCGGGGCTTGGTCACGCGGGAAAGCCTACTGTGGGCACGTGCAGGATTCGGCGCCGACGGCGGTGCGGATGGGGACGCCCACCGGTCGCGCGGTGGTGGCGGCCGCCACGCTGGGCTCGGGGATGTCGCTGCTGGACGGGACGGTCGTCAACGTGGCGCTGCGCACGATCGGCGAGGACCTCGACGCCGATCTGGCCCAGCTCCAGTGGATCAACAACGGCTACCTGCTCACGCTCGCGTCGCTGATCCTGCTCGGAGGCAGCCTGGGGGACCGCTACGGGCGGCGTCGGATGTTCGTGGTGGGGACGCTGATGTTCGCGGGCGCCTCGGTGCTGTGCGGCCTGGCACCGAGCGCCGAGGTGCTGATCGTCGCCCGACTGCTGCAGGGCGTCGGCGGCGGCCTGCTGACCCCGGGCAGCCTGGCCATGATCCAGGGCGTGTTCGCGCCGGAGGACCGCTCTCCCGCGATCGGCGCCTGGTCCGGTCTGGGCAGCATCGCCGCCGCGGCCGGCCCGCTCGTGGGAGGCGTGCTGATCGAGTACGCGTCGTGGCGATGGATCTTCCTGATCAACCTCCCGCTGGCCCTGCTCACCGTGTGGATCGCGGTCCGGTTCGTGCCGGAGACCCGCGATCCGCGCCCGCCGGCGCGGTTCGACTACGCCGGGTCGGCGCTCGCGATGGTGGCCCTGGGTGCCACGACGTACTCCCTCATCGAGTGGGGGGACGCGATGGCCCTGCCGGCAGTGGTGGTCGGCCTGGCGGCTGCGGTCGGCTTCCTCTGGGTCGAGGCCAGCAGCAGCCACCCCATGATGCCCCTGAGCCTGTTCCGTTCGCGCACCTTCAGTGCCGCCAACGGCATGACGCTGCTGGTGTACGCCGCGCTCGGCGCGGTGCTGTTCTTCCTGGTGCTGCAGCTGCAGACCGTGGCCGGGTACGGGCCGCTCGCCGCCGGCCTCGCGACCCTGCCGATCACTATCTGCATGGTGCTGCTCGCCTCGCGCGGCGGGCGGCTGTCCAACCGGATCGGCCCGCGGATCCCGATGACCGGCGGCCCGATCGTGATGGGCGTGGGAACCGCCTGGCTGGTGGTCATCGACGCGGACACGACGTACTGGCTCGACGTGATGCCGGCGCTGACGGTCTTCGGCCTCGGCCTGGCTCTGATGGTGGCACCGCTCACCGCGACGGTGCTCGCCGCGGCTCCGGACGAGGTGGCCGGCATGGCCAGCGGCGTGAACAACGCGGTCGCGCGCACCGGGTCGCTCCTGGCGGTCGCCGCTCTCCCACCGCTGGTGGGGCTGGCCGGGGCCGACTACGCCGACCCGGTGGTCCTCGGCGCCGCCTTCGAGACCGCGATGGTCGCCTGCGCGGGGCTGCTGGTGCTCGGCGGCCTGCTCTCCTGGGTGGCGATCCCGCCCCGGCTCCCGCCCCGGGACTGACCAGGCGGGACCCTCGCCACCGGCGGCGCCCGAGGTTAGACTCGGCAGCACGAACGGTGCGCATCACGAAACGAGAAGCACAATGCGCAACAAGGCCGCACGCTCCACGCTGATCCGCCTGCTGGAGAACGCGCGCTACGAGGTGCTGCCCACTCCCTCGGCGGAGGACACCCTCCTCGAGCACGTGCCTCGGGACCGGACGATCACGGTGACCGCGTCGCCGTCCAAGGGCCTGGAGCCGACCTTCGAGCTCGCCGAGCGCCTCACCGGCCATGGGTACGCCGTCGTGCCGCACGTCGCCGCCCGCATGGTCGCGGGCCGGTCGGAGCTGACCGAGATCGCCGACCGACTGACCGGAAAGGGGATCACCAGCATCTTCGTCCCTGGCGGGGACGCGGAGGCCGTGGGCGACTACGCCGACGCGCTGAGCATGCTCGAGGACCTCAAGGCGATCGGCAGTCCCTTCCAGCACGTCGGCGTGACCGGCTACCCGGAGTCCCACCCGACGATCTCCGACGACCTGACCGTCCAGTCGATGTGGGACAAGCGGCGCTACGCCACTCATATCGTCAGCAACCTGACCTTCGACCCCGCGTCAGTGCGCGACTGGGTGCGCCGGCTGCGGTCGCGCGGCATCACGATGCCACTGCTGGTCGGCGTCCCCGGCCCGGTCGAGCGCACCAAGCTGCTCGCCATGGCCACCAAGATCGGGGTCGGGGAGTCGACCCGGTTCCTGGTCAAGCACAAGGGGACGTTCGCCCGGTTGGCCGCCCCCGGCGGCTTCACGGGCCAGCGGTTCCTCGAGCAGTGCGCGCCCGCACTCGCCGAGCCGGGCAGCCTGGTCGAGGGCCTGCACGTCTTCACCTTCAACCAGATCGTGGCCACCGAGGCCTGGCGCACCGAGGAGCTGGAGCGGCTGCGTCGCTAGGCCCCGGGTGTCCCACGTCTCGACTGGGTGAACCTTGGGAAGCGGAGGCACTCTCATGCCCAGTTGAGTCGCAGCTGTCTCGTGCGGCCGAGGGCCGCTACCGGGCCGTTGACCTCACTTTCACGCTGCTGCAACGGCGTGCCAGCGGGGTCAACGACGTGGTGGTCGGGAACAAGTGCGGTGACCGCTCATGCCGCGATCCGTACTGCGGCATAGCGATCGCTCATAGCCGCTGAGCGGTCGGGGTCCGGTTGCTGGCAGAGTGCTGCCAGTCCCTCCGTCCGGCCTGCTGCAAGAGGTAACACGTCCGTGAAGAGTTGGGCACTGCTGCTGGCAGCGGTCGTCAGTGAGGTGACCGCTACCTTGTCCCTCAAGGGCGCCCTCGACCGCTCGTGGCTGTACGTCATCGTGGTCACCGGTTACGTCGGGGCGTTCGTGCTGCTGACTGCCGTGCTCAAGGCAGGGATGCCTCTCGGCGTCGCCTATGGCATCTGGGCGGCTCTTGGCGTCGGCTGCACCGCGCTGCTGTCAGCGGCCCTCTTCGGCGAGCCGCTGACGATGGTCATGGGTGTGGGCCTCATGCTCATCATCGGGGGCATCCTGCTCGTCGAGCTGGGGTCGCATGCGGCGGCGAAGGCACCGTCCCCGAGCGGGTCAGGGAGCGCCTGATGGTCTGGGGCTACCTCGCCTGCGCCGTCATCCTGGAGGTCATCGGGACCCTGACGCTGCGCAGGGCCGCGTTCGGCCGCGCCGGGTTGTACGCCGTCGTCGTGGCCTGCTACACGGTCGCGTTCGTCCTACTTTCGTTTGCACTCTCCGCAGGGCTGGGGATCGGCGTTGCCTACGGCATCTGGGCTGCCTCAGGTGTAGCACTGATCGCCGTTGCGTCTCGGCTGTTCTTCAACGAGCCGCTCAGTCCGCTGACAGCTACAGGCGTGGCACTCATCATCGCCGGCATCCTCCTCGTGGAAGTAGGCCGCGGACACTGACCCGTCCGTTGCGCCGCTGAGCGACCAGCGTCTGGCCACGCGCTCGCAGACTGATCGCGACCGTCGAGCGTCCGCTCGTGCCGCGATGAAGTTCGGCAAGCTGACGGAGATGGGCTGTTCGCTCGACGGACGCTTCTGTCGACGCCGGCGTAGGACTTAGGCTCCGATGCATGACGGAGTACCAGGTGACCCGGTGGCGCGCGCTTCCGTCGATGGTCGCCGCGCGGGCAGGTGAAGACACGGTGAAGACCGAGCTCGCACCCCGGTTCCAAGAGGCGATCGATGAGGGCGCCATGCGGCTGGGCGACACCGGGGCCGACACGTACCTCCTGGGCTGGGAACGGTCGCCGTGGACCGAGGCCGTCGGTACGCCGGCCGAGGTGCTGGACCGGATTGTCGCCGAGCTCGACGCCGCGTGGCCGGCTGATGCGATCGCCAAGTACCTTGATGCGCTGGGTCAGTGAACCGGGTCGCGATGATGGTGGGTGCGGCAGTCTGCTGGATGGCGGCGGACCGGCACGATCATGTCGCTGTCAGTACGCCTTAGCGTGACCGCTCGTCCGATGAGCGGGCGCGTCGCAATCCCAGGTCGCACTGGCTCACGGCCGGCGGATAGCCCGAGCTTCTCGGCCGTCCGACATCCACTGGGTTCACGACGCACACCATCCGGTGCCCGGTGAGAGAATCGGTCAAGACCTGCGACAGGTTCGGAGGCACTGTGGTTGATGGACGGTTGGTGGTGGGCTACCTGCGCCTCGCGTCGCTGGGGCAGACCGCCGATCAGGACGGGGAGATCGCGGACCTGGTCGCCAGGCTCCGGGAGCTGGTCTGGTTGCGGGTGGGTGACGCGGTCCTGACGGTGGTCGACGACGCACGAGCTGCCCAGGATGCCCTCGCGAGGATCGCGCGCGCGATCGAGGAGGCTGGACGCCACGACCCCGCGTTCGCGCGGGAGGTCACCGGCCTCTGTGACGAGATCGCGCGCCGAGGGGCGCTGCCGGCGCCCTGGTCCACTCCCTCCTTGACGTGCCCTCGATGCGGTGAGGACACCCGCCCCGAACGCGCCTTCTGCGACCACTGCGGGGCATTTCTGGAGTGGGCGTCCGGCTCGACACCAGCCGACTCACCACCGGCCGAGGCCCCCCGCGATGAGCAGACGGCTCCCGCGGTCAGCGCGCCTGCCGCAGATGACGCCGGCCCCGAGCGGACGGTGCGCGCCCCGTCCACGTCCGCCGCGCACACGCGCTGGCCCTTACGGAGGTCCCGTTCTGCCAGGGGACGGATGAAGATCACGATCGATGGATCCAGTCAGCTCGAGATGAGTGGATCCACTCTGTGGAGCCAACAGCACGCCCAGGCGATGATCGACGACGCATTGTCGACATACGTCCAGCGCGGGCGGCTGCTGTTCAACCCGCCGGAGCAGATGCGTCAGGGCCGGGTTGAGCGAGTGAGGGTGGCCATCGCGCAGCACGGCGGTCTCGACGCGCAGCTCCGTGCGCTCGCTCCGGGCGCCGATGACGCCGCGATCCACGACGTCGAGACGACGCCCTTCATGGAGGTCGACCTGCAGGGATCCGCTTTCTCCATCGTGTCCCTGCAGGCTGGTAACACCGCCGAGCAGCTGCTGCGGCCGACGGCAGTGTGGCAGTTCGACGTCACCCCGGAATCCCGGGGTACCCATCCTCTGCAGCTCCGCGTTGCCATGCGGATTCCGCTGTCCGACCGGGAGGAACGGGTCTCGCTGCCTGCGCTGGAGCGGACCATCCGGGTGCGAGTGGACGCGACGTACAGCGGACGGCGCTTCGTCCGTGCGCACTGGCAGTGGATCGCCGCCACCGTGGCCGGACTCGGCGGCGCGCTCGGCGCCTGGATCAAGCTCTTCCAGGACTGACGGCGCGCCGCCGACAGGCCTGAGGAGAACGCGCGTCATCGAGATCGTGATGACACGCAACGAGTGGGACGACATGGTCACCATCCCGTGGGGTGACTTCGACTTGGCGGCGAGCGAGGTCAGCAAGGCACTGCTCTCGCTGCAACGCGACGAACGGATCCTCGTCTAGGCGAACTACGGGCTCGTCCCCCATCAGCGACGCCCGAACTGCCAGTTGACCCGGGCGAGGCACGGCTCACCGATCTGGCACGGCAGCAACCGGAGGGGACCGGTGAGTGGACGGCCGCCGACCACGCGGATGGCCGCTAGCTACGGGGTTCAGGGCTCGATGCCCACGTCACCGCGCCGCTCCCAGCGCTCGTACTGGGCCGCCGTGATCGCCGGCCAGTGACGAGCCCCGGGGCGAGGCTGGACGCGAGACGCGTAGGAGCCGGGCGTGAAGGTCGGCTCGAAGAAGCAGCCCCCGCCGTGGCGGTCGACGTACGCCGGGCACGAGGCGGCCACCGACTGCGGAGTCGGCTTGTGACCGTGGCCGGCCCAGCTCGCCAGGCTCGCGATCGCCGCGGCGTACTCGGCGTTGCTCAGGCTGCTGTGCTCGGCCTCGCGGGTGAAGGTCTGGACCAGGTGCTTGGCATTCCCGGCGCCCTTGAGCGTGGCTCGATAGGCCGACTCGTGCTCGACGAAAGCAGTGGGGTCGTCGATGGCGTGGAGCGTCAGCACCGGCAGGTGCACGTCGCCGGTGAGGTCGCTGTCGAAGGACAGGTCGCGCACGGCGGAGCGGTCCGGTGAGAACCTCTCCACGCCGGCGTTGAGCGCGCGGTCGTCATGGGAACCGCGGTAGCGGATGGTCCGGTTGCCGAACGGGTTCTGACCACCGAGGCGTTGGCTGACGATGTCGCGGAAGGTGAACGTGGCGAACCGGAGGTGGGACTCCAGGGTGTGCTCGGGGATCCCTGTGACGGCGAGGATGTCGTCGAGGTTCTGCTGCTGCAGGGCGGTGCGCTCCTCGGGTGCGGACTGGTTGGCGGTGCACTCCTGCAGGCGGGCGCGTAGCCCGCTCGACGTCATCGTCGAGTCCGGGCGTAGCCCCATCCACAGCGGGTACTGCGGCTCCGTCGGGCGCGGGTGGTTTCGGCAGTAGTACTGGTAGACCACCCGCAGGTCGACCCGGTAGTCGTAGCCACGCGAACCGCCGGCGAGCACGCCGTTGGTCAGCAGCACGCCGTCGTACGGCCGGCCCGCGTCGTTGGCGAAGGTCTCGGCGACCTTGGCCGCGACGTTGCCGCCCCACGACTGGCCGTGGAGCAGGGTCTGGCTGGGTTCGCCCCAGGTGCCGACGAAGAGGCGACGCAGGTTCTCGGTGTCCTGGGCCGCCATCTGGGCGCCGTACCCGCCGCGGCGGTACGCCGAGCCCGCCCACGCGTAGCCCTCCTGCACCATGACGGCCCACCGCTCGAGGTCCTCCGGGCTGCGGGCCGGGTCGGAGCCTTCGCCGAGGTCGGGTCCGCCGTGGGCGTGCACCACCAGCGAGCCGTTCCAGTCGTCGGGGATGGCGATCGCGTAGTAGGCGCCGTTGTCGTCCTGGCCCGTGTAGCACGTCGCGACCTCGCTGAGGACGTCCGGACAGGCACTGGGGGTGGACGTCTCCGCGGCGAACGCCGGTGCCGGGACGACCAGGGTGGCTAGGCCCAGGACCAGGGCCACCACCGCTCCTGCTCGTCGGTGCGTCGAGGGGTGGGGCATGACAACCTCCTGGGTCGCATGGATCCGGGGGATCCGAGTGCGGCTGACGGTAGGAGGCTCTGACGCGAACGCTCAGGTTGCGTTCGTAGAGTTCATGGACGGTCGCGTGGTGACGAGGTCGGCCAACGCACGCTCCAAACCGGTGCTGCCGGTCTCGACGACGGCGAGCGGGAGGCCGATCCGAGCCGCTGCGTGCTCCGCCAGGGCCCGCAGCTCGTCGTCGGGCTCCTGCGCCAGCCACACCACCCGGGTGTAGTGGCCGAAGTAGTCGTCTCGCAGCTCCGGCCACCGGTCCAGGCCGAGCTCGCGCTCGACGGTGCGGGCGAACGAGCGCACCAGGAAGTCGGTCAGTAGATAGGTCCCCGGCTCCTTCTCGAAGAGCTGCTGGACCCGGTCGGATCCGGCGTACAGGTCATAGCAGTGCAGACCTGGGAGCCGGGCCAGACCGAGCTCGTCGCACACCTCGTCGACGGCGCCGTACGTGCCGCAGTCGGCGTAGCCGACGGCCACCCTGTCGTACGTCGCCGCCAGCTCCCCCGCGAGCCGGCGCACCTCCCCGGCGATCCGGCGGGGTTGGTTGTGCAGCAGCGGGGGCAACGGGTGGACGTCAACCGGCCAGCCGTGCCGCTCGATCACGGCCGCGGCGGGCTGGGCGATCGCGCCGCACGCGATCAGCGCGACCGTGCCCGCGTCAGAAGGCCAGCTGCTCGACGAAGGCGTCGTTGAAGTCGGGACGGTCGGAGAGCTCGACATACCTCACCTCCTCCAGCAGCGCGGCCGCACCGGCGCGTTCGCGCACCGACAGCAGGGCCATCTTCGCCCCCTCGCCGGCGACATTGCCGGCAGCGACGATCCGCAGCACCGGCAGCTTCGGCACGAGCCCGATCCGGACCGCGGCCGCAGGGGAGAGGTAGCTGCCGAACGAGCCGGCCAGCAGCACCTGCTGCACGTCGCGTTGCTCGAGGCCGAGCTCCTCGAGCAGCAGCGACCAGCCGGTCGAGATCGCGGCCTTCGCGAACTGCAGCTCGCGCACGTCACGCTGGGAGAGGTAGACGCACTCCTCCGGTGGCGCATCTGATGTCGGCCGGTGGAGCAGGAACACCCGCTCCTCACCGATGCGGGTCAGCAGCGGCGCGAGCGCGGGGGCGATCTCGGCAGCCACGTGGTCGGGCACGAACCGGCCGGAGGAGTCGAGCAGGCCGGTCCGCACCAGCTCCGACACGGCGTCGACCAGGCCGGAGCCGCACAAGCCCTTCGGCTCGACGTCACCGATGACGCCGAGCTCGACGTCGTCGTCGAGCTTCACGGTCTCGATCGCGCCGTCGGCCGCGCGCATCCCGCACCGGATCGCACCGCCCTCGAACGCCGGGCCGGCGGGCGCGGCCGTCGACAGGATGGTGTCGCCGTCGCTCAGCACGATCTCGCAGTTGGTGCCGACGTCGATGAAGAGTCGGGTCCGCTTGTCGCGGTCCATGCCGGTGGCCAGCATCCCGGCCACGATGTCGCCGCCGACGTACGCCCCCAGGGCGGGGAAGAGCGCGGCCCGGGCACGCGGGTGGAGGGTGAGCCCGAGGTCGGTCGCCAGCACGGTCGGGGGGTGGGCGGTGGACATCACGAACGGCGCGACGCCGATCGGTTCGGGGTCGATGCCCAGGGCGAGTGCGGTCATGGTCGCGTTGCCGGCGACCGCGACCTCGTAGACGACGGCGGGGTCGACGCCGCCCTCGCGGCAGACCTGATCGGCGAGCTCGGCGAGGGTGGCCCCGGCAGCTTCCCGCAGCCGGTCCAGCGTGCCGGGGTCCATCATCGTGGCGCTGATCCGGGTGATCACGTCGGCGCCGAACGGCTGCTGCTTGTTGAGCATCGACGCGACCGCGACCGGCGTGCCCGTGCCGAGGTCGAGCAAGGTCGCGACGACCGTGGTTGTGCCGAGGTCGAAGGCGATCGCGTAGCGCTGGTCGGTGGTGTCGCCGGGCTCGACGTCGATCAGGGCCTCGTCCACGATCACTGCGGTGACCTTGAAGTCGGCTTGCCGCAGCACGGTCGCCAGCCGACGCAGTACGGGCAGGTCCGCGGTCAGCTCCAGGTCCGTGATCGCGTCGGTCACCCGGGCGAGGTCGGTGCGCTGGTCGGCGAGGGTCGGCTCGGCCAGCTCGACGTACCGCTTCTGGAGTGCCGGCCGCAGGATGACCTGCCGGCCGACGCCCACGGTCGCCGCCTTCGGGCGGGTCGTGAGCGGGGGCACCTCGACCTCGAGGTCACGGGTCGCCTGCACCAGGCAGGCCAGCCGCCAGCCGTCGGCGATCTGCTCCTGGGTGAAGGTGCGTACGTCGTGGCGGGTGATCGTGGAGCCGCCCTCGACCCGCACCTTGCACTTGTGGCAGGTGCCGTGGCCGCCGCACGTGGAGTCGATCGCGATCCCGTTCCAGGATCCGGCGTCGAAGACCGTGACGCCGGGCGGGACGCGCACGTTGCGCTGGGTCGCGGGTGCGTCAGGTCCGGCGTCCACGCGGAAGGAGATGTCGACCCGCCCGGTGCCGTCGTGCTGCGCCGGCTCGGTCCCGCGCGCAGGGAGCAGCCCCTCGCGTCGCACGGCGTCGAGGTCGACGTCGGGAACGCCGTCAGTCATGAGGCGGCCATCCGGTGCTCATGCGGATGCGGCCGCCTTCGCCCGGTGAGCGGCGATCCAGGCCATGCCCCACTCGTCGTGGTTCAGGAACACGTCGGCGGCCTTGACGGCATCGACGATCTGCGGGGTGCGAGCGTCCATGATCGCGCTGGTGAGCCCGGCGGTCATCGCCATCGGCAGCCAGGCCGCGCCGAGCGTGTGGCGGTCGGGCATGCCGAAGGACGTGTTGGATGCGCCGCAGGTCATGTTCACGCCGAAGTCGTCGCGGATCCGGCGCATGGTCTCCCACGTGACCAGCGAGGTGGAGGTGTCGGCGCCGATCGGCATCGCGAGCGGGTCGATCAGGATGTCCGCGATGTCGATGCCGTACTCCTCCGTCGCCACCCGGATGATCTTCGCGGTGAGATCGAGCCGCTTGTCGGCCTCCATCGGGATCTCGTCGTGGTCGTTGGGAAGCGCGATGATCGCGGCGTCGTACTTCTTGACGAGCGGCAAGATGACGGCGAGCCGGTCGTCCTCGGCGGTGACGGAGTTGACCAGCGCGCGGCCCTCGTAGGCTGAGAGCCCGGCCTCGAGGGCCTCGACGACCGAGGAGTCGATACAGATCGGCAGGTCGGTCAGCCCCTGGACCATCCGGATCGCCGCGGCGAGCAGCTCCGGCTCGTCGGTGAGCGGGACGCCCATGTTGACGTCGAGCACGTCGGCGCCGCCCTCGACCTGCGCCTTCACGTCGCGCTCGATCGCGGACAGGTCACCGGCCCGCAGCTGCTCCTGGAAGATCCGTCGGCCGGTCGGGTTGATCCGCTCGCCGATCAGGCAGAACCGGCGCCCGTGGCCGATCACGACCTCCTTGGTCGCCGACCTGAGGACCGTCTCGTGCCCGGTCACAGTGCTCATGCGGGGACCTTCGAGCGCTTCTCGTGGAGCAGTGCCTTGGCCCGCTTGACGGTGGCCGAGGCATCGGCTGCGTAGCCGTCGGCACCGACCGCATCGGCGTACTCCTGGGTGACCGGGGCGCCGCCCACCATCACGATCACGTCGCCTCGGATGCCGGCCTTCTCCAACGCGTTCAGGTTGGCCTTGAACATCGGCATCGTGGTCGTGAGGAACGCCGAGAAGCCGACGATGTCGGGCTGGTGCTCCTCGATCGCGCTGACGAACTTCTCCGGCGCCACCTGCACGCCGAGATCGATCACCTCGAAGCCGGCGCCCTCGAGCATGATGTTGACGAGGTTCTTGCCGATGTCGTGCACGTCGCCCTTGACCGTGCCCATCAGGAACTTCCCGACGGTGGCGACGCCGGTCTCGGCCAGCAGCGGCCGCAGCCGCTCCATGGCGCCGGCCATCGCCCGGCCGGCGATCAGCATCTCGGGCACGAAGAAGTCACCGCGCTCGAAGCGGGAGCCGACCTCCTCCAGGGACGGGATCAGGGCGTCGAACAGGAGCGTCTGCGGCTCCATGCCGATCGACAGCCCCTCCTCGGTCAGCTCGAGCACGCGCGGTGCGTTGCCGACCAGGGTCTCGTCGTAGAGCCCCTGCAGGATCTCTTCCGGAGTCATGCAACACCTTCCTTGGGCGCTGGGCCGCGCAGCAGGGTGGTCAGCCGCGTGGCGTGGTCCGACAGGTGGCGCCCGAGCTCGTCGAGCCGCCCTTCCAACCGTGGGGTGGGTCCCGAGAGTCCGAGCGCGGCGACGACGTCACCGTGGATGCCGCGGACGGGTACGGCGACGCCGGTGAGGCCGACCTCGAGCTCGTCCTTCGTCAGCGTCCAGCCGCGCTTACGGGCCCGGAGGCCGTCGCGGCGGAGCTTGGCCGGGTCGGTGATGGTGGCCTCGGTGAGCCGCTCGAGCGGCCCGCCCGGGATCGGCAGTGTCCCCCAGGCATAGAAGACCTTGCCCAGGGCGGAGCAGTGTGCGGGCACGTCGATCTCGGTCCAGTCGCGGGTGCCGAGGAAGTAGCGCGAGTCGACCTGGGCGACCTGCGCGACCTGGTCGCCGCGGGTCACGCTCAGGTGCACCGTCTCGCGGGTGAGCTCGCCGATCTCCTGCATCGCGGGTCCGGCCAGCCGGACCATCTCCTCCCACGGGTCGTGCCGGGCGGCGTACAGCCAGAACAGCGACCCGGCGACGTAGGACCCGTCGTGGTCGCGCTCCAGCAGCCCCGACCGCTCCAGCGCGCTGAGCATCCGCGAGGCGGTCGACTTGGCCAGCCCGCTCGTCTCCTGGAGATCCGCGAAGCTCATCGGCTCGTCGGCGCGCACCACGGTGGAGACGAGGTCGGCCGCGCGGTCGACGGCCTGGGTGCCGCTGGCCGCTCGGGTGCCGGACTCGGTCACGGGCTCTCCTTGTCGTGGGGGTTCACACGGGTTCCATGATGTGGAACGGTGGTCCCACATCATGAGGTTAAGAGCCGCGGCGACCGCGGTCAAGGACCGCCAGCGAGCCAAACCGAAGTGGAGGAGCGATGTTCCGCAACCAGATGCCCCGGTACGAGGTGCTCTCCGAGGACGCGATGGCGACCCTCGACGGTGGGTGGCGGCGGCTGATGACCGAGATCGGCGTCCAGTTCGCCGACCCGCGGGCCTTGGAGCTGTTCCGGGCGGCCGGCCAGAAGATCGAGGAGGACACGGTGTTCCTCGACCCCGACTTCGTGCTCGAGCAGGTGGCCAAGGCGCCGCGCGAGTTCGACGTCCAGGCCCGCAATCCTGACCACAGCATCCACATCGGCGGCGACTCGATGGCGTTCGGCGCCGTGTACGGCCCGCCGTTCGTGCGTGAGGGCGAGGTACGCCGCGACGCGACGATGGACGACTACCGCAACTTCACGAAGCTGTCGCAGTCGTTCTCGGTGCTCGACTCCGCCGGCGGCGTGATCTGCGAGCCCAACGACACCCCGCTCGACAGCCGCCACCTCGACATGACGCTGGCGCTGCAGACCCTGACCGACAAGGTCTACATGGGCAACGTCGTGTCGGGCGTCAATGCCGCGGACACCCTGGCGATGACCTCGATCCTGTTCGGCTCGCGCGAGGCGATCGAGGAGACGCCGGCCACCATCTCCCTGATCAACTGCAACTCGCCGCTGCGATGGGATGACCGGATGCTGGAGGCGCAGTTCGAGTACAGCGGCGCCGGGCAGCCGGTCGTCCTCACGCCGTTCATCCTGATGGGCGCGATGTCACCGGTCACGGTGCCGGCGGCGCTGGTGCAGCAGATCACCGAGGCGCTCTCCGGGATCGCGCTCTCGCAGCTCATCCGGCCCGGTACCCCGGTCATCTTCGGGTCTTTCCTGTCGAACATCGACATGCAGTCCGGCTCGCCCACGTTCGGCACTCCCGAGTCAGGAATCGGGCTGCTCTGTACCGGCCAGATCGCACGCCACTTCGGGCTGCCGTTCCGGACCGGTGGCGGGATGACGTCATCGCAGGTGGCGGATGCCCAGGCCGGCTACGAGGCGCTGATGACGTTGCTCCCGACGTTCCTCGCCGGCGCCAACTGGGTCATGCACTCGGCCGGCTGGCTCGAGGGCGGGCTGGTCGCGGGCTACGAGAAGTTCATCGTCGACTGCGAGCTGGTGCAGATGCTCCAGCACGAGTTCACCCCGCTGGAGATCGACGAGGCTTCGATGGCGTTCGACGCCCACCAGGAGGTCGGCCACGGCGGCCACTTCCTCGGCGCAGCCCACACGATGGAGCGGTTCCGCACCTGCTTCTACCGGCCGTTCCTGTCGTCCTCGGACAATTACGAGCGCTGGCTGCGCGGTGGCGGCCGCGACACCGCCGACCGGGCGTCTGACATCTGGAAGCAGCGGCTCGAGGAGTACGAGCAGCCGGCGCTGGACGATGCGCTCGCCGCGGAGCTCGAGGAGTACGTCGTACGCCGGCGGGCCGAGCTCGGCGACTGAGCGCGGCGTCCCCGGGGTCACGCGTCAGGACAGGCCGAGGATCGTCCCGTCGTCGGCCAGGTCGATGCGGGACGCGGACGGGTCCTTGGGCAGGCCGGGCATCGTCATCATGTCGCCGCACACGACCACGACGAAGCCCGCGCCCGCGGAAAGCCTGACCTCGCGCACGTGGAGCTCGTGTCCGGACGGGGCGCCCAGCGCGGCCGGGTCGGTGGAGAAGGAGTACTGCGTCTTCGCCACGCACACCGGCAACGACCCGTAGCCGTCCTGCTCGATCCGCAGCAGGCGGCGCCGCGCCTTCGCGTCCCAGGTCACGAGTCCGGCGCCGTACAGGCGCGTCGCGACCGCCTCGACCTTCGCGGTGAGCGAGAGGTCGTCGTCGTAGGTGAACGAGAACGTCTGCGGCGAGGGCTCGTCGAGGGCTGCGAGCACTCCCTTCGCCAGGCTCTCCGCCCCCGTGCCGCCGTCGGCGAAGTGGGTGGCGGGGAAGGCCCTTACGCCCTCGGCGGCCACCAGGTCGACCACAGCGGACACTTCCGCGTCCGTGTCGGTCGGGAAGCGGTTGACTGCGACGACGCACGGGATGCCGTACACGTCACGGACGTTGTCCAGGTGCCGGCGCAGGTTCACCATGCCGGCCTCGACGGCGCCGAGGTCCTCGGTGGCGAGCTCCGCCAGCGGTACGCCGCCGTGGTACTTCAGGGCCCGGACCGTCGCCACCACCACGGCGAGATCGGGGCGCAGCCCGGACTTGCGGCACTTGATGTCGACGAACTTCTCCGCGCCGAGATCTGCTCCGAAGCCGGCCTCGGTCACCACGATGTCGGCCAGCCGCAGTCCGGCGCGAGTGGCCATCACCGAGCTGCAGCCGTGCGCGATGTTGGCGAACGGGCCACCGTGCACGAAGGCGGGAGCACCCTCGAGGGTCTGCACGAGGTTGGGCGCCAGCGCATCACGCAGCAGGGCCGCCATCGCACCGTCTGCGCCGAGCTCGCGCGCGGTCACCGGCGCCATGGCCCGGGTGTAGCCGATCACGATGTCCCCGATCCGCTGCTTCAGGTCGGCCCAGGACTCGGTGAGGCAGAAGATGGCCATCAGCTCCGAGGCGACGACGATGTCGAACCCCTCCGAGCGCGGGAAGCCGTTCGCGTGGCCGCCGAGCGCCACGGTCACCTCGCGGAGGGCGCGATCGTTCATGTCGAGCACCCGCTTCCACGTGACGCTCCGGACGTCGATGTCGAGCTGGTTGCCGTGGTGCACGTGGTTGTCGATCAGGGCCGCCAGCAGGTTGTTCGCCGCAGCAAGGGCGGAGAAGTCGCCGGTGAAGTGCAGGTTGATGTCGGTCATCGGCACCACCTGGCTGTAGC
The DNA here is from genome assembly GCA_963826265.1 of uncultured Actinomycetota bacterium. GTDB lineage: Bacteria > Actinomycetota > Actinomycetes > Propionibacteriales > Nocardioidaceae > Nocardioides. Next base: position 113,955 of record CAWGWH010000001.1, read on the forward strand.
CACCGCCGGCCGCGCCACCCTTCATGCCGAACACCGGCCCCATCGACGGTTCGCGCAGGCAGGCCACCGTCCGGTGGCCCAGTCCGTGCAGGGCGTCGGTGAGGCCGACGGTGGTCGTGGTCTTGCCCTCGCCCGGCGGGGTCGGGGATAGCGCCGTCACGAGCACCAGCCGGCCGAGCGGACGGTCGGCGAGGGAGGCCAGGTACGTCGGGTCGACCTTGGCCTTGTAGTGGCCGTAGGGCACCAGCTGCCCCTCCGGGATCCCGAGCGTGTCGGCCGCGACGTCCTTGATGGGACGCATCACGGCAGCATTGGCGATCTCGATGTCCGACAGCACGGTCGGTCTCCTTCTCTCTGTGGTCGAGTGTGTGTGGTCGAGCCCTCAACGGAACACGACGGTACGGCTGCCGTTGAGCAGCACCCGCGACTGCGAGTGCCAGCGCACCGCCCGGGACAGGACCTGCGACTCCACGTCGCGGCCTGCCGAGACCAGGGCGTCCTGGGTGTAGCCGTGGTCGACGCGGGTGACGTCCTGCTCGATGATCGGCCCCTCGTCGAGGTCGGCCGTGACGTAGTGGGCGGTTGCGCCCACCAGCTTCACGCCGCGGTCGAACGCCTGGTGGTAGGGCTTGGCGCCCTTGAAGCTGGGCAGGAACGAGTGGTGGATGTTGATCGCCCGGCCGGACAGCGCGCGGCAGGTGTCGTCGCTGAGCACCTGCATGTAGCGCGCCAGCACCACCAGGTGGATCCCATGCTCGTCGACCAGCCGCATCAGTTCGGCCTCGGCCTGCGGCTTGGTCTCGGGGGTGACGGGCACCTGACAGAAGTCGACGCCGTACGAGCGGCACAGGCCCTCCGCGTCCGGGTGGTTCGAGACCACCAGCGGGACGTCGATCTGAAGCGACCCCGTCGTGGTCCGGAACAGCAGGTCGTTCAGGCAGTGGAGGTAGCGGGAGACCATGATCAGGGTGCGGAACGGCGCGGCCGAGTCCCACAGCTGGAAGTCCATCCCGAACTCGTCGGCGACCGACGAGAAGTCGTCACGGAGCTCGGCCGCCGCCGGGTGGCCGGCCACCGTGAAGTCGATCCGCATGAAGAAGCGGCCGGTGTCCGGGTCGCCGTACTGTTGGCTCTCCAGGATGTTGCCGCCGTGCTTGACCAGGAAGCCCGACACGGCATGCACGATCCCGGGCCGGTCGGGACACGAGAGCACCAGGACGTTGTCCCCCGCGGGGGCGGTGCCGGACACGGCCGACGGGTTCACGTTGCGCTGCACGAAACGAAGTGTGCGATAGGCAACAGCGTGTGCGCTACTGTCGCGCCATGAGCAACACCGCGGAGGTGCGCGAAGCGGCTCCCGGAGGCGTCCAGTCGGTCGACCGGGCGCTCACGATCCTGGAGGTCCTGGCCAGGGTCGGCGAGGCCGGCGTCACCGAGATCGCGGCCGAGCTCGACGTCCACAAGAGCACGGCGTTCCGTCTGGTCGCGACCCTGGAGCAGCACCGGTTGGTGGAGCAGTCAGGCGACCGCGGCAAGTATCGGCTCGGCGTCGGTGTCCTGCGGCTCGCCGGGGCCACCACCGCCCGGCTCGACCTGGTCCAAGAAGCGCGACCGGTCTGCCGGCAGCTTGCCGCGGACACCGGCGAGACGGTCAACATCGCGGTGCTGTCGGAGCGCAGCGCGCTCTACCTCGATCAGGTGGCGGGGTCCTCCGCCCTTCAGCCGCACAACTGGGTGGGGCAGCACATCCCGCTCCACGCGACGAGCAACGGCAAGGTGCTGCTGAGCGGGCTGGACCGGCCACGGCTCGACGCCATCCTCGGCTCGCTGCCCACCTACACGTCCCACACCATCACCAAGAAGGCAGCGCTGCGGGGCGAGCTGGACCGGGTCCGCGAGCAGGGGTACGCCGTGGCGGTCGACGAGCTCGAGGTCGGGCTCACCGCGGTGGCGGCCCCGATCCGCAACTCGCACGGTGACGTGGTCGCCTCCATGAGCGTGTCGGGCCCCACCTTCCGGCTGTCCGCCGACCGGGTCGACGGCGTGGCGCGGCAGCTGGTCGAGGCGGCGGAGGAGGTGTCCCACCGGCTCGGGTGGGGCCAGCGTTGACGAGCGAGATGCACAGGTAGGTCACGAAACGGGCGCAGACGCTTGACGGTCGGCCCCGGCGGCAGCATTCTCAAACACACAACCGGTTGCGCGGACAGCAATGCGTTGCACGATGCGCAACATCCGGTGTGAGGAGTGGGGGTCGCCCATGCCACAGCTGTACATCGACGGAGCCTGGACCAGCGCGCTGGGGGGTGCGCGCCGGGAGATCTCCTGCCCTGCCGACGGCACACCCGTCGGCGAGGTCGACGAGGCCGGGCGCGAGGACACCGAGGCCGCGATCGCGGCCGCCCGCCGAGCGTTCGACGACGGGGCCTGGTCGGCGACTTCGTCACGCGAGCGCGGCGACCTGCTGCTGCGGGTCGCCGACCTGCTCGAGCGCGACGCCGCCGAGGTCGCCCGGATGGAGTCGCTCGACACCGGCAAGCGGCTCGTCGAGGCGGAGTACGACGTCGCCGACGTCGTCAGCGTCTTCCGGCACTACGGGCACGTCGCGACCGAGGAAGCCGGGCGGATCGTCGACACCGGCAACCCCGACGTCGTCAGCCGGGTGGTCCACGAGCCGATCGGCGTCTGCGGCCTGATCACGCCGTGGAACTACCCGCTGCTGCAGGTCTCGTGGAAGGTCGCGCCCTGCCTGGCCGCCGGCAACACGTTCATCCTCAAGCCGAGCGAGCTCACCCCGCACACGGCGATCCACCTGATGAGGCTGCTCGAGGAGGCCGGCCTCCCCGCCGGCGTCGGAAACCTCGTGCTCGGGGCCGGGGCGGACGCCGGCGCCCCGTTGTCGGACGATCCCCGCGTCGACCTGGTCTCCTTCACCGGCGGGCTGCTGACGGGACGCCGGATCATGGAGGCAGCCGCCGCCACCGTGAAGAAGGTGGCACTCGAGCTCGGCGGCAAGAACCCCAACATCGTCTTCGCTGACGCCGACCGCGAGGTCGCGCTCGACTACGCGCTGACCGCAGTGTTCCTGCACTCGGGCCAGGTCTGCTCGGCCGGGGCACGGCTGGTCGTCGAGGAGTCCGTACACGACGAGTTCGTCGACGGGCTCGTGAAGCGGGCGCAGCTGATCCGCTTGGGCGGACCCTTCGACGACAAGGCCGAGACCGGCCCGCTGACGAGCGCCGCCCACCGCGACAAGGTCGAGGCGTACGTCGCCCGCGGGCTCGAGGAGGGTGCGGTGCTCCGCTGCGGCGGCGGCCGGCCCGAGGACCCCGCGCTCGCCGACGGCTTCTACTACCTGCCCACGATCCTCGACGGCGTCACCAGCTCGATGTCGGTGGCACAGGACGAGTCGTTCGGGCCGGTGCTGACGGTCGAGACGTTCCGCGACGAGGACGACGCGGTCGCGATCGCCAACGACAGCATCTACGGCCTGGCCGGCGCGGTCTGGACCCAGGACGCCGGCAAGGCGCAGCGCGTCGCGGGCCGGCTGCGGATGGGCACGGTGTGGATCAACGACTACCACCCGTACGTGCCGCAGGCGGAGTGGGGCGGCTACAAGCAGTCCGGCACCGGCAGAGAGCTCGGGCAGGCAGGCCTCGACGAGTACCGGGAGACCAAGCACGTCTGGCACAACATCCGTCCCGCCGAGCAGCGCTGGTTCCAGGGATAGGGGCGGTCGGTGAAGCGCTACGACTACGTCATCGTCGGAGGAGGCTCCGCGGGGTGTGCGCTCGGTGCCCGGCTCTCCGAGGACGCCGGTACGTCGGTGCTCGTGCTCGAGGCGGGCCGCTCGGACATCAAGCTCGACCCGTTCATCCACATGCCGGCAGCGCTGCCGTTCCCGATCGGCAGCCGGCTCTACGACTGGCGCTACGAGACCGACCCGGAGCCGTACCTCCACGACCGCAAGGTCTTCCACGCCCGCGGCAAGGTGCTCGGCGGGTCGTCGTCCATCAACGGCATGATCTTCCAGCGCGGCAACCCGCTCGACTACGAACGCTGGGCGGCCGAGCCTGGAATGCAGGAGTGGGACTACCTCCACTGCCTGCCGTACTTCAAGAAGATGGAGACCTGCATCGCCGGCGCCGACGACTGGCGCGGCGGCGACGGGCCGCTCAAGCTCGAGCGCGGCCCGGCCGACAACCCGCTCTTCACGGCGTTCTTCCAGGCCGCCCAGGAGGCGGGCTACCCGCTGACCGACGACGTCAACGGCTACCGGCAGGAGGGCTTCGCGAAGTTCGACCGTAACGTCTACCGCGGTCGTCGGCTGTCCGCGGCCCGCGCGTACCTGCACCCCGTCAAGCACCGCAAGAACCTCTCCGTCGAGACGCTCGCGTTCGTCACCGGCGTGCGGTTCAAGGGCACCCGCGCGGTCGGCGTCGACTACCGCCGGGCCGGGGTGTCGCGCCAGGTCGACGCCGGCGAGGTGGTCCTCTGCGGCGGCGCGATCGCCAGTCCGCAGCTGCTCCAGCTGTCCGGCGTCGGCCCCGAGGACCTGCTCCGCCAGCACGGCATCGACGTCGTCCACCACAGCCCCGGCGTGGGTGAGAACCTCCAGGACCACCTCGAGGTCTACATCCAGTACGCCAGCAAGCAGCCGGTCTCGATCGCACCCGGTCTCCGGTGGCGGGCCCGGCCGAAGATCGGCTACGACTGGCTGTTCCACCGCCGCGGCCTCGGCGCCACCAACCACTTCGAGGGCGGAGGGTTCGCGCGCAGCAACGAGGACGTCGACTACCCGAACCTGATGTTCCACTTCCTGCCGATCGCGGTCCGGTACGACGGGTCGGCGCCCACGAAGGGCCACGGCTACCAGGTCCACATCGGTCCGATGTACGCCGACACGAGGGGCTGGATCCGGATCAAGAGCACCGATCCGAGGGAGCACCCGTCGATGCAGTTCAACTACCTGTCAACCCCGACCGACCGCAAGGAGTGGGTCGAGGCGGTGCGCGTGGCGCGCGACATCCTGACCCAGCCGGCGTTCGAGCCGTTCAACGACGGCGAGCTGTCGCCCGGGCCGTCGGTGGAGACGGACGAGGAGATCCTGGAGTGGGTCCGCAAGGATGCCGAGACCGCGCTTCACCCGTCCTGCACGACCAAGATGGGCATCGACGAGACCGCGGTGATCGACCCCGGCTCGATGCGGGTGCACGGGGTCGACGGGCTGCGGGTCGTCGACGCCTCGGTCTTCCCGTTCGTGACCAACGGCAACATCTACGCCCCCGTGATGATGGTCGCTGAGAAGGCGGCCGACCTGATCCGGGGCAACACCCCACTGCCGACCGCGGACGTGCCGTTCTACCGGCACCGCGACGGCAGCCCGCTCCACCCACCCGGCGACAGCCGCAACCGCGAGGAGAACAGATGAGCGCCACGACCCGTCAGGAAGCGGCGGTGTCGACGGCCTCGGGGGACGCCGCACTCTCGGTCCGCAACCTCTGGAAGATCTTCGGCAAGGGGTCCGACAGGATCATCGGCACGCCTGACGCCGACCTTTCGCGCGCTGAGCTGAAGCAGAAGATGGACTGCGTGGTAGGCGTACGGGACGTGTCCTTCGACGTCGCACCCGGCGAGGTCTTCGTGGTGATGGGTCTCTCGGGCTCCGGCAAGTCGACCCTGATCCGCTGTCTGACCCGGCTGATCGAGCCGACCGCCGGGGACGTCGTGATCGACGGGCAGGACCTGACCAAGGCCAGCGAGGCCCAGCTGCGCGAGCTCCGTCGCCACCACACGGCGATGGTGTTCCAGCACTTCGGGCTGCTCCCGCACAGGCAGGTCATCGACAACGTGGCGTTCGGCCTCGAGGTCCGTGGCGAGGGGAAGAAGGACCGGCGCGCACGTGCCGGCGAGATCGTCGACCTGGTCGGGCTCTCCGGGTACGAGCACTCCTACCCCGACCAGCTCTCCGGTGGCATGCAGCAGCGGGTCGGCCTCGCCCGGGCGCTGGCCAACGACCCGTCCCTGCTGCTCTTCGACGAGCCGTTCTCAGCACTGGATCCGCTGATCCGCCGCGACATGCAGAACGAGGTGATCCGACTCCACCACGAGCTCGGCAAGACGATGGTGTTCATCACCCACGACCTCGCCGAGGCGCTCAAGCTGGGTGACCGGATCCTGATCCTGCGCGACGGTGCGGTCATCCAGGTCGGCACGCCGCCCGAGGTCGTGGCCGCCCCGGCCGACGACTACGTCAAGGACTTCGTCAGCGACGTCCCCCGCTCCCACGTGCTCACCCTCGAGTGGGTGATGCGGGAGCCGCGTCCCGACGACTCGACCGAGGGTCCGGTGATGTCGTCCGACACGATCGTCCGCAAGGCAGCTCAGGCCGCGCTGGCCTCGGCACACCCGGTCCGAGTCGTCGATGACGGACAGCTGGTCGGGATCGTCGACGACGACGCCATCCTCCGGGTGGTCGTGGCCGAGGAGGACGTGCACCAATGAGCGCCACCCTCGCCCCTCCCCGGAAGTCGCCCGAGCCGGACGCGGCACCGCCGGTCGCTGCCCGACGCTCCGTGCCGCGCGCCGCCTGGGCGGCCGGCGTCGTCGTGCTGTGGGTGCTGGTCTGGGCCTTCACGAAGGGTCAGGACACGCTGGTCCGGCCGATCCGTGAACGCACCGACCTGATGGACACGTTCACCCAGTTCCGCAACGACGTCATCACCAGTCGCGACAGCAACCCGGTCATCCAGGCCACGTACGCAATCGGCGAGGGTTTCGTGAGCTCGGTCGAGTGGCTGCAACGAATGATCGCGGAGCCCAACCTGCCGCGACCGGTGCCCGAGATCGGCTGGCTCGGCGTGGCCGCACTCGCGGCCTGGATCGCACTCGCGGTGGCCGGGTGGCGGATAGCGATCCTGGTCGCCGCCTCGTTCGCCTCTTTCGGGTTCTTCGGCTACTGGTCGGACGCGATGGACCTGCTCATCGTGACGTTCGTGGCGGTGGCGGTGTCTGTAGTCATCGGCATGCCGCTGGCGATCTGGATCGCCAGCAGCCGACGTGCAGACCGTGTGGTCACGGTGTTCCTGGACCTGATGCAGACCATGCCGACCTTCGTCTACCTGCTGCCGATCGTCCTCTTCTTCGGCATTGGCGCCTCGGCCGCCGTCGTGTGCACCTTGGTCTACGCGCTACCACCGATCATCCGGATCGCCGGCCACGGGATCCGGACCGTCTCGCCCACCACGATAGAAGCCACCGACTCCGCAGGCCAGACGTTCTGGCAGCGGCTGACCAAGGTGCAGCTGCCGATGGCACGCTCCACGATCGTGGTCGGCCTGAACCAGACGATCATGGCCGCGCTCGCGATGGCCACACTCGCGGCGTACGTCGACGGGCCCGGGCTCGGCAAGCCCGTGCTGAACGCCCTGATCCGGATCGACATCGGCGGCGCCTTCGTTCCCGGCGCCCTGATCGTGCTGATGGCGATCATGCTCGACCGCACCACCACCGCCGCGAGCCAGCGCAGCGAGCTGATCGCCCGCGGCGGCGGCGGGAACAGGACGCAGCGACGGATCGTGCTGGCCGTCGCCGGTGCCGGGGCGCTGGTCGCGGTGTGGCTGTCGCGCTACGCCTTCTGGGCGGCCGAGTTCCCGGAGAATGGGGCCGGGCGCTGGGTCGCCGACCGGGTGAACCAGCTCGCCGACTGGGTGATCGACACCTTCGGGGGCCTCACCGAGGCTGTCAAGGACGCGATCACCGTCGCGCTGCTCAACCCGCTCGAGTCGCTTCTCGCCGAGTCTCCGTGGTACCTCGCGGCGCTCGCGATCCTCGCCCTGGCCTTCGTGTTCGGCCGCACCCGGGCGCTGCTCCCGACGATCGTCTGCCTGGCCGGCATCCGGTTCTTCGACCTCTGGAACCACGCGATGCAGACGTTGGCGATGACCCTGGTGGCCACCGCGCTCGTGATGGTGCTCGCTCTCGTGTTCGGCGTCTGGATGGCGCGCAACCGACGGGCCGACCTCCTGATCAGGCCGCTGCTCGACGCCGGCCAGACCATCCCGCCGTTCGTCTACCTGATCCCGGTACTGGCACTCTTCGGTCCGAGCAAGTTCACCGCCATCGTGGCGGGCATCGTCTACGCAGCGCCGGCAGCGATCAAGCTGCTGGCGGACGGGGTCAAGAACGTGTCACCGACCACGATCGAGGCGTCGCGGGCGTCCGGCGCGACGACCTGGCAGGAGATCACCAAGGTCCAGCTGCCGATGGCGCGCGGCGCGATCGTGCTCGCGGCGAACCAGGGCCTCCTGTACGTGCTGGCGATGGTCGTCATCGGTGGTCTGGTCGGAGCCGGCGCGCTCGGCTACGACGTCGTCCTCGGATTCAGCCGCTCGGAGGAGTGGGGCCGCGGCGCCGCGGCCGGCATCACCATCACCCTGCTCGGGATCATGATCGACCGGATCACCCGGGCCGCGGCCGACTACCAGCCGCAGACCAACGAAGCAAAGCTCGCTCTGCTGAAGTCCAAGACCCAAGCTCCCCTTCGCATCCCGTGAACGGCAACGACGTCTCGGACGAACAGTGCACCAGACCCGCACCATCAAACCGGAGGTAGGAATGATCATCAACCATCGAAGGGGCACCCGCCTCCTGGCTGTGGCAGCGGCCGCCGTGTTGGCACTGTCGGCGTGTGGTGGCGGTGGTGCCATCGAGCAGGAGACCCAGGCCAACGAGGAGCAGCAGTCTGAGGCCGGCGACTGCGGCGAGATCAACATGGCCGTGAACCCGTGGGTCGGCTACTACGCCGACGCCTACGTCATCGGGCACATCGCCGAGAACGAGCTGGGCTGCACGGTGAACTACAAGGAGCTGAAGGAGGACGTGTCCTGGCAGGGGTTCGGCACCGGCGAGGTCGACGTCGTCATCGAGGACTGGGGCCATCCCGACCTCGAGAAGCAGTTCTTCGCCGAGCAGGGCGACGGCAGCGCGATGGACTTCGGCCCGACCGGCAACATCGGCATCATCGGCTGGTACGTCCCGCCGTGGCTGGCCGAGGAGCACCCCGAGGTCCTCGACTACAACAACCTGAACGACTTCGCAGCGGACTTCGCGACGTCGGAGACCGGCGACAAGGGCCAGTTCCTGGGCGCCGACCCGTCGTACGTACAGTTCGACGAGGCGATCATCTCCAACCTCGGTCTCGACTTCGAGGTCGTCTTCTCCGGCTCGGAGGCGGCGAGCATCACCGCGTTCCAGCAGGCTGAGGAGAACAAGGAGTTCCTCATCGGGTACTTCTACGAGCCGCAGTGGCTCTTCGCCGACCTGCCCCTGGCGAAGGTGGCGCTGCCGCCGTACGAGGAGGGCTGTCAGGATGACCCGGCCAAGGTCGACTGCGACTACCCCGAGACGGTGCTGAAGAAGATCGTCTCGACCTCCTGGGTCGACGAGGGAGGGCCGGGAGTGGACCTGGTCGAGAACTTCGAGTGGACCAACGAGGACCAGAACCTTGTGGCCAAGTACATCTCCGACGAAGGCATGTCGAACGAGGACGCGGCTGCGCGCTGGGTGGAGGAGAACCCGGACAAGGTCGCCGCGTGGCTCGGGTAAGTGACCTGTAGCCGACAACGGAAAGGAACGGTATGACGGACATCAGGGAACGTTCACCGGATCCCGCTGTAGGCAGACCGACCGGAATCCCGGTCGACAAGGCGGTGTTCGGGACCGCCGCGGCGCTGTCGTTGGCCTTCGTGGCCATCGGCGCGATCTGGCCCGAGAAGACGGGCGAGCAGACCGGGGAGATGCTCGGTTGGGTCACCGGGAACTTCGGTTGGCTCTTCGTGCTGACAAGCGCGGCCTTCGTGCTGTTCTCGGCCTACCTCGCGATCTCGCGCTACGGCAACATCAAGCTCGGGGCGGACGACTCCGAGCCGGAGTTCTCGACCCCGACCTGGGTGGCGATGATGTTCGCCACCGGGATGGGGATCGGCCTCATGTTCTGGGGAGTCGCCGAGCCGCTGACCCACCTCAACGCCCCGCCGCTGGGCGGCGCGGAACCCGGCTCGGCCGACGCCGCGATCCAGTCGATGCAGTGGACGTTCTTCCACTGGGGCTTCCACCCCTGGGCGATGTACGCCGTGATCGGGCTCGCGATCGGTTACTTCGCCTACCGGAAGGGCTTCGGGAACCTGATCTCGGCCACGTTCAGGCCGCTGATCGGTGACCGGGCGGGGCAGGCGCCGGGCAAGGCGATCGACGTCGTCGCGATCTTCGCGACACTGTTCGGCTCGGCGACCTCGCTCGGCCTGGGGGCGCTGCAGATCACCGGAGGACTCGACAACGTCTTCGGCAGCGGGGCAGGCAGCAAGGGTCTTGCCGTCGTCGTGATCGCGGTGCTGACCGCGTGCTTCGTGCTCTCGGCGGTGTCGGGTGTGGAGAAGGGAATCAAGTGGCTCTCCAACGCGAACGCGGTGGCGGCGGCACTCCTGGCCTTCTTCCTGTTCGTGGTGGGGCCGACGGTGTTCATCATGGGCACCTTCACCCAGACGATGGGCGACTACCTCACCCACCTGCCGTCCATGTCGTTCACCACCGGCGTGTACAACGCCGAGGCGTCCTCGTGGCTCGGTGGTTGGACGATCTTCTACTGGGCCTGGTGGATCTCGTGGACGCCCTTCGTCGGCATGTTCATCGCGCGGATCTCGAAGGGCCGCACCATCCGGCAGTTCGTCATCTACGTGATCCTGGTGCCGAGCCTGGTGTCGTTCGTGTGGTTCGCGATCCTCGGTGGCAGCGCGCTCGACCAGCAGCTCAACCAGGGCTGGTCGCCGCCGACGACGGACACGGGTGGGATCGCCCTCGAGAGCTCGCTGTTCGAGCTGTTGGAGCAGTACCCGCTCGCCTCGATCACCGTCGCGCTCGCGGTGTTCCTGATCGCGATCTTCTTCGTGACCGGCGCCGATGCCGCCTCGATCGTGATGGGAATGCTGAGCCAGGGCGGCGAGGAGGAGCCGAACCGGATGGTGGTCATCTTCTGGGGTGTCGCGACCGGTGCGGTGGCCGCGGTGCTGTTGTGGGCCGCCGAAGAAGGTGCGGGACTCTCGGCCCTGCAGACGCTGGTGATCTTGGTGGCGGCACCGTTCATGCTGATCCTGATCGGCATGTGTGTCTCGCTCATGAAGGCACTGCGCGAGGAGGAGTTCGAGGCGACCATGGAGACCCGCACCCGCAAGGCGTGGCAGCACGCCCAGCGGTTCCCTGACGGTCCGTAGGCCGGACCCACGACGGGGTCGCACTCCCCGGCTGGGGTCCTTGACAGCAGCCGGGGAGGGCGACGTACGATTTCGTGGTGTTTCACATCGCGCACTGAGTTGCGTGATTCGCAACAAGGAGTGAGTAAACCATGGCCAACGTCCCCAGCCGTGCCGGTGTCGTCGTGATCGGCGCGGGCATCGTCGGCAACAGCCTGGTCCACCACCTCGCGAAGCTCGGGTGGCGCGACATCGTGCAGCTGGACCAGGGCCCGCTGCCCAATCCCGGGGGCTCGACCGGTCACGCCTCCAACTTCATCTTCTTGACCGACCACTCCCGGGAGATCACCGACCTGACGCTCGACTCGGTGAAGCAGTACCAGGAGATGGGTGTCTTCACGCAGAGCGGTGGCTTCGAGATCGCCCGTACGCCGGAGCGGATGGAGGAGCTGCGTCGCCGGATGTCCTCGGCCCGGGCCTGGGGCATCGAGGCCGAGCTGGTCTCGCCCGACTTCGTGAAGGAGAAGGTGCCCTTCATCGAGGCCGACCAGTTCATCGGGGCGTTCTGGCAGCCCGGCGTCGGTGTCGTCGACTCGCTGCGGGCCGGCACGATCATGCGTGAGTCGGCGCTGGAGCTCGGCGCGCTCACCACCGTGCCCAACTGCGAGGTCACCGGCCTCGATGTCGAGGACGGCCGGATCAGGATGGTCAGCACCGACAAGGGCGACATCGAGACCGAGCACGTCGTCATCGCCTGCGGTGTGTGGAGCCCCAAGATCGGCGACCTAGCCGGCGTCAGCATCCCGCTGACGCCTGCAGTGCACCAGATGATCTCGGTCGGCCCCTGTCCGCAGCTCGCGGACACCGAGGGTGAGATCACCTTCCCGATCGTGCGCGACATGGACACCTTCTGCTACGAGCGGCAGCACGGCGCCGACATGGAGGTCGGCTCCTACGCCCACCGGGCGATCCTCCACGAGCCCGAGGACATCCCGACGATCGAGCAGTCCAAGCTCTCGCCGACCGAGCTGCCGTTTACTGACGAGGACTTCGACCCGCAGCTCGAGCAGGCCCTCGAGCTGATGCCCGAGCTGCTCGGCGCCGACGGCGCGGAGATGCGCTACGCCATCAACGGCCTGCTGTCGCTGACCTGCGACGGCAACCCGATCCTGGGCGAGAGCCACGTCAAGGGTCTCTGGACCGCGGCCGCCGTCTGGATCAAGGAGGGTCCGGGTGTCGGCCGCGCGGTGGCCGAGTGGATGACCTACGGGCACTCCGAGATCGACATCCACCACAGCGACATCGCGCGGTTCTATCCGCACCAGATGCGTCGCGAGCACACCAGGTCGCGCACGACCGAGGCGTTCATCAAGACGTACGGGATCATCCACCCGGCCGAGCAGTACGAGTCCGACCGCGAGCAGCGCCTCTCGCCGATGAACGAGTCGCAGAAGAAGCTCGGTGCCGTGTTCTTCGAGACGGTCGGCTGGGAGCGCCCGTTCTGGTACGAGTCGAACGCCGGCCTGCTCGAGGAGTACGGCGACGCGGTGATGCCGCGCGAGCACGAGTGGGACGCCCGCTGGTGGAGCCCGATCATCAACGCCGAGCACCTGCGGATGCGTCAGGCGGCCGGTGTCATCGACCTGACTGCGTTCTGCATCTTCGACATCGAGGGCCCGGGCGCGCTCGAGGCCGTGCAGACGACCTGCGTCGCGCAGTGCGACGTCGCCGTCGGCAAGGTCATCTACACCCCGGTGCTCGACGCCAAGGGCGGATTCCGGTCCGATCTCACCGTGATGCGTCTCGGGGAGGACCACTTCCGCGTGGTCACCGGCGGCGCCCACGGCATGGCCGACCGCGCGTGGTTCACCGACCACCTGCCGGGCGATGGCGCCACCACCCTGACCGACCGCACGGACGAGGTCTCCACCATCGGCGTGTGGGGCCCGCGGGCGCGCGCCCTCCTGTCGTCGCTCACCTCCGAGGACGTCTCGGGCGAGGGCTTCGGCTTCCTGACCTGCCGCGAGATCACCGTGGCCGGCATCCCGGTGCTCGCCTCGCGGATCTCGTACGTCGGCGAGCTGGGCTGGGAGCTGTACGTCGCGATGGACCGGGCCGCGGAGCTCTGGGACACGCTGCTCGAGCAGGGCGCGACGTACGGCGCCGTCCCGGTCGGCATCGGCGTCTACGGCACCACCGGCCGGATCGAGAAGGGCTACCGCGCGTTCGGCTTCGAGCTCGACGGCGAGCGGTCGATCGTCGAGGCCGGCATGCAGCGGCCCAAGGTCAAGGCCGCCGACTTCGTCGGCAAGGAGGCCTACCTCAAGCAGCGCGCGGCTCTGGCCGACGCCGGCCCGCAGACGGTGCTCTGCACCCTGGCGGTCGACGACCACACCTCGGCCTCCGGCGTGAAGCGATACATGCTGGGTGGTGAGCCGATCCTGACCCGAGACGGCGGGACGCTGACCGACGGGCACGGCCACCACCCCTACGTCACCTCCGCGGGCTCGGCGCCGTCGCTCGGCAAGCATCTGCTGCTCGCCTACCTGCCGCCCGCCGAGGCGCGCGTCGGCAACGAGCTCGCCGTGTCGTACATGGAGGAGCTCTACCCGGTGACTGTCGTGTCCGCCGACGCCACGCCGGTCCTCGACCCCGAGAACGCGAGGCTCAAGTGAGGGTCCTGGTCTGCGTCAAGCGGGTGCCGGACGTCGCCGGCGAGGTGATGCTGACAGATGACGAGCAGTCCGTCGACGCCCGGCACGTCGGCTACACGGTGAGCAACCACGAGAGCAGCGCGGTCGAGCTGGCGATCCGGGTCGCGGACGCGACCGGCGGCACCGTGACGCTGCTGACCGTCGGCCCCGGTGACGCGGTCGAGCAGCTGCGCAGCCTGCTGGCCCTGGGCTGCCACGCGGCGACCCTGGTCGAGGCCGACCCGGTGGCACTCGGCCCGGCTGACGTGGCCCGCGAGATCGCGGCGGTGGTCAACGACCACGCGGCGAACGGGTCGGGCTACGACCTGGTGCTGCTCGGCAACGACGCAGCCGACAGCGGCGACTTCCAGGTCGGGATCCGGCTCGCCTACGCCCTGGGCTGGCCCGTGGTCAACGGCGTCTCCGTGGTGGAGACGGCCGACGGCCGGGCCATCACCCGTGGTGACGGCCCGGAGGGCGAGGAGACCTTCTCGGTCCCCCTGCCTGCGGTGGTCACGGTCCTCGAGGGCGGCGTCGAGCCGCGCTACCCGAGCCTCAAGGGCCGGATGGCGGCGAAGAAGATCGAGATCGAGACCCGCTCCGTCGGCGCCGATTCGCAGGGCGCTGCCCGGGTGAAGCTGCTCGTGCCGCCCGCCCAGCCGAGCAACGTGGAGGTGCTGGGTGAGGGCGAGGCCGCGGCGGCCGCCGTGGTCGACCTGCTGGAGAGTCTGAAGGTGCTCCGATGATCCTGGTCCTGGTCGAGACCGAGGGAGGCGCCGCGACTGAGGTGTCTCTGGAGACGTTGGCGTTCGCACGGTCGTTGTCGGAGGCGGGCGGTGGCATCGCGATCCGAGCACTGCTGGTGGGTGACGTCGAGGACCGCGACGGCCTCGCCGGCGAGCTCGGCCGGCACGGCGTGAGCGAGGTCCGGCACGCGACCGGCGACGCGTTCGGCGCGTACGGCGGCGCCAGCTGGGCGGCCGCGATGCAGGCCGCGCGGGCCGACACCGGCTCGGTGGTGGTCACCGCCGCCGGCAGCCCCCGCGGCAACGAGGTCTTGGCGCACCTGGCCGCGCGGCTCGACGTACCGATGGCGGCGAACGTGGTCGCCTTCTCCGGGCTGTCGCCCTTCACGGTGACCCGCCAGGTCGTCGGCGGCACCGCGCTGGAGGAGATGACGCTGGCGACCCGGCCGGCGCTCTTCACCGTCGCCGGCCACTCCTGGGTCGCCGAGGCGGTGGACGGCAGTCCGGCGAACTGGCACGAGTTCAGCCCCGAGGTCGCCGAGGCCGACCTCGTGGCCCGGGTCCACTCCACCGGCGTCAAGGAGGCCGACGAGTCCGGCTCCCTCAAGTCGGCCTCGATCGTGGTCGGCGCCGGCCGCGGTGCGGGTGGCCCCGGTGGATTCACCGGCGTCGACGAGCTCGCAGACCTGCTCGGCGGCGTGGTGGGAGTCTCCCGCGTCGTGACCAGCCTCGGCTGGCGGCCCCACCACGAGCAGGTCGGTCAGACCGGCAGCCGGATCTCGCCGGACCTGTACATCCCGTGCGGCATCTCCGGCGCCATCCAGCACTGGGCCGGTTGTGCCAGCTCCAAGGTGATCCTCGCGATCAACACCGACGCCGAGGCGCCGATGATGACGCGGGCGACGTACGCCGTGGTCGGCGACATGCACGAGGTGGTCCCCGCGATCAACGCGGAGATCCGCAGACGCCGGTCCTGATCACGAACGCCCACCTACGCTGGAGCGGTGATCGAGCGGAATCGGTGGCTGCGCGCGGCCGTGGCCGGCTGCGTGGTGCTGGCGCTCGCCGCGTGCAGTGACGATCCCGGCCTGGTGGCCGGCCCCACGCAGCCGCCAGACGAGCCGACCGGCTCCCCCACGAGCAGCACGGCCAGCCCGCTCGCCGAGAACGCGGTCGAGGCGCCGGGTCCGCTGACCGACCGGCTCTACCGGCCGGACATGCTGATCTTCTCCCGCACCGAGCTCAGCGGCGAGATGGTCAAGCGGATCAAGCGGCTGCGCGAGGTCGCCGCGGTCGAGCCGATCGGGCTCGGCCAGGTGACCATCGAGAACCAGGCGCTGACCGTGGCGGCGGTCGACGGTGCGACGTACCGCCGCTTCACTCCGAGCGGGTCGGCCCAGGAGCAGGAGGTGTGGGACCGGCTCGCCGGAGGCGAGCTGGCGGTCCGTGAGGACCTTGGCAAGCGGCTCCAGGACGACGAAGGCAACATCGCGCTCGGCGGTGGCGACGACGCACCGGTGATCCACATCGGTGCCTACGCGCCCCAGGCCACCACGATCGACCTGGTCGTCAACACCGCCTGGGTCGACGACCTCCAGGGGATGGTGTTCGGGAACGGGTTGCTGGTCTCCACCGAGGGGTTCGACCCGTCGACGATCCGCAAGGAGGTCCAGCGGATCGTGGGCAAGCAGGCCTCGGTGCAGGACCTCGACATCGCCTCGCGGCTTGGTCTCGACCCCGGCGCCGTTCAGACCGCGTTCTTCACCGGCGGCTCGATCGCCAGCGTCGTCGGCACGTTCAACTACACCGTGCTCGGCGGGGGCCGGATCGCGCCCGACCCTGCGTGGGTGTCGGCCAACATCGCTACCGAGGCGGTGCCCATCCTCGGGACCGTCACCTGCCACCAAGCACTCTTCCCGCAGCTGCGCGCCGCTCTGGAGGAGGTCGTGACGCGGGGGCTTGCCGACGAGATCAACGTCGACGAGTACGAGGGCTGCTACTACCCCCGCTTCATCGCCAACACGACCACGCTCTCCAACCACTCCTTCGGCCTGGCCCTGGATCTCAACGTCCCCGGCAACCAGCGCGGCACGGTCGGCGAGATGAACCGCGACGTCGTCTCCATCTTCGAGAAGTGGGGCTTCGCCTGGGGAGGCGACTGGGGCTACACCGATCCCATGCACTTCGAGCTGGCACAGCTCGTCGACCCGCGGTAGGGAGTGGTTTCCCCGGATATCCGGGGAAACCATGACGTCCTGGCCGAAACTTCCCCCCGGAAGTCATGGACTCGCCCAGGAGGTCCGTCATGTCGAGCCACTACCGTGACCGGCATGCGGGCCGCGGGCCACTGGTCGACCTCGACGACCGCGCGGTCCTCGGCAAGGCGGTCGTCCGCGTCCGCGGCTGACGTGGGCACCCGAACCGGGTGGTTCGAGACGGTTGCTGCGCAACCTCCTCAACCACCGGAACCGACGCTGCCTGCTCGACGACCTGCACGATCCGAGGGTGCGCGGTTAGGGTCGTCGGGTGAGCACTCTGGACGACGCCCGCGAGGGCATGGACACCTCCATCCGACCGCAGGACGACCTGTTCGGCCACGTCAACGGACGGTGGTTGCAGGACGTCGACATCCCGAGCGACCGGTCGAGCTGGGGACCGTTCGTCGAGCTTGCCGACGTCGCCGAGCAGCAGGTGCGCGCGATCGTCGATGAGCTCGCAACCGCCGAACGCGAAACGCTGGACGACGACGCCCGCAAGATCGCCGACCTCTACAGGTCGTTCATGGACACCGACCTGATCGCCGAGCGCGGCAGTCGGCCGCTCAAGCCGCTGGTCGAGGCGGTCCACGGGCTGCGCGACGTCCGCGACCTCGCGGCGTTCCTGGGAGAGTTCGAGCGGCTCGGTGGCTTCGGGCTGTTCGGCTCCTACGTCGACACCGACGCCAAGGACTCCGACCGCTACCTCTTCAACATCGTGCAGGGCGGGCTCGGCCTCCCCGACGAGTCGTACTACCGCGACGACAAGTTCGCCGAGATCCGCGAGCAGTACGTCGCCTACCTCACCCGGATGTTCGAGCTGGCCGAGCAGGACGACGCGCCGGCGGCCGCCGCGACAGTCCTCGAGGTGGACACCCGGCTGGCCGGCGGCCACTGGGAGCGCGCCGAGACCCGCGACGTCCAGAAGACCTACAACCTCATGACCCGCGCCGAGCTCGAGGAGCTCGCGCCGGCCTTCGACTGGGACGCCTACGTCCGCAATCTCGGTGGCTCCGAGGCGTCGATCGCCGAGGTGTGTGTGAGGCAGCCGTCGTACCTCCAGCACCTGTCGCAGGTGATGACCGAGGTCTCGATCGAGGACTGGCGCACCTGGATGGTGAGCCGGGTGCTGCGCTCGGCCGCGCCCTACCTCACCGATGACTTCGTCGAGACCAACTTCGACTTCTACGGCCGCACATTGAGCGGCACCCCCGAGCTCCGGGCCCGCTGGAAGCGCGGTGTCTCGTTCGTGGAGGGCGCGATCGGCGAGGCGGTCGGCCGCGAGTACGTCGCCCGCCACTTCCCGCCGCACAGCAAGGAGCTGATGGACGACCTGGTCGCCAACCTGCTGGAGGCCTACCGCCGGTCGATCACCGACCTCGACTGGATGACCGACGAGACCAAGGAGCGCGCGTTCGAGAAGCTCGCGACGTTCCGCCCGAAGATCGGCTATCCGGAGCGGTTCCGCGACTACTCCGCGCTCGAGGTCCACGCCGACGACCTGATCGGCAACGCCGGTGCGGCCTCGGCGTTTGAGACCGACCGTCAGTTGGCCAAGATCGGCTCGCCGGTCGACCGCGACGAGTGGTTCATGCTCCCGCAGACCGTCAACGCCTACTACAACCCGGGCACCAACGAGATCTGCTTCCCGGCCGGGATCCTGCAGAAGCCGTTCTTCGACCCCGACGCCGACCCCGCGGAGAACTACGGCGGCATCGGGTCGGTGATCGGCCACGAGATCGGCCACGGCTTCGACGACCAGGGCTCGCAGTACGACGGCGCGGGCAACCTCAACAACTGGTGGACGGCCGACGACCGTGCGGCGTTCGAGGTCAGGAGCAAGGCCCTGATCGAGCAGTACGACGAGTTCGAGCCGCGCAGCCTCCCCGGCGAGCGCGTCAACGGGGCACTCACCGTCGGCGAGAACATCGGCGATCTCGGCGGCCTGACGATCGGCCACAAGGCGTTCCTCATCAGCCAGGACGGCGTCGCCTCGGTCGTCGACCGGCAGAAGGTGTTCCTCAACTGGGCCTTCTGCTGGCGCACGAAGCGCCGCAAGGAGCAGGAGCAGCAGTACCTCACGATCGACCCGCACTCGCCGCCGGAGTTCCGCGCCAACATCGTGCGCAACCTCGACGAGTTCCACGAGGTGTTCGAGACCAGCAGCGAGGACGGGCTGTGGCTCGACCCGGAGCTGCGGATCCGGATCTGGTAGGGAGAGCGCCATGACCGAGGTGGTGGAGGAAGTGACGCTCGACGGTGGAGTGCTGGTCGGGCACGACGGCTCCCCGGCGTCGGGTGAGGCCGTCCGGTGGGCCGCGGACCTGGCGGTCCGGCTGCGGTGCCCGCTGCACGTCCTGCGGGCCTGGGTGATCACGAGCGCGCCACGGCCGCCCACGCAACGGGTGGGCTACGTGGCGCCCCTCGCCGACTACGAGGCGGCGGTCCGCGACCACCTCGCGCGCGACGTCGAGGACCTCGGACTACCCGGCGACGTGATGCTGCACGTGGTCCACGGACGTTCGTCCAAGGAGCTGCTGCACGCGGCGACCGGCGCCGAGCTGCTGGTCGTGGGACGGCGCGGCGAGGGCGGCTTCCGCGGCCTCGGGTTCGGCTCGACGGCCGACCAGGTCGTCCGGCACGCACCGTGCCCCGTCGTGGTGGTGCCCGGCCATCGCAGTGACGGCTGAGCCTGGGAAACGCTTCGGCCCGACGGTGCCGTGACATCTGAGATGTCGCAACACCGCCGGGCCGTCCCCCGCGCGTTCTGCGTCCGCCGGTTCCCCCGTACACATGACGTGCTCCGGCAAGACTGGTCCATCCTGACGTCGGCATCGAGATCGGTCAGTAGTGCCAGCACCACAGTCCGCGTGCCTGCGCCCCACTAGTCTCTCGCCCATGATCGCACCGCTGCGGCTGGTCCTGGCCGAGGACGGCGAGCTGCTCCGGGCGGGCATCGTCGCACTCCTCGAGGGGTACGACGACGTCCGGGTCGTCGCGGTCGCGACCGACTACGACGAGCTGCTCGCGGCGGTCGACCACCTCGGCCCCGATGTGGTCCTGACCGACATCCGGATGCCGCCGACGCTGACCGACGAGGGGATCCGCGCCGCCGGCCGGCTCCGGGAGACCCACCCCGAGCTCGGCGTGGTGGTGTTGACCCAGTACGCCGACGCCGAGTACGCGCTAGACCTGGTGGCCTCGGGCAGCCAGGGTCGTGGCTTCCTCCTCAAGGAGCGGGTGGCAAACGCAGACGAGCTGGTCGCCGCGCTCCGCGAGGTGGCGGCAGGTGGCTCGGTGATCGACGAGACGGTCGTCGGCGGACTCGTCTCGGCCGGCTCCCGGCGCCCAGACTCGGCGCTCTCGCGACTCACCCCGCGCGAACGCGACGTACTCACGCACGTCGCGCGGGGGATGTCGAACCAGGCGATCGCCGCGACCCTGTCGGTGACCGACCGGGCGGTCGAGAAGCACATCAACTCGATCTTCGCCAAGCTCGACCTGCCGGCCGACTCCCCGTTGCACCGACGCGTGGCGGCCGCGCTGGTCTACCTCAACGACGTCGGCACCGCCGAGCCACCAGCCGGGTCGATGCCCGGGCGCGCGCGGTGGTGACCTGGTTCCTGACCGGGTGGGAACGGGTCGAGCCGGGGCTGCGTCGGTTCGCGCTCATCAACGCGTCGTCCTTGGTCTTCTCGGCGGCGCTGCTCGCGGTGATCTACCTGCTAGGCCCCAGGTACGACGAGATCCGGCAGATCCTGGCGGTGACGCTGGTCGCGAGCGTGGTGATGATCGCCGGTCTCGCGCTCACGCCGTTCCTTCGCGAGGCAGGCGTGACGTTCTCGCTGATGACGTCGGCGCTGGTCTTCGCCTTCGGCGCCGTGTGGGTCTCGCCGTTCCTCAGTCCACTGGCCGACCTGGTCCTGCTGATCCCCCTGATCGTCGCCTACCCGTACCTGGGCCGACTGGCCCTCGCTGGGGTGGTGGTGGTGGTGATCGTCTCCGTCACGGCGGTCGCGGTGATCGCGGAGCAACGACGGATGGTCAGCGAGGGCTTCCCGATGCAGGTGTTCAGCCTCGCCGTGTTCGTCCCGATCGTCGTGGTCGTGATCGTGCTCGTGGTCAGGCAGAACTACCAGGAGCTCCACGACCGCGCCGAGCAGCTCCGGGAGTCACGCAGCCAGGTGGCGAAGGTCGCCGACGCTGCGCGTCGGAGCCTGGAGCGCGACCTCCACGACGGTGCCCAACAGCGGCTCGTTGGTATGAGCGTGCTGATCAGCCGGGTCCGGCAGCTGATAGACCGCGGTGACCTGGACGAGGCCCGGCAGGCGTTGGACGACCTCGGTGAGCAGAATCTGGTCGCCATCAACGAGCTCCGCGACCTGGCGCGGGGCATCTACCCTCAGCTGCTGGCCGAGCGCGGGCTGGTGGCAGCGCTCGCCGCGGCCGCGCGCCGGTCGACGGTTCCCGCCACGGTGCTGGCCGAGCCGCTGGAGCGCCAGTCGCAGGAGGTCGAGTCCGCCGTCTACTTCTGCATCCTCGAGGCGCTCCAGAACGCCGCGAAGCACTCGGGTGCCGACCAGGTCGAGATCCGGCTGCATGCCGAGCCTCACCTGGAATTCGCGGTCGTCGACACCGGCCGCGGCTTCGACCCGGCGGCGATCGAGGCCGGAGGCGGGCTGCTCGGCATGGAGGTCCGGGTCCGAGCGGCCGGCGGCGAGCTGCGGGTCGAGTCGGCGCCGGGAGAGGGCACCACGATCCGCGGGATCTTCCCCCAGGCCCAGGACCGCGCACCCGTGCGGTAGAACACGGAGCATGCCCACACCCGGCCACGACCAGGCGGACCACCGGATCAGGCTCGAGTGGGGCCCGACCGGCGGCGCGGTCGTCGCCCGTCGGGCCGACGTCGCGGTGGTGGTCGACGTGCTGTCCTTCAGCACCACGGTCACGGTGGCGGTGGAGCGCGGCATCACCGTCTTCCCCTACCGCTGGCGTGACGCTCGGGCAGCCGAGTACGCCGAGGAGCTCGACGCGAACCTCGCGCTGCAGCGGCAGGACGCGCGCTACCGGGCCGGCGCGGTCTCGCTCTCGCCCGGCTCGCTGCAGACCGTCACCGGGATCGAGCGACTCGTGCTGCCCTCCCCCAACGGGTCCACGATCTGCGCGGAGCTGGCGCGGTCCGGAACCGGGGCCGAGGTGGTGGTGGCGTGCCTGCGCAACGCCCGTGCCGTCACCGACTGGCTGCGGGCGCGGCTCGACGGCGGAGCGGTGGTCGCCGTCGTTCCCGCCGGCGAGCGGTGGCCCGACGGGTCGATGCGGCCGTGTGCTGAGGACCTCTGGGGCGCCGGCGCGGTGCTCGCAGGTCTCGACCCCGCGCTGATGAGCCCCGAGGCGCGGCTGGCCCGCCACGCCTACGCCGCGTTCGAGCGGAGACCGCTCGAGCACCTGTCGACCTGCGCCGGCGGGCTCGAGCTGGCGGCCGCGGGGTTCGCCCACGACGTAGCCATCGCGGGCCGGCTCCACACCAGTGAGGTGGTGCCGGTGCTGCGCTACGGGGCATTCGCGCCTGGCTCTTGACCGGCCGTGCAACACTGATTACATGATTACAGACGAGCAGCACGAGGCGGTCACCGGCTGGTTCGCCGGCCGGCTGCCGCAGGAGTGGACGGTCGAGCCGCCGCAGGTCAGCGTCGACCGCGAGGAGATCACGGTCATCCTGACGGCCGACGACGTGACCGGCGACTCCGAGGTCGCGACCGCCGAGGCCCGGGCGGGTCGGGCCCGGGCGTTCCGCGAGGACACCCGAGAGGCGCGGATGAAGATCGCGCGCGAGGCCGAGCACCGCTACGAGCGCAAGGTCTCGTGGGGCCTGCGGGTCGGCGAGCACCAGGAGCTGTGGACCCACGTCGCCGCGCCCGTGATGACCCGGCTGCGGCAGCCGCAGCGGCAGGTGCTCGACACCCTGGTCGAGTCCGGCGTGGCACGGTCAAGGGCCGACGCGCTGGCGTGGTGTGTCCGGCTGGTCGGGCAGCACGAGAGTGACTGGCTGGCCGAGCTCCGCGAGGCGATGACGGCCGTGGACGACGTACGCAGCAAGGGACCCGCTGCCTGACCCGCCGAATCGTGCCCCGTTCGGGTCGAATCGTGCCTCATTCGGGTCGAGTCGTGCCTCATGCACGGATCCGACGAGAATCAGGCACGACTCGGCCCGAACTACCCACGACTCGACGAGCCGTCGGGGTGCGCTGGTAGACAGGCCGGGTGAGCGACGTACGACCTGGGACCCGGCAGGAGGCGGAGCGGCACCTGCGGGCCCTCGTTGGTCCCCGAGACGGGCTGCCCCAGGCGATGCTCTACGACGACCAGTGGGCCGCCATCGAGGCGCTCGCCGTCGACCGGCGGCGAGCCCTGGTGGTGCAGCGCACGGGCTGGGGCAAGTCGGCGGTCTACTTCGTCGCCACTCTGCTGCTGCGGTCGCAGGGCGCGGGCCCGACGGTGATCATCTCGCCGCTGCTGGCCCTGATGCGCAACCAGATCGCTGCCGCCGAAAGGGCCGGCATCCGCGCCGTCACCATCAACTCCACGAACATCGAGCAGTGGCAGCCGATCCACGACGCGATCGCGGCCGGAGAGGTCGACGTGCTGCTCGTGAGCCCGGAGCGGCTCAACAACCCGGGCTTCCGTGACGAGGTGCTGCCCCGGCTGGCCGCGACGTGCGGGCTCCTCGTCGTCGACGAGGCCCACTGCATCTCCGACTGGGGCCACGACTTCCGGCCCGACTACCGCCGGATCCGCACGCTGCTCGCAGAGCTGCCCGACGGCATCCCGGTCCTCGCCACCACCGCGACCGCCAACCAGCGGGTCACCGACGACGTCGCCGAGCAGCTGGGAACCGACACCGCTGTGCTGCGCGGGTCGCTCGACCGGGAGTCGCTGCGGCTGGGGGTGGTGCGGCTCAAGACCGCCGAGCAGCGGCTCGCGTGGCTGGCCGACCACCTCGCCGAGCAACCCGGCTCGGGCATCGTCTACTGCCTCACCGTCGCTGCGACCCAGGAGGTCGCGGGCTACCTGCGCACCCGCGGCCACGCGGTGGCCGCCTACTCCGGGCAGACCGAGCCCACCGAGCGACTCGCACTGGAGCAGTCGCTGCTCGACGGTGAGGTCAAGGCGCTGGTCGCCACCAGCGCGCTCGGCATGGGCTTCGACGCCCGGCTCGGCTTCGTGGTCAACCTCGGCGCACCCGCCTCGCCGGTCGCCTACTACCAACAGGTCGGCCGCGCGGGGCGTGGCACCGATGACGCGACGGTGGTGCTGCTCCCGGCACTCGAGGACCGCGACATCTGGGCCTACTTCGCCTCCCTCGCGTTCCCTCGCGAGCCGTTGGTGCGCGCGACCATCGACGCGCTGGCCGAGCACGGGCCGCTCAGCACCGCCGCGCTGGAGACCTACGTCGACCTCAATCGCACCCGGCTCGAGACGATGCTCAAGGTCCTCGACGTCGACGGGGCGGTCCGCCGGGTCCGGGGTGGCTGGGAGGCGACCGGGCAGGAGTGGGTCTACGACGAGGAGCGGCACCGTCGGGTGCGCGAGGCCCGCGAGCGAGAACAGGCCGCGATGCTGGCCTATCTCGACCACGAGGGCTGCCGGATGGAGTACCTCCGCCGCCAGCTCGACGACCCCGGCGCCGAGCCGTGCGGCCGGTGCGATCGGTGCGGCGGCTTCGCGGTGTCCGCCGAGGTGAGCGAGGCCGCCGTCGAGGCGGCCGAGGAGCGGTTGTCCCGCCCGGGCGTCGCGCTCGAGCCGCGGAAGATGTGGCCGACCGCGCTGGCCAACCTCGGCCTCGAGATGAAGGGCAAGATCGCCGATGGAGCCGAGGAGGGTCGGGTCGTCGCGCGGCTCACCGACCTCGGCCACGGCGGCTCGCTCCGCGCGCTGTTCGCGGGCGAGGACGGCCCGGTCCCCGTGCCGCTGGCTCGCGCCGTGGTCGAGGTGCTGGCCGACTGGCAGCCGAAGGCCGAGGCGATCGTGTACGTCGAGTCCGCACGCCGGCCGACCCTGACCCGAGACCTTGCCGACGGGCTGTCGCGCTACCTCGGCGTACCGGTGGTCGGGCGGTTCGCGATCATCGACCCCACGATCGAGCCGGAGCGCGGCGCGGCCAACTCAGCCCAGCGGGTGGCCGTGGTGACGCGACGCTTCGCGCTCGACGCCGAGGTGCCGGCCGGCCCGGTACTGCTGGTCGACGACCTGGTCGTCTCCGGCTGGACGATGACGCTGGCGGCTCGCGCGCTGCGCGAAGCGGGGGCCACCGCGGTGGCGCCGCTCGCGCTCGGCCTCAGGGGATAGTCCGCCGCCGAAGGCACCGGATCCCTGGCCTGCGTGGTGCTTCTGGCGGCGGACTATCGAGGTTGGGGACCGTCGAGCTCCTCGATCGTCGCCAGGCTCGGCCCGCGTTCGGCCCGGAGCTTGTCGGAGACGGCCTCGACCGCCCGCATCACGCGCAGCACGTTGCCGCCGGTGAGCTGTCCGAGGTCCGAGTCCGACCAGCCGCGGTCGGCGAGCGCGGCGAGCAGCCTCGGGTAGCTGCTGACGTCCTCGAGTCCTTCGGGGAGCCGGTCCACACCGTCGTAGTCGCCGCCGAGCCCGACGTGGTCGATCCCGGCGACCTCACGCACGTGCTCGACGTGCGCGACCACGTCGTCCAGGGTGGCCGTCGGCTGCGGCCGTTCGCGCGACCACTCGTGCTTGAAGGCGGTCTGCCCCTCCGCGTCGGCGCGGCCGATGCCCGCGGCCTCCGCCGCGGCGACCAGGTCGACCTGCCAGGCGGCGACGTCGGGGTTCACGAACGCCGGCACGAACGTCACCATGCAGACCCCGCCGTTGGCGGACAGCGAGCCGAGCACGTCATCGGGCACGTTGCGCGGGTGGTCGGCCACCGCCCGGGCCGATGAGTGGGAGAAGATCGCCGGCGCCTCGGTCGCCTCCAGCGCGGCGCGCATCGTCGCAGGTGCGACATGGGACAGGTCGACCATCATCCCGATCCGGTTCATCTCCCGGACCACCTCGACGCCGAAGGCCGAAAGGCCGCCGACCACCGGCTGGTCGGTCGCCGAGTCGGCCCAGGGTGTGTTGTCGTTGTGGGTGAGCGTCAGGTACCGGACGCCCAGCGCGTGGAGCATCCGGAGCGCACCGAGGGAGCAGTCGATCGAGTGGCCGCCCTCGGCCCCGAGCAGCGAGGCGATCCGGCCCGACGCCCAGGCGGCCTCGACCTCGTCGGCGGTGCCGGCGAACGCCAGCCGGTCGGCGTACCGCTCGATCATCGCGTGGGCCGCGTCGACCTGCTCCAGCGTCGCTGCGACCGCGTGACCCCCGGTCAAGGTGGAGGGGACGTAGACCGACCAGAACTGGCCGGCCACCCCGCCCGCAGCGAGCCGGGTCAGGTCGGTGTGCGTGGCCGTCGACCCGGCGATGTCGAGCCGGTCGAAGTCGTAGCCGACCTGCGTGCGCGCCTCCCACAACAGGTCGTTGTGGCCGTCGATCACGCGGTGGCGCGACAGCGGGTCTATCAGGGCGTCCATGCCCCGACTATGTCAGCCGACCCGGACTCGACTGACGAGCACGCTCAGTGCCCCACCATCGCGGCCGGGTCGACCGCGGCCACCTTGCGGCGCGGCAGGAAGTACGCCGGCACCAGGCAGACCGCGACCAGGATCACCGCCACCAGGAACGCGTCGGCGTAGGCGCCGGCCAGACCGGGGAGCGGGTTCGGCCCCTGCTGCGTGAGAGCGTCCTGCACCCCATTGGTGAGCAGCACCGAGAACAGCGCGAAGCCGATCGAGGAGGCGACCTGCTGGGTGATGTTCATCAACGTCGAGCCGCGGGCGATGTTGTGGTCGGTCAGGGTCGCGAGCGCGGCCGACATGATCGGCATCATCGTGGCGCCCATGCCGAGGCCCATCACGAACAGGCCGCCGAGGATGATCGGGTACGACGTGGTGTCGCTCAGCTGGGTGAAGACTGACATCCCCACCACGATCGTGCCGATGCCCGTCAGCACGACCTTGCCGGGCCCGATCCGGTCGGCCAGGACACCGGCGATCGGCATCGTGATCATCGCGCCGAAGCCCTGCGGGGCGATCAGCCAGCCGGCCGAGAGCGCGGACTCGGCGCGGATGGCTTGGAAGTAGAGCGGGAACAGCAGGCTGGAGCCGAAGAACGCGATCGCGAACAGCATCATCGCGACGACGGCGATCGTCATGTCACGGTTCTTGAAGAGCCTCAGCTCGACGAGCGGGTGGATGTTGCGCGGGTGCAGCGCCCACGGCACGAATCCCACGATCAGAGCCAGCCCGACGATCGCCGGGAGCCACACCTCGGTGGCGGTGACGGTCCCGTGCTCGGGGATCGAGGAGACGCCGTAGAGGAACGCCGCGAGTCCGGGCGAGAGCATCAGCATGCCGAGCCAGTCGAAGCTCTCGGACGGCTCCACCTGGTCCTTGGGCAGCACCTTCGCGGCGTAGGCCAGCGCGACCAGGCCGATGGGGAGGTTGATCAGGAAGATCCAGTGCCAGGAGGCGATCTCGATCAGCCAGCCGCCGAGGATCGGGCCGAAGATCGGGCCGAGCAGCATCGGAATGCCGAGCACGGCCATCACCCGGCCGACCCGCTCGGGGCCTGCGGCGCGGGTGAGGATCGTCATGCCGAGCGGCATCAGCATGCCGCCGCCGAGGCCCTGGAGGACCCGGAACGCGACCAGCTGGCCGAGGCTGTCGGCGACCGAGCACAGCACCGAGCCGGCCGTGAACAGGAACACCGCGAGCAGGTAGAGCCGCTTGGTGCCGAACCGGTCGGCCGCCCACCCGGTCAGCGGGATCACCGCCGCGAGCGCGAGCGTGTAGCCGGTCATGGTCCATGCGACGTCGGCCGCGGTGGCGTCGAACTCGATCTGGAACGTCTGCAGCGCCACCGACACGACGGTGATGTCGAGGATCGACATGATCGCGCCCAGCACGACCACGCCGGCAACGACGAGCACCCCCCGGTCGAGTCCGGAGTCGGACCCGGGCTTGCCGCTCGGGTCGTCGGGAACATTGGCAGCCAGGTCTGAGGTCTCCGTGCTCACCCGAGAAGGTTAGGAGAGCCCACCAACAGCGAGCGAATCGTTATTGCCGTCCTGGCACGTCACGCGCTCACGAGTCGGAGCTCCGCCGCGTCGATCGCGGCCGGGGACAGCACGTGCTCGATCGCGAGCGCCGCCGCACCGACCACGCCGGCCCGCTCACCGGCCCGTGAGGTCACGATCCGCAGGTGCTCGGTCGCCAGCGGCAGGGAGCGGGAGTAGACCACCTCCCGGATCCCGGCCAGCAGGCTCTCGCCGGCCTCCGCCATGGCGCCTCCGATGACGACGACGGACGGGTTGATCAGGTTCACCAGAGTCGCCACCACCTCGCCCACGTCGCGGCCGGCCTGGCGGACCGCGGCCACCGCGGCGGCGTCGCCGGCGCGGACCAGCTCGACCACCCCGTGGCCGTCGACGACGTCGATCCCCTGCTCGCGCAGCGCCGCCGCCAGCGCCGGTCCGGCCGCGATCGCCTCCAGGCAGCCGACGTTGCCGCAGCGGCACACCGTATCGGCGGCGCGCGAGACCCGGACGTGCCCGAGGTCGCCGGCGGTGCCCTGCGCGCCGCGCTGGAGGGCGGCGCCGGACACGATGCCGGCGCCGATGCCGGTGGCGACCTTGATCAGCACCAGGTCGTCGACGTCGCTCAGGTGGGCGTGCCGCTCGCCGAGCGCCATGATGTTCACGTCGTTGTCGATCAGGACCGGGACGTCGAATGCCCGCTGCACGTGGGCCGGCACGTCGTACCGGTCCCAGCCGGGCATGATCGGCGGGTTGATGGCGCGGCCGGTGGAGTGCTCGACCGGGCCGGGCAGCCCCATCCCGATCGCGGCCAGCTCCGAGACGGGCCGACGCTGGTCCGCGAGCAGGTCGGCGACCACTCCCTCCACCCAGGTCAGGACCTCCTCGGGCCCGGCCGCGATATCGAGGTCGGCGCGCCGCTCGACCAGGATCGTGCCGGCGAGGTCGGCCAGCGCGGCCGTCGCGTGCGTGGCGCCGAGGTCGATCCCCGCCACCACCCAGGCGCCCGGGTTGAGCGCGAGCAGCGACGGTGGCCGGCCACCGGTGGAGATGCCGTCGCCGTACGGCGCGACCAGCCCGAGCCGGAGCAGCACGTCGATCCGGGCGGCGATGGTGGAGCGGGCCAGGCCGGTGATCTCGGCGAGCTGGGCCCGGGTGCGCGGCTGTCCGTCCCGGAGTAGGTCGAAGACGTCGCTGGGGCGCACGGCGGAAGTGAAGCACGCAGGAGTTATGTACGTCTAGCAACGAACTTCTGCCGAACCCTCGACAAAAGTGCGTGACGCGTGCCACAGTGACGCCCGTGGTGCCCACGCCGTCGAACGACGCCCACCAGGGCGAGGTCGTCCTGCGCGCCCGCGGCCTGACGAAGTCGTTCGCCGGCCACACCGTGCTCGCCGACGCGGACCTGGAGCTGCGCGCCGGTCAGGTGCTCGGCCTGGTGGGCGAGAACGGTGCTGGCAAGTCGACCTTGATGAAGGTGCTCGCCGGCGTCTACTCATCCGACGCGGGCACGATCGAGATCGCCGGGGAGCCGGTGCACTTCGGCCACCCGCTGCAGGCCCAGCACGCCGGCATCTCCACGGTCTTCCAGGAGTTCAACCTGCTGCCCGAGCGCTCGGTCGCGGAGAACATCTACCTCGGCCGGGAGCCCCGGCGCGGCGGGTTCGTCGACACCGGGGCGATGCAGCGCGACACCCAGGAGCTGCTCGAGGGGCTCGGCGTCACCGGGATCCGGCCCGGCCAGCGGGTGCGCACGCTGTCGGTCGCGGAGCAGCAGATCGTCGAGATCGCCAAGGCGATCAGCTTCGAGGCTCGCGTGATCCAGATGGACGAGCCGACCGCCGCGCTGGCCGACCACGAGGTCGAGCTGCTCTACGGCATCATCCGCGGCCTCGCCCGGCGTGGCGTCGCGATCCTCTACGTCTCCCACCGGCTCAAGGAGGTCTTCGACCTCTGCGACACGATCACCGTCCTGAAGGACGGCCTGCAGGTCGCCACGGAGCGCTCCACGGACCTCGACGACGCCGCGCTGGTGCGACTGATGGTCGGCCGGTCGATCTCGTCATTCTTCCCCGACCCGGCCGAGGGGACCGAGGTCGGCGAGCCGTTGCTGGAGCTGCACGGCGCCGGAAACGGGTACGTCGACGGGGTGGACCTGACCCTGCGGGCGGGCGAGATCGTGGGCATCGCCGGGCTCCAGGGCTCCGGGCGTACTGAGCTGCTGGAGGCGATCTTCGGCGTCCGTCCGTTCACCCGCGGCGAGATGGTCGTCGCCGGAGCCAAGCGCCGGCCAGGTTCGCCCCGCCAGGCAGTGCGCGCCGGGCTCGCGATGGTGACCGAGGACCGCAAGGCCACCGGCCTCGCACTCAACCAGTCGATCCTCGACAACGCGCTCGGCGTCGTCCGCGCCGTCTTCCCGCGCCGGACCGGGAGCACCCGCCGGGAGATGCCGGGACTGCTGTCCTCGATCGAGGTGTCCGCGCGAGCCATGGACCAAGAGGTGCAGTTCCTCTCCGGAGGCAACCAGCAGAAGGTCGTGCTCGCCCGCTGGCTCGCCGCGCGGCCGCGCGTGGTGCTCATGGACGAGCCGACCCGCGGCATCGACGTCGGCGCGAAGCACAGCATCTATGAGCTGATGCGCGGCCTCGCGGCCGGCGGCGTCAGCGTCCTCATGGTCTCCAGCGAGCTGCCCGAGGTGATCGGCATGTCCGACCGGATCGTCGTGATGCGCGACGGCCGGCAGGCCGGGGAGCTCCCTGCGGGCGCCACCGAGGAGCAGGTCCTCGCACTCGCCACCGGTCTTGCCGAGGCCGAGGGCGGTGCCGCATGAGCGTGATGAGCACCTTGTCCGGCCGCACCGGCCGGCTCACCTCGACCGGCATCGTCGTCGGCATCCTGGTGGTCGCGATCGTGGCCGGCGCCGTCCTCACGGCGATCGAGGGCCGCAACTTCTTCAGCGTCGGCAACATCCGCTCGATCCTGACGCTCACCAGCGTGCTCGGCTTCATCGCGATCGGGCAGACGCTGGTGATCCTGGTCGGCAGCCTCGACCTCTCGGTGCCGTTCGTCGCGAGCCTCACCAGCGTGTTGGCCGGCGGGGTGATGGCCGGCGAGTCGGGCAACGTGCCGCTGGCGCTGCTGTTCGCCGTCGGCGTCGCCGCCGCGATCGGGCTCGTCAACGGACTCATCGTCAGCGGGCTCAAGGTGCACGGCTTCATCGCCACGCTCGGCGTGGGCCTCGTCATCAGCGGCTACCTCGCCACCAACTACCAGGGCAACCACGGCATCGCGCCGCGCTCCTTCCGGCTGATCGGCGCCACCCAGATCGGACCGGTGCCGGTCTCCACGCTGATCCTGCTCGGTTGCGCGGTGGCGGCCATCTGGATGCTCCGTCGTACCCGCCTCGGACACCACCTGTACGCCGTGGGCGGCAACGAGTCGGTGGCCCGGATGTCCGGCATCCGCACCTGGGTGCCGGTCGTGGGTGCGCACGTCCTGTGCTCGGTGCTCACCGCGCTGGCCGGCCTGCTGCTGCTGGCCCGGCTCGGCGTCGGCAGCCCGACCATCGGCTCGCAGGGCGGCTACGACCTGATGTCGATCGCGGCGGTCGTGCTCGGCGGGACGCTGCTGGCCGGCGGCAAGGGCAACGTCGTCGGCACCCTGGCCGGGGTCGCGATCTTCGCGGTCATGGACAACGTCATGGGCGTGATGCAGGTGAACCCGTTCCTGCGCGACGTGATCCGCGGCGTCGTGATCATCGCGGCGGTCGCGGTCTACGCCCGGCGCGAGATCGACCGCCGCCCGGCACCGTTCGACCGGCCCACCGGCCTCGACGCTGCGCTCCAGGAGGCGAGATGACCGAGCTGATCCGCCCCCTTCGTGCGGTGAACCGGCCACCACTGCCCGCGCACCAGGGCGGCCTCGGCGCCCGCGTCGCGACCGTCGCGGCCACGCCCGGCGGCGCCGTCTTCGTGCTGGTGATCGTGCTCGTGATCGCGATCGCCGCCCGCAACGAGAACTTCAGCGACCCCGGCGTGCTGATCCGCTTCATCGGCCGCACCGCACCGATCGCGATCGCCGCGATGGGCCAGTACTTCGTGATCGTCTCCGGCGAGTTCGACCTCTCGATGGCGGCCGTCGTCACCACCCAGGTAGTGATGGCCGGCAACCTGATCGGCCAGGACACCGGCCGGATCCTGCCCGTGATAGTGCTGATGCTCGCCGTCGGCGCTCTCATCGGCCTCGTCAACGGCCTGGCCACAACCCTGCTCCAGGTGCCGAGCTTCATCGTGACGCTCGGCATGATGCTCGCGCTCGGCGGGCTGGTGCGCTACCTCACGGGCGGGGCCGCAACCGGCAACCCGGTCGACGAGTTCCGCGCGATCGGGCGCGGCGGAATCGAGAACGTGCCGGTCGTCGACATCATCCCGTACCCGCTCATCATCTTCGCGGTCCTCGCCACCCTCGCCGCCTGGCTGATGGCTCGCCCGTACGGGCGCGGCCTGATCGCCGCCGGTGACAACCCCGACGCGGCCCGCGTGAGCGGCGTCTCCGTCTGGTGGCTCAAGACCCGCGCGTTCATGCTGTCGTCGCTGTCGGCCACGGTCGCCGGCATCATCCTGGTCGGGTACGCCGGCGTGCACCCCTCGGTCGGCCAGGGCTACGAGTTCACCGCCATCACGGCGGTGGTCCTGGGCGGCGTCCTGCTCGGAGGTGGCCGGGGCTGGGTGCTCTCGGCCGCTGCCGGCGCGTTCGCACTGGAACTGCTCTTCACGCTGCTCACCACCTACGAGGTCTCGGCCACCTGGCGCGACACCGTGCAGGGCCTGATCATCATCCTCGCGGTCGCCGCAGCCGGCCGCGCCTGGCAGGTCGGCCGTCGGCCGCGCGGCGCTCGCCGTACCCCTCTCGGACGCACCCCAGCACCACCCAGCA
This sequence comes from uncultured Actinomycetota bacterium, assembly GCA_963826265.1. GTDB lineage: Bacteria > Actinomycetota > Actinomycetes > Propionibacteriales > Nocardioidaceae > Nocardioides. Next base: position 146,967 of record CAWGWH010000001.1, read on the forward strand.
CCACGCCAACCAGCACCACGAAAACCAGCACGCCCGACCCGGGCACGATCCCAAGGGAGACCCAGTGATGCGCAGTCGCATGATCAAGGGCGCGGTCGCGTCCATCTCGGTGCTCGCGCTCTTCAGCGCGTGCAGCACCGACAGCACGATCGACGACCCGGCGACGGAGGAGGAGCCGACCAGCGAGGACTCGCCGAGCGAGGAGTGGTTCGTCCAGGAGGACTTCGACACCCAGATGCAGCAGATGAGCGCGACCTTCGAGGGCGACGAGTCCGAGCCGTGGCTCCAGTACATCGACGGCGAGATGACCGACACCTCCGACTTCGCGGACGGCGCCGGTGGCAAGAAGGTCTGCTTCGCCAACGCCTCGATCAGCAACCCGTGGCGCCAGACCGGCTGGATCACCATGAACCAGCAGCTCGAGGTGCTCGTCGATTCCGGCGTGATCTCCGACATGGAGACCCGCGACGCGCAGGACGACGACAACACGCAGATCGACGACATCGACTACTTCATCAGCGAGGGCAACTGCGACGCCTTCATCATCTCGCCGAACTCCACGGCCGCGTTGACGCCGGCGGTGGAGCGGGCCTGTGAGACCGGCAAGCCGGTCATCGTGTTCGACCGTGGGGTCGAGACCGACTGCCCGACGACGTTCATCCACCCGATCGGTGGCTACGCGTGGGGCATCGCGACCGCTGACTTCCTGGTCGAGAACCTGGAGGAGGGCGACAAGGTGGTCGCGCTCCGGATTCTGCCGGGCGTCGACGTGCTCGAGACCCGCTGGGCAGCGGCCGAGAAGATCTTCGAGGAGAACGGGCTCGAGGCGGTCGACTACTTCACCGGTGCCGACCCCGCCGAGATCAAGAAGATCATCACCGACGAGCTCGCCCAGGGCGACGTCGCGGGTGTGTGGATGGATGCCGGTGACGGCGCCGTCGCCGCGATCGAGGCGTTCGAGGACGCCGGCGTCGACTACCCGGTCATGACCGGCGAGGACGAGATGAGTTTCCTGCGCAAGTGGGAGGAGACCGGCCTGAACGGCCTGGCCCCCGTCTACTCCAACTTCCAGTGGCGGACCCCGTTGCTGGCGGTGGAGAAGATCTTCGCGGGCGAGGAGGTGCCGCACGAGTGGGTGCTCCCGCAGGTCCCGATCACCGAGGCAGAGCGCGCCGAGTTCCTGGCCGCCAACGAGGGAATGCCCGACGGTCACTACGCGAAGTTCGGTGGCGAGGACCTGCCCGGCTACCCAGAGGTCTGGCAGGAGCGCCAGATCCCCTGATGGATCTCCGATGATCACCCGCCCTCTCGGGGTCAACACCTGGGTCTGGTCCTCGCCGCTCACCGACGAGAACCTTCCAGGCCTGGCCCGCAGGATCGCCGATCTCGGCTTCGACGCGATCGAGCTCCCGCTGGAGAACTCCGGCGACCTCGACCACGACGAGACCGCGGCGGTCCTGCGGGAGACGGGCCTCGCGCCGTACGTCGTGGGCGCGATGGCTCCGGGCCGGGACCTGGTGGCCGCGTCCCCCGACGCGGTCACCGTGACCCAGGAGTACCTCCGCGACTGCATCGACCTGGCCGCCGCGGTCGGGTCGCCGGCGGTGTGCGGACCGTTCTACGCCCAGACCGGGCGGGTGTGGCGGATCACCCCGGAGGAGCGTGAGTCGGCGTACGCCGAGTGGCGCGAGCACCTGGCGCCGCTGGCCGAGCACGCCGGCGAGCGAGGAGTGTTGCTCGGGATCGAGCCCCTCAACCGCTACGAGACCTCGCTGGTGAACACCGTCGACCAGGCGCTGACCGGGCTCGGGCCGTTGCTCGGCCAGGGCGTCGGCCTGGCGCTGGACACCTACCACCTGAACATCGAGGAGCGCGACAGTGCGGCGGCGGTCCGGGCGGCCGGCGAGCACCTGGTGCACCTGCAGGTCTGCGGCAACGACCGGGGCGCCCCCGGGCACGACCAGACCGACTGGACCGGGATCGTCGCCGCGCTGGACGAGGTCGGCTACGACGGCGCGCTGAACATCGAGAGCTTCACCCCCGACAACGCCGCGATCGCGGTGGCCGCCTCCATCTGGCGGCCACTCGCGGACAGCCCGGACGCGCTGGCGTCCGAGGGGCTGGCGTTCCTGCGGTCACTGACCGCCGACCTCGCCGACGTGAGCTGAGAGGCAGACCCATGGGAGACGGTACGACGGGCGGCGACCTGCGCCCGCTCGGGGTGGCGGTCGTCGGCTACTCCTTCATGGGCAAGGCGCACTCCAACGCTTGGCGCAACGTCGGCGCGTTCTACCCCACCACGGCACCCGTGCGGCAGCGGCTGCTGGTCGGCCGCGACGAGCGGGCCGTGAAGGAGGCGGCCGGCCGCTACGGCTGGGCCGAGAGCGCCACCGACTGGCGAGCCGTGGTCGAGCGCGACGACATCGACATCGTCGACGTGTGCACGCCCGGGCACCTGCACAGCGAGCTGGCGATCGCCGCGCTCGAGGCGGGCAAGCACGTGCTGGTCGAGAAGCCGCTGGCGAACTCGGTCGCGGCGTCCGAGGCGATGGTGGCCGCGGCCGAGGCGGCCGCCGAGCGTGGCGTCGCTTCGATGGTGGCCTTCAACTACCGGCGCGTCCCCGCGTTGGCGCTGGCCCGGCAGCTGATCGCCGAGGGCCGGATCGGTGCAGTGCGGCAGGTGCGGGCGGCGTACCTCCAGGACTGGCTCGCCGACGCCGCCGCCCCGATGACCTGGCGGCTGCGGCAGGAGACGGCCGGCTCCGGTGCGCTCGGCGACCTCGCCTCCCACGTCGTCGACCAGGTTCAGTCGCTGCTGGGCGAGCCGGTGACCGCGGTGAGCGGGCGGCTGCGCACGTTCGTGACCGAGCGAGACGGTGACACGGGCCCGGAGCCCGTGACCGTCGACGACGCGGCGTGGGCCACGCTCGAGACCGGATCCGGCGCGGTCGCGAGCATCGAGGTCAGCCGGATGGCGACCGGCCGCAAGAACGGCTTCTCCCTCGAGGTGTACGGCACCCACGGCGCGCTGTCCTTCGACCTCGAGCGGCTCAACGAGCTGCGGGTCCTCACCGACCCGGCCGACGCCACCGCCGGCTTCCGCCGGGTTCTCGTCACGGAGGAGTCCCACCCCTACCTCAGCGCGTGGTGGCCGCCGGGCCACGTCCTGGGCTGGGACCACACGTTCACCTCGCAGGCAGCCGACTTCCTGGCCGCGATCGGCGGCGGCTCGGCGCCGAGCCCATCCTTCGCCGAGGGGCTCACGGTGCAGCGGGTGCTGGCGGCGATCGAGGCGAGTGCGGCAGCCTCGGGTGCACGGGTCGACATCGAGCCCGCGAACGAGGGAGCGAGCTGATGGGCAAGACCTTCACGTTGTTCACCGGCCAGTGGGCCGACCTCACGCTCGAGGATGTGGCGTCGTACGCCGCGGAGTGGGGGTACGACGGGCTCGAGATCGCGGTCTCGGGTGAGCACCTCGACGCGTGGCGCTGGGACGAGGACGGGTACGTCGATGAGCGGCTCGCGATCCTGGAGAAGCACGGTCTCGGGGTGTGGGCGATCAGCAACCACCTGACCGGGCAGGCCGTCTGCGACGACCCGATCGACTTCCGGCACCAGTCGCTGCTGCGGGAGCAGGTGTGGGGCGACGGCGACCCCGAAGGCGTGCGCCGGCGGGCCGCCGAGGAGATGGCGATGACCGCGCGGCTGGCGCGGAAGATGGGCGTCGACACGGTGGTCGGCTTCACCGGCTCGTCGGTCTGGCCGTACGTCGCGATGTTCCCGCCGGTGCCCGGCGACCGGATCGCCGCCGGCTACCGGGACTTCGCCGACCGCTGGAACCCGGTCATGGACGTCTTCGACGAGTGCGGCGTCCGGTTCGCGCTCGAGGTCCACCCGGGGGAGATGGCCTACGACTACTGGACCACCGCCCGCACCCTGGAGGCGATCGGCCACCGCCAGGCCTTCGGCCTCAACTGGGATCCCAGCCACATGGTGTGGCAGGGCCTCGACACGGTCGCCTTCATCTCCGACTTCGCCGACCGGATCTACCACGTCGACTGCAAGGACACCCGGATGCGGATGGGCGGGGGCCGCAACGGCATCCTCTCCTCGCACCTGCCGTGGGGAGACCAGCACCGCGGATGGGACTTCGTGTCGGCGGGCCGCGGCGACGTCCCGTGGGAGGACGCGTTCCGTGCGCTCGCCGCCATCGGGTACGACGGCCCGATCTCGGTCGAGTGGGAGGACGCCGGCATGGACCGGCTGCAGGGCGCCCAGGAGGCCCTGGAGTTCCTGCGCCGGTTCGACTACGACCCGCCGGCCGCGTCGTTCGACGCCGCGTTCAGCTCGGACTGATCCGGCTGATCCGACCGGACGCCTCTCCTGCCCTTCTCGTGGGTCCGGGGCGAGGGTTCCCCGCCGGGGCTGCGCTCCTGACGAATCTGTGGATCGGGACGGGGCCAGTTCCCGGGGTGGCGTCCCTCCGGCCGGAGTCTGGTCCGCCCAGGCCAGCGGTGAGCAGGGCACCGAATCAATGCGCGGAAACGGTGGCGCAGCCACCGCCGGGGCCGCGACCCGTGCCGATACCGCCCACGGATACAGCAGGAAAGGGGCCCGGGCGGGGAACCCATGACTTCGCGGGCATACCAACCCGGGCGAAGTCATCGACTCGCGCGCGAAGTTCAGGCTCCCGGTGCGTGCGGGCCGACGGAACCCTCAGCCGCCGCGCAGAACGGCGAGCAGGAAGCCCGCGGTCGCGGCCAGCCCGACGCCCGGCCCCCCCCGCCCTGGGCGGCGGCCTCCGGGGGCCACGATGAGGGACGCCCCGGCCAGGATGCCGAAGCCGAACGCGGCCAGCACTACCGCTCCTCGTCCGCCAGTCCGAGCGCGCCGAGTGCCATCGCCGTCAGCAGGGCCCGCATCTGGGCATCGGGCAGCAGCCCCGAGTGAGGCGTGGAGTTGATCAGCCCGAAGGCGACGTGTGCCATGGCCCGGGCCCGATCCTTCCGCAGCCCGCGGTGGACCTGCCGCAGCTGGTCGGCCCACACGTCGACGTACGCCCGCTGGAGCCCGCGTACCTTCTCGCGCGCGTCGCGCGGCAGCGACTCCCAGTCCCGGTCCTGCACGACGATCAGGGCCCGCCGGGTCAAGGCGAAGTCGACGTGCCAGTCGACCAGGGCGCGGACCGACGCCTCGGCGTCGCCGGCGAGCGCCACCCGATCCTGGCCGACCGCGAGCAGCTCCTCGCTGATCGACACCAGCATCTCGGCGAGAATCGCGTCCTTGGAGGGGAAGTGCTTGTAGAGCGCCGGGCCCGAGACGCCGCAAGCTGCGCCGAGGTCGGCGACCGAGACGCCGTGGAACCCGCGCTTGGCGAACAATTCGGCCGCGGTCGACAGCAGCTGGTCGCGTCGGGTGACGGCCTCGGTGGACACGCCCTCAGGTTAGCGGTCGCTAACTCCGCGATCGAGAGCCGGACCGAAGACACGGACGTCGGTCTTGTCAGGCCCCGGCGTCTCGAACCCCTCGAGGTACGACGACAGCGTCTCGGCCTCGACGGCGTAGGTGTCGGGGGCTGCGTGGCCGTCGTTGCGTCGCTCGATCCGTCGTCGGGCCGTCTCGGGGTCGGCGGGACAGTAGGCGACCTCGACCTCCGCTCCGGCGTCGCGCGCGAGCCGCCGGTAGTCGTCGCGCTGGGCGCGGCTCCAGAAGGAGTAGTCGACGACCACGTCGCGCCCCTCGCGTACGGCGTGGACCAGCGCCTGCCGTTGCTGTGCGCGGATGTCGTCGGTGAGCTCGACCGGCAACGGCAGCTCGCGGTGCCCGCGCCGCCACGTCGATCGAGAGCCGGAGCCAGCCCTCCTCTTCCAGGGCACGCGCGTAGGTCGACTTGCCCGATCCGGCGACGCCGCGCATCAGCACGACCCGGGCGCCGCTCATCGCTCGTTGCCGTGCTTGTAGTTACCGGTCGCGCGCGCGAGCAGCTGCTGGGCCGCCCGCCCGTCCACGCGCGCGAGCTGCGCGGCGAGCTTGGCGCCGCCCTTGCCGCCGAGGGTGACGATGTGCCGGCCGCCACGGAACACCAGCACCGTCCCCGCCTTGGTCACCTGCCAGCCGAACGGGTTGGACGCGAGCGCGTCGTCACCGGTGGGTCGGGTCGCCATGATCCGACCTGAGGTGCCCCTGGTCGGTAGTCCACACGGATGTGGCTGGGCCCGAGCCGCTCCTGGCAACCAGGTCGATGTGGACTATCGACCTGCCAGGACGAGAGGGTTGGCCGGTGACCCAGATCCAGGTGACCACGCCCGACGGCGAGATGCCCGCGTACCTGTGGCGCCCGGAGTCCGGGGCCGGGCCAGGCGTCCTGCTGCTGCAGGAGATCTTCGGTGTCAGCGGCTACATCCGGCGTCGGGCGTCGGACCTCGCTGCCGCCGGGTACGTCGTGCTGGCGCCAGAGCTGTACTGGCGGCTCGACCAGCAGCAGGTCGACGCGTCGGCCCCGGGCGGGATCGAGCACGCGATAGGGCTGATGAGACGCCTCGAGTGGAAGACGACCGTGGCCGACGCCGACGAGGCGTTCGAACGACTGGCGGGGCTCGACGGGGTGCGCGGCACGCCCGGCGTCGTCGGCTTCTGCTTCGGCGGTGGGCTCGCGTTCAACGTCGCGGCGGAGGTAGCGCCGGCCGTGCTGGTGAGCTACTACGGCAGCGCGCTGCCGCGGCTGCTCGACCTGGCCCCGCACGTGACCTGCCCGAGCCTCCACCACTTCGGGACTGCCGACGACTTCATCACCTCAGATGACGTGCAGGCGATCACCGCTGCCGTCACCGCGGACGGGAGACCCGCACGGGTCGAGCTGCACGACGGGGCCAACCACGCCTTCGACAACCCCGACATCGCCTTCCACCACCCCGAGGCCGCGGCCCGTGCCTGGCAGCAGACGCTGACCTTCCTCGCCGAGCACCTGCCCGTCTAGCGGTGACCGGCTGGGTGGCGAGCCAGGTTAATGATCGCTAACCTGAGTGACGTGGCGGAGATGACGGAGCTGGTCGACGAGCTGCTCGAGCGGCTGGCAACGGTACGGCAGGGCGGGTCGGAGAGCGCCCGCACCAAGCACACCGACCGCGGGAAGCTGTTGGTGCGCGACCGGGTCGACCGGCTGCTCGATCCCGGCAGCCCGTTCCTGGAGCTGAACCCGCTCGCGGCGTACGGCATGTACGGCAAGGGCGAGGACGACGTGTACGCCGTGCCGAGCGCCGGCATCGTGACCGGCATCGGCCGGGTCAGCGGCCGGGAGTGCGTGGTCGTGGCGAACGACGCGACGGTCAAGGGCGGCACCTACTACCCGATGACGGTCAAGAAGCACCTGCGCGCGCAGACCGTCGCCGCCGAGAACCGGCTGCCGTGCCTCTACCTCGTCGACTCCGGCGGCGCCTTCCTCCCGATGCAGGACGAGGTCTTCCCCGACCGTGAGCACTTCGGCCGGATCTTCTTCAACCAGGCCAACCTCTCGGCCCGCGGCATCCCGCAGATCGCCAGCGTGATGGGGTCGTGCACCGCCGGTGGCGCCTACGTGCCGGCGATGTCCGACGAGTCCGTCATCGTCAAGGAGCAGGGCACGATCTTCCTCGGCGGGCCGCCACTGGTGAAGGCCGCGACCGGTGAGGTCGTGACCGCCGAAGAGCTCGGCGGCGGCGACGTCCACGCCCGCACCTCGGGCGTGGTCGACCACCTCGCCGAGGACGATGCGCACGCGCTGGCGATCGTGCGGAGCATCGTGGCGACGCTGCCGGAGCCCGGGGGCTTCGACGCTCGCTCCGCTCGTACCTCAACCACAGGGAGCGCCGTCGAGGAGCCGCGGGAGGACCCCGTCGGCCTGTACGACGTGGTGCCGACCGACACCCGCACGCCGTACGACGTGCGCGAGGTGATCCGCCGGGTCGTGGACGGCAGCAGGTTCCACGAGTTCAAGCAGCTCTACGGCGACACCCTGGTCTGCGGCTTCGCGAAGGTCTGGGGTCACGAGGTCGGGATCGTCGCCAACAACGGCATCCTCTTCAGCGAGTCGGCCCTCAAGGGCGCGCACTTCATCCAGCTCTGCAACCAGCGCGGCATCCCGCTGGTGTTCCTGCAGAACATCACGGGCTTCATGGTCGGCAAGGAGTACGAGAACCGCGGCATCGCCCGCGACGGGGCCAAGCTCGTCACGGCGGTCGCCTGCAGCGTGGTCCCGAAGTTCACGGTCGTGATCGGCGGCTCCTTCGGCGCCGGCAACTACGGCATGTGCGGCCGGGCCTACGACCCGCGCTTCCTGTGGATGTGGCCGAACGCCCGGATCTCGGTGATGGGCGGCGAGCAGGCCGCCAGCGTGCTGGCGACCGTGGCCGGCCGTGAGGACGACGAGGCGTTCAAGGCGCCGATCCGCGATCAGTACGAGACGCAGGGCTCGCCCTACTACGCCTCGGCCCGGCTCTGGGATGACGGCGTGATCGACCCCGCCGACACCCGCCGGGTGCTCGGCATGGGACTGGCGGTCGCCGCACAGTCCCCGACGCCCGAGCCCTCCTACGGCATCTTCAGGATGTGACGGCGATGAGCGACTCAGAGCACACCCTCCTGATCGCGAACCGCGGTGAGATCGCGATCCGCGTCATGCGCACCGCCGCCCGGATGGGCTGGCACACGATCGCGATCTTCACCGACCTCGACGCCGACGCGCCGCACGTGCACGCGGCCGACGACGCGGTGCGGGTGCCGTCGTACCTCGATGTCGACGCGGTGGTGGCGGCGGCCGTCGACAGCGGTGCCCGGTTCGTGCACCCCGGTTACGGCTTCCTGTCCGAGCGGGCGCCGTTCGCCGCCGCGCTCGAGGCAGCCGGAGTCCACCTGGTCGGGCCGTCGGCCGCGGTGATGGAGCAGATGGGCCGCAAGGACGCCGCCCGCGAGCTCGCGGTCGCCGCCGGTGTGCCCGTCGTCCCTCGGGGTGACGACCACGGCTACCCGGTGTTGGTCAAGGCCGCCGCCGGCGGCGGAGGCAAGGGGATGCGCGTCGTGCGCTCCGAGGCCGAGCTGGCCGAAGCCGTCGCGTCGGCGAAGCGTGAGGCCGCGTCGGCGTTCGGCGACGACACGATGCTGGTCGAGAAGTACGTCGAGCGCGGCCGCCACATCGAGGTGCAGGTCATCGGCGACTCCCACGGCACCGTGGTGCACCTCGGCGAGCGCGACTGCTCCGCCCAGCGACGCCACCAGAAGGTGCTGGAGGAGGCGCCCGCGCCGACCATCGCGCCCTCGGTCCGCGAGCTCGCGACGTCATCGGCCGTGGCGCTGGCCCAGCACGTGGGCTACGTGAACGCCGGCACCGTCGAGTTCCTGCTCGACGCTGACACCGACGAGGCGTACTTCCTGGAGATGAACACCCGGCTCCAGGTCGAGCACCCGGTGACCGAGCTGGTCACCGGCCTCGACCTGGTGGAGCTCCAGCTCCGGGTGGCCCTCGGCGAGCCGCTCCCGATCACGCAGGACGACGTCCGGCTGACGGGCCACGCGATCGAGGCGCGCGTCTACGCCGAGGACTCGTTCGGTGGTTTCCTCCCGCAGGCCGGGCAGGCCAGCATCGTCCGCTGGCCGGCCGGCGACGGCATCCGCGTCGACCACGCCCTCGAACCCCGACAGGTCGTGTCCACGTCGTACGACCCGATGCTGGGGAAGGTGATCGCCCACGGCCCCGACCGCGAGTCCGCCCGCCGGCTGCTGGTCGACGCCCTCGACCGCACCGCGATCCTCGGGCTGACGACGAACGCCGGGTTCCTGCGGGCGCTGGTCGCGAGCGACGAGTTCCGCGACGCGACCATCGACACCGCCTGGCTCGACACCGCGACCGTGCCGGCACCCGACGACGATCTGCCCCGCTGGATGGCGGCCTGGGTCTCCGCGATGATCGCGTCCATGGACACGGGTCACCCGTTCCAGGCCGACGGCTTCCGGGCGGGAGCTCCGCCGGCGCCCACGCTGGTGCAGCTGGACCGCGAGGTCTGGGTGGACCGGGCCGCCGGCACCGTGGACGGCGTGCCGTTCCGGCAGATCAGCGCCGACAACCACGTGCTCGAGGCCGTGGTCGACGGCCACCGGGTCCGGGCCGTGGTCAACGTCCAGCGCGACGTCGTCGACGTCTCCTACCAGGGACAGCGGCACGTGGTGACTCCCCTTGACCGGCTGAGCGGGGCGGTCGAGGTCAGCGACGGAGCGGTCGCGGCGCAGATGCCGGGCACCGTTCTCGACGTGCGCGTCGAGCTGGGCGCGGTCGTGGAGGAGGGCCAGGTGCTCGGCACCCTGGAGGCGATGAAGATGGAGCTCGCACTCAAGGCCCCGTTCGCGGGCACCGTGACCACGGTGGACGCAGCGGCGGGCGCCCAGGTCGCGCTCGGTGCGACCTTGTTCGTCGTCCAGGCCCCGGAGGAGGACGCGTGACGCTGCCGATGGTCGAGCCGCGCGAGGGGCTGCCGGACCGGGTCACGATCTATGAGGTCGGCCCGCGCGACGGGCTCCAGAACGAGTCGGCGATCGTCCCGGTCGACGCCAAGGCCGAGTTCGTACGCCGGCTCCTGGCGGCCGGCCTGCCGGTGGTCGAGGCGACGTCGTTCGTGCACCCACAGTGGGTCCCGCAGCTCGCCGACGCCGCCGACCTCATGACGATGCTGGGCGAGGCGGGCCGCGACTGCCCGGTCCTGGTGCCCAACGAGCGCGGCCTCGACCGCGCCCTGGAGCTCGGGGTGCGCCACGTGGCGATCTTCGGCTCGGCCACCGAGTCGTTCGCGCAGCGCAACCTCAACCGCAGTCTCGACGAGCAGTTCGGCATGTTCGAGCCGACCGTCCGCCGAGCGCGCGACGCGGGGCTCGACGTCCGTGCGTACGTGTCGATGTGCCTCGGCGACCCGTGGGAGGGGCCGGTCCCGGTCGCCCAGGTGGTCGACGTCGGCAAGCGGCTCTTCGACCTCGGCGCAAGCCAGCTCAGCCTCGGCGACACGATCGGGGTCGGCACCGCCGGGCACGTCCGGACGCTGCTGGCGGCCTTCACGGCTGCCGGGATGACCACGGATCAGCTCGCGATGCACTTCCACGACACCTACGGCCAGGCGCTCGCCAACGCCCTCGCCGCCCTCGAGTGCGGCATCACGACCTTCGACGCCAGTGCTGGCGGCCTCGGTGGCTGCCCCTACGCGAAGTCCGCCACCGGCAACCTCGCGACCGAGGACCTGGTGTGGCTGCTGACCGGCCTCGGCATCGAGCACGGCGTCGACCTGGCCGCGCTGGTCGACACCAGCGTCTGGATGGCCGGCGTGCTCGGACGGCCCAGTCCCTCGGCCGTCGTACGCGCGCTGGCACAATCTTGACCATGAGCCGGACGGTCTACCTCCACATCGGAGCGCCCAAGACCGGCACCACCTACCTGCAGGACCGGCTCACGCGCAACGTCGCGACCCTGGCCGAGCACGACGTCCACTTCCCGACGCGCTCGCCGCTCGTCAGCCCGGCGCTCTTCCACTTCCGTGCGGCCCTCGACCTCCTCGGGCAGGACTGGGGCGGGGAGCGGGGGCACGCGAAGGGCAGCTGGGACGCGCTCGTGAAGCGGGTACGACGCCGCTCCGGCACCGTCGTCGTGAGCCACGAGATCCTGGCGCCGGCCCGGCCGCGCTACGTCGCGAAGGCGATGGAGGACCTCGACGGCGCCGACGTGCACATCGTCTACACCGCCCGCGACCTCGCCCGGCAGCTGCCCGCAGCCTGGCAGGAGAGCATCAAGCAGGGTCGCAAGTGGCGCTACCGGCACTTCCTGCGGAAGGCGGAGCACGGCCGGACCTGGTTCGCCAAGTCCTTCGACGTGCCCTCGGTGCTCGGCACCTGGGGGGCGCACGTGCCGCCCGAGCACATCCACCTCGTGACCGTGCCCCAGGGCACGACACCCGGCGACGGGCTGTGGGAGCGGTTCTGCCGCGCTATCGGGATCGACCCGGCTTGGGGTCCCCTCGAGAGCAGTCGGTCCAACGCGTCGCTCGGAGTGGTCGAGACCGCCGTGCTGCGCCAGCTCAACGTGCGGCTCGACCGGGAGACCCGGCGCGAGGCGGCCTACGACCAGCTGATCCGGCAGATGCTCGCCGAGCAGGAGCTGGTCCGCGGCGACTCCCCACGGATCACGTTGCGACCCGACGACTACGACTGGGTCGAGGAGCGCACCCGGCAGTGGCTGGAGTGGATCGAGCAGGCGGGGATCGACGTCGTGGGCGACGTCACCGACCTGCTGCCTGCCCGACCCTCCGAGGACGAGGTCTGGCGCGACCCCGATCGCGTCAAGCCGCGGGCGCGCTACCAGGTGGCGATGGAGGCGCTCGCCGCCATGACGAACGAGGCTGCCGCCCGGCCCGATCCCGACAACCGGCTCACCGACCGGCTGCGCAAGAACGCCGAACGGCTGCGCTCGCGGTGACCGACCGGGCGTGGGGGTGGGTCGCCCACCTACGCGACGGCGGCACGACCCCGTGGCGCGACTGGGTAGGAGGCGCCCCGGCGGCGGGTGCCGCGCTTCCCGGCGCCCAGCAGCTCGAGCTGCTCCGCCGCGCCAACCTCGCCGGGCGCCCGTCGGCCGATCTCACCGAGCGGGTCCTCGCCGCCGATCCCCCCCGGCGTGCCCGCCCGGGACTGCCGCTCGTCGACGGGCCGGCGGTGCCCGACCACGGGCCGCGGCCCGCCGACCCCGGTGAGGTCCCCGACACCGAGCTCACCCGGCTCGCCGCGGTCCTGCTCGCCGGGGACCTCGCCGGCCATACCCCGGTCCCGCCACGCCGCGGCTGGGTGCGCCCGTGGCGGGTGCGGTACTACCTGCTCGGCGACCCCGAGCAGCTCGAGCCGTGGCGCCGGCACCTGGTGGCACGGGGCCGCCCCGAGGGCGGGTACGGCGGCCGCGTGGTCGTGATCGGCACCGACACCGGCCGGATGCTGGTCGACCTGTGGACCGCCCACTGCTTCCGGCACGGCGCGGTCCCGTGGTCGGGCTGGCTCGAGCGACGGGCGACGCGCGGAGGCCTGCCCGGGCCGATCGACCTCGACGCGCTCGCCCGGCGTGAGCGGGACCGGCCGGGGCCCCACCGGGTCCACGTCGTCACCGACCCCGCGCGGACCGGCGACCTGCTCGGCGTACGCCGAGGGCCGGGGACGGTGCAGCCGATGGCGGCATCCGCAGTCGACCTGGGTCGGCGGGTGAGCGCGGTGCTGCGGCCGCGGGCGACCCCGCAGGTTCGGGCCCGCCTGATCGTCGGGGTGCTGCGGCCGGTGCTCGCGGACGCACCGGGGCTGCCGCTGGTGGTGCCGGCCGGGCATCGAGCGTGGGTCCGGGAGGAAGCCGAACGGCTGCATCAGCAGCTCGCCCGCGGTCGCTACCCTGTGCTCGGCGACCCGGGCCTCGTGCTGCCGGTCGACCGGGCCGGGGTCGAGACCCCCGACGTGGCCGAGACGCTCGCGCTGGCGCTCCGGTTGCTGCTGTCCGCCGCACTGACGCCGACACTCGAGGAGGGACCGTGACCCGTCGGGTCCTCCTCCACGTCGGCACCCCCAAGACCGGCACCAGCCACCTGCAGGACGTGCTGTTCCGCAACCGCGACCGGCTGCGCGCCCAGGGTGTGCTCTACGCCGCGGAGCGGTTCGACGCCCACTTCCTCGCCGCGCTCGACCTGATGCAGCTGCCCTGGGGCGGCCTCGAGAACGAGGCGGTGGGCGCGTGGGACTCGCTGGCCGGACAGGTCCGAGGCTTTCTCGGAGACGGTGGTCTCGGGCAGCACGACGGCCGCACGGCAATCGTCAGCCACGAGATCCTCGCGACCGCGTCGCGCGGCCAGGCCGCCCGCGCCCTCGCCTCGTTGGGCCACCCCGACACCGAGGTGCACGTCGTGCTGTCGGTGCGCGACCTGGTGCGCCAGATCCCGGCCGAGTGGCAGGAGAACGTCAAGCACCGACGCGAGCTGCGCTACGGCCGGTTCCTCGACCAGGTCCGCGACCCGGACCGCGACAGCGCGATCGGCGCGTGGTTCTGGGGCGTCCAGGAGATCCCCGACATCCTCGACCGGTGGGCGGCCGACCTGTCGGCGGAGCGGGTGCACCTGGTGACCGTGCCGCGACCGGGCGGGCCGCGCGACCTGCTGTGGCAACGGTTCAGCACCACCTTCGGACTCGATGAGCTCGACCTCGACGTCGAGGCCGAGCGGGCCAACCCGTCGCTGGGCGTCCCCGAGACCACCGCGGTCCGCCGGATCAACGTCAAGGCGAACAAGCTGGTCCCGCCCGCGGCGTACCGTCCCCTGGTGCGCGAGCTGATCGCCCACCAGACCCTGTCGCGACGCACCGACTCGCCGCGATTGACCCTGCCGCCCGAGGACCACGCATGGGTCGCCGAGCTGCAGCAGCGCTGGAACGAGGTGATCCGGGACCGCGGCTACGACGTCGTCGGCGACCTCGCCGACCTGGTGGGCGACCCGCCGCCGGCGAACTACGCCGACCCGGACTCACCCGACGAGGCGCAGGTCGCGGACGCCGCGCTCGATGCCGTCACCGCGCTGCTGGTCGAGAACGCGCGGCTGGTGCGGGCCCAGGGCGACTTGCGCGCCGAGCTCGACGGCAGCCGGCGCGACCTGGAGCGGGCGCACCTGCGGCCGACGTACCGCTGGCGTGAAAAGACGGTCCGGCGCCTCCAGGGCACTCGGCCGGGCCGGTGGGCGCTGCGGCTCTACCGCACGACGCGCGGCAGGAGCTCGCGGTCGGCATAGCGGCCGATCCGCCAGGCGTGGTACCCGTCCGCCCCCGCGCCGACCACTCCGCCCACGACCGGCACCCGCCGGCCGACGGTGGTCGCGAGGCGCTTGCCCGCGACCTTGGTGATCAGGTCGGCGGCCACGATCCCGGAGACGGTGACGTCCAGCCCCGCGTTGTGAGTCGGCGCCGTCGCCAGCGCCATCGGAGGTGCGGGGAGCTTCTTCTTCTTGACCAGGTCGGAGACCGTCTCGTCGCCGAGCAGGCAGACCAGGATCGCGTTGCGCACGCGCGGGTCGTCGAGGTCGTAACCGCGCAAGTGGGCGATCCCGGCGATCATCCGGCACTCCACCAAGGCCAGGCCGGTGATGTTGGTGGGGATGGCGACGGCCGCGGTCACCAGGCCACCCAGGTTGGTGAGGAAGCCTTGCGCGCCGGCGTAGCGCACGTGGTTCTCGATCACCTCGTGGATCGCTCGCTCGACGTTGCCGTGCTGCTCGCGCAGCTGCGTCTCGGCCGCCTTGGCTGCCGGCGGGAGCGGACCGACGCCCTCGATCGCGCGCCTGAGCGCCTCGCGCACGAACGACGCCGTCAGCCCCGGCGCCACGTCGGCCATCCGAGGCGCCAACCGCTTGGAGATGGTGCTCATCGCTCCCATGATCAGAATCCTACGGAAGGGGTGGGGGCGGCGGTTTCCCCGGATATCCGGGGAAACCGTGACCTACCGACCGAAACTTCCCCCTGTAGGTCACCGACTCGCCCAGCAGGTTCAGTTCCGCGGCTACGGTCGGGGCCATGCCGCCCGTGGAACCGCCGCTGACCGGCTGGGGGTTCCCGCCACCGGAGCGCTGGCCGGACGACGACGACCTGGTCGCGATCGGCGCGGACCTCGAGCCGGGCACGCTGCTGGCCGCCTACCGGTCCGGCCTGTTCCCGATGCCCCTCCCCGAGGCCGGCGCCCCAGGCTGGTGGAGCCCGGTTCGGCGCGGCGTGCTGCCGCTCGACGGGATGCACGTCAGCCGGTCCCTGCGACGCTCGCTGCGCCGGTTCGAGATCCGGGTCGACACCGCCTGCGCCGAGGTGATCGACGCCTGTGCCGACCCGCGGCGACCGGGCAGCTGGATCGACGCCGACATCCGCGCGGCGTATCTCCGCCTCCACGACCTGGGCTGGGTCCACTCGGTCGAGGCGTGGCACGACGGCCGGCTCGCCGGCGGGCTGTACGGCGTCGCGATCGGCGGGCTGTTCGCGGGTGAGTCGATGTTCCATCACGAGACCGACGCGTCGAAGGTCGCTCTGCACGGGCTGGTCGAGCTGCTCGTCGACGGGCACGCGGCACGCCGCCTGGTCGACGTCCAGTGGAACCGGCCGCACCTGGCGAGCCTCGGGGTGGTGGAGATCGACCGGGCCGACTACCTCGCGCGGCTGGCCGACGCCGTGCGGCTGCCGGCCCCGCCGGCGTGGGTCACCTGAGCTCAGACCACCTGCGGCGGGCCGCCGGTCTCGCTCACCATCGCTCGACCGGCGGCGGCCCAGTCGACCATCCCGCCGTCGAGGTTGACGGCGTCGTACCCCTGCTGCACGAGGTACGCCGTGACCTGCGCCGATCGGGAACCGACCCGGCACACGACGAGCAGCCGGCCCTGCGGGATCTCCTCGCGCCGCTCCACGAGCTGCATCATCGGCAGGTGCTGAGCGCCGTCGATGTGCCCGTGGTCCCACTCGACCTGCTCGCGCACGTCGAGCACCGAGGTCTTGCCAGGCAGCGGGTCGTCGAGGTCGGCGACGGTCACGGCGGGGATCGAGGAGAACATGCACCCTCTCACTTGAGCAGTCGGGACATCCGGCGGTCGGCCAGCGGCTTGCCGCCGGTCTGGCAGGTCGGACAGTACTGAAGGCTCGAGTCGGCGAAGCTCACCTCGCGTACGGTGTCGCCACAGACCGGGCAGGCCTCACCGGTGCGGCCGTGGACGGACAGGTTGGACTTCTTCTCGCCCTTGAGCTCGCTGGCGGCCAGCCCGCGCGAGCGGTCCACCGCGTCGCTGAGCACCCCGCGCATCGCGTCGTAGAGCGTCTGGAGCTCGCCGTCGGTGAAGCCGTTGGCGGGCTTGAACGGCGACATCTTCGCGGCGTGGAGGATCTCGTCGGAGTACGCGTTGCCGATCCCCGCGATCGTGCCCTGGTGGCGCAGCACCCCCTTGACCTGCGACCGGCCGGCCTGCTGGAGGATCTCGCCGAGCCGGTCGATGGTGAAGGCCTCGGCGAGCGGGTCGGGTCCGAGCGAGGCGATGCCCTTGACGTCGGAGGGTTGGCGCACGACGTACGCCGCGAGGCTCTTCTTGGTGCCCGCCTCGGTCACGTCGATCCCGGTGTCGTCGTCGAGGATCACGCGGACCGCGAGCGGCGACTTGCTGCTGGGGCGCGGCGGTACGGGTGGCACCTCGTCACGCCAACGGATCCAACCCGCGCGGGCGAGGTGGAACACCAGGTGCAGGCCGGAGGCGTCGATGTCGAGGAACTTGCCGTGCCGGGTCACGTCGTCGATCAGGGTGCCCTCGAGCGCCTGGACCGGCGGGTCGAACGTCTTGAGCGCTGAGAACGCCACGACGTGGACCTTCGCGATGGCACGGTCGGCGAACCGGCCCCGCAGATCCTGGGCCAGCGCCTCCACCTCGGGCAGCTCGGGCACGGCGTCGAGTCTAGGTCGTTCCACCGACCAGCTGTCGGGGCCACTGGTCCGGACCTCTACCGCCGCTGGCCTCGGAGGCGCAGAATGGAGGAGTGCCCAAGACCCGGCCGCTCCCCGAGACGGGGTCGATCCATCTCGACGCCCGCGGGGGCGACCGCGCGCTGCGGATCTCGTGGCACCAGGAGGCCGGGCTGGTCGTGCTGTCGCTGTGGCGCGACAACGTCTGCACCGGCTCGTTCCGGCTCGCCGTCGACGAGGTCCCCGAGGTGATCGCCGTCCTCCGCGCCGGACTCGACCAGGCGTACGACGTCGCGCTCTCGCGTCGCAAGGCCGGCCTCGGCGAGGTCGGCTGACCGCAGACGCGCCGAGGCACCGAATCTACGACGCACGCTAGACACGTCGATACCCTCCGAGCGTGGACCCGATCCGGAACCCCTACGCGCCCGGCGCCGGTCAGCGACCGCCGGAACTGGCCGGCCGCGACGAGCAGCTAGCCGCGTTCGACGTGGTCCTCGCCCGAGTGTCGGCCGGCCGTCCCGAGCGGTCCCTCGTCCTGACCGGGCTCCGCGGGGTCGGCAAGACGGTGCTCCTCAACGCACTCCGCTCCGCGGCGGTCCGCAGCGGCTGGGGGACCGGCAAGCTGGAGGCGAGGCCCGACCAGTCGCTGCGCCGGCCGCTGTCTAGCGCGCTGCACCAGGCGGTCCGCGAGCTCGGCCACCGCGACGAGGAGTCGGTGTCGCACGTGCTCGGCGCCATCCGCTCCTTCGCCCAGCGCGAGGCCGGCCCCGGCGCCAAGCTGCGCGACCAGTGGCACCCCGGCATCGACGCCCCGGCCGTCAAGGGCCGCGCCGACTCCGGCGACGTCGAGATCGACCTGGTCGAGCTCTTCACCGACCTCGGCGGGCTCGCCGCCGACGAGGGCAAGGGGATCGCGGTCTTCATCGACGAGATGCAGGACCTCGGCCCAGATGACGTGTCCGCGCTCTGCGCCGCCTGCCACGAGCTGAGCCAGTCCGGGCTGCCGGTGATCGTGGTCGGCGCCGGGCTGCCGCACCTGCCCTCGGTGCTGAGCGCGAGCAAGTCCTACTCCGAGCGACTGTTCCGGTACCAGCGGATCGACCGGCTCCCACGCGAGGCCGCCGACCGGGCGCTGGTCGCACCCGCGGCCGACGAGGACGCGACGTACGACGACGCCGCGCTCGCCGCCCTGTACGACGCGACCGGTGGCTACCCGTACTTCATCCAGGCCTACGGCAAGGCGGTCTGGGACCGGGCACCCCGCTCTCCCATCTCGCGCGACGACGTCGCGGTCGCGGCGCCGGAGGCCGAGTCGGAGCTGGCGGTCGGCTTCTTCGGCTCCCGCTTCGAGCGTGCGACGCCGGGGGAGCGCGACTACCTCCGGTCGATGGCCGACGCCGCGGTCACGCTGGCCGAAGTCGGTCCGCTCGACGACGTCGAGAGCGTCCCCACGGCTGACGTCGCCGCGGCCCTCGGCAAGAAGCCGCAGTCGCTCTCCCCGGCCCGCGATGCGCTGCTCAAGAAGGGGCTGATCTACGCCTCGGAACGCGGCCGGATCGCCTTCACCGTGCCCCACTTCGGACGGTACCTCCGCCAGCAGGGCTGACGTCCCGTCAGCCGATCAGTGTCTGCTTCGGTCGTACGACGCAGAACTCGTTCCCTTCCGGGTCGGCCAGCACGTCCCACGACTCGTCGCCGGTCTGGCCGACGTCGACCCGGGTAGCGCCCAAGGACAGCAGCCGCTCGATCTCCGCCTCGCGGTCGCCCGCGCTCGTCGTGAGGTCGAGGTGGACCCGGTTCTTGACGGTCTTCGGGTCGGGCGAGGGCATCAGGCAGATCCCGACCGGCGCGTTCTCGTCGGGACCCACGACGATCTCACGCTCGCGCACTGACAGGATCCGCCAGTGCAGCGCCTCGGACCAGAACGCCGCCTGGGCGGGCAGGTCGTGGCTGTCGATGACGATGTGGTGCAGGGCGACGGGCATCTCGACAGTCTGCCGAAGCCAGTTCGAGGATTCCGAGGACGGGACCGCGAACGCCACATATGGTCGCCCGCGACCCCCACTCCCTCGGAGATCTCGGAGCCCTCATGCGCCTGTCACGCCTGCTCGTCCTGCCCACCGTCGCCGCCGCGCTGGCGGTACCCGAGGCGGCTGCCGCCGGCACCGGTTCGCTCTCCAGCGGCAGCGGCGTGCTCTTCAAGGACTGCTACCACCACGGGTGGTCCGCCAACGTGGACGCCGACGAGACCGACTGGCGGCTGGACGTCACGGTGACGGACCCCCAGGGCTCGATCTTCACGACCGAGGAGGAGGTCGGCGGCACCGACCAGCCCATCGCCCTCGAGGGTCTTTGGATGTTCTGCGGGGACGAGCCGGCGGGGGTCTACACCATCGTGGGCACGCTGACCGAGTACTTGCCGAGCGGCGACGTGGCGTCCACAACCCAGCTCGCCGACAGCACGTTCCGGATGCGTCAGCCGCGGACGCGCACGACCCTGGCGGTCTCGGATACGACACCGCACTTCAACGAGATCGTGCGGCTGACCGCCACCACGATGGACGAACGCCCGCATCGCTACGCCCGCAGGCCGCTGGCGAGCACCAAGCTCCAGTACAAGACCTCCTCCGGCTGGGTGGACCTGCGCCGCTCGGGTCGGACGACCAACCACCGTGGGCTGAGCGTGTGGAAGTACCGCTGGAACGTGACGACCACTCTCCGGATCCGGGCGGTGACGCTCCGCAGGGCCTACTACTCCGGCTCGACCTCGCGCGGCAAGACGATCAACCAGACCCCGGGCGGCCGGGTCGTAGCTCGACCCGCATCACGACCCGGCGTAGCGTCGGTCGACTGACGACGACGAACCCGGCCGCCTCGAAGCCGGCCACCGTGCCGACGTGGAGCTCCTCGGGGATCGCTCCTGCGGTGGCGATGGGGTAGCCCTCCAGGGCGCCCGCGCCACGGTCGCGGGCGAACGGGACGGCTGCTGCGATCAGCTCGTGGCTGAGTCCCTCACGCCGGTGGCCGGCCCGGACGAACACGCACGTCACGGCCCAGACCGACGGGTCGGCGCGGTCCTCGTCGCGGCCCTCCCAGGGCACTCTGAACACCCGGACCAGCCCGTCGTACGACGGCCGTGGCTCGACCGCGCACCACCCGGCCGGGACGTCGCCGGCGTACGCGACCAGGC
This sequence comes from uncultured Actinomycetota bacterium, assembly GCA_963826265.1. Classification (GTDB taxonomy): domain Bacteria; phylum Actinomycetota; class Actinomycetes; order Propionibacteriales; family Nocardioidaceae; genus Nocardioides. The sequence continues at coordinate 167,657 of CAWGWH010000001.1, forward strand.
CGGACGTGGTGGGGGAGGCAGAGTCGCCGCACCCCGTCTGCTGCCGCAGCCGCCAGGCGCGGTCCTCTGCCGGCACGGCGCCGAAGCTCTCGCCGGGCGAGAGCTTGAACCGCTGGCACCAGCAGCGGGCGGCGGCGCCCCGGCTGCCGAAGATCGCCTGCAGGTCGTCCCAGCTCGCCTCGTTGGCCGGGACGATCCGCAGCGACGTGGTCACCTGTCGAGTGTGGCAAGGAACGCCAGCGACCGCTCGAGCAGCAGGTCGGTGGCGCCGGCGTCGTAGTCCTTGAGCGTGCTGTCGGCGAAGATGTGGCCCTGGCCGGGGTAGAGGAACAGCTCCGCCTCGGCGTGGGCGTCGACGAACGCCTGCGCCGGCACGATGTCGCCCTCCTCCTCGCCGTCCCCGATGAAGAACGGGTCCTGGTCCATGGCGTGGATCTGCGCCTTCACGCCGTCGGGCCAGCCGCCGAAGTACTGCGGGTCGGCGAACCCGTGGTAGGCGAGCAGCGCCCGGGCGCCAGACCGGGTCTGCGCCAGCCGTTGGGCGGGCATCACACCGAGCGACAAGCCGGCGTAGACGTCGGCGGGCAGGTCGGCCGCCAGGCCGGCGGCGCGATCGGCCACGGCGCCGAAGCCGACCTCGCTGCAGTAGGCCTGGCCCTCGTCCATCGAGTCGTAGGTGCGACCCTCGAACGAGTCGGGGGTGTGGACGGTGTGGCCCACGGCGCGCAGCCGGTCGGCAAAGTCGTGGACCCCTGCGGTGAGTCCCTGGATGTGGTGGAAGAGAACGATGTCAGCCATGGCAGGGACGGTAAGCCCAGTTGCGGACGTTCTACGTCCGGTTGGCGTTGTCACGCAGGCGGACGGCGGTCTCCCGGCTCGTCCAGCGCGAATTCCGAATCGGCTGCGGAGCGGCTCTCGACCGGGCATGATCCGGGCCATGCCCTGTCTCGGCTCAGAGCTGGGTGAAGGGGTCGCAAGACCGGCGGAGGAAAGCTCGAGGGCCTACCGGGCCGTTTCGCTTCTCGCCTGCGCCGTCGCGTCCCCGATTTCGGAGCCCGCTGGCCCTCGCCCTTCACGCATCGGCGAGGGCCTTCGGCACCGCCCGAGCAGAGTCAGACCTCGCGCTGCTCCACGAACACGACGGTGTTGCCCTCGGAGTCGGTGAAGGCCGCCTGCCACTCCTCGGTCCCCGCCGGCCCGAGCGTGTCGTCCTCGTGCCGGAAGATCGCGTGCGGCCGACCGGTCACCTCCACGCCCAGCCTCTCGAGGCGCGAGACCTCAGCCTCGATGTCGTCGACCCGGAGGTAGAGCACCGCGGACGGCGCCCCCCGCTCCAGCATCAGCCGCACCCCGTCGAGGTCGAAGAACAACAACCCTGGCGGGTCGTACGTCGCGCTGGGCTCGCGCCCCAGCAGGTCGGCGTAGAACCGGGCGGCCCGCGCAAGGTCGTCGGCGTGCTGGGCCACCTGGACGAGTGCCATGGTCCGACGATAGTGGCCGACTCACTCGGTCGCGATGGCCTCCAGCACCTGCATGCGCGACGCGCGGATGGCGGGGATGACGGCGGCGATCACGCCGAAGCCCACCGAGATCCCCAGGAAGATCAGCAGGTTCTGCAGGGGCAGTGCCAGCTCGGTCAGGTCGTCCGCCAGCGATTGCCGCAGCAGTACGCCGACCAGCAGCCCGACCGCCATGCCGAGCAGCGCCCCCATGACCGAGATCGTCACCGACTCCAGCGTCACCATCCGGCGCAGCCGGGGTCGGGACAGGCCGACCGCCCGCAGCAACCCGACCTCGCGGGTCCGCTCGATCACCGACAGGCTCAGGGTGTTGACGATGCCGATGACCGCGATCACGATCGCCAGCGCCAGCAGCCCGTAGATCAGGTAGAGCAGCAGGTTGACCTGCTCCTTGAGGCTGTCCGCGAAGCCGACCTTGTCGTAGACGGTGACGATCGGCAGGTCCTCGACGAGCTGCTCGAGGTCCGCTTGGACCGTCGCCGGGTCGGCGCCCTCGGCCACGTTGATGCTGAGCGAGGTGTCGGTCCGTTTGATCCCCATCCGGGTCAACAGGTCCAGCGGCACGTTGACGCCGCCGAGCACAGGCGTGGGCTCGAAGACGCCGACAACCTCGACCTCCGTCGACTGCGCGCCGGGGAACGCCAGCTCGAGCGTGTCACCGACCCACACGCCGTTCTCGCTCGCCGCGTCGCGGGAGATCACGGCCTGCCGGTCGGCCGCGAGCTCGTCGGTGCCGGCCACCATGTCTATGTCGTAGACCTCGCGATAGGCCGGGTCGACGCCGACCAGGAACGTCGGCTCGCCCCCGACCAGCGCGGGCGAGAACTGGTCACGGGTCAGCACGCCGACGCCGTCGACGTCCGCCATGTCGTCACCGACGGTGGTGGGGAACGTCTGGAAGTTGGCGGACTGCACGAGGAAGTCTGCGGCGAACTGGTCCTCGACCTGCGCGTCGACCGTCCGGTTCATGGAGGCCGCCAGCGTGCCGACCGCGGAGACCACGGCCAGTCCGATCATCAGTGCCGACGCGGTGGCGCCGGTGCGGCGCGGGTTCCGCAGCGTGTTCTCCGCAGCGAGCCGCCCGGTGGTGCCGAACACGGTGCCGAAGATCCGGCGGCACGCGAGCAGCACCGGGTGGCCGAGCACCGGGCTGAGGGCGGCCGCCGTCAGCACCCAGAGGACCGCGGCGGCGCCGATCCAGGCCGCGTCGGGGCCCGGCGGTTCCATCAGGCCGACGACCGCGAGCGCCGCGCCGACGAGGGCGACCAACCCGCCGATGACGCCGCGACGCCGCAGCGAGCCCTCGACCGGGGCGCCGGCGTCGTCGCGCATCGCCGCGATGGGCGAGGTGCGTGATGCCCGCCTGGCGGGCAGGTACGCCGACACGAGGGTCACGCCGAGCCCGACGACGTACGCGATCACGACCGTGCTGGTCGTCAGGACCAGGGCGCTGCCGGCGATCTCGAGGCCGAACGCCGAGAAGAGGGCTGCCAGGCCGCGGGACAGCCCCAGCCCGAGCAGGACTCCGATGGTCGCGCCGATCAGCGCCATCATCGTGGCCTCGACGATCACCGACCGCCGTACCTGCTTGGTGCTCGCGCCCAGTGCCCGCAGCAGCGCGAGCTCGCGCACCCGTTGCGCCACCAGGATGTTGAAGGTGTTGGCGATGATGAAGCCGCCGACCAGGATCGCGATGACCGCGAACGCGATCAGGAACTGGGTGATCACGTCGGTGAACTCGGCGATCGCAGACTCCTGCTCCTCCGCGGCGACGTCACCCTCGACGGCCTCGTACCCGTCGGGGAGGACCTCCGCCGCGGCGCCGGCCAGCTGTCGCTGGGTCACCCCCGGCGCGGCGGTGAGGGACGCAGAGGTGAACACGTCGCGGCCGTCGAGGAAGTAGTGCTGCGCGCCCTCCGTCGAGAAGATCAGCAGGGTGGCGCCGGCGGTGCCCCCACCGTTGAACTCGGCGGTGCCCGCGAGAGTCAGCGTGGTGCGGACGTTCTCGAGCGAGTCGCCGCTCGGCGCGATCACCGTGACGTCGTCCCCGACCGCGTAGCCGGCCTTCTCCGCGGCGCCGCTGTCGATCACGATCTCGTCGGTCCCGGTCGGCCAGTCGCCCGAGAGCAGCTCGAGGATGGGTTCGTCACGCAGGTTCGGGGTGTCGGTGTAGTTGAACCCGAAGGTGGGTGCGCCGCCGCCGCCGACGAGCTTGCCGTCGACGTCGAGCAGGAACATGCCGAAGCCCTCGACCGAGCCGTCCGCCTGCTCGACCTCGGGCAGGCCGGCCAGACGCTCGACGTCGGCCGGCGCCAGCACCGACGTGTTCCCGATGCCGAACTGCTGACCGGGGTCGGTGCCGGCGGGCCGCGCGACGGCGTCGGGCGTCGAGCCCTCGATGATGCTGTCGAACGTCGAGTTGAGCCCGGTGCTGAACGTCAGCACGCCGCTGAGGAAGCCGATGCCGAGCACGATCGCGAGCGTGCTCATCAGGAGCCGCACCTTGCGCGCGAACAGGTTGCGGAGGGTGAGCCGGAACACGGGTCAGCCCACCACGGGGGTGAGGCGCGCCATCGCGTCGAGGATCGAGTCGCGGTCGGGGTTGCGGAGCTCGTCGACGATCTTGCCGTCGGCGAGGAAGACCACCCGGTCCGCGTACGACGCAGCGACCGGGTCGTGGGAGACCATCACGATCGTCTGGCCGAACTCGTCGACGCTGCGCCGCAGGAAGCCGAGCACCTCGGCCCCGCTGGTGCTGTCGAGGTTGCCGGTGGGCTCGTCGGCGAAGACGATCGACGGCTTGCTGACCAGGGCCCGGGCGCACGCGGCCCGCTGCTGCTGGCCGCCGGACATCTCGCTCGGCTTGTGGGTGAGCCGGTCGCGCAGCCCGACGGCGTCGACCACCTGGTCGAACCATTCCGGGTCCGGCTTGCGGCCGGCCAGCGCCAGCGGCAGCGTGATGTTCTCCTCGGCCGTCAGCGTCGGCACCAGGTTGAAGGCCTGGAACACGAACCCGATCTGCTCGCGCCGCAGCGCCGTGAGCTGCTTGTCCTTGAGGCCTCGCAGCGGCGTACCGCCGACGATCGCCTCGCCGCTGGTCGGGGTGTCGAGCGCCGCGAGGCAGTGCATGAGCGTCGACTTGCCTGACCCGGACGGGCCCATGATGGCGGTGAACTCGCGCGCGTGCAGGTCGATCGTCACCCCGTCGAGGGCCCGGACCTCGGTCTCGTCCCTGCCGTAGATCTTGACGAGGTCGCGAGCGCTGGCGGCCGCGCCGGTGAGGGGCGCTGCGAGGTCCGTGGTCATGTCACCCAGCCTCCCCGTTCGGCACAAGCGGCGGCAATCAGATTCCACCCCGAGCAACCCCTGAGAGTGTCCCTGAGACCTCGTGTGGCGCCCCGGCGCTGGGCCGCGACCCGGCAGAATGCCATACATGAGGCCGCAGGTGGTCGCGCACCGTGGCGCGAGCCATGAGCTCGCCGAGCACACCCTGGGCGCGTACGTCGAGGCGATCGAGCTCGGCGCCGACGGCCTGGAGTGCGACGTCCGGCTGACCGCCGACGGCCACCTCGTCTGCTTCCACGACCGCCACACACGCCGGACCGGCAACCACCGAGGCGTCGTGTCGACCATGGAGCTGGCCGAGCTCGACCAGCTGGACTTCGCCTCGTGGAAGAACCCGTGGGCCGATCTCGACGACGAGGCCCCGGACCGCGACGTCTCACTCGACCGAGTGCTGACGCTGCGGCGGCTGCTCGCGACCGTGGCGGACTGTGGCCGCCGGGTGGAGCTCGCGATCGAGACCAAGCACCCGACCCGGTACGCCGGCTTGGTCGAGCGCCGTCTCGTGGAGGAGCTGCGCCACTTCGGCTGGGACCGCGGCGACAGTCCGGTGCGGGTGATGAGCTTCTCCTCCACGGCGCTGCAGCGGGTCGAGAGGCTGGCACCGGACCTGCAGCTGGTGATGCTGATCGAGAAGGCCCGGCACTGGCCCATGCTGAAGCCGGTGCTGGCCGACGGCTGGATCCTCGGACCGGGCATCGAGCAGCTCACGCGTTATCCGACGTTCGGCCCCAAGCTGCTGCGTACCGGCCGCGACATCCACGTCTGGACGGTGAACACCGACGCCCAGCTGCAGACCTGCCTGGACCTGGGCGTGGAGGCGGTCATCACCGACCGTCCCGGGTACCTGCTCGAGCGCCTGGAGGATTGGCGGGAGGCTTGACCCACGGGCCACATCGGTGAAAGATTCTCTTGGTAACGGCTCTGGCCGTTACTTGTTCACCAACGCGGGGGCATCTCTCGGGAGGAAGCCATGCGTCACCAGTTCCGTTCGCCGGCCACGATCGTCACCGCGCTCATCACGGCGCTCATGATCGCACTCGCCCTGGCCGTCGTACCCACCTCGACGACGACCAGCGCCGACGCGGCTCCCGGCGCGCAAGCACGTGACGCGTGGGTGCGCAGCACCGTGGCGCGGATGAACCTCCGCGAACTGGTCGGCCAGCTGTTCATGACCTACGCGTACGGCGACACGGCCGACACCCAGGACCCGGCCCACGTGACGCTGAACCAGGAGCTGTATGGCGTGGACAACGCGGCGCAGCTGATGCAGCGCTACCACCTCGGCGGCGTCATCTACTACAACTGGTCCGACAACGCCAACAACCCCGGGCAGATCGCCGGGCTCTCCAACGGCATCCAGGACGCGGCCCTCGACCAGCGGCTCGAGGTGCCGGCACTCGTCTCCGCCGACCAGGAGGGCGGCATCGTGTCCCGGGTCGGCCCGCCGGCCACCGAGCTGCCCGGCAACATGGCGCTCGGCGCGACCCGCTCCGCGGCGGATGCCGAGCGGGCGGCCGAGATCATCGGGACCGAGCTGCGCGCGATCGGGATCAACTGGAACTTTGCGCCGGTCGCCGACGTGAACGTGAACCCGGCCAACCCGGTGATCGGCGTCCGCTCCTTCACCGAGGACCCGACCCTCGCCGCCGACCTGACGGCCGCCCAGGTGGCGGGGTACACCGCCGCCGACACCGCGGGTGCGGCCAAGCACTTCCCCGGCCACGGCGACACCGACGTCGACAGCCACTTCGGGCTTCCGGAGATCGACCACACGCGGGCGGAGTGGGAGGCCCTCGACAAGCCGCCGTTCGAAGCCGCGATCGACAACGGGGTACGGGCGATCATGACCGCGCACCTCGTGGTGGACTCGCTGGACCCGTCCGGTGCACCCGCCACGATGTCCAAGCCGATCATGACCGGGATCCTGCGGCAGGAGATGGGCTTCGACGGAGTCGTGATCACCGACGCCCTCGGGATGGGCGGCGCGACCGAGACCTACCCGCCGCACCGAGTGCCGGTCGTGGCACTGCAGGCCGGGGTCGACATGCTGCTGAAGCCGCCGGATGGCCAGTTCCAGGTCATGTACGACGCCGTGCTCGATGCCGTGCGCGACGGCGAGATCTCCAAGAAGCGGCTATGTACCTCGGTCACGCGGATCCTGGAGCTGAAGTGGGACCTCGGCCTGGTCGAGGACCCGTACGTCGATGTCGAGGACGTGCCGGACAAGGTCGGCACGCCCGAGCACCTCGCCGACGCCCAGGCCATGACCGACCGGTCGACGACGCTGATCAAGAACGACGGCACGCTGCCGCTCGACCCGGAGGCCGACCAGAGCGTCCTCGTGACCGGCTGGGGCGCGACGACCACGCAGGCCGTGGCCGACCGGATGGCCGAGCGGGGTGCCGACACGACCGTGCTCGAGACCGGCACCAACCCGACCGAGGCGCAGATCGCCGCGGCGGAGACCGCCGCCGGTGCGCACGACGTGACGGTGGTGCTGACCTACCGCGCCTGGCAGGACGCGAGTGCGCAGCAGCGGGCACTGGTGCGTCGCCTCACCGCGACCGGCAAGCCGGTGATCGCCGTCGGCGTTCGCGAGGCGCACGACGTGGCGCACTTCCCGGACGTGCCGGCCTACCTCGCGACGTACAGCTGGACCGGCGTCTCGGTCCGCTCGCTGGCGAAGGTGCTGTACGGCGAGGTCGACCCCACCGGCACGTTGCCGGTGACGATCCCGAGTGCCGAGGATCCCGACACCGCGCTGTACCCCTTCGGTCACGGACTGGGGTACTGAGCCATGGGACTGGATCGGAGAGGTTTCCTCCGCAGCACGGGTGTCGCCACCGGCGCCGCGGCGGTCTCGACCACGGCCGCCGTGGCCGGTGCGGCCAGCGCCGCCGCAGACTCAGAAGGCGGCCGGCAGGTGCTCACCGGGATCGAGGTGCTGCACCGGGACGGCTACCGGCTGGTGAGCGGGCGAGCGGGTCGGTCTGATCAGCAACCCGACCGGCACCGTGCCCGACCTGCGGCACGAGATCGACCTGATGGTCGCGTCCGGCCAGGTCGACCTGGTGGCGGCCTTCGGCCCCGAGCACGGCTTCCGCGGCTCGGCGGAGGCCGGCGGGTCCGAGGGCGACTACGTCGACCCCCGCACCGGGGTGGCCGTCTACGACACCTACGGCAAGAACGCCGGCGCAGATCGCGGCGTACTTCCGGGCCGCCCGGGTCGACACCGTGCTGTTCGACATCCAGGACGTCGGCGCCCGCTTCTACACCTACATCTGGACGATGTACGACTGCATGGTCGCGGCGTCGCAGGCCGAGGTCCGGTTCGTCGTGCTCGACCGGCCCAACCCGATCAGCGGCGTGGCGGCGTACGGACCCGGTGATGCATCCCGAGCACGCCAGCTTCGTGGGCCGCAAGGCGATCTCCCAGCAGCACGGGATGACGGTCGCCGAGCTCGCCGGGTTGTTCAACGCGGAGTTCGTCCCGGCCGACGCCGGGCCGGCCGGTCGAGCTGGACGTGGTCGCGGATGCAGCGGCTGGCGGCGTGACCGTGTACCACGAGGAGACCGGCCAGCCGTTGGTGATGCCGTCACCGAACATGCCGCGGGTCGAGACCGCGGTGGTCTACCCCGGCACCTGCCTGTTCGAGGCGACCAACCTGTCGGAGGGCCGCGGGACCACGCGCCCGTTCGAGCTGATCGGTGCGCCGTACCTCGACCACGGCTGGGCCGACGCGCTGCGGGAGCAGGACCTGCCGGGCGTCGCAGTTCCGCGAGGCGTACTTCACGCCGAGCACCTCCAAGCACCAGGGCAACGCTCTGCTCCGGCGTGCAGCTCCACGTCACCGACCGGGACGACTTCGACGCGATCCGGACCGCGATCGCGATGATCGTCACCGCGAAGCAGGCTGGCACCGGAGTTCGCGTGGCGGGAGAGCCAGGCGCCGTTCTGGATCGACCGGCTGTCCGGGTCGGAGCAGGTCCGGCACGACATCGACGCCGGGGCTGACGTCGACGAGGTGGTGGCGGGCTGGCAGGCCGACCTGCGCGCGTTCCGACGAGTGCGTGACCGTCACCTCCTCTACCCGGACCGGCGCCCGGTGAGGGCTCGGTTCACCGCGGCTGCTGCTGTCATGGGCGTGCCGGCCACGGTGCTGGCCACCGTCCTGGGCATGGCCGCGCCCGCGGCCGCCGGCTCCGACCTCGGCCGCCTGGACGCCGGGGACCCGGACCGGCCGGCGAGGACCGGGACGGCCATCGCCCTGGGCGCCACCGATCCGGCCGACCTCGACTTCGCTCCGCGCGGACGGCGGCTGCACGACGGCACGCCGCGCGAGGCAGGGCTGGTCGCCGCTCACCTCGCGCGGGTCGGCGTGGACCTCCGGCGCTACCTCGAGCCGTCACCCGACCACCCGCTCTACGCCGGAGGCATGGTCCTGGTCGCGCGGCACGGCGTGGTCGCGGTGCACGAAGCGGCCGGCAACGCGGTGCGATACGCCGACGTCGACACCGAGCTCCCGGCGGCCAGCAGGTGCCGACCCGACGGGACACGATCTACGACCTCGCGTCGGTCACCAAGACCTTCACCACGATCGCCGTCATGCAGCAGGTGGAGCGCGGGCCGTCGACCTGGACGAGCCGGTGGCGACGTACCTTCCCGACTTCGCCGCTGACGGGCAAGGACACGATCACGGTCCGCCACCTGCTGACGCACACCGGCGGGCTGCCGGCCTGGATCCCGCTCTACAGCCGGTACGCGACGGTCGAGGAGCGACGCGCGGCGGTGCTCGCCGTACCGCCGACCGCGCCTCCGGGGGAGCAGTACGTCTACTCCGACCTCGGCATGATCACGCTCGGGATGCTCGTCGAGGAGGTGACCGGCCACCCGCTCGACCGGGTGGTCGCGGACGACATCACCGAGCCCCTGAGGATGCGCGACACCATGTTCGACCCACCGGCCTCGCTCCGCCCGCGGATCGCGGCGACCGAGGCGCAGCCGTGGGCCGGCCGGCCGATGATCCGCGGTGAGGTGCACGACGAGAACGCCTGGTCGCTCGGCGGGGTCGCCGGCCACGCCGGGCTGTTCTCGACCGCACACGACCTCGCGGTGCTGGCGCAGACCCTGCTCAACGGCGGGCGGTACGGCGCCGCGCGGATCCTCGAGGAGGACACGGTCCGCGCCATGCTGACCAACGAGAACGAGGCCTTCCCGGGTGACTCCCACGGCCTCGGCTTCGAGCTCGACCAGCGGTGGTACATGGACGGCATGTCGTCACCGAGCACGTTCGGTCACACCGGCTTCACCGGCACGTCGTTCGTGGTCGACCCGCTCGCAGAGTCGTTCGCGGTGCTGCTGACCAACCGGGTCCACCCGACGCGTGACTGGGGTAGCAACAACCCGGCCCGTCGGGCGGTGGCGCAGGACGTCGCCCGCGCCGTCGCCGTACGCCCGGCTGAGGGCCGGACCGCCTGGTTCTCCGGGCTCGGCGACGGCCGGACCGCCACCCTCACGCTGCCCGTGGATCCGACCACGCCCGGTCCGCTGCGGATCGGGTTCGACCTCTGGTACGACACCGAGGCGGGCTATGACCTCGCCTCGCTGGAGGTCTCCACCGACGACGGGACCACCTGGGAGCCGGTGCCGTTCACGCTCCGCAACGGCCGCGCGGTGACGCCGACCGACGGCACCGTGTCCGGCTTCGGCGGTCGCGTCTGGCACCGCGCTGACGCCGCTGCTGACGTCGGCGCCGGCCCGGCGCTGCTCCGCTGGAGCTACCGGACCGACGGCCTCTACCAGGGCCGCGGCGTGTACGTCGACGGCGTCCGCGTGATCGGGCCGGGCGGCGAGCGGCTCGACGACGCGGAGGACTTCGCCACGGACGGGTGGAGCCCGAGCCGTGACTGAGACGACGACGGTCCGGATCAGGTCCCTGGTCCCGACGCTCGCCCCGGCCGAGCGCCGGGTGGCGTTGAGGGTGTGCGACGACCCGGGGGCCGTGGCCGCGTCGACGATCAGCGATCTGGCGGTCGCCTGTGAGACGTCTGTGACGACGGTGACGCGGTTCAGCCGGGCGGTCGGCTTCACCGGCTATCCGGCGCTGCGACTGGCACTGGCAACCGAGCTCGGTCGGGCTGAGGGCGGTCGTGGTGCCCGAACCGTCGGCAGCGACATCGGCCCAGGGGACCTCCTCGAGGAGGTGGTCGAGAAGGTGGCGTTCGCGGATGCCCGTGCAGTCGAGGAGACCGCCGAGCAGCTCGACGTCACCGAGCTGCGGCGGGTGGTCGAGGCGATCGCCGGGGCGCAGCGGATCGACATCTATGGCGTCGGAGCCAGCGCGTTCGTGGCCCTCGACCTCCAGCAGAAGCTGCACCGGATCGGCCGGGTCGCCTTCGCCTGGGCGGACCCGCACGTGGCGATGACCAGTGCCGCGCTGCTCGGCCCGGGAGACGTCGCGATCGGCCTGTCCCACAGCGGGATCACCCAGGACACCGTCGACGCGCTGGAGCGCGCGCGTGCCAACGGCGTCACGACGGTCGCCATCACGAACTTCCCGCGTTCGCCGATCGCGGCCACCGCCGACCACGTGCTGACCACGGCCGCCCGCGAGACGACGTTCCGGTCCGGTGCGACCGCGAGCCGGTTGGCACAGCTGACGGTGGTCGACTGTGTGTTCGTGGGCGTCGCGCAGCAGACCTTCGAGTCGTCGCAACGGGCCCTGGAAGCGACCCACGAGGCGGTCGAGACCTGGCGGCGCCGCCGGCGGAGCACCCGACCGGCGCCCTGACACGGGACCCGCTCTAGGCTCGCCAGCATGGGAAAGCGCAATCGCACGAAGACCCGCGACCAGGCCGACACAGGAGCCTCCGGCGAGGTCGGCCCGCGGCAGCCGTGCCCGTGCGGCTCGGGCCGCCGCTACAAGGCCTGCCACGGCGCCCCCGGCGGCGCAGCGGCGGTGTTCGTCGCCCGCCCGTTCGAGGGTCTGACGTCGGAGTGCGACCTGATCGCGCTGCGCGAGCTGGTGCCGTCGGCGACCGCGCCGCTGCCGCTGAAGGGTGAGTACGCCGACCGCACCGTCCAGCTGTGCACGCTGCTGCCGGTGGCCGCGCCGGCCATGGTGCGCGACACCGGCGAGGTGTGGCTGGCGCTCCAGGTGGTGCACAACTTCGGCGACCCGTCGCGCGACCTGGGCGCGGTCCTGCTCGCGGCACTCGCCCAGGAGGAGCCCGGCATCGTCGGCCTGACCGAGCCGCCGGGGGAGGGCCCGCGGCTGCAGGACCTGGTCACCGACGCAGCCCTCGACATCACGGTCCACGAGGGCTTCGACTTCTGGGTGGCGGACGCCGACGCACCCGACCTCGCCGGCGCCCTCGACGAGGCGAACGGTCAGGTCGACCCGACCCAGCGACTGACCTCGGTCACTGCGGCGTACTGGACCGACGTCGGCAGCAAGGAGCACCTGCGCTGGGTGATGCCCGAGCCGGAGGGGCCGCTGCTCGACGCGCTCGCGCGGCTGCACGTGACCGGTCAGGACGTGCTGGTGCCCGACTCCCGGTTCGTCGGGATGTTCCGCGCCCACGGCCTGCTGACCCCGGTGTGGGACCTGCCGCTCGGCACCGGCGCCGAGGCGCTCGAGGAGCCCGCCGGACGTTTCGCCTCCGACCTCCGCGCCGCGCTTGACGACGACAGCGAGCTGTCGGGCGAGGAGCGGGCGGCCCGCAACGGCCTCGCTCACCGGCAAGTAACCATCCGGTAGCTATCCTGTTCCTCTGACACGCTACCCCCGCGGTTGTGTCGCTGCGGGGTGTCTTGTAGGTTTCCATTCGGCCCGGTCGTTGTTGTCTCCCCCGTCGGCAACGGCCGGGTCATCTAATTTCTGGGCGGACCTACTCGACCATGGAGCCCGGTTCCGCCCGGATATCGGACGGTGATGAGCCCGGCCAGGCCGAGCTCGAGCGGCTTGAGCGGGAACCCACAGCCGCGCCGACTCACTCCTCCGCGGGGGGCGGCAGCGGGGCCCTCGTCACCGGGCAGCTCATGCAGCGCGGGCCACCGCGACCCGATCCGAGCTCGGACCCGGCGATCCGGACCACCTCGATGCCGGCCGCCTCGAGCCGGTCGTTGGTGCCGTCGTTGCGCTCGTAGGCGACCGCCACCCGCGGCGCCAGCGCCAGCGTGTTGTTGCCGTCGTCCCACTGCTCGCGCTCGGCGGTCACCGGGTCGAGGCCGGTGTCGATCTGGTCGAGGGTGTCGATCCCCATGGCCTTCGCGGCGGCGACGAGGAACGGCTCCGCCTCGGCGACGTTCAGCTGCAGCGAGGCCGCGTCGGTGCCCGGTCCGTCGACCGTCACGGCGTGCGCCCGCAGGGAGTCGGCAACGTTGGGGTACATCACGATCTTGTCGACGTCGACCATGGTGCAGACCGTGTCGAGGTGCATCGTGGCCCGCTCCTGGGCGATCGGCACCGCGAGCACGGTGTGGGCGAGTTCGGCGTGGAAGACCTGCCGCGCGAGCCGCTCCACGCCGGCGGGCGTGGTGCGCTCGCCGACGCCGATGGCGATCACGCCCGGCGCGAGCAGCAGGACGTCGCCGCCCTCGACGTGCTCGTGGTGCCAGCCGTGGATCTTGCGGGTGCCGACGAATCGGGGGTGCTCGGTGTAGATCAGCTCGGTCAGCTGGGTCTCTCGGCGCCGGGCCGGCATCGCCAGCGACGTCACCGCGACCCGGTCGCGCACCCACACGCTGGAGTCGCGGGTGAACAGCAGGTTGGGCAGCGGGTCGATCAGGAAGGCGTGCTCGTCGAGCAACGCGGTCACCACCCCGTGCCCACCGCGCACCTCGTCGTTGCGGATGCCGGCAGTGAGGTACGACGTGAGCTCGGCCGGGGAAGCCTCGCTGAGCGCGTGCGCGAGGTAGGTGCGCAGCGTGTCGCCAAGGTGGAGACCGGAGAGCGCGGTGGTGATCGCGTGGTGGCGAGCCGACTCCTGCTCCAGGGTCTCGGTCAGCAGGTCGGTGAGGTAGAGGATCTCGACGTCGCGCGACCGGAGCGCCTCGGCGAACGCGTCGTGCTCATCCTGGGCGCGAGCGACCCAGGGGATGCCGTCGAACAGCAGCCGGTCGTTGTTGCGCGGCGTGAGCCGCTTCAGCTCATCGCCGGGCCGGTGCAGCATGACCGTCTGCAGCCGGCCGACCTCGCTGTCAGCGCCGTGGGTCGTCATGCCGGGCACTCTAGTGGTGGGAGACGCGCGGAGCCTCAGCCCACTCGGAGGCGAGGACGGCGTACTGCAGCGTGTCGGTCCACTCGCCTTTGGACCAGTAGTCCTGCAGCCGGTGCGACTCCAGGCGCATGCCCAGCCGCTCGCAGAGCCGGGCAGACGGCTTGTTGCGAGCGTCGAGCTCGGCGTAGATCCGGTGCAGCCCGCAATGGTCGAAGCCGAGGCCGATCAGGGCCCGGGTCGCCTCGGTGACCAGGCCGCGACCGCCGTGGTCGGGGTGGACAACCCACGACAGCTCGGCCTGCGTAGGTCCCCTGAACATCAGCTCGACCTCGCCGATCACGACGGCGTCCAGGTCGAGCAACAGCCCGAGCCCGCCGTTCTCGCGGGAGGCGCGGTCGGCCAGCATCTCCTCGACCTCGTCGAGCTCGAGCGGCGGGGTCAGCAGGTGCTCGGCCACGTCTGCGCGGCCGTAGATCGCGTGGAGGGCGGGGGTGTCCGTCGAGGTCCGCTGCCGGAGCAGCAACCGGTCGGTCCGGACCGGCAGCGCCGGCAGCGGCGGCTCGAGGTGGATCTCACGCGGCCGGACGATGAGGCGCTCCCGCAGGGCCCCGTCGTCGTCGCCGAGGAGCGGCTCGAGGCCGCCGACCGCCTCGTGCAGCGACCCCTTGGCGACGTGGCTGCGCGGGTCGGCGGCGAGTTGCTCCAGCGCCGCCTCCGCCTGGCCGACCAGCCGCTCGCGCCGACGCTCCTTCGCGCTGCTCACGTTGACCGGCTCTCCCACGTCCGCCGGCGGACCGACCAGGGCTCGAGGTGGCGGTAGCCCTTGACGGCCACCCGCCGCAGTCGCCGGAACCGCAGGTCCCCGTGCTCGGCGTACGGCGACAGCTCGGCCAGCTCGTCCGCGGCCCGGTCCAGGAGCTTGGTGAGCGGGGTGCCGTCCGGGGCGGTGTCGGGCGGCTGGTCGTTCCCGGTCAACGCGTCGAACGCGCCGCGGTCGACGAGCACCGTGCCCGGCCGGGCCACCGACGTGAGCCGTGAGGCGATGTTGACGGTCGGCCCGAACACGTCGCCGAGCCGGCTGGTCACGGCACCGAAGGCGAGCCCGGCCCGGACCCGGGGGAAGTCGTCGTCGCCGTCCTCCCCACGCCGGGTGAGCTCGAGCGCCACGTCGACCCCCGCCTGCGGGTCGTCCGCGACGTACAGCACCTCGTCGCCGATGGTCTTGATCACCCGTCCCCCTGCGGCCACCACCAGGCGGGTCGTCTCGTCCTCGAAGAGCTCGACCAGGTCGACCAGCTCGGACTCGGTGAGGTTCTTGCTCTGGCTGGTGTAGCCGACGATGTCGGTGAACCCGACGGCCATCGCCCGGTCCTCCTCGCCCGCCTCGGCGTGGGGCAGCAGCCGCTGCGAGGCGCTGAGCAGGTGCCGCCGCCAGATGTAGTCCTGGAGCCGCTCGACGTTGGGGAGCACCTTCGTCACGAGCTCGTCGAGCCTGGCAGCGGGATCGTCGTCGGCGAGTGCGATGCCCGCCAGCAGGCTGACCTGCCACTCGGCGAGCCGGGCGAACGAGCGGCCCCAGGTGCGGACCAGTGCGGACTGCGACTCGGGCTCGAGGATGCCGAGTGCCACCAGCTCGGCGGTCTGCTTGAGCGCCGTGACGTCGAACGTGTTGAACGCCACGTCGTCGTCGGCTGCGTGCGGGAAGCCGAGCTGACCCCACAGCTCCTCGGCGAGCTCGAGCGGCACGCCGGCCTGGTCTGCTACCTCCTGCCGGGTCAGGGTCAGCTTGGCGCCGAGCAGGAACCGTTCGAGGTCGGGCAGACCGGGCTCCGTGAGACTGGGTTGGGCCAGACCGGGTCGGGCGAGACCCGGGTCGGCGTCGTCGTCAGCTGCCAAGTCGCTCCTGCGCGGTGCGTTCGAGCGCCGCGGCGAACGCCGGGACCTCGGCGCGCAGCTGCTCGACCTGCTCACGCGTGAAGTGGATCAGCTCCACCTTGGTGAGGGTCACGATCGAGGCGCTGCGCAGCTTGTGGTTGACGATCGCGCCCTCGCCGAAGATCTCGCCGGGCCCGAGGCGGGCGATCTCCTCACCGCCACGGCGGACCGACGCCTCGCCGTTGACGATGACGTAGGCCTTGTCGGCCGGGGTCTTCTCCCAGATGGGGGACCAGTCGGCGGGCAGGGTGACGTGGGTGCCGGTGTTCTTGATCCGGTCGACCTCGCGGTCGTCGAATCCGTCGAAGATCGCCATGCAGATGGCCTCTCGTGTCGGGTTCCTCCCCGCGGGCATCCTCCCGAACCCCCTCGCGGCCTGTCCAGCGATGGTGTCTCAGGCCACCAGCTCGTACGCCGTGAAGGCGGCCAGCAGCACGCACACCGCGGCCCCGACGTAGTGGAGCGCGTGCAGCGGCACCACCCGGAGCAGCGCGCGCCCGATCAGGACCGCGAGGCCGCTCACGGCGAGCAGTGCCCCCAGCGCGCCGATGAAGACGCTGGCCGGGTCCTCGTACCGCGCCACGAGCGTGAGCGTCAGGAGCTGGGACAGGTCGCCCCACTCGGCCGCGAACAGCACCAGGAAGCTGGCGCCGACGGCCCGCAGCCCGGTGACGTCCATGGCCTTCGCAGCGAACTCCTCACCGGAGTCGACATGGTGGCTGCGTCCCTCGCGGAACAGGATCACCGCGCCGGCGAGGAACATCACCAGTGCCAGGACCCGGACCGCATCCGCGGGCAGGAACGACGCGGCGTGACCGAGCGCGACCGCGACCGCGGTCTGCACCGTGAACGCGAGCCCGACCCCGAGCCACACCAGCAGCGGCCGGAACTTCGTCGAGAGCACCAGCGTCGCGATGAACGTCTTGTCGGGCAGCTCGACGACGAAGATCGCGCCGAAGGTGAGCGCGACGACCACCACGTCGATCATCGGGAAGCCATCAGCGGAAGAAGCCCCGGCTGGCCGCGACCGCGTCCGAGAGCACGTCGCTCACCGGGCGGCCCAGGACCGCGGCCGCCCGCACCACGTCGTCGTACTCCGGCATCGCGTTGACGAGCACCCCGTCGTGACGTGCGAGCTTCACGTCGATCGGCTGGCCGTCGACCTCGACGCGTGCCATCTCGCGGTCGAGGGCGTGCTTGTCGAGCGTGGTCTCGCGCAACCCGATGGCCGAGGTGTGGTGGAAGACCGCGCTGCGGACGTCGGTGGCGCGCTCGGCCGGCACGAGGACCGAGAGCGTGTGGGCCGGGCGCCCCTTCTTCATGAGGATCGGGGTGAGCCAGGCGTCGCTGGCGCCGGCCTCGAGCAGGGTGGCGATGACCTGCGGCCACACCCGCGGGTCCAGGTCGTCGACGTTGCTCTCCAGCAGCACGGTGGTTGCGGTGCGAGCGAAGCGAGCCTCGAAACCCCCGGCTCCGACGAAGAGCCGCAGCACGTTGGCGTGGCCCTCCGGGTCGCGACCGCCGGCACCGACGCCGATCGACTCCACGGTCATCAGCGGCTGCGGACCCCAGTCGGTCGCGAGCGTGGTGAGCAGGGCCGCGCCGGTCGGGGTGCACAGCTCCATCTCGGGCGCACCCGGCGGTCCGGCGTACGACGGAGCGGAGCGGAGCAGCTCGGCGACCGCCGGCGGCGGGACCGGCAGCGTCCCGTGGGCGCCGTGGACGCTGCCGGAGCCGACCGCGACCGGACTCACGACGATGCTGGCCCCGTCGCCCACCAGCCACGCGAACCCCGCACACACCCCGACCACGTCAGCGATCGCGTCGAGCGCGCCGACCTCGTGGAACGCGACGTCCAGCGGGTCGCTGCCGTGCACGGTCGCCTCGGCGACGGCGAGCCGCTCGAAGACGGCGACCGCGCGGTCACGCACTGGTGACTCGAGGTCGGCCACAAGCAGCAGCTCGCGGATGTCGCGCCAGGTGCGGTGGTGGGCCGAGTCGGCCACCTCGACCTGGCAGCGGGTGGCAGCGAGCTCACCGCGGCGTACCGCCTCCTGCTGCAGCGTCACCGGCTCCGGACTGACCGCCGACACCGCTGCCTGGAGCGTCTCCAGCGGCACGCCGGCGCCGAGGAGGGCGCCGAGCAGCATGTCGCCCGAGGCGCCCGAGGACGCGTCGACCCAGACCGTCACCGGTCGTCCCGCACGGACTGCCGGGCGACCCGAGCGGCGAACACCCCGGCGCCGTAGCCGTTGTCGATGTTGACGACCGTGACGCCGGGCGCGCACGAGTTGAGCATGCCGAGCAGCGCGGCGATGCCGCCGAACGAGGCGCCGTAGCCGACGCTCGTCGGCACCGCGACCAGCGGGACGCCGACCAGGCCGCCGACGACGGACGGCAGCGCGCCCTCCATCCCGGCCACCACGACGACGCAGTCGGCCTGCTCGATCCGGTCGCGGACGCCGAGCAGCCGGTGCAGGCCGGCCACGCCCACGTCGGTGATCGTTTCAACGCCCGCGCCGTGCACCCGCGCGGTGAGTGCGGCCTCGGCGGCGACCGGGGCGTCGGAGGTGCCGGCACTCACGACCGCGACCGTGCCGCGAGCGGTCGGGATCGGTCCGAGCGTCGCAGCCCGGGCCACCCGGTCGATCTCGGCGCCGGCGGCCTCGACGGCGTGCAGCGCCTCATCGGAGAGCCGGGTCGCCAACACCGCGCGCTCGGGGTGGTGGCCGTGCAGCGCGCTGAGGATCGAGACGATCTGCTCGGGCGTCTTGCCGGCGCCGTACACGACCTCGGCGTCACCGGTGCGGGCGGCGCGGTCGAGGTCGACCCGGGCGAAGCCCAGGTCCTCGGTCCGCCGGTCGTGGCTCACCCCGAGAATCTATCGCCCGCGGGTCACTCGCCCCGCTCGCGGGCCGCCGGGTAGACGCCGAGCACCTTCACGTCGGTCGTGAAGAACGCGAGCTCCTCCAGCGCCCGCGCCACGCCCGGGTCGGACGGGTGGCCGTCGACCTCGGCGAGGAACTGCGTGGCGGTGAAGTGACCATCGACCATGTAGCTCTCGAGCTTGGTCATGTTGACGCCGTTCGTGGCGAAGCCTCCGAGCGCCTTGTAGAGCGCCGCGGGAAGGTTGCGGACGTTGAACACGAACGACGTCACCACCGGGCCGTTCCCCGTTGCTGCCTCGACGTACTCCCGGGAGAGGACGACGAACCGGGTGGTGTTGTGGTCCTCGTCCTCGACATCGTCGCGCAGCACCTCGAGCCTGTAGATCTCCGCGGCGAGCGGCGGCGAGATCGCGGCTTGCGTCGGGTCCTTCATCTCCGCGACCTCGCGGGCGGCGCCGGCGGTGTCGCCGGCGACGACCGGGGTGAGGCCGAGCTCGCGGATCACCTTGCGGCACTGGCCCAGCGCGTGGAGATGGCTGTGGACGGTGCGGATGGTGTCGAGCCGGGCGCCTGGGACGCCGAGCAGGGCGAACTGGATGCGCAGGAAGTGCTCGGCCACGATGTGGAGACCGGAGTCGGGCAGGAAGTGGTGGATGTCGGCGACCCGGCCGGCGATCGAGTTGTCGATCGGGATCATCGCCAGGTCCGCCTCACCGCCGACGACGGTGGCGAACACGTCCTCGAACGACGCACACGCGAGCGGCGCGTGGTCCGGGTAGTGCTCGCGGCAGACCAGGTGCGAGTTGGCGCCGGGTTCGCCCTGGTAGGCGATGACCCGGGTCGGCCCGGTCTCGGGTGTCGTCACCGCAGCATTTTCCCACGCGCCGCTCGCGCCGCCGCGCCGCGACCGCGCCTCGGTCGTAGGGTCGGCGCGTGGAGATCGTCTCGGTCGTGGCGCTGGTGCTCGCGGTGCTCTCGCTCGCGTTCACGGTGGTCGCGCTGCGCCGGACGCAGCGCAGCCGCGGCACCGGTGTGGAAGAGCTCCCCGAGGACGTGCAGGGGCTGCGGCAGGAGGTGGCCGCGCTCAAGAGGGAGGCCGGCGACGCGCTCCGCCACCTCGCCGTGGTGAGGTACGACGCCTTCGGCGACATGGGCGGCCACCTCTCGTGGTCGCTGGCGCTGCTCGACGACGGCGGCCACGGTGTCGTCGTGACCTCGATCCACGGCCGCAGCGAGGCCCGCACCTACGCCAAGAACATCTCCGCCTGGACCTGCGAGCAGCAGCTCTCGCCCGAGGAGGAAGAGGCGATCACCCACGCCCACCCCTGACCGCCGAGTCGTGGGTAGATCGCGCCGAGTCGTGGGTTGTTCCGGTCGATTCGTGTCTGATTCAGGCCGAGTCGGGTCTTGTACGACGTCACTGGCCCGGGTGCCATCCACAAGCGGGCCTTGAGTGCGCCCGTTCCACAGGCGACCGAGTTGCTGATGTTGGACCGGGCGGTCGTCGTACGACCCTGCCACGCATGGACGATGATCTGCGGTTCCCCGACAGCCCCTTCACCTGGCCGATGGCGCGAGCGTGCGGGATCAGCCGGGGCGAACTCGACGAGGCGCTCGACGACGGCACCCTCGTCAGGGTGCTGCGAGGTGTGTACGTCGACGAAGGCTTCGAGCTGACCCCGCTGACTCGAGCCAGCGCCGCACGACTGGTGATCAGCGAACACTCCGTCGTGCGAGACCGCACCGCCGCCTGGATCTGGGGTGTGGACTGTTTCTCGTTGGCCGAGCTCGACGGCACGCCGGCCATCGAGACGTGTGTGCTGCGGGGCCATGAGCCAACCGAACGCGCCGAGGTGGCCGGCATCACGCGTGACCTTGGTCCCGAGGACTGGACGGACCTGGGAGGTCTAAGGGTGACGACGCCGGTGCGGACCGCGCTCGACCTCGGGTGCTCCTTGCCGCCGCACATGGCACTGGGCGTGATGGACACATTGATGCGCTTGCACGGCTTCAGCGAAGGGGAGCTCCGTGTCCTGCTGCGGCGTTACCGCGGGCGCCGCGGCGTCGTGCAGCTGCGGCGGCTGGTCGCCGAGGTCGATCCGCGTGCCGAGTCGCAACCCGAGTCGTGGGTGCGGTGGTTCATCGTCGAGTGGTGCCTGCCTCGCCCGAAGCCGCAGGTCTGGGTGCACGTGGAGGGCGAGTGGTACAGGCTCGATCTGGCCTACCCCCGGGCCAAGATCGCGATCGAGTACGACGGTGAGGAGTTCCACGACTCGCCAGAACAGCGCGACCACGACGAAGCTCGGCGCACGGCGCTCCGGAATGCCGGCTGGATCGTCATCGTGGTGACCAAGGAGCGGCTCGGTGCGGAGGCGCGGGAGGCGTGGTTGCGGGAGATCGCCGAGGCGCTCCGGTCACGCCGGGTGCGCGCATGATCTGCGCGTGGTCGAATCAGGCACGATTCGACCCGAATCAGGCACGACTCGGCCCGAACCAGGCACGACTCGACTCAGCGGGGGACGCGGACCAGGAGCCGGCCCTGCAGGCATTCCATCCGCAGCTCGCGGCCGGGGCCGATGGAGTCGCCGTCGAGCTGGCGGGGGGTGTCGGTGGAGGCGCGGATCACGACCCTGGCGCCGACCCGGCGGTCGACCAGGTCGTCGGTGTGCTTGACCTTCAGCAGCACCCGCCACGCGAGCGGGATCCACGAGATGACGTTGCGCGGGTGCAGGATCACCACGTCGAGCAGGCCGTCGTCGATCGCCGCTTCCGGGAGCAGCGGCATCCCGGCCTGGAGGAAGCCCACGTTGCCGACGACCACCGTGCGGGCGCGGTGCCGCGAGAACTCACCGCCGTCGATCGATATCTCGACCCGCTGGGCGGGGAACATCAACGACTTCAGCGCCGAGATGACGTACGCGAACCAGCCGATCCGCTTCTTGATGTCCTCGTTGACGCCCTCCATGATCGCGGCGTCGAAGCCCATCCCCGCCATCACCATGAAGTGGGTGTCGTCCTCGATCCCGTCGCCCTCGACCTTCACCAGGTCGACCGCCCGGTCCTGGCCGTTGAGGGCGACGTCGACGGCGGAGCGCAGGTAGAGCGGTACGTCGAGGTTGCGCGCCAGCAGGTTGCCGGTGCCGGCCGGGATGATCCCGACCGGGATACCGGTGCCGGCGAGCTCGGCACACACCTCCCGCACCGTGCCGTCGCCACCGCAGACCAGCACCAGGTCGGCGCCGGAGACCGACGCCGCCTCGGCCATCCCGGTGCCGGGGTCCTCCACGGTCGTGTAGTGCCAGGTCGGCGGCGACCAGCCGGATTCCGCTGCCATCGAGGACACGATCGACCGGAACTGGCCGACGTCCTCGACCTTCGACGGGTTGACGATCACGGCGAGGTTCCGCTCGGTGGCGAACACCTCCGGCAGCGGCTCGGCCTTCTCGGCGTGGCCGCGCGGCTCCGGGTCGAGGAATGCCAGCCCGAGCAGCACCACGGCGAGCCCGAGCAGGGTGCCGCCGATGATGTCGGTCGGGTAGTGCCGACCGAGCATCACGCGGTCGAGGCAGACGATCGCCCACACCGCGACGAGGGAGACCATCACGGCGCGACGCATCGAGCTGCGACGTACGAACATGTAGGCGAGCACGGCGAGGACCCCGCACAGCGCCGTGATGGACGACGCGTGACCCGACGGGAACGACTTGGTCGTCAGGAAGTCGACCGTGTCCTGCCACTCCGGCCGTCCGCGACCGAGCAGCAGCTTGACGCCGGTGGTCGCCAGCGCCGTCACCGACATCACCGCGCCGACGTACAGCGCGGCACGCGGCTGCCGGCGGACCAGCAGCACCAGCACCAGCGCCACGGTCACGATCGTCTTCCCGACCGAGGCCGTGAGCAGCTCGACCCAGCGCAGCGTCTCCACGAGCCAGGCGTGGTCGTCGGTCCACGCCTCGGCGTCCCGGCCCAGGTCGTCGAGCGCCCCCAACGGGGAGCGGTCCTGCGTCACCATTGCCCCGAGCACGACGAACAGCGCCAGCAGGACGGCGCTCCACGCCAGCAGCCGGGGTCGGGAGCGCGCGGTCATGGCCGGGAGTATGCCCGTTACTGCCGCGCGCCCCGGCATCGTGCCCGCATAGGCTGAGACCCATGATCGACCCCCGAGTACTGCGTGACGACCCCGACCGCGTGCGTGCCGCCCAGGCCAAGCGCGGGCTGTCCGACGACGTCGTGGACCGGGCCCTCTCCGCGGACTCCGCGAGGCGGCGGGCGATCGCCGAGTTCGAGGCTCGGCGGGCCGAGCAGAAGCAGATGGGCAAGCAGGTCGCGCAGGCCCAGGGCGATGAGAAGCAGGCGCTGCTCGCGCGCGTGAAGGACCTCGCCGCGGACGTGAAGCGGCTCGAGGCCGTCCAGACCGAGGCCGAGGCGGACTGGCGCGACGCGATCATGTCGATCCCCAACCTCGCAGCCGACGAGACACCCGCCGGCGGCGAGGAGGACTTCGTCGTGCTGGAGCACGTCGGGTCGCCCCCGGAGTTCGACTTCGAGCCGCGCGACCACGTCGAGCTCGGCCGGATGCTCGGCGCGATCGACATCGAGCGCGGCGCCAAGGTGTCGGGCTCGCGCTTCTACTTCCTCACCGGCATCGGCGCGCAGCTGGAGTTCGCCCTGATCAACATGGCGATGGACCAGGCCCGCGCCAACGGCTTCACCCAGATGGTCGCGCCGTCGCTGGTCAAGCCGCGGGCCATGGAGGGCACCGGCTTCCTCGGCCAGGCCGCCGACGACGTCTACCGGATCGAGGGCCAGGACCTCTACCTGGTCGGTACCTCGGAGGTGCCGATGGCGGCGTACCACTCCGACGAGATCCTCGACCTCGGCACGCTCCCGCGGCGCTACGCCGCCTTCAGCCCGTGCTTCCGCAAGGAGGCCGGCTCGCACGGCAAGGACACCCGCGGCATCTTCCGGGTGCACTGGTTCGACAAGGTCGAGATGTTCGTCTACACCACGGTCGAGGAGTCCTACGTCGAGCACCAGCGGCTGCTGGAGTGGGAGAAGGAGTTCCTCGACAAGCTGGAGCTGGTCTACCGGGTCATCGACGTGGCTGCCGGCGACCTCGGCACGTCGGCGCAGCGCAAGTTCGACTGCGAGGCCTGGATCGCCTCGCAGGGCCGGTACCGCGAGCTCACCTCGACGTCGAACTGCACCGACTTCCAGTCCCGCCG
Source organism: uncultured Actinomycetota bacterium (assembly GCA_963826265.1). Lineage (GTDB taxonomy): Bacteria > Actinomycetota > Actinomycetes > Propionibacteriales > Nocardioidaceae > Nocardioides. The sequence continues at coordinate 191,792 of CAWGWH010000001.1, forward strand.
CCTGGACACCCGCGGTCGCGCGGCGGACGGCAGCATCGGTCCGGTCGCGACCCTGAACGGCACCCTGTGCTCGACCAACCGTCCGATCATCGCGTTGCTCGAGACCCACCAGCAGGCCGACGGGTCGGTCAGGGTCCCGGAGGCGCTGCGGCCCTACCTGGGCGGGCTCGAAGTCCTGAAACCGGTCACCGAGTGACCTGGCAGCCGAAGTTGGTCGCGCTCGACATAGACGGCACACTCCTCAAGTGGGTCGAGGGTGCCGGGACGACCTACGAGCAGATCCCGGCGGCGACGTACGACGCCGTGCGCCGCGCCGACGACGCCGGCGTCCACGTCGTGCTCGCCTCGGGGAGATCGCCCCATGGCATGACCCGGATCGCCGACCTGCTCGGGCTGGCCGGTGAGGGTGCCGACCGGTTGTGGGTGGTCGCGTCCAACGGTGCGGTGGTGTTCCGCTACCCGCCGCTGGAGGTCGTGCACGAGGAGACCTTCGACGCCCGGCCGGCCGTCGAGGCAGTGCTTCGCGAGCACTCCAACGCGCTGGTGGCGGTCGAGGAGCGGGGCATCGGCTACCGCGTCAACCGGCCGTTCCCCGCGGGCGAGCTGTCGGGCGAGCTGATCCAGACCGAGGTGGCCGACCTGGTCGCCGAGCACGTGAGTCGCGTCATCATCCGCGACCCCGAGGCCACCGCCGACGACTTCGTCGCGTTGGCCGCCCGGCTCGGGCTGCACGGCACCGACTACGTCGTCGGCTGGACAGCCTGGCTCGACCTGTCCCCCGTCGGAGTCTCGAAGGCGTCCGGACTGGCTCTCGTGTGCGAGCAGCTCGGCGTCGCGCAGGAGGACACGCTCGCGGTCGGCGACGGACGCAACGACATCGAGATGCTGCGCTGGGCAGGCCGCGGGGTGGCGATGGGTCAGGCGGTCGAGGAGGTCAAGGCGGCCGCGGACGCCGAGACCGAGAGCGTGTACGACGACGGCGTGGTCGTCGAGCTCTCGAAGTGGTGGCCGTGAGCGACGGCTTCACGTTCACCGCGCCACTCTGGCGCTGGTCGGCGCGCCAGGAGACCGGGGACCCGTCGGCCTGGTGCTTCGTGACGCTACCGCTCGAGGTGAGTGACGAGGTGCGGGTGCTGGCCGGTGAGCCGCACGGGTTCGGGTCCGTGCGCGTCCGGGTGCTGGCGGGCGGCTCGGAGTGGGACACCAGCGTGTTCCCCGACGCCGAATCGGGCTGCTTCGTGCTGCCGGTGAAGAAGGCGGTCAGGGTCGCCGAGGGCGTCGACGAGGGCGACGAGCTGACCGTCTCGCTCCGGGTGCGGGAGGACTGAGCGTGGGGCCTCCTGAGCGGATCGTGACAGAGCGGCTGCGGCTGATCCTGGTCACACCTGACGATGCGGCCGACATGCGGGCGGGTCGGCGTCAGGAGCGCTGGCACCCGTCGTACCCGCGACCCGACGACGTCGACGCCGCCTCGCTGCTCCGGGACGACGACCCGTGGGGGCCGCGGCACGTGGTGCTCGGCCACCAGGCGGTCGGCACGATCGGCTGCTTCGGCCCGCCCGAGGACGGCGAGACCGAGCTCGGCTTCGGGCTGGTCGCCGAGGCACGCGGGCAGCGGGTCGCCACCGAAGCCGTCGCGGCGTACGTCGCCGAGGCCGACCGACTCGGCGTCCGACTCACCGCCCGGGTCGAGCCCGGCAACACCGCGAGCCTGCGGGTGCTGGCCCGCTGCGGCTTCACCGAGCTGCGCGGCTCCACCGACGAGGGCGAGCTGCTGCTCGCCCGGCCGCTGCCGTGAGCGAGCCGCGGCTGGTCGCGACCGACCTCGACGGCACCCTGGTCCGCGACGACGGCTCGGTCTCACCCACGACCCAGGACGTGCTGGCCGCGCTCGACCGGCGCGGAGTCCCGGTCGTGATCGTGACTGCCCGGCCGATCCGGTGGATGGAGGACCTGTGGCCGATGGTGGGCCGGCACGGCCTGGCGATCGTGTCGAACGGCGCGGCCGTGGTCGAGGTGCGCGGGGAGGCCGCACACACCGTCCGAGACGTGCGCGGCATCGAGGTCGAGCCGGGACTGGCGCTGGTCGACGCGATCCGGGCGGCCGCACCCGAGGCGTCGTTCGCAGTCGAGTGCGTCTCGGGGCTGGTCCGCGACCCCGCGTACGTCGAGACGGACCGGTTCCCGGCCGGCAGTCCCGTCGGCGACCTCGCCGAGCTGTGGGCGGAGCCGGCCCTCAAGCTCCTGGTGAAGCACGAGGCGCCCGACCCGGCCGACTTCCGCCGGCGCGTGGCCGAGGCGGTGGGCGAGGCCGCCATCGCGACCTGGACCGTCGACGGGCTCGTGGAGATCAGCGCCACCGGCGTGACCAAGGCGACCGCGCTCGCACGGGTGGCCGATGAGCTCGGCGTGCCGGCGGGCAAGGTCGTCGCGTTCGGCGACATGCCCAACGACCTCCCGATGCTGACCTGGGCCGGGACGTCGTACGCGATGGCCAACGGCCACCCGGACGTCCGGGCCGCGGCCGACCACGTCGCCCCCGCCAACGACGACGACGGCGTGGCCCGGGTGCTGGCTGGCCTCTTCAACCTGTGATCTGTGACGATGGCCGGGTGGTCACCCGGGTCCGTCGCCTCCTCGTCACGCTCGCGCTCGCCTGCGCGAGCGTGGTGCTGGTGCAGCCGGCGGCGCAGGCCTGCACCTGCCCGCCGGACACCTCACTGCGGTCGCAGGCGCGCGAAGCCGACGTGGTGTTCCAGGGCGTCCTGACCGAGCGGGGCGGCGGCGGTCGTCGTACGACGTACACCCTCGACGTCGAGCGGGTCTACCAGGGCACCCTGACCGAGAGCCCGGTCGCGATCGCTTCCGACGCCCGCTCCACCTGCGGCCTGGGTCGGCTGCGGGTCGACAGCCCCTACGTCATCTTCGCGACCAGTCGCGACGCCCGGATGGAGTCGGCCAAGTGCACCGGAACCGGTCTTGCCACGCCCCGCTTCGTCAGGGAGGTCGAGCGGGTGCTCGGCCCCGGCGAGCCGTTCACCCCCCCGGCCGAGGAGGAGCCACCGCCGGCGGACCCCGTCTTCACCAGGCTCGACGGCTCCGAACCGCCCGAGCTCACGCGCGTGGCCGCGCCCGGGGCGGCCCTGGTCATCGTGGGCCTGCTGGGCCTGGTCGTCTTCCGCCGGCGCGTCTGAGCGATCCGTCTGAGCGACGCTCCTGACCTCTCCCTAGGTCGGGAGTCTGGCCAGATCCCGGGGAGGCGTCCGTCCGCGGCGCCATTCTTCGGCCTCCGTCGCGGCGGTCAAGGCTTCCCTGCGACGTAGGTGCGGTTGGCCGCCACTCCTCCGTCCGAGGAGCGCGTCCCATCGGAAGGTCGCCGTGCTGTGGTCGGGCTGTGGTTGGCCGGGGGTCAGTCGGGGGGTCAGTCCTGCACCGAATCGGCGTCGCGAACTGCGCAGGATGCACCGCCGACCAGGCCGGCCACCCGGCTGGAGAACTTCCTGGGCGAGTCTGAGGCTTCCCGAGTGAAACTTCGCCCGGTAAGTCGTGGTCTCCCCGGATATCCGGGGAAACCACGGCCCCGACCCGAAAGGACCTACAGATACATCCCGCCGGACTCGCCCGGGGCCGGTCCGCGCTGCTGGCGCTGCTCGTCGCCGTCGGACCCGGGCGCCTGCTCCCGCAGGCCCAGGCCGGACGGCAGCTGACGGCGCATCTGCTCCAGCTGGGCACGCGCCGCCACCTGCTGGGCGTAGATCGCAGTCTGGATGCCGTGGAAGAGGCCCTCGAGCCAGCCCACCAGCTGGGCCTGGGCGATCCGGAGCTCGCCCTCGGACGGCGTGCCTTCCTCGGTGAACGGCAGCGACAGCCGCTCCAGCTCCTCGACCAGCTCCGGGGCGAGCCCGGACTCGAGCTCCTTGATGGACGCACGGTGGATCTCCTTGAGGCGGTTGCGGCTCGCCTCGTCGAGCGGGGCGGCCTTCACCTCCTCCAGGAGCTGCCGGATCATGCTGCCGATCCGCATCACCTTGGCGGGCTGCTCGACCAGGTCGCTGATGCCGCGCTCGTCGTCGTCGCCGTCGGCTCCCTGGCCGGCGGCGGCCGCGAGCACGCTCGCGGGCACCGATCCGACCGGTTGGCCGTCGGGCCCGATCACCACGACGTGCTGCTCCCCGGAGGACTGGTCGGACGGCTGGTCCGGCTGCTCGCTCATGCCGCCCAGCCTACGGGCCGACGGTCAGCAGCACCTTCCCGACCGTGTCGCCGGACTCGAGCAGCGCATGCGCCGCGGCCGCCTCGCCCATCGGCAGCGACGCGTGCACGATCGGTCGCACCAGGCCCTCGCCGACCAGGGGCCACACGTGCTCGGTGACCGCGGCACAGATCGCGGCCTTGTCCTCGACCGACCGCGACCGCAGCGCGGTGGCGATGACCGCCCCGCGCTTGCGCAGCAGTACGCCGAGGTCGAGCTCGCCCCGCGTGCCGCCCTGCATCCCGATCACGACCAGCCGGCCCTGCTCGGCGAGCACGTCGACGTTGCGACCGAGATACTTCGCGCCCATGTTGTCGAGGATCACGTCGGCGCCGTGCCCGTCGGACTCGCGCCGTACGACGTCGACGAAGTCCTCCTCGCGGTAGTCGATCCCCACGTCCGCGCCGAGCTCCGCGCACAGCGCGAGCTTCTCGGGCGAGCCGGCGGTCGTGTAGACGCGGGCGCCGAGGGCGTGCCCGAGCTGGATGGCCATGGTGCCGATCCCGCCGGCCCCGCCGTGGACCAGGAAGTGCTCCTGCGGCCGCAGCCCGGCCACCATGAACACGTTCGACCAGACCGTGCAGGCGACCTCGGGCAGCGCGGCGGCGGTCACCAGGTCGACACCGGCCGGTACCGGCATCAGCTGTCCGGCCGGTACGGCCACCTGCTCGGCGTACCCGCCGCCCGCGAGGAGCGCGCACACCTCGTCGCCGACCGACCAGCCGGTGACGCCCTCACCGAGGGCGGCGACGGTGCCGCTGCACTCGAGGCCGATGACGTCCGAGGCGCCGGGCGGTGGGGGGTAGTGGCCTTGCCGTTGCAACAGGTCGGCGCGGTTGACGGCGGTCGCGGCGACGTCGAGCAGCACCTCGCCGGGGCCGGGACGGGGGTCGGGGACCTCGCGCAGCGCCAGCACCTCAGGGCCACCGGCGCGGTCTGCGATTGCGGCCTTCACTCGGACGTCACCAGATCTAGTCCTCGAACTCGTCGTCGCTGTGGTCGACCCCGCTGTCGTCGGGAACCTCATCATTCACGTCGTCCGGGTCAGGCGCCCCGGCGGGCCGGTCCCATCCTTCCGCGAGCGCCTGCGCCCTCGCGGCCAACCGCTCGACCTCGTCCGGCGCGGCGCCGCTCTCGCCGGCCGCGAAACCGAGCAGGTACGCCGTGATCGGCGCGGCCTTCCTCTCGACGGTGTGTGCTGAGGTGCGCGACAGGTCCAGCACCAGGCCCTCATCGACCTCGGTCTCGATATCGAGAGCGTCACAGAGCTCATCGATCCAGTCGTGCAGGTTCACAGACCCAAGGTTCACGACTGTTCCCGCCGCCCGCAACCCCCGGGCCACCGCGTTGCCGTCAGCGGTCCGGACCAGTATCGCGGTCAGCCAGCGTCGCGCGGCCGCCCGGCCGGATGGCAGGCTGGGCCGCGTGACGCTGACGGTCTCCCTGGTCCAGCACGCGTCCGGGCTCGACCCGGAGGCGAACCGCCGGCTGCTCGACGAGCTGACGCCCCGTGACGTCGACCTGGTGGTGTTCCCCGAGGCGTTCGCGCGCGACTTCGGGCCGGCCGGGTCCGACGTCAGCGACGGTGCCGAGCCGGTCACCGGTCCGTTCGCCACCGAGGTGGCGCGGGTCGCCGCCGACCGTGGCGCCACCGTGCTGGCCGGGATGTTCGAGTCCTCCGAGGACCCCGGCCGGCCCTGGAACACACTGGTCCTGCGCGGCGCCGCCGTCGCCGACTACCGCAAGGTCCACCTCTACGACTCGTTCGGCTACCGGGAGTCCGACCGGCTCACGGCCGGCCCGGTCGACGCCGTCACCGCACCGCTCGGTGGCTTCACCCTCGGGCTGATGACGTGCTACGACCTCCGCTTCCCCGAGCAGGCCCGCGCCCTCGTCGACGCCGGCGCAGACGTGCTGGTCGCGCCGTCCGCGTGGGTCGCCGGCGAGCGCAAGGTCGACCACTGGCGGACGCTGGTGCGGGCGCGGGCGATCGAGAACACGACGTACGTCCTCGCCGTCGGCCAGCCCGGCCCGCGCTACACCGGCCACTCGATGGTGGTCGACCCGCTCGGCGACGTGCTGATGGAGGCCGGGGAGCGGTCCGGGATCGTCACCGCGACACTCGATCCCGAGGTGCTCGTGCGAGCGCGGAGGACCAACCCGTCGCTGGCGAACCGTCGCCGGTAGCCTTCGCCCACGTGGCTCGGAGCTCCCCTCGCCGACGCGCCGAACCGGCGCGGAAGCTTCGTCGACGCCGCACGACCGAGGACGCGTCGCGACGGCTCGCCGAGGGCAGCGAGACCGCACTGCCCGGCGCCGCGCCGGTCCCGCCGCCACCCCCGTCGTCGCGTGCCGGGACCCGGGTGCTCTCCATGCTCTGGGTCCTGGTGGTGCTGGCCGGTGCCGCGCTGCTGGTCGTCGGCCTGTTCGGGACCGGCCCGCTCGGGACCGACCGGCTCGACCTGCCTGCGGGGCTGCGCCCGATCGACCTCGACTCTCCGTTGCTGCCGGAGATCGGCTCGGTGCTCGTCGGGACGGCGTACGTCTGGGCACTGGCAGCGCGTACCGGTGGCCGGCCGGTCGTCTTCTCGCTGCTGACCGCCGTCGTGGGCGCGTTGGTCCTCTGGGCCGACCGCGACCTGATGCGCAACGGCGCGGCGGTGATGGTGTGCGTGGTCTCGGCCGTCCTCGCGGTCGTCGCGACCGTGCCCGCAGTCAAGCTGTGGCAGGCGGTGCGTGAGGTCGTCGTCGCGGTGGCGGTCGCCGGGCTGGGCGGGCTGGCCACGGTGGGGCTGCACCCGACGATCGACGTCGTGCGCTTCGAGTACGTCACGTTCGGACTCTCCCTTGCGGCGTCGTTCGGTGTCATCTACCGGCTCGGGGCGGGCCTGCACGGCCTCGGCAAGCGTGGCATCGTGACCGTCGTCGTCGGTGGCGTGGTGCTGGTGCTGAGCCTCGTGTACGCCGAGCTGCTGCGCCGGTACGGGACGCCGATCCTGGTCGAGTGGGTGTTCGACGCGATCCGCTGGCTGCGTGCCGAGCTCGGCGCGTCGCCGCGGCCGATCGTGGCGCTGCTCGGCATCCCGGCGCTCATGTGGGGGACCCACATGCGGGCTCGCCGCCGCCAGGGCTGGTGGGTCTGCGCTTTCGGTGTCGGCGCGACCGCACCGATCGCGCAGGCGCTCACCGACCTGGGGATGACCCGGCAGGAATCGGCGACCGCACTGGGCTACGCGCTCGTCGTCGGGCTGGTGCTCGGTGCCCTGCTGATCCGACTGGACCTGGCCCTGACCGGGCAGCGGGGTCGGGGCGGCCGCCGGGCCGAGGAGGCCGCGGCGATCCGACCGGAGCCGGCCCGGATCGAACCGCTGCTCTGATCACGACGGCGTAGCCGGCGGTCCCGCCTCGCGGGTACGTGCCGGTAACGACTAGCGTCGTCGCCATGGCTCGTGTCCAGGAGATCGAGATCGCCGCCGAGATGGTCGCCAACGTGCTGAGCATCGAGGTCGCGGAGGGGGACGCCGTCGCGGTCGGCGACACCGTCGTACTCCTGGAGTCGATGAAGATGGAGATCCCGGTCATCGCCGAGCACCCCGGCACCGTCTCGGGCGTGTGGGTCACCGCCGGCGACGTGGTGCAGGAGGGTGACGTGCTGCTCGCCCTCACCGTCTCCCGCTGAGCAGAGGGGGCGGGATTCGAACCCGCGGCTGACATCTCTGCCAGCGACCGCTTTCAAGGCGGTTCCGATCGGCCACTCCGGCACCCCTCCGAGCCGCCCGGAGGCGGCACCCGGAGGAGTCTACGGTCCGCGGCCGACTGCCTTGGCGGCTACTCGGAGCCGCCCAGCTCCAGCTCGACCTCGTCCCACGCCAGGTCACGGCGGCGCTGTAGGTGGTGCTCCACGTCGACGAGCAACCGGCCCAACCGGTCCCGGAGGTCGTCGACGGGAGCGTCTGCGAGGAGTTGCGGGCCGAGGGCGGCCACGCGGGCGAGCAAGGCGTTGCGCTCGCGGATCATCCCCGCGCCGCGCGCGGCCAACCAGCCGTCGGCGGCCAGCGGCGACTCCGAGGCCAGCAGGTCGCGGAGCTCCGACAGCAGGCCGCGTGCGCGCCAGCGCCAGCGACCGGGGTCGCCGGGCTCGGCCACGGCGGCATGGAGATGAGGGAACTGGTACAGCGGCGTCGTGGGCATGGTGCCCCCGGGAGGGTGAGGGGATCAGACTTGGAAGATGAGTGTCACCCCGAGGTACGGCGTGCCACAAGCCCCCGGAACCATCGGAAATGCCGGAGGGGGAGAATCGTTGGCATGTCGTCCGGATATCGGCTCGCGCCTCACATGGCCGCCCGGTTGGTGGGCCTGCTGCTGGTCGCCGTGGCCGGCTTGGTCGTGCTGCTGACGATCATGTCCGCGGTGGTGGGTTGGTCGCCGTGGGTGATCGTGGGCAGCGGTGCCGCGCTGGTCGTGGTGGCGGTGGTCGTCGCCGCGATCCTGCTCCGGGTCGAGGTGGTCAGTCTGGACGACGACGGCTACCGGGTGCGACTGGTCCGGGCAGCCGGTGTGATGTCCGCCAGGTGGGCCGATGTCACCGAGGCCGTGGCCGCCAGTCCCCGCGGCATCGACTGCGTGGTGATCCGGCTGCGCGACGGTGGTACGACGACGATTCCGGTGACCGCGCTCGCCGCCGACCGCTCGGCGTTCGCCACCGATGTCCGCGCCTTTCTGCGCCGCGCCGAGGGACTCACCCCGCCGTGACCCGATTCGGTGGCCGGCAGCCACTGCTTGTAGCCTGAGCCCGCCGTGGGATCGGGTGATGAGTCCCGCCGCCACGGCGTTGGAGGCGTCGCCTAGTCCGGTCTATGGCGCCCGCCTGCTAAGCGGGTTGAGGAGTGATCCTCCTCTCGCGGGTTCAAATCCCGCCGCCTCCGCGCCTGTCCGACGGCTCCCTTCCGGTGGATCCGGGAGGGAGCCGTCGTTCTTCGCACGACCGGCGCGGGCTGCATATGTTTGCAATGCAAGTATTTGACCCAGCCGAGAGGTGTCATGGCCACGTCGCCCGCCAGAGGATGGATGGGCACGGCCCCGTGCGGGGCAGGCTGTGACCGGATAGGTGGAGACGACACATGAGGATCGTGCAGAAGGTAACCATCGTCGTAGCAGCGGCGCTGATGATGAGCATCGGTCTTCTCGGAAGCCCAGCCAGCGCCGACAGCAGCTGGGGTGGGTGTTGCGGCATCTCCGCCCCCTGACCAGACCGTTCGGCCGAGCCAAGTGAATACCTGAGACGAGGACCGTGGCTCCGATTCCCCCTAATGAATCGCGCGGATCCCAGTGCCGTCCCCCCGGCCCGTCTCAACCACACGAGGGCAGCGACCATGTCGCTGCCCTCGTGTACGCCCGAACCCTCCGTCGGGCCCGGTCGGGCCCGTCGAATGGTCAGTCGGCGTCGTGCTCGAGGGTGCGCTCGCGCCCGGAGATCCCGCGCTGCCCCATCGTGTAGCCGAGCTGGAACCTGGTCTCGGCGAGGTACTCCTGCTTGAGGTCGGCGACGTACCCCGCATAGGTTCGTGGGCTGACGCCGAGCCGCTTGGCGCTGACCGGGTCGGCATGCCCCTCGATCAGCATCCGGATCGTCATCGCGCGCTGCTCGGCCGCGATGTCCTTCAGCAGGCCGGTCTCGCGGCTGGTGAACGGCCGGCCGCGCTCCCACGCCCGCTCGAAGACGTCGACCAGGTAGTCGACGACGGACGGCTCCTGGATCGCGATCGCGGTCGTGAGGTCCTCGTGCTTGCCCGGGATGACGGCCACGCGGCGGTCGACCACGATCAGCCGGTTGAAGAACTCGTCGAGGGTACGCACCTCGGCGCCCCGCTCGGTGACTGCGGCGACGTAGTCGTGGGTGATGGCACTGCGGCGGGCGCTGTGCTGGTAGAGCGTGCGCATCGTCGTGCCTCGGTCGAGCATCGCGGTGTCGCGGACCGCTGCTGCGGCCAGCGACGCGGCGTCGCGACCGGTCTGCGGCTGGGCGGTCAGCATCTCCTCCTCGCAATCGGCGACCAGGCCGGCGATGTAGGGGTCGATCGCGTTCGCGTGCAGCACCGTGAACGGGCCCTGCGACGAGTCGGGTGCCCGCCGCCACGCCTGGGCCAGGGGGCCGAAGGCGTTCGCCCAGCTCGAGGACTCCTCGAGCAGGCGTGAGCCCTCCTGGGTCAGCGGCGACACGATGCGTGACTGCACCGTGGAGGGGTCGATCGCGACGTACCGCGCCTGGCCCGGCTGCTCCATGAGCAGCCCGACCTCCATCAGCAGGTCGAACGCGGCCCGGTCCGGGCCGCGGCGGGTGATCCGAGAGTCACGCCGGTCGATACCGCCGGACGCGACGATGTCTTCGTAGAGAGCGGTGGCCGCCTCCTCGAAGAGCGCCCGGTCATCTGGTCCCAGGTCGCGCACCTCACTCCTTCCCACCCCGCCGGGCGACAAGAATCCCACAACCACGTGATGCGGCCCTTTCTCGGTCAACGGGAGGGGCCGCGGCCGTGGTGGTGGGCGTCAGAGACCGAGCCGGGCCTTCAGGCCGTCCAGCTCGGTCCAGAGGACGGCCGGCAGGTGGTCGCCGAACTGCTCGAACCACTCCTGGATCTGCGGGATCTCGGCTCGCCACTCCTCGGCGTCGACGTGCAGGGCATCGGCCAGCTGCTCGTCGGTGACGTCGAGCCCGTCGGTGTCGAGCGCGCCCGGCGCCGGCACGTGCCCGATCGGGGTCTCGAGCGCCGCGGCGTGGCCGTCGATCCGCTCCACGATCCACTTGAGGACCCGGCTGTTCTCGCCGAAGCCCGGCCAGAGGAAGTCGCCCTCGTCGCTTCGCCGGAACCAGTTGACGTAGAAGATCCGCGGCAGCTTGGACGCGTCGTTGCCCTTGCCGACGTTGATCCAGTGGTTGAAGTAGTCACCGGCGTGGTAGCCGATGAACGGCAGCATCGCCATCGGATCACGGCGCACCACACCGACCGCTCCGACCGCGGCGGCGGTCGTCTCGCTCGACAGGGTGGCGCCGAGGAACGTGCCATGGGTCCAGTCGCGGGCCTCGAACACCAGCGGGACGGTGGTCTTGCGGCGACCGCCGAACAGGATGGCGTCGATCGGTACGCCGCGCGGGTCGTCGTACTCCGGAGCGAGGATGTCGCACTGCTTGATCGGCGTGCAGTAGCGGCTGTTGGCGTGGCTCGACAGCTCCTTGCTGGCCGGCGTCCACGGCTCGCCCTTCCAGGACGTGGCCCTGGCCGGCGGGTTCTCCAGCCCCTCCCACCAGATGTCGCCGTCCTCGGTGAGCGCGACGTTGGTGAAGACCGAGTTGCCCTTGTTGATGGTCCTCATCGCGTTGGGGTTGGTGTGCTCGTTGGTGCCGGGGGCGACGCCGAAGAAGCCGTACTCGGGGTTGACCGCCCACAGCCGGCCGTCCTCGCGGACCCGCATCCAGGCGATGTCGTCGCCGAGCGTCTCGACCTTCCAGCCCGGGATGGTGGGCTCGAGCATCGCCAGGTTGGTCTTGCCGCAGGCGCTGGGGAAGGCCGCGGCGACGTACTTCACGACACCCGCCGGCGAGGTGAGCTTGAGGATCAGCATGTGCTCGGCGAGCCAGCCCTCGTCACGCGCCATGACGCTCGCGATCCGCAGCGCGTAGCACTTCTTGCCGAGCAGCGCGTTGCCGCCGTAGCCCGACCCGAAGGACCAGATCGCCCGCTCCTCGGGGAACTGCACGATGTACTTCGTGTCGTTGCACGGCCAGGCGACGTCGGCCTGTCCCTCCTCGAGCGGCATGCCGACCGAGTGGATACACGGCACGAAGTTCGCCTCGAGCTCGGTCATCCGCTCGAGCACCTGGGTGCCCATGCGGGCCATGACGCTCATGCTCGCGGTGACGTACGCCGAGTCGGTGACCTCGACGCCGAACATCGGCCGCTCGGCGTCGAGGTGACCCATCACGAACGGGATGACGTACATCGTGCGGCCCTTCATGCAGCCGGCGTACAGCCCGCGCATGATGCCCTTCATCTCCTCCGGGTCCATCCAGTTGTTGGTGGGCCCGCAGTCCTTCTCGGCGACCGAGCAGATGTAGGTGCGGTCCTCGACGCGCGCCACGTCGGTGGGGTCCGATGCGGCGTGGAAGGAGTTCGGCTTGATCTGCGGGTTGAGCCGCGTGAACGTGCCGGTCGCCTCCAGCGTTCGGGTCAGCTCGTCCCACTCCGTGTCGGACCCGGTGCACCAGTGGATCCGGTCCGGCTGGGTCATCTCGGCGACCTCGGCGACGAAGTCGAGGATGCCCTGGTGGGTGGTCGGTGCGTTGGTCGTGATGGTGGCGGTCATGCCTCGGTGATCCCTCTCGAGCAGCGGAGCCTGGCATCGCGCGGCGTCGTTGTCGGGCGACTGGTTGCGGGGAGGTTATCGACGTGCGCCGCAGGGACATATTGGATCGATCTACGGGGTGTGACCCCGGTCGCACAGCAGCCGATTCGGCCGCGCGCGACCGCTCGGCTATCCTCGACCAGTCGTTCGGCAAGCCGTACGACGAGCGCCTGTAGCTCAACGGATAGAGCATCTGACTACGGATCAGAAGGTTTGGGGTTCGAATCCCTACAGGCGCGCAACACCCAGGCGCAGCCGGGCCCCCGATCCGACGCCGGTCCACGCCTAGGGTCGGAGCCATGATCACTCGACCGGTCGCAGCGGTTCTGTTGTTCGGCCTCCTGGCCGCCTGCGGCGAGGAGTCGGGATCTCCCGAGGGTGCGGACCGATCGCCCGAGGCGAGTCCGAGCGACTCAGCGGCCGAGCAGTCGACCGACGAGGCGAGCGCCCGGCCATCCGCGACCGGGTCCGAGTCAGCGTCCGGATCCACACCGGCCGAGGATTCTGGCACGAGGATTGTGGTCGCCGCCAGTGAGTTCGGCCCGATGCTCTTCGACGCCGCCGGCCAGGCGATCTATCTCTTCGACGTCGAGACGAACGCGGAGCCCGGGTGCTACGAGGCGTGTGCGCAGGCTTGGCCGCCAGTCCTCACCGAGGGCCGTCCGGTCGCCGGCGAGGGTGTCCGGAAGGCCCTGTTGGGCATGACCGAGCGGCGCGACGGCAGCACCCAGGTCACCTACCACGGGCACCCTTTGTACTTCTATGCGCACGAGGGGACGAACGAGGTGTTGTGCCACGACGTGTTCCTCAACGGCGGCAACTGGTACGTCGTCCAGCCCGACGGTGAAGCCGCTCCCCCGGTCTGAGTCGGCATGAACAGCCGCGAAGTCATCGAACGCCATCAAGCCTCTGGGCGGCCCTTCTCGGCCGCAGGGGTCGACAGTTTCGTGCTCGATGCCGGCAGCGGCGTCCCGGTGGTGTTGCTGCACGGGGTGCCCGCGTCGTCCTTCCTCTACCGCAAGCTGGTACCCGAGCTGGCCCGACGTGGCCTGCGCGGCCTCGCGTTCGACCTGCCCGGACTCGGGTTCGCCGCGAGACCCGAGGACTTCGACTACACCTGGACCGGCCTGGGCGGGTGGGCCAGAGCAGCCGTCGAGGCCCTCGGACTGGACCGCTTCCACCTCGTCGTGCACGACCTCGGCGGTCCCGTCGGATTCGAGCTCGCTGCGGCGATTCCTGAGCGGGTCGCCTCGCTCACGCTGCTCAACACCCTTGTCGAGGTGGACACGTTTCGCCGCCCGTGGGTGATGAAGCCGTTTGCCGTCCCGGTCGTCGGCTTCGCCTACCTCAAGACCATGAACAAGCCCGTATTCCGAGCGCTGATGCGCCAGCAGGGCATCGCCGACCAGTCGGCGGTGTCCAGGGCCGAACTGGACGCCTACCTGAACCTGCTCCGGCGAGGAGACGGGGGCGCGGCGTTCCTGAAGATCATGCGGGGATTCGAACTGACCCGCACCAAGCGCGACCTGTACGTCGGTGCGCTGCGCAGTGGGGCCTTCCCCGTCCAGGTCATCTGGGGGGAACGCGACCCCGCCCTGAAGCTCACGCGGCACGGAGAGGCGGCCCGCCGTGCCGCGGGGGTTCCGGACATCATCCGGCTGCCTGGCAAGCACTTCCTACAGGAAGACCAGGCGCCGGCGCTCGCCGATCACATCACCCGCTTCGTGGCGACCTGACTTGGCTACGCGCGGGAGAAGCAGTAGTGCGCCGCCGAGGTCACGGCTCCCCCGGGGTGATACTCCGGCGTTCGGGCGGGTGAGCCCACACCCGTTTCACTCGCACCGTCCAGGCGCGGTCGGCCCTTGGCTGGTGGCCGATCTACCGGAGTTGTTCGGCCAGTTGGGGTAGTGAGTCGGCCTCCAGGTCCGGCGCTCGGAAGTAGTCCGGGTACTTCCCGCCGGTCCGGTTGATCCAGGCCGCAGCCAGTCCGGCGCGCATCGCGCCGTGGGTGTCCCATGGGTGAGCGGCCACGAGCATGGCGTCCCACGGGTCGACCCGACAGGTTTCCAGAGCGAATTCGTAGGCGCCCGGCGCGGGTTTCCATATTCCTGCTTGCTCCACGGACAAGAAGGACTCGAAGGCATCGTCCAGGCCGGCGTCGGTCATCAGTCCCTGAGCGATCGAGGCCGACCCGTTGCTGAGGGTGACCAGGCGGATCCCCGACCCGGCCAGCGCGCGGACACCAGCGGGGACATCCGGGTGGACGGCCAGCCCTGCGAAGCCGTCCATGATGTGCTCGACCGCGGCCTCGACCGGTTGGTTCAACGAGATCCCGGCCAGGACCGTCCGCAGGCCCTCGGCGCCCAACCCCGCGAAGGAGGGGTTCTCGCCGGCGACGGTGAGCGCAAACCCGTCGCGCAGCAGCCCGGAGAACCACGCTCTGGCCAGGTGCGCATCCGCGCCGACGTCGTCGAACCTCCCTCCGATGGGCGACATGTCCGACAGGGTTTCGTTGACGTCGAGGATCAGCACCTTCGGCCTGCGTGGACGATCGGGGCCTCCCGGGTGGGCGACGCTGGGGTTCGGGGCGTTCACGTCATCCTCCTGTGGGTGGAATCGATCGACGACCACGACCCGCGGTCGCGGGGGTCTGGGGCAACGGTACGAATCGCCTTCGACCGTACGCCGGGGAGCCGGGCCCGCTACGCCCCAAGCGACCAGTCGGCAACACCGTCGCCCGTTCCGTCGCACCGCCGGGACGGCGCAAGCCGCCGCCTCGCCATGTCCAGCGAGTCGTAACCGCACTCACATGCCTGCGTTGACCGCCTGAACCCGCAGCCATGAGCGGGCGCTGGGGGAGGCATCTCGGTGGCGTTTAGGGCAGGATCTCGCCCTTGACGACGCCTCGGGCGACGTCGTGGATGCCCTGTTGGTGGTCTCGGGCGTATCTGCGCAGTCGGCCAAACGCGTCGTCGATGCTGATCGCGTGCTTGGTTGCGAGCACACCTTTGGCCTGTTCGATGACGAGTCTGGTGTTCAGTGCCTGCTGCAGCTGATCGGCAGTGCGTTGTTGCTGCCGTGCAGCCGAGGCATGCACCAGGTAGCCGGTGGCGATATCGGCGAAGATCCCGGCGGTTCGAAGATCATTGGCTGTCCAGGTTCTGGGCTGGCTGTCGTAGAGGTTCACTGCCCCGATTGCGACCGCGTCCGCTTGCATGGGGATGCCAGCCACAGCCCGTATCCCGCTCTCCTTGGCGGCCTTGATGTAGTCCGGCCAAGTCTCGGCGACGTCCGCCGCAGCGATGTCAGGCACGGTCACCGGTAGTGCCGCAGCCACGGCGTCGATGCACGGGCCCTTCTGAAAGTTCTCCTGCACGCGCTCGAGGTCGGCGATCGCCTCGATGGCGGCGGTAACGAAGCGTTGTCGTCCGTCATGGACCAGAGTCACTCCGGCTCCGGTCAGGTTGAGCACCCGAGGCATCTCTTCGGTCAGGTTGTGCAGCACATCGCCGATGCCATAGCCGCCAGTGAGCGCCGCGGCGAAGCGGCGCAGACTCTCGAGGATCGTGTCCGGGTCTGTCACCACGCCGCTCCTTCGAGACGATTGCAGGCTACCGCGCGCGGAAGCACCGCCAGCTCGGAGTGCCGTCATCACGGGCGGCGTGGTGACACCAGACTCGCCGAGCAGCTCACGCCGTAGCCTCGAAACCTCACGGCCCCGCAGCGGACAGGTGAATCATCACGCCTGTTGGCACTCGAGGAACAGGTGTGTAAGACTCGCAGCATTCCCGCGTCCCGGACCCCGACGCCGTGTTGCTGTCGGAGGACCGCATGAGCAAAGCTCCGCAGGATGAACCGTGTTCCTGCCGTTGCGGCTCGGTTCAGACTTCAGGGCGGTCGCGCTCGTTACGCACGAGCACACCCTGAACATCGGGGGAGTTGACGTCCGAGGCGGACATCGGGGGGTTGTCCGCCCCGGACGTCAGCACGCTCGCGTCGTATGAGAGTGAGGCCCCCGCCGCCGCTCCGCAGGGACGACGAGGGCTCTTGCGGGGGAGATTTCAAGTTACTCGTGCCCGGCCGCCGAAGGGAAGTCTCTCACCGAGGTTTCGGCTCCGAAAAGCCGCTCAGCCCTCGCGCCGACTGCTACTCACGGAAACGGGCCGCTCATCTGCTAGATGAGTGCGCGTCCTCTCCATAGGGACACCCAGTTGATCTCATCGCTAGTCGCATTCGCCCCCCGTGGGCATCGCTCCCGCAGATTGCCGAACGGTGGACGCCACGCCTGAATGCACGATCACGAGCGGTTGTCCGTGAACAGGCATCCGACGACGTGCAAAGCGGGTTGGTACGTACGCAGCTCTGACTGCAACAATGACTGCAACCGGATGAGGCCAAGCCACACGCGGCCGTTGCCGAACGAGTTTGCGGCACACGTACTGCGACCGTTCGAGACCGCCCGAGACAAGTCCGCCGCGTCTACGGATCAGAAGGTTTGGGGTTCGAATCCCTACAGGCGCGCAGATCCTGAATGGACGATGCACCGCACCGTCGCAGTCTCTGGCCGTACCGGGTCAGCCCGGTGCTCCACACCGCACCAAGCGTGAAGATCCCGTGAGGAATCGGCAGCCGAGCCGGCTGGCTGTACTGCGTCGAAAGCTCTGTCATGGTTGACGTGGCCTACCTCCGGTGACGATCGCGTTCTTCGCTGCGCTCGTGTTGCTGTCGGGGCCCTGGACCGGAGGCTGAGCCCCAGACCGTCATCGGTGGCACCGCCCGATGCGTCGTCCAGCCCGATCCGGGGTAGGGTAACGACTGTTGAAGGGGCTCCGGCCTCTCGGCGCTCGCAACTCGGGTCGCCGGCATCGGTCACACGGTTTCTTGGTCTTCGGTCAAATGGACATCAGGGCAGGACAGATGTCTCAGCTCCGCGGTTAGCACAGTGCTTTCCGCGTCGAACACCGAATGAGGGTTTACCAAAATGGCACAAGGCACCGTGAAGTGGTTCAACGACGACAAGGGCTTCGGCTTCATTGCCCAGGACGGTGGCGGGGCGGACGTGTTCGTTCACCACACCGCCATCCAGGGCACCGGCTTCAAGTCGCTCGCCGAGAACCAGAAGGTCGAGTTTGACGTCACGCAGGGCCCCAAGGGCCCGCAGGCTGAGAACGTACGCGGCCTGTAGTAACGACGCACGTCCCGGCGGCGGTCACGATCACGCATCGTGGCCGCCGCCGGCATTTCTGGGTGTCGTTTACGCCTACGGCGAACGAGGGATGGGTCGACCGCCCGGTGACGTTGAACGTGCCATGACCGACGAGTCACCGCTCGACGCCTACTCCGCCACGGTCGTGGGGGTGGCCGAGCTGCTCGCGCCCCGCGTCGCGGCGCTGCGGGTGCCGGGCCGGCGCGGCGAGTCGGCCGGGTCAGCAGTGGTGCTGACCGACGAGGGACACCTCCTCACGAACGCACACGTCCTGGGCGAGGCCACGGCGGGAGAGGCGGCCTTCGCCGACGGCACCGTCACCGCCGTGACGGTGCTGGGCCGCGACGCGCTCTCCGACCTCGCCGTCCTCCGAGCCGACCGCGAGCTGCCGGCCCCGCCCGAGTACGGCGACGCCGACGCTCTCCGGGTCGGTGAGCTGGTGGTCGCGGTCGGCAACCCGCTGGGCCTTGCCGGCTCTGTGACGGTCGGCGTCGTCAGCGCCCTCGGTCGCAGCATGCCCGCACGAGGGCGCAGCACCGTGCGGATCATCGAGGACGTGATCCAGACCGACGCGGCGCTCAACCCCGGCAACTCCGGTGGCGCCTTGGCCGACGCCCGAGGGCGAGTCGTCGGTGTCAACACCGCGGTCGCCGGCATCGGGCTGGGGCTCGCGGTGCCGATCAACGCGACGACACACCGGATCATCGGGTCGCTCGTGCGAGGCGAGGCCGTACGCCGCGCCTACCTGGGGCTGGTCACCGGCCCGGCGCCGCTGCCCACCCGGTGGCAGGAGCGCACCGGTCGGCGTGCCGCGTTGCGCGTCGTCGAGGTTGTGGACGGGAGCCCCGCGGCCAGCTCCGGGCTACGGCGAGGGGACTTCGTCCTGGCGGTGAACGGCGCGTCGCTGGGTGACGCGCAGTCGTTGCAGCGGCTGCTGCGCGAGGACGCCATCGGGTCGCGCGTCGAGATCACCGTGCTCCGCAACGGGGCACTGGTCGATGCGGTGGCTCAGCCGGTGGAGCTGGCCGACTGAGTTCCGGCCGTCGCCTGTCACCGAGACGGCGGGGCGACCCGTGCGCATGAACCGGCACATCCTGGGCACGATGAACCATGACTGACGACGTCCCGGTGGACGACGGACGCGACCGGCCCCACTGGGGCACTACGTCCGCGCGGATCGGCACATGACGCGCTTCGGGTTCCACGCGAGCCACGAGCAGATCGCCCCGGGCAAGCTCCTCTCCGACGTACAGCGAGCCGAGTCAGCCGGGTTCGAGGTTGCGATGTGCTCCGACCACTTCTCGCCGTGGAGCCACCGCCAGGGGCACTCGGCGTTCGCCTGGGCGTGGCTGGGAGCGGCGCTCGCGACGACGACGCTTCCATTCGGCGTCGTCAATGCACCGGGGCAGCGCTACCACCCGGCGGTCATCGCCCAGGCGGTCGCAACGCTCGGAGGGATGTTCCCCGGTCGCTTTTGGGTGGCACTGGGCAGCGGGGAGGCCAGCAACGAGCACATCACCGGCGGCGGGTGGCCTCGCAAGGAGCTGAGGACGCGGCGTCTGGAGGAGTGCGTGGACGTCATCCGCCGATTGCTCGAAGGCGAGGAGGTCAGCCACGACGGGCTCGTGACCGTCGACCGTGCCCGTCTCTGGGAGGTGCCCGAGCCGCGTCCCAGGCTGGTCGGCCCGGCGGTCTCGCCAGGCAGCGCGGCGCGGGTCGCTGCGTGGAGCGAGGGAATGGTAACGGTCAACCAGCACCCTGACCGGCTGCGCGAGATGGTCGAGGCGCATCGTGGCGCCGGTGGCAGCGGCGCGCTGGCCCTGCAGGTGCACTTGTCGTGGGCTCCGACCGAGGCAGAGGCCGAGCAGATCGCCCACGAGCAGTGGCGCAGCAACGTCTTCGCGGAACCGGTGTCGTGGGACACCGAGACGGTCGAGGCGTTCGACCTGCTGTCACAGGATGTGACGGTGGAGAAGGTCCGTACGGTGGTCGACGTCTCCTCCGAGCTCGGCTGGCACCAGGACCGGCTCGCCG
The DNA here is from genome assembly GCA_963826265.1 of uncultured Actinomycetota bacterium. Classification (GTDB taxonomy): domain Bacteria; phylum Actinomycetota; class Actinomycetes; order Propionibacteriales; family Nocardioidaceae; genus Nocardioides. Next base: position 211,684 of record CAWGWH010000001.1, read on the forward strand.
AGTACGCCGCGATCGGCTTCGACGAGATCTATCTGCATCACGTCGGGCAGTCGCAGGAACGTTTCATCGACACCTTCGGGGAGCACGTGCTGCCCGCCCTCCGGGAGGCCTGAGCCGTGCCGCACACCGTGAGCACCGGGGACCTGTGGTGGAAGAACGCCGTCATCTACTGCGTGGACGTCGAGACCTTCTACGACTCCGACGGCGACGGCATCGGTGATCTGAGAGGGCTCACCCAACGCGTCGACCACCTCGCCGAGCTGGGTGTGACGTGCTTGTGGCTGATGCCCTTCTACCCGACCCCCGACCGGGACGACGGCTACGACGTGACAGACCTGTTCGGGGTGGACAGCAGACTCGGCACGCACGGCGACGCGGTCGAGCTCGTCCGCGCCGCGAACGACCGGGGGATCCGGGTGATCGCGGACCTCGTCGTCAACCACACCTCGGCGGACCACCCGTGGTTCAAGGCCGCCCGGCGCAGCAAGAACAACCCCTACCGCGACTACTACGTCTGGCGTTCGGACCCGCCGCCCGACACGTCGTCGAAGGTCGTCTTCCCGGACCAGGAGGACAGCGTCTGGGAGCTCGACGGGCGTACGGGCGAGTGGTACCTCCACCACTTCTACTCCCACCAGCCAGACCTGAACTTCGCCAATCCGGACGTGCGCGAGCACATCGCGAAATCGATCGGGTTCTGGCTGCAGGTCGGCCTCGCCGGGTTCCGGGTGGACGCCGTGCCGTTCCTCATCAGCGACATCGACACGATGCAGGACGACGTCCCGGGGGACCCGCACGCGTATCTGAAGGCGTTGCGTTCGTTCCTCGGCCGGCGCCGCGGCGACGCGATCCTGCTGGGCGAGGTCAACCTTCCCCATGAGGAGCAGCTGGCGTACTTCGGCGGCTCCGACGGCGACGAGCTGACCATGATGTTCGACTTCATCGGCATGGAGGCGCTGTACCTCGCTCTGGCAAGGGAGGACGCCCGCCCCCTTGCGAAGGCCATCCAAGCGAGACCGTCGATCCATCCCGACTGCCAGTGGGCGACGTTCGTCCGCAACCACGACGAGCTCATCCTCGACAAGCTCACCGACGAGGAGCGTCAGGAGGTCTTCGCCGCGTTCGGCCCGGAGCCCGAGATGCAGATCTACGGGCGCGGACTCAAGCGCCGGCTCCCGCCGATGATGGGCGGGGACCCGCGCCGGATCCGCATGGCCTACAGCCTGCTCTTCAGCCTGCCCGGCACTCCGACGCTGTACTACGGCGAGGAGATCGGGATGGGCGAGGACCTGGCGGCCGAGGGTCGGATGGCGGTGCGTACGCCGATGCAGTGGGAGAACGCGCGCAACGGTGGCTTCTCGACGGCGCCGCCGCGCCGCCTCGTGCAGGCGGTGGTGACGGGTGGCTACGGACCCGAGCACGTGAACGTGGCAGACCAGAAGCGCGAGCCCGACTCGCTCTGGAACTTCCTGCGGTCGCTCATCCAGACCTATCGCGAGTGCCCGGAGCTCGGCTGGGGTGACTTCCGGGTGCTGTCGCAGCCGCACCCCGAGATCTTGGCGCACCGCTGCCATTGGCAGGGCTCGTCGGTCGTCGCCGTCCACAACGTGTCGGCCCAACCGGTCAGCACGACGGTGGAGCTCGACCCCGACGACCTCGCCGGTGCCGAGCCGGTCCGGCTCGAGGACCTGCTCGCCCACGAGGAGCTCGAGGCCGGTGCCGACGGCAGCGTCGAGCTCGCGCTTGAGGCATACGGCCACCGGTGGTTCCGGGTGAGGCGCTGACGTCGACGCCCCCGGGCACACGGCGTGACGTGAGAGCCTGAGTCATGGACAGCGAGACCGCCCAGGCCTGGTTGAACAGGTACGTGGCTGCCTGGCGGACCTATGATCGCGACGACATCGCGGCGCTGTTCGCCGAGGACGTCGCCTACCGCTACCACCCGTACGACGAGCCGGTGCTCGGCCGGGACGCGGTGGTTGCGTCGTGGCTGGGCGAGAGAGACTCCGCCGGGACCGCGACCCGTGACGCACCCGACACCTACGAGGCGCACTACACGCCCTTCGCCGTGGACGGCGACACCGTCGTGGCCACCGGAACGTCGGTCTACCGGGACCGACCGGGCGGTCCCGTCAGCACCACGTACGACAACTGCTTCCTGATCCGCTTCGACGAGGAGGGCCGGTGCCAGGAGTTCACCGAGCTCTACATGAAGCGGCCGAGCTGAGCCCCATGGTCGCGGTCGCCAGCTACCGGGCCGTGTGTCAGTGGGGCGGGAGGTCGACCGGCACCCGGATGTCCGGGCCGCCGTCGTCGAGCAGCAAGGAGACCTCCTCCAGCCGCGCCACGTACAGCCGGAACTCCGCCTCGCCCGAGACCCGTTCCGCGGCCCACGAGCCGATGCCCTGCCGCTCCGACTCGTCCGTGAAGACCGCCAGCACCTCGGGGAGCTCGTCCTCGGGGCACTCGCCGGCCGTGCCGCGGCCGTAGAACGCAGTCGCGTGCCCGGGGACGACGGAGCTGTCGAACACGGTGACGGCCACCCGCGGCACCGCGGCGATCGCTTGCGAGTGGCGGGAGCCGGGCCTGGAGACCCACACGAGAGTGTCGATGCCGCGGTGGGCGAACCACACGGGGTTGACCCAGGGCTCGTCGCCGTCGACGGTGCCGAGCACCGCGTACCGGTTCGTGGACAGGAGCTGCCGGGCGGTGGCGACCAGGTCGGTCATCGGCGCACCAGCCGGCGCACCTCGGGGTCGCGCAGGAGCACGGCGGACCACAGCGCGAGCCCGACGTACACGGGGAAGAGCGCGGTGGAGAACACCGGCGCCTCGATCCGCACCTGCGAGGCGAACGCGCCGCCCAGGTACGCCGTCAGCCAGACGGCTCCCAGGACGCGGGTTCGCGGCACGACGTACAGGGCGACGCCGACGAGCTCGAGCACGCCGATGAATGTTGCCGTCCACGCCGGGTAGCCGAGGTCGGCCATCGCCGCCGCGACGACCTGGGTGTTCAGGATGTGGATCACGGCGTCGAAGAGCAGGAACGCCGAGACGAGCACCAGCAGGGTCGTGCCGACGCGTCGGGCGGTGGTGCCGGTGGGGGCTGTCGTCGCGGTGGCGGCGATGGTGGTCATGGTCTCCTCCGAGCTGGTTCGATCTGTGCTGGGTCAGACCGGGAGAGGCCGGAGGATTCATCGGTGTTGGCCGACCCGGTCAGGCCGCGAGTGGCCGCTGCTGCGCCTCCCCGATCGGGTCGCTGGCGCGGTCGCCGTCGTACACCGCCTGGTCGAGCAGCCCCTCCCGCTTGGCCACGATCGTGGGCACCAGTGCCTGGCCGGCAGCGTTGGTCATCGTGCGCATCATGTCGAGGATCGGGTCGACCGCGAGCAGCAGGCCGACACCCTCGAGCGGCAGGCCCAACGTGGTCAGGGTCAGGGTCAGCATCACCACGGCACCGGTGAGACCGGCGGTGGCCGCCGACCCGACGACCGACACGAACGCGATCAGCAGGTAGTCGGAGAGGCCGAGCTCGACGCCGAAGAACTGGGCGACGAAGATCGCGGCCAGGGCCGGGTAGATCGCCGCGCAGCCGTCCATCTTCGTGGTGGCGCCGAGTGGGACCGAGAACGAGGCGTACTCCGGCGCGACCCCGAGGTTGCGGGTCGTGACGTACTGGGTGACCGGCATCGTGCCCACCGAGGAGCGCGACACGAACGCCAGCTGCAGGGCCGGCCAGGCGCCGGAGAAGAACTTCACGGGGCTGAGCCCGTGCAGCCGGAGCAGCAGCGGGTAGACGCCGAGGAGGACCAGCAGGCAGCCGACGTACACGTCGACGGTGAAGACGGCGAGCGGCGACACGAGGTCCCAGCCGTACGTCGCCACCGCGGCGCCGATCAGGCCCAAGGTGCCGAGCGGGGACAGCCGGATGATCCACCACAGCACGGTCTGGATCACCGCCAGGAAGGACTCGGCGAACCGCAGGAACGGCTCTGCCTTCTCGCCGGTCTTGAGCACCGCGCCGCCGATCAGCAGCGCCAGCACGACGATCTGCAGCACGTTGAAGTCGAGCGCGACCGCACCTTCCTCGACGGAGCCGGTCAGTCCCAGGATGTTGGCGGGGACGATCCCGGTGAGGAAGTCGAGCCAGGAACCGGTGCTGTCGGGTTGGGCCGCCGTGCCGCTGTCGACGCTGGTGCGCAAGCCGGGGTCGGTGAGCAGGCCGAGGGTGATGCCGATCGTGACCGCGATGGCAGCCGTGATGGCGAACCACACCAGGGTCTGACCGGCCAGCCGCATGGCGTTGGTGACCTCACGGAGCCGGCTGATGCTCACCACGATCGCGAGGAAGACCAGGGGCACGACGATCGTCTTGAGCAGGGTGACAAAGGTGCCGCCGAGGATCTCGAGGAACTCGGTCAGGCCGGCCACGTCGTAGGCGCGGGCGACGAGGCCGAGCGCCACTCCGAGCAGCAGCCCGAGCAGGATCTGCGCCCAGAACGGGGGGATGCGGCGGTTACGGGTCACGGGGGTTCCTCTCTCCGAGTAGTGAGCAACTCACGGTCAACGTCGCCGACCCGGCAAGGCATTCCGAGCCGCGGGGCGGCACGGCCTTCGTACGACGGCGGCCGGCAGAAGCTCGTTCTGCCGGCCGCCGGTGATCGCCGAGGAGGGTCAGGCCCCGGCGTACACCTCCTCGTGCTGCTCGACCGCGCGGGACTTCCGCTCCTGGGCCACGGCCCAGGCGATCCCGGAGATCCACAGCACCGCGACGACCGCGGCGAGGAGGCCGACCGTACCGCCGCTAGCGCCCAGCGCCTCGGCGATGGTCTTGGTGTTGGTGAGCACGATCAGGCCACCGGCCGCGACTCCAAGGACGCGGGCCGGAAGATGCTTGACCAGCCAGGCGGCGATCGGCGCCGCGATGACACCACCGATGAGGAGCGCCAGCGCGTAGTCCCACGGGATGCCCTGGCTGCTGAGTGCCCACAGGAATCCCAGCGAGCCGCCGACGGCGACCACGAATTCCGAGGTGTCGATCGAGCCGACCACCTTGCGGGGCTCGAGGCGACCCGATGACAGCAGCGTGGTGGTGCCGACCGGGCCCCACCCGCCGCCGCCGATCGAGTCGAGCGTGCCGCCGACCAGGCCCATCGGGACCAGGAATCTCGCGCCCGGCCTCGACTTGAACGTGGGGCGTCGGCCGCCGAGCACCAGGAACCGGTAGATCACGTAGAAGCCGAGTGCCATGAGCAGGCCGGCGACCCAGGGCTTCGCCGTGTCGGCCGGCAGGCTGGCCAGGAACGTCGCGCCCGCGAACGCGCCGACGAACCCGGGGACGGCGAGGATGCTCACCGTCTTCCAGTCGACGTTGCCGAGCTTGTGGTGGGAGAAGCCGGAGACGAGCGAGGTGCCGATCTCGGAGAAGTGGACGGCCGCGGAGGCGGCAGCGGGAGCGACCCCGGCGGCGAGCAGCAGCGTGGACGACGTGACGCCGTACGCCATGCCGAGCGAGCCGTCGACGAGCTGGGCAAGAAGGCCCACGACTCCCAGGACGATGAGCTTGCGCATGATGACCCTTTTCTAGTCTCTACTGTCTATTTGTTCAGCAAAGTTCATTGAATAAGTAGACATGGTGCACGAGTCCAACCCCTGAGGTCAAGTCGCCGCAGCGGCGACCGGCGAGTCGGGCAGGATGACCCCATGTCCGGACTGTCGGGGTGGCTCGAGGGGCTCAGCACGCTCCAGGTGCTGCTCTTCGTCCTCGCCGTGGTGTTCGGGGCGTCCGTGGTCGCTGCGATGATCGGGGCGCTCCTCGTGCGGGCGGGGAAGCGCCGGCCGGCTGTCGTCGAACGGGCCTCCGGGTTGGCGGAGCGCGCGCTGCGCCTGGTGAAGCGGCCGCTGACCATCGTGGTGCTCGACGAGGTGGAGACGGTGATCCGAACGGGCCACTACACGAGGAACATCTCCGACGCTCTCAAGGAGAACCACGACGACCTCAAGGCGCTGGTCGTCGAGAAGGTCAGGCAGGATCCCAACGCGCGCCTGATCGGACGGCTCCCCGGGTACGACGCGATCGTCGGTGAGGTCACGGAGACCACGCTCCGGGTGCTGATCGAGATGCTCGACGACCCGCGCACCGACGAGCTGATCAGCGACCTCCTCCGCAACAACCTCAACCAGATCAGGCAGGCCGTCCGCGACCGAGACCACGAACGGGTCGTGCCCCACCTGCCGCCGGACCCGACCCCTCCCCGGATGCGTCCGTGACCGACTCCCGCACGGCGGCCGTTCCCGACGGGCGGGTCGCCGTCCGGCAGCTGCTGCTCGTGTCGGGACTGCAGGTGTTGGCGATCGCCACCTGGTTCGCCGCCTCGGCTGCTGCGCCGGCACTGCGCGAGCAGTGGGAGATCGGTCGGGTGGGCGAGGCGATGCTGACGATCGGCGTACAGCTCGGATTCGTGGCGGGGGCGCTGGCTTCGGCTGCCACGAACCTGCCCGATCGCGTGCATCCGCCCCGCCTGATGGGGCTGGGGGCGCTGGTCGCGGCCGCCGCGACCTTCGCGACCGCGACCCTGGTCGATGGCGTGGTGTCGGCGGTGGTGCTGCGGCTCGTCACCGGTGCCGCGCTGGCCCTCGTCTACCCGGTGGGCATGAAGGTGGTGGTGAGCTGGTTCGCCGACCGGCGCGGGCTCGCGGTCAGCATCATGGTCGGGGCGTTGACCCTGGGGAGCCTGCTGCCGCAGCTGATCGCCGGCTCGCTCGGGTCAGCCTGGCGCGAGGCGCTCGTCGTCTCGGCGTCGCTGGCGCTCGTCGCCGCGGTGCTCCAGCGCTGGATCGTGGTCGGGCCGCTCGTGACGAGATCCGAGGGCTTCCAGCCCGCCGCCGCGCTCGACGTCTGGCGGCAGCGGGCGCCCCGGCTCGCCAACCTCGGCTACCTCGGCCACATGTGGGAGCTCTACGCGGTGTGGGCGTGGGCGCCGACGTTCCTGGCCGCGAGTGCGGTCGCCGCCGGCGACCCGCTGTCACGGACCTCGGTCGGAGTGGTCGCGTTCGTCGCGCTGGGGCTCTGCGGGGCGCTGGGCTGCCTGGTCGCCGGCTGGGTCGGGGACCGCTTCGGCCGGGCCCGCGCCGCGACCGGGGCCATGGTGGTCAGCGGTTGCTGCTGCCTGCTCGCGGCAGTCGCGTTCGGTGGACCCACCTGGCTGGTCGTCCTGCTGCTCCTGGTGTGGGGAGCGTCGGTGATCGCCGACTCGGCGATGTTCTCCGCATGTCTTGGCACCGTCGTGGACCCGCGGTACGTCGGTACCGCGCTCACCCTGCAGACCGCGCTCGGATTCCTGCTGACCGTCGTGACGATCCAGCTGGTGCCCGTGGTCGCTGCCTCCGCGGGCTGGCCGTTGGCGGTTGCGATGCTCGGTGCCGGGCCGCTGCTGGGGGCGATCGCCATGGTCCGGCTGACGCCGCTGCTGCCGGCCCGCGCTCGAGCGTAGGTACCGTGACGGGCATGCACCGTCGTACTCCTCGGGTCCGCGACCTCAGGCCGCTGCTGCGGTTCAAGCAGCCGACCTGGTCCCCGAAGGAGAGGCGACTCGAGCGATGCCTCACGGTTGACGACCTGCGCCGGGTCGCGCAGCGTCGTACCCCCCGCGCGGCCTTCGACTACACCGACGGTGCCGCTGACGGCGAGGTGTCGCTGGCGCGGGCGCGCGAGGCGTTCGCCGACGTCGAGTTCCGGCCCTCGATCCTGCGTGACGTCTCATCGGTCGACACGTCGCGCGAGGTGCTGGGCAAGCGGGTCGCGCTGCCGTTCGGGATCGCGCCGACCGGGTTCACCCGGATGATGCACACCGAGGGCGAGATCGCCGGTGCCACCGCGGCCGAGGCAGCCGGCATTCCGTTCGCCCTGTCGACGATGGGCACGACCTCGATCGAGGACGTCGCAGCGGCGGCACCGGCCGGGCGCCACTGGTTCCAGCTGTACATGTGGAAGGACCGCGACCGCTCGATGGCTCTGGTCGACCGGGCGGCGAAGGCCGGCTACGACGCGCTGCTGGTCACGGTCGACGTCCCGGTGGCCGGAGCCCGGCTGCGGGACGTCCGCAACGGCATGACCATCCCGCCGACCCTGACGCCGCGGACGGTCGCCAACGCGCTGCCGCGGCCGGCGTGGTGGATCAACTTCCTCACCACCGAGCCGCTCGCCTTCGCCTCGCTCGACTCGTGGTCCGGCACGGTGGCAGACCTGCTCGACACGATGTTCGACCCGACCGTCACCTACGACGACCTCGCGTGGATCCGCGACCAGTGGCCGGGAAGGCTGGTCGTGAAGGGGGTCCAGACCGTCGACGACGCCCGCCGGTGCGCCGACCTCGGGGTCGACGCCGTGCTGCTGTCCAACCACGGCGGCCGGCAGCTCGACCGGGCACCGGTGCCGTTCCACCTACTGCCCGAGGCCGTCGCGGCCGTGGGTCAGGACGTCGAGGTCCATCTCGACACCGGGATCATGTCCGGCCAGGACGTCGTCGCGGCGATCGCCCACGGCGCACACTTCACTCTGATCGGGCGGGCCTACCTCTACGGCCTGATGGCCGGTGGCCGCGACGGCGTCGACCGGGTGATCGAGATCCTGCGCGGCCAGGTCGAGCGCACCATGCGACTGCTCGGGGTGAGCACGCTGGACGAGCTGAACCCTGACCACGTCGTACAGCTGCGTCGGTACGAGCCGCACAACTCGCGGCGTGTGCCTGAGAACGACCTATAGAACGGTCTGAGGCACACGCGGCGTCAGTTGGACTCGTCGAGGGCGGCCGCCACCCGGCGGTGGGCCTCCCAGATCTCCTCGGGGAGGCCGTGGAACTGCTTGAGGTGGTCCTCGCGGAAGCCCATCTCCTCGCGCCAGCGGGGTACGTCGATGTCGAGCAGCGTGGCCAGGTCCTGCGGCTCGACACCGCAGCCGTCGAGCGCGAGCTCCTCCTCGGTCGGGAGGATGCCGACCGGGGTCTGCCGGCCGGTGACCTCACCGTCCTTGAGCCGCATCAGCCACAGCAGCGGCCGCAGGTTGTCGCGGTAGCCCGGCCACAGGAAGTGGCCGTCCTCGGGGTCCTTCTGGAACCAGTTGACGTGGGCGAAGATCGGCTGCTCGGTGGCGGCGCCCACGACCCGCAGCCAGTGGGCGGCGTACTCGCCCTCGGCGTACGACATGAAGGGCCGCATCGACATCGGGTCGTAGCGCAGCTGCCCCTCGACCCCCTCGGCGGCGAACGTCGCCTCGGCGCCGAGCGTGAGTCCGTCGTAGACGCCCTCCGCAAGGTCGGTGATCGCGCGGATCAGCGGCTCCCGGTCGGAGGTGCGGCCGCCGAAGATGATGCCATCGATCGGGACACCGGCCGGGTCCTCGAAGTCCGCGGCGACGTTCGGCACGTTCGCCAGGGTGGTCGTGAAGCGGCTGTTGGGGTGCGCCCAGGGTGAGTCGTCGCGCTCAGACCGGTCGGAGATCTTCTCGCCCTTCCAGTCGTGCCAGCCCCGGGTGTCGGCCGGCGGCCTGGGGGTCTTGCCCTCCCACCACACCTCGTAGGTGTCGGCGTTCCAGGCGACGTTCGTGAACAGCACCTGCGTGTCCTCGGCGACGGACTCCAGCGCGGTCGGGTTCGTCGACTCGTTGGTGTCCTTGGCGACACCGAAGACGCCGAACTCCGGGTTCATGCCGTAGAGCCGGCCGTCCTCGGGCTTGACCCACAGCCACGCGATGTCGTCGCCGTAGAACGACACGTGGTACCGGTCGCCGAGCCCCTCGGGTGCCAGCATCATCGCCAGGTTGGTCTTGCCCGATGCGCTCGGGAAGCCGCCGCAGACGTGCCAGGTCTTCCCGGTCTCCTTGTCGGTGATGCCGATCAGCATGAACTGCTCGGAGAGGAACTCGCGCGACGCCCAGCCGTCGTACGCCGCCTGCCGCAGGCCATGCGCGATCTTGCCGAGCAGCGCGTTGCCACCGTAGGACGAGCCGAAGTGGAGGATGGTCCGCTCGTCGGCGACGGTCACGAAGTAGCGCTGGTCGTCCGGCGTGCCCTGACCGAGGTTCTCGAGGTCACCGGTCACGTGCACCGCTCGCACGAAGGTGTCCGGGTCTGCGAGGTCGTTGATGATGCCGATCCCGACCCGGGCCATCCGGATCATGTGGAGCACGACGGTGCGGTTGTCGGTCAGCTCTACGCCGGCGGCATACTTCTCCAGCGGCGATCCGGGGGGCGACATGAGGTAGGGGATGACGTACATCGTCTTGCCGGCGAACTGGCCGCGCATCCGCTCCACCAGCAGCGACTTCATCTCCTCAGCCGGCCGCCAGTTGTTGTAGACCCCGGCGTCGTCGGGGTTGCTGGTGGCGACGATGGTGCGCTCCTCCGAGCGCGCGGTGTCCTTGAAGTAGCTGCGTGAGTAGTAGCGGCCCTCACCCGCGGACTGGATCTCCCCGGCGGCAAGCGACTCCTCGAGAAGGCGCGCGTCGTCGGCGGCACTGACGACCTCGATCCGCTCGGGTCCGAGGATCTCGGCCCAGTGCCGGACGTACTCGCGCACGGCATGGTTGGTGAGTCCCGCCGCGTCCAGTGCCGCGTCCACGTCCGCCATCTCGCCCCGCCTCTCCAGCCCGGCCCGGCCGAGCGCTGCGTCGTTCCCGGAACCGTACACAGCCCGATTCACGAGGGACAGGGGATCAGTCCTTGCGCTCGAGCACCTGGGGTACGACGGCGAGCAGGACGACCGCCATGAGCGCCGCCGATCCGCCGACGACGAGGGCGGGTGTCCGGGCGACGACCACGTCGAAGATCAGTGTGAGCATGCCGACGACGAGCAGCGCGACGCCGATCAGCGCCGACATCATCGCGACCTGCGCCGACGCAACGACCCGGTGCTTGATGTGCTGTCCGGACAGGTGCCGGTGGACCGACACGGGCGTCATCACGCACAGCGTCGTCAGGGCCGCCACGACCATCAGCGCGAGGAACAGGCCCCGCTGGAAGGTGTCGAGGTCGGCGAACTTCGCCTGGAACGGCAGCGTGAGCAGGAACCCCGCGAGCAGCTGGACGCCGGTCTGCATGACCCGCAGCTCCTGGAGCTGGTCCTCCCACTTGCGGTCGAGCCGCTCCTGCTCGGTCTCGTCGCGACCCTCCTGCCGGTCCTGCTTGGCCATCCCGGCAGCGTAGTGCGGCGCGAGGTCTGCCGGGCTTCACCTGTTCGGGTGCTTGTCGGCGTCCGGCGCCGATGGAAGGTTGAAGCGGCCGGTCGCCGTCCGTGCGACCGTCAAGGAGGGCTCATGTTGACACTGCTCTGGATCCTGGCCGTCATCTTGGTGATCGCCGGCATCGTGACGCTGATCCGAGGGGGAGTGCTCTGGGGTGTGGTGCTGATCATCCTCGGGCTGCTCGTCGGACCAGGAGGCGTCAGCATCTTCAACTAGTAGCCAGACCGACGGGGGAGACCGGCGGCAGACCGCTTCGGGGGTCGGCCGCCGGTCTCCTGTCGGAACGGGGCCTTAGCCTGTGGCCTGTCGCCGGTGTCGTCGCAGGAGAGGGGGTCGTCGCCCGTGGCGCTGCACCTCCACCGGGCGGAGCGGACCGACCTGCTGGCCGACGGCCTCGCCGACCTGCTCGCCGAACCGCTGGCCGACCCGTTCGAGCGCGAGGTGGTCGTGGTCCCCGCCAAGGGGATCGAGCGCTGGGTCGCGCAGCGGCTGTCCCACCGGCTCGGCACGGGCGACGCCGGTGGCGGGTCAGGCGACGGGGTGTGCGCCGGCGTGCGGTTCCTCAGCCCCCACTCGCTGGTGTCGATGCTGCTCGACCGTGACCGCGACGACCCGTGGGAGCCCGACCAGCTCGTGTGGCCGCTCCTCGAGGCGATCGACGCCTCGCTCGACGAGCCGTGGGCAGCGGCGCTGGCGGCCCACCTCGGCCACGGGCAGACCGGCGACGACGCCGAGCTGCGGCAGAACCGTCGATGGTCGGTCGCGCGCCGCGTGGCCGGGCTCTTCGCGTCGTACGCCCGCCAACGGCCGCAGCTGGTCATCGACTGGCGGGAGGGCCGCGACACCGACGGCGCCGGCGGGGCGCTCGCCCCCGACCTGTGCTGGCAGCCCGAGCTCTGGCGCCGGCTGCTGGGCCAGGTCGCCGAGCTGCCGCCCGACCTGCGTCACGCAGCGACACTGACACGGCTGCGTGACGGCGATCCCACCCTCGACCTGCCCCGGCGCCTCTCGCTCTTCGGTCACACCCGGCTCCCGGTGACCGAGGTCGAGCTGTTGGCGACCCTCGGCGAGCAGCTCGACGTCCATCTGTGGCTGCCGCAGCCCTCCGCTGCGCTCTGGGACGAGCTGCGCGGGATCGGTGGCGTGGTCGCGCGCGATGACGACCGGTCTGCCGAGCGGGTCCACCACCCGCTGCTCGCCTCGCTCGGTCGCGACACCCGCGAGCTGAGCCGGGTCCTCGGCGGAGTGGGGGTCGAGGCACCCGCGCCGACCGTCGTCGAGGAGCGGGCGACGCTCCTGGGCTGGCTGCAGCACGATCTGCGTGCCAACCGTGCTCCCGACGACACCTTGCGGGCGAGCCGGGTGCCGGCGGCTGATGACCGCAGCCTCCAGGTCCACGCCTGCCACGGCGCCTCGCGCCAGGTCGACGTGCTGCGCGAGGTGCTGGTCGGGCTGCTCGACGACGACCCGACGCTCGAACCCCGCGACATCCTCGTGATGTGTCCCGACATCGAGACCTACGCGCCCCTGATCGCGGCCGGCTTCGGGCTCGAGGGGGTGGTGGGCGAAGGGCACCCCGCGCACCGGCTACGGGTCCGGCTCGCCGACCGGGCACTGTCGAGCACCAACCCGCTGCTCGGGGTCGCCGCCAGGCTGGTCGAGCTGGCCGGAGGCCGGGTGACCGCGAGCGAGGTACTCGACCTGGCCGGCACCGACGTCGTACGCCGCCGCTTCGCGCTCGATGACGACGACCTGTCGCGCATCACCGACTGGGTTGGCGCGGCCGGGATCCGATGGGGGCTCGACGCCGAACAACGCGGCCGGTTCGACATGCAGGGCTTCGCACACAACACCTGGCGAGCGGGGATGGACCGGCTGCTGCTCGGGGCCGCGATGAGCGGCGACGACCACCGCCACGTCGGGCGCGGCCTGCCCGTCGACGACGTCGGTAGCGGCGACCTCGAGCTGCTCGGCCGGTTCGCCGAGCTGGTCCACCGACTCGACCGCTGCGTCACGGCGCTGGCGGTGGCGGGCCCCCTCGACGAGTGGGTGGGGACCCTGCGCGCCGGGGTCGCCGGTCTGGCCGAGGCCGATCCCGACCAGCCGTGGCACGCCTCCCAGCTCGAGAGCGAGCTGGCGCGGACCCTCGAGTCCGCCAGTGACGGCGGGGAGGTCGTCCTCCGGCTGCCCGACGTCCGCGCGCTGCTCCAGTCGCGGCTCGGCGGGCGGCCCACCCGCGCCAACTTCCGCACCGGCACGCTGACCGTCTGCACGATGGTTCCGATGCGGTCAGTGCCTCACCGGGTCGTCTGCCTGGTCGGCCTCGACGACGGGGTCTTTCCGCGGGCGACGTCGGTCGACGGCGACGACGCGTTGCTGCGTCGCCCCCTGACCGGCGAACGTGACGCCCGCAGCGAGGATCGCCAGCTGCTGCTCGACGCCGTCCTTGCCGCGACCGAGACGCTGGTCGTCACCTACGCAGGCGCCAACGAGCACACCGGGGCGTCCCGCCCGCCCGCCGTACCGCTCGGCGAAATCCTCGACGCCGCCGCGCGCACCGCGGCGGCGCCGGGTGACGTGCTCGTGCGCCACCCGTTGCAGCCGTACGACGCGCGCAACCTGCTCCCTGGGGCGCTGGTCGGCGACAGGCCCTTCAGCTTCGACACGGCCGCACTCGCCGGTGCCAGCGCCGCGACGTCCGTGCGCCGTTCGCCCGCGCCGTTCCTGACCGGACCGCTCGTCGCGGCAGCCCCGGGCGACGTCAACCTCGCCGAGCTGCGCGACTTCCTCGCGCACCCGGTCCGGGCGTTCCTGCGCGGCCGGCTCGACGTCGGTTCCCCCCGGGACGCCGACGAGGTCGGTGATGCGATCCCGGTCGACCTCAACGCGCTGGAGCAGTGGGACATCGGCGACCGCCTGCTGCGAGATGTCCTCGCGGGTCACGACGCCGTAGCCGTGCTCACCGCCGAGCAGCTGAGCGGCACCCTCCCGCCCGGCGGGCTCGGCACGGGCGCTCTCGGCGTGGTCGCGCAGAAGGCGCAGGATCTCTACGCCGGGACGGCAGCGCTGCGCGACGGCGAGCGTCGCAGCCTCGACGTCGACGTCGACCTCGGTGACGGGCGCCGGCTGACGGGCACGGTCCCAGGCGTCTTCGGCACGCGGCTGGTCTCGCTCGGCTACTCCCGGCTCAAGCCGAGGCAACGGCTGCTCGCCTGGGTCGACCTGCTCGCTCTCAGCGCTGCTTACCCCGACCTCCACGTCACCTCCCATGCCGTCGGCTGGGGGCGCGCGGGCCCCCAACGGGCGCTGGCCGGCCCACTTGACCACCGCGCGGTCGAGTGGCTGCGCTCGCTGGTCGAGCTGCGCGACCTCGGCATGACCAGGCCGCTGCCGCTCCCGGTGCAGACCGGCTGCGCGTGGGCGGAGGCGCACGCCAAGGAGCTGGTCGGTGCGCCGTTCGATCCCGTGGCCGCGGCGAACCGGATGTGGGAGACCGACCGCAACAGTCCGATGGGCATCCCGGGAGAGGACGCCGACGCGGCCCACGTCCGGGTGTACGGCGACCACGCACCTATCCAGCGGCTGCTCGACGACGGCCTGGCGACGTACGCCTGGCAGGTGTGGGAGCCGCTGCTCGCCGGTGCCGAGCGGGTGGGTGCCCTGTGATGGAGCCGTTCGACATCCGCGGGCCCCTGCCGACGGGCACCACGGTGCTCGAGGCCAGCGCCGGCACCGGCAAGACCTGGACCATCGGCGCCCTCGTCGCGCGCTACGTTGCCGAGGACGTCGCCACCCTCGACCAGATGCTGATCGTCACGTTCGGTCGCGCCGCCAGCCAGGAGCTGCGGGAGCGGGTGCGGACCCAGCTGGTGGAGGCCGAGCGGGCGCTCGCGGGGGACCCCGATCTGCCACCGTCGGAGCTGCTCGAGCTCTTGCTCGACTGCGACGCGGCGACCCGGCGGCAGCGCCACCGCCGGATCGTCGCCGCCCTCGCGTCGTTCGACGGCGCCACCATCGCCACGACCCACCAGTTCTGCTCCCTCGTGCTCGGCTCGCTGGGCGTCGCAGGCGACACCGACGCGCGCGCCCGACTCGTCGAGGACCTCGACGACCTGCTCGCCGAGGTCGTCTCCGACCTCTACCTCCGGGCCTTCGCCTACGACGAGGCCGGGCCCGCGTTCAGCCATGCCGAGGCGACGGCGATCGCGCGCACCGCCGTGGGCGACCCGCAGGCGTTCCTGGAACCGGCAGACGTCGACGCCACGACACCACACGGCAGGCGAGTGGCGTTCGCGCAGAAGGTGCGTACCGAGCTCGACCGGCGCAAGCGCCGCCTCGGGATCCTCTCCTACGACGACCTGCTCAGCCAGCTAGCCGATGCCCTCACCCACCCCGACTCCCCGGCCCGGGCCCGGATGCGGCAGCGCTGGCAGATCGTGCTGGTCGACGAGTTCCAGGACACCGACCCGGTTCAGTGGCAGGTACTCGACCGGGCCTTCAGCGGGCAGGCCACGATGGTGCTGATCGGCGATCCCAAGCAGGCGATCTACGCCTTCCGCGGCGGCGACGTCGCTACCTACCTCCGCGCCGCCAGCACCGCCGCGACCCGGCAGACCCTCGACGTCAATCGGCGCAGCGACGCCGCGCTCCTGTCGGCCTTCCAGGCGATGCTGCGCGGTGCTGCGCTCGGCGACAGCCGGATCGTCGTCCACGACGTCACCGCCCACCACGAGGAGAGCCGACTCGCCGGTGCGCCCCACCCGGCCCCGTTCCGCTTGCGGGTGGTCCGCCGCGACCAGCTAGCCAGGGCCGGGTCGTCGCCGCTGACCGTCGGCCAGGTGCGCCCGCTCGTTGCGCAGGACCTCGCCCATGACGTGCGGGCGCTGCTCGCCTCCGGCGCGACGTACGACGGGCGCCCGATCGAGCCGCGCGACGTCGCGGTCATCAGCTACCGCCATGCCGACCTCGCCAGGACGCAGGAGGCTCTGCGCGCCGTCGGCGTGCCGGCCGTGATCGCAGGAGGCGGCAGCGTATTCGCCACGCCCGCGGGAGTCGAGTGGCTCCAGCTGCTCGAGGGCCTGGAGCAGCCTCATCGCAGCCAACGGGTCCGGTCGGCCGCCCTCACGGCGTTCTTCGGCCACACCGCGGCCCGGCTCGACGCCGAGGGCGAACGGCTCACCGAGGAGGTCGCCGACCGGCTGCGGGCGTGGGCCGAGGTCTTCGCGACGCGGGGGGTCGCGGCGGTCCTCGAGGCGGCGACCGCCGAGGGCCTGCCGGTGCGCGTGCTCGGCGTGGTCGGTGGCGAGCGCCACCTCACCGACCTGCGCCACATCGGCGAGGCGCTCCACGAGGTCGGCCTCACCGAGCGGCTCGGCGTGGCGTCGATGCTCACGTGGCTGCGTCGACAGGTCGCCGAGGGGCGGGGCGGTCGTGGCTCCGAGCGGACCCGGCGCCTCGACTCCGACGCGGCCGCCGTCCAGCTGGTGACGATCCACGCCAGCAAGGGGCTGCAGTACCCCGTCGTCTACCTACCCGCGCTGGCCGATCGCAACGTCCCGAAGCCGTCGATGCCGCTCTTCCACGACGACGACGGGCGGCGGTGCGTCGATGTCGGCGGGGGTGCGGGCGGCGGCTGGCGCGACCACGTCGCCCGGTGGGAGCGTGAGGAGGCAGGCGAGTGGCTGCGACTCCTGTACGTCGCCGTGACCCGCGCACAGTCGCAGGTCGTGGCCTGGTGGGCACCCACCCGCAACACCCCGGCCTCGCCCCTCCACCGGCTGCTGCAGGGGCGACGTCCGGGGTCGCCCGATGTGCCCGACGCCTTCGACCACCGCACCGACGACGACGCGGCCGCAGTCTTCGAGCACTGGCGGGCAGCAGGCGGCCCGGTGCCCGAACCGGCCGACCCGGCGCCGCTAGGCGACGACGTGCCGGTCGAGGCGCCCACAGGGCTCACGGTGCGGGCTTTCGACCGCGACGTCGACACCGCGTGGCGTCGTACGTCGTACTCGTCGCTGACCCGGGTCGGGCCGGTCGTCGTTCCGGGCGTCGGCAGCGAGCCCGAGGAGGTGCCGCTCGACGACGAGGCGCCGCTCCCGGTGATCGAGGCGGCGGCCGTCGACCCGGCGTTGGCGACGCCCTCGCCGATGGCCGATCTCCCGGTCGGCGCCGACTTCGGCTCCCTGGTACACGGGGTGCTGGAGCACGCCGACCCAGAGGCCGACGACCTCGCGGCCGAGCTGCGGGGGCACCTGGCCGACCAGTGGGTGCGCTGGCCCGTCAACGTCGACCCGGACCTGCTGATCTCGGCGTTGGTGGCCGTGAACGACACCCCGCTCGGTTCCCTGGCCGGTGGGGTCACCTTGCGGGACGTGCCGATGCGCGACCGGCTGCGCGAGCTCGACTTCGAGCTGCCGCTCGCCGGCGGTGACCTCGGCCTCACCGGTGAGGTGACACTGGGCGACCTCGCCCCGCTGCTCCGCCACCACCTCCCCGAGGGCGACCCGGTTCGTGGCTTCGCCGACGCCCTCGACCGACCCGAGCTCGGCGGCCAGAGCCTGCGTGGGTACCTCACCGGCTCGGTCGACGTCGTGCTGCGCGTCCGCGACGAGGTCGGCAAGAGCCGCTACCTGGTGGTCGACTACAAGACGAACTGGCTCGGGCCGCGTGACGAGCCACTCACCGCCGCGGCCTACGCACCCGAGGCGCTCGGCGCCGCGATGGGCCACTCCGACTACCCGTTGCAGGCGCTGCTCTACGCCGTCGTGCTCCACCGGTTCCTGCGGTGGCGCCAGCCGGGCTACGACCCGGACGTGCACCTCGGCGGGGTCCTGTACCTCTACCTGCGGGGGATGTGTGGCCCGACGACTCCGCTGGTCGACGGCGAACCGTGCGGCGTGTTCGCCTGGCGGCCGCCCGTGGCGCTGGTCGAGGAGCTGTCCGACCTGCTCGATGGCCGCGTCCGAGGGGTGGCCCGGTGACCGAGATCTTCGAGCCGGTCGGTGACCACGACCGGCGCCTCGTCGCCGGTGCGACGGGGCTGCTCGGTGCGATGAACCGCGCTGGGGTGCTGTCGGCCACAGACCTCCACGTCGCCACTCGCACGGGTGACCTCGCCGGCGAGACGCGCGACGAGGTGTTGCTGGCAGCCGCGCTCGCGGTGCGGGCTGTCCGCAACGGGTCGGTCGGCGTCGACCTCGCCACCATCCGCGACATCGAGCCCAGCCTGGCTTGGCCCGACGCCGGCGCCTGGACAGCCGCCGTCGCCGACTCGCCGTTGCTGGACAAGGGCGTGCTCCGCCAGGAGCTCGGCCTCCTCTATCTCGACCGTTACCACCGGCTCGAGCAGCAGATCGCCGACGACGTCCTCGAGCGCACTGCGCAGCCACCGCCTGCGGTCGACGAGGCGGCGCTGGCCGCGGCGCTCGACGGGGTACGCGACGAGCACTTCAGCGCCGAGCAGGAAGCAGCGGCGGTCGCTGCCTGCCGGCAGTGGACCACCGTCATCACCGGCGGCCCCGGCACCGGCAAGACCACGACCGTGGCGAGGATGCTCGCCTTGCTCTCCTCGCAGTCCGACCGACCGCTGTCGATCGCGCTGAGTGCCCCGACCGGCAAGGCGGCGGCGCGACTGGCGGAGGCGGTCGGTGACGAGCTGCCCGCCGCATTCGCGGACCGGGTCGGCCGACCCGACGCGATGACCCTCCACCGGATGCTCGGCTGGCGCCCCGACAACACCACCCGGTTCCGCCACGACCGCGCCAACCGCTTGAAGTACGACGTGATCGTCGTCGACGAGTGCTCGATGGTCGACCTGACGATGATGGCGCGGCTGCTCGAGGCCGTGCGGAGCCGGACCCGCCTGATCCTGGTCGGTGACCCGCGCCAGCTCACGTCCGTCGGCGCCGGCGCGGTGCTGTCCGACCTGGTCGAGGGGTTGCCCGACGTGCTCGTGCGGGGCCTCTCGGCCAACTACCGCTCCGCCGCCGACATCCAGGCCGTGGCCGAGGCCCTGCGCGACGCCGAGGACGCCGACGTCGTCCTCGCCGCGCTGCGCTCGGGCTCCGACCAGGTCGAGTTCGTCGAGACCGATGGCCCGGCGGCGATCCTGCGCGCGACGCTGGTCGAACAGGCAGTGGCCGTTCGCCGGCTCGCGTTCGCCGGCGACGCCGAGGGTGCGATCGCGGCGCTCGGTCGCCACCGACTGCTCTGCGCTCACCGCGAGGGTCCCCGCGGCGTACGGCTGTGGAACCGGCAGGTCGAGCAGTGGCTCGGCGAGGAAACCGGCGACCCGATCTACGGCGCCTGGTACGTCGGCCGCCCACTCCTGGTCACGGCCAACGATCACGCCCTCGAGATCTACAACGGCGAGACCGGCGTCGCGGTGCTGGCCGAGGGGCGGCTCCGGGCCCGGATTGACGGCGCCCGCCACGGTCTCACCGACCTCGCCCCGGGCCGGTTGGATGCCGTCGACACCATGCACGCGCTCACGATCCACAAGAGCCAGGGCAGTCAGGCCGAGGCGGTCACCGTGCTGCTGCCCGAGGAGGGCTCGCGGCTCCTGACGCGGGAGCTGTTCTACACCGCGGTGACCCGCGCCCAGGACCGGCTGCGTGTCATCGGCTCTGAGGCCGCGGTCCGGACCGCGGTCGCAACCCGGGCGCAGCGCGCCACGGGTCTGCGGCAGCGCCTCCGCTGACCCGTTCATCCGGTGGACGCTCGAAACCTCGCCGCAATGCCGCGCGGCTAGTGTCGAGACGTGCCCTTCTTGCTGCGTGTGTCGCTGCCCGACGTCCCGGGGTCCCTGGGTCGGGTGGCGGCCGCGATCGGCGAGGCCGGGGGCGACATCGAGGCCATCGAGATCGTCGAGAAGCGCCACGACGGCACCGCGGTCGACGACGTGTTCCTCGAGATGGTCGACGGCGCGATGCCCGACTCGGTCGTGTCCGCGTGCACGGAGCTCGGGGACGTCAAGGTGCTGTGGATCAGCAGGTACGCCGCGGGCGGAAACGTGTTCCTCGACCTCGAGGCGGTCGAGGACCTCACCGGCCACCGCGCGGGCGCGGTCGACCGGTTGGTCGACCTGCTGCCCGTCGTGTTCCGGGCCGACTGGGGAGCCCGGGTGCACCGGTCCGACGGGGTGCTCCGCGCGACCGAGACCGCGCCGGACTCGCTCGGCTGGGTCGAGCTTCCCGAGGAACGGATGATCGAGCTCGACGGAGACCTGCTCGCGGGCTGCCTGCTGGGCGCGGACGACGCGGTCGTCATCGGACGCCACGGCGGCCCGGCGTTCCTGGCGTCCGAGCTCGCCCGGCTCGAGCACCTCTCCAACCTGGCCCGCACCATCGCCGGCTGACGTCGAGTCGTGCCCCGTTAGCGTCGAGTCGTGCCTCAATCCCGTCGAGTCGTGCCTCAATGGCGCACGAGACACGATTCGGCTCGAACGAGACACGACTCGACCGGAACCACACACGATTCGGCCAGAGCTCAGGGGACGGAGCGGATCCGGGTGACGAGGACGGAGCCGAGGAGGCTGACGGCGAACGCGAACCCGTAGACCGCGCCGTAGCCGACCGACCACTCCTCGCCGTACGTCGCCACGGACCCGCCTCCGGAGCGGACCGCGATCAGGATGATCCCGGCCACCCCCGGCGCCAGCACCTGGGGGAGGGCGTTGGCGATGTTGATGACGCCGAGGTCCTTCGCCCGCTCGGCCGCGGCCGGCAGCACCTGGGTGATGAGGGCGAAGTCGACCGCGGTGTAGATGCCGTAGGCACAGCCGAGGACGACGGCCGCGGCCACCGCCGCAGGCCAGGTCTGCGGGATCGCCAGCACCAGCGCCGCGACGCCGGACACGATCCCGGACCAGACGACGAAGATCTTGCGCCGGCCCAGCCGGTCGCTCCAGTGCCCGAACACCGCGGTGGTCACCACCGTCGCCACGGCGTACAGAGCGGTCAGCACCAGCACCCGGTCGTCGGCCTCCTCGTCGCTGACGCCGAGTCCGTCGGTGACGTAGAAGAGCAGGTAGAGCGTCCCGATGTAGTTGCCGAGGTTGACCAGGAACCGTGTGATCCACGCCCACGCGAAGTCGGGGTGCTCGCGCGGCGAGATCCAGAACGACCGGATGAACCGCCCGAGGTCGAACGCGTCGGGACGATAGCCCTCAGGCAGCGCCACGTCGCGGGAGCCGAGGGCGTACGGGACCGTCAGCACGACGAGCCAGAGGATGGTCGCGAGGTAGCCCGCGGCGATGCTGTCGGTCGCGCTCGCGATCCCGACTCCGGCCACGATGCCGATCGTCTGTGCGATCGCGACCAGCCCGCCGATCAGGCCGCGGCGGCCGACCGGTACCTGGTCCGGGATTGACGCCATGACCGCGGCGTACATCGCGTTGAGGAACGCCTGGACGCCGCACCACGCAAGCAGCATCACCACGACCGAGTCCGCGACCGACAGCAGCCCGAGTGAAAGCGACCCTCCGACGGCGCCGCCGAGCACCCACGGCAGTCGCCGACCGCGCCGCCAGGTCGTCCGGTCCGAGAACGCACCGAACAGCGGGTTGCAGATCGTCGAGACCGCCGCGCCGACGCCCAGCACCAGCGACAGCACCGCCTCCTTGTCGCCCGGAGCGATGGTGCGCGCCTGCTCGGCGAGCAGCACCTGGATCGGGCCGAACCAGCCCGACATCACCCCGAGGTTCACCAACGAGAGGGCGAGCACCCAGCGCGCCGGCGGCGTCACCGTCGGCTCGGCCAGCGCGGAGGGCAGGGTCTGGGTCACCGGCACATTCTGGGGCCGGCAGACCCCCATGTCAGCGACCTGTGTCAGCGACCCGCGGTCAGCCGGCGGGCTCGAGCAGGAACACCGGTATCAGCCGGTCGGTCTTCTTCTGGTACTCGCCGTACGTCGGCCAGGTCTCCACGGCCCTGGTCCACCACTCGTCGCGCTCGGGACCGACCGGCAGCTCCCGCACCGTGTACGTCGCCTTGTCGGCCCGGTCCTGGAGATCCACCTCCGGGTGGGCGCGGAAGTTGTGGACCCAGACCGGGTTCTCGGCGCCGCCGCCGTACGACGCCACCGCGAGGTAGCGACCGTCGTGCTCGACCCGCATCACGGGGTTCTTGCGCAGCTTGCCGCTCGAGGATCCGACGGAGGTGATGACCACGATCGGGTCGCCGGTCCGGGCCAGGACGTTGGCGCGCTCGCCGTCGGAGGCCTCGAACTCCTCGACCTGCTCGCGCACCCACCGGGTGGTGCTGGGCTCGTACTCGCCTTGAAGTGCCATACCCGCCCAACACCGCGCGCCCCGGCTCGATTCCGGCCCCGCCGCCGCTGCCGATAGCGTGCCGACCCATGAGTGCGATCGACGGTGTGTCGGACACGTTCGACCCCGGCCAGTGGGACCCGGTGCCCGGCTTCGAGGACCTCACCGACCTGACGTACCACCGCGCGAGGGCGCACGGCACGGTACGCATCGCGTTCGACCGGCCCGACGTCCTCAACGCGTTCCGGCCCCAAACTGTTGATGAGCTCCTCCGCGTCCTCGAGCACGCGCGCACCAGCTCCGACGTGGGCTGCGTCCTGCTCACCGGCAATGGGCCGAGCGTCAAGCACGACACGTGGGCGTTCTGCACCGGCGGCGACCAGCGGATCCGTGGCCGCGCCGGCTATCAGTACGCCGAGGGCGAGACGGCGGACACCGTCGACCGGGCCAGGCTCGGCCGGCTCCACATCCTGGAGTGCCAGCGGCTGATCCGGTTCATGCCGAAGGTCGTGATCTGCCTCGTCAACGGCTGGGCGGCGGGTGGCGGCCACAGCCTTCACGTCGTGTGTGACCTGACCCTGGCCAGTCTCGAGCACGGACGCTTCAAGCAGACCGACGCGGACGTCGGATCGTTCGACGGCGGGTTCGGCTCGGCGTACCTCGCCCGGCAGGTCGGCCAGAAGGTCGCCCGCGAGATCTTCTTCCTCGGCCAGGAGTACAGCGCCGAGGACGCCGTCCGGATGGGCGCCGTCAACCGCGCGGTGCCGCACGCCGAGCTGGAGGCGACCGGGCTCGAGTGGGGCCGGCTGGTCAACGGCAAGAGCCCGACCGCCCAGCGGATGCTGAAGTACGCCTTCAACCTGATCGACGACGGCTTGGTCGGCCAGCAGCTGTTCGCCGGGGAGACAACCCGGCTCGCCTACATGACCGACGAGGCCGAAGAGGGCCGAGACCAGTTCCTGGAGAAGCGCGACCCCGATTGGTCGCCGTACCCCTGGTACTACTGATGCGCACGGTCGTCCTGACCGGAGCCGGCATCTCGGCCGAGAGCGGGGTGCCGACGTTCCGGGACGCCGACGGTCTCTGGGAGGGCCATGACCCGCTGGCGGTGGCGACGCCGGAGGCGTTCGACCACGATCCGGACCTGGTGCAGCGGTTCTACGATCAGCGGCGCGCTGCGCTGGCTCGCGTGGAGCCGAACGCCGCGCATCGGGCGCTGGCTCGGCTCGAAGACGTGCTCGGGGACGACCTGCTCGTGGTCACGCAGAACATCGACGACCTGCACGAGCGCGCGGGGTCGACGCGCGTGCACCACCTGCACGGACGGCTCCGGTCGGCCTGGTGCACGGCCTGCGACAGCCGCCACCCCTGGACGGCGCCGCTCGTCGACCGGCCGGGGTGCCCGTCATGCGGGAGGGCCTGGCTGCGGCCCGACGTCGTCTGGTTCGGCGAGGTGCCCTACGGGATGGACCTGGTCCACGAAGCGCTGTTCTCGTGCGAGCTGTTCGTGTCGATCGGGACCTCCGGCATGGTCTACCCCGCCGCCGCCTTCGTGCAGTACGCCGCGGCCCGCGACGCCCGAACGGTCGAGCTGAACCTCGACGCGAGCGAGAGCAGCACCGACTTCGAGGTGTCGCGCCGGGGTCAGGCCACCGAACTGGTGCCGGCCTGGGTCGAGGAGCTACTCGCCTCGGGCGATCTCGGCCAGCAGTAGTTTCCGGTAGCGCCCGTCTTCGTCGTCGACGCCGAGCCGGGGGAGCCAGTCGCCGAGCATCGAGGCGAACAGCGAGCCGCTCTCGATGATCCGCGGGTCCATGTGGCCGAAGACCTCCAGCGTGACCGTGCCGTAGAGCGTCGCCCACGCCTGCATGAACACCCACAGCAGACCGAGGTGCCCCTCGGGGATCTGCTTGACGTCGACCGGGAACAGCGGCTCACGCAACGCGGCTGCCACGACCGGGTCGAGCTCGTCGACGTCGGGGTGGTCGAAGTGGGTCTGCTGCCACAGCTCGATCATCAGTTTGTGGAAGTAGAGCCCGGACGTCCACGCCGTGATCACTTCGGGACGCGTGTTGCAGGCGGACTCCGCGACCGGGTTGGCGAACACCACGGAGAACTCCGCAGTGTCGCGCAGCGCCCACCGCCGGAACGCCACCGAGGCGCAGATCAGCTGGGCCATCGGGTCGTCGTCCGGCTGCGTGGCCGCGGCCGCGCGGAACTCCTCGGTCGCGGCCATGTCGATCTCGAACGCGACCAGGTCGACCAGCTCCTGGTAGCTGGCGACGTACCGGTACAGAGCCGGAGCGGTCATCCCCATCCCCGACGCCACGGCCCGCAACGAGAGGTCGCTGCCCGCGCGCAGCAGTGCCCGCGAGGTCGACACGATCTCGGTGTACGTCGCCTCGCGCTGCCGCTCACGGCGGGTGAGTCCCCGCTCGCTGGTCTGGGTCACGCAGATTCCTCCATCACTCTTGACGGCAGCAGTTTACACCGTTTACGGTTTACACCGTAAACTTTCATGAAGGGTGTGAGTTCGATGCTGGATCGCTGGAGCAAGGTACTCGTTCGCCGGCCACTCGTCGTGCTGCTCGCGGGGGTGGCGCTGACGCTCGCCGCCGGGGCGTACGGCGCCGGCGTGTTCGGGTCGCTCTCGCAGGGCGGCTTCGACGACCCGGGCTCGGAGTCGTCGCAGACCCTGCAGCGGGAGCGGGAGGCGCTCGGGAACCACAACGCCGACGTGATCGCGATCTACTCCAGCGACGAGCTGCTCGTCGAGGACCCCGAGTTCCAGCAACGGGTCGAGGCCACGCTCGCCGGGCTGCCGGAGGGCACGACCACCCGCGTGGTCACCTGGTACGACACGTCCTCCCCAGACCTGCTCAGCCAGGACGGCCGCAGCACCCAGGTCGTGATCTCCCTGGCCGGTGAGACGCAGGACGAGCACCTCGAGAGCTTCGAGGCGATCGAGGGCGACCTGCACGCCGACGGGCTCGAGACCCACCTCGCCGGGACGTTCGCGATCTTCTCCGACGTCAACGAGCGCACCGAGCAGGACCTCCGCCGCGCCGAGACCATCTCGCTGCCCGTCGTGGCCATCCTCGCCATCCTGATCTTCGGCAGCCTGGTCGCTGCGTCCATGCCGGTCCTCGTCGGAGCGGTCGCCGTGGTCGGAGCGCTCGCCGTCGTCCGGCTCCTGACCCTGGTCACCGACGTCTCCATCTTCTCGGTCAACGTCATCACGCTGCTCGGGATGGGGCTGGCCATCGACTACGCGCTCTTCGTCGTGAGCCGCTTCCGCGAGGAGCTGGCACGGCGCCCGGTCGACGATCCCGGCGCGGTCGGCGCGGCGCTCACCACGACCATGCGGACCGCCGGCCGGACGGTGCTGTTCTCCGGTCTGACCGTGGCCGCGGCCATGTCGTCGCTGCTGGTCTTCCCCCAGGCCTTCCTGCGTTCCATGGGGTACGGCGGCATCGCCGCCGTGCTGGTCGCGATGGTGGCCTCGCTGACCCTGCTGCCGGCCACGCTGCGGCTGCTCGGCCGCCGGATCGACAAGGGCCGGGTGCTGCGCCGCCGCCGGCCCACGGACGACGACCACGGCGCGTGGGCGCGGATCGCCCGTGGCGTGATGCGCCGCCCGGCGTGGGTGCTCGTCGGCGTGACGGCCGGACTGCTGGTGCTGGCGTCGCCGTTCCTCGGAGTCAAGTGGGGCTCGGTCGACCACCGGATCCTGCCCGACGACGCCCCGTCGTACATCGCGATGGACAAGCTCGCGACCGAGTTCGGCGACGAGACGTCAAACGCCAACCTGCTGCTGGACGGCACCGACCCGACCGACGTGCAGGCCTACGTCAGCGAGGTCGAGGCCGTGCCAGGCGTCGCCGCCGTGCAGCCAGTCGCCGAGGACGGCGAGGTGACGCTGCTGCGGGCGTCCTGGGAGGGCTCGTCGCAGACACCCGCGTCCCAGGACCTGGTCCGCGACATCCGCGACGTCGAGCCCGCGAGCGGCGAGGCCCTCGTGGGCGGGCTGACGGCCGAGACGATCGACCTCGCGACCTCGGTCTCCGACCACCTGCCCTGGATGGGGCTGATCGTCGTGGTCGTGATGATGGTGCTCCTGTTCCTCGCCTTCGGCTCGCTGGTGCTGCCGGTCAAGGCGGTGCTCATGAACGCACTGTCGATCACCGCGTCGTTCGGCGTCGTCACCTGGATCTTCAGCGACGGCAACCTCGAGGGCCTGCTCAACTTCACCTCGCAGGGCTTCCTCGACCTCACGAACCCGATCCTGATGCTGGCGATCCTCTTCGGGCTGTCGATGGACTACGAGGTGTTCCTGCTCTCGCGGGTGCGGGAGCAGTGGGACGCCGGCGCCGGTGGCGCCACCACTCCCGGCCGACGCAACGACGTGGCTGTCGCGACCGGGCTGCAGAAGACCGGCCGGATCATCACCTCCGCCGCGCTGCTCCTGATGGTGGTCATCGGGGCGTTCTCGTTCAGCGACGTGCTCTTCATGAAGATGATCGGAGTCGGCATGCTGGTCGCGATCGCGGTCGACGCCACCGTGGTGCGCGCGCTCCTGGTCCCGGCGACCATGAAGCTGCTCGGTGCGTGGAACTGGTGGGCACCCGGGCCGATGCGCCGGTGGTGGGAGCGCTACGGCTTCCGCGAGGAGGAGCCCTCCCCGAGCGGTGACCGGCCCGGACCCGAGAGGCAGCGCGAGCCGGAGCCGGCCGGGCACAGCTGACCAGGCTGTGCGGTCACCCACCGGTCGCGCTGAAGTGCTGGTAGTCCTTCAGCGTCGTGAAGTCGCCGCCCCAGGACCAGCCGATCTCACGGAACGCCGAGACCACTGGCCCGTCAGCGGTGATCATCCCGGGCCGCACCCGGTCCCGGTCCAGGTAGGACGAGGCCAGCTCGGGCAGCACTACGTCGTCGCTCTGGTACGGGTTCTGGAAGGTGTTGACGTCGATCGCGAGACCGTAGGCGTGCTGTGAGAACGACGTACCGCCGGTGACGGCGCGGCACACGAACGACCCGGTGCCGTTGCCGTCGCCGGTCGGCGGCGCCTCCTCGTCGATCGACCGCACGATCAGCACCTGCTCGAGCGGGAACCGGGCCTCCCACAGCCGCCGGAACACGTGGTCGAGGTCGGCCGCGGCGGCTGCGTTGACCAGCAGCTCGCCCGTGTGGCGCCGGGCGTCGAACCCCCAGAACGTCAGCCGCAGCCATGCGAGCTGGTCGCGGGTGACCGGGCAACCGGGCGCCCACGTCGAGCGGGCGACGACCTCGCGCGGCGCCGGCGACTCGATCCGGGACGCGTAGCCGCGGCCTGGCAGCGCAGGGACCTGGTCCGGGAGGGTGAAGGCCCGCCGTTGCAGTCCCCGTGGCGTGGGCCGCACCTCGCCGAACCCGTCGGCGTCCTCGGGCAGCTCGCGCTGGAAGAGCCACGGCGGCGGTGTGCTCCCACGGCCGTACGCCGCCTCCGACAGCGTGCCGTCGGCACTCGGGGGCCCGGGCGCACGCGACGTGGGGCGGTCCGTGGGCTCCGAGGACGCCGTCGGCCCCGGCGTGGCGGACGCGGTCGTGGGGGAGGGACGCTCGGGCGGCGAGGACTCCGGTGTCGCGGTGCAGCCGGCGGCTAGGGCCGCGCCGAGCGCGAGCAGGGCGAGTTCGGGTCTCACGCGCCGCGTAGCGTGACCCGGAACGTGGTGCCCTTGCCCAGGGCCGAGTCGACCTCGATCCGGCCACCGTGCCGGCTCGCGATCCGGGCGACGATGGCCAGCCCGAGGCCGGTGCCGGGCCGGGCCACCGCGTCGGGGTTGGTCGACCGGAAGAATTCGTTGAACAGCTGCTGCTGGTCGTCGTCGGAGATGCCGAGACCGGCGTCGCGGCACGTGAAGACGACTGCGTCGCCGACCCGCTCCAGCGCGACGTCCACCCGGCCGCCGGTCGTGGAGTACTTGATCGCGTTGTTGACGAGGTTGGCGACCAGCCGCAGCAGCTCCTTCGCGTCGCCGGACACGACGAGCTCCCCGGCATCGCCGTAGGCGGGCGCCGACAGCTCCACCCCGGCCCGGCGCGCGTGGATCGTCTCGTCCTCGAGCACGTCGGCCAGGATCGGTGCCAGGTGCACCGGGCGGCGGTCGAGCGGGGTCTCGGGGTTGCCGATCCGGCTGAGCAGCAGCAGGTCGTCGACGACGCTGGTGAGCCGAGCCGAGCTGCGGCCCAGGGCTCGGAGCGAGGGCCCGGCGATCTCGGGCAGTCCCGGCGTCAGCTCGAGCATCTCGACGTGACCGACGATGACGCCGAGCGGGTTCTTGAGCTCGTGGGACACGGTCCGGATCAGCTCGGAGCGGTAGGCATCGAGGCGGCGCAGCTCGGCGATCAGCTCCAGCTCGCGCTCCCGGGCCCGAGTGCTCAGGAGGGCCCGACCGAGGTCGTGGCCGATCCCGAGCGCCGCCCAGCTCTCGCTCTCGGTCCAGCGGGCGCCGCCCACCGACCGTGCCAGCACGAACATCCCGAGCGCCTCGGGACCGGCGCCGATCGGCACCACCACCAGCTCGGCGACGCCGTGGTCCACCAGGTGCTGGGTGAGATGGTCGCTGTGCTCGGAGTCCAGGGCGTCGTCGCCCCACACCCTGCCGGCCTCGACGAGCAGCACCGACTGCGTCGCCCAGGCGCGTCGCGCCGCCGCCGAGACCGGGACGAGCAGCTGCGGAGGCAGGTGCGCGGCCGCGCTCTCGTAGGGCTCCTGGGCGGCGAAGTCGTGGACCATCAGGTCGTCGGCGTTGAAGCCGATCACCAGGTGGGCGTGAGCGCGGGCGAGCAGGTCGCGGTAGCCGACCCGGCTGGACGAGGCGCGCACGACCTCGCGGGCAGCCTCGGTGAGGCGCACCTGCTGCGAGAGCTCCTCGCGCTCGATGGCGGTGAGGACTGCACGCAGCGACAGCTGCAGGTCGCTCGCGAGCTGCCGCAGAGCGGGCGGGCCCAGCCGCTTCCCGCTGTTGGGCTCGTCGAGGTACATCAGCGCCCGCAGGTGGCCGCGGTCGTCGACGATCCGGGCGACCAGGATGTCGTACGGACGCCAGAAGTCGGGGTCGCTGGTCTCGGCGATCTCCGGGATCCAGCAGTACTCGTCCAGCAGCCGCCGGGCCTCGGGCGTGAGCCACTCGGTGGCCACGAACGTCCAGGCGCCGTACTCCGCGCCGAGGCTCAGGGCCGGCTTCATCGCCGCGAACGGGGAGGCCCGCCGCAGCATCTCCTCATCGGCCTCGTCGTTGCCGGCGATCGCGACGAACTCCAGCATGTCGTCGGGCCGGAGCACCTCGACCTCGCAGGTCCCGAAGTCGGTCCGCTGACGCACGTCCTCGGCGATCACCCGGATCGCCTGGCGCGCCTTGTCGTCCCCCCAGCCGTCGCCGCGCGCGCGCACCACGGGGGGCGACGTCGTCGACTCAGCCATCGTGCGGCAGCCCTTCGTGCAGGGGGTTCTGTGGGAACAGGGTCCCATCCGAACGCGGCCGACGTGCGTTCTTCGGGCCAAGTCTCGCCCGCGTCGTGACCCGCCAGTAACATCGGTCGCATGAGGCGCACCATCTACGACGAGGACCATGAGGCCTTCCGGAGCTCGGTGAAGGAGTTCCTGGACCGCGAGGTGGTGCCACACCTCGACGAGCACGCGAGCGACCACGCGCTACCCCGCGAGT
The DNA here is from genome assembly GCA_963826265.1 of uncultured Actinomycetota bacterium. Taxonomy (GTDB): domain Bacteria; phylum Actinomycetota; class Actinomycetes; order Propionibacteriales; family Nocardioidaceae; genus Nocardioides. The sequence continues at coordinate 241,894 of CAWGWH010000001.1, forward strand.
TCTGGCTCGCCGCGGGCAAGCAGGGCCTGCTGGGCCTCGAGGTCCCCGAGGAGTACGGCGGCTCCGGGGCCGGCGACTTCCGGTTCAACGCGGTGCTGACCGAGGAGCTGGCGAAGGTCAACATGACCCTGCCGAGCTGCGTCGGCATCCACACCGACATCGTTGCGCCGTACCTCGTCCACCTCACCAACGAGGAGCAGCGGCGGCGCTGGCTGCCGGCGTTCTGCACCGGCGAGCTGCTCACGGCGATCGGGATGACCGAGCCGTCCGGCGGCTCCGACCTGGCCGCCCTCAAGACCACCGCCGTCCGGGACGGCGACGACTGGATCCTCAACGGGTCCAAGACGTTCATCACCAACGGCGGCTCCGCCGACCTGGTCGTGGTCGCGGCGCGGACCACGCCGGAGAAGAAGGCGAAGGGCATCTCCCTGTTCGGGGTCGACACCGAGGCCGAGGGCTACTCGGTCGGCCGGGTGCTCGACAAGGTCGGGCAGGACGAGTCGGACACCGCCGAGCTCGCGTTCGAGGACGTCCGGGTCAGCAGCGACGACCTGATCGGCGAGCTCGACGGCGGCTTCATCGCGATGATGAAGTTCCTGCCGCAGGAGCGGCTCGGCTCGGCCGTCACCAACCTGGCGCACGCGGCGCAGATCGTCGACGAGACGGTCGAGTACGCCCAGGAGCGGCAGGCGTTCGGCAAGCCGATCGGGTCCTTCCAGAACACCCAGTTCCTGCTGGCCGAGCTCGTCACGCAGGTCGAGGTCACCCAGGCCTACGTCGACCAGTGCGTGCTCGCCCACACGAAGGGCGAGCTCTCGGCGGTCGACGCGGCGAAGGCGAAGTGGTGGACCTCGCAGGTCCAGAACGACGTCCTCGACCACTGCGTGCAGATCTTCGGTGGCTACGGCTACATGAACGAGTACCGCGTCGCCCGTGCCTGGCGCGACGCCCGGGTCACCAAGATCTGGGCCGGCTCCAACGAGATCATGAAGCTGCTGATCGCGCGCGACCTGGGGCTGTAGCGGGCCGCTCGGTTCCCCGCCTGGGCGGGGAACCGACGAGTGGGAGGGGTAACCAACCCGTACGAAGTCATCGACTCGCCCACCAGGTCGGCGTCGCTCAGGCCAGCCTCGCCTTGGTTGCGGGCCGATCGGCGCAGTGCGGAGGATGAACGACATGAGCGCCGGAACGCCGGACGTCGGCCTGGAGCCCGGGCCGCACGAGGGCGAGCCGCACGGGGAGGGCTTCAACAACCGCCTGAACTGGCTGCGCGCGGGCGTCCTCGGTGCGAACGACGGCATCGTCAGCACGGCGGGCATCGTCATGGGTGTCGCCGGCGCGACCGATGACGCCTCCACGATCGCGATCGCCGGCATCGCGGGGCTGGTGGCGGGCGCGCTCAGCATGGCGGCGGGTGAGTACGTCTCGGTCAGCACCCAGCGCGACTCCGAGGAGGCGCTGCTCGCGACGGAGCGTCAGGAGCTCATGGAGGACCCCGAGGACGAGCTCGCCGAGCTCGCCGGGCTGTATGTCGAGAAGGGGCTGAGCGAGCAGCTCGCGCTCCAGGTCGCGCAGGAGCTGACCGCCCACGACGCGCTCGGCGCGCACGCCGAGGCCGAGCTGGGCATCGACCCGGACGACCTCACCAACCCCTGGCAGGCGGCGTTGGCCTCGATGCTGTCGTTCACGCTCGGCGCGCTGCTGCCGCTGCTGACGATCACGCTGGGCCCGCCGGGGGCGCGGATCTGGGTGACGGCGCTGTCGGTCGTGGCCGCACTCGCCCTCACCGGCTGGGCCAGCGCCCGGCTGGGCTACGGGTCGACCCGGGCCGCCGTGGTCCGCAACATGCTCGGCGGAGCCGTCGCGATGGCGGTCACCTACGGCGTCGGCTCGGCGCTCGACACCCAGATCAGCTAGCAGAACCTCCATCCCGCACGCCCGTCGTGGCACCATGGGCCCTTCCTGGGGGGAGGTGCGTGGTGAGGGAGCCACGGGAAGTCCGACCCGCACAGCTCGGCCTTCGACTGCTGGCGGTGGCGGGGTACGCCGCTGCCCTCACGACGTACACCGCGGTGGTCGGGCTGCCGAAGCAGACGCTGGCGGCAGTCGCGTGGATCTGGCTGGCGATCATCGCGTGGAACATCCGGCGGTCGTGGCGCTACCACCTCTCGTTCGTGCGGGACTGGTGGCCGATGCTGGCCCTGCTCACCGTCTACCTCTACAGCCGCGGCATCTCCGACGACCTCGGCTTCGTCGGCGTTCATGTCACGGAGCCGATCGCCGCCGATCGCTGGCTGTTCGGCGGGGTGCTCCCCACCGAGTTCCTCCAGGCCAACCTGTGCGGCGACCCGTGCGACAGGACGACGCCCGCACAGTGGTACGACGTGGCGCTGACCACCGTCTACTACTCGCACTTCTTCGTGGCGCTGGGCGTGGGTGGCTGGCTCTGGGTGCGCAACCGGCCCGAGTGGGTGCGCTACATGCGGCGCTACCTCTCATTGACAGCGCTGGCGCTCGCCGTCTACATCGCCTACCCGATGGCGCCGCCGTGGATGGCGTCCCGGGACGGCTACGTCACCCCCGACATCGCCCGGCTCACCGGCCGCGGCTGGCGCACGCTCAGCGGGGAGCGCGACGGCGCCAACGCCCACGACCACTTCTCCGCGGTCGGAAACCAGGTGGCAGCGATGCCGTCTCTGCACGCCGCGCTGGCCATCTTCGTCGCCTGGTACAGCATCCGCCGACTACGCACCGGCTGGCGCTGGCTGCTGCTCCTCTACCCCCTCGCGATGTCGTTCATGCTCGTCTACTACGCCGAGCACTACGTCGTCGACGTCGTCGCCGGTGCCGGGGCGGTTGCCGGGGTCGTGGCCGGGAGCGCCTGGTGGGAGCGCTGGCGGGAGCCGATCGAGCTGCCCGCCACTCAGCGCGCCGCGGCGCGACCCGTCGACCCGCGCACCACCAGCTCGACCTCGGGCTGAGCAGGTGCGGATGTTCGTCGCCTTGACGCCTCCGGACGAGGCGGTCGAGCACCTCGACGAGTTCCTGGCAGTACGCCGGGAGGCGGCCGCGTTCCGGTGGAGCGCGCCCGAGCAGCTGCACGTCACGCTCGCATTCCTGGCCCACGTGCCGGAGCGGAAGCTCGACGACCTGGTCGAGCGGCTCACGCGCGCGGCGCGGCGGCGGACGGCGTTCCCCACCCGGATCGCCGGTGGCGGTGCGTTCCCGAACGCCGCGCGGGCGCGGGTGCTCTGGGCCGGGCTCGACGTCGACGTTAGCGGCCGCACCGAGGTCGGCCGGATGGCGACCGGCGCCCGGGCCGCCGCGTCGAGGGCCGGCATCGAGGTCGACGGCCGACGGTTCCGGCCTCACCTCACGGTCGCCCGGCTCGGACGTCCCGCCGAGGTGTCGCGCTGGGTCCGGCTGCTCGACGGCTACGCCGGGCCGGACTGGGCCGCCGACCGGATCGACCTGGTCGCGTCGTACCTCGGAGAAGGGCCTCGGGGCCGGCCTCGCTACGAGGTCGTGGAGTCGTTCGACGTGGGGTGAGTCACCACGCCCGGGCGTGAGATGCCTGGGCCTGCGGGCCGATGTCTCGTAGGTTCGCACCCGTGAAGATTGCGATCGCCAGGGAGACCAGGGACGGCGAGACCCGGGTCGCGATGGTGCCCGAGCTGGTCGAGAAGCTGACCGGACTGGGTTACGACGTGGCCGTGGAGCCCGACGCGGGGCGCCACGCGCTGCTCTCCGACGAGGAGTACGTCGAGGCGGGCGCGACCCCCGACTCGGCCGCGTTCGACGGCGCCGACGTGGTCGTGTCGGTGCAGCCGCTCGACGTCGACCGGGCACGCGGGCTGGCCGCGGGTACCTCCACCATCTCGTTCCTGCCGACCACCGCCGAGGCCGAGCTGGTCACGGTGTACCGCGACGTCGGCGTCACGTCGTACGCGATGGAGCTGGTGCCGCGGATCTCGCGAGCGCAGTCGATGGACGCGCTCTCCTCGCAGGCCCTGGTCGCGGGCTACCGCTGCGCGATCGTGGCCGCCGGGATGCTCCGCCGCTTCTTCCCCCTCAACATGACGGCTGCCGGGACCGTGCAGCCGGCCCAGGTCGTCGTGCTCGGCGCGGGCGTCGCTGGGCTGCAGGCGATCGCGACCGCCAAGCGGCTCGGCGCCGTCGTCTCCGCCTACGACGTCCGGGCGGCCGCAGCGGAGGAGATCGCGTCGATGGGCGCCAAGCCGATCCACCTCGAGCTCGAGACACTCGAGGGCGCCGGCGGCTACGCCCGCGAGATGACCGAGGACCGGGCCGCGAGGCAGCGCGAGCTGCTCACGCCGTACATCGCGAAGGCCGACGCGCTCATCACGACCGCGGCCGTCCCCGGCAGGCAAGCGCCGATGCTGGTGACCCGCGAGATGGTCGAGCAGATGGGCGCCGGCGCCGTCGTGGTCGACCTGGCCGCCGAGACCGGCGGCAACGTCGAGGGGTCGGTGGCCGGCGAGGTGGTGCGGATCGGCAACGCCCAGGTCTGGGGCGGCCGCAACGTGCCGAGCCAGATGCCGGCGCCGGCTTCCCGGCTCTACGCGCAGAACGTCGTGAACCTGGTGACGCTGATGACCGCCACGGACGAGGAGGGGACCTCGTCCTTCGCCCCAGACCCCGAGGACGAGATCGTCGCCGGCGCCTGCGTCACGCGTGACGGCGCGATCCTCCACGAGCCCACGCGGACCGCGCTGGAAGGATCTGTGTCGGAAGGAGGGGGAGCATGAGCGAGCCAGTCGTCTGGCTGACGGTATTCATCCTCAGCGTGTTCGTCGGGGTCGAGGTGATCTCGAAGGTGTCCTCGACCCTGCACACCCCGCTGATGTCGGGCGCCAACGCGATCCACGGCGTGATCCTGCTCGGCGCGATCATCGTGTCCGCGCACGCGTCGGGCATCGCGCTGGCCGTCGGCCTGGTGGCGATCGTGCTGGCCGCCGTGAACATGGTCGGCGGCTTCCTGGTCACCGACCGGATGCTGCAGATGTTCACGCGCAAGAAGGCACCGAAGGGTGCTGGGACGGCCGAGAAGGGAGCCGCGGCGTGAGCATCCCCGTCTGGGCGCAGGTCGTCTACCTCCTCTGTGCCGTCGCCTTCATCCTCGCCCTCAAGGGTCTGTCCGGGCCTCGCACAGCGCGCACCGGCAACCTGATCGGCGCCACCGCGGCGGTCGTGGCATGCGCGTTGCCGTTCTTCTACCTCGACGACATGGACAACGTCCTCCCGATCCTGGTCGCGGTCGCGGTCGGCACCGCGGGTGGCGTCTACGGCGCCCGCACCGTGCAGATGACGCAGATGCCGCAGATGGTGGCGCTGTTCAACGGGGTCGGCGGCGGCGCAGCCGCCCTCGTCGCGCTGCTCGAGCTCGACGAGATCGTCGGCGCCGGGCACGACCTCGGCTGGTTCATCCTGGCCGCGACGGCGTTCACCGTCTTCGTCGGATCGGTGTCCTTCGCCGGGTCGGCCGTCACCTTCGCGAAGCTCCAGGACCTGATGACCTCGCGGCCGGTGACCTTCCCGGGGCTCGCGGTCGTGTTCGCCGGCGCGCTGCTCGGTGGCCTGGTGCTGTCCGGCGTGCTGGTCGCCGATCCGGTGATCTGGGCGGGGATCGTGCTCGCCCTGGTCGGGCTGGCGTTCGGCGTCCTGCTGGTGCTGCCGGTCGGCGGGGCCGACGTACCGATCGTCATCTCGCTGCTCAACGCGTTCACCGGCCTTACCGTCGCCGCCGGCGGCTACGTGCTGTCCAACACCCTGCTGTTGGTGGCCGGAACCCTGGTCGGTGCGGCCGGAACCTTCCTGACCCTGCTCATGGCGAGGGCGATGGGCCGCTCGGTGGCCAACATCCTGTTCGGCGCGCTCAAGGGCGGCTCGACGCTCGGCGCCGGCGAGGCCTCCGACCGGCCGGTGAAGTCGGCCGGGCCGGCGGACGCGGCGATCATGCTGGGGTACGCCGACCGGGTGATCATCGTGCCGGGCTACGGCCTTGCGGTAGCCCAGGCGCAGCACTCGCTGCGCGAGCTGGTCGACGTGCTCAGCGAGCGCGACGTCCAGGTCGACTACGCGATCCACCCGGTCGCGGGGCGGATGCCCGGCCACATGAACGTGCTGCTCGCCGAGGCCCAGGTCCCTTACGAGCAGCTCAAGGAGATGGACGAGATCAACGGCGACTTCAAGGACGCCGACGTGGTGCTCGTCGTCGGCGCGAACGACGTCGTCAACCCCGCGGCGAAGACGACGCCGGGCGCACCCATCTACGGCATGCCCATCCTCAACGCCGACGACGCCAAGCAGATCATCTTCATGAAGCGCTCGATGCGTCCCGGCTTCGCCGGCATCGAGAACGAGCTGCTCTTCGACGAGAAGACCACGCTGCTGTTCGGCGACGCCAAGGACACGATGAGCAAGCTGCTCAGCGCCGTCAAGGCACTCTGACACCTCGGCAACAACTCACGCGTTTCACGTACCCGGTCCCCGTCGGCCGCCCATACTGAGCGGACTCGACGCGGACCGGAGGAGGACGGGTGGCTCGGGAGACGGGCTCACGGCCTCGCGCATCGGCGCTCATGGAGGCCGTGCGCCCGCACGCGACCGCGCTCCTGCTCGCCACCCTGGTCGTGCTCTCGTGGGTGTTGCTCAAGGAAGCCGACGCCGCCAGCGGCGTACCCATGGCGTGGCCGGCGGCGGGCCTGCTGCCGGGACTGCTACTGCTGAACGACACCGGCCGGCGTGCGCCCCTGCTCGCGCTCGGGGGTGCACTGCTGCTGGTGTGCCACCTGCTCGCGGACTACGACGTGGCGAGCGCGGTCGGCTTCACGATCGCCTCTGTCGTCGGCGCGTGGCTGATGATGCTCCGGCTGAACCGGCTCAGCCGCGGCCCGCGAGACCGACCGCGCCTGGCCGAAGAGGGAGACGTCTCGACCCTGATCGGCGGCGCGAGCCTCAGTGCCGCGGTCGCCGGCGGGATCGTCGCCGTGACGGTCGCGGTCGCTGGCGACGGCAGCCCCTGGCTCGCACTGGGGGCGGTCTTCGGTACCCATGCGGCTGCGATCGTGATGCTGCTGCCGCTGTTCCTCTCCGGTCCGCGCTTCGCCTCGATCGCGCTGCCGCGGGAGCGGCTCATGCAGTCGGTGCTGACCCTCGGCGTGACGCTCGCGATCTTCTCGTACTCGGCGGCACCGCCCATCGTCTTCGCGATCATGCCGATGTTCGCGTGGCTTGCCTTCCGCGGCACGCTCCGCGAGGCGAGCCTGCTGCTGGCGGGCGTGGGTGCGATCGCGACCGGCATGACCGTGCTCGGACAAGGGCCGGTGCAGGAGCTGCTGGTCCGCTACGACCTCGCCGAGGAACTGGTGACCGCATTCCTCCAGCTGTTCCTGCTCGACTGCGCCCTGATCCTGCTGCCGCTCGTCGTGATCACCACCCAGCAGCGGATCGCGAGTGCCCGGGCATCGTCACGGCAGCGGACGCTGGAGCGGCTGGTCGACGCCGCCACCGGTACGGCGGTGTTCTCGATCGGCCGCAACGGCCGGATCGACCTCTTCAACCCCGGCGCCGAGCGGATCTTCGCGCGCACGTCCGCGGAGATGGTCGGCGCCCCGGCCGACCAGCTCTTCTCCGATCTCGAGCTGGTCAGGCACGCCACCCGGCTCGGCACCCGGCCGGTCTTCGCCGACATCTGCGCCGCCGTCGCGGCCGTCGAGGAGGAGCGGCAGCCCTGGTCGTTCAACCGGGCGGACGGCGAGCAGCGCGCGATGCTGCTCTCCCTCACGAGCATCGCCGACGATCTCGGCGAGACCGCGGGCCACCTGTGCGTCGCCGAGGACGTCACCGAGCGCGAGGCCATGCACCGGGCGGCGCTCCAGGCCCTCGACCACGAGCGTTCCGCCGTCGAGCGGCTCCGCGAGCTCGAGCGGGTCAAGGCCGACTTCGTCGCGACCGTGAGCCACGAGCTGCGCACCCCACTCACGAGCATGATCGGGTACGTCGAGCTCCTCGAGGACGGCGCGGTCGGCGAGCTGAGCGCCGACCAGCGCCAGCTCGCGAACCGGGTACAGCGCAACGGGCGCCGGCTGCTGCTCCTGGTCGAGGACCTGCTCCTGCTCTCACAGATCGAGACGCGGCAGATGAGCATGTCGCCGCTGGAGGCCGACCTGCGCGACGCGGCCCGCGCCGCGCACGAGGCGCTCGGGCCGTTGCTCGCCACCCGCCACCTCGACTTCGTGGTGCGGCTGCCCGACGAGCCGGTCGTCCACGAGGCCGACCCCGACCAGGTCGAGCGGCTGGTGCTGAACCTGCTGGGCAACGGTGTGAAGTTCACGCCCGACGGTGGCCGGGTCGAGCTGGTCGTCACCGACCGGCCCGACACCGTCGAGATCGTCGTGCTCGACACCGGCATGGGAATCCCGGCCGACGAGCAGGACCAGCTGTTCACGCGGTTCTTCCGCTCCTCGACCGCGATGGCGCACGCGATCCAGGGGACCGGGCTGGGGCTGACGATCGTGCAGGCGATCGTCGACCTGCACGGTGGCCACATCTCGGTCTCGTCGAGCGAGGGGGTCGGGACGACGGTGTCGGTCAGCCTGCCCAAGCGGCTGCCGGTGCGGTCACCGTCGCCTCAGTCGGCGATGCCGTAGAGACGGTCACCGGCGTCGCCGAGGCCGGGGACGATGTAGCCCTTGTCGTTGAGCTTCTCGTCCATCGCCGCGGTCACGATCGTGACCGGGACGTCGAGGTCGGCGAGCTCCTGCTCCAGCCGGGCGCAGCCCTCGGGTGCCGCCAGCAGGCAGATCGCGGTGATGTCGTTGGCGCCGCGGTCGACCAGGAACCGGATGGCGGCGGCGAGGGTGCCGCCGGTCGCGAGCATGGGGTCCAGCACGTAGCACTGGCGGCCCGACAGGTCATCGGGCAGCCGCTCGGCGTACGTCGACGCCTCCAGGGTCTCCTCGTTGCGGATCATCCCGAGGAACCCGACCTCCGCCGTCGGCAGCAGTCGCATCAGTCCGTCGAGCATGCCGAGTCCGGCGCGCAGGATCGGCACCACCAACGGCTTGGGCCGCGCGAGCTTCACGCCCGTGGTCGGCGCGACCGGGGTGACGATCTCCTTCGGTGAGGTCCGCACCTCGCGGGTGGCCTCGTACGCGAGCAGCGTCACGAGCTCGTCGGCGAGACGGCGGAACGTCGGCGAGTCGGTGTCCTCGTCGCGTAGGTAGGTCAGCTTGTGGGACACCAGCGGATGGTCGACGACGTGGGTGCGCATGGCGGGAACCCTAGGGCATGACTCCCGATCCCAGAGCCGGCGCCAGCCCCACTCGGCCGGCACGCTGGCGGCGTTTCCGACGCTCGAAAGACGCCCGGTCGGCCGTCGCGCCGGCGCCTTGCGATCGCACCGCCAGGACGGCGCTGGCATCCGGTTGGGATCGAGAGACATGCCCTAGACCGTTCCGCGGGGTGTCTGTCACTCTTGAAGGGACGGCTGTGCTTGAGAACTGGGCTTGTAGACAGGGGGTGTCGAGGCCATGGCAGACCAGGTGGACGGAGTGGACTTCGCCCTCGCTGCCTACCGCGAGGAGGGCGTCTGGCAGGTCGAAGACCTCGCCCACGACGTCCTCACCGACGTCGACGCGCTCAGCCACGCGCTGCGCCGCTTCCCCGGTGACGGCGGTGCCGTCGGCATGATCGCGATCGATGAGGACTTCTTCCTGATCGTCCGGGTCGCTGGTTCCGACGCCCGGGTGCTGCTGTCGGACATCACGGCCGCCGGCGAGTGGGAGCTCGCCGCGTCCGCCGTCGCTTTCCTCGGACTGCCGCCGCCGGAGGAGGAGGACGACCAGGTGCCGGCCGGTGATCTCGACCTGCTCGGCGACCTCGGGATGCACGCGATGGACATGGGCGTGCTGCTCGACGATTTCGACCTCTACCCCGACGAGATGCTCTCCGACGTGGCCCGGCGCCTCGGGTTCGGCCCGCTCTTCGACGAGGCCGTCGGCCTCGCCTCCGCCTGACGGTGGCGACCTACGACGCCGCGATGCGCGCGGCGCTCGACCAGGCTCGGGCCGCCTTCGAGACCGGCGACGTCCCGGTCGGCGCGGTGGTACTGGACCCCGCGGGCAGGGTGATCGGCACCGGACGCAACGTGCGCGAGGCCGACTCCGACCCCACCGGGCACGCCGAGGTGGGCGCGCTGCGGGCGGCCGCCGGCGCCCGCCGGGAGTGGCGACTCGACGGCTGCACCCTGGTGGTCACGCTCGAGCCGTGCACCATGTGCGCCGGCGCGGCCGTGCTGGCCCGGGTGGAGCGGCTCGTCTTCGGTGCGTACGACGACAAGGCCGGCGCGGTCGGCAGCCTCTGGGACGTGGTGCGCGACCGACGGCTGAACCACCGCCCCGAGGTGGTCGCCGGCGTCCTCGCGGACGAGTCGACCGCGCTGCTCGACGAGTTCTTCCGCTCCCACCGATGAATCGACGCTCGTCGCCGGGTCGGCTGTGGGCATGACCCTCGATCTCGGCCAGGCGGCCCGCGCCAGCTCAGCAGTGGTGGCCGGCGTCCGCGACGACCAGCTGGGCGACGCGACCCCCTGCCCGGCGTACACGGTGGCAGACCTGCTCGACCACATCGGCGGGCTCTCCGTCGCGTTCACCGAAGCCGCCCTGAAGGACGCCCGTCCTGGTCAGCACGAGGCGTCCGGCGACGGCTCCCGCCTCGAACCCGGGTGGCGCGACCGGATCTGCGACGCCCTGACCCGGCTCGCCGAGTCCTGGCGCACGCCCGGAGCGTTCGACGGCATGACGCAGGCGGGTCCGGTCGAGCTGCCGGCAGACGTCGCCGCCCAGGTCGCCCTCAACGAGGTGGTCGTCCACGGCTGGGACCTGGCCCGCGCCACCGACCAGGCCTACGACCCAGGTTCCGACGCGGTCGCCGCCTGCCTGGCGTTCGCGACGTCGTTCGAGGCGCCGACCGATGAGGACCAAGGCCCGTTCGGCCCGCCGGTCGACGTACCCGCCGACGCACCGGCACTCGACCGGCTCGCCGGCGCCGCCGGCCGCCGTCCCGACTGGGCTGCCTGACCCCCGGCTGCGATTTCGGACGGCTCCTCGCCCTCCGGTAACCTTCCCGGCGGTGGCGTGTCCGAGCGGCCTAAGGAGAACGCCTCGAAAGCGTTTGTGGGCGCAAGTCCACCGAGGGTTCAAATCCCTCCGCCACCGCCATCAGATGTCTCAGGACATCCGACGCCCGGACCCACCCTTGCGTGGGTTCGGGTGTCGTCGATGCGGGCTGCGTGGCTGGTGCGTCGGTCCACCAAGCGCGTGAATCGGGCCCACCTGTTGGACCGGATTCACGCGCTAGAGGCAGCCGGACGGGGTATCTCGGATCGGCTGTCGGGACGGCCGCGCAGCCGCACCGACAGACACGTGACGCAACCCTCGAGCTTCTCGTACTCGGAGATGTCGACCGCCACGACGTGGTAGCCACGGTCCTCGAAGAGCGCTGCGGTGCGCGGTGCCGAGGTCGCCATCAGCAGCACGTCGCCGCCCAGCAGTACGACGTGCGAGCCGGGCTCCTCGGGGACGTCGAGGAAGCGGTCGCCCCACACGCCGGGGTCGTCGACGAGGGGCTCGTAGCCGACGACCGTCCCATCGGGCAGCGCGGTCACGGCCGTCTTGAGGTGCAGCACCTTGGTCAGTGGGACCGCGACGACCTCGGCACCCAGCGGCTCGAGGTGGGCCCGGAGCTGGGCGATGCCCTCGGGGTTGGTGCGGCCGCCTTGGCCGACCCAGACCGTGCCACCGTGCTTCAGCACGTCGCCGCCGTCGACCGTGCCGGGCTCCTCGATCCGGGCGACCCGGTAGCCCTGGGCGCGCACCGCCTCTTCAGCCTCCGCCGTCTCGGGCCGACGCTGCGGCGCACCGGGCCGGCTGATGACTGCCAGGTCGCCGTACACGACCATCGTGTCCTCGACGAAGACGGAGTCGGGGCAGTCGTCCGCCGCAGCCACCTCGTGCGTGGTCCAGCCCGCGCCGCGCAGCGCCTCGACGTACCCCTCCCACTGCCGCCGTGCGAGGTCGACGTCCACGTCGTCACTGCGTTCGATGTGGGTCACCAGCCCCTCGGCGAGCCGGGACGACGGGCGACGGACCAGGGCGTGACGAGCCTCCATGGTGGCGAGTCTCGCAGAAGCGCCGTAGGCCAGACTGGTTGTGACCAGTCGAGAGGAGCCACATGGACGACGCGCCCGAGCCCACAGGAACCGCCCACGTGCACGACCGGATCGCGCGGGGCTTCGAGAGCCAGGGGCTCATGCGGCTGCTCGGAGCTCTCCCCGCTGAGCGACGACGACGAGGTCGTGACCGCGTGAAGGCCGGTCGCACCCACCGTGTGCACCCTGGCGGTGTTCGGCGTCCGAGACGATCACCGGACCCTCGTCGCGACCGGGCAGCAGACCGTCGTGCGCGTAGCGGGCAGCAGCCGGACCACGGGGCCATCGGGTCCGTCATGATGGGTCCATGTGTCGGCGGGTGCGCACCGAAGCGGTGACAGTGCCATGACAGCTGCCGAGACCGTGCGTACGGAGAAGGACGGACCGGTCACCATCGTCATCATCGACCGGTTCGCGGCGCGGAACGCCGTCGACCGGGCGACCGCGGACGCGCTGCTGGCGGCGTTCGAGGCGTTCGACGCCGATCCGGATCAAGCAGTCGCGGTCCTGTGCGGGGACGGGGGCACGTTCAGCTCGGGAGCGGACCTCAAGAAGATGGACCAGCGGCTCGAGCCGGAGGGCCCGGGACCGATGGGCCCGACCCGGTTGCGCCTCACGAAGCCGGTGATCGCTGCGATCGAGGGGTACGCCGTGGCGGGTGGCCTCGAGCTCGCGATCTGGTGCGACCTCCGGGTGGCGGCCAGCAACGCGACCTTCGGCGTCTTCTGCCGCCGGTGGGGCGTGCCAATGATCGACGGCGGTACGGTGCGGCTGCCGCGACTGATCGGGACCGGGCGCGCGATGGACCTGATCCTCACGGGTCGCGAGATCGACGCCCAGGAGGCCGAGCGGATCGGCCTGGTCAACTGGGTCGTCGCACCCGGCACCGCGCTCGACGAGGCGGTGTCGGTTGCCTGGATGCTGGCCGGGCTCCCGCAACAGTGCATGCGCAACGACCGACAGTCGGTGCTGGTGAACGAGGGGATCGAGATCGAGCGGGCCATGCGGCAAGAGTTCCGGATCGGGCTGGAGTCGCTCGCCAGCGGCTCCGCTGCCCGCGGCGCGGCCAGGTTCGCGCAGGGAGCGGGCCGCGGCGGCGCCGCGGCCGGTGAGGACGAGGGCGTGGGCGAGGGCGAGGGCGAGGGCTAGCCCGGCAGGGACGCCCAGAGGTGGATCAGCTGGCGAAGTAGCCGTCGGCCGCCAGTCGCTGCAGCTCCGCCTTGAGCTCCGGGTGACCGGCCGCGTCGGCGGCACGTCCACCCGCGACGTAGACGTCCTCCTCAGCGGCGTCCGAGCCGTCGAACACGACCGTCAGCCGGTTGCTGGAACCGGCGTTGATCAGCGAGCCGAGCAGCGCGACCGGGTCGCCGCGGTCCTCGAGCGAGAGCACCCGGGTCTGCTCGGGGATGCGGGGAACCTGCGAGGAGGGCGCCCCGGCGGTCACGACCTGGTCGATCACGAACGAGCCGTTCTGCGCGCTGGACGCGACCTCGGCCGCGGTCACGCCACCCTGCGCCGAGCCGACCAGCATCACGCGCGCATGTAGGTCGCCCTCGACGGCGTCCTCGATCGCGGCGACCACGCGTGCGGCGTACGCCGAGTGGTCGCCACCCACCAGCCGCAGCGTTCCGCGGCCGGCCGCCGGTCCGGGCAGGTAGCCGATGTAGCGGTGCGGGGCGATCTGCTGGACGCTCACGGTCCCGGGGGAGCCGGCGAGGATGCTCATCAGGTCCTCGAGCCCACGAGGCGCGGACGACTCTGCGGACTCGATGTCGGCGTCGTCGGCGTCCGGGGCGGTGACGAACCCGCCGGCGGTGTCACGCAGCGCCGAGCCGAAGTCGGGCGCCATCGCATCGACCCCCACTGCCTGCAGGCCACCGAGGGTGGCCATCCGGCCGTGCTCGCCGGCCAGGACCGAGGCGGTCAGCAGGGCACGCATCTGGAGCCCGTCGAGCAGCCCGCCACCGCCTGTGGTGACGTGGTCCATCAGCTCCGGGTTGTGCTCGGCGAGCCGGCTCAGGTAGCCCGCGACGTCGTCGCGGTCGAGTGCGTCGGTCTCGATCAGGCCGGCCGACACGATGGCGCCACCGAGGTCGACCTCGGGTGCGAGGTAGCCGATTGCCCGGCTCGCGATCGAGCCCATGGTGCGGTAGGCCGCCTCCGCGAGGTCGTCGATCCAGCGGTAGGTCAGGACGGTGGCGCGCACCATCAGCGCGTCGGCGTCGAGCTCGACCCCGCGCGTCATCAGGCCGTGCTTGCCGGTGGTCGCCGCGCGGATCTCCTCCTCGGCGGTCCGGTACGTCGACGGCGAGAGCTCGGCGGAGGACGTGACGTCCTCATCACGCAGGATCGCGACCCCCAGGGAGGCCCGGCCTCTCAGGTCGTCGCCGCTGGTGTCGAACAGGTCGGCGAGCCGCAGCATCCGGTCGTACTTGTCGGCCAGATCGGCTGCCTCGACGTCGGTGGTCGGGACGGTGGCCTCCTCGGTGGCGGCCAGCTGGTCGGGGCGCGCCTGCGGCTCGTCGGTCATGCCGACACCTCCGCCAGCACCGGAGCGAGCTCGGCGGCGAGGTCGCCGGGTGAGACGGCCGCCACCTGGACCCGCTGGCGACCGTCGACCTCACGTGGTCGCAGGGCACGCCAGCCGTCAGCGAGCAACGTCCACGACACCACGCCCACGACGCCGGTGTCGGAGCCACTCAGGTCGGCCGTCATGGCCCGGAGTCGGCCCCGGGACTCGGTGGCGAGCGCGGACACGACGACCGCCGCCTCCGCCGCGGTCAGGGGCTCGCCGTCGGCGCCGAGCACCGCGTCGGCCTGCTCGGCGAGTACCGGCACCAGGTCGGCGCGGCCACTGCGCGCTGCCTCGCTGGCCGCGTCCGCCAGCTCGTAGGGGACGTCGACGTACGCCGGGACGTCGGACTCGCTCAGCAGGCAGTCCTCCGGAAGCACCGCCACGCGGGCGAGCTCGTCGGCCCAGGCCGCGCTGCGGAACCAGGCGAGCTCGAACACGATCCCGTCCACCGTGGCCAGGCTCGCGACGGCGCCTCCGGACCGCCGGTGCCAGGCGCGGGCGCGGATGCCGCCGGCGGTCACGTCGAGGTCGAGGGCGGTCTGAGGGGTCGCGAGCAGCCCGACCGCGCCGACCAGGCCGCTGCCCTCGCTCAGCAGCCCGCGGCGCACGAGCGTCTCTTCGGGCTCGTGCAGCGAGGCCAGGGCGGCGGCGTACGCATCGTCCTCGGCGGTGGCCCGGGTGGTGCCGAGCCGGTCCTCGAGGGCGGAGGCCGGGCGGGCGTCGTGGAGCTCGAACGGCAGCGGGGCGCCGCCCGCACGCTCGGCGACCAGCCGCAGCTCGGGCAGCGTCAGGGACACCCGCCGCGGCAGCCCGTCGAGCAGGGAGGCCGGGGCAGGTGGTGGCGTGGAGAGGTCGATCGTGGGCACGTCAGAGTCCTGGGAGCTCGAGGGTCAGCCAGTCGCGGTGACCGGACGGAGGCGGGGTGAAGGCGGCGAGGGCGTGGTCCTCGTCGGTGGCCCGGCGCTCGACCCCCTCGGGGTCGTCGTAGGCGTCGACGCGGGCGACCCGGGTCTGGGCGTCGGCCACCAGCGAGGTGGCCTTCCGCTCGACCTCGGCGATCGCGTCCTTGGTCCGGTCGACGACGTGCAGGTGCCGCTCCAGAGCGTCGGCGGCCCCGTCGTGGGAGGAAGCGCAGCCGCGCAGCTGGGCGGCGCGCTCGCGGACCCGCTCACGCATCGCCTCCGCCGCCCGACCGGCCCAGCCGATCTGCTCCGCCTGCCCCACGAGGTGGTCGGCCATCGCGCGGATGTCCGCGCCCTGCTCCCTCAGCGCCGCCGCGTGCTTGCGCATGGCTGCCGTGTCGCCGTACATGCATCACGTCCTTCCGGGCTCGTCCTGCCCCTTCCCGCGGTGCGACACGTTTAAACCCGAACGGCATAACCCGGCGGCCGGGCACCTCGTTGGACCCGCATGACCGTGCCGAAGGCTGGCCTCGCGATCGCGCTCACCCTGACGCTGGCACTTGCACTGGGCATGCTGTCCCCGGCCGACGCCACCGAGGGGCAGCGGGCCGAGGGCGACGTCCGGAAGGTGGTGCTCGTCGGCAACAACTGGGACGGCACGGCCACCGTCCTCGCCCCGGGCACGTTCCGGCAGCTGGGTCGGATCGACATCATCCCCGACCGCGAGGAGCGGGAGATTGAGATCGCGACCAACCCCGAGCGGCTCGTCTACTTCCTCGCGATCCGGGAGCTGATCGGAGAGGGGCACAACCAGTACGTCGACGACATGTACACCTCGAACGACGGCGAGCTGATGATCGTCTCCCGTCCCTCGTACGCCGACGTGGTGGCGATCCGGCTCGACACCGGGGAGATCGCGTGGCGTTTCCCCGTCGCCGGCCAGCGCGCCGACCACATGGCCATCTCGCCGAACGGCCGGAAGCTGGTGGTCAGCGCTTCTACCGCCAACCTGGTGCACGTGCTGCGGGTCCGCGACGGCCGGGAGCTCGGCAGCTTCCCGTCCGGCGGCTCGCCCCACGAGACCGTGTTCATCGACGGTGGTCGCAAGGTCCTCCACGCGTCGATCGGGTTCGTCTACACGCCGCTCGACCGCGACGTCGCCGACCCGACGAAGGGAGAGCGGGTCTTCCAGGTGGTAGACGCCTCGACATACGAGGTGCTCCGACGCTACGACCTGCGCACCAAGCTCGACCGGCTCGGCCGCGAGGGGATGAGCACGGCCGTGCGGCCGATGACGCTCTCGCCCGACGAGCGGAAGGTCTACTTCCAGGTCAGCTTCTTCCACGGCTTCGTGAAGATGGACCTGCGCAGTGGTCGGATCAATCGGATCCAGCAGCTTCCCAACCTGATCCCGGACACGCCGCGCGAGCAGTACCTGCTCGACTCCGCGCACCACGGCATCGCGATGAACCCGCGGGGCACCAGGCTCTGCGTCGCGGGCACGATGTCCGACTACGCGACGGTCGTCGACGTTCGGACGTGGCAGCGAGGCCGACTACTGAAGCACCCGGACGGCAAGCCCTACTGGGTGACCCAGAGCGACGACGGCCGGCACTGCTACATCTCGTGGAGCGGCACGCACGAGGTCGCGAAGATCTCCTACCGAACCGGCCGGATCGTCGACACCGTCGCCGTCGGCGACCACCCGCAGCGGATCCGCAACGGGTTCGTCCGCCGCGACTGGGTGGCCGGGCTGCCCGATCACCAGCCCGCCGACGACGTGCAGTCGTTCCCGTTGCCGGCTAGCCACGGTTAGTCGGCCTGGCGCGTGAACTCGAGCATCTTCTGGTCGCGTGGATGGCCCCAGTCGCCGATGTACCGAAGGGCCCAGGGGGTCTCCCTCGCCGCCCACCGCATGTCGCGCCGGTAGTACCAGAAGACGTTCCGCTCGGTGTACATGGCGTTCTTCACCCCGTCCACCGGGTACTTGGGACGCCGCTCGTTGAACGTGACGAAGAAGCGCGCGCCGGGCGGCATCACCTTGGCCACTCGGTGGAGGCACAGCCGGACCCGGTTGAGGTTGACGTGGGTGAACACCGACTGCGCGATCGCCATGTCGAACCTGACCCCGAAGTCGGCGTCGAAGCGGTCGGTCACCCGCAGGTTGCCGATCGGCAGCCTGGCGCGCTGGTCGTCGGTGAGCTCGTGGTCGTAGCCGGCGCGCATGACGTCGTGGCCGATGTCTATGCCGTAGTAGTGACCCGGCTCGAGAAAGTCGACGAGATGGCGACCGGCGCGGAAGCCGCCGCAACCCACGTCGAGGAACCGGTGCTCCGGCCGGAGCCCCTGCTCGCGGAGGAAGTCCAACTGCAGCGTGCCGAGGACGTCCCAGGCGCGGCCGACGAGGTGGCGGTGCTTGCCCTGGGCGATGTCCTGGGCGTCGAACGTCAACTCGGCGTAGTCGGGATCGTCGCGCTTGGCCTCGACGCGTCGCTCGATCTCGGTCATCGCACCTGTGCTCCGTCTCGGTCGTCGCAGGGGAGGGCTACTTTCTAGCACGGACGCTCCGAGCGGGCGGGCGCCGGCGGGCGCCAGCGGGCTGACCAGCGGGCGACGGACCGCCGGGGGACCAGCCGGGCCGCTCGATAGACTGCGGCCTCGCCGCCCCTGCTCCCCGCGAGGTGACACGTGGACTTCACCGTGCACGACCTCGACACCTTTCTGCTCGTGGGCAGCGCGGTCACGCTGGTGGCGATCCTGGCGGTGCGGGTCTCGTCGCGGGCCGGACTGCCCAGCCTGCTGCTGTACCTCCTGATGGGGGTCGCGCTGGGTGAGGCGGGACTGGGCTGCACCGTGGTCAGCGACTCGGTGCTCCCCTGCATCGAGTTCGAGGGCGCCCAGGTCGCGAACGCCCTGGGATTCGCGGCGCTGGCGATCATCCTGGCCGAAGGTGGGCTGACCACGTCGTGGCAGGAGGTACGGCCGTCGATGCGGCTGGGTGCGCTGCTGGCGACCCTCGGGGTGGCGGTCTCGACCACCGTGGTCGCCGTCGGCGCCCACTATCTGCTCGACATTCCCTGGGAGCTCGCGGTGCTGCTCGGCACGGTCACCTCGTCGACCGACGCCGCGGCGGTGTTCTCGGTACTGCGGGTGGTGCCGCTGCCCCGTCGGCTGAGCGGGACGCTCGAGGCCGAGTCCGGGCTCAACGACGCCCCGGCAATCGTGGTGGTGACCCTGATCTCCTCCGGCGCATTCGACGACCACAGCGTGCTGGGTGCCGCGGGCATCGTTGCCTGGGAACTCGCGGTCGGCGTCGCCGCCGGTCTGGCCTTCGGGTTCGGCGGGGCCTGGCTGCTGCGCCGGGCGGCGCTTCCGGCGTCCGGCCTGTACCCGATCTCCGTGCTGTGCCTGACCCTCCTGGCGTACGGCGGCGCCGCGGCCGCCCACGGTTCCGGCTTCGCCGCGGTGTACGTCGCGGCACTGATCCTCGGCAACAGCGAACTGCCCCACCGGGTGACGACCCGGTCGTTCGCCGAGGGGATCGCCTGGCTCGCGCAGATCGGCCTCTTCGTCATGCTCGGGCTGCTGCTCTCGCCGGACCGGATCACCCCGACCACCGTCGGCTACGCGGTGGCCGCGGGGCTGATCCTCACGTTCGTGGCGCGGCCGCTGTCCGTGGTCGCGTGCGCCGCCCCGTTCAGGCTGCCGTGGCGGGAGCAGGCGTTCCTGTCGTGGGCGGGGCTGCGCGGCGCGGTCCCGATCGTGTTCGCCACCATCCCTCTGTCGCAGGGCGTGGACGGCGCCGAGCGATTGTTCGACCTGGTGTTCGTCCTGGTCGTGATCTACACGCTCGTGACCGGGCCCACGCTGCCACTGGTGGCGAGGCTGCTGCGGGTCGCCCGGCGCTCGGAGCCTCGTGGTCTCGAGCTCGAGGCGGCGCCGCTGGACCGGGTCGCGGCCGACATGCTGCAGGTGAGCATCAGCCCGGTGTCGAAGCTGCACGGGGTCGAGATCGGCGAGCTGCGGCTCCCGGTCGGCGCCTCGGTCTCGATGATCATTCGCGACGGCGAGACGATCGTGCCCGAGCGGCGGACCGTCCTGCGGCACGGCGACGACCTGCTGGTCGTCACCCCGCGCCGGCTCCGCGAGCAGACCGAGCAGCGGCTCCGGCAGGTGTCGTCGACCGGGCGGCTCGGACACTGGATCGACCGGCCCGACGCTCGTTAGCCCCTAGCCCTAGGCCACCGGCGGCGGGCCGCAGATCTCGACGTCCTGGTCGGCCTTGATCCTGCGGGGTCCCTTCGACAGGCTCTGGAACCGGTCGCCGACGACGACCTGGACCCCGGCGGTGGTCGGTTCTCGGCGTACGACCCGGACGGCTTTTCTGAGCTGGGCAGCCACGAGCTGGACGGCCGGGTGCTGGGGGTCTGCGGTCCAGATCTCGACGTTGCGCACCCGCGGGGACCCCTCGGGCACGTTGCCGCTCTGGCCCTCTGCGAAGCCGGCGTCGACGAACAGGTCGAGGGTCAGCCCGGCCAGGCCATTGCGGGTACCTGCGTTCAGGACGCTGATGGTGACGTCGCCGCGGCGGATCGGGTCGCCCTCGGCGAACGCGCGGTCGACGCAGACCGCGGGGCCCTCCCGCTCGGGGAAGGGCTTGCTCACGGCAGCCCAGCCCCAGAGCGCCGCCACCAGCAGCAGGGCACCCAGCCCGAGCATTGTCGCCAGTGACTTGAGGCGGGCGTCCATCACCCGGCCACCGTGTGCACCCTGGCGTGCAGGACCCCTCGCTGCTGCAGCGCGGCCCGTAGGGCCCGGTGCAGCCCGTCCTCGAGGTAGTACTCGCCCTGCCACTCCACCACGTGGGCGAACAGGTCGCCGTAGAACGTGGAGTCCTCGTCGAGGAGGGCATCGAGCTGCAGCGTGTCCTTCGTGGTGACCAGCTCGTCGAGCCGGATCTGGCGTGGCGGCAGGTCCGCCCAGCCACGGGACGTGAGCCCGTGGTCCGGGTAGGGCCGACCCTGCCCCACGCGTTTGAAGATCACGGGGCGACTATACGAGGGGGCGATACGGTGCCCCCATGAGCGAGCAGCCGCCCTCGGGCGAGCGGGCCATGACCGCCGATCCGACCGCCAATCCGATCGTCGACGCCGTCGCCCCCGGCTACGTCTTCGAGGGTCCCGCGCTCGAGCTCGGTGGCCTCATGCTCGACGCCAGCCGGCTGTCCGACACCCGGATCCGGATCCCGCTCGGCATGATCAACCGGCACGGACTGGTCGCCGGAGCCACCGGCACGGGCAAGACGAAGACCCTCCAGCTGCTCGCCGAGCAGCTGTGCGCCCTCGGCGTACCGGTCTTCGCCGCCGACATCAAGGGTGACCTCTCGGGGCTCAGCACCGCCGGTACGCCGAACGAGAAGATCCAGGAGCGCGCCGCCTCTGTCGGGCAGGTGTGGACCGCGACCGGCTTCCCCGTCGAGTACTACGCGCTGGGCGGCCAGGGCGCCGGCATCCCGCTGCGGGTCACCCTGAGCGCCTTCGGCCCGGTCCTCCTGAGCAAGGTGCTCGACCTCAACGACACCCAGGAGTCGAGCCTGGGCCTGATCTTCCACTACGCCGACCTCAACGGGCTGCCGCTGCTCGACCTGTCCGACCTTCGCGCCCTCGTGGCCTTCTTGACCAGCGACGAGGGCAAGCCGGAGCTGAAGGGCATCGGCGGCCTCTCGACCGCCACAGCCGGTGTGATCCTGCGCGAGCTGGTGGCCTTCCAGAGCCAGGGCGCCGACGCGTTCTTCGGGGAGCCGGAGTTCGAGACCGTCGACCTGCTCCAGACCGCGCCGGACGGCCGCGGCCTGATCAGCCTGGTCGAGCTGCCGAACCTGCAGGACCGGCCGGTGATCTTCTCGACCTTCCTGATGTGGCTGCTGGCCGACCTGTTCCACGACCTGCCGGAGGTCGGCGACATCGAGCGGCCGAAGCTGGTGTTCTTCTTCGACGAGGCGCACCTGCTGTTCAACGACGCGTCCGAGGCGTTCCTCGACCAGATCGTGCAGACCGTCCGGCTGATCCGGTCCAAGGGGGTGGGCGTCTTCTTCGTCACCCAGAGCCCGACGGATGTGCCCGACGACGTGCTGGCCCAGCTCGGCTCCCGGGTCCAGCACCAGCTCCGCGCCCACACACCCAACGACGCCAAGGCTCTCAAGGCGACCGTCAACACCTACCCCACCAGCGCGTACGACGACCTCGGCGAGGTCATCACCAGCCTCGGGATCGGCGAGGCGGTCGTCACCGTGATGAACGAGCGCGGTGCGCCGACTCCCGTGGCGTGGACCCGGCTCCGCGCACCCGAGTCGCTGATGGGACCCGCAGACCCGGCCTCGATGCAGGCGACGGTGACCGGCAGCCCGCGGCACGCCAAGTACGCCGAGGCGGTCGACCGCGAGTCGGGGCGCGAGCGGCTCGCGGCGCGGCTGGAGGAGGGTGCTCGCAAGGCCGAGGCCGAGGCCGCAGCCAAGGAGTCTGCGAAGACGACCGCGAAGGACGGCGCGAAGGCGCCCCGCGCGCCGAAGGCCGAGCCAGACGACGGCGGGCTGGTGTCTGACGTCGTCAAGTCTCCGGCGTTCAAGGACTTCATGCGCACGGCCGCCCGTGAGATCGCGCGCGGAATGTTCGGCTCCGGCCGTCGCTGACCCTCTGAACACCGCGGCGTGTGCCTGAGAACTACCCAGGGGGAGTTCTCAGGCACACGCCGCGGTGATTTCGCTACAGGGCCACGTCGGTCCAGGCGATCTGGACGGTCTCGCTCCCTCGGTCGCGGGTGACCAGCCGGCCCCGGCCGGGAGGTGCCGGCGTGGGCCGGAGGGTGCCGATGAGCGGACCCTCGTCGGGGCTTCCGGACAGCAAGAGCCCGGGCATCGCCAGGTCGCGCATCGACTGCAGCACCGGCTCGTAGAGAGCCCGCGAGGCGCCACCGGACCGGCGTGCGATCGCGAGGTGGAGGCCGGTGTCGCGAGCCTGCGCCATCAGCGGCTGGAGCGCCGCCACCGGTGAGCTCTGCTGGGTCGCGACCAGGTCGTAGTCGTCGACCACGATGAACACCTCGGCGCCGGTCCACCACGACCGGTTGCGCAGCTGCTCCGACGTCACGTCCTCGCCGGGGATGCGCTGCTCGAGGTACGCCGCGAGGTCGCGCAGCACCGGCGTCGCCTGGGTCGCGGAGGTGAGGTAGTTGAGCACGTACTCGTCGGGGACCTCGCCGAGCAGCGACCGGCGGTAGTCGACCACCACGATCTGCGCTTCCTTCGGCGTACGGGTGCGCATGATCTCGCGGATGTAGGCGCGCAGCACCGAGCTCTTGCCGGACTGGCCGTCGCCGAAGACCAGCAGGTGCGGCTCGGCGTCCGTGTCGAGCCCGACTGGTGCGAGCTCCTTCTCGTTGACGCCCAGCAGCAGCCGCCGGTCGGGCAGGCCCAGCCGCTTCGCCTGATCGCGGACGGCGTCGAGCTCGATGTGCTCGGGCAGCAGCCGCAGCTTGGGCCCGGTCGGGCCGCGCCAGGCGGCGGACACCCGAGCGATCAGGTCGTCGACGCCGTCGCCGACGGTGTCGGAGCTCGCAACCCCGTCGATCCGCGGCAGCGCCCCGAGGAAGTGGAGCTTGGTCTGCACCAGGCCCCGACCCGGGCGCCCGGTCGGCACCAGCTGCGCCACCTTGCGGTCGATCTCGGAGTCCATCGCGTCGCCGAGCCGCAGCTCGAGCCGGGTGCCGAAGATGTCTCGCATCGCGGAGCGGAAGTCCGCCCAGCGAGAGGCGCCGGCGACGATGTGCAGGCCGAAGGTGAGCCCGCGAGCCGAGAGCTGCTGGAGCTCCATCTCGATCGCGTCGAAGTCTGCGCGCAGCGTGGACCAGCCGTCGACGACGAGGAAGACGTCGCCGTACCCGTCGTCGGCCCGCCCCTGGGCGCGCCGCGAGCGATAGGTCTCGATGGAGTCGATGCCCTGCTCGCGGAAGTACGCCTCGCGTCGGTCGACGATGCCCTGCACCTCGGCCATGATCCGGCGTACGACGTCCGGCTCGGACCGGGTGCCGACGCCGGACACGTGCGGGAGCCGACGGAGCGGGGCGAACGTGCCGCCACCGAAGTCGAGCACGAAGAACTGGGTCTCCAACGGGGTCGTCGTCAGCGACATGCTGGTCACGATCGTCCGCAGCAAGGTGCTCTTGCCGCTGCGCGGACCGCCGACCACCGCGATGTGGCCGCCGGCGCCGCTGAGGCTCACCGAGAGCGTGTCGCGGCGCTGCTCGCGCGGGCGGTCGACGGTGCCGAGCGGCACGACCAGCCCGCCGAGGCTGCGCCACTGCCGGGACACCAGTCCCAGCTGGGGGTCCTCGGTGAGCTCGCCGAGCAGGTCGTCGAGGGTGTCGGGTATGTCGAGCGGCGGCAGCCACACCTGGTGCGCGGCCGGGCCGTGGCCGGTCATCCGGTCGACCGCGATGTCGAGCAGCGAGTCCTGCTCGCCGGGCTGCGGCGGGGGGGTCGCGGCCGGTTCGGGATCGGGCTCTACCGACGCCAGGGTCTGCACCGCGGAGATGGTGAAGGGAAGGATCCCCTGCACGTGCCCGCCCTCGTCACGGCGTACGCGCGTCTTGCCGGACGGCGGACCCGACACGTACGCCGCCTTGAACCGCAGCAGGTTGGTGGGGTCGGGCTTGAGGTAGCCGAGGCCCGGGACGGGCGGCAGCTCATAGGCGTCGGGCACGCCGAGCACCGCGCGGGACTCCCCGGCGCTGAACGTGCGCAGCCCGACCCGATAGGAGAGGTGGGACTCGAGCCCGCGGAGCCGGCCCTCCTCGAGGCGCTGCGACGCGAGCAGCAGATGGAGCCCCAGCGACCGGCCGAGCCGGCCGATCGCGACGAACAGGTCGATGAACTCGGGCTTCGCCGAGAGCATCTCGGAGAACTCGTCGACCACGATGAAGAGCGAGGGCATGGGGGCGAGGTCCTCCCCCGCGGCCCGCGCCTTCTCGTAGTCGCGGATCGACGCGAAGTTGCCCGCCTCGCGCAGCAGCTCCTGGCGGCGCACCATCTCTCCGGACAGCGCGTCCTGCATCCGGTCGACGAGGGTGAGCTCCTGGGCGAGGTTGGTGATGACCGCCGAGACGTGGGGCATGTCCGACATCCCCGCGAACGTCGCACCGCCCTTGAAGTCGACCAGCACCAAGTTGAGCTGCTCGGGGGAGTGGGTCATCGCCAGCCCGAGCACCAACGTGCGCAGGAACTCCGACTTGCCGGAGCCGGTGGCGCCGATCACCAGCCCGTGAGGGCCCATGCCCTGCTGGGCGCTCTCCTTGATGTCGAGGTGGATCAGGCCGCCGCCCTCACCGAGCCCGATCGGCACCCGCAGCCGGTCGCGGGCCGGCCGCGGCCGCCAGGCGGCGTTCGTCTCGAACGTGTGGACGTCGCCGAGGCCGAGCAGGTCCATGAAGTCGGTCGGGCCGGTGATCTCGCCGCTCGGCTCGGTCTCGCCGGCCGTGACGGTGTGGAGCGGCGTGAGCCGCCGGGCGAACGCCTCCGACGTGGCCAGGTCGCACTGGTCGCCCATCGCCTTGACGGCGTCCTCACGGAGCCGGAGCGCGAGCATCGGCACCCGGCCGCTGACCACCGCCCCGCCCGTCAGCTCCAGCCGCAGCCGGCTGGCGTCGTCGAGCTCGTCCCACCGGGTCGGGAGGTCGAGCACCGTGACGCCGTGCAGCCCGTCGGGCGGTACGACGTGGTTGCCGGGCGGCAGGGTCGCCCCGTCGGTGACCAGCAGGATGTGGGGCGTGGCCGGGCGCTCGTCGGCGCCGAACCTGGGCCGGTCGCTCAGGTCCGGCGGCAGCAGGGCCGCGAGGTCCTCGAGCGAGGTGGTCACCATCCGCTTCGGGCCGACCGCGTCGGTCTCCCGGCCGCTCAGGTTGTGGGGCAGCCACTTCAACCAGTCCCAGTGGATCAGGTTGCGCTCGGTCGCCAGCACCGCGACGACGAGGTGCTCGGGCGCGTGGAACGCGGTGGTGGAGCAGATCATGGCGCGGGCCAACGAGCGGGCCGGCTCGTCCTCGCCGCACACCTCGATCCGGTCGAACGCGCGCAGGTCGATGCTGGCGGGGAGGTCGGGCTGCAGCCGGTGCACCACCAGCAGTCGGTGCAAGGCCGAGGCCGCCGCTGGGTCGACCTGGTCGATCGGCGCGCTCTGCGGGGGAACCAGCTCGGTGGAGAGCGGCTGGGTGCACGTGCCGTACCGCACGTGCAGGAAGTCGTCGTCGCTGCTGGTGTGCTCCCAGACCCGGGTCCGGTCCTCGGCCAGGGCCGGGAGCGCGGCGGGCTCCGGGTGGTGCCAGGTCAGCGCACGGCGCTGCTGCCGGGCGGCGTCCCGAGCGACGGTCCGGATGTTCCCGAGGTAGCGGAGGTACTCGGTGCGCGAGCCGGTTACCTGCTGGGTGCGCTGCTTCCGTTGCCGGTCGAGCTGCACCACGATGAAGCCGAGGGTCGCGAAGAGGAACATGCCGGCGGCGATGTAGCTGCGTCCGGCGTTCGCGCCGGGCTGCCCCGCCATCGACGCCACCAGCACGATCGAGCCCAACGAGCCGAGCATCGGGATCGCGTTCATGAGGACGCCGCTGGCGCCCTCGCTCTGGTCGATCTCCGGTGGCGGCTGGAGGACGATCTTGCCGGTCGGCATCTCCGGCTCGTCGAGCCGGGTTCCGCGCAGCGGGGTGGGCACTACTTCCACTCCCAGGCGGCCACCACCGAGTCCACCAGCTCCTGCCGATCTGCCTTGGCGCCGCCGCCCAGGGTGAAGCGCAGTCGCACGACGACCCCGTCGTACCAGAGTCCGAGCTCCTGGTCGCTGAAGGCCGCCTGGTTGCTGGCCAGGAGGTACGCCGCCTCGCCGCCCAGCTCGGTGTCGGCCAGCCGCGGGAGATCCTCCGTGGAGCCCCGCGCGACCTCGTCGAGTGACAGCTGCCCAGACTCGGCCTCCGTCTCGACGGTGACGAGACCGAACGGGTCCGCCTCGGAGGCCTGGCCGTCGCCCGGTGGGGGTCCGGAGGTGAACTCGATGGCGTCGGTGATCTCGTACTCCACCCCCCACCCCTTCGGCGCGCGCATGGTGAACTGCGGGGTCTCGTAGACCCGGCCGGTCGCCGGCTCGACGGCGGGCTCGGTCTCGGACGGCTCGGGGGTCTCAGAGGGCTCCGACGACTCGGTCGACGGGCTCGCGGGCGGCTCGGCCCCGTTCCCGGGCTCGTCGCCGCCGCAGGCGGACATCACGCCGACCAGCAGCAACGCGACCGCGAGGCGGGCCGCGTGCCGGACCGGGTGGTGGCGGTTCATTCGACTCCCGAGATGCGAGCAGGGGCACGTGGTGCGGGATCAGGTTACCGGGACCGCCCGCGCGGTCGGTGGGCAGCGACTACCCTCGGGATCGGCGACGCAACAGACCTCCAGGGGGACACTGCATGGCAGCCGGCTCGGGCGGGCTCGACACCATTGCCGTGAGCATCCACGGCCCCGCTGGTGTCGTCGACCTCGTCGTGCCGCCAGGAGCTGCCGCCGCCGACCTCGCCCGCGAGTACGCCGAGCAGTCCACGCTCGGGTCGATC
This sequence comes from uncultured Actinomycetota bacterium, assembly GCA_963826265.1. Taxonomy (GTDB): domain Bacteria; phylum Actinomycetota; class Actinomycetes; order Propionibacteriales; family Nocardioidaceae; genus Nocardioides. The sequence continues at coordinate 269,240 of CAWGWH010000001.1, forward strand.
CCGCTCATCTACACCCGGACCGGCGCGCCGCTGCGTCCGGACGTCGCGCTCGACGACGCAGGTGTCGGGAGTGGCGACGTGCTGGTCGCGATGACTTCGGTCCACCGGCCGTGGACCCCGGAGGTCCGGCCCCGGCCGCAGCCCGGTGAAGGCGGGCCCGGTCCGTGGTCGAGCGCGTGGTTCTGGGCGGCCGGCTTCCTCGCAGTCGTCTCCGGGGCGTTCGCGACCCAGACCGAGGACGACCTGCGGTTCGTCACGGTCATGCTGCTGTTGGCCGCGGTCGTCATCGGTGTGCTCCCGATCGGGCCGTACGCCACCCACCGGGTGCTGGTGGCCCCGGCGTTCGCGGCCGCAGCGGCGCTCCCCGTCCTCTGGGACCCGACGCCCGAGCGGCTGCCCCTCATCCTGGGCATGGTGGGGCTGGCGGCCGCGTTGGCGGCGGCGGTGGGCCGCGCACTCGCGGCCGGTCCGGACGAGGCGCTGCGGGTGTGGATGGTCAGCGGTGGCGGGCTGTTCGTGCTCGCGGGACTCGCTGCGCTGGCGGGGTTCTCGGCGGCGGTCGTGTGGTCCTCGGTCGTCGTGACCTGCGTGATGGCCGCACGGTTCGTCCCCATGTACGCCGTGGACATCGCCGACCAGTACCTCATCGACCTCGACCGGCTGGCCGTCACGGCGTGGTCGGCCCGCGAGAACCGGCCCGGGCGGCGCGGCCGGATCGTGGTGCCGGAGTCGACGGTGTCCCACGTGGCCTCCGGGGCCGCGCGCACCATGAGCGCGGCCGCCGCCGCGATCGCGGTCGCGGCCGCCCTGTCGTCGTACCTCCTGCTGACCCGCGTCGAGCCGGAGTTCGACCGGATCGGGGTGCGGTGCCTGGTCTTCTTCGGCGGTGCGGCCCTGCTGCTGACGGCCCGCAGCCACCGGCACGCCGGGCCGCGGGTGCTGCTGCGCCTGGCCGGCCTGGCCTGCTGGTCCATGCTCGCCTGGCAGCTGCTCGGCGAGCTCAGCGATCCGCGACTGGCCGCGCTGCTCGGCACCGCCATCGCGCTCGGGCTGCTGCTGGTGCTGATCGCGGTGGCGACGGGCAGGGGCTGGCGGTCGGTGTGGTGGTCACGGCGGGCCGAGGTGGCCGAGGGGTTCTGCGCCGCGTCGGCGCTCGCCAGCGTGGTGCTCAGCAGCGGCCTCTTCCGCACCCTGTGGGAAATCGCGCCGTGATGTTTTAGGCCCGGGGGCGCCGGGTAGGTACGTGGGTGCCCGGGCGGTGATCCGGCCGGCGGACGCTCAGACAGCGACGGAGATCGAGCGGCATGAGGCCGCCACACTGAACAAGGAGCAGTCGACATGGCAGCAAATGAGATGGGAATGGGCGAGGGCACCCTCAGCAAGGCAGCTGGCATGGTGTCCACCGCCAAGCAGGACTTCAACCGCCTCAGCGGTGACCTGGAGGGCCAGATCGCCGACCTCAAGGGCAAGTGGGCCGGCGCCGGTGGCCAGGCGTTCTTCATCCTCCACCAGGCGTGGACCGACAAGCAGAAGATGGTCGTCAGCGCGCTCGACGAGTTCGAGGCCTCGCTGCGCGGCACCGAGAAGGACGCCACGAACGTCGACGACACCCAGGCCTCCAACTTCGCCAACTTCCAGAACAAGCTCTGAGTCGAGCGCACGGATACAGGCTCGACGGAATACAAGGGAGACACAGACATGAACCTCGACGGACTTCGCGTCAACCACGCCGGCCTCGACCGGGCCGCAGAAGACCTCTACGCCGCCGTCAAGAAGATCGACGACCGCATGGACCGCCTCGAGAGCGAGCTCGCTCCGCTACGCAGCGACTGGTCCGGCGAGGCCCAGGAGGCCTACAAGCGGGCCAAGCACAAGTGGGACTGGGCCCTCAAGGAGATGCGCGACCTGCTCGACGAGACCGGCAAGACGGTCTACCAGTCCAACTCCGAGTACCGCGCGGCCGACATGCGCGGCGCCCAGAGCTTCGACATCTGACGACCCTCAGCGTCAGTCCGGTCGGTGGCCACGAGAGCCCCGGCCGGTTTCGGCGGCTGAATCCTTCCCTCGTACGACCACGCGGAGACTGACATGTTCCCTCCCGGCTTCTACATCCCCGACGCGATCCCGCCCGCTCTCGCCGGCGACGGCACCGTCGAGATCGACCCCGAAGCACTCGCCACGCTCAAGGACGCCCTGGTGAAGGCGGCCGAGCTGCTCGAGTCCGGCAAGTTCCAGGACCTCGACCTGGCCGAGAATGCGTTCGGGGCGCGACCGGCCGCCACCGAGCTGGGCTCCGAGCACCGGACTGCGCACGCGATCATCGCCGACACCATCACCGGCGTGATCAGCGACCTGTGGGGCTATCGCGACGGGGTGACGAAGTTCGAGACCGGGATGACCACCGCCGACGACGGCGCCGCGGCCGACCTCTCCCGGCAGCAGAGCGGGGTCGACGCGCTCGCGGCGTCGTCGGCGCTCAACTACGGCGAGAACAGCTATCACGAGTCGCAGCGGGACAACCTGTCCGGCCCACCGGACGTGACGCCGACCGGCGACCCCGGATCGACCGAGGACGGAGACGCCTGATGGCCGGCGCGAACGAGCAGAAGCTGCGCGAGCACCTGTCAAGCTCGCGGGAGTGGCAGGTCCTCATGGCCGAGTCGCAGTGGGCCGACGGCGCCGAGGCGCTCGCGGACGTGGAGAAGGCGATCGAGGGCGCGCGGCCGCTGGCCAAGAAGAACCTGGGCCAGCACACCGCCGACCGGGCCGACCAGGCCTTCGTCGCGATGCGCGACAAGGTCAAGGAGCGGCGCGAGCAGCTGAAGAAGGGGGCCGCGGCGCTCGGCGAGGCCAAGGCCGCCATCAACCGGGCCCGGGCCGTCGTGAACGGCTTCGACAGCGACGGCGAGCTCAGCGAGCCGACTCCGCCGGACTACTCCGACGACGAGATCCAGCAGATCCAGCAGATGAAGGCTCACAACGCCCGGATGACCTCCTACAACAGCGCGCTCGCAGCCCGTGAGGAGGCGGCCCAGGCCGCCATCCAGGACGTCGACACGACGAACCACGCCTCGACCAACGTGATGCGCGAGATCCAGGGCAAGCCTCCGATCGACACCGGTGGTGGCGGTGGCGGAGGCGGCACGCCGGGTGGCGGTGGCAGCGCGCCGCCGTCGGGCGGGCGGACGCCGTACTACGAGCCGCCCACGACCGACCCGCCGACGAACCCGACGTTCGACCCGCCCACGCCCCCGACCGACGACCGTCCACCGACCGACGACCCGCCGACCGGCGGGACGGTGGACCCGCCGACGGTGGACCCGCCGACGTACGACCCGCCGAGCGGGGACGCGGGTGACGAGACCGGTCCAGGGAACCCGACGGTGCTGACCACGCCCCCGTCGAGCGGCTCGTTCGGTGGCATGGCCGGTGCGATCGGGGGTGGTCTGGCCGGCGGCGCGATCGGGATGGGGGCGATCCGGGCCGGCGCGCTCGGCGGCGCCACTCCCGCGTCGGGAGCCAAGCCGATCGGCAGCACTGCCCGCAGCGGCGCCGCGGGAGCGCTGGGCCGTGGTTCGGCCGCGGGCGGCACGCCGACCCGCGGCACGGGCGCGGCACGCGGTGGCGGCGCCGGTGCCGGGGCTGGTGCCGGACGCGGGACCGCCGGCCGTGGTGCCGGTGGGCGCGGCGCTGGGGCCCGTGTCGGAGGTGGCGGTGCTGGTGCTGCCGGGGCCGGTGGCCGCGGCCGCAAGGGCAAGGCCGAGCAGGCGTCGCAGGCCGACCACCTCCACGACGACCAGGACTGGATCGACGACGAGGACGCCGCGCCGGGCGTGATCGACTGACCGCGCGGCGGCACCCGCCGGCCTGACCGACCGCGGTCCGGCCGGTAGCATGCGCGGCGTCCGTTCCGGGTCGGCGAGTGTCGGGGAAGAGGTTGCGATGAGTCAGGCGCCGGCGAGTGCCTCGGGCCTCGTCAAGGTCACCGTCACCTCCGGTACCCGACGGGTCGACCTGGTGCTCCCCGCCGCGGTCCCCGTGGCCGAGCTGCTGCCCGAGCTGGTGCGCAGCGTTGGGTTGCTGGACGGCTCGACCGTCTACGGCGGCTACCGGCTGGTGACGCAGGAGGGCCGCGAGCTCGCCCCCGACGCCAGCCTCACGATGCAGGGCGTCGAGGACGGCGTCGTACTCACCGTCGCCGCCGGCGTCGACGAGCCGGCGCCGCGGGTCTACGACGACGTCGTCGAGGCGATGACCGACATCGTCGAGCGCGACCTCAAGCCGTGGGAGCCTGCGTCCGGCCGGCGCACCGCCCTGGCGGCCGCGTCATTGTTGCTCGGCCTCGGCGCGGTCGCGCTGCTGATCCAGGCCGGCAGCATCGCCGCCACCGCGGCGGCCCTGGTCGCCGCCGCGCTCGTGACCGGGGCGGTCGTGCTGTCACGCGCGCAGAGCGAGCCCGAGGCCGCGGTCCCGGTGGCCTGGATGGGCGCGGCGTACGGCGCGGTCGCCGGCCTGCTCTTCGCGCCCGACGGCGAGCTGCTCGCCCTGCCGGTCGCGTGCGCCGGCGCCGGTGCGCTGGTGGCCGGACTGATCTGCCTGGTCGGCCTCGGCGAGGGGCGCACCCTGGTGCTCCCGCCGGTCGTGGTCGGCGCGATCTTCCTCGCGACCGGGTTGTTCATGCACGTCGCCTCGTTCGACCCCGCAGTCGTCCTCACCACCGCGCTGGTCCTGATCGTGGTCGCGGGCAGCGTATTCCCGTGGCTCGCGCTCGGCGCGACCGGGACGAAGGTCGACCAGCTCTTCACGGTCGCCGACATCACCGCGGACGCCGATGAGGTCGACGCCGACGGGGTCGGCGCCGATGCCCGCGTGGCTCACGAGATCCTGGTCGCGGTGTCCGGCACCGTCGGCCTGCTGCTGGTGCTGGTCACGCCGCTCGCGGTGAGCCTCGGGCTGTTCGGCACGCTGGTGGCGGTCATGTGCTGCGTGGTCGTGATGCTTCGCACCCGGCAGTACCGCGTCGGGTCCGAGGTGCTGGTCGGCCTGGTGGGCGGGGTGGCGGGACTGGCGACGGTCGCCGTGGCGGTGCTGTGGCTCCACTCCGACTGGCGGCCCGCGACGGCGGTCACGCTCGCCGCGGCCGGTGCGGTGCTGTTGGCGGTGACGTTGCTGCCGTCCACGCCGTCCGTACGCCGGGGACGGCTGGGTGACGTCGCCGAGACCGTCGCCCTGGTCTCGCTACCCCCGCTGCTGATCCTGGCCACCGGCGTCTTCGCCGCCATCCGGAGCTGATCGGTGGCCACCAAGAAGGACCTGGTCGAGGCCTACTCGTTCAGCCGGCGCCGCCTCGTCACCGCGTTCGTCTCCGGCGCCCCGGGCGGCCGGGAGGTCGAGCCGTCGCGGCCGGGCCGCTCGATCGTCGGCGGCTTGGCGCTCGCCGTACTCCTCATCGCGGGTGCCGCGATCGCCGGCGTCTTCACCTCCAACGTCGACCCCGCGTGGGCCGAGCAGCCGGGGCTGGTGATCTCGAAGGAGGAGGCCGAGGTCTTCGTCATCACCGAGTCGAGCACCGACCCGGTCCTCCACCCGATCCTCAACATCACCTCCGCCAAGCTGATCCTCGGCAGCGACGTCGAGCCGCAGGTGATCCCCGAGAAGTACATCGCCGACGTCGAGATCGCTGGCGACCTCGGCATCTTCGGCGCGCCCTACGACGTGCCCGACGTCGAGCGCCTGATCGAGACCGGCTGGACGTCGTGCACCGACGACCACCGCGGCGGGCTTCGGCTCAGCCTCAGCGACGACGCGTCGGTCTCGTCCGCCGCCGCCGATGGTGGCGTGCTCGTCAGCGTCGGCAAGGAGGTCTGGCTGATCGCTACCAGCCAGCCGGACCGCGACGGAGTCGTCAGTGCCCACCGCTACCTGGTGCCCGACGCGGACTCCACCCGGCAGGGCCTGGTGCTCGGTGCGCTCGGCCTGGGCTCGGGCGCGACCGAGGTCACGCCCGTCAGTCGCGAGTGGCTCAACCTGTTCCCGCAGGGTGCCGACATCTCCCCGGCCACCCTGGGCTTGGCACCCGGCGCCACTGCCGGCGGCGGCGATCCGCAACCCGGCGAGCTGCTCGAGATCAACGGCCTCCCGTACGCCGTCCTCGACGACGGCTCGGTCGCGGAGCTCGACGAGTTCGCGGTCGTGGTGGCCACCGGCTCGGCCGAGCTGCCCGCGTCCGCGGCGTACGAGGGCGACATCGACGACCTCGAGATCGACGACACCGGGTTCGTCGACACCCGCTGGCCGGCGACCACCCTGCAGCCGGTCTTCGGCGAGCGGTGCGCGCAGCTGGTGACCGAGGCCGGCGCGCCCCCGGTGGTGCGACTGGTGCAGGACCCCGAGGGCGAGGCCGCGGCCACCGGCCGGCAGGGCGAGTCGGTCGCGGTCGACGCCGGCGCCGGCGCCTACTTCTTCTCCGGCGGCTGGACCGACGGGACGCGGGGGAGCCCGTTCGTCGTCGACGCGAAGGGCGTGGCCTACCCGCTCGAGGGTGCGACCGCCGCCACCCAGCTCGGGTTCGGCGGCTACGCCGCTCCGGTCGTGCCCGACAGCTGGGTCGAGCTGTTTACCGGCGGGGTCGCACTGTCGCGCACCGCCGCCCTGTGCGAGCCGCAGGTCGGGGCCGACCCGTGCGCCTGAACGCGGTCACGGCGCTGGTCGCTCCACTGGTCATCGGACTGGTCGTGGGGCTAGGGCTCCCGCCTGCGGCGGCCGCGGACGCCTTCCCGTGCGCGGGCATCGACGCGAGCACCGAACGGTCCGCCACCACCACCACCAGCATCCCGCTGGGCCTGGTCGGGGTTGACCGGGCCACCGAGCTCCTCGGGCGCCGCGGCACCGCACCCGGCGAGGGCGTCAAGGTCGCGGTCGTCGACTCCGGCGTGAACCTGTCGGCGTCCCCCATGGCGCCGGTCACCGTCGTCGAGCAGGTCCCGTTCGGCGTCGGCGGCCCGGTCGAGTTCGGGCAGGGCACCAACCTGGCCGGCCTCGTCGCGGGCGGCGATCGCGCGGACGGGCAGCCGACCGGCGTCGCCCCGGCCGCCGAGGTGGTCGACCTGCGGGTCTACGCCGAGCCGCTCGACAGCGGTGCGCTCGACGTACCCACCGACCACGTCCTGGCCGCCGTACGGTGGCTGGTCGAGCACGCCGAGGCCGACGGCATCGGGGTGGTGGTGATGGCGTTCGACGTCGACGGGAGCCGGGAGCTGGAGCGCGCGGTCCGGGTGCTGACCTCGCAGGACGTCGTGGTCGTCGCCGCCACCGGCGACCGGCCGATCGACGGGCAGCCCGGCTTCGAGGACCTCGGCGGTGCCCCGGCCCCGGGTGAGGACACCGCCGGCACCGTCCATCCTGCCGCGTACGACGACGTGCTCGGCGTGACCAGCACCGCCGGCGGGGTTCCGGCCGAGCCCGGTGGCGGCGCAGACGCGGCGGCCTCGGTGCTGCTGAGCAGCGACGTGGACGTCGCAGTGCCGTCGTACGGCGCGGTCACGCTGGCCCCGAACGGGGCCAGCTGCGCGATCGACCCGATGAGCTCGGTGGCGGCGACGGGGATCGCGGCGGGCATCGTCGCGCTCGTGCGGTCCGCCTACCCCGACGAGAACGCCGCGCAGATCGTGGCCCGGCTGACGTCTAGCGCGAGCGGCGTGTCCGTGGCCCCGACCACCGCCAAGGGCGCGGGTGTGCTCCAGCCGGTCGAGGCGATCACCCAGAAGCTGGACCCCGACGAGTCCGGTGACGTCGACGACATGGTGCGTGAGGAGCAGGAGCCGGTCCGGATCACGGCCCCGGAGCCGCAGCCCGACCCCGTCGCGGGCGTCCTCGAGGACGCCCGCTGGTGGGGGCTGATCGGCGGCGGCGCCCTGGTGGTCGCATTGCTGCTGCGCCCGCTGCTCGCGCGGCGCCGCGCTTCCGACTGAGCCCAACCTCAGCAGCGGTCGCTGCGTCGTTCCAGGAGCACCGTGTCACGCCAGACGCCGTCGAGCTGCGCGATCCGGGTCCGGACGGCGAGCGTCCGGTAGCCGGCCGAGCGGTGCAGCGCGAGGCTGGCGCGGTTCTCCGGGAAGATCGAGGTCTGCAGCGTCCACATGCCGGCGGCGTCGGCCTCGTTGACCTGGGTGTGGAGCAGCGCCTTCCCGACGCCCCGGCCACGCGCGGCCTCGGTGACGTAGACCGACGTCTCCCCGACCCCGGCGTAGCAGTCGCGGCTCGAGACCGGCGTCACCGCGGTCCACCCGACGACCTGTCCGTCGAGCTCGGCGACCCATGCCAGGCCCGGCAACCACCGGGCCTGCAACTCAGCTGCGCTGGGGACGGTGGTCTCGAACGTGGCGTTCCGCGTTGCGAGGCCTTCTGCGTAGATGTCGAGCACCGTGGCCATGTCGCGGGCGGCGTCGACCGGGCGCACGGCGACGTCGGCGGGGAGGTCGGTGGGGCAGCAGGGCTGAGCCGACAGCGTCCCCATCACGACGTCGGCGGCGTGGGGGAGGCCGGTGCAGCAGGCCGCGTTGACCGACACCAGACTGGCGGTGCCGACCTTGTCGACGACCACGAAGCCGACCTTTCTGAGGAGCTCGACGTGGTGAGAGCAGGTGGACTGGCTGACCCCCAGCGCCGTTGCGAGCTCACCCACCTTCATCGACCCCGCGGGAGACGACGAGACGGCGTGTAGGAGGCGCACCCGGGTCGGATCGGCCAGCACACCGAACCACTCGGCGTAGTCCGCGGCCTGCGCGGCACTCAACGCAGCACCAGCCGGTCGGTTCTCCTCGGGCTGCAGCAGCGGCAGCATCCGTCGCGTGGCGGTCTGTGCCTCGGTCACCGAAGTTCCTCCTTGCATTCATCGACGCGGGTCGATACAGTCTCATCAACTGCATCGATCTCGGTCGATGATAGCCGACCAACGAACGGAGTGCCGTCGTGAACCACCCGATGATCATCGTGGGGGCCGGCCCGATCGGGCTCGCCGCCGCCGCGAACGCCGCCGACCGTGGCCTCGACTTCGTCGTCCTCGAGTCCGGGCCCGGTGCCGCAGCCGCCGTGGCGGAGTGGTCGCACGTGCGGCTCTTCTCCGCGTGGCGCGAGCTCGTCGACCCCGTGGCGCAGCGACTGCTGGAGGAGGCCGGCGGCTGGACGGCCCCTCCTCCGGACGACTACCCGACCGGCGGCGAGTGGCGCTCGGCCTACCTCGAGCCACTGGCCAAGGTGCTCGAGGCCCGCCCCGGTGGCCGGGTCCGGTACGGCGCCCGCGTGATCGGCGTCGGCCGATCGGGCCGTGACCTGCTGGTCGACTCCGGGCGCGAGGCCGATCCGTTCGTGGTGCACGTCGCCACCGCCGACGGCCGCGAGCGGCTGCTGGCCAGTGCGGTCGTGGACGCGTCCGGGACCTGGCGCCTGCCCAACCCACTGGGGGCCGACGGGTACCCGGCGGTGGGCGAGCACGAGAACCGGGGCCGCATCAGGTACGGGATGCCCGATTTCTCTGACCCGGACGTGGCCGCCCGGTACGCCGGGAAGCACGTCGCGCTCGCGGGCAAGGGCGCTTCGGCCCAGGGAGCGCTGATCGGACTGACGCGGCTCGCGGAACAGGACCCAGCGACCCGGGTGACCTGGCTGCTGCGGCGACCCAGCGTCGGGGACGCGTTCGGCGGTGGGGACAACGACCAGCTCGAGGAGCGGGGCCGGCTCGGCCAGGCCGCGAAGGCAGCAGCCGCCACGGGCGCCGTCAGCGAGATGACCCAGTTCCGGACCGAGGCCGCCCACGTGCAGCCGGACGGGCGGCTCACCCTGGTCTCGACCGACGGGCAGCAGGTCGCCGACGTCGACGAGGTCATCGTGGTCACCGGCTTCCGCCCCGACCTGTCCTTCCTCTCCGAGGTCCGCCTCGACCTCGATCCCTCGCTAGGGTCGCCGCGCGTGCTCGCAGACCAGATCCACCCCGACCACCACTCCTGCGGTGACGTCGCGCCGCACGGCCATCGCGAGCTCGCCCAGCCGGAGCCGGGCCTGTACCTGGTCGGCATGAAGTCCTACGGCCGGGCGCCGTCGTTCCTGGCGATGACCGGGTTCGAGCAGGTCCGGTCTGTCGTGGCCGCCCTGGACGGCGACCTCGAGGCGGCCGACCGGGTCGACCTGGTGCTGCCGGAGACCGGGGTGTGCAACGGTGCCGGCGCCTTCGACGAGGCAACGGCGCAGGGAGGCGGTGGCGGCTGCTGCGGCCCGGCGTCAGCGACGGGCGTCCGGGAGCCGGACTTGGTCACCTTGGGGCAACGCCCGCAGTGACCCGAGCGTCCGCGACCGGCGGGGGAACAGTCGCGGGCGGGACCGTCCACTCCGAGGCGCTGGACGGCCCCGCCCTGCGGAAGGTCGTCGCCGTGCTGAGTCTCAGCCAGGTCGTCTCGTGGGGCTGTCTGTACTACGGGTTCGCCACCCTCCAGTCGTCGATCACCACCGACACCGGATGGTCGGCCACCTCGGTGACCGCGGCCTTCTCTCTGGCGCTGGTGGTCAGTGCCGGTGTCGGGGTGTGGGTGGGGCGGCACCTGGACTCCCACGGCCCACGGTTGGTGATGACCGGGGCCTCGTTGCTCGCTGTCCCCGGCATGATCCTGATCGCGGCGTCGCCGTCACTGCCGTGGTTCTACTTCGGGTGGGTCCTGGTAGGCGCCGCCATGGCCGGGACGTTGTACCCACCCGCGTTCGCAGCGCTGACCCGGTGGGGCGGGCAGCATCGTGTCCGGGCCCTGACCACGGTCACGCTCGCCGGGGGACTCGCCAGCACGGTGTTCGCGCCACTGGCCGCGTGGCTCGACGCGGCCGCCGGGTGGCGCATCGCCTTCCTGGTCCTGGCGGGAATCGCGGTCGCCGTCACCCTGCCGCTGCACTGGTGGGGACTGCGCCACGCGTGGGCGCCATCGAACGAGTCGACGCGCGCTGCCCTGAGCGGGCACCCCTTGACGAGCGCTGCTCGGGTCGCGACCACCCGTCCATTCGTGATGCTGGCCGCCGCGAACGCACTGGTGGCCCTCGCCGCGTTCGCCGTCGTCGTCAACCTGGTGCCGATGCTGCGCGAGCAGGGCATGGACACGCAGACCGCCGCGCTGGTCCTCGGTCTCGGTGGCCTCGGCCAGGTGATCGGGCGGGTCGGTTACGCACGGTTCGCAGACGCCGTCGGCCTCACCGCCCGCAGTGTCGTGGTGGTCGCGGCGGTCGCGGTCTTCACCGCCGCCTTCGCACTCGCACCACCCATCACTTGGGTCGTCATCATGCTCGGGATGATGCTCGGCTTGGCCCGCGGCCTGTACACACTCGTCCACGCCACGGCCGTCACCGACCGGTGGGGTCCCGCGTCGTACGGCCGCCTCAACGGCATCCTCACGGCACCCGCGCTGGTCGCCTCCGCCTCCGCGCCGTACGTCGGAGCGCTGCTGGCGACCACGACCGGCTCCTACGCGACGGCGTTCCTGGTCCTCGCCGGACTCGCCGCGGCCGGTGCTGCCCTGATGGCGACGGCGACTCCATCGCTCGGCCCTGAGCGGTCGTGACAGGGGCGGTGTGACATGCCTGCCATCAGCACCACGCATCCTCGTCGGCGTACGACGGGCACCGCCGTCGCCGCGCTGGTTGCCGCGGCCGCGTGCTGGGGCCTGGGGACGGTCGTCTCCAAGCAGGTCGTCGAGGACGTCCCGCCGCTGACGCTGCTCCCGCTCCAGCTGGCCGCCAGCTGCCTGCTCCTGCTCGTCGTCGTCCTCGCGCGCGGCGATTCCCTCACCTGGACGCCGTCGGTTCGCCGCCTCGCAGCGCTCGGCGTCCTCAACCCGGGCATCGCCTACGCACTCGGGCTGGTCGGCCTGACCACCATCACCGCCAGCATGTCGGTCCTGATCTGGGCGCTGGAGCCGGTCGCGATCTTGCTGCTGGCGGCACTCGTGCTGCGCGAGCAGATTCCCTTCGCACTCGTCGGTTCGGTGCTCGGCGCCGTGGCGGGCGTGGTCCTGGTCGTCTACCAGCCCGGGGCAGCGGGTGCGAGCGTCGGCATCGCGCTCACCCTCGTGTCCGTCGCGTGCTGCGCGGTCTACACGGTGCTGACCCGACGCCTGCTGCTCGACGACTCCTCGCTCGGAGTGGTCCTGGCGCAGCAAGCGGCTGCACTGGTCTTCGCAGGCGTCCTGGCGACCGTGGTGGCGCTGCTGGGCGGTGCCGGCTGGCGCCTCGCCGGGCTCGACCTGGGCGACTGGGTGGGTGCCGCAGTCTCGGGAGTCCTCTACTACGGCCTCGGCTTCTCGTTCTACCTGGCCGGTCTGCGCCGCTTCCCGGCGTCCGTGGCCGGGTCGTTCCTGCCTCTCATCCCGGTGTTCGGGATCGCGGCCGGCTATCTGATCGGCGAGCGGCTGGAGCCGCGCCAGTGGCTCGGTGCGGCGGTCATCCTTGCGGCGGTCACCGCCGTGGCACTCCAGCAGCGCGACCAGCCGGCGGTGGGGGACTAGGAACCGACCACCGACGGGGGCAGGTCGAGGTCGGGGACCAGCTCGAGCAGCAGCGCCCGCACGCGCAGGTCGAGCTCGGCGACGATCCGACGCACGGTCGCCTCGTCCTGACCGCCGGGGTCGTCGACCGGCCAGTCGACGTACCGGACGCCGGGCACGTACGGGCACTCCTCGCCGCAACCGAGGGTGACGGCCAGGTCGCTGGCGGCGATGGTGTCGCGCGTGAGCAGCGTCGGGTGCTCGCGGGAGGTGTCCAGGCCGAGCTGTTCGAGCACGTCGGCGACCTCGGGATGGATGTGCTCGCCGGGCTGGGTGCCCGCCGAGACGGCCCGCACTCGGCCACCGGCGTAGTGCTCGGCCAGCACGCGGCTCGCGACGGACCGGCCGCCGTTGCGGACGCACGCGAACACGACCTGCGGGACCCGACCGGGCTGGCTGCTGGAGCTCACAACGACCTCCTGCGCTCGGAGGGCGCCTGATGGGGGACGACGACGTCGCCCGCGGCGTCGGCGACCCCGGGGTACAGGTAGCGCACCAGGGCGACGGCGACGGCGCCCCCGACGAGCTGGGCGACCACGAACCCGGGCACCGAGCCGGGGCTGATCCCGGCGAACGTGTCGGAGAAGACCCTCCCGACGGTGACCGCGGGGTTGGCGAAGGACGTGCTGGAGGTGAACCAGTACGCCGCACCGATGTAGGCGCCGACGGCAGGCGCGGCGAGCAGACCTCGGCCCGAGCGGACCAGCGCGAAGATCAGCACGACGAGGCCGGCCGTGGCGACCACCTCCCCGACCCACAGGTGTGCACCGGTCCGCTCGGTCGTGGCCAGCTCCGTGACCGGGACCTCGAACATGACGTTCGCCAGCGCGGCACCCAGGACGCCGCCGACCATCTGGACGGCTGTGTACGCGAGCATCTCTGGACCGGTCAGGCCGGTGCCGGCGCGGCGGCCGAGCAGCCAGTCGGCGGCGGAGACGACCGGGTTGAAGTGTGCGCCGGAGACCGGGCCGAACATCACGATGAGCACGGTCAGGCCCAGGAAGGTCGCGGTCGAGTTCTCGAGGAGCTGCAGCCCGAGGTCGGCCGGGGAGAGACGCTGGGCCGCGATGCCCGAGCCGACCACGACGGCGACGAGCAGCCCGGTGCCGAGGAGCTCGGCCACCAGCCTCCGTCCGAGGTCGGGCCTCGGCCCGTCAGGAAGCGACATGGGTCAGCCAGGGGGCGAGACGGGCGACCCGGGCGGCCAGGTCGTCGTGGGCAGCATCGAAGGCCGCGGCGGTCCCGATCCGGACCGGGTCGGGCACCGACCAGTGCACGCGGACCCGCTTCGGGCCGAGCTCCTCGTAGGCGTTGTCGCACACGGCGATCACGAAGTCGGCCGGGGTGTTCACGTCCGCCAGCAGCTGGGGTGCGAGCTGGGCGAGACGGAGGCCGTGCTTGCGCGCGGTGCGCTCGGCCCCCGGCGCGACCTTGGCTGCAGGATGGGTGCCGGCCGAGGCGACGGGGACCGCGCTGGCCCCGGCCCACAGGGCCGCCGCAAGCTGGGATCGAGCCGAGTTCGCCGTACACACGAACACCACGCGCGGGACGGGTACCACCTCTCGTCGCTGCGGGCCGTCGAGAGCTCCCGGCGCGAGGTGTACGTAGCTGCGCCGTCGGTCAGCCTCGGACCGGTGCCGGGTGACCAGGCCGGCCCGCTCGAGGACTCCGAGGTGGTGGGCGAGCAGGTTCGAGGTGCAGCCGACCAGGGCCTGGAGCTCGCTGGGCGAGGAGTCCCCGACCGCGAGGTGGTCCACGATCCGTAGCCGAGCCGGATCGGCCAGGGCGGCGTACGACGCGACCCGACCCTCGAGGCACAATTGCTCAGCAGACATTGAGGCAATGGTCGTTGAGTCGAGGCATCGGCGTCAAGGCCGGTCCCTGCGGAGGACGCCACGGTGCACGCCATCTACGCGAACCCTGACGCCGCCACCCTCGAGTGCGCCGCCCGCCATCACACCGCCCGCTGGACCAGGTTCCGGCGGCTTTCGAGGCATTCACCGCTGGCACCCTAGGCAAGCTCGTCGTGACCATCGTCTGACGAGCCCGGCACGGCAGGGGCCGTTCCGATGACGGTCCGGAGCGGCGAGCGTGCTTCGCACACGTGGCCCCTCATCGGTTGACCACTCAGCGCCACGAGCGGACGCTATGCCGCCGACCGGATCGCGGCATGGTCGGGCTCCGCCCTCAACGCGGCATGATAGTGCGTGAGTCCTCACGCCTTGCAGGCCGTCACCGGCACACCAGTCCGACCCATGTGCCACGAAGCGGCCCCGGCCCGGTCAGTCGGTGATGTGGAAAGTGAGGCGCTCCTTGGTGTCGGAAAGTTCCCGGACGACGAGCGTCCCACCCGCGTCCTCGAAGGCCCCGGTGCCGCCGGTAATCGGAAACTCGAACTCCTCCGGCTCGCCCGCGAGCAGACCTTGGATGCTGATCTGGCCTCGACGGAGCCACGCGGTGCCGACGCACTGCGACTCCTCCATCCTCACCGAGGTGATCGTGCAGACCACGCCCGTGTGGCCCAAGGTCTCGCCGTGCCTGGTCAGTCTCGAGCTGAACACGAACGAGTCACCGAGGCTGAAGCCGGGTTCGCCGGCATCAACGAAGGCTTCCTCGGTGTTCGTCGACAGCACCGTCACGACTCGGTGGCTATCTCCCTTGTCGGTCGCGCTGGTCTGGCCAGTCGCCGGCCCGACCGACCCCACCGCGAGCGCCGCCACCGCGGTCACCGTTCCTACAGTCCCAAGTCGCTTCAGCATGATGCCTCCAGCATGTTGCGCGGCCACCCGGTGGCAGTCGCTCTGGTCACCGCACTATCTCGGATTGGTCACGGGTGCATCGCGCACGTGGGGTATTCCTGCAGGGCCAACCACGGTGGTGATGGTGGGGGGCGTGCGCTGGCACAGGAAGGACGCGACGGCACGCCGCCTCGCAGATGGGTCTAACAGTGCTGGACGAGAAGCCAGGCTCAGCCATCAAACCCGGCGTGATCGGGCTCCGCCCTTAACGCGGCATGAGCGGTCACCGCACTTGTTCCCGACTACCACGTCGTTGACCCCTCTGGCACGCCGTTGCAGCAGCGTGAAAGTGGGTCAACTGCCCGGTAGATGCCCTCGGCCGCACGAGACAGCTGTGCACTCATCTCGGCAGATGAGTGCGCGAAGGCTCACCAGTCCTGGCGTTTCTGCAGGTCAAGGCCATGGTTCGAGGCGGAGGATAGGGGATTCGAACCCCTGAGGGCTGTTAACCCAACCCGCTTTCCAAGTCGTCGCAACCGTGTTCACGACCGTTCGCGGTGGTGCGTTCAGGCGTGCCGTCGCCCGTTCGGCAATCTGCGGGAGGGACGCCCACGGGGGCGAATGAGACTAGCGGTGAGACTAACTGGGTGTGTCTCCATCCGAGAGGACGCGCACTCATCTGCCGATGAGCGGGCACTCAGGCGACAATGAATGTGCTGCTGCCCTGGGCGTCGGGATCGCTCATTGACCGCAGGCCTAGAGCGGAGGAGCGTGGTGGTCGTGGCGGCGTGGCTCCCTCCGCGCTGTCGACGGAGGACCACACCTCGAGGGAGACATCATGAGGAAGCCCATCTGGTGCATGCTCGGCAGGCACCACAACGTGTGGAAGAGCAACCCCGACGGCGGTCGCTACAAGCAGTGCTCGCGCTGTGGTCGCGACGACTACCGGGGCGGGAGCCAACCCGGCGGAGCCATCACTGGCGGGATGGGGCTCGGCGGGGGCGGAGGCGTCGGCTGAATCGCGGCGGAGGCCTGGGTCCTCGAAGTCTTCGGTTGGTCTGAGTCCGGGGCACTGGCGTTCACAGACTCTGAGTCCTGATAACCAGCGTCTCAGCCCGGCTGAAACGCGCACTCTCATGCCGCCGAAAGGGAAGCGTGGTCGGCCTTGGGCACGGCGAGTCCTCCATGTGTCGTCGTTGTCAGTATCAACCGCACGCGGCCACCGCACTCTCATCGCCCTCTCATGAGCGAGTAGCCAAATGGACGGCATGCTCTCGGATCGCGATCGCCGTGCCGTACTAGAGCACGTCGTCGCCGACATAGTTGCCCCTGTCGCACAGGTCGAGTGGGTGACGACTCCGCACAACTGGCCAACGCACGCCTGGTTTCGAGGTCCGAGCGGCCTCGTTAGCCACCTGCTCGCGTCGAGGGAGTGGCAGGAGGCGCGGTTCGAGGAGCCTCGCTGCAGCGTCTTCATCGTCACCCCCAACGATGATGAAGGCGAAGTGCGGGATGCGCTTGGGAATCTCGCCCGGGCGACCGTCGAGTACCTCTCGGGTCGAGGTCAGGTAGAGCAGCGCAGGAGCCTGTTCGGTACGCGTTTGACCCTCGTCCTCCACACCGAGGAAGGCGAGTGGCGAATAGGCAAGCGGCGCGCCACGATTCCTCGTTTGACGAGTTGATGCGACCGCTCATGCCGCGATCGGTTCGCTCAAGCGGTGCGGGTGTCCGGACAGTGTTGAATGGCGTCCAGACGGCGAGTACTGATCGTGCGGTCCTTGCGGGACGTCGGTGCACCTGTGGCCTTTCGCTGAGACGTGCCGCAGCAGCTCGACCTAGGGACATGGGTTTCTACCTGCCGTCGACCTCATCATCCACGCGTGGTCGACGGAGTCGTGTTCGAGCCCGCGGGGCCGGCTCTTATCGGCGGACGGTGAAGTGGTCGACGAGCCTGCCGGACTGGTCGATGGCTCGACCGATGATTGTGTGCTTGTACACCAGCAGGTCCAGGTAGTGCAGGACAGACGCGCTCACTGCGGTGAAGTCCTGCGCTCCAGTTGGCCGCAGCTTCGCACCGCCGCCGGAGACGACGTAGGTCACGCCGTCCAGGGGTAGGGAGCGCTGGTAGTCGTGGTCGTGCCCAGCCAGCACCAGCGGGACGTCGTACCGGGTGAAGATCGGCACCCAGTTCTCCTGGACCTCGGCGGTGGAGCCGTGATGCCCGGCGGAGTACGCCGGGTGGTGCATCGCGGCGATCGTCCAGGTGCCCGATGGCTGGCGCAGGGCGAGAACCTGCTCGAGCCAGCGCCGTTGCGCGGGGTCCTCGGCGTGCTCGGAGTCAAGGGCCACGATCCGAACCGGCCCGACCCACTCGACGTACCACGACCCCTCCCGGCCCAGCTCGGCCAGGATCTCGATCTGCTCGCCGCTCTTGTAGTCGTGATTGCCGAGCACCGGCACGAGCTCCGTGCCCTCCGCCGTCAGCGGCGCGAAGGGCTCGGTGACCGCGGTGTCGACCTCGTCCACGTCGCCGTCCTCGTACACGAGGTCGCCGAGGAGCACGAGCGCGTCGTATGGCGCCTGGCCCTGTGCCTGGTCAAGCATCTCGTCGACGGTGGCGGCCTGGGCCGCGTCACCGGTCCCGGTGTCCCCGGCGACGGCGAGGCGGACCAGCGGGGCATTCCTGACAGGCGGGACCTGCTCGCCCGCGACCGGCGAGGGAACGGGCTCCTCGAAATCCCGGAGGCCGAATGCGTAAGCGGTCCCGACCCCGGCTACGAGCGCCAGCAGTACGACCCAGGCGACCCGTGCTCGTGTTTTGGTCACCGCCTCACTGTGCCGGGCACGCCGCCCCTTCGTCGACTCATTCCGACCGCCGAGGCTTGAAGGTCCATCTCGTGCTTTCGCCTGGCCGAGTTCGTGAAGGCGATTGAAGCTGCAGCGTCGGTGGTCACCACAGCAGATCGCCGGTTGGCTGAAGCTGAGCTTTCCCGACGACCCGGAGATGCAGGTGTCCCACGAGAGCATCTACCGCGCGCTGTTCGTGCAGTCGCGTGGTGCTCTGCGCAAGGAGCTGACCGCCTACCTGCGCACGGGCCGGGTGATCAGGCGCGCGCAGGGCACCCGGTTGCCCGACGGCCGTGGGAGCCGGCCCGGGATCTTGAACATTTCCGAACGGCCCGCCGAGGCAGCCGACCGGGCGGTGCCCGGGCACTGGGAAGGCGACCTGGTCTTCGGCAAGCACATGAGCCCGATCGCGACCCTGGTCGAGCGATCCACCCGGTTCGTGATGCTGGTGGCGCTGCCGAGCGGGAACCACAAGGCCGACGTGGTCGCCGACGCCCTAGCTGCCGCGGTCACCACGCTGCCCGCACAGCTGGCGAAGTCACTGACCTGGGACCAGGGCCATGAGATGGCCGAACACCGCTGGTTCACCGCGGCCACCGGCGTCCAGGTCTACTTCTGCGACCCCAAGTCACCGTGGCAACGCGGCAGCAACGAGAACACCAACGGCCTGCTGCGCCAGTACCTGCCCCGCCGACTCGACTTCCGAACCCTCACCCAGACCGACCTCGACGCCATCGCTCAAGTACTCAACGAGAGACCTCGACAGACCCTCGGCTTCAAGACACCATCACAAGCACTGGCCGAAGTGTTGCGATGACCGTCTGAACCCGCACCGATGAGCGTGCGTCGCATGCGAGAGTCCACCGCAGGTCCCGCATAGGGCTCCGGTGCGGTACCCGGAGCCGGACGGGTCTAGTGGGACGACCGGTCTTGCGCCTTGCCTGGCGGCATGTCGCGTTCCTGCTGATGGTTCCGTTTACGGGATCTGCCCGGATCTGCTTGTTGAGCGGGCACGTCATCTGTTCAGATTCCAGCGCCCCCAGGGTGATCCTCGATGTGACGAGCAGCTGGGCGAGCGGTGAACGGCGCCTGCCCTCAACTGCGGCTTCGGCTCCGAACCTTCGGGCGGGCGGGATGCGTCGATACTGGTAGGAGCTGGCACCGAGCCACTCCTCACCCGATCGAGGTGGAGCCATGGCAGAGGGACATCGACGGGATGTCGCGGCCTACTCCGACCTCGTCACGGCGCGGTCGAGGTCGCTCTTCCACACCGCCTACCTGATGGTCGGCGACTACCAGCTGGCCCAGGACCTGCTCCAGGAGTCATTGGTCAAGACCTATGTCGCATGGCCGCGGCTCCGTGACGTGACCAAGGCCGAGGCGTACACACGCCGGACCATCGTCAACACCGCCATCTCCTGGCGGCGCCGTCGCTCCTTCCACGAGCGGCCGGTCGACGTACTGCCCGACTCCGGGGTGGCCGATCGCGTCGAGGAAGTCGCCACTCGCGAGGCACTGTGGGCCCAGTTGCGCCTGCTGCCACCCCGACAACGTGCGGCCATCGTGCTCCGCTACTACCACGACCTCACCGAGGCGCAGACCGCGGAAGCCATGGGCTGCTCGGTCGGGGCGGTCAAGAGCCAGACCTCTGCCGCCCTCCGCCGGCTCCGCGACCGGATGGGCCTGGAGGTCGCTCTCTTCACCACGACTGATCAGAGGACGACGCCATGAACGGGATGCTGCGTGATCTGCTCAGCGAGCGCGCCGACGCTGCCGGCGGCCCTGACCTGGACATCCACGACCTGATCGCCC
This sequence comes from uncultured Actinomycetota bacterium, assembly GCA_963826265.1. Taxonomy (GTDB): domain Bacteria; phylum Actinomycetota; class Actinomycetes; order Propionibacteriales; family Nocardioidaceae; genus Nocardioides. The sequence continues at coordinate 289,212 of CAWGWH010000001.1, forward strand.
AGGGAGAGCGGCGCATCAGGCGGCGTCGTCGCGCGGCCGTGGCCGGCACCGTAGCGGCAGTGGCGCTGACGGCGGGCGCGAGCTTCGCGCTCCTCCAGGTCGGCGCCGACCGACCGTCGCCGCCGGCGGATCCTCCGACGAGCACCCCAACCGGCACCGCGGACGCCTCGCCCGACGCCACCGATGACTCGCGGCCTCTCACCTACGGCGTGGGCGCGACCATCCACTACGGCGACCGGGTCATCGAAGCCGCGGAGGACCCTGACGGCCTGTACGTGTTCGACGACGGCCTGTGGTTCTTGACCGGCAACAACGAGGGCACGAGCACGACGCACCTGTACTACACCGACGGGCGCTCCGAGCCGGTCGAGATCGCTCGTGGGATCGACCGGGTCACGCCCGGCCAGGTCGGCTCGCTCCTGGTCTGGCTCGACGGGGACGACGTCGTGATCTACGACACCCGCGAGCGAGGCGTGGTCGCGCGGGTGCCGCTGAACGGTCAGCGACTCGGCAATCCGATCATCCCGCTCGAGGACGCGGTGTACTGGAGGGAGTACGACGACTCCGCCGAGTCCATCAACGATGGCCGATCGGTTCGCTACGACGTGTCGGCCGGAACCCGGACTCCAGTTTCGCGAGCGGACGAACGTGCCGCGCAGGCTCAGGCTGCGGGCTCACCCCACCTCGTTCTGGGCTCGGCCACCTCGAGCATCGAACCCGACTTCGAAGTCGTCGACAACCGGCTGGAGGGCAGGACCGACGGACCTGGCGCGCCGCAGCCGGTGTTCGTAGCGGCGACCGGTGAACGCCTACGAGTCAGCGTCCCTGACGGGTACGACGGTGAGGCGATGGGCGTGTTCCAGTGGCTGGGCGAGGACCGGTTCGCGCTGGTGGTTCTGGGGGACGCCGGCATCGGAAACCGACCAACCGGCGACCTGCTCGAGTGCCGCATTTCGGCCGGCCAATGCCGCACCGTCGCCTCCGGCGTGCAGGGCTGGCTCCTTCCCGGACCCTTCGGCGGCGTCGGCGCGGAGGGCTGACCACGCTTGCCGCGAATCCGCGGCTCGGTATTCGCGAATCCGCGAACGCAATGCCCAAGGGGGAGTTGACCTGCCTTGTTCTACGGCTTCGGTGACAATATCGCGACGTTCGTCTTCCAAGGCTGAGCATGCGGCTCGCACCGGACGACGAGGTCGAAAGCGTCGACGCTGTCTGGCTGGGGCCGTGTTTCGTGGCGGAGGATAGGGGATTCGAACCCCTGAGGGCTGTTAACCCAACCCGCTTTCCAAGCGAGCGCCATAGGCCACTAGGCGAATCCTCCGCGCAGGAGAGTACCCGCCGGTCGACGGGCCGACGAAATCAGGACGAGACCCGCTCGCGGAGACGCAAAGGCCCCCCGCGTACCCGGTAGAGCTCGCCTACCCTTGCTGCCTTCCGGCCCTGGGGGAGTTCGGCAAGATGCCGCCACGCGGGGGGTTGGCCCGAGTCTAGGTGGAGCCGCTCGCGGCCACCAACTCACCCTGTGGCCCATGGCCTGGGGACGCCGCTACTCGATGTCAGGTCGGCTCGTTAGGGTGCAGTCGTGGAGTCCCCGCTAGCCCTCTACCGCCGGTACCGGCCCGAGACGTTCGCCGATGTCATCGGGCAGGACCACGTCACCACCCCGCTGCGGGCGGCGCTGGCGGCCAACCGGGTCAACCACGCCTACCTCTTCTCCGGCCCGCGCGGCTGCGGCAAGACCACCTCCGCCCGGATCCTGGCCCGCTCCCTCAACTGCGAGCAGGCGCCCGTGGCAGACCCGTGCGGCGAGTGCGACAGCTGCCGCGACCTGGCGCGCGGCGGGCCGGGTTCGATCGACGTGATCGAGATCGACGCCGCCTCCCACGGCGGTGTCGACGACGCCCGCGACCTGCGGGAGAAGGCATTCTTCGCGCCGGTGAAGAGTCCGTACAAGGTGTACATCATCGACGAGGCCCACATGGTGACCACGCAGGGCTTCAATGCCCTGCTCAAGCTCGTGGAGGAGCCGCCGCCCCACCTGCGCTTCATCTTCGCGACCACCGAGCCGGAGAAGGTCATCCCCACGATCCGGTCGCGCACCCACCACTACCCGTTCCGGCTGATCCCGCCCCGACTGCTCATGTCGTACCTCTCGGAGATCTGTAACAGCGAGGGCGTCACGATCGAGCAGTCCGCGCTGCCGCTGATCGTGAGGGCCGGTGCTGGCTCCGCGCGCGACTCGCTGTCGGTGCTCGACCAGCTGCTCGGCGGCGCCGGCCCTGACGGCGTCACACACGACCTGGCCACCGGGCTGCTCGGCTACACCCCGACGGCGCTGCTCGACGACGTGGTCGACGCGTTCGCAGCCGGCGACGGCGCGGCTGTGTTCGTCGTGGTCGACCGCGTGATCGAGACCGGCCAGGACCCGCGGCGCTTCACCGAGGACCTGCTGCGCCGGCTCCGCGACCTCGTCATCATCGCGGCGGTGCCCGACGCGCCGGCCAGCGGCCTGATCGACGTCTCCGAGGACCAGGGCGAGCGGCTGGTAGCCCAGGCGGCGCGGTTCGGCCCCGCCGAGCTGAGCCGGGCGGCCGACCTGGTCGCCACCGGCCTCACCGAGATGCGCGGCGCCACCGCGCCCCGGCTGCTGCTCGAGCTGATCTGCGCCCGGGTGCTGCTGCCCGGCTCCGACCCCTCGGAGGCCGGGATCCTGGCGCGCGTCGACCGCCTCGAGAAGCGAGTGTCGATCACCGGCGGTACGCCGAGTCCGGCGCCGGTCCGCGAGGACCCCGCCCCACCGGCCGCCCAGCACCCCGCGCAGCCGGTGACCGAGTCCACCGTGGCCGAGCCGGAGCCAGTGCTCGAGGAACCGGTGGTCGAGCCCGTGGTGGAGACCGTGGTGGAGACCGCCGCCGACTCCGAGCCGGTGAGCGAGCCGGTCGCCGAGCCCGCACCGACGGCAGCCGAGCCGGTCGAGAGCCCCGAACCGGTGATGCGGGCCGAGCCCGACCCCCACCACGAACCGGCCGCGGCATCCGCATCCGACGCCCCGGCACCCGCCGGTGCCGGCCTCACGCTGGTCGAGGTCCGACGGCTGTGGCCCGACGTCGTCGAGGCCACGAAGATGCGCCGCCGGGTGGCGTGGATGCACCTGACCCAGAACTCCCAGGTGATCGGCGTCGACGGCCAGACCCTGACCCTCGGCTTCAACAACGTGGGCGCCCGCGACTCGTTCCTCAACGGCGGGTGCGACGAGATCCTGCGCCAAGCGGCGATCGACGTCGCCGGCGTCGACTGGAAGGTCGAGGCGATCGTCGACCCGAGCGCAGGTGGCGGTGGCGGCAGCAAGCCGGCCGCGGCCGCGGCTGCGCCGGTCGAGCCGACGCCGGCCGCCGCCGAGCCGTCCCCGCAGTCGACGTCCGAGGCATCCGGCCCGCCCGAGTGGGCGAGCGACGCCGGCGACGACCCGACGGCCCCACCCGCGTCCGGCTCCGACGCGGCGCCGCAGGTCGCGGCCGAGCCCGCGCCGTCCGGCGACCCCGACTCCGACGCCCACCGCGACGACCCCGACGCCGAGAACAGCGGGCTGGCGGGCGCCGAGCTGCTCGAGCGCGAGCTCGGCGCCGAGGTGATCGAGGAGATCCGTCACTCGTGACCCCCACCAGAGAGGTGACCCCATGACCCAGAACCCGTTCGACAACCCCGCTGCCGACAACCCCTTCGGGGGTGGCGGCGGCTTCGACCTCAACGCGCTCATGGAGCAGGCCCAGCAGATGCAGGCCCACCTCCAGGAAGCCCAGGAGCGGCTGGCCGATGCCCGCGTCGAGGGCACGGTCGCCGGCGGTGCGGTCACCGTCGCCGTCAACGGCGTGGGCGAGCTGGTGGCCGTCGACATCAAGGCCGGCGGCTTCGACGGTTCTGACCCCGACGACCTCTCCGACCTCGGCGACATGATCGTGGCCGCCTACCGCGACGCCAAGGCACAGGCCGACACGATGGCCTCCGAGGCGCTCGGGCCGCTCGCGGGCGGCGGCGGCATGCCCGGCATCCCTGGCCTCGGATAGCCCAGACCGGCCAGACAGGACACTCACGTTGTACGAAGGCATCGTCCAGGACCTGATCGACGAGCTCGGGCGACTGCCCGGCGTGGGTCCCAAGAGCGCGCAGCGGATCGCGTTCCACCTGTTGCAGGCCGAGCCGGCCGACGTCCGTCGCCTGGCCGACGTGCTGATCGAGGTCAAGGCCAAGGTGCGATTCTGCTCGGTCTGCTTCAACGTGTCCGAGTCCGAGCAGTGCCGGATCTGCAGCGACCCGCGGCGCGACCCGGCGATGCTGTGCGTCGTCGAGGAGTACAAGGACGTCGTCGCCATCGAGCGCACCCGCGAGTTCCGCGGCCGCTACCACGTGCTGGGCGGCGCGATCTCGCCCCTCGACGGCATCGGACCCGACCAGCTGCGCATCAAGGAGCTGCTCCAGCGGCTCGCCGACGGCACCGTCACCGAGGTCATCCTCGCCACTGACCCGAACCTCGAGGGCGAGGCGACGGCGACGTACCTCACACGGATGCTGAAGGACTTCGGGTTGCGCGTGACGCGATTGGCGAGTGGACTGCCCGTAGGAGGAGACCTCGAGTACGCCGACGAGGTGACCCTCGGCCGAGCATTCGCTGGACGGAGGACCACCGATGACTGACGCCCCCACGACCCCCGAGACCGATCTCGACTTCGCACAACAGATCGCCGACCAGGTCGCGTCGTTCCTGCTCGCGCTGCGCGAGATCGCCCGCGAGAACGACGGCGGCCGCGCGGTGTCGCTGCTGCTCCTCGAGATCTCGCAGATCCTGCTCGCCGGCGCCCGGCTGGGCGCGCAGCGGGACTTCACGCCCGGCTCGGAGTACCAGCCCGACGTGGGCCCCGAGGCGGACCTCGACCGGCTGCGGCTGCGGCTGGCCGAGATGCTCGGCGACGTCGACACCTACTCGTTCGTGTTCGACCCGTACGTACCGGACGTGGTGGAGAGCCAGCTCTCCGACGACCTGAGCAGCATCGCCACCGACCTCGAGAACGGCCTGCGGCACTACCGCAGCGGCAACATCGCCGAGGCGCTGTGGTGGTGGCAGTTCTCCTACGTCTCCTCGTGGGGCAACCTCGCCGGAGCCGCGCTCAACGCGCTGCTGTCGGTGGTCTCCCACGACCGGCTCGACGCCGAGTTCCCCACCGAGCAGCCGCTGATCGAGGCCGCGGAGGCCGTGCTGGACGCCGAGGACCCCCGCACCTGACCCCCAGTAGAATCGACCGCGGCCAGCACCCCGACTCCAGGAGTGAGAACCCGGTGGGCATTGTCGTGCAGAAGTACGGCGGATCGTCGGTCGCGGACGCGGCCGGCATCAAGCGTGTCGCCCAGCGGATCGTCGCCACCAAGCGGGCGGGACACGACGTGGTCGTCGTGGTCTCGGCGATGGGTGACACCACCGACGAGCTGCGGGACCTCGCCGAGCAGGTGACGCCGCTGCCGCCGCCGCGCGAGCTCGACATGCTGCTCACCGCGGGCGAGCGGATCTCGATGGCGCTGGTCGCGATGGCGATCGCGCAGCTCGGGCACAAGGCGCAGTCGTTCACCGGGTCGCAGGCCGGCGTGATCACCGACTCCGCACACGGCAAGGCGAAGATCATCGACATCACACCCGGCCGGATCGAGAACGCCATTGCCTCGGGCGCGATCGCGATCGTGGCCGGGTTCCAGGGCGTCTCGCAGGACACCAAGGACATCACCACGCTCGGCCGGGGCGCGTCCGACACCACGGCGGTCGCGCTGGCCGCCGCGCTGGGTGCCGAGGTGTGCGAGATCTACTCGGATGTCGACGGCGTCTTCACCGCTGACCCGCGGATCGTGCCGACGGCCCGCAAGCTCGACCGTGTCTCCACCGAGGAGATGCTGGAGATGGCGGCCTCGGGTGCCAAGATCCTCCACCTGCGGTGCGTCGAGTACGCCCGCCGCTACCACATGCCCGTACACGTACGTTCCTCCTTCAGCCAGAAGGAGGGCACCTGGATCGTGCCCGCCCCCGAACAGGGAGATGAGATGGAACAGGCGATCATCGCCGGTGTCGCCCACGACCGGAGCGAGGCCAAGATCACCGTCGTCGGCGTGCCCGACAAGGTCGGCGAGGCGGCCCGGATCTTCGAGTCGCTCGCCGCGGCCGAGATCAACATCGACATGGTGGTGCAGAACATCTCCGCCGCCGCCACCGGTCTGACCGACATCTCCTTCACGCTGCCGCGCGCCGACGGGCAGACCGCGATGGGTGCGCTGGCGAGGATCCAGAGCGAGGTCGGCTACGACAAGCTGCTGTACGACGACCAGATCGGCAAGGTGTCCCTGATCGGTGCGGGCATGCGGTCCCACCCGGGGATCACCGCCCGCTTCTTCGCTGCCCTCGCGAGCGCGGGCGTCAACATCGAGATGATCTCGACCTCGGAGATCCGGATCTCGGTCATCGTCGATGAGACCCAGGTGGACGCGGCGGTGCAGTCGACCCACACCGCCTTCGACCTCGACTCCGACGAGATCGAGGCCGTCGTCTACGGCGGTACCGGCAGATGAGCGGCCTGCGGCTCGGCATCGTCGGCGCCACCGGGCAGGTGGGGGTCGCGATGCGTCAGATCCTGCTCGAGCGGGACTTCCCGATCGACGAGGTCCGCTTCCTCGCCTCCTCCCGGTCGGCCGGGACGGTGCTCCCCTTCGGTGACCGCGAGGTCGTGGTCGAGGACGCCGCCACCGCGGACCCCGCGGGGCTCGACCTTGCGCTGTTCTCAGCCGGCGCCACCACCTCGCGGGCGCTCGCGCCCGCCTTTGCCGACGCCGGTGTGATCGTCGTCGACAACTCCTCGGCGTTCCGTCGTGACCCCGAGGTCCCGCTCGTGGTGTCCGAGGTCAACCCGGACGCGATGCAGCCGGTGCTTGCGGCCGGCCGCGGCATAATCGCCAACCCCAACTGCACCACCATGGCGGCGATGCCGGTCCTCAAGCCGCTGCACGACGACGCGGTGCTGACCCGGCTCGTCATCTCGTCGTACCAGGCGGTCTCGGGCTCGGGCGTGGCCGGTGTCGAAGAGCTCGCGCGCGGCGTCGAGGCGGCGGGTGAGAAAGCGCGCGAGCTCGCCTACGACGGCGAGTCGGTCGCGTTCCCCGATCCGGTGAAGTACGTCGCGCCGATCGCCTACAACGTCCTCCCGCTTGCCGGGTCGATCATCGACGACGGCCTGAACGAGACCGACGAGGAGCAGAAGCTCCGCAACGAGTCGCGCAAGATCCTCGACATCCCCGACCTGCGCGTCTCGGGCATCTGTGTCCGCGTCCCGGTCTTCACCGGCCACTCGCTGTCGGTCAACGCGGAGTTCGAGCGGCCGATGACCCCGGAGCGGGCTGCGTCGCTGCTCGCTGGCGCGCCCGGTGTCGAGCTGCGAGACGTCCCGACCCCGCTGCACGCGGCTGGCAAGGATCCGTCGTACGTCGGTCGGTTGCGCCAGGACCCCGGGGTCGACGGTGACCGTGGGCTGGCGATGTTCATCAGTAACGACAACCTCCGCAAGGGCGCGGCCCTCAACACCGTGCAGATCGCCGAGCTGGTCGCCGCCGCGCGCGGCTAACGGTGCCTTGCGTGCGCTTGCACCCTGTTGCAACGGGTGGGAAGCGCACCGGAGGCGCCGTTAGCCAGCCACGAGACGGATCGTCAGCGGTGCAGGTTGCCCTCGGGCGTCTCGACGAACGCCGAGCTCACCCAGTGGGCGAGGGCGAACGACACCGCGGCCGCGGCAGGTACGACGAGCGTCGTCCACCACTCGAAGAGCTGGCCGGACAGGAACAGCAGCACCACGACGGCGACTACGCCGACGCCGAGGAAGCTGGTGCTCCCGGCGTCGTCGACGCCGAAGCCCTTCAGGAGCGCGCGTCCGACGACCACGAGCAGCACCAGGATCGCCAGCAGCACGAGGAAACCCGGCTGACCGCACGACGACGTGCCGCGCACGACCTCGCACAGCCGCAGCGAGCCCCAGACCAGCCCGACCAACAACGCGCCGACGACAAGGCCGGTGACGATCGCGGCTGCCTGGCCACCGATCGCGGGCAGCGAGACCGCCGGGGCTGCCGTGCGAGCGCCGGGGACAGGCTCCTCGGACGCATCGGGCGCGGGCTCCACCGACGTGGCCTCGACCGGCGTGGGCTCGGGGGCCACCGGCGCCGGCTCCGGCGCGGACGGCTCGGCGGCCTGCTTCTTCTTGCGCCCGAAGCCGAAGGAGGGCAGCTCCAGCGAGGGGCCGTCGTTCCCGGGATCCTTCTCGGCCATGCGGCGAAGTGTGCCAGAAGGTGAAACGCACACAGCCGGACCCGAAGGTCCGGCTGTCCAGCGGGTCGGGCTGACAGGATTTGAACCTGCGGCCTCCTCGTCCCGAACGAGGCGCGCTACCAAGCTGCGCCACAGCCCGATTGCGAGCCGGAGTCGCCTCCTGGCTCGCAAGCACGAACCCTACCCGAGCGCGAGTGGCGTTCCGAAATCGGGCACCAGGCACGAGGAAGGCTTGTTCGAATCAATCGGGCGGAGCACAATCGGTGCCCCGGAGAACCTCGGGCCCTCCGACGCCTACGAGGGGGGTCGGTCCATGTCGGACTTCAAAGGTGTCGTCGTCGAGCCGTCGAGCGCGGGGTACGACGAGGCGCGCAAGGTCTTCAACGGACTCATCGATCGCAAGCCCGAGCGGCTGATGCAGTGCCTCGACGCCGAGGACGTCGCGGTGGCGCTCAAGGCGGCAGTCGCCGCCGGACGAGAAGTCACGGTGTACGGCGGCGGGCACAGTGTCACCGGCGTGGCGGTCATGGACGCCGCGGTGTGCCTCGACCTGCGTGCGATCGACCACGTCGTGGTCGACGCCGAGGCCCGCGTCGTTCGGGTCGGCGGCGGCGCACGCTGGCGCGCGGTGGACGCAGCGACCCAGGAGCACGGGCTGGCGGTGACCGGCGGCCGGATGTCCACGACCGGTGTCGGCGGGCTCGCCCTGGGCAGTGGGAGCGGGTGGCTGGAACGCAAGCTCGGGTTCACGTGCGACAACCTCCTCTCGGCCACGGTCGTGACCGCGGCAGGCGACGTCGTGACCGCGTCGGATGAGCTCAACTCGGACCTGTTCTGGGCGATCCGGGGCGGCGGGGGAAACTTCGGGATCGTGACCGAGTTCGTGCTGCGGCTGCACCCGGTCGGCCCGATCGTGCTCGGTGGCATGCTCTTGTACCCAGGGCACATGGCCCGCGACGTGCTACGCAACTGGCGCGACTTCATGGTGGACGCCCCCGACGAGGTCGGCAGCGGCGTTGCTCTCGTCACAGCGCCGCCGGCCGAGTTCGTTCCCGAGCCTGCCCGCGGGCAACCAGCCGCTGGCGTGATCCTGCTGTACGCGGGCGACCCTGACGAGGGCGCCCGCGTGTGTCGTCCGCTCACGGAGTTCGGGCCTCCGGCCGCCGACCTCGTCCAGCCGATGCCGTACGTCGCCGTGCAGCGGCTGCTCGATCCAGGGAACCCACCTGGGATGCACAACTACTGGAGCGGCGACTTCCTCGCTGAGCTTCCGGACGAGGCGATCGACTGCTACGTCGACCACGCCCAGCCACCGGTCTCGCCGCTGTCCCAGATGATCGTGGTGGCCGGGGGTGGCGCGATCGCACGCGTGGACGAGACTGCGACCGCGTTCGGCAACCGGCGGGCCCCGTTCAACCTGCACCATCTCTCGATGTGGCCTCCGGACCCGGATCAGGATGCGGTCAACATCGACTACACCCGCAGGATCGCCACTGCGATGAAGCCGTGGAGCACCGGCCACGCCTATTTGAACTTCCTCGGCGCCGAGGGACTCCACCGAGTGGAGAGCGCGTTCGACCCTCCGGTCTACGAGCGACTGCGGCAGCTGAAGCGGAAGTGGGACCCGGACAACGTCTTCCACAACAACCAGAACATCCCACCCGCCCCGTCGTGAGCTTCGGCCGCTCGCGCATCCGTCGTCGACTGGGACCGCCCGTCAAGCCCGCTCGGTGAGGGTCAGCAACGTCGCCTCGGGTCGGCACGCGAGCCTGATCTGGGCGTACGGCGAGGTGCCGAGCCCGGCCGAGACGTGCAGCCAGGAGGAGCCCTGGTCGCCCGGGCGGGAGTCGGCCGGGTGCCGGTGGAGGCCCCGGGCCCGCGCTGGCTCGAGGTCGCAGTTCGTGGTGAGGGCGCCGACGCCCGGGACGCACACCTGCCCGCCGTGGGTGTGCCCGGCGAAGATCGCGTCGTAGCCGTCGGCCGCGAGTTGGTCGAGCACCCGCAGGTACGGCGCGTGGGCCACACCGACCCGGAGGTCGGCCCCACGATCGGCCGGCCCGGCGATCGCGTCCAGGTCGTCGTAGGAGAGGTGGGGGTCGTCCACGCCGGCGAACGCGAGCGACGTACCGCCGATGCTGAGCGTGTCGCGCCGGTTGGTGAGGTCGAGCCAGCCGGCCTCCTTCAGGCCGCGACGCAGGTCCTCGTACGGCAGGACGGCGCTGTCGATGTGGCGGATGCCGTCGTCGGGCAGCAGGTACCGCACCGGGTTGCGCAGCGTGGGCGCGAAGTAGTCGTTGGAGCCGAACACGAACACTCCGGGCACGTCGAGCAGGTCGCCGAGTGCGTCGATCACGACCGGCACCGAGTCGCGATGAGCGAGGTTGTCGCCGGTGTTGACGACCAGGTCGGGGCGCAGCCCCCCGAGATCGCGGACCCAGGCCCGCTTGCGGCGCTGGCCCGGAGTGAGGTGCAGGTCGCTCAGGTGCAGCACCCGCAGCGGTCCGTGCCCCGCAGGCAGCACCGGCATCGTGGCCTCGCGCAGCACGAACCTGCGGGTCTCCCCCACGGCGTAGCCGGCGACGGCGACGCCGCCCACGGTCGCCGCGGCGAGCATGGGTGCGACCAACGGAGCCATGCTCCCAGGCTGTCACAATGGCGGGCATGAGCGCGCTGAAGGACCGACTCCGCAACGACCTCACCGTCGCCATCAAGGCTCGCGACGACGTCCGCTCCTCGACGCTGCGGATGGTGCTGACCGCCATCACCAACGCCGAGGTGGCGGGAAGCGAGGCCCGCGAGCTGAGTGACGACGACATCATCGGCGTGCTGTCGACGGAGTCGAAGAAGCGTCGCGAGGCCGCCCAGGCCTTCTCCGACGGCGACCGGGCCGAGATGGCCGACAAGGAACGCGCCGAGGCCGCCGTGATCGCCGACTACCTGCCGGCCCAGCTCGGTGAGGACGAGATCGCCGAGGTGGTGCGTGCCGCCATCGAGCAGGTCGGTGCCGCGGGCGAGGGCATGCGCGCGATGGGCAAGGTGATGGGCGTCGTGACGCCTCAGACCAAGGGTCGCGCCGACGGCGCCGTCGTGGCCGCGGAGGTACGCCGACAGCTGGGCTGACGCTGACCCGGCGGGTCAGTCGTCGTCGCCCTCCGCCGCCACCGTTGCCGCCGCCACCGCCGCCAGCCGCCGCCACCGTTGCCGCCGCCACCGTTGCCGCCGTCGTTGTCGCCATCGCCCCGGCCTCCGCCGTTGTTCCTGGGGGGCGGCGGGACGAACCCGTTGGAGATGTAGAGCGTGACGGGGGCGCCGTCGAAGTAGCTCTCGCCACCACCCGGGTCAGAGAAGGCGACCGTGCCCTCCGGGTAGCCGGAGTTGACCGGCGGACCGGGGACCACGCTGAAGCCGGCGCTCTCGATCATCCGGGTGGCGGTCGCGATCGACATGCCGCCGACCGAGGGCACCACTCCGGCCTCGCCGAGCAGGGCGGTCAGGTCCGGCGGCGTGAACGTCTCGTCGTCCAGCCACTGCTGGACGGTGCCCATCGCATTCCCCCACATCGGCCCGGCCAGACCGGACCCGGAGACGTTGTAGAGCGTCTGGCCGCCGACCGACTGGCCGTAGAGCCGGATCGGCTCGCCCTCGGAGTTGGCGCCCGCGATCATGGCAGAGGTGGCCAGGTTCGGCGTGTAGCCGACGAACCACACCGCCTTGCCCTCCTGGGTGGTGCCGGTCTTGCCGGCGTCGTCCTGGGCGATGGTGATGCCCTCGCCGAAGCCCCCGGGTGCGAGCACCCCTTGGAGGATGTCGTTGACCGTGTCGGCGACCGCATTGGAGAGCACCTGCTGGCAGCGCTCGGGGTACTCCTTGAGCAGGTTGCCGCGCAGGTCCTCGATCGCCGTGACCGGCCGTGAGTCGCAGTGCTCGCCGCGGGCCGCGAACGTGGCGTAGGCCTCGGCCATCTCCAGCGGGCTCACGTCGGAGACGCCGAGCGTGAAGGAGGGGACCCGCTCTCCGCCGGGGTTGGTGAGGACGATGCCCATGTCCTTGGCGAGCTGGTACGGCCTGCAGAGGCCGGTGATCAGCTCGAGGTTGGCGAAGAACGTGTTGACCGACTTCTGCGTGCCGCTGTAGAGGTCGAACGTGCCGCCGCGGGCGTCGTAGTTGGCCGGGTCCCAGACCTCGGTGCTCTGGAAGGGGCACTCGTTCGTCCCGAACTGGCTCATCGGGATGTTCTCCTGCGCGGGCACGCTCAGCGAGTAGTCCGGGGGCACGCCTTGCGCCAGAGCCTGCGCCAGCACGAACGCCTTGAACGTCGAGCCGGGCTGGAAGCCGTTGGAGTCGCCGTACTCCTGGGGGACGACGTAGTTGAGGTACGTCTGGCCGAGCGACTTGTCGCGTCCCATGGGGCGCGATTGCGCGAGCGCCTTCACGTCCCCGGTGCCCGGCTCGATCATCGCCATCCCGCCGATCGCCTGGTCGGTCGGGTTGACGGTGCCCTGGACCGACTGGTCGGCCGCCGCCTGGTACCGCAGGTCGATGCTGGTGCGGATCGTCAGGCCGCCGGTGCGCAGCATCTGCTTGCGCTCGTCGCGGGACTTGCCCAGGGAGCGGTCGTTCATCAGGTAGTTGATGACGTAGTCGCAGAAGAACGGCGCCCGAGAGTTCACGCAGCCGTTGTCGCTCGGCTGCACGTCGAGCTTGATCTTCTGGGTCTTGGTCTTCTCGGCCTTGCGCTCGGTGATGACGTTGAGCTGGGCCATCCGGTCGAGCACGACGTTGCGACGCTCGAGCGCGGCGTCCGCGGCGTTCGTCGGGTCGAGCCCGGTGGGGTTCTTGACGATGCCGGCGAGCAGCGCGGACTCCGCGAGGTTCAGCTCGGAGGCGTTCTTGTCGAAGTAGTGGCGAGCCGCCGACTGGATGCCGTAGGCGCCGTCGCCGAAGTAGGCCAGGTTGAGGTAGCGCTCGAGGATCCAGTCCTTGGAGTACTTCTCCTCGAAGGCGATCGCGTAGCGGAGCTCTTGGATCTTGCGCGCGAACGTGTCGTCGGTCGCAGCGATCCGCTCCGCCTTGGTGTCGGCCTGGTTGACCAGCGTCAGCTTCACCATCTGCTGGGTGATCGACGACCCGCCCTGCACCACGCCACCCTGCGCCTGGTTCGTGACCAGCGCGCGCAGCGTGCCCTTCAGGTCCAGGGCGCCGTGCTGGTAGTAGCGGTAGTCCTCGATGGCGACGATGGACTTCACCATGATCCGGGAGACCTGGGGCAGCGAGATGTTGATGCGGTTCTGGTCGTAGAGCGCCGCGATGGTGTTGCCCGCCCCGTCGACGATCCGCGTCTTCTGCGCCAGTGGCTCGACCGTCAGCTCGGTCGGGAGGTTGTCCATGCTGCGGGAGACGTCACGGGCGGCGATGCCCGCCAGACCCGCGAACGGGATCGCGAGACCGGCGACGACCACGCCCATGACCACCGCAACCAGGCCCATCACCCCGAGGTGTGAGAGGACTCGGGCAGGGCTGAGCCGTTCGTCGGATGGCACAGACATGCCGCCCACGATAACCGGGAGGGCATCACCCCACCCATTCCTGACCATCCGGCACTAGTCATTTCGGGCTACGGCATTTGGGCTGAAAGAGTCTGTGGCCAGGGCGTGTCGGTTCTTTACCTTTACTTTCGCGGGATCGAGTCGGGATGTCATGGGGACTCCCGAATCCCGGACGAACTGTGGGGAACGTCGTATGTGGATCGAAGACTGGGCTCCGGCGGCCGCGTGCCGCGACCAGCAGCCCGACGCGTTGTTCGTGCGTGGCGCCGAGCAGAACAAGGCCAAGCTCCTGTGCAAGGGCTGCCCGGTGCGGACCGAGTGCCTTGCCGAGGCCCTCGACAACCAGATCGAGTGGGGTGTCTGGGGCGGCATGACCGAGCGGGAGCGCCGGGCGCTGCTTCGGCGTCAGCCGGCCGCCTCGTGGCGCAACGTGCTCGAGACTGCGCGCAACGCGCAGGTCTCACCGGCCTCCCTCTGACGTACGGCGCCGTGCTCCGGCGTCGTACCGCCGCGCCCGCCCTAGCCGTCGGCCAGGAGCGCCCCGACCTGGCGCAGCCCGTCCAGGTCGTGGACGTCTCCGGCCAGGGCCGGCACCACCGCCGTTGGCACCGACGGGTGCGCGGCGGCGAACCGCGCGCGCAGCCCGGTCTCACGCTCGACCACGCGGGCCCGGTCGGCGTGGAGCCGCAGCAATCCCGCGGTGACCGACTCTGGTCGCTCCTGCGCCAGTCGCGCAGACGCCGCCATCGCCTCATCGGCCGACAGCGCACCCTCCGGCGCCGGGCTGGCGCGGTTGACGATCAGGCCCGCCAACGGCATCCGGTCCTCGCTGAGCCGCTCGACGAAGTACGCCGCCTCGCGCAGCGCGTCGGGCTCCGGCGCCGCCACCACCAGGAAGGCCGTCTTGTCGGCCTGGAGCAGCTCGAAGGTCTTCTGCGCCCGCTGCCGGAACCCCCCGAAGAGGGTGTCGAACGCCGCCACGAACGTCTGCATGTCGCGCAGCACCTGCGCCCCGATCAGCTTCGTCACCGCGCCGGTCACCAACCCCACACCCGCGCTCATCAGCCGCGCCGGCCCCTTGGTCGGCGCCAGCAGCAGCCGGATGAAGCGCCCGTCGAGGAAGCGCGAGAGCCGCTCGGGCGCGTCCAGGAAGTCCAGCGCGGAGCGTGACGGCGGGGTGTCGACCACGATCAGGTCGTAGGTCCCCTCGCGCTCCGCATCTGCGTGGAGCTGCCCGAGCTTCTCCATCGCCATGTACTCCTGCGTCCCGGCGAACGAGCTCGACAGCGCGATGTAGAAGGGGTTGGTCAGGATCTGCTGCGCTTTCTCCGGTGAGGCCTGGCTCTCCACCACCTCGTCGAAGGTGCGCTTCATGTCCAGCATCATCGCTGCCAGCGAGCCCGGCTTCGCGGAACCGCCTCCGACGTCGGGGACCGGGCGAGGTGTGTTGTCGAGCTGGTCGATGCCCATCGACTGGGCCAGCCGCCGGGCCGGGTCGATGGTCAGCACCACCACCTGCCGCCCCCGCTCGGCGGCCCGCAGCGCCAGCGCGGCCGCCGTCGTGGTCTTGCCGACCCCGCCCGAGCCGCAGCACACGATGATCCCGGTGCCCGGGTCGTCGAGCAGCGCGTCGACGTCGAGCACGGCGGCGTGCGTGCGCGCGGCGGCTAGCGGCCCGACCCTCGCGCGGCCCCTGTCCTTCGTCTTGGCTGTTTTCGCCGTGGACTTCGTCATGCCAGCCCCTGCTCCTTGAGCAGCGCCGCGAACTCGTAGAGGCCGCCGAGGTCGGCGCCAGCGGCCAGTCGCGGCAGCTCGTAGGTCGGTACGCCGAGCCCGGCCACGATCTCGCGCTGGTCGTCCTCGAGCGCCCGGCGTACGGCGTGGTCGTGGGCCTCGGTCAGCAGCCCGGTCACCAGCCCGTCGTCGACCACGAGCCCGGCGGCCTCGAGGTCGGCGGTCACGGCCGCTTGGTCGAGGGTGCCTTCGCGGGCGGCTTTGAGGTCGGCCTCGTCGAGGTCTCGGGGGCGGGCGAGGTTGACCACCACGCCGCCCACGGGGAGACCTGCCTTGCTCAGCTCGGCGATCCCGTCTGCGGTCTCCTGTACCGGCATCTCCTCCAGCACGGTGACCAGGTGGATGGCGGTCAGCTCCGAGCGGAACAGCCTCATCACCGAGTCGGCCTGCGACTTGATGGGCCCCATCCTGGCCAGCCCGGCGAGCTCGCTGTTGACCCCGAGGAACCGAGCGATCCGGCCGGTCGGCGGGGCGTCGAGCACCACGGCGTCGTACAGCCGGCTGCCACGCCCGCGACGCCCCTTCTTGGCCGCCTCGAACACCTTCCCGGTCAGCAGCACGTCGCGCACACCTGGGGCGAGCGTGGTCGCGAACTCGATGACTCCGAACCGGTCGAGCGCCCGGCCGGCCCGGCCGAGCCGGTAGTACATGGCGAGGTACTCCAGCAGCGCCGCCTCGGGCTCGATGTGCAGGCCGTAGACGGTGCCCGGGTGCTCGTCGCCGGCTTCCAGCCCGACCGCGATCCGGCGCTCCTCGTAAGGCAGCGGCTCGACGTCGAAGAGCCGCGCGATGCCCTGTCGCCCCTCGACCTCGCACAGCAGCACGTCCTTCCCCTGGCTGGCCAGCGCCAGCGCCAGGGAGGCCGCGACCGTCGTCTTGCCGGTGCCGCCCTTGCCCGTCACCACGTGCAGCTTCACGCGGGGGAAGTCGGGGGTGGGCATGGCCGAGAGCGTAGCCACCCGGGCGGCATCACCGGGTGGCGTGGCAGGATCCCGTGTGGGAGGTACACAGAGTGGACAAGGTGGTCTCGTCGGCGTCCGAAGCGGTCGCCGACATCGCAGATGGTGCGACCCTCGCGGTCGGCGGCTTCGGGTTGTGCGGCATCCCCTCGGTGCTGATCGACGCGCTCCTCCAAGCGGGAGTGAGCGACCTCGAGGCGGTGTCGAACAACTGCGGCGTCGACGAGTGGGGGCTGGGTCGGCTGCTGGCCGAGAAGCGGCTGCGGCGGATGATCTCCTCCTACGTCGGGGAGAACAAGGAGTTCGCCCGGCAGTACCTCTCCGGTGAGCTGGAGGTGGAGCTGACGCCGCAGGGCACGCTCGCGGAGCGGATGCGGGCCGGCGGGTCCGGCATCCCGGCGTTCTTCACCGCCACCGGCGGCGGCACCCAGGTGGCCGAGGGCGGACTCCCGTGGCGGTACGACGACGCCGGCAACGTGATCGTCGCCTCGCCGCCGAAGGAGACCCGGCTGTTCCCGACCGGCGACGGCGAGGACCGTGAGTACGTGCTCGAGGAGGCGATCGTCGCCGACTTCGGGCTGGTGCGGGCGCAGAAGGGCGACCGGCACGGCAACCTCGTCTACCGCGACTCCGCGCGCAACTTCAACCCGCTGGCCGCGATGTGCGGCCGGGTCACGATCGCGGAGGTCGAGGAGCTGGTCGAGCCCGGCGAGCTCGACCCCAACAACATCCACACACCCGGGGTGTTCGTGCAGCGGGTGGTGGCGCTGACGCCCGAGCAGGCTGCCGACAAGCGGATCGAACGGGTCACGACCCGGCCGCGTCCGCAGGGCCGCAGCGATGACGCCGCGACACACGGACTGGGAGGCTGACATGGCTGAGTCGATGGGTTGGACACGTGAGGAGATGGCTGCCCGGGCGGCCTCGGAGCTGACCGACGGGTCCTACGTGAACCTCGGCATCGGGCTGCCGACGCTGGTGCCGAACTACGTCGCCGACGACGTCGAGCTGGTGCTGCAGTCGGAGAACGGCATCCTCGGCGTGGGCGCCTACCCGTTCGAGGGCGAGGAGGACCCCGACCTCATCAACGCCGGCAAGGAGACAGTCACACTCCGCAAGGGCGCGTCGTTCTTCGACTCCGCCACCTCGTTCGGGATGATCCGCGGCGGCAAGATCGACGCCGCGATCCTCGGCGCGATGCAGGTCTCCAAGGACGGTGACATCGCGAACTGGATGATCCCCGGGAAGATGGTCAAGGGCATGGGCGGCGCGATGGACCTCGTCCACGGCGCGAAACGGGTGATCGTGCTGATGGAGCACGTCGCCAAGGACGGCACCTACAAGATCGTCGACGAGTGCTCGCTGCCCTACACCGGCAAGCGGGTCGTGCAGCGGATCATCACCGACCTCGCCGTCATCGACGTGACCGACGAGGGGTTGAAGCTCGTCGAGTGCGCTCCGGGCGTCTCCGAGGACGAGGTCCGCGAGAAGACCGAGCCCGAGCTGGTCTGATCCGCACTAGCTCGACGGGACGCCGAACCACGTGGCCAGGGCTTCCCGCAGGGCGGGCAACGCGGTCCCGGCGGGCTCGTCGACCGTGGCCGCCCACGCAATGAGGGCGTCCGGGCGGATCAGGAGTGCGTCGGCGGGCCGCTCGGCGATGGTCGCGTTGACCAGGTCGACCCCTGTCACCCCACTGAGCGCCGGCTCCCGCAGTTCCGCACGGTCAGCGAGGGCGAGGAACACCGGGCGGCCCTTGCCCAGCATGTCGGCCGACCTGGGGTCCTCATGGTCGGCGTGCAGGGCTCGGTCGGTCACGAGGATGCCCCGCACGTTTGCGGGCTCTTCGCAGTTGAGGGTGTAGTCCGGTCGGCGCGTCGGTGGCCGGGTAGGGGTCGAGGGCTCCCGAGGATGGAGGTGACTATGATCTCGGGCTCGAAGTGCTCGGGCAGCGGTTGGAGCCCGATCGGGCGATTCTCCGGTGCCGGGTTGTCGAGCCCGACAGATGGTGTCGTCGCTGCGGATGCCAGGGCGCGGCCAGGGACACGGTGGTCCGGCGGTTGGCGCACGAGCCGTTCGGGTGGCGGCCCACGGTGTTGGAGGTCAGCCTCCGCCGATACCGGTGTAACGCCGCCTCCGACGACCGGAACACGGACCGACGACGCGCCGCGAGCCGTCAGTCGCCGACGCTGCCGTCGATCATCTCGCGCAGGATGTCCGCGTGGCCCGCGTGCCGGCTGGTCTCCAGGATCACGTGCAGGTACACCCACCGCAACGTCAGCTCCCTGCCCCGCGGTGCGTAGTCGAGGCTGTGCTGGGCGGCGATCTCGCGGGAGCGGTCGCACTCCGCCTGGTAGGCGCCGATGACGTCGTCGAGCTTCTCGTTCGGCTCCAGCCGCAGGTCGGCCTCCGGGTCTGCGTCGGTCCACGGCGGCGTGGGCAGCTCCGCGGCGGGGATCTGCCCGATCTGCTCGGCGAACCCGCCCAGTTCCACCCACCGCAGGTGTTTGATCAGGCCGCCGAGGTTGGTGCCGGTCGGCACCGGGCTGCGCCGGGCGTCCTCCTCCGACACCCCGCGGGCCTTGCGCACGACGGCGTCGCGCAGGTAATCCAGGAACGTCTCGAGCTGCTCGCGCTCGCTGGCGGCGACCACGCTGCCGAGGATCTCACTGGGTCTAGTCACGGCCGGAACGTAGCACGCGGGCCGACCCTCGCACCGGGGGCTATTTGGGCTCTTCGCAGTCGCAGTTGAGGGTCTAGTCCGGTCGGCGCGTCGGTGGCCGGGTAGGGGTCGAGGTCTCCCGAGGATGGAGGTGACTATGCCGTCCATCTGGAAGACCTCGACGTGTCTGACGCTACCTTCGCCCGCCCTGACCTGACCACGTTCGCTCGTCTTGATGATCTCGGGCTCGAAGTGCTCGGGCAGCGGTTGGAGCCCGATCGGGCGATTCTCCGGTGCCGGGTTGTCGAGCCCGACAGATGGTGTCGTCGCTGCGGATGCCAGGGCGCGGCCAGGGACACGGTGGTCCGGCGGTTGGCGCACGAGCCGTTCGGGTGGCGGCCCACGGTGTTGGAGGTCAGCCTCCGCCGATACCGGTGCACCGGGTGCGGTCACGTGTGGCGCCAGGACACGTCGCGGGCCGCCGAGCCGCGGGCGACGCTGTCGCGACGTGGCCTGTGGTGGGCGCTGGAAGCCCTGGTGTGCCAACACCTGAGTGTCGCCCGCGTCGCCGACGCTCTGGGGGTCTCGTGGAACACCGCCAACGACGCGGTCCTGGCCGAGGGCCGCCGGGTCCTGATCGACGATCCGCACCGCTTCGACGACGTGCAGGTCATCGGCGTGGACGAGCACGTCTGGCGGCACACCCGGCGTGGCGACAAGTACGTGACCGTGATCATCGACCTGACGCCGATCCGCGACGGCACCGGGCCGGCGCGGCTTCTGGACATGGTCGCCGGCCGCTCCAAACAGGCGTTCAAGGCCTGGCTCGCCGAACGGGAGAAGTCCTGGCGCGACAATATCGAGGTCGTCGCGATGGACGGGTTCACCGGGTTCAAGACCGCCACCACCGAAGAGCTACCCGAGGCTGTGCCGGTGCTGGACCCCTTCCACGTCGTCCGTCTGGCAGGCGACGCCCTGGATCAGTGCCGGCGCCGGGTCCAGCAAGCCACCCACGGGCACCGAGGCCGCACCGGCGATCCACTGTATGCCGCGCGACGCACCCTGCACACCGGCGCCGACCTGCTCACCGAGACCCAGCAGCACCGGCTGACGGAGCTGTTCGCGGCCGACGCCCACGTCGAGGTCGAAGCCACCTGGGGCATCTACCAGCGGATGATCGCCGCCTACCGTGAGCCCGACCGAACCCGGGGCCGCGAGCTGATGAGGCAGTTGATCGAGTCGATCAGCCGAGGCGTCCCCAGCCCGTTCTGCGAGATCATCACGCTCGGCCGCACCCTGACCAAGCGCGCCGCCGACGTGCTCGCGTACTTCGACCGGCCCGGCACATCCAACGGCCCCACCGAAGCGATCAACGGCCGCCTCGAACACCTCCGCGGCTCCGCCCTCGGCTTCCGCAACCTGACGAACTACATCGCCAGATCACTACTCGAGACAGGCGGCTTCCGACCCCAACTACACCCTCGATTGTGAAGAGCCCGTTTGCGGAGCGAAACCTGTCAGGCAGGCTGGACGCCAAGTGGTCTCAGGCCGCCGCGGCCCGGCAACCACTCAGGAGCGGCGGGAGCCCCGCGCGGTGGTGTAGGCGGGCTCTCGAAGCCGCCGAACCCAGTCGTAAGTTTCCAGGCCGGGCAGCACATTCCGGGCCGGGTCGAACGACAGGGGCATGTCCGCCTCGTCGACCGGGTCCTTGTCGAGCGACAGCTCGGCGAACGGATGCCAGGCGCCCGAGCGGATGGCCCACGCCAGGCCGAGCTTGGTCTCGTTATGGAATGCCGCGGACAACAGCACACCTCCGGCCGGTGTTCGATACGGCAGCAGCGTGGTCATTGGTCTCCCGTAGGGCGACCGGGCAGGGGTCAGCGCAAAGCGGGTCAGCCGTCCGAGCCCGGTCGAGGCGAACAATAGATCGCCGTGGCGGCCCCCTTCGATCGGCACCCGGATCGCGAGGCCGAAGATGTCCGGTGCGGGAGCCGGCAGCCCGACGGCTCGTGACTGCCTTACCAGCACTCGGTCGTCACCCGCTTGGTCCAGCCACTCTGCGCCGGTCCTGTCCTCCGCCCCGAACCTGTGCAGTGTGCCCACAACCACGGAGCCCCGGGGGTGCAAGGGCTTGGCAGCCGGCCGGGCAGCAATGATCCGGGTGGCCCCGCGCAATATCTGCCCACCGGCGTACGAGGCGGCGTGGGCCACGTGATCGGCAACACTCATGTCGCATCTGTACCCGATCACGGCTGGAACATGGCGGCGGTGCCGATGAAGTCGAGCTGGTGCCAGGTCGGCCGGTCAGCCCCTCGCTTGGCCGTGGGTCCGGCGGCCGAGCAGCACCCCGAGGGCAACCATGCCGGCGCCCAAGACAAAGTGCAGCCAGTCGTCCGCGACGTTGACGGGGACGAAGTTGGCCGACGACGTCTTGTCGATGAGCAGGCCGTAGAGCCACAGCACGAGGTAGATCGCACCGCCGCCGATGAGGTAGTTGCGGGCGTTCGCGGGTGTCCTGGCGAGCACCACGCCGACCACCCCGAAGAGGAGGTGGACGACGTTGTGGAGGATCGACACCTGGAAGATGCCGAGCAGCTCGGCGTGGGACTCGTGGCCGGCGGCCTCCATCCCGTCGTACCCGGTGGTGATTCCCGGGATAAAGCCCAGGATTCCCACCAGCAGAAAGACTGCTCCCACCGCTGCGGCAGCGATCTGGACTGGTGAGCGGTTGGCGCGTACGCCGGCTGAATCCGTGTGGCTTGACATTTCGTGCCCCTCTCCACTGCAGGATCGAGCATCCTGTGCTAACCCGTACCCGATCGACGGCGACTCAACACCACACTGACCCGAGGCCTCTCGTTGAACTCGTTCAGCGCCGATGAGTCGACGCACGGCTGCCACCGCAGCGCCCCCGACAGCTGCCTCGATTCAGGGCGCCGCCATGGCCGGGTCCACCGAGAGTGATGACTCTCTGGCGCCCTGAGGCTGCCCGAACGCGGGCAGTTGTTTCGGTGGGCATGCCCGGGTACGACCCGTACCTGCGGCAGAACGGCATGAACACCGATACGGGAGGTGCATGGGCGTGAAGTCCTGGCTTACCACGGCCGTCGGGATGTCCGAGTCGAGGAGGTGCCGGACCCACGGATCGAGCGACCCACAGATGCCATCATCAAGGTGACATCGTCAGCGATCTGCGGCTCGGACCTGCATCTGTACGAGGTCCTAGGACCGTTCCTCAAGGCGGGCGACATCCTCGGGCACGAGCCGCTGGGGATCGAGCAGGACGTGGGTGCGGCCGTCAGTCACATCAAGTCCGGGGACCGCGTGGAGATCCCGCTCAACATCTCGTGCGGCTCCTGCTGGATGTGCACTCGAGGCTCCTTCGCCCAGTGCGAGACCACACAGAACCGGGAGACCGGCAAGGGGGCGTCGCTCTTCGGGTACACCGAGCTCTACGGTTCGATGCCCGGTGGTCAGGCCAGTTCCTCCGGGTCCCAAGCTCACTTCGGCCCGATCAAGATCCCCGAGGAGCAGCCCGACGAGCGGTTGCTCTTGCTCTCCGACATCCTCCCCACGGCCTGGCAGGCGTGAAGTACGCCGACCTCCCCGCGGACGGCACGCTGGCAGTTCTCGGCGCTGGGCCGGTGGGACAGTTCTGGGCCAGAATCGGACGTCATTTGGGGGCGGCGAGGGTCGTCGTCGTCGACTCCGTGCCCGAACGACTGGAGATGGCACGTCGTCACGGCGCAGAGACGCTCGAAAGCACCGAGGTCGACGACGTCGCCGAGACTCTGATCGCGATGCATGACGGCCGCGGCCCTGACGGTGTGATCGACGCCGTCGGCATGGAGGCTCACGACTCACCGGCACCTCGGCTCCGGTGCCCCACCGCGATCACCGAGCGCTCGGGAGCGTCTGGACGCTGCCCACCTCGTTGCCGACGAGTCCTCGTAGCGTGCAGCCGCGGACCCAGGCCGGCGATGGCTTAGCCTGCGCGGGTGACGAACCGCCTCCTCGCGGACACGCGGCCGCTGCAGGATCGTCACTTTCGGCGGCTGTGGCAGGCCAACATCGTCACCGTCATCGGCGCCCAGCTGACGGTGGTCGCGGTGCCGGCCCAGATCTACGCCATGACCGGCTCCTCGGCGTACGTCGGGCTGACGGGTGTCTTCGGGCTGGTGCCGCTGGTCGTGTTCGGACTCTGGGGCGGCGCCCTGGCCGACGTGTTCGACCGTCGCACGCTGCTGTTGGTGACCACGGTGGGGCTGATCGTCACGAGCGCGGTGTTCTTCGTCCAGGCGTTCCTTCGGACGGACAACGTATGGCTGCTGCTGTGCACGTTCGCGGTGCAGCAGGCGTTCTTCGCGGTCAACCAGCCGACCCGCTCGGCGCTGCTGCCCAAGCTGCTGCCCTACGAGCTGCTGCCCGCCGCCAACGCGCTCAACATGACCGTGATGCAGGCCGGCGGCATCGCCGGGCCGCTGGTCGGAGGTGCGCTGATCCCGCTGGTCGGCTTCTCGTGGCTGTACCTGATCGACACAGTGACGCTGTTCGCGACGCTCGGGGCCGTGGTGGGGCTGCCGCCGCTCCCGGTCGAGGGCGCCCTCGGCTCGCCGGGGCTGAAGGCGGTCATCGACGGATTCCGGTACCTGCGCACCCAACCGGTTCTGATGATGTCCTTCGTCGTCGACCTCATCGCGATGGTCTTCGGCATGCCGCGGGCGCTGTTCCCGGAGATGGCGGACGTCGACTTCGGCGGCCCGTCGGAGGGTGGCCTCGCGTTCGCGTTGCTGTTCGCCGCGATCCCGGCCGGTGCCGTGGTCGGCGGGGTGCTCTCCGGATGGGTCTCACGCGTGGAGCGGCAGGGTCTCGCGGTGATCGTGGCGATCGTCGTCTGGGGGCTGGCGATGGTCGGGTTCGGCGTGTCCGCGATGCTGGCGCCGTCCGCTCCGGCCGGGTTCCTGGTGGTCGCCGTGGTGATGCTCGCGGTCGGTGGCGCAGCCGATATGGCCTCGGCCGCCTTCCGTACGTCGATGCTCCAGTCGGCCGCCTCCGACGACGTCCGCGGGCGGCTGCAGGGCATCTTCATCGTGGTCGTCGCCGGCGGGCCGCGGGTGGCCGACGTCGCACACGGCGCCACGGCCGCGGTGACCGGGGCGGCCGTCGCGGCGGCCGGCGGTGGCGTCCTGGTGGTGGTCGGGACGGTGCTGGCCGCGCTGGCCGTACCGGCGTTCGTCCGCTACCGGGTGGTCACCCG
This sequence comes from uncultured Actinomycetota bacterium, assembly GCA_963826265.1. GTDB lineage: Bacteria > Actinomycetota > Actinomycetes > Propionibacteriales > Nocardioidaceae > Nocardioides. The sequence goes on from CAWGWH010000001.1 coordinate 313,777, forward strand.
GGCCTGACCGCTTCACACCGGCGCGGCCGGAACCGACACGGCCGGCAGACAGGGAGTCCGTGACGCAGTCACGACCGCCCCCACGGCGCACACGATCGCGACGCCGAACACGGCGAGGAACGGGTCGCCGCCGGCGTCGGTCGCGGCGGCGAACCCGATGCCGCACAGCGACAGCGCCAAGGCCGCGCCCAGGGCATCCGCGATCGAGAGCGCCGAGGAGTTGAAGCCGCGGTCGGCCTCGGAGGACGCCGCGAGCATCGCGACCCCGGTCCGCGTGAAGCCGAGGCCCATACCGGCCCCGGCCACGACGAAGGCGCCGCCCGCGAGCCAGACCGACAGCTGCTGCCAGACGGTCACCCACAGCAGGACCCCGGCGCCGAGCAGCATCGTGGTGCCGATCTGCATCGCCCGCTCGCTGGTGAGGTGGTCGCGCAGCCGGGCCTGGAGCTGACTCGCGGAAGCCCAGACGACGCCGACCACGGTGAGCGCGATCCCGGCCTCGCCCGCGCTCAGTCCCCAGCGCTCCTGGAGCACCAGGACGATGTAGGCCTGGCAGCAGAAGAAGGCGGCACTCATCAGGCCGCGGGTGCCGATCACGGAGGGCAGACCGCGGCCCGCCAGCAGCGTGCCGCGCGGGGTCAGCGGGCGCACCGCGACCAGCACCAGGACGATCGCCGGCGCCGCGGCCAGCGCGAGCCCGCTCGAGCCCAGCAGCTCGACGGCGAGCACCGTCACGGCAGCGACCAGCGCCCAGACCAGACGTGAGCGAGGGGCGGCCTCTCGGTCCTCGCGCGACGCCTGCCGGAGGGCGGGCACGACCGGCGCGAGCAGCGTCGCGGCGAGCACCACCAGGGCGACCACGCCGAGGAACACCCAGCGCCAGCCGAACACGTCGGCGACCAGGGCCGCGAGCGCCGGTCCGAAGAGTGACGGCAGCACCCACGCAGCCGCGAAGCTGGCGAAGATCGACGGCCGCAGGGCAGCCGGGTAGACCACCCCGACGACGACGTACAGGCTGACGATCAAGGCTCCCGTCCCGAGCCCTTGCACGACCCGACCGCCGACGAGCACCTCCATCGACGGCGCCAGGCCGCAGGTGAGGATGCCGAGCGAGAACAGCACGAGCGAGACCAGCAACGGGGTGGCCGGTCCCCGGCGGTCGCTCCACTGGCCGGCGGCCACCATCCCCACGACTCCGCTCGCGAGCGGAGCCGCGAACGCCAGCGCGTACAGCCCGAGACCGTCGAGGTCGCGGCTGATCGTCGGCATGACGGTCGTGACCGCCATCGCCTCGAAGGCGTTGAACGCGATCAGCGCGAAGACCGCGATCGTGGTGGCGAGGTACGCCGGGGCGAGGATGCCGCCACGCTCGCGGCGGGTGGTCGGCGAGGTCGTCACGAGGTCGAGGCTAGGACCTCGAGTGCACTCGAGGTCAAAGTGTTTCCCTGGACACCGGAGAGCCAGGAGGTCAGTGGCGCTCTTCGAGCCCGACCGCCTCGCGCAGCCGCTCGACGGAGTGCTCGAGGTCTGGGTCCTCGGCGGCGCGCGACTCCATCAGGTCTGAAAGCGCCTCGGCGATCACGTTGAGCTTCTCCTGCGCCGCCTCCTCGCTGCGACGGCCGGCGTTCTCGAGGAGCACGAGGAGCAGCAGCGAAAGGACCGCCGAGCCGGTATGGAGCGCCAGCTCCCACTTCGTGGTGCTGCTCCACAGCGGATAGCTGATGGCCCACAGGACGATGGCGCCGATGATCAGGAAGAAGAACGGGGCCCGGCTCACCCGCTGGTTGACGGTCTCGACGAACCTCTCGAACGGGTTGCGGCCGTCCGCCTCGTTCCGGTCGTGGGCCGCATCGCTCCGCTGCTGTTTCATGGCTCAGGGTAGGTCGAAGCGATGAGTTCTGGTGGCATGGTCGGTCTCCCCGCACCAAGGAGCTGCACCGACGGAGGAGGATTAATGCGCACGGACGGCAAGCAGGGCAAGGTCATGGCGGCCATCACGATGTCCCTCGACGGCTACATCACAGGGCCGGACGACCACCCCGGGCAGGGCCTCGGGCTCGGCGGCGAACGACTCCACTACTGGGTGATGAACGGCCCCTGGACCTACGACACCGACCACGATCCGGGTACCGAGATGGGTGAGCCCGACCAGGCGTACTACGCGGCACTGCTCGAGGGCCTCGCCGCGGGGATCTGCGGTCGCGGCATGTACGACAACTCCGGCGCGTGGGGCGGCACGAACCCGTTCGAGGGGACCCTGGTCGTCCTGACCCACCGGACCGAGGACCAGCCCGACGAGAGCAGCGGGTTCGTGATGGTCGACGGGTTCGACGCGGCGTTCGCCCGCGCCCGGGAGGCGGCCGACGGTGGCGGCATTGCCATCGGCGGCGGCGCCGACACCATCCGGCAGGCGCTCGCGGCCGGCGTGGTCGACGAGCTCGGCATCTCCACCGCCCCGGTCATCCTCGGCGGCGGCAAGCGCCTCTTCGACGGCTTCGAGCAGGACGTCGAGCTGGACATCCTCTCGGTCCACCAGGGTGAGTACGCCGTGCACACGAGGTACGCCGTCCGCCACTGAGCCCGAGCCCCGCTAGGGTCGGCGTATGACCAAGTGGGAGTACCAGGTGGCGCCGATTCCGCTCCACAACGAGGCACTGATGCTCAACAACTTCGGCCAGGACGGCTGGGAGCTGGTGGCCATCCAGACGAACGCGCAGGGCGGGCTGGTCGCCTTCCTCAAGCGTCCGACGGAGGGCTGAGCGATGGCTCACCCCGAGGAGAGGCTGGCCGAGCTCGGCCTGTCCGTGCCCGAGGTTGCCAAGCCGGTGGCGGTCTACATCCCAGCGGTCCGCTCCGGCTCCCACGTCTTCACGTCCGGCCAGCTCCCGATGCGTGCGGGCGAGCTGATGGCGACCGGCAAGGTCGGTGGTGACGTCACCCCGGAGGAGGCCGCCGAGTGCGCGCAGCAGTGCGGGCTCAACGCGATCGCCGCCGTCAAGGCCGAGATCGGCGACCTGGCCGCCGTGAAGCGGGTCGTCAAAGTGGTGTGCTTCGTGGCCTCCACCCCAGACTTCACCGGTCAGCCGCAGGTGGCCAACGGCGTCTCCGAGCTGCTCGGCGCGGTCTTCGGCGATGTCGGCGTCCACGCGCGTTCCGCTGTGGGGGTGTCCGTGCTGCCGCTCGACGCGCCGGTCGAGGTCGAGCTCGTCGTCGAGGTCTGACGAGTGCGGCGACTCCCGCTGCCGGACGCGCTGGTCTCGCAGGCTCGCGCGTACGCCGACGGGTCGGCCACCCCCGCGCAGCCGCGGGACGCGGCCACCGTCGTGCTGCTGCGGCCCGGCCAGTCCGAGCAGGCAGGCTCTGAGGTCTACCTGCTGCGCCGGCAGACCTCGATGGCGTTCGCAGGCGGGATGTGCGTGTTCCCCGGCGGCGGTGTCGACCCGCGCGACTTCGACCATGCCGTGGCCTGGGCCGGACCGACACCGGACGAGTGGGCCGCCCGGCTCGGAGTCCAGGAGCCGATGGCGAGGGCGCTGGTGTGTGCCGCGGTGCGGGAGACGTTCGAGGAGTCGGGGGTGCTGCTGGCCGGCACTGAGGAGGCGGTCGTCGTCGTCGACACGACCGGCGAGGACTGGGAGGCCGACCGGGCCGCGCTGGAGGCGCGCGACCTGTCGCTGACCGACTTCCTCGACAAGCGGGGGCTGGTGCTCCGCAGCGACCTGCTCGGGGCGTGGTCGGGCTGGCTGACGCCGGTGTTCGAGCCGCGGCGCTACCGGACCTGGTTCTTCGTGGCGAGCCTGCCCGCGGGGCAGGTGACGCGCGACGTGTCCGGCGAGTCGTCGTCGGTCGCGTGGCTGCCGGTGATGGAGGCGGTGGCGCGGGTGGAGAACGGTGACCTGTTCATGATGCCGCCGACGTACCTCACCTGCCTCGACGTCGGGCAGCATGCCTCACCAGACGACGTGTTGACCGAGTCGCGGTCGCGCGAGGTCGACATGTTCACCCCGGAGGTGGTGCCGGACGGCGACGGGTTCGTGCTCTCGATGCCGGCGCGGTACGAGCAGCTGGTGGCCGGCCGGTGAGCTGGGCCGGGGGCTCCTTCGGCGGGGTCGCCCAGTGCGTGCTCGCGCCCAACGCGAGCCCGATGACGCTCGACGGCACCAACACGTGGGTGCTCCGCGACCCGGACTCCGGCCGCTCGCTCGTCATCGACCCCGGCCCCACTGACGAGCAGCACCTGGCCGCGGTCGCCGAGGCGGCGGGGGACGTGCACGCGGTGCTGCTCACCCACCACCACCTCGACCACTCCGAGGCGGCGCGGGCCTTCGCCGAACGAGTGGGCTGCGGCGTACGCGCCCTCGACCCGGCGTACCGGCTCGGCGACGAGGGCCTGCTCGAGGGAGACGTCGTGACGGTCGGCGACGTCGAGGTGCACGTGCTCGCGACGCCCGGCCACACCGCCGATTCACTGTCGTTCGTGCTGCCGGCGCAGCGGGCGGTGCTCACCGGCGACACCGTCCTCGGTCGCGGCACGACCGTGGTCGCGCACCCCGACGGCCAGCTCGGCGCGTACCTCGACTCCCTCGACCGACTGCACACGCTGGCCGAGGCGCACGAGATCGACGTGGTCTGGCCGGGCCACGGCCCGGTGATCGACGACGCGCTCGCCGCGCTCGACCACTACATCGCGCACCGCGCCGAGCGGCTCGACCAGGTCGAGGCGGCGGTGGCCCAGCTGCAGGCCGGGGGCGTCGGAGATGCCACCCGGCTGCCGAGGCAGGTGGTGGAGATCGTGTACGCCGACGTCGACCCGGTCCTCTGGGGTGCGGCCGAGCTGTCGGTCCGTGCCCAGCTCGAGTACCTACGAGACCGTCAGGTCGGCCGGTAGCTCACGGTCAGCTCACCGATCTCGTCGATGTGGCCGACCAGCCGGTCACCTGGGTGGACTGCGCCGACACCGGCCGGGGTGCCGGTCATCAGCAGGTCTCCGGGCCGCAGCTCCACGAGCGAGCTGAGGTAGGAGAGGGCCTCCGGGACCGTCCAGATCTGTTGCTCGAGGTCGCCGCGCTGTCGCACCTCGCCGTTGATCTCGAGCCGGATCTCGCCACGATCCGGGTGGCCGACGTCGGCCACGGTGCGCAGTGCGCTGCAGGGCGCGGACTCGTCGAACCCCTTGGCCATGTCCCACGGGCGGCCGGCCTTCTTGGCGATCGACTGCAGGTCCCGCCGGGTCATGTCGAGGCCGACGCCGTACCCGAAGACCAGGTCGAGCGCCCGCTCGGCAGGGACGTCGCGGCCGCCGCTTCCCAGGGCGACGACGAGCTCGATCTCGTGGTGGAGGTCGGACGTCGCGACCGGGAAGTCGAGCTCGCTGCCGTCGGGCACCAGCGCGTGGGGCGGCTTGGCGAAGAAGAACGGCGGTTCGCGGTCGGGGTCGTGCCCCATCTCGACGGCGTGCTCGGCGTAGTTGCGCCCGATGCACAGGATCCGACTTACGGGGAAGACCTCGTGGGACCCCACAATGGGCAGGGTCGGGGGCGAGGCGAGCGCGATCGCGTGGCGCTCGGCGGACGTCTCAACGGCTGGCCGCATAGAAGGACACCTTTCGTTCGAAGTAGCCGACGACCTCCGACGCGGCGAACGCGAAGGCGAACAGCACGATCAGCAACGACCAGAACTCGGGCATGAGGAAGGCGCGCGAGTAGAGCTCGAACAGGTAGCCGACACCGACCACGGCGATGAGCAGCTGGCCGATCACCACGCCCTTGAGGCCACGGATCAGGCCGAGCCGGATCCCGGCGAGCAGCTCGGGCAGGGCGGCTCGCAGCACGATCGAGGTGAAGAGGGTGCGGCGCCGGGCGCCGAACGAGCGACCCATCTCAACCAGGGACGGACTGACCCGCTCGACGCCGACCTGGGTGTCGAGCGCGATCACCCAGACCGAGAACAGGAAAACCGTGACCACCATGGTCGGGAGCCCGAAGCCGAGCAGCGCCATGAGGGCGGGCACGACCGCGGTGAGCGGTGAGCTCTCGAAGATGTTGACCCACATCCCCATCACGGATCCGACCACCTTGTTGGTGCCCATCCAGATCCCGATGCCGATCCCGACCACGAACGACATCGCCATCCCGATCAGGAACGCCTGGAGCGTGATCGTGACGGCCTCGCCGAACGCCGCGGAGGACGTCACCTCGCCGAACGCGCCCATCACGTCGCTCAGGGGTGGGATGAGCGAGATCCAGCCGGCCCGGCCGATCACCTCCCACAGCGCGAACCAGACCAACAGCGAGAACACCATCGGCACTCGGTGACCACGGATCTCCATGTCAGTCCTCCAGGTAGCTCGCGAGCTCCTGCCAGATCCGCTCGACCCAGTCGAGGTAGGCAGGGCTCCGGCGGACGGAGTCAGAACCGGCGTCGTGGTCGAGGCCGGGGCGTACGACGCTCGAGACCTGGGACGGGCCGCGGGTGAGCAGCACGATCTGGTCCGAGACGTAGACCGCTTCCTCGATCGAGTGGGTGACGAAAATGACGGTCTTGTCCTCGTGGCTGAGCAGCCGGAGCAGGTCCTCCTGGAACTTGCGGCGGATCTGCTCGTCGACGGACGCGAACGGCTCGTCCATCAGCAAGATGTCGGCGTCCACGGCCAGCGCCCGGGCCAGTCCGACCCGCTGCCGCATCCCGCCGGACAGCTCGTGCGGGTAGACGTCCTCGTGCCCGGCCAGGCCGACCTTGGCGACGTACTCGCGTGCGATCTCCTCGCGCTCCTTGCGCGGCATCCCGCGCAGCTCCAGACCGAACGCGGTGTTGCGCAGCACGGTGGCCCACGGGAGCAGCGCGAAGTCCTGGAAGACCAGCGCCCGGTCGGGGCCCGGACCGGTGACCGGCCGGCCGTCGACCTCGACCCGGCCAGCGGTCGGCTCGAGCAGCCCGGCGATGATCTTCAGCGCGGTCGTCTTGCCGCAGCCGCTGGGTCCGATGATGCTGGTCAGCTGACCGCGCGGTATGTCGAAGCTGAGGCCGCCGATGGCGTGCTTGTCGCCGAAGTCCTTGACCAGGTCGATCACGCGGGCGGCCGCGTCGACCGGCGCTGCGGAGCCGCCGGGGTCGGTCCCCGTGGTGGCGAAGTCGGTCATGATGACGGCCTCATCTCGGGTCGGAAGAGTCGCAGCTCCAGCCGTTGGAGCAGCGAGATGCTGACGCTGGCGAACAGGATGATGGAGAGGATCGCGGCGAACATGCGTGGGTAGTCGGCCGTCGACCGGTAGAACGTGATCAGGTCGCCGACGCCGGTCGGGGTGATGATGAGCTCGGCCAGGATCGCGCCGGTGAAGCCTTGAGCGAGCCCGAGGCGCAGGCCGGCGAAGATCATGCCGCTGGCCGCGGGCATCACGATCTTCCAGATCCGCTGCCGGGTCGAGGCCTGGAAGGCGCGGCCCATCTCCAGCAACGACGTCGGGGTGTTGGCGATCCCGCGGTAGGAGTTGAGCACGATCACCGGCGCGCTGAGCAGCACGACCGCGAAGACCTTCGCAGCGAACCCGATGCCGTAGACGAACGTGATCAGGGGGACGATCGCCGCCGAGGGTGAGGCCTGGAGCACGATGAAGACCGGCAGCCCGAACCACTCGGCCTGCCGCCAGAGCCCCATGACCACGCCGGCCACCACTCCGCCGACCGCGGTCAGGCCGACTCCCACCGCGAGCGGGCCGAGCGTCTCGGCGTACGCCTCGACGAACGTGCCGTCCGCGATCATCGCGGCGAACGCGGCCAGCGTGTCGGTGCACGAGGGGAACGCGATGCTGACCGGCACCCGGCCGCCCCACTCCCACAGGCCGAGCACGACCAGGATCGACCCGATCCGCAGGGTCCAGGCGGTGCTGGGCCGCAGGCGGCGACGACGCTCCCGGCCGGCGGGGGTGTCCGGCCCGGGCGTCGTGCTCGCGGTGGCGGGATCGCCCGTCGCAGTGCCTGTCACAGTGCCTGTCGCGGTCTCCGTCACGGGGCCGCTTCGCCCAGCGTTTCGAGGGCGGCCTCGCTGGGCTCGAGCGTCCAGAAGTCCTCGACCGCCAGGGACGAGGGGTCGCCCTCGAGCTGGCCGGCCGCGGCGTAGAACTCGAAGTCGGCGGTGGCCGCCTTCTCGCCGCCGCAGTCCTGGGTGAAGAGGTTCTCCTCGACACCCTGCTCGTAGTACGGGACCAGCTCGGCCTCGAGGTCCTCCGGGAGGTCCTGGAGCAGGTCGAGCCGTTCGCGCTCCTCGGCGACGAACTCGGGGTCCGCGGCGATCTCGCGCCAGACAGTCAGGACCTGCTCGAGCAGCACCTGGACGGTCTCGCCGTTGGCCTCCAGCCACTCGGTGTTGGCGAAGAGAACCTCGTCGCTCGCCTCGAGCTCGGGAGTCTCGAGGACGTGGAAGGTGCCGGGCGACTCGGCCATCACGTAGTTGGTGTTGGGGATGTCGAGCACCGTCGCCTTCACGTTGCCCTGGAGGAGAGCCGTCGCGCGGACCTCGGCGCCGGAGACGTAGCTGATCTTCCCGAACTCGATGCCCTCCTCCTCCTCGACGATCTTGGCGAGTGCCTCGGTGGTTGAGCCGCGCGAGTGCACCGTGAACGTCTCGCCGTCGAGTGACTGCCAGTCGGGGTAGGTGGCCTGGTCGACCACCGGGAAGAACCGGGCGCCCGTGAGCTGGCAGAAGATCCGCAGCGGCGCTCCGGATCCCTGGATCAGAGCGTACGGCGCACCGAGCCCGACGTCCGCCTGCCCTCCGACCACGGCCTGGTTGGCCAGGTCCTCGTCGGCGAGCTCGGTCAGCTCGACCTCGATGCCTTCCTCGCGGACCCGCTCGAGGGCTATGAAGAGAGCGAGGGTCTCGACGGACTCGATGTCGCCGAGCGCCACCCGGATCGTGCCCTCGCCGCCGCCGGTCTCGGCATCGCTGCCGCAGGACGCCAGCAGGGGGGCCAGGAGGGTGAGCGACGAGACGATGACGGCTAGCTGCTTCTTCATGGGATCCGGCTCCCTTGCCTGTGGTGTGGATCACACGCAACGTATCAGATCAGATATGATCTGGGAACCGTCGGAACGACGGCAGCGGAAGCAAACACGGGAGGATGGGGCGGTGACCGAGACCAAGGCCGACCTGAAGTCGCGGTCGATCTACCGCGCGCTGCGGGAGCGAATCCTGTCCAACGACATCGAGCCCGGGTCGCGGCTGGTCGTCCGCGACGTCGGCCTCCAGTACGACACGAGCGACATCCCCGTGCGCGAGGCGCTGCGGATGCTCGAGCGCGACGGGCTGGTCGAGACCGTGCCGTATGCGGGTGCCCGGGTCACCACGCTCTCGGCCAAGGAGGTCGAGGAGACCTACTTCATCCGCTCGCACCTCGAGAGCGTCGCCACCGGACTGGCTGCGCAGCGGATCACCGAGGAGGAGCTCGCCGTGCTCGACGTCCTGATGACCCGGCTGGACGCCGCCGTCGCGGCCCAGGACGGGCCGGCGTTCTCGGACCTCAACCAGCAGTTCCACCGCACGATCGTCGGCTGCTGCGGCAACGACATGCTCCGCGAGCTGACCATGGACATCTGGCAGAAGCACTCCGGCTTCCAGCGGGTCTTCCGAAAGGTGCCCCGCCGGCTCGTCACGTCCCAGAACGAGCATCGCGGCATCATGGCCGCCCTCCGCGCCCGCGACGCCGACGAGGCCGCGCGGCTCGCGCTGCTCCACAAGCTGTCGGTGCGAGACGACGTCAGCACCCTGGTCGACGAGTGACTGAGTCTGGCCCGGGATCTTTCAGCGGGCGCGGCGGGTGAGCCGCTCGACGTCCATCAGGACGACCGAGCGCGGCTCGAGGCGGAGCCAGCCACGAGAGGCGAAGTCTGCGAGCGCCTTGTTGACGGTCTCGCGGGAGGCGCCGACCAGCTGGGCCAGCTCCTCCTGGGTGAGGTCGTGGTGGACGTGCACGCCGTCGTCGGCGGTGCGGCCGAACCGGTCGGCGAGGTCGAGCAACGCCTTCGCGACCCGGCCGGGGACGTCGGAGAACACCAGGTCGGCGTTGACGTCGTTCGCCTTGCGCAGTCGGCTGGCGATCTGGGAGAGCAGGCCGCGCGCCACCATCGGTCGGCCCTCGAGCCAGCGCAGCAGGTCGTCGTGTGAGAGCGACGCGAAGGCCGCGTCGGTCACCGCGGTCACGGTCGCGGAGCGCGGACCGGGGTCGAACAGCGAGAGCTCGCCGAACATCTGGCCAGGCCCGAGGATCGCGAGCAGGTTCTCGCGGCCGTCGCTCGAGGTGCGGCCGAGCTTCACCTTGCCGTCCATGACGATGTAGAGCCTGTCGCCGGAGTCGCCCTCGTGGAAGAGCACCTCGCCCCGACGGAGCCGCGTCTCGGCCATCGAGGAGCGCAGCGCGGTCGCCGCCTCGTCGTCGAGCGCGCTGAAGAGCGGCGCCTGACGCAGCACGTCGTTGTCCACGGGTCCTCCAAGGCTCGCCCCAGGTGTTCTGCCCAGGTGTTCGGTCGGTACCGCGGCCGATCCTAGCGAGTGGCTCAGGTCACACGTGAATCCGACGTTCTCACCGACGGCTCCGATCGACTCGCCGCCGGCGGCTCCGCCTAGGCTGGCGCCATGTCACGGACCCGTGTCCCGCCCGCGCGCGAGCCCGCGAGCCGGACCTCGCTCGTGCGCCGGGCGCGCAAGGTCGACCGCGTGCTCGCCGAGACCTACCCCGACGCGCGGTGCGAGCTCGACTTCGACGACGCCTTCCAGCTCCTGGTCGTCACCGTCCTGAGCGCCCAGACGACCGACCGCCGCGTCAACGCGGTCCGCCCGACCCTGTTCGCCGCCTACCCCGACCCGGCCGCGATGGCCGCAGCTCCGCGTGAGCACCTCGAGCTGCTGCTGGGCCCGCTCGGGTTCTTCCGGCAGAAGACCGAGACCCTGCTCAAGCTCTCCGCCGCCCTCGTCGAGCGGTACGACGGGCAGGTGCCGCCGAAGCTCGCCGAGCTCGTGACGCTGCCGGGCGTGGGCCGCAAGACCGCCAACGTCGTCCTCGGCAATGCCTTCGACATCCCCGGCATCACCGTCGACACCCACTTCGGGCGGCTGGTCCGCCGGCTCGGCTGGACCGAGGAGACCGACCCGGTCAAGGTCGAGCACGCGATCGGGGAGCTGTTCCCCAAGCGTGACTGGACGATGCTCAGTCATCATGTGATCTGGCACGGCCGCCGCCGCTGCCACGCCAAGAAGCCCGCGTGCGGCGCCTGCCCGGTGGCGCGCTGGTGCCCGTCGTACGGCGCCGGCCCGACCGACCCGGGGTCGGCCGCCGCACTCGTGCGCACGGAGGGGCCTGCGTGAGTCGAGCGGTCGTCGCGGCACTCGCGGGGCTGCTGGTGCTGACCGGCGGCGCCGTCGTCGCCTGCGCGGCGGACCCGCCGGACCCGGGACTGCTGGCGGGACCGGCCGAGATCGACGTCGACACCCCGGAGCTGCGGCGGCTCAAGGCCGACCTCGGCGTCGAGGACTGCCCGGAGGTCGAGGCGGCGCCGGTCGAGGACGGGCTGCCCGACCTCACCCTGCCCTGCCTGGGTGGCGGCCGGGACGTGCCGATCTCGGGCCTGCGGGGGCCGCTCGTCGTCAACATCTGGGCGTCGTGGTGCGGCCCGTGCCGCACCGAGATGCCGGTGCTCCAGCGGTTCCACGAGCGCCACGCCGAGCGGGTGCCGATCGTCGGGGTCGACTACGAGGACCCCCAGGTGGCAGGCGCGTTCGATCTCGTCCGCAAGACCGGCGCGACCTACCCGCTGCTCGCCGACCCGCAGTCCACGCTCCAGGGCGCAGGCCCGTTCCCCGGCCTGATGGGGCTGCCGCTGTTCGCGTTCGTCGACGAGCAGGGCCGGGCCACGGTCGTCGCCGGCGGTGTCGAGTCGCTCGACGACCTGGTCGACCTGGTCGACGTACACCTCGGGGTCGAGCTGTGAGGCCCGACTGGCTGCGCCCGATCGAGGAGGGCGCCCGCGCGATCTCGGTCAACGACCTGACGTTGTTCCTGCCGCCCGAGGACTCCGACCCCCGACGCGGGGCGATCCTGATGCTCTTCGGCGAGGGTGAGCACGGACCGGACCTGCTGCTCACCGAGCGCGCCCACCACATGCGCAGCCACCCGGGGCACATCGCGTTCCCCGGGGGCTCGATCGACCCGGGGGAGACGCCCCGCGAGGCGGCGCTGCGCGAGGCCGAGGAGGAGACCGGCCTCGACCCCGCGGGGGTCGACGTCTTCGCCGAGCTTCCCGAGCTGTGGCTGCCGCCGAGCAACTTCGCCGTCACCCCGATCCTGGGCTGGTGGGAGACCGAGAGCGAGGTCGGCATCGTCGACCCCGACGAGGTGCACGCCGTCTACCGCGTGCCGATCGACGATCTCGTCGGACCCGACCACCGGATCCGGGTCCAGCACCCGTCGGGCTGGGTCGGCCCTGGCTACCTCATCGGCGAGGAGAAGGACCGGGTGCTCTGGGGGTTCACGGCCGGCATCATCGCCAAGCTCTTCGACTTCGTGGGGTGGGCCGATCTCCCCGAGGACGCTCCGTTGCGTGCGTTGCCGGCGTACATGCTGCAGGGTGATCCCACCAGGGGCGTCCCGCCGTCCAACCCACGATTCGGAGATCGTCGGTGAACCTGCTCGACTGGCTGCTCGTCGTGCTGGTCCTCACCTACGCCCTCTCGGGCTACTGGCAGGGGTTCATCACCGGTGCCTTCGCGACGACGGGGCTGCTGCTCGGAGGTCTCTTCGGCGTCTGGCTGGCCCCGACCGCGCTCGGCGACGCCGAACCGTCGGTCCTCGTCTCGCTCGGCGCCCTCTTCATCGTGATCCTGTGCGCGTCGCTCGGCCAGGCGCTGCTGCAGTTCGCCGGCTCCCGGATCCGTGACCGGATCACGTGGCAGCCGGTGCGCGCCGTCGACGCGGTGGGCGGCGCAGCGCTCAGTGCGGTGGCCGTGCTGCTGGTGGCCTGGGCGCTCGGGGTCGCGATCTCCGGCTCCGGCATCAGCGGCATCAGCGGCCAGGTCCGCAACTCCACCGTGCTAGCGGAGGTCGACCAGGTCCTGCCCGCCTCCGCCGACAGTGCACTGGGTGCCTTCAACGACGTCGTCGGCTCCGGGTTCTTCCCGCAGTACCTCGACCCGTTCGCCCCGGAACGGATCGTCGAGGTGCGGCCGGGCCCGACGCGGCTCCTGACCGATCCCGACGTCGAGGCCGCGCAGGCTGCCGTCCTCAAGGTGCGCGGCACCAACAGCTGCGGCCGCGGCGTCGAGGGCACCGGCTTCGTGTACGCCGACGGCCGCGTGATGACCAACGCCCACGTCGTCGCCGGCGTCAGTGACCCGGAGGTCGAGATCGGTGACGACGCCGTCGCCGCCGAGGTCGTCCACTACGACCCCGACCTCGACATCGCCGTGCTCGCGCTCGACACCACCGGGCTGCCCACGCTGTCCTTCGACACCGGTGCGGAACCGCGCGATGGCGTCGCGATCGTCGGCTACCCCCTCGACGGCCCGTACGACGTCCAGACCGGCCGGATCCGTTCCGAGCAACGCCTCCGGTCCCCCGACATCTACGGCGACGGCAGCGTGATCCGCTCGGTGTTCTCGCTCCGCGGTCTGATCCGCCCCGGCAACTCCGGCGGGCCGCTCGTCTCCTCCGCCGGTGACGTGATGGGCGTGGTGTTCGCAGCGTCCGTCACCGACCCCGACACCGGCTACGCACTGACCGCCGAGCAGGTCGGCGAGAGCGCCGTCACCGGTGTGTCCCGTTCCGACGAGGTCAGCACCGGCGACTGCGCCGGGTGAGCCGCCCCCGCAACCGGACTCGAACCTGCCGAGCGAGTCTTGTTGTTACTGGGGGAAGTTTCGCTCAGTAGGTCATGGTTTCCCCGGATATCCGGGGAAACCGACGGCCACCCGTGGCCTAAGCCTGCCCCTTGAGGGCGCGCGGGATCTCCTTGCCCTGGCTGATCGCCCGGTCAGGCCCGCGGACCTGCTTGACCTTCTTGACTCCTACGAAGGCCAGCAGGCCGGCGATCAGCAGGTAGCCGCCGAAGACGATCAGGAACGCCCAGTGGAGCCCGAGGCCGGCCCAGTGGATGAAGTAGGCGAAGGCCACCGACAGCATGATGACCGCGAGGACGACGAGGAACGCGGCGGCGGCGAACAGGCCGACGCCGATCCCGCCCGCCTTGACGCTGACCTTCAGCTCGGACTTCGCGAGCTGGATCTCCTTCTGGATCAGGCCGGAGATGTCGCGGCTCGCGTCGGTCACGAGACGACCGATCGTCGGGTCGGTGTCCCGGACTGGTTCGGGGGCCATGCGTGGGGTACCTCCGTGGTGGTGCGCTGGTGGGCGAGGCTCGGCCCCGACCCTACCTTCCCGCTAAGATGGCGATCGGTGTGCCGGGAAGTCTGGTCGGCCCGTCGGCGATAGCCGGCGGAAGCACTCCTCGTCGACCGAGAGGCCGTACTCGATGCCCGACCAGTCCGACCAGCCCGACCAGCCCGACCAGCCCGACCACCTCGACCGCGACCTGCCGGGGCACAGGGACGCCCTTTGGCGGCTCGGTCCCGTGTACATGGAGAGCGACCGCACGCTGGCCCGGCTGGTCGCTCGCCCGGTCAGGGAGTTCCTCCGGGTGGAGACCGCGGGCTCGGTGCTGCTGCTCGCGGCCGCCGTGGTCGCGCTGGTCTGGGCGAACTCGCCGTGGTCGTGGGCGTACGACGACTTCTGGCACGCGCCGATCACGCTGGACCTCGGTGTCCTCACACGGGAGGAGTCGTTCCAGCACTGGGTGAACGACGCCCTGATGGTGGTCTTCTTCTTCGTCGTCGGCCTCGAGATCAAGTACGAGCTGGTGCACGGCGACCTGCGCGACCCCAAGACCGCGGCGCTGCCGATCGTGGCCGCGGTGGGCGGCATGGCCGTGCCGGCCGCGATCTACGCCGTGGTCGTGGGGGGCGGAGCCGGCAGCTCAGGCTGGGGCATCCCGATGGCGACCGACATAGCGTTCGCGGTCGGCGTGCTCGGGCTGCTCGGGCGCCGGATCCCGTCCGCGGCCCGGCTGTTCCTGCTGACCCTGGCGATCGTCGACGACATCGGCGCGATCCTGGTGATCGCGGTCTTCTACACCTCCGACCTGGACCTGGTGTGGCTGGCGGTCGCGCTCGGGCTGCTGCTGGTGATGGTCGGGATGCGGCTGTTGCGGATCTGGGCGGTGGCGGCGTACGTCATGGTCGGCTGCCTGGCCTGGCTCGCGACCCTCGAGTCCGGCGTGCACGCCACGCTGGCCGGGGTCGCGATCGGCCTCATGACCCCGGCGACGCCGCTGCTGAAGGAGAGCGTGGCCCGCGAGTATGCCCAGCAGGCGCTCGCCGACCGGGAGCTCGACGCCGACGAGCTGCACCGGATGCGGTTCCTGCTGAACGAGTCGGTGTCGATGGTCGAGCGGTTGCAGAGCCGGCTGCACCCGGTGTCGGCGTACGTCGTGCTGCCGGTGTTCGCGCTCGCCAACGCCGGGGTCGCGCTGGGCGGCGGGGTGCTCGGCGATGCCCTGGACTCCGCGGTCGCGCTCGGCATCGCGCTCGGCCTGGTCGTCGGCAAGCCGGTGGGGATCGTGCTCGCCGCGTTCCTCGCGGTCCGGCTCGGTCTGGGTCGCCTGCCCCAGGACACCGGCTGGCGGATGCTGACCGGGCTCGGGGCGGTCGGCGGGATCGGCTTCACGGTCAGCCTGTTCATCGCCGGGCTGTCGTTCCCCGGCGACCCGCTGCTCACCGGCGAGGCGAAGGTCGGCATCCTCGCCGGCTCGCTGCTCGCCGCCGTCGTCGGCGTGGCCCTCCTCATGGCGGGCTCATCACGCCAGCACGACCCCGAGTGACCAGGCTCAGTCCTCGTCGGAGGCGCCCGAGCCCTCCTTCTCCTTGATCAGGTCCATGACGGTGGAGTCGGCGAGGGTGGTGACGTCGCCGACCTCGCGGTGCTCCGCGACGTCCTTGAGGAGCCGGCGCATGATCTTGCCGGAGCGGGTCTTGGGCAGCTCGGGAACGATCATGATCTGACGTGGCTTGGCGATCGCGCCGATCTCCTTCTGCACGTGCGAACGCAGCTCCTGCACGAGGTCCCCTCCCTCGCCCTCCTCGTCGGCCTCCTGCACGGCGCTCTCTCGCAGGATCACGAACGCGCAGACCGCCTGGCCGGTCATGTCGTCCGCCGCGCCGACCACAGCGGCCTCGGCGACCTTCGGGTGCGACACCAGCGCCGACTCGATCTCGGTGGTCGAGAGCCGGTGGCCTGACACGTTCATGACGTCGTCGACCCGGCCGAGCAGCCAGACGTCCCCGTCGTCGTCCTTCTTGGCGCCGTCGCCGGCGAAGTAGAACCCCTGCTCGGCGTACCGCGACCAGTAGGTCTCCTTGAAGCGCTCGTCGTCGCCCCAGAGCGTCCGCAGCATGGCCGGCCACGGCCGCTGGAGGACGAGGTAGCCACCCGATCCGTTCGGGACGGACTCGCCGACGTCGTCGACCACGTCGGCGGCCACGCCCGGCAGTGCCTTCATGGCCGAGCCGGGCTTGCCGTGGGTGACGCCCGGCAGCGGCGAGATCATGATCTGGCCGGTCTCGGTCTGCCACCAGGTGTCGACGACCGGCACCTTCCCGCCACCGATGTTCTCGCGGTACCAGACGTAGGCCTCGGGGTTGATCGGCTCACCGACCGAGCCCAGCAGCCGGATCGACGACAGGTCGAACTTCGCCGGGATGTCGTCGCCCCACTTCATGAACGTCCGGATCGCGGTCGGTGCCGTGTAGAAGATGGTCACGCCGTACTGCTGGCAGATCTCCCACCAGCGGCCCTTGTGCGGGCTGTCGGGCGTGCCCTCGTACATCACCTGCGTCGCACCGTTGGCCAGCGGCCCGTAGACCATGTAGGAGTGGCCGGTCACCCAGCCGACGTCCGCGGTGCACCAGTAGACGTCGGTCTCCGGCTTGAGGTCGAACACGCTCCAGTGCGTGTACGACGTGCCCACGAGGTAGCCGCCGGTGGTGTGGAGGATCCCTTTCGGCTTGCCGGTGGTGCCGGAGGTGTACATGACGTAGAGCGGGTGCTCGGAGTCGTGCAGCTCGGCCTCGTGGTCGGCCGACGCGCCGTCGACGGCGTCGTGCCACCACACGTCGCGGCCGTCGTCCCAATCGACGTCCTGTCCGGTACGCCGTACGACGAGAACCTTCTCGACCTGCTGGCCCTGGTCGGCCGCCTTGCCCACAGCCTCGTCGACGGCGGGCTTGAGCGCCGAGGGCGCACCGCGCCGGTAGCCGCCGTCAGAGGTGATGATCACCGCGGCGCCGCAGTCGACCACGCGGCTGGCCAGCGCGTCGGCGGAGAAGCCTCCGAACACCACCGTGTGCGGGGCGCCGAGCCGGGCGCACGCCAGCATCGCGATCGCGGTCTCCGGGATCATCGGCATGTAGATCGCGACCCGGTCACCCTTGCTGACGCCGAGCTCGGTCAGCGCGTTGGCCGCCTTGCAGACCTCGTCCTTCAGCTCGGCGTAGGTGAGGTCACGGGTGTCGCCCTCGGGCTCACCCACCCAGTGAAAGGCCACCGTGTCGCCCTTGCCCGCGTCGACGTGCCGGTCAACGCAGTTGACCGCGGCGTTCAGGGTGCCGCCGACGAACCACTTCGCGAAGGGCGGGTTCGACCAGTCGAGCACCTGGTCCCACTTCTGGCCCCAGTCGAGGCGCTCGGCCGCCTCGCCCCAGAACGCCTCGTGGTCGGACTCGGCCCGGGTATAGGCCTCCTCCTTCACGTTGGCGCTCTCCGCGAGCTCGGCCGGCGGCTCGAAGCGGCGGTTCTCCTGCATCAGGTTCGAGAGGGTCTCGTCAGCCATGGTCGTGAACCTACTCCTGGTTGGTTGTGGCGAGGTTGGCCCGCTGTAACGCCGGGTTACTCGCTGTTCCCACGGTGTTGCGACCCGGTGGGAACGGTCCATAACCCGGCGTTACAAGCGGAGGGAGGGTCAGTGGTGCACCGCGGCCTCCGAGCCGGCACCGGTCAGGGACCGGACCTCCAGCTCCGGGTAGGCCTCCTCGGCCTCCGGCTCACGTGAGGTCACGCTGCCCACGTAGCCGAGGATGAAGCCGACCGGAATCGAGATGATGCCCGGGTTGGCCAGCGGGAACCAGGACCAGTCGGAGCCTGTGAACAGGGCGGTCTCCGAGCCGGACACGACCGGCGAGAAGAACACCAGTCCGACACAGCTGATGAGGCCGCCGTAGATCGCCCACACCGCGCCGCGGGTGTTGAACCCCTTCCAGAAGAGGTTGTAGAGCAACGACGGCAGGTTCGCCGACGCCGCCACCGCGAACGCGAGCGCCACGAGGAACGCGATGTTCAGGGACTGGGCGAAGATCGACAGCACGATCGCCACCCCGCCGATCCCGAACGCCGCGATCCGGGCCACCTTGACCTCGTCCTTCTCCGTGGCCTTGCCCTTCTTGATGACGTTGGCGTAGATGTCGTGGGCCACCGACGACGCCGACGTGAGCGTCAGGCCCGCGACCACCGCGAGGATCGTCGCGAACGCCACCGCCGCGATGAACGCCAGCAGGATCGCGCCACCTGAGGTGCCGGCACCTCCGCCGACCTCCTCGGCCAGCAGCGGCGAGGCCAGGTTGCCCGCGGAGTCCGCGACCGCACTTCCTTCACCGGTGTTCAGCAACGCCGCGGCGCCGAAGCCCAGCACCAGCGACATCAGGTAGAACGCGCCGATCAGCGTGATCGCCCAGTTCACCGACGTCCGCGCGTCGCGCGAGGTCGGCACCGTGTAGAAGCGGATCAGGATGTGCGGCAGGCCGGCGGTGCCGAGCACCAGGGCCAGCGACAGGCTCACGAAGTCGATCTTCGTGGTGAGCGACTCGCCGTACTTCAGGCCCGGCTGGAGCAGCGCCTCTCCCTTGCCGGTGTTCTGCGCGGCCGCGCCGAGCAGCTCGGACAGGTTGAAGTTGAACTGCGCCAGCACCAGGATCGTGATCAGGATGGTGCCGGTCATCAGCAGGACGGCCTTGACGATCTGCACCCACGTCGTGCCCTTCATGCCGCCGACAACGACGTAGAAGATCATCAGCAGTCCGACGACGGCGATCGTCGCGCGGATCGCCCACTCGCCCTCGACGCCGAGGAGCAGCGTCACGAGCGCACCGGCACCGACCATCTGCGCCAGCAGGTAGAAGATCGAGACGACCACGGTGGAGGTCGCGGCCGCCGTGCGGACCGGCCGCTGCTTCATCCGGTAGGCGAGCTGGTCGGCCATCGTGTAGCGGCCGGAGTTCCGCAACAGCTCGGCCACCAGCAGCAGCGCCACCAGCCAGGCGACGAGGAACCCGATCGAGTAGAGGAAGCCGTCGTACCCGGAGAGGGCGATCGCGCCGGAGATGCCGAGGAACGACGCGGCCGACATGTAGTCACCGGAGATCGCGAGGCCGTTCTGGAAGCCGCTGAAGTTCCGGCCGCCCGCGTAGTAGTCGGCGGCGCTCTGGGTCTGGCGACTCGCCCAGAACGTGATGCCGATCGTCACCGCGACGACGGCCAGGAACAGGATGGTGGAGAGGGACTCGGAGCTCATCGCAAAGCCTCCCCGCCGGTCGCGTCGTTGTAGCGCTGCTCGAGCTCCCGGGCGATCGGGTCGGCGTTCTTGTTCATGTACCGCCCGTAGAGGATGGCGATGAGGAACGTCGAGGCGAACTGCAGCAGGCCGAAGACGATGGCGACGTTGACGTTGCCGATCACCTGGGTGCTCATGAAGTCGTTCGCCCAGTTCGACATCACGACGTAGAGCAGGTACCAGACCATGAACGCGATGGTCGCCGGGATCACGAAGCCCCGGAACCGCTTGCGAAGGTCCTCGAACTCGGCGGACTCGTGGAGCTCGGCATACACGGGGTGTTCGGAGCGTTGGTGGACCCGACGCTCGCTCTCGGGCGTTGGTGTGGACACAGGCTGCCTCCTGTCGACAGTGATCGTCGTCACGGTGACATCGGCAGAACGGCGAGCGGGAGTGGCCGGGGCGCGGTGCTCGTTGAGCGGGAGGTCAAGATCGACCAACGGTCGGTTTCGTACGACGAGCGGTCAGGCGACACGCCCTATCCGCGCTCGAGCTCGACCGCCTCCGGCGTGTGCAGCCGCACCATGAACCGGTCGGCGTGGGACGGTCGCCGGTCGCGGGTCAGCCGGCTGACCGCGATCATCGTCGCCAGCGCGGCAGGCACGCTCCACGCCGCAGGCTGGCCGAGGAGCACGCCGACCCAGCCGCTCGTGGTCGCGGTCGAGATGGTCCACACCACGGCGGCGCCGGACCCGAGCCCGCCCACGAGCAGCCCCGCCACGGCTCCGCTCGCGGTCAGCCCACGCCACCAGATCCCGAGCAGCAGCAGCGGGCAGAACGTCGAGGCGGCGACCGCGAACGCCAATCCCACGGTCCGGGCGACGCCGACGTCGGGCGACAGCAGCGAGACCAGGCACGGCACGACGACGGCCACGATCGCCGCCAGTCGGAAGGCGGTGACGCCGCTGAAGCGGCGACCTCCCCACCGGCCGATCACGTCCTGGCTGATGACGCCCGCCACCGCGATGGAGAGCCCGGAGCTGGTCGAGAGGAACGCGGCGAAGGCCCCGGCGGTGACCAGCCCGGTGAGCACGTCGCCCAGGACCCCGGAGACCATCAGCCGCGGCAGCTCGAGCACGAGCGCCTCGCGGCCGGCGTCGGTGGCCAGCTCCGGTGCGTAGATCCGGCCGAGCACGCCGTACACCGGCGGGAGCAGGTAGAAGATGCCCAGCAGCCCCAGCACCACCAGCGTCGTTCGGCGGGCCGCGCGGCCGTCGGGGTTGGTGTAGAAGCGGACCACGACGTGCGGCAGCCCCATCGTGCCGAGGAACGTCGCGATGATCAGCGAGTAGGTGATGTAGAGGCCCTGCCCGCCTCCGGGGGCGACCGGCAGCGACCACGAGTCGGGGGGCGTGGCACTGGCGGAGAGGGCGGCAGCGGTCGTCGGGTCGGGCGCGCCGTCGCCGAGCCAGATCATCAGCAGCACCATCGCCGGGATCAGCAGTGCCGTGAGCTTGAGCCAGTACTGGAACGCCTGCACGAACGTGATACTGCGCATCCCGCCGCTGCTGACCCCGGCCAGGACGACCAGCGCGACGACGACCGGGCCGAGCCACTCCGGTGCGCCCAGCGTCGCGCGGAGGGTCACGCCGGCGCCGAGGAACTGGGGGAGCAGGTACAGCCAGCCGATCGCCACCACGAGCAGCGAGCACAGCCGCCGTACGCCGATCGAGCCGAGCCGCGCCTCCGCGAAGTCGGGCAGCGTGTACGCCCCCGACCGACGGAGCGGGGCGGCGACGAGCACCATCAGCACGAGGTAGCCGGCGGTCCACCCCACCGGGTACCAGAGCATCTCTGCGCCGAACGTGAGGATCAGCCCGGCGATGCCGAGGAAGGACGCGGCGGACAGGTACTCACCGCCGATCGCCGACGCGTTCAAGCGCGGCCGCACCGTGCGTGAGGCCACGAAGAAGTCGCTCGTGGTCCGGGAGAACCGCAGCCCCCAGGTGCCGATGGCCAGCGTCGCTATCGCCACCAGCACGACGGCCACCGCGCCGGGGACCGCCGAGGCGTCCGGGTTCACTGGCGGACCTCGCCGACGAGCTCCTCGAAGTCCGACTCGTTCTGCTCTGCCTGCCGCAGGAAGCGCCAGCCGAGGAAGAGCAGCCACGGGTAGACGAGGACTCCGAGCAGCACCCACGCGACCGGTACGCCGAGCAGCCGTTCGGCCGCCAGCGACGGCCACGCGTGGAACAGCAGCGGCAGCCCGCCGACGGTGGTCGCGAGGACCGCGAGCACCCGGATCGCCAGCCGGCGCTGCTCGCGGAGCAGCGAGCGCATGTAGACCTCGCCGACCTCGGTGCCGGCGTCGATCTCCCGCGTCCCGGCGGGTCGCACCACCGACGCCCGCCGCCGCGGCGGGCCGGTCACCCGGACCCGTGCCGGGCGCGGTTCGCTCATCTCGCTCTCACCGGGTGCTCACGTGGCCGGTCCGGTGAGCAGCTCCCGCAGCTCCCGGGTGTGACGCCGGGCGACCACCAGCTCCTGGCCACCGACCAGGACCACGCAGCGACCGCCGTCAGCCCGCAGCTCCTGCACATGGGGCAGCGCGACCAGCGCCGACCGGTGGATCCGCACGAACCCGGCCGGTGCCCACTGCTCGGCCAGAGACGAGAGCGGCGCCCGCACCAGGTGGGAGCCCGCAGCGGTGTGGAGCCGGGCGTAGTCGCCCTCGGCCTCGACGTGCGTGATGTCGGAGCGATCGACGAACCGGGTCACGCCGCCGCGCTCGACCGGGATCCGGACGTCCTCGCCCGGTGCCGGCCCGCCCGCCTCGACCACCCGGCGGACCGCCTCGCCGAGACGCTCGGCCCGCACCGGCTTGAGCACGTAGTCGACCGCGCGGAGCTCGAACGCATCGACCGCGTGCTCCTCGTGCGCGGTCACGAACACCACCGGCGGCGGCTCCTTGAACCGTGAGAGCACCTGCGCGAGGTCGAGCCCGGTGAGCCCCGGCATCTGCACGTCCAGGAAGACCGCGTCCACGTCGGACTCCTGGAGCAGTCGCAGCGCCTCGGCGGCCGAGTCGCAGCCGCGGACGGTCGCGACCCGCCGGTCGCGCTCGAGCAGGTAGACGAGCTCGTCGAGCGCCGGCTTCTCGTCGTCGATGACGAGGATGTCGAGCAGGTCGGTCATGGGCGGACTCCGGGTGCGAACTTGGGGACGCGGACGATGACCTTGGTCCCCGCACCCGGAGCGGTCTCGACCACCAGCCCGTAGTCGTCACCGTAGGCGTTGCGCAGCCGGGCGTCGACGTTTCCCAGGCCGACCGAGTCGAGGTCGGTGTCACCGGCGAGCGCTCGGCGTACCCGCTCGGGGTCCTCGCCGACTCCGTCGTCCTCGACCTCGATCACGCACTCCCGGTCGACGTCGCGGGCCTCGATGGTCAAGCGCCCGACGCCGTCGGCCTTGTCGGCGCTGGCCTCGAGGCCGTGCCGGACGGCGTTCTCGACCAGCGGCTGGATGCACAGGAAGGGCACCGCGACAGGCAGCACCTCCGGCGCGATCCGCAGCGTCACCTGCAGCCGATCTCCGAACCGCGCCTGCTCGAGCAGCAGGTAGCGCTCGATCGAGCGGAGCTCCTCGGCCAGGGTCGTGTACTCACCGTGTCGACGGAAGGAGTAGCGGGTGAAGTCGGCGAACTCGAGGAGCAGCTCGCGGGCGCGGTCGGGGTCGGTCCGCACGAAGCTGGCGATGGCACCGAGCGAGTTGTAGACGAAGTGCGGGCTGATCTGGGCGCGTAGGGCCCTGACCTCGGCCTCCATCAGCTCGGTGCGGGACGCGTCGAGCTGAGCCAGCTCGAGCTGCCCGGAGACCCAGACCGCGACCTCGTCGACGGCCCGCACCAGCCCGCCGGTCGCCTGCGGCGCCCCGGCGACGAGCGTGCCGACGAGCGTCTCGGCCACGACCAGCGGACTGACGACGAGCTGCCGGACCGAGCAGCCCGGGTCGTCGCACGGCAGGTCGCTGCGGGTCACGATCCGGGTCCGGCCCTGCTCGACCACTGGGCCGATCAGGCCCGGCACCTGCTCACGGTGGTGGCCTGCGCTCCCGTCCCAGTGCAGCACCTCGCTGGTGTCGGTGAGCGCAGCCGCCGGCGTACCGAGCAGGGTGCGCAGGTGCCGCAGGCCGCGCTCGGCACTCGCGGTCGTGAGGCCGCCGCGGAGTGCGGGGGACGCCAGGCTGGCGGTGTGCAGGGCGCGGTAGGTCGCACGGTCGACCTCGGTTCCGAGGTGGGTACGTCGCCAGGGACGCAGCCGCGCGCGCATCACACGCCAGCCAGGCTCAGCGGAAGTCGATCAGGAGCATGTCGGTGTCGGTCCCGTCGCTCGGCCCGCTCGGCCCAGGTTTGCGGTCGGGCCAATCGGGCCCGTCCGACCCGCCCGGTGCGTCGCCGTCGCCCGGAGCGGCGCCCGGCTCGGCCCGGTCGGCGACCTCGGCCCGGAAGCACTCGCACTCGTACGCGAGCTGCATCCCGTCCATGCCGCGGCCGTAGTCCTCGTAGAACGCCAGCACCTCGGCGAGCTTCGCCGCGCGGGCGTCCGCGTCGAGCGCTGCGACGTAGGACCGCGACGCGACCAGGTCGACGATCGACTCCCGGTTGATCTCCTGCCAGTGGGGAAAGGTGTGCTGGTCGACGAAGCCGAACAGGGGCGAGGTGACGAGGGCGTCCATCGAGCCATCGACACCCTCCTTGATCGTGGGCTGCTCGCCCAGCAGGGCCCAGAGCTTGCGGACCCACGGGATCTTGGCGTTCCGGTTGTTCCAGGCGACCGCCAGCGCGCCGCCCGGGCGGAGCACGCGCGCGATCTCGGGCAGGGCCAGGTCGTGGTCGAACCAGTGGAACGCCTGGCCGGCGACCACCACGTCCACCGACCGGTCGGGGAGCGGGATCTCCTCGGCGCTGCACTCGCTCGTGGGTACGTCGGGCAGGTGCCGCTTGAGGATGCCGAGCATGTCCGGGTCGGGGTCGGAGGCGTGGACGTCGTGGCCGAGTGCGACCAGCTCCCGGGTGAGCTTGCCGGTGCCCGCGCCGAGCTCGAGCACGGTGGCGGCGTCTCGACCCACCAGCCAGCGGGCCGCGTCGGCGGGGAACGCGGGCCGGCCCCGATCGTAGGCCTCGGCGACCGGGCCGAACGAACGGGCGAGCCGGCCCACGTCCCGGCGGTCGTCGCTGCTCATCACCGGCAGGCTACCTGCTGCAGCCGCCCCATCCCGGTCGCCGGACCGGTGACTAGCCTGAGCGCACCATGCCCTCCTCCCAGACCGACACGGCCGCACTGCTCGGCCGGCTGCACGCCCTCGAAGGGGTGCCGTCCGCGCTGGGGGCGGCCCGCGACGGCATCGACGCGGTGCTGCGCGACCGCGGGCTTCGGCGTACCGCACCGGACGTGACGGGGGAGTCGCTACTGCGTGGCGCCCACGCCAGCGCCGTGCTGGAGGGGTCGGGCTCGACGCTGGACGACGTCCGGGCGGGTGCCGGCGACGAGGTGGCGGCGGCCTCGGTCCGACTGTCGACCGAGCTGCTGTCGCTCGCGCCGGTGCTGCGCCGCTCGCCGCTCCAGGCGCTGGCCAGGCTCCACACGCTGGCAGCCGCCGGTGCGGTCGCGGACGACCGGCTCGGCCGCCCCCGCGACGCGGGGGCCGCCCAGCTGCTGGGCACCGTCTCGCAGGTGCTCGCACACGACGGACCCGCACTGCTGGTGGCCGCCGTCGCCCACGGCGAGCTGCTCTCGGCGTCGCCGTTCGCCTCCCACAACGGGCTCGTCGCGCGGGCCGCCGAACGGCTGGTGCTGGTCGCGCGGGGAATCGACCCGACCTCGCTGGTGGTGCCGGAGGCCGGGCACCTGGCGCTGCGACCGGCGTACGAGGCGAGCGCCGCCGGCCTGCGTGAGGGCGGCCAGCAGGGCGTGCACCGCTGGCTGCTGTACGCCGCGGAGGCGTACGCGGCCGGGACCGAGGCCAGCCCGCTGCGCGACGCCTGACCGCCCACTCCGACATGCGAGCGGCACCCGACTCGAGAAGACTTCGGGTGCCGCCGCTGACACGTGAAGCCGTGGCTACCAGGCGTGCATCTCTCGTAGTGCTGCCCCGGGCATTTCCCGGCGACAGGCGCCCTGTAGGAAGGGTGGATCGCCGCGTGGGTACCCAGCTCACGTGCGGGTCTGGAGTTGTGGTGCTGCTCCTTGTCTACGCCTGCTGGCGGGACGATTCAAGACTTGATTTCCGGCGCCAGGGATGCCTCAGGAGGCCGTACGCCTGCGCCGCGCGTTCCACATCAGCCCACCCACCGCCAGCACGCCGCCGACGGCCAGCGCGGCCAGCGTCGGCTTGGCCGGCGGGAGCGGTACCCGGCTCCGCAGCGTCACCGGCTTGGTGAAGACCAGCACCGGCCAGCCGTTCGAAGCGGCGACCTTCCGCAGCTCTTTGTCGGGGTTCACCGCGTGCGCGTGGCCGACCGCCTCCAGCATGGGGACGTCGGTCACCGAGTCGCTGTAGGCATAGCACCTCGGCAGGTCGTAGCCGAGCTGGTCGGCGAGGGCGCGGATCGAGTGCGCCTTCTCGTGGCCGTAGACGTAGTGCTCGATCTCGCCGGTGTAACGCCCGTCGACGATCTCCATCCGGGTCGCCACCACGCGGTCGGCCCCGAGCATCTCCCCGATCGGCCCGACCACCTCGGCGCCCGACGTCGAGACGATCACGATGTCGCGGCCCGCGAGCCGGTGCTCCTCGATCAGGCTCACCGCCTCGTCGTACACGAGAGGGTCGACGATGTTGTGGAGCGTGTCGGCGACGATCTCGCGCACCGTGGCGACGTCCCAGCCGGCGCACAGCTGTGACATGAAGGCGCGCAGCTTCTCCATCTGGTCGTGGTCGGCGCCGCCGACGAGGTAGACGAACTGGGCGTACGCCGAGCGCAGCATCGCCCGTCGGGAGATCAGCCCGCCCGCCTGGAACGGCTTGCTGAAGGCCAGCGTGCTCGACTTGGCGATGATCGTCTTGTCGAGGTCGAAGAAGGCCGCGGTGGGGCGGGTCACGCGGACATCGTAGGTGGGCGGGGCGCACACTTCCGGGACCCCGAAGAGTCCACAGGCCCAGGCTGATGCGGCTTCTCCACAGGATGCGCGGCGGTCCGGTTCGGCTAGCCGCGGTCCCGGGAAGGCTGCTCGCCATGAACTCGCCCCTGATCATCACCCGTGACGACCACCTGCTCGACGAGCTGCTGCGACTCGGTGCCGCAGCCGGGGTGACGCCCGTGGTCGCACCCGATGGCCTCGGCGGGCTGGCCGGCTGGTCGGCCGCCCCGCTGGTGCTCGTCGGGTACGACGCGTCGCGCGAGCTCGCCGAGCTGCGCCCAGTCCGTCGCGACGGCGTCTACGTCGTCTCCCAGGGCGGCTTCCCGGCCGAGGCGATGCGCACCGCGCTGGCACTCGGGGCCGAGAACGTCGCGGAGCTCCCCCAGTCCGGCGAGTGGCTCGTCGAGCTGCTCACCGACCTCGGCGACGAGCGACCACGCCGAGCCTGGTGCGTCGCGGTCACCGGCGGTTCAGGCGGTGCGGGGGCGACGACGCTCGCTGCCGCCCTCGGCCAGGTGGCCGCCGTCGACGGCCCGACGGTCGTCCTCGACGCAGACCCGCTCGGCCCGGGGCTCGACCGGGTGCTCGGCATGGAGGAGCGCGCCGGAGTCCGCTGGGACGAGCTGTGCCAGACGACCGGTCGGCTCGGCGCGGCGTCCTTCCGCGAGAGCGTCCCGCGGCGCGACGGGCTCGGGGTCCTCACGTGGTACGCCGGTCGCCG
This sequence comes from uncultured Actinomycetota bacterium, assembly GCA_963826265.1. GTDB lineage: Bacteria > Actinomycetota > Actinomycetes > Propionibacteriales > Nocardioidaceae > Nocardioides. The sequence continues at coordinate 341,272 of CAWGWH010000001.1, forward strand.
CGGCACGCTGCAGCCGTTCGCGGTGCGCGAGGTGCTGTCCGCGGCGCGACGCGGCCACGAGACCGTGGTGATCGACCTGCCCCGCAGCCGCGAGCCGCTGCTCGACGAGGTCGTCGCGCGCTGCGACGTGGTGCTCGTGGTCGCCCGCCCGACCGTGCTCGGCCTCGCCGCGGCGGGTCGAGTGGTGACCGGCCTACCCGAGGGCCGTGCCGCGCTGGTGCTGCGCGGGCCGGGCCTCGAGGACGCCGATGTCGTCCGGGTAGTCCCCGCCCCGGTCGTGGCGCGGATGGGGGACCAGCGCGGGCTCGCGGAGTCGATCGACCTCGGGCTCGGGCCGGTGCGCACCCGGCGTTCGCCCCTGGCCCGGGCCTCACGCCAGGTGATCGCCCACGCCGCGGGCGCCGCCGCGGCCGCATGAATGCGACCGGGAGCGCGGCAGCACCGGCCGATCTGGTGGAGGTCGTCCGCGACCGGCTGGCCAGCACGCCTGGTGACCTGACGCCGCACCGCGTAGCCGCTGCCCTCCGCGCCGCGGGCCGACCGGTGGGCGACGCCACCGTGCTCGCGGTCCACGAGGCGCTGCGGCACGACGTCGTCGGTGCCGGTCCGCTCGAGCCGCTGCTGCGGCTGCCGGGGGTCACCGACGTCCTGGTCAACGGGCCCGACCAGGTCTTCGTCGACCGTGGCGCGGGACTGGAGCGGGTCGACCTGCGACTTCCTGACGACGACGCCGTCCGGCGGCTCGCACAACGGCTCGCGGCCACCGTCGGCCGGCGGCTCGACGACGCCACCCCGTTCGTCGACGCCCGGCTGGCCGACGGCACCCGCTGCCACGCGGTGCTAGCCCCGGTGGCCCGCCCGGGCACCACGGTGTCGCTGCGCGTCCCGAGCCGACGACCGCTTTCCTTGGCCGACCTCGTGGGCGCGGGCACCCTCACCGAGGACGGCGCCCGGCTGCTGACCTCGGTCGTACGGCGACGGCTCTCGTTCCTCGTCACCGGCGGCACCGGCGTCGGCAAGACCACCTTGCTCGCCAGCCTGCTGTCCCTGGTCGACCCAGTGGAGCGATTGGTCCTGGTCGAGGACATGAGCGAGCTGCGGCCCGATCACCCGCACGTCGTCGGGCTCGAGGCGAGACCGCCCAACGTCGAGGGCGCCGGCGAGATCACGGTCCGCACGCTGGTGCGCCAGGCGCTGCGCATGCGGCCGGACCGACTCGTAGTCGGTGAGGTGCGCGACGCGTCGGTCACCGACCTGCTCGCCGCCCTCAACACCGGTCACGACGGCGGCTGCGGCACGCTCCACGCCAACTCCGCGGCCGACGTCCCCGCCCGGGTCGAGGCACTCGCGCTCGCGGCGGGCTGGAGCCGGGCGGCGACCCACAGCCAGCTCGGCGCCGCACTCGACGTGGTCGTCCACCTCGGTCGACGCTGTGATGGCACGCGGGTCCTGCGCGAGGTCGCAGTCCCGCGCCGGGGGGCCGACGGGCTGATCCGCACGGTCCGGGCGGTCAGTTTCGACGACGAGGGTCAGACGGACCTCGGCGATGCCGCGGGCGACCTCGACCGGAGGCTGGCGGCATGACCGCCGCGGCCGTGCTGCTCGCCGCGGCCGCCGCGTGGCTCGTGATCAGGCCGCCGCCCGGCGCCCCGGCCGCGCCGCCCTCGCGGAGCTCGGGGGCGTGGCTGCCGGTGCTGGTCCCGCTCGCCGTCGTCGCAGCCGTGGCCACCAGCGTCGCCGGTGCTGGGGCGGCCGTGGCCGGCGGTGCTCTGGTCGCGGCGCGCGTCCTGCTGCGTGCCCGCGAACGACGACGAGCCGCAGCGGTTGCGGCCACGCACCTGCTCGACGCGTGCGAGCTGATGTCGGCCGAGCTGGGAGCGGGCCAGCCACCGGGCCGAGCGCTGCGTCGTGCCGCCGACGCCTGGCCACACCTCTCGCCGGTCGCGGAAGCGGCCGAGCTCGGAGGTGACGTGCCGCAAGCTCTGCGGCGGGCTGCCGCCGAGCCGGGCGCCGGTGACCTCCGCGCGGTGGCCGGAGCCTGGGTGCTCGCGCACCGGAGCGGCGCCGGGCTGGCCGACGCGCTCGACCGGGTCGTGACCAGCATCCGCGCCGACCGGGCGCTGCGCCGCGTCGTGGAGAGCGAGCTCGCATCCGCCCGGGCCACCGCCCGGCTCGTGGCGGCGCTTCCGGTCCTGGTGCTGTTCCTCGGCAACGGCGGGGGCGGCTCCGCGTGGGCCTTCTTGCTCCGGAGCCCGTTGGGGCTGGCGTGCCTCACGGCCGGCCTCGCGCTGGGCTTCGCCGGGCTGTGGTGGATCGAGCGGATCGCCGCGCAGGTGACGCGCTGATGGAGCGGCTGACGATGGTCGCCGCCGCACTCGCCGGCGTGGCTGCTGCGCTGTGGTGGCGACCAGCACCGCTCCGTCCGCGGTCGCAGCCGTTGCCGCCATCGTCGTCTCGGCCGGACTGGGTGCAGCGCGGTCGGCTGGCGTGGCCCGTGTGCGGACTGCTGGCCGGCTGGCTCCTGTGGCCCGGCTGGGGTGGCGTCGCGCTCGGGGCCGCTGCGGCGGTGGTGGTCCACCGGGTCGTGGCGGGCTGCGAGCCGGCCGAGCGCCGTCGGGAGCGAGCGGCCGTGCGTGCTGACCTGCCGCTGCTCGTGCTGTTCCTCGCGACCGCGCTGCGGGCCGGTTCGGCGACGTCGTCTGCCGTGCGCCAGGCCGCGGCCGCGCTGCCCGGCCCAGGCGCCGACCGGCTGCTGGTCGCAGCCGACCGGCTAGCCCTGGGGGTGGCGCCCGATCGGGTCTGGTCCTCCCTTGCCGTCGACGCCGAGCTCGGAGCCGTCGGCCGGGCCCTGGCGCGCGCCGAACGCACCGGGGCGCCGGTCGCCACGGTGGTGGAGCGGCTGGCCGACGACCTCGCCGACGCGGGCCGGGCGGAGGTCGAGGACCGGGCGCGGGCGGTCGGTGTGCGCGCGGCCGTTCCGCTCGGGGTGTGCCTGTTGCCCAGCTTCCTGCTGCTCGGGATCGTGCCGCTGGTCGCCTCCCTGGTTGCCGGTCTTCGCCTCTGACCAGGACGTGTCGGTCTGGGGCCGCACACAGTCCACAGGTCGCCGCCACGCGCTGTCCTCCACAGCGGCAGCGCCACCGCTCGCCCGGCGTCGGCGGTCCACGCGAAGGTCGGGGCAGACCGGCCGCAGGGGGTGGCCGCAAGCGAGGAGACAGCTCATGAGACACCGCACTGTTCAGGCGCACGAGGGCCGCGACGCCGGCATCACCACGGCTGAGTACGCCGTGGGCACCGCCGCCGGCGCCGGGTTGGCCGGCCTGCTCTACAAGCTGCTGAGCGGCGGCTTCGGCGACCAGTTGCTCCGCACCCTGTTCGATCACGTCCTCGGGCTGCTGGGCCTTGGATGAGGCTCCGTAAGTCAGGCTCCCGCGCCGAACGGGGCGCGGTGACCGCCGAGCTGGCGCTCGGCCTGCCGCTGCTGATGGCCCTGACCGTCGGGCTGGTGTGGCTGCTCGCCGTGGGCGCTGCCCAGGTCCGCGTCGTCGACGGAGCGCGGGAGGCCGCCCGAGCGCTCGCGCGCGGCGACCCGGAGGGATCCGCCTTCGAGCGTGCGGAGCTGGTGGCGGGGCCGGACAGCCAGGTCGTCGCACACTACGGCGAGGGCCAGGTCACGGTGACGGTCAGCCGACGGATGTCCGGGCCGGGTGGGCTGTTCGACGCGTGGCCTGCCGTCGGGCTCGAGGCCGAGGCCGTGGCCGCGACGGAGGAGCCGTGACCAACGCCGTGGGACCGGCTTCAGGCGACGAGCGTGGAGCGGCCACGATGGTGATCGTGGCCTGCGCCGCGGTGCTGCTGCTCGTCGGGTGCGGTCTCAGCATGGTGGCGGCGACCGTGGTGGCACACCGACGTGCTCAGCTGGCCGCCGACCTGGCGGTACTCGCGGGCGCGGGTGCGGTCCAACGGGGTGCCGACGGCTGCGCCGAGGCGGGCCGGGTCGCGACTGCGAACGGCGCCACGTTGCACTCGTGCCGGGTCGTCGAGTCAGACGTGGTCGTGCAGGTGAGCGTCACCGGCCCACACTGGCTCGGGCTGGGCGCCGAACTGCAGGGCCGGGCCCGAGCCGGGCCGGGTCAGGCCCGCTCGTCCCGGTCGTCGTGCTTGCGCTCCGCCTCGACCTGGTCGAGCTTCTCGGAGAGCTCCTCGAGCTTCTTGGACTCCCGGCGGCGCTGGAACGTCCGCTTGGTCCCGTACTTGAGGATGCCGAAACCCCACAGCACCGCCACACCGGCACCGACGCCGATCAGGAAGACAGTGAGGGCGTTGAGGTCGGTGTTGAGGACGCTCGCCGACCCCTCGAGATCGAACGCCGCTGCGACGATCACTGCCCCACCCAGCGCGATGAGTAGCACTCCGAGGACCACCATGGCCGCAGGCTACTCGCGTGGAGCCGGTGCGTGCGCGAGCAGCGCGTCGAGCAGCGTGCGCGCGCCGCCCTTGTCGAGCGGGTGGTTCTGGTTGCCGCACTTGGGAGACTGGACGCACGAGGGGCAACCCTCCGCGCAGGTGCAGTCCGCGATCGTGTCGCGGGTTGCGCGCAGCCACTCGGCGGCGGCCCGGTAGCCGCGCTCGGCGAACCCGGCGCCACCCTGGTGGCCGTCGTGGACGAAGACCGTCAGCTGGCCGGTGTCGGGGTGCAGGGCAGTCGACACCCCGCCGATGTCCCACCGGTCGCAGGTCGCGACCAACGGGAGCAACCCGATCGAGCAGTGCTCGGCGGCATGCGCCGCACCTGCGACGTCACCAGGGGCCAGACCGGCGGCGTCCACGACGTCGTCGGGCACGGTCCACCACACCGCGACCGTCCGCAGCGTGCGCTCGGGGAGGTCGAGCGGCTCCTCGCCGATCACCTCACCGCCGGGGTGGCGACGCTTGAGGTACGACACCACCTGCTGGGTGACCTCGACGTCGCCGAGCGACAGCCGGCACGGCCCCCACCGGGCGTGCTCACGCTCGGCGAGGATCGAGACCGAGGTGATCTCGCGGGCCGAGGTCGACCAGCCGGGGTCGTTGCGCTCGAGGAGGGCGACCCGGTCGTCGAGGTCGAGGTCGGTCACCAGCCAGGCCTCGCCCCGGTGGAGGTACACCGCGCCGGGGTGGGCAGTGCCGTGGCTGCGGGCACCGTCGACCGTACCGACCACGCGACCGGTGCTCGCCTCGAGCAGCTGGACCGGCGACCCGCCGGCCGAACGGATGTCGGCGAGCTCGGACGCCGGACGGCGGTCGGTCCAGAACCAGCCGCTCGGCCGGCGGCGGAGCAGCCCGGCGGCCGTCAGCTGGTCGCGGACCGCTGCGGTGGTGGGGCCGAAGAGCTCGTCGTCCGACGAGGCCAGCGGGAGCTCCTGGGCGGCAGCACACAGGTGCGGGCCGAGCACGTAGGGGTTGCCGGGATCGAAGACGCTGGCCTCGACCGGCTGCCCGATCAGTGACTCCGGGTGGTGCACCAGGTAGGTGTCGAGCGGGTCGTCGCGTGCGACCAGCACCCCGAGGGCGTCCCGTGCCCCGCGCCCCGCACGACCCAACTGCTGCCACAGGGCGGCCCGGGTGCCGGGGAAGCCGACCATCACGACCGCGTCGAGACCGGAGATGTCGATGCCCAGCTCGAGGGCGTTGGTGGCGGCGAGCCCGATCAGGTCGCCGCTCCGCAGCCGTTCCTCGAGCTCGCGGCGCTCCTCGGGCAGGTACCCGCCGCGGTAGGCGGCGACCTTGCCGGGCAGCGAGTCGTCGACCTCGGCCAGCAGCTCCGCGGTCGTCATCGCCACCTGCTCCACCCCGCGCCGGGACCGCACGAACGCCAGCGTGCGCACGCCGGCGACGACCAGGTCGGTCAGGAGGTCGGCGGCCTCGGAGGTCGCGGCGCGCCGGACCGGGGCGCCGTGCTCGCCGAGGTACGACGCGAACGGTGGCTCCCACAGCGCCAGCGCGACCTGGCCGCGCGGTGACCCGTCGTCGGTGACCGCCCGGACCGGCAGCCCCGTCAGCCGGCCCGCGGTGACCTCCGGCTCGGAGATGGTCGCCGAGGCGAGCACGAACGTCGGGTCGGACCCGTAGCGCGCGCAGATCCGGCGCAGCCGGCGCAGCACCTGGCTGACGTGGGCGCCGAAGACCCCGCGGTAGTGGTGGGCCTCGTCGACCACGACGAAGCGCAGGTTCGCGAGGAAGCGGGACCAGTGCGCGTGGCCGGGCAGCAGCGAGCGGTGAAGCATGTCGGGGTTGGTGAGGACGTACTCCGCGTAGTCGCGGGACCAGTCACGCTCCTCGCGGGTGCTGTCACCGTCGTGCGTCGACAGCCGCACGTCGAGCCCGAGCGACCGCAACGACGCCCACTGGTCGTGGGCGAGCGCCTTGGTCGGGGCGACGTACAGCACGGTGGCGCCTCGCTGCCCGCGCTCGCCCCGGGCGGCTTCGGCGGCCGCGAGCGCCGGGAGCTGGAAGGCGAGCGACTTCCCCGAGGCGGTGCCCGTCGACACCACGACGTGCTCACCGGCCCACGCCGCCTCCGCCGCCTGCACCTGATGGGTCCACGGCCGTTCGACGCCACGCTCGGCGAACGCCGCACGCATCCCGCTGGGGGCCCATGCCGGCCACTCCGCGAACCGAGCCTCGCGCGGCGGCAACAGCTCGAGGTGGGTCAGCCGGTCGTCGCGGCCGCGGGCGACGGTGAGGTCGTCGAGCAGGCCCGTGGCCCACGAGTCGCGGTGGGGGTCCGGCGCCGTCACGCGGGCAGTGTCGCAGGACCCGCCGTCAGCGCCGTTGTGGACAAGGTCTTTACTAATGCACCCAGAGGGACCGTCGGCGTGCTTTGATAGGTGCCGGCAAACGGAGCGAAGGCTCGTGACCTGGGCCGACCTAGCCCCGGACAGCGGGATCTTGGGGAGACCACACGTGGACCTGACACTGACGACGCGCGAGGCGGATGGGAAGACCATTGTCGCTGTCGGTGGGGAGATCGACGTCTACACGGCGCCGAAGCTGCGCGACAAGATCACCGAGCTCGTCGGTGCCGGCTCCTACGACCTCGTCGTCGACATGCAGCAAGTCGAGTTCCTCGACTCCACCGGCCTCGGTGTCCTGGTGGGCGGTCTGAAGAAGGTGCGCGCCCACGACGGTTCGCTGCAGCTCGTCTGCAACCAGGACCGGTTGCTCAAGATCTTCCGCATCACCGGCCTCGCCAAGGTGTTCGTGATCCACGAGTCCGCCGACGAGGCGCTCGCGGCCGGCTGACCCGCCACCGACCAACTCGTCCCGACGCCTGCTCTCGGGCTGGTGTGGTTCGGCTCACACCCCGATGCGGTGACCCCGCGGGTCGTGCGTAGACTCCGCACGTTCATGCGACTTGAGTCACTCCCAGGAGGAATCACATGACCGGGATCAGTCCCGCTGTCGTGGAGGTCTCCGGTGGCAACCTCGTCCTGGTCCTGTTGGTCTTCCTGATCTCGCTCGGCGCGCTCGGGATGGCCTACAAGTTCCGCCAGGAAGTGCTTGCTGCCGGTGAAGGCACCGACAACATGAAGAACATCGCCCAGGCGGTGCAGGAGGGCGCGAACGCCTACCTGCAGCGGCAGTTCCGGACGCTGGGCATCTTCGCCCTGATTGCGTTCTTCCTGCTGCTGGCGCTGCCCGCCGACGACGCGGTCATCCGGATCTTCCGGTCCGTGTTCTTCCTGGTGGGTGCGTCGTTCTCCGCCGCGATCGGCTACCTCGGCATGTCGCTCGCCGTGCGCGCGAACCTCCGCGTCGCCGCGGCCGCGGAGACCCAGGGCCGTGACCCGGCCATGAACATCGGCTTCCGCACCGGAGCCTTCGTCGGCATGGCGACCGTGGGCCTCGGCCTGCTCGGCGCCAGCGTCGTCGTGCTGCTCTTCCAGGACAACGCTCCCGAGGTGCTCGAGGGCTTCGGCTTCGGCGCCGCGCTGCTCGCGATGTTCATGCGAGTCGGCGGCGGCATCTTCACCAAGGCCGCCGACGTGGGGGCCGACCTGGTCGGCAAGGTCGAGCAGAACATCCCCGAGGACGACCCGCGCAACGCCGCCACCATCGCCGACAACGTGGGCGACAACGTGGGCGACTGCGCCGGCATGGCCGCCGATCTGTTCGAGTCGTACGCCGTGACGCTGGTCGCCGCCCTGATCCTCGGCTCGATCGCCCTCGGCGACGCCGGTCTGGTGTTCCCGCTGCTCGTCCCGGCGATCGGCGCGCTCAGCGCGGTGGCCGGTGTCTACCTGATGCGGCCGCGGGTGGGCGAGAACGGCCTGGTCACCATCAACCGGGCGTTCTACCTGTCCGCGGCGTTCGGCGCCGTCGCGTCGTTCGTGCTGGCGTTCATCTACCTGCCGACCGACTTCTCGGAGCTGACCGGCGCCGGCGACAGCGCGCTGGATCGGCTGGTCGGGGTCGCGCCCGAGGGCAACCCGGCGCTGATCGCCGGCCTCGCTGTCGTCATCGGCGTCGTCCTCGCCGCCGCGATCCTCGCGTTGACCGGGTACTACACCGGCACCGACTACCGCCCGGTCAAGGACGTCGGCCGCACCTCGCTGACCGGCCCGGCGACCGTCATCCTGTCCGGCCTCGCGGTCGGTCTCGAGTCGGCGGTCTACACGACGGTCGTCATCGCCGCCGCCGTGTTCGGGGCGTTCCTCCTCGGCGGCGGCTCGCTCTCGATCGCGCTGTTCGCGGTCGCGCTCGCCGGCTGTGGGCTGCTGACCACCGTCGGCGTGATCGTCGCGATGGACACGTTCGGTCCGGTCTCCGACAACGCCCAGGGCATCGCCGAGATGTCGGGCGACGTCAGTCCCGAGGGTGCCCAGATCCTCACCGAGCTCGACGCCGTCGGCAACACGACCAAGGCGATCACCAAGGGCATCGCGATCGCGACGGCGGTGCTGGCCGCGAGCGCGCTGTTCGGTTCCTACATCGGTACCGCGATCGAGGCAGTTCTCGAGGCCAACCCCGACAACCTGGAGTACTCCACGTTCATCACCGGCTTCTTCGTCTTCGACCCCGCCGTTCTGGTCGGGGTGCTGCTCGGAGTGTCAGTGGTGTTCCTGTTCTCCGGCCTGGCCATCAACGCCGTCGGCCGGGCCGCGGGCGCCGTGGTCTTCGAGGTACGCCGCCAGTTCCGCGAGATTCCCGGGATCATGGAGGGCACCGGCCGCCCGGAGTACGGCAAGGTCGTCGACATCGTGACCAAGGACTCGCTGCGCGAGCTGGCCACACCGGGCATCCTCGCCATCCTCGCCCCGATCGCCGTGGGCTTCGGCCTGGGGGTCGCCCCGCTGGCCGGATTCCTGGCCGGGGCGATCGGCTCCGGCACGCTGATGGCCGTGTTCCTGGCGAACTCGGGCGGCGCCTGGGACAACTCGAAGAAGCTGGTCGAGGACGGTCACCACGGCGGCAAGGGCTCGCCGGCACACGAGGCCACGATCATCGGCGACACCGTCGGTGACCCGTTCAAGGACACCGCCGGTCCCGCGATCAACCCGCTGCTCAAGGTGATGAACCTGGTCTCGCTGCTGGTCGTCGGTGCCGTGGTCAGCATGACCATCGGCGAGGACGCCAACCGGCCGCTGTCGATCGTCATCGCGCTGCTGGCCGCGGCGGGCATCGTGGCCGCGGTCGTGGTCTCGAAGCGTCGCAGCACCGTGATCGGCGACGACCCCGGCACCCCGGCCGAGCCGCCGGCCGCACCGGCGGCCCCGGCGACGGAGACTCCGGAGGCCGGTACGCCGGACGACGAGCCGGCTCCGACCCAGCAGTTCGAGCCGACCGAGTCGCGCTAGCGGCTGCTCGCAACACCGGCTCAACTGCGCTCGACCCCGTCCGATCCCGGGCGGGGTCGAGCTGCGTCCGGACCCGGTGCGAGGATCCTGGTTGATTGAGGGGGGATTGACAGGTCGCGCTACCGTGATCCGCCGTCGGCCCGTCTTGCCGGCGCAGCCGAGTCCCGGAACAAGGAGAGAAGCACCCCCGTGCCCCACAAGCTGGTCATCGTCGAGTCGCCCGCCAAGGCCCGCAAGATCGCGGAGTACCTCGGCTCGGGCTACGTCGTCGAGTCCTCGATCGGCCACATCCGGGACCTGCCGACCAGCGCCGCCGACACCCCGGCCAAGATCAAGGACCAGCCCTGGGGCCGGCTCGCGGTCGATGTCGACAACGGCTTCGAGCCTCACTACGTCGTGCCGCGCGACAAGAAGTCGCACATCTCCAAGCTGAAGAGCCTGCTCAAGGACGCCGACGAGCTCTTCCTCGCCACCGACGAGGACCGCGAGGGCGAGGCGATCGCCTGGCACCTGCTCGACGAGCTGAAGCCGAAGGGCATCCCGGTCAAGCGGATGGTGTTCCACGAGATCACCAAGCCGGCGATCCTGGCGGCGGCCGAGAGCCCCCGCGAGCTCGACATGGACCTGGTCGAGGCGCAGGAGGCACGCCGGATCCTCGACCGCCTCTACGGCTACGAGGTCTCCCCGGTGCTGTGGAAGAAGGTCATGTCCGGCCTCTCCGCCGGCCGCGTGCAGTCGGTCGCCACCCGGCTGGTCGTCGACCGCGAGAAGGAGCGGATCGCGTTCCGCGTCGCGTCGTACTGGGACCTCGAGGGAACGTTCGACGCCGGTTCCGGCCACGAGCAGCGGATGTTCCCCGCCCGGCTGCACAGCATCGACGAGCGCCGGGTCGCCCGCGGGCCTGCGTTCGGACCCGACGGCGAGCTCACGGAGCAGGCCCGCAACGCCAATGTCGTCCACCTCGACCGCAGCCGCGCCGAGGCGCTCGCGGCCGGGCTGCGCGACACGGCGTACGACGTCCGGTCGGTCGAGTCCAAGCCCTACCGCCGCTCGCCGTACGCCCCGTTCCGCACGACGACGATGCAGCAGGAGGCCTCCCGGAAGCTCGGGATGAGCGCCTCGGTGACGATGTCGGTCGCGCAGCGGCTGTACGAGAACGGCTACATCACCTACATGCGGACCGACTCCACCACCCTGTCCGACGCCGCCGTCGGCGCGGCGCGGTCGCAGGTGCGCGAGCTGTACGGCGCCGACTACCTGCCCGACCAGCCGCGGGTCTACGCCAGCAAGGTGAAGAACGCGCAGGAGGCCCATGAAGCGATCCGGCCGGCGGGAGACTCGTTCCGCACGCCCGCGCAGACCGGGCTGACCGGCGACCAGTTCCGGCTCTACGAGCTGATCTGGATGCGCACCGTCGCCTCCCAGATGAAGGACGCGGTCGGCCAGTCGGTCACGATCCGGGTCGGCGGCGCGGCCGCCAGCGGCGAGGACGTCGTGTTCAGCGCCAGCGGCCGGGTCATCACCTTCCACGGCTTCCTCAAGGCCTACGTCGAGGGGACCGACGAGGGCGCGCAGAAGGACGACGCCGAGACCCGGCTGCCGAACGTCGACGAGGGCGACCGCGTCAGCGCCGCGTCGGTCAGCGCGAGCGGCCACGAGACCAAGCCACCGGCGCGCTACACCGAAGCGACCCTGATCAAGGAGCTCGAGGAGCGCGAGATCGGGCGGCCGTCGACGTACGCCTCGATCATCGGCACCATCCTCAACCGCGGCTACGTCTACAAGAAGGGCAGTGCGCTGGTCCCGGCCTGGCTGGCGTTCTCGGTGACCCGGCTGCTGGTGGAGCACTTCCCGCGGCAGATCTCCTACGAGTTCACCGCCCGGATGGAGGACGTGCTCGACGACATCGCGGGCGGTCGCCGCAACCGCAACAGCGAGCTGGCCGAGTTCTACTTCGGGTCGGGTGACGTCGAGGGGCTCAAGACGCTGGTCAGCGAGCTCGGCGAGATCGACGCGCGTGAGCTCGCGACGTTCCCGATCGGCACGCCCGAGGACGGCGTCAAGCTGCGCGTGGGCCGCTACGGCCCCTACCTCGAGGGCGACGACGACGGTCCCTTCGCGGGGAAGCGGGCCAACGTGCCCGACGACCTGCCACCCGACGAGCTGACCACGAGCAAGGCGCGCGAGCTGTTCGAGAACCCCGCCGGCGAGGAGATCGAGCTCGGCGAGCACCCCGACACCGGGCTGCGGGTGGTGGCGAAGAACGGCCGCTACGGTCCCTACGTCACCGAGCAGCTGCCCGAGGACGCGCCCAAGAAGGACCGGCCCCGCACCAGCTCGCTCTTCACGTCGATGAGCCTCGACACCGTCACGCTCGAGGACGCCGTGAAGCTGCTGTCGCTGCCCCGCGCGGTCGGCACCGACCCCGAGTCAGGGGATGAGATCACCGCCCAGAACGGCCGCTACGGGCCGTACCTGAAGAAGGGCACGGACTCCCGCTCGATCGACTCCGAGGAGCAGCTGCTGACGATCACGCTAGAGGAGGCGCTGGCGATCTACGCCCAGCCCAAGCAGCGCGGCCGCGGCGCTGCCACGGCCCCCCTCAAGGAGCTCGGCAACGACCCGGTGTCCGGTCAGCCCGTGGTCGTGAAGTCCGGCCGCTTCGGGGAGTACGTCACCGACGGTGAGTACAACGCGACGCTGCGCCAGGCAGACTCCGTCGAGTCGATCACGCTGGAGCGGGCCGCCGAGCTGCTCGCCGAACGCCGCGCCAAGGGCCCGGCGAAGAAGGCCGCCAAGCGCGGCGCGAGGAAGACGACCAAGAAGGCCGTCAAGAGGAGTCCGGCCAAGAAGACCGCGAAGAAGTGAGCGCTCGACGGCGCGTCAGCGGCCGCCCGTAGGGTGAACCCGTGACCGACGGGACCTACAGCGACACCGGGGTCTTCGTCTGCTTCGAGGGGGGCGAGGGAGCCGGCAAGTCGACCCAGGCGCAGGCGCTGGCCGCCTGGCTGACCGACGAGGGGTACGCCGTACGGCTCACGTTCGAGCCCGGCGACACCCCGGTCGGCAAGCAGCTGCGGGCGATCGTCCTCGACCCGGCCACGGGGGAGCTGTCGGCTCGCACCGAGGCGCTCCTCTACGCGGCCGACAAGGCCGAGCACGTCGACACCTTGGTACGGCCCGCGCTCGACCGGGGCGAGGTGGTCATCACCGACCGGTACGTCGACACCTCGCTCGCCTACCAGGGCGCCGGCCGGGTGCTCGACCTCGCCGAGGTGACCGCGGTGCAGCGCTGGGCGACCGCGGACCTGCGGCCCCACCTCACGGTCGTGCTCGACGTCGACCCCGCCGACGGCCTCGGCCGGTTCGACGGGCGTGACCGGATCGAGGCGGAGCCGCTCGACTTCCACCGACGGGCTCGGCAGGCGTTCCTCGACTTCGCCGCAACCGACCCCGACCACTACCTCGTGCTCGACGCCCGGTCACCGGTCGACGAGCTCGCGGCCGCGGTGCGCCAGCGGGTTGAGCCACTGCTGGACGGGGCGACCCGATGACCGTCACCGGCACCCCCACCGTGTGGGACGGACTCGTCGGCCAGCATCTGGTCGTCGAGGCGCTGCGGTCGGCCGCCGCCGGCCGCGGCATGAGCCACGCGTGGCTGTTCACCGGCCCGCCCGGGTCCGGCCGGTCGAACGCAGCGGTCGCGTTCGCCGCCGCGCTCCAGTGCGACGACGGCGGCTGCGCCCAATGCCACTCGTGCCACACGGTCCAGAAGGGCACCCACGCCGACGTCACGGTCGTACGCACCGAGAAGCTGTCCATCGGCGTCGACGAGGTCCGCGACCTGGTCCGCCGCGCCGCGCTCGCGCCGGTGGGCCGGCGCTGGCAGATCATGATCATCGAGGACGCCGACCGGCTCACGGAGCAGGCATGCAACGCGCTCCTCAAGGCGATCGAGGAACCGACCGACCGGATGGTCTGGGTGCTGTGCGCCCCCACCATCGAGGACGTGCTCCCCACGATCCGCTCGCGCACCCGGCTGGTGTCCCTGACCACGCCCACCGCAGCCGACGTCGCCGACTTCCTGGTGCGCACCGACGGCGTGCCGGCCGATCGGGCGTCGTACGCCGCTCGTGCGAGCCAAGGGCACATCGGCCGCGCTCGCGCCCTCGCCCGCGACGACGAGGTCCGCGACCGCCGCGACCGGGTGGCCGCGATCCCCGCGACGCTGACGTCGCTCGGCGCCTGCCTGCGAGCCGCGACCACGCTCGCCGAGGAGACCAAGGTGGAGGCCGACGCGATCACCGGTGACCTCGACGCCCGTGAGCGGCAGGACCTCGCGGAGGCGTACGGCGTCGTCGAGCGCGGCCGTCGGCCGCGGGAGTACGCCCCCGCCCTGGCCGCTCTGGAGCGCTCCCAGAAGACCCGCGCCAAGCGCCGCCACCTCGACGTGGTCGACCGCGGCCTGATGGACCTCGCGTCGGTCTACCGCGACGCCATCGCCGTTGCAGCCGGAGCCCCGGGAGAGCTGGTCAACGAGGAGCGCCGGGCCGAGGTCGAGCAGCTCGCGACCGGGTCCAGCGCGGAGCTGAACCTGCGGCGGATCGGCTGGATCTTCGACGCCCGCGAGCAGATGCTCGAGTTCAACGTGCCGGTGCCGCTCGCCCTCGAATCCATGATGCTGGCGCTGAAGCTGCCCGACGGGGCGCGTCGGTGAGGCGGGTCGTCGTCGCGGTCGTGGTGCTCGCGTTGCTGGGGAGTGGTGTCGGCCTGGTGGCCGCGGGGCTGCTCGGCGAGCGGTCCACCGACGAGCCGGGGCGCACCTACCCGCCCCCGCCGCCACAGGCCGGCTCCGAGGAGCCGCCGTCCGCGCGACTCGCGCCGTTCTACGGACAGGACCTCGACTGGCAGGCGTGCGGCGACGACGAGTGCGCCACCCTGACGGTGCCGCTCGACTACGCCCGGCCGCAGGGCCGCACCATCGAGCTCTCGCTGCTGCGGGTCCCCGCGCGCGCGGAGCGCCAGGGCGCGCTCGTGGTCAACCCCGGCGGACCCGGCGCACCCGGTACGGAGTACGCCGCGGCCGCCGGCTCGGTCTTCGGGGCACCGCTGCTCGAGCACCTCGACGTGGTCGGTTTCGACCCCCGTGGCGCCGGGGGCAGCGCGCCGGTCGACTGCCTGAGCGACGACGCGCTCGATGCCTACCTCGCGCTCGACCCCGCCCCCGACGACGCGGCCGAGGAGACCGCTCTCGCCGAGGGAGTGGAGGCCTTCGGGCGGGGCTGCGCAGGCGACGACCCCGCACTCGCGGGGCACGTGTCCACCGTCGAGGCGGCCCGCGACATGGACGTGCTGCGCTCCGCGCTCGGTCGAGCGGAGCTCGACTACGTCGGCGCCTCCTACGGCACCCAGCTCGGCGCGACGTACGCCGAGCTGTTCCCGGAGCAGGTCGGCCGCTTCGTGCTCGACGGCGCCGTCGACGTCACGGCGACCTCCCGCGAGCTCAACCTCGACCAGGCCCGCGGCTTCGAGACCGCACTCCGGGCGTACGTCGAGAACTGCGTCCAGAACGTCGACTCCTGCTTCCTCGGCGACACCGTCGATGAGGGCCTGGACAAGATCACGACGTTCCTCGCGGAGGTCGACTCCCAGCCGCTCCAGGCCGGGGACAGCCGGCAGGTCACCGTTGGGACGGCGTTCTACGGCATCCTGTGGCCGCTGTACGCCCGCGAGTACTGGTACATCCTCAGCGCGGCACTGCAGCAGGCCTTCGACGGCAACGGCGGCGCGCTGCAGGCGCTCGCCGACCTCTACGCGTCACGCAACCCCGCCGGGGGGTACACCAACAACAGCCGCGAGGCCAACTACGCCATCAACTGCCTCGACGACCCGTTCGCGATCGAACCGCGGCAGGTGGCGGCCGAGCTCCCCGCGTTCCGGGAGGCGTCGCCGACCTTCGGCGACGTGTTCGCGTGGGGGATGATCGGCTGTGCCGGGCAGGTCGCCGAGTCCACCGAAGAGCCGATCGAGATCGACGGCTCGGGGGCCGCCCCGATCGTCGTGATCGGCACGACCCGCGACCCCGCGACGCCGTACGAGTGGGCGGAGGCGCTGGCCGGCCAGCTCGACTCGGCGGTCCTGGTGACCCGCGACGGCGACGGCCACACCGGCTACAACGTCGGCAACGACTGTGTCGACGACGCGGTCGAGAGCTACCTGCTCGACGGGCTCGGTTCCCGACGACGGCCTCACCTGCTGACCCCAACCCACTGACCGGCCGATCCGATGCCCAGAAACGGCCACGAGTCGCCCGGTAGCCGTCTCCGGTGGGCACGGGAATGCCCGGTCACCGGGTTGTGATGGGTTCCGCGATCGACTGGATCCGCTTGGTCGCCAGCTCGATCATCAGCTGGGCCGCGGGCGAGAGGATGGCGCCGGCCCGGTGTACGACGGCGAACATGTCGAACTGTCGCGGCCGCAACGACGCCATGCCCGCACCCGGTGCGAGCCGCGTGATCAGCTGCTCCGCGGCGCCGCGGGGGATCACCGTGTCGGCGAGTCCCATGCCGACCAGCTCGACGGCCGTCTCGACGTCCTCGACCTCGATCCGGGTCTGCGGGTTGTGGCCGGCCTCGTGCATCAGCTGGCGCAAGATGATCCGGGTGGAGTCCACTGACCGCCACGTCGTCTCGGGCATCACCATCGAGGCGCGGGCCAGCCGGTGCGGAGTGATCGGGCTGGAGACCCGCTCGGGATCGGCGCTGACGTAGACAAGCTCGTCACGAGCGACCGGGATCACCGTCATGCCCTCGCTGTTCACGGTCGGCACCGCGATCATCGCCGCTTCGAGCCGACCGCGACGCAGCTCGTCCTGCACCTCGTTGGAGTTCTGGCCGATCAGCTCGACCCGCAGGCCCGGGTGCTGCTGCAGTACGTCGGCGACCAGCCCGGCACCGGCGTACAGGCGCGCGGTGCCGAACATGCCGAACCGGATGGTGCCGGTCTCGAACGCGGTCACCCGCTGCATCGCACGGCGGGCCTCGTCGGCCGCAGCCAGGGTCCGCTCGGCATGAGGTCGCAGCGTGTCGGCGACCGTCGTCGGCACCACCCCTCGCCCGACCCGGCGGAACAGCTGGGCCCCGCAGGACTTCTCCAGGGACCGGATCTGCTCGGAGATCGAAGGCTGCGCGTACCCCAGCTCCTCGGCCGCCGCGGTCAGCGAGCCGTGCTCGTACGTCGCGAGGAAGCACCGCAGCTGGTGCAACGAAAACATAGGCATCTCCTTGAGGTTCCTCTGGAAAGTGAGACTACCTCTATGGAAGGGCCTGGCCGATCATAGAGACAGGACCTGGACCGAGACCCTGAGGAGGACCCATGTTCGCCCACCACTGCACCACCTGTGACCGCCGGCAGCTCATCTTCCCCGGGCAGGTCGACCGGATCGACAACACAGACCACGGCATGGTCGTCACATTCCGCTGCTGGTGCGGCTCCGAGCAGACGACCGTGGCCGGCCGCGGCAGCCGCAGGCGGCTCGCCACGCACGCCGCCTGAGACCTTCCAGGGCGACCCCGACCGGGGTCGCCCTGGTTTTCGCGGCTCGCGCCGGCGCTCCGTATACTCACCCGGGTTGCCCGGGCGAGCCCCGGGCAGCGCGCCGCCTTAGCTCAGTCGGTAGAGCGATTCACTCGTAATGAATAGGTCGTCGGTTCGATTCCGACAGGCGGCTCTCACCGAAACCGGCCCCGACCAGCGGAAACGCGGTTGGGGCCGTTCGCGTTCTTGCAGGTTCTAGAGCGGCAGGGGCTCCTCAGAGGCTCCTCAGAGTCGTCGCATATCGGCGCATGTCGGCTTGTACCAGCGGCAAACCGCTGCATGTTGTACAGTCGCGCTCCCCCCTGGGACCCGGTACGGGTCGCGCTCGACTGGTGTAAGGGAAGAAGCACCAGCCGCGAGAGCGTGGGAGATCAAATGGCAGGGCAAAGACGCACAGCGAGAGACAACGCTGGTTCCTATGTGTACGGCCCTGGACATCGACGGCCACCCAGTTAATCGAGGGTGAACCCAAGCCGCCGGTACCTGACAACAGTCGGGTGCCAGGCGGCTTCGTGCCTTTCTGGCCCCGGCTCGGCCCGGAGGCAAGCGCATGACCAATCACCCGCGTACGGCGACGTTGCCGCTGTAGCGAAGTACCTCGGTGTGTCCGACCGCACCGTTCGCCGGATGCTGCAAGACGCCTCCGCCACGTGAAGTTCGGCGAAGGGCAGCAGGCGGGCGTCCGCATGGACACGAACACGTTGTCGAAGTTCACAACCGTCCCGTGCACCAAGCCATGGCGATGCAGGTCATGCACCTCCTCGGTGCGCGTGGCTTTGATCGTCTTGGTGAAACTGCGGTGCGCGGAACTTAGTCCTATGTGATGTCCCACGACGGAGTCCCACGCATCCATCTCCTCGGGCGTTCGAGTATGGATGCCCCGCCGGGTCGCTGGCTCGAAGTCGTTCACGAAACCGTCCATCACGCTCAGTAGCACGAGAACGACTGCGTAGTGCCGACCTGACTGATAGTCAGCAAGAGCCTTCCGAGTGAGGTCCAGGCGAGGTCGCATCGCTTCGAGCCCGTTCAGCCTCATAACCATGTGCCGTAGGACCTCCGGCTCCTGCTAATACGCGATCAGCGCCTTCTCGGCTTCATCCGTTGGAAGCGCACTCAGCCGGTCCATGCGGTCGAGGTGAAGGTCGTCATGGAAGATCCAATGTCGACCCCCGAGGCGCTCATAGAACCCGTCAACGATCTGCACGATGCGGTCCAACTCCGCGCGAAGCTCCTTGGGCTTGCCGCGCTCGTCCTTCGGCAGCAGGAATCGAAGCAGGCGCATTGCCCTAAGTCCCTGCTCCATCTCAACGAAGGAGGGCAGGTCGCGTGCAGACTCATAGGGCACGACGCCAAGCATCCCCGAAGCCACCGACACGGGTCGAGCGCGGCGAAGGGCACGGCCCTACTCCCATGCGACCGAGCCGAGCGGCGCGAACCCTCACGAGGAGCCCGCT
Source organism: uncultured Actinomycetota bacterium (assembly GCA_963826265.1). Lineage (GTDB taxonomy): Bacteria > Actinomycetota > Actinomycetes > Propionibacteriales > Nocardioidaceae > Nocardioides. The sequence continues at coordinate 360,161 of CAWGWH010000001.1, forward strand.
ACCCCACCTGTAGCGGATCCGCCCGGGCTCGGCGGCCCCGAGTCCGATCCCAACACCCGCAGATCCGCGTACGGAGCCGGGGCACAGGTGGAGGCACGTGCAAGCTCGGCGGGCGCGCCCTGGCGGGCAGGTTCAGCGCGCCGCATCGGGCACCGTCAGACCTACCGTCGAAGGGTTGATCAGGCCCCCGATGGAGAGGACGAACCGATGGCAACAGGGCTTGTGCATTACACAGTGAGCGTGGCAGACGTAAGCCTGCTGGCGAGGATCGGCGCGGGGCGGCGGAAGCGGCAACTTCCGGCTGTGGCCGGGGAGGAGTATCCGGCCGTGGTCGTCCGCAACACGCAGGGCGGCGGGCTTCACGACCTGCTCGTGTTCGTGGATGGCAGCGCGCCGTACCTCGTGCGCGATGCGGTGGTCGGGACCGGGCAGGCGGGCACGTTCGCGACCACACCACAGAAGGCGGCTGTCGGCTAACTGCATGTGATCCGACCTCGGGTTGCTGGCCCGCGCCGGGCCGATGAGACTTGTCCGCGAACCCCACGCGAGGCTTGCGGCAACACAGATTCGGCGGAGTTTCGAGCCTCGACGGGCGGCGGGGCTGGCCGAGTCCCTGTCAGTCCCTAGAGGTCCCACCGCTCAGAGTCGGTCAGCAAGCGGAAGGTGGCGTGCTCGCGGAGACCTCGAACAAACTTGCGCCTGTGTCGGACCCAGGCTCGCCTGACATGTGGGCCTCATCAGCGCGGGCGGCCACATGAAGACTTAGGGGCGAGCCACTAGCGCGTGCCCGTTTTGGTCAGGCTTCTCGGCCCCGAGTTCATCGGCAATCGACACCACCAGCCCGCCGACCATAAAAGCGACGATGACCGCCACGAGCGTCGCGGTCGACAACGAGGGGATGAAACGCCGCCCGCCGGTCACCTCGCCAGTCCCGCCGTGATAGGCGTGTGTGAGGGCGTGTCCCTTGCCGCGTGAAAGCAGGTATCGGTTGACGGGATAGGCCGCAAAGAACGCCGCCGTGAGAGCAATCATCATCGACACCCAGAAGACCCAGTTCACCAGACCGGCCTCCATCGCACCCGGGATGCTCGCCATCACTAGGTTGTCCACGACCTCCATCACGGCAATCGAGAGCGTGTCAGCAGCGAATACAACAGCCAAGGCTGCGCCGACACTGAGGCCGGCCTTGACCAGCGGGAACGTCGACAGCGTGTAGCCGAACAGGAACGCCAGGCTCACTGCTAAGACGATGGTCCACCCGGTGCTAAGGCCGATGGCGGTGCCAATCATCAGACCGGCGATTTCGCCGATGGCGCAGCCGGTGAGGCAGTGAAGGGTGGCGCTGAGTGCCATCCCATTGAGCCCGGCCATCTCGTGGTGGGCGTCGTGATGCTCCTCGTGGGTGTGGTCCGCGCCTAGGCGTTCTCCAGGGGCGGTCTGTTCGTGGTGGCGGGTCATGGTCCGGTACCTCCTCGTTCGGCTGCTAGAGCGATGTCTTGGGCCCGCCCTAGCACTGGCTACCGTATACCCCAGGGGGGTATCATGCAAAGCGGCCTTCGGTCGCTTCGACCCATCCGTACGATGAAGGAGGGCACAAATTGAGCCCGCACGGTCCATGGAGAAACCCACATGCATAAGTCCTCTGCCGTCGCGGCATTCGCCCTCGGACTGTCCCTCACGCTGACCGCCTGTGGGTCCGACGACTCGGGCAGCAACTCCTCCAGCAGTGTCAGTAGCACCGAACACAACGACGCCGATGTCACGTTTGCGTCCGACATGATTCAGCATCACGCCCAAGCCCTCACCATGGTCGACCTGACTATGGACCGGCCCCTCGACTCCGAGGTGCACCAGTTGGCTGACGACATCCGTGCCGCCCAAGGCCCCGAAATCGAAACGATGAGCGACTGGCTCACTGACTGGGACGAAAAGGTCCCGGAGACCATGCGCGACCACGGCAACGCTGGTCACGGCATGGGCGACATCGGCGAGTCGATGGAGGGGATGGACACCGACATGCCCGGCATGATGTCCGCCGACGACATGACCGCCCTCGAAGACGCCTCCGACTCCGAGTTCCAGACCATGTGGCTCGAGATGATGGTCGAGCATCACGAGGGGGCAGTCGAGATGGCTGAAGCTGAGGAAGCCGACGGGCGGTACAAGCCCGCCGTTGACCTTGCTCAGGACATTCAGAAGTCGCAGACAGCCGAGATCGAGACGATGCAGGGACTTCTGCCCTAAGCATCGGCTGAGACCAGCGGCGCGGGTGGAAGCCTTTGTGGCGCACGTCGTGCCGAAATCGCACATCGGCATGGCGTGCACATGTGACGCGACCCCGGCGCGCGGTAGCAACCGGGGTCGGGTCGGTCAGGCGTCGTCGGCGGGGTCCTCCTCGACGGGCCTCAGCCCGGACTCGATGAACCTGCCGTCCGGGCCCCACGGGTCGGGGTACTCGGTCATGACGCCTTCTTCCTCGGGGTCGCCGCCTTCTTGGTCGCTGTGGCCTTGGACTTCTTCGCTGCCGCCTTCTTGTTGCTGGGGGTGGTTGGGAGGTCGAGCCGACCCTGCGTGATCTTCGCGGCCTTGCCGGCCACGATGGCCTTGCACTTGGGGCAGAACTGCGCCGGGGTCGAGCCGTTCTTCCAAGCGTGTCCCCGGTTCGGCGCGGTCGTCTCGACCTTGTGGTTGAGGCAGGTCGTCTTCCAGGCGTCGGCCTCCTTGCGGGTCCACGTGGTCGCGCCGGTCGAGCGGGAGACAGCGTGGCGGGTGTTGTTCGTCGCGGGCATGAGAGCCTCCATCGTCAGATGGTTGCTGGGTGCAACCAAATGTCGCGACGCTACGCCAGCGTCATGGCGATGGATACCTGTGCAGGTCGCGGTGTGAGTGTGCTGGTCGGAGGAGCGGCTAAACGACCTCTTGGTTTCGTCGACCCACCCCTGGCTGACCGGGCCCTTGCCTCGCAATCGTCAGAACGTGATGATGGTCACGTCTAGGGACGTCGGCTCACCCCTAGAGGCTGAAGTAACCAAACCCAGGACCCCTGGGGCTCGGGTCATCCGAGCGGATTCAGTGCCCGAGGCGATATACGCCAGAGGTCAGGACCAAAGGGGAGACCAATGAAGAAAACTCTCGCCGGCGCCCTCGGGGTGCTCGCTCTGCTCAGTGTCCAGGCGCTCACCGGTGCTCCGGCGACGGCGGCGGTTCGCGGACCGATCGCCATCAATTTCACCGGCGAGCCCTCCGGTGCAAAAGCGAACGGCTACTCACCCGCCGGCGGGGTTACCTTCACCGACACCATCGGGGCCGACCTGGCAGTCGGCGACTTCGGCGGCCAGAGCAACGGCCAGGGGCTCGCCATCCAACCGGATGACTCCAGCGCCCTGGCGATCGCGCTGCCCAACCCCGCAATGTCGATCAGTCTCGCGTTCGGCAACGACCAGCCCGGCGTCGTGGACGCCACCGACCTGGCGTCGCTGACCCTGTTCCGGGGCGCCACCCAGGTCGGCAAGGTGCTCAAGAACGTGAATGCCAACGACCTGATGGACCAACGGATCAAGTTCTCCCAGGGGAAGCTCTTCAACCGCGCGGTGTTCCAGTACGTCGACGCCGCTGAGAGCCCCAAGAATCTCATCGAGGTTGTCGATGACATCAAGGTCGGCCCGATCTGCACTGTCGTTGGCACCCGGGGAAACGACAACCTCAACGGCACACGGGGACGTGACGTGATCTGCGCCTCGGGCGGCAGGGACACGATCAAGGCCGGGAACCGTGACGATCTGATCTTCGCCGGCGCCGGCCGCGACCGGGTGTTCGGTGGCCGGGGTGGCGACAGGCTGATCGGCGGCGAGGGGCGGGACTACTGCAATGGAGGTGCCGGAAGGGACTCGGCCAAGTCCTGCGAGGTGAAGGAGCGAATCCCCTAGACGGTATGGAGTGACCGCTCAGGGGGACTGAGGTTGCGGGCTGGGGCCCACTCACACATGTTCGTGGGTGACCGAGAATGGCTGCCTGCGCGTCCTATCACCTGCATGAGTACGCCGAACGGGTCACGCGCGGATCATCCTCATCGACGATCAGTGAGCCTTAGTCGCCTCACCACACCCGCCTGCGCTTGGCAAGGGCTCCTCAGGGGCTCCTAGCGACTCCAGGCGGAATGAGCCAGTATGCGACGGTACGACCGAGCCTGCTTGCAAGAAGCCCCTGGTCAAACGGGGTGTATCGGATGTTTGGCCAGGTAGACGGCTTGCGGGCTGGATCCCCACCGGCGCCACAGATGTAGCCCTCGTAATGAATAGGTCGTCGGTTCGATTCCGACAGGCGGCTCCAACGGCGGCTCCAACGGCGGATCCCACTGAGATCCCCTTCCTGACCCGCAGCCAGCTGGGCAGCTACAAGGAGCTGGCAGCGGCGAGGTAGGCCGCGTTCAGGCGATCGCGAACGCTCGGTGATCGTGGGGGGGTTCCGGAGCCAAGGTGCGCGTGGCGCAGCTCGTCCATGAACTCCTGCCAGAGCTCGGGGCCGCCTTGTTCGAGCAGCTCGGCGCGAACGCGCAGCGCGGAGCTCGTGGGCCGGTGGCGAAGTCCCCAGCTGCCGAGCTGCGCGAACACGGGCACGAGCTGGATCGCGGGTTCGGTCAGGCTGTAGCGCGCCCGCTGACCGGGTCGCGTGTCCTCGCGGGTGAGCAGTCCCGACTTGACGAGTCGCTTGAGGCGGTCGGCGAGGATGTTCGAGGCGATTCCCTCGATGGAGTTGGCCTGCAATTCGCGGAAGTAGCGGCGGTCTCCGAAGACGATGTCGCGGAGTACGAGCAGGCTCCAGCGGTCGCCGAACACCTCGACGGCGGCGTTGATCGGGCACTCCGACCGCGGCTCATTCGCTTCGCTCATAGTGCTTGCAATCTACTACCGCCAGGCACTACCGTCCCGAACAAGCGGTTGCAAACCACAAGCGGAAGGAGTCCCATGCTGACGCAGGTCGCGGAAGGTGTGCTGGTCCACCAGAGCGAGGTACTCCAGAACAACACCGCTGTCGTGCAAGGCACGGCTGGCGTGCTGGTGGTCGACCCCGGGATCACAGGCGACGAGATGGCCTGCCTCGCGAAGGATCTTCGCGAGCTGGGCCAGCCCGTCGTGGCAGGCTTCTCGACGCATCCTGACTGGGATCACGTGCTCTGGCACGCCGAGCTCGGCGATGCACCCCGTTACGGTACGGCGCGCTGTGCGGATTTCATGCGCGATCTGCTGTCGGACGCTGACTGGAAGACCCGCGCCGCCGAGGGGCTACCGCCAGAAATCGCCGAGGAGACACCGCTGGACCTGTACGGCCTCATCACCGGTCTGCCCGCCGGAACCTCGGAGATACCGTGGGATGGCCCTCGAGTCCGGATCATCGAGCATCCGGCGCATGCCCCGGGCCATGCAGCACTGTTGGTCGAGGACCAGAGGGTTCTCATCGCCGGCGACATGCTGTCTGACCTCTTCGTTCCGATGCTCGACAACTTCAACAGCACCCACGACCCGATCGAGGAGTACCTCGCTGGGCTGCAGCTGCTCGAGGGCGTGGCGGACGACGTCGATGTCCTCATACCCGGTCACGGGTCCGTCGGCGGCGCTGATCAGGTGCGCGCACGGATCGAGCAGGACCGCGCGTACGTGCACGCCCTGCGTGAGGGCCAGGCTCCCCGTGACCCGCGGGTCGAGTCGCCTGAGCCCGGATGGGAGTGGGTCAGCGACATACACGCAGGGCAAGCCCAGAGCGTCGCCGCAAGAAACGAACGCGACGCGACACCCGGCTAGCGATCCGGTTTCGTCGGTTCGCTTCGCGCCGATTTCGGCAGGCAGACCTCGGCCCGACGTGGCACGCTTGGGCGTCATGACCGTCCCGCCCGTCGTCGTCCTCGTCGAGGGCCACAGTGACGTGGCGGCGCTCGACGTACTGGCACAGGCGCAGGGCGTTCGCGACCGGGTAGATCTGGTCGCCATGGGTGGGGTCACCAACGTCCGGCACCACTTGGACGTGCTTGCCACCCAGCGGCCGTACGCGGTGGTGCTCGGGGTCTGCGACGCCGGCGAACGGCGCTACCTCGAGCGGGCCGCGGGACTGGCCGGGGTGTTCGTGTGCGACCGGGATCTCGAGGACGAGCTGATCCGGGCAGTCGGGGCGGAGCAGGTCGTGGGGTTGCTGGACGAGCTGGGTGAGCTGCGTCGGTTCCGGACCTTCCAGGACCAGCCGGAGTGGCGCGGGCGCGACCTGGCCGACCAGCTGCAACGGTTCGCCGGCACCAAGTCGGGCCGCAAGGCGGTGTTCGCGCGCCGGCTGGCCCAGGCGATCGACGGCGGCCGCGTACCGGAACCGCTCGCACAGCTGTTTGCGGCCGTGCAGGTCAGCGCCTGACGTCAGGACGTCACGAGCTCGGTGCGCTCCGCGGCGAGCTGGACGGCGCCTACGAGGCTGGCGCGCTCGCCGAGCTTGCTGATGACGATGGGGGTCTGCGCCACCGAGTCGAGCGCGTGCCGGCGCAGCCCGGTCCGGGTCGGCTCGAGCAGCAGCTCGCCGGCCCGCGACATGGCACCGCCGACGATGACGATCCCCGGGTTGAGCAGGTTGAGGACGCTCGCGAGCGCCCATCCGAGGTGCAGCCCGGCGTCCTCGAGCACCCGCGTCGCCGCGACGTTGCCGGCGGTCGCTGCCGCGACCAGGTCGGTGAAGGTGGCTCCGGGGAGGCTGGGGTCGAGCAGCCGCAGCATGTGCTCGCTGGACGTGTAGGTCTCCAGGCACCCGCGGCTGCCGCACCGGCACATCGGTCCCTGCTCGTCGACGGTCAGGTGGCCGATCTCGCCGGCCGTCCCGTCGGCACCGTGGAACAGCTGGTTGTCGATGATCAGGCCGGCGCCGACGCCGCTGGCGATCTTCACGAACACCGAGGTGCTGTGCCCCCGGCCGTGCCCCTGACGGTGCTCGGCGAGCGCCCCGAGGTTCGCGTCGTTCTCGACCTGTGCCGGAGCGCCGAAGACCGCCTCGGCCGCCGCACGGGCATCGACGCCCTCCCAGCCCGGGAAGATCGCCGACGACTTCACCACGTTGTTGACGACGGGCGCGGGCAGGCCGAGGCTCACCCGGCGCAGCGGACCCACCCCGGGGTCGATCCGCGCCAGGACCGACGCGGCGAGCCCCAGCCCCGACTCGTGGCCCTGTGGCTCGACGACGACCCGTTCCTCCGACAGCACCCGCCCGGTCAGGTCGCCGACGGCGACCGCGACGTGCCGGTGGCCGAAGTCGATCCCCGCGACCATGCCGGCCCGGGCCGAGAGGCGTACGGAGGAGCCCCGGCGCCCGCTCCCGGGCTCGATGTCGAGCAGCCCGCCGGCGGTCAGGTCGCGCACGATGTTGGAGACGGTGGCGGGTGCGAGGCCGGTCAGCCGGGCGATCTCCGCCTGGGTGTGCGCGACCTCGTGCTCGCCCTGCTCGCGCAGCACCGCCAGCACCCGGTGCTGGTTGGCCGCGCGCAGAGACGACGTCGAACCGGGGGCCGAACCGGGGGCCGGGTCGGTCGCTGGGGGCACGCTGCGGGCCATGGGCGAACCTTGCACCGTGATCGCTGTTGTCGTCAAGACATGTTCATTAGAGGTCGCGCGACGTAAGAGTGTCTCACTTCTTGTTCAACTCTTGACGACAAGGGTGTGACGCCCGACACTCGTTCCATCCGTACCGGGCACTGGTCAGCCGCCGGCGCCCCGATCCTCAAAGGAGATCCATCGTGACCAAGTCAGTCACGCGTCTGTCCGCCGTCGGCCTGGCCGCAGTGCTCGCGTTCGGGGCCACGGCCTGCGGCGCCAACGAGGCAGAACCCGAAGGCGGCGACGGCGAGGGTGGCGGCACCAGCATCGCGCTGCTGCTGCCGGAGTCTCAGACCACCCGCTACGAGACGTTCGACAAGCCGCTGTTCGAGGCCAAGGTGGCCGAGCTGTGCGAGGACTGCGAGGTGCTCTACTACAACGCCGACCAGGACGAGGCCAAGCAGACCCAGCAGGTCGACACCGCGATCAGCGAGGGTGCCTCGGTCATCGTGCTCGACCCGGTCAACGGCGCCGGTGCCGGCGGCATGGTGACTGCGGCCCAGGACGAGGGGATCCCGGTCGTCGCCTACGACCGGTTCATCGCCGAGGCCGACTACTACATGTCGTTCGACAACCAGACCGTCGGCATGATGCAGGGCGAGGCCCTGGTCGAGGCGATGGGCGGCTCGGGCGGCATCCTGATGCTGAACGGCGCACCGAGCGACCCCAACGCCGCGCAGTTCAAGGAGGGCGCCCACAGCGTGATCGACGAGAGCGGCCTCGAGATCCTCGCGGAGTTCGACAATCCAGACTGGACCCCCGAGGAGGCCCAGCAGTTCGTCACCGACCAGCTCAGCAACTTCGACGCGTCGGAGATCGAGGGCGTGTACGCCGCGAACGACGGCCAGGCCGGTGGCGTGGTCGCAGCCCTCACCGGCGGCGGTGTCGCCGAGGATGCGCTGCCCCCGATCACCGGACAGGACGCCGAGCTCGCGGCCGTGCAGCGGATCCTCGCCGGCCAGCAGGCCATGACGATCTACAAGCCGATCCCGATCGAGGCCGAGACCGCGGCCGAGGTGGCGGTGAAGCTCGCCCAGGGTGAGGAGATCAGCGGCACCAGCGACACCGGCGTCGAGCTGACCGAGTACGAGGGCGTGCCGTCGTACATCTTCGACCCGATCGCCGTGACGGCCGAGAACGTCGCCGACACCGTGGTGGCCGACGGCTTCTACGCGGTCGAGGACATCTGCACCGAGGAGTACGCCGACGCCTGTGCGGCGGCCGGCATCAGCTGATGACGGAGACGATCACCGATCACGTGACGGGGCCGGTCGGGGACAGCGTGCTGTCGCTGACCGGCGTGAACAAGCGGTTCGGGGCCGTGCAGGCGCTCACCGACGTGTCGCTCGACGTGCACGCCGGTGAGGTGGTCGCCCTCGTGGGCGACAACGGCGCGGGCAAGTCGACCCTGGTCAAGATCATCTCGGGGGTCTACCAGGCCGACGGCGGCGAGATCGTCTTCGACGGCGAGCGGGTCGAGGTCGCCGGGCCGTCGGACGCCCAGCGGCTCGGGATCGCGACCGTGTTCCAGGACCTCGCCCTGTGCGACAACCTGGACGTCGTCGCCAACCTGTTCCTCGGGCAGGAGCGCACGTCGGGCACGGTGCTCAACGAGGTGGCGATGGAGCAGGAGGCGTGGCGGCTGCTGCGCACCCTCTCCGCGAAGATCCCCTCGGTCCGGATCCCGATCGCCTCGCTCTCCGGCGGTCAGCGGCAGACCGTCGCGATCGCCCGCAGCCTGGTGGGCAAGCCCAAGGTCGTGATGCTCGACGAGCCGACGGCCGCCCTGGGCGTCGCCCAGACGGCTGAGGTGCTGAACCTGGTCGAGCGGCTCCGGGAGACCGGGCTGGGCGTGATCCTGGTCAGCCACAACATGGCCGACGTGCAGGCTGTGGCCGACCGGATCGTGGTGCTGAGGCTCGGTCGCAACGCCGCCGACTTCACCATCGAGGAGGCCACCACCGAGGAGCTCGTGGCCGCCATCACCGGTGCGTCCGACAACGTCGTGTCAGAGCGCGCCGCCCGGCGTACCCGTCAGGAGGGACCGGCCGATGGCTGAGACCACCGAGGCCGCACAGGCCCGTGCCACCGCGGTGGCCGCCGACCTCGCCGACGAGCGGTTGATCCAGACCCAGGGCGTCCTGGGCTACCTGCGGCTTCAGGTCAACCGGCTCCGGTCCGGCGACCTGGGCAACCTGCCGGTGATCATCGGGCTGGTCGTCATCAGCGTCGGGTTCTACATCGAGAACGCGCGGTTCCTGTCCTCGCGCAACCTGGTGTCGATCACGCAGTACGCCGCCCCGATCGGGATCATCGCGCTCGGCATCGTGCTCGTGCTGCTGCTCGGTGAGATCGACCTGTCGGTCGGCTCGGTCAGCGGCATGGCCGCCGCCGTGATGGCGGTACTGATGGTCAACGAGGGGCAGTCGACCCTCGTGGCGCTCCTCGGTGGCGCGCTGGTCGGCGTCGCGGTGGGGGTCGTCTACGGACTGCTCTTCACACGGATCGGGGTCCCGTCGTTCGTGTTCTCGTTGGCCGGCCTGCTCGCGTTCCAGGGCGTGCTGCTCTTCGTGCTCGGCGACACCGGGACGATCAACCTGCCGGGCGACTCCTACCTGCTGGAGTTCACCCGGTTCAGCTTCGTCACCGGCTGGCAGTCCTACGCGATCGTCGGTCTGGTCGTGCTGGTCTACCTGGCCGCGCAGTGGCGCACCGCCATGACCCGCAAGGCCGCCGACCTTGCGCCGCCCTGGTGGCCGGTGGTGCTCACCAAGGCCGTCCTGCTCGCGGCCGGACTGGGCTTCGTGACGTACTACGTGAACATCGACCGGGGCTTCAGCTACCTGTGGTGGCTGTTCTTCGCCCTGGTCGTGGTCGTCGACTTCGCACTCCGCCGCACCCTGTGGGGCCGGCATGTGTACGCGGTGGGCGGGAACGTCGAGGCGGCGCGGCGGTCCGGCATCAAGGTCAACCGCGTCTACATCACCGTCTTCGTGTCGTGCTCGCTGCTCGCCGCCGTCGGCGGTCTGCTCGGGGCCGGCCTGCAGACCAGCGTGTCGCAGGCGACCGGCACGACCGACACCAACCTCACCGCCATCGCGGCCGCCGTCATCGGCGGCACCAGCCTCTTCGGCGGGCGCGGCTCGGCGTGGTCGGCGCTGTTGGGGATCCTGGTGCTCCAGGCGATCACCAGCGGGCTCAACCTCGCCGGCGTGGAGTCCGAGGTGCGCTTCATGGTGACCGGTGCCGTGCTGCTGATTGCGGTCGCGATCGACTCGGTGTCCCGCCGGGCGCGGTCGTCCAGCGGACGAGGGTAGCGACGCCCCCGCACCACCCCCGAGCCACCGCCCCGGGACCGGCAGCACCGGTCCCGGGGCGGTTCCGCGTGCCGGGCGCCGAGGTGTGCGCCGGCGGCGCGTGGGTACGGATTCCGCTCAGACAAACGACAGGAGGCCGCAGATGGGCGCCGCACTCGTTCCCCTCGTCATCGTGCTGGCCGTGCTCGTGCTGGTCGGCGCGGGTGTGGTCGCGTTCAGCCGACGTCAGGCGCAGGAGCGCCAGGAGGTCATGGAGTCGGACACGGTCAGCTTCCGGGTGCCCGAGGGGCAGGACCCGGCAGCATTGCTGGCGGCCCTGCACACCGCCGGGTACGACGCGGCGCTGGCGACGGCGGCGACGGACCCGGTGCTGGCGGTGACGACGGAGGGACCGGCAGATCGCGAGGCGATCCGCTCGGTGGTCGCGAATGCACCCAGCAACCCGGAGGGCGACCACCTCGGTACGCGCGAGATCCGGTTCCTCGACGAGTAACCACCGGGCCGGCGACGAGTCCTGGGTCGAGCCTGTTGGGCGAGTCTGGGGGCTACCGGGGGAAATTTCGGCCAGTATGTGCTGGTTTCCCCGCCTAGGCGGGGAAACCGTCGGCACCGCCCGCCCGCCGCATCGGCAGGTGCGGAATGCCGTCCTCGAGGAACTCCTCGCCGTCGACCGTGAAGCCGAAGCCGGCGTACCACGCGGCCAGCGGTAGCTGCGCGTCGAGCACGACGTCGCGGCCGGGGCAGGCCGCGAGGGCGCTGTCCATGAGCCGGTCGGCGAGGCCCCTGCCCCGCCCGGCGGTCGCGAGCACCACCCGGCCGATCCGCCACTCGGAGCCGTCGTCGAGCACGCGGGCGTAGCCGATCACGGCGTCCCCCTCGCTCAGCACGAGGTGCACGGTGCCCGGCTCGGGGTCGCGGCCGTCGAGGTCGGGGTACGGGCACTCCTGCTCGACCACGAAGACCTCCTGCCGCAGCCGCCAGACGGCGTACGCCGTGGCGGGCTCCAGGTCGCCGAACGGCACGGCGCTGACGGTGATCGGCGGCGTGGTCATCGCAGGAACTCCAGCGTGGTGCGGCGGGCGACTCGCGCCTCGGGGATGAACGGCAGCAGCGGGAAGATGTGCAGCAGGTCCGGGGCCTCCAGGTACGTGAGGTCCCAGTCGGTGGCGGCCGCCCGGTCGGCGAGCAGCCGGCAGCCGGGCACCAGTAGGTCCCGGCTGCCGCAGAACATGAGCGTGCGCGGCAGGCCCGACAGGTCGGCGAGCGCGGGGCTGACCTCGGGCCGGCCCAGGTCTTCCGGCGACCCGGCCCACCACCCGGCGTAGGCCCTGGCCTTGCCGAGGAACAGCCACGGGTCGATCGCGGCGTACGACGGGATGTCGGGGGTCGACATCGTGAGGTCGACCCACGGCGAGAGCAGCAGCAGCTCGCTCGGCTGCGGGCCGCCGCGGTCGCGGAGGCCGAGCGCCAGCGCCAGTGCGTACCCGCCGCCGGCGGAGTCTCCGGCCAGCGTCACGCGCGACTCCCCGGCCCATCTGCTTGCCAGCTCGGTCAACGGCGAGAACGAGTCCCGCCAGCTGTGCTCCGGGGCGAGCGGGTACTCAGGCAGCACGACCCGGGCGCCCAGGTCTGACGCGAGCCGCGCGGCGTACCGCAGGTGGAACGGGTCCATCGGCGCCATGAACCCACCGCCGTGCACGTAGAACAGCGTCCGGGCCGGGTCACGGTGGCGCGGAGTGACCACGTGCACCGGGAACCCCGCGACCTCCTCGGTCACGACCGAGAAGCGGCGCCCGAAGCCGGGCACGAGGCGAGTCGGCAGGGTCCGGTCGAGCGTCGCGTGCCACCGCTCGACCCGGCGTCGCTCGGACGGCTCGTCGTCGAGCTCGCGCGACTTCCGGACCCGGGGGATGGCGTACGCCAGGAGATCGTGGCGTCGGCTCGGCATGCCCCGGAATCTAGCCGGATGTGTCACACCGCGATCCCGGCCGGTGTCTGCATGGACGTACCCGAGACGAACGCATCGGAGGAGAAGAGAGATGTCCAGCACGTTCCGAGTCCCGAAGGCCACGATCACCGGCGCGTACGGCCGCGCCCTCGAGTGGTACGCCCGTCGGACCTACGGCGAAGTGCCCGACAACGCCTATGTGCTCTGGCACAACCGGCCCGTGCTCAAGGCGGTGTTCGGCTTCGAGCAGAAGGTGGCGAAGCTCGACGCGCTCGACCCGCACCTGAAGACGTACGCCGTGATGGCCAGCGCCGCCTCGATCGGCTGCTCGTGGTGTCTCGACTTCGGCTACTACCTCGCCCACGAGGACGGCCTCGACGAGGCCAAGGTGCGCGAGGTGCCGCGGTGGCGCGACTCGAGTGTGTTCACCGACCTCGAGCGCGATGTGATGGCGTACGCCGAGGCGGCGACCGCGACACCCCCGGCCGTCACCGACGAGCAGGTGGCCGCGTTGCGCGAGCGGCTCGGCGACCCGGTGGTGGTCGAGCTGACGATGATGATCGCGATCGAGAACCAGCGCTCCCGCTTCAACGCGGCGATGGGCCTGGCCAGCCAGGGGTACTCCGACGTGTGCGACCTCCCGCTCGCCGTACCCTCGGGCACGTGAACGCCGGCGACGCGACCGAGGAGATCAGCGGCCCGTTCGTGGAGCACCGCAGCCTGCTCTTCACCGTCGCCTACGAGATCCTCGGCTCGGCCGCCGACGCCGAGGACGTCGTGCAGGAGACGTGGCTGCGGTGGTCGGCGCGGACGGAGAAGAGCGATCCCGCCGAGATCCGTGACCCGCGGGCGTACCTGGTACGGATCGCGACCCGGCAGTCGCTCAACCGGCTACGCACCCAGCAGCGTCGTCGCGAGACCTACGTCGGCCCATGGTTGCCCGAGCCGCTGCTGACGACGCCCGACGTGGCCGAGGACGTCGAGCTGGCCGACAGTGTCTCGACCGCGGTGCTGATGGTGCTCGAGACGCTCGGCCCGACCGAGCGGGCGGTGTTCGTGCTGCGCGAGGTCTTCGACGTGCCGTACGAGGAGATCTCGGAGGCGGTCGACAAGACCCCGGCCGCCGTGCGCCAGATCGCGCACCGGGCGCGCTCGCACGTCCAGGCACGCCGACCCCGGCAGGACGTCACGGCCGCCGAGCGGGACCGCGTCCTCGAGCGCTTCCTCGCTGCCGGCGCGACCGGCGACCTCCAGTCGTTGATGGACGTGCTCGCGCCCGACGTCGTCCTGATCACCGACGGCGGTGGCCACAAGAAGGCGGCGCTGCGGCCGATCCACGGGCGCGACAAGGCGCTGCGGTTCCTGGCGGCGGTGAGCCAGGGCCCGATGACCGGGGAGGTGCTGACGGTCAACGGCGGCCCCGCACTCGCGCTCCGCCTCGACGGCGAGCTCGACACGGTCGCGACGTTCCGGATCGAGGACGGCGTCGTGACGGCGCTCTACCTGCTGCGCAACCCCGAGAAGCTGCGCCGGCTCGGGCAGGTGGTCGACCTCGCCCGGTAGGGGCCTAGTGTTGGGGGCGTACAGACAGGGGAGCCCGGTGCGAGACCGGGCTGAGAGTGCGGGCCAGCCGCAGACCCTCCGAACCTGATCCGGGTCGCACCGGCGTAGGGAGTCACCGACCATGAAGCGCCTTCTCACTCTGCTGCTGCCGCTCGCCCTCGCGGGCACGGGCTGCAGCCTGATCTCCACCGGCGAAGGCGAGTCCGCCGCGCCCTCGCCCGAGTCGGGCGGCACGCCAGCAGGCACGGTCGTCCTCGTCACCCACGAGTCGTTCAACCTGCCCAAGCGGCTGGTGCGGCAGTTCGAGGCCGAGTCCGGGCTCGAGCTCGAGGTCCGTGCCTCCGGCGACGCCGGCGAGCTCACCACCAAGCTCGCCGTCACGCGTGACAACCCGGTCGGCGACGTCGCGTTCGGGGTCGACAACACGTTCGCGTCCCGGGCCCTCGAGGAAGACGTCTTCGACCGCCTCGGCGTCACCCTGCCCGCCGGGGTCGAGGAGTACGTCGTTCCCGCCGACGCCGGTGAGCGGCTGGCGCCGATCGACGTGGGCCACGTGTGCGTCAACGTCGACACCACATGGTTCGCCGAGCGTGACCTCGACCCGCCGGCGAGCCTCGATGATCTCGCGGACCCGGCGTACGAGGGGCTGTTCGTGACGCCGTCGGCATTGTCGAGCTCGCCGGGACTGGCGTTCCTGCTGACGACGGTGGCCGCGTACGGCGACGACTGGCCGGCCTACTGGGAGGACCTGCTCGCCAACGACACGCTGGTCGTCGACGGCTGGAGCGACGCCTACTACGGCGACTTCACCCAGGGCGGTGAGGGCGGCGAGCGGCCGATCGTGCTGTCCTACGACTCCTCGCCCGCCTTCACCATCCCGCAGGGCGCAGGCGTGTCGTCGACCGCGGCGCTGCTCGACACCTGCTTCCGGCAGGTGGAGTACGCCGGAGTGCTGGCCGGCGCCGCCAACCCCGCCGGCGGTCGGGTGCTGGTGGAGTTCCTGCTGAGCCAGGAGGTGCAGGCCGCCCTGCCGGAGTCGATGTACGTCTTCCCGGTCCGCGACGACGTCGAGCTGCCCGCCGAGTGGGCCGAGCACGCCGAGCAGCCTGCCGACCCGTACGTCGTCGATCCCGCCGACATCGCCGCGAACCGCGACGCCTGGCTGCAGGAGTGGCGAGACCTGGTCACCCAGTGAGCGCAGAGTGAACCGTCGGCTGCTGGGGCTGCTCGCCCTGGCCGTGGTGCCGGTCCTGGTGGTGGGCGTGTTCTTCGTGCTGCCCGTCAGCGGCATGCTGGCGCTCGGCTTCTGGCCCGACGGGCACTTCGCCCCGGGTGCAGCGCTGGAGGTCCTCACGCGGGGCCGGACCGGCCGAGTGCTCGCGTTCACGCTGTGGTCGGCCTCGGTGGCGACCACGGTCGCGGTGCTGCTCGGGCTGCCGGCGGCGTACGTCCTGCACCGGACCTCGTTCCCGCTGCGCCGGGTGGTCCGCGCGTTGCTGCTCGTGCCGTTCGTGCTCCCGACCGTGGTCGTGGGCGTCGCGTTCCGCCAGCTGCTCGGTGACGGCGGGCCGCTCGGCTTCCTGGGCCTGGACGGCACGCCGGCGGCGATCGTGCTCGGCCTGGTGTTCTTCAACGTGGCGGTCGTGATCCGCGTCGTCGGGGGCGCCTGGGAGGGGCTCGACGCTCGCGCCGGCCAGGCCGCCGCGACCCTGGGCGCCTCACGGGCGCAGGTTTTCAGGACGGTCACGCTGCCGGCGCTGCGGCCGGCGGTCACGTCGGCCGCGACCGTCGTCTTCCTCTTCTGCGCCACCGCCTTCGGGATCGTGCTGACCCTCGGCGGCAGCCGCCACGCGACGATCGAGACCGAGATCTACCTCCTCACGGTGCAGGTGTTCGACCTGTCGGCAGCGGCCGCACTGTCCGTGCTCCAGCTGGTGGTGGTCGTCGGGCTGCTGGTGCTCGCCCAACGGGTGCGGGTGGTCGCGCCGGTCAGCCGGGCGCCGAGCCGGCCGAGGCGACTGAGCCGGGCGGACGGCGTGCCGGTCGCTGCCACTCTGCTGGTGCTGACGTTCGTCGCGATCCCGATCGTGTCGCTCGTCGCCGGGTCGTTGCGGGTCGACGGCGCATGGAGCCTCCAGAACTACGCCGCGCTCGGCACCACGGGCGACCGCGACGCGCTCCAGGTCACGGTCGCCGAGGCACTCGTGAACTCGCTGCGGACCGCGGTCGACGCCACGTGGATGGCGGTCGGGACCGGCCTGCTCGTCGCACTCGTCGTGACGCGTCGGTCGCGGGCGCCGGTCGAGCGCCGGGTGCGCGGCCTGCTCGACGGGTTCTTCATGCTGCCGCTCGGGGTGTCGGCCGTGACGCTCGGCTTCGGGTTGCTGATCACCCTGGACCAGCCGCCGCTGGACCTGCGCGACAGCGCGCTGCTGGTTCCCGTCGCGCAGGCCCTGGTGGCCCTGCCCCTGGTCGTGCGCACCTTGGTGCCGGTGCTCGCCGGCATCGACGACCGGCAGCGACAGGCCGCGGCGTCGCTCGGTGCAGGCCCGCTGCGGTCGGTGCTGACGGTGGACCTCCCGGTGCTGTGGAAGCCGCTGCTCGCCGGTGCGGGCTTCGCGTTCGCCGCGTCCCTCGGCGAGTTCGGCGCGACGTCCTTCCTGGCCCGCGAGGACTTCCCGACCCTGCCGCTGGTGATCTTCCGGCTGCTCGGCCATCCGGGCGAGCTGAACTACGGCATGGCGCTGGCCGCCTCGGTGCTGCTCGCAGCGACGACCGCGCTCGTGATGCTGCTCGTCGAGCGGCTCAGGGTCACCAGCGTGGGAGCGTTCTGACGTGTTGTCCTTGCGCCACCTGACGGTCACCTTCGACGGCGAGCCGGCGGTCGACGACGTGTCCCTGGAGCTGCCGGACGGAGAGGTACTGGCGGTGCTCGGACCCTCGGGCTGCGGCAAGTCGACCCTGCTCCGGGCGATCGCCGGTCTCGAGCAGCTGGGGTCGGGGAGCATCGCGTGGGACGGCCGGGACGTCCGGTCGGTGCCCACCCACCGGCGCGGGTTCGTGCTGATGTTCCAGGACGGACAGCTCTTCGACCACCTGACCGTGGCGCGCAACGTCGGCTACGCGCTGCGGCTGCGGCGGGCCCCTGACCTCGAGCGCCGGGTCGCCGAGCTGCTCGACCTGGTCGGCCTCCCGTCGTACGGCGACCGGCTGCCGGGAACCCTCTCGGGTGGTGAGCGGCAGCGGGTCGCGCTGGCCCGGTCGCTCGCGGTCGAGCCCCGGTTGCTGCTGCTCGACGAGCCGCTGTCTGCGCTCGACGCCGGGCTGCGCGAGCGGCTGGCCGCGGACCTGCGGGAGATCCTGGTCGAGTCCGCCACCACCGCGCTGCTCGTGACGCACGACCACGAGGAGGCGTTCGCCGTGGCGGACCGGCTGGCCGTGATGCGGTCGGGCCGGATCGTCCAGCAGGGCCCGATCGCGGACGTGTGGCGCCGCCCGGCCGACGCCGAGACCGCGCTCTTCCTCGGGTACGCCGCGGTGCTGGAGGGCGAGCCGGCGACCCTGCTGCTGCGTGCCGCCGACGCCCCGGACGCGCCGGCCGTGGCGCTGCGCCGCTCGGCCCTCGCGGTCGCGGCCGACGGTCCCTTGCGGGGCCGCGTGGTCTCCTCGCGGCTGACACCCGACCAGGTCCGGCTGCGGCTCGACGTACCCGGTCTCGGAGAGCTCGACGCCGTCGCCCCGCTCGACCGCCACCCCGGACCAGGGGACGAGGTGGCGGTCCGGGTGGACCGCACCCGGCTGGCGCCGATCGCCGGAGCGTAGCCGGTCCATAGACTGGCGCGCGTGTATCGCCGTGCCTACGTCCTGCTCGTCGGCTGCGCCGTCGTCATGGGCCTCTTGGCAGTGGTCACGGCGCTCGCGCTCGACAAGCGGCTCGCCGACCCCGAGGGGTTTCTCGGGCCCGCGGCCGTACGGCTGCCGCTGCTGCTGACCGGCGCGTTCCTCGGCGACGTCGTACCGCGGACGCTGTGGGTCTCGCGCGGCAACCCCAAGTACTGGCGCAGGGTCGCCCGTGAGCGGGTGCGCACCCACTGGACCCGTGAGCGGGTGACGCTGGTCGTGATGGGCATCGCCTGCTTCTACATCACCTACGTCAGCTATCGGAACCTCAAGTCTTTCCTGCCGTTCGTGCGGGAGAAGAAGTACGACTACGAGCTGCACCTGATCGACCTCGCGCTGTTCTTCGGCAACGAGCCCGGTGTGGTGATGCACGACCTCCTCGGTACCGGTTTCTCGGCACACGTGCTGTCGTACATCTACCTGTGGTTCCTGCCGCTGGTGCCGCTCGCGGTGACGGCGTGGCTGGTCTGGTCGCGCAACATCTCGTACGGCTACTGGTTCGTGACCAGCCAGTGCATCGCGTGGTCCCTCGGGACGCTGTCGTACTACCTGCTTCCCACCCTGGGCCCGGGGTTCTTCGCGGCGTGGCTCTACCGCGACGTGGTGAACGCCGGCACGCCGACCTCGGACCTGATGGACACGCTGTCGACCGCCCGCCAACGCGTCACCCTCCAGGGCGTCGAGGGCGCCGTGCAGTCGACCGCCGGCTTCGCGAGCCTGCACGTCGCGATCACGTTGCTGGTGGCGCTGATGGTGCAGTACACCGTGCGGTCGCGGGTCGTGCACTGGGTGTTCTGGGCCAACTTCGCGGTGACCATCGTGGCCACCATCTACTTCGGCTGGCACTACATCGCCGACGACGTCGCCGGGATCCTGATCGCACTGGTCGCCTTCTACCTCGGCGGCCGGGCCAGCGGGCAAGTCTTCGAGCGCCACGGACTCGCGTCGCACCCGACCACGAACACCTCCGCGGTGCCGGTCGACGCCGACCGCTGAGCACTCGCCTCGATCCCGTCCGCTAGAACTACAGCATTGTAGTTCGCAAGTCGACACGCCGGCGACCCCTGAGATTTCTGAGGTTTTTGTGGCATTTGTGACGGATGAGCATTAGCGTGCCGCGAGTGCCCGTTGTGGCACGTCCACGCTCGCCCGAGCGGGACCGGATGACGGAACGCAGGAGGAATCGCGACGTGCCTCGCGCAGTTGGTGTCGCAGTGGCCCTCGGCCTGGCCGTGAGCCTGTCCATCCCCCCGGTGACAGGGCTCGCTGGCTTCGAGGCAGCGCTGGCCGACGAGGCCGACACCCCCTCCCGGCAGGACGTCCGCGACGCGCGGACCGCTGCCCGGGACAAGGCGCGTGACGTGGACGCCGTCCAGGCAGACCTGGCCGCGGCGAACCAGCGACTCCAGCAGTCCGCCATCGCGGCCGCTCAGGCGACGGAGGCGTGGAACGGAGCGCGGTACCGGCTCGACCAGGCGCGGCAGGCGGCCTCCGCCGCGGATGAGCGAGCCGGTATCGCGCGCACCGACGTCGGCCGCCAGCAGGACGCGTACGCCGATGCGCTGGTGAGCTCCTACGAGATGAATCCGACGCTCACCGCCGTCGCGTCGATGGTGCAGGCCGACGGGATCGGGACCGTGGTCGAACAGAACACCACCATGCGAGCCGCGGAGTCGGCTCTCGACAGCAAGTACGACGGCTTCATCGCCGCATCGACGCTGGCCGACGTCGCGGTCGGCCAGGCCGAGGCCGCCCGTGCCGAGGCCGCAGCGGCGCAGGTCGAGGCCCGCGCGGCACGCGACCAGGCCCGTGCCGCCGCCGACACCGCCGCGGCCGAGGCCGAGAGCATCGCGGCCAGCAAGAGTGAGCTGATCCAGGAGCTGGCCGAGCTGCAGGACATCAGCGTCGCCCTCGCTGAGCAGCGGCAGGAGGCGCTTGACGAGCGGGCGGCAGAGGCCGCGGCGGCCGCCGCGGCGGAGGAGGCAGCCCAGCAGGCAGCGGCCGAGGAGGCCGCCCAGCAGGCCGACGAGCCGGCGAAACAGCCGGAGGAGCCTGCCGAGCAGCCCGAGGAGCTGCCCGCCCAGGACCCCGCGCCCCCCACTCCTCAGCCCGACCCGCCGGCGCCGGGCGGCGGGGCGAACGCGGCCGTCGCCTTCGCCCGTGCCCAGCTCGGCGAGCCCTACGTCTGGGGTGCCGCCGGACCGAGCTCGTGGGACTGCTCCGGCCTGACCATGGGCGCGTGGGGCGCAGGCGGGAAGTACCTGCCGCACTACTCGGTCGCCCAGTACGAGCAGTCCACGCCCATCTCGCCCAGCAGCCTCCGCGCCGGGGACCTGGTGTTCTGGGGCTCCTCGAGCAGCCCGTCCTCGATCTACCACGTGGCGCTCTACGTCGGGAACGGGCAGATCATCCACGCTCCGCGCACCGGTCGGCCGGTGAGCCAGGAGTCGATGTACTACTGGACCACGCCCAACTTCTACGCCCGGCCCTGACCGGTCAGTAACGTCGGGGCATGGCTCCCGAGTCCAGCACCGACACCAGCCCAACCAGCTCAACCAGCCCAACCAGCTCAACCAGCCCAACCAGCCCACCAGAGATCGATCCGGAGCCGGACGGTTACCGGCAGCCGGCCGTCGACGTGCCGGCGCTCACCCGGCTGCTCGACGGCCGCTACGGCGAGGTCCGCGACCTCGTGCGCACCAACCTGGCGACGTACGCCTCCGTGCTGGACGACGCCGAGCAGCTCGACCGGGACGCCTTCTGTGACCGGGTGCGCGACCTCGTGGTCGAGATGGCCGGCACCGGGCAGACCGGCATGGGGTTCCCGACCGAGTACGGCGGAGGCGGCGACCTCGGTGCCTCGATCGCCGCGTTCGAGACGCTGGCGTTCGGCGACCTGTCGGTGCTGGTGAAGGTCGGTGTGCAGTTCGGGCTGTTCGGTGGGGCGATCCTCCAGCTCGGGACGAAACCGCACCACGACGCCTACCTGCGGGACCTGATCAGCGGTCGGGCCATGGGCTGCTTCGCGATGACCGAGGTCGGGCACGGGTCGAACGTGCAGGCGCTGGGCACCAAGGCGACGTACGACCCCGACTCGCAGGAGTTCGTGGTCACCACGCCGGACGCCTTGTCGCGTAAGGACTGGATCGGCAACGCGGCGCGGCACGCGGACCTGGCCGTGGTGTTCGCGCAGCTGGAGGTCGGCGGCATCGGACACGGCGTGCACGCGCTGCTCGTGCCGCTGCGGCGGGACGGCGAGGTGCTGCCCGGCATCACGATCGAGGACGACGGCCTGAAGATGGGGCTGAACGGTGTCGACAACGGCCGGATCTCCTTCGACGGGGTCCGGGTGCCGCGGGAGAACCTGCTCAACCAGTTCGCGGACGTGACACCCGACGGGCGCTACGAGAGCCCGATCGACAACCCCGACAAGCGGTTCTTCACGATGCTGGGCACGCTGGTCCAGGGGCGCGTGTGCGTCGGAGGTGCCGGCATCAACGCCGCCAAGGTCGCGCTCGCGATCGCGGTCCGGTACGGCGACCGGCGGCGTCAGTTCAACGCCACCTCCGACGAGCGGGAGCAGCTGCTCCTCGACTACGGAATGCACCAGCGGCGGCTGCTGCCGCTGGTGGCCCGGACCTACGCGCTCCACGTCGCCCAGGAGGCGGTCGCGCTCGAGCTGCACGAGGTCTTCACGGAGACCGAGGCGCCGGAGGAGGGCGAGAACGACCACCGCCGCCGCGAGCTGGAGTCGCAGGCGGCCGGGCTCAAGGCACTCGGGACCTGGCACGCCACCCGCACCGTCCAGGAGTGTCGCGAGGCCTGCGGCGGCCAGGGCTACCGCGCGCTCAACCGGTTCGCGGCCCTCAAGGCCGACACCGACGTCTTCACGACCTTCGAGGGCGACAACCACGTGCTGCTGCAGCTGGTCGCCAAGGGCCTGCTCACCGACTACGCCAGCGAGTTCGAGGACCTGGACCAGTTCGGGATGGTCCGGTTCGTGGCCGGCCTGGCGGTCGAGACCGTGATCGAGCGGACCGCCGTCCACACGCTGATCGAGCGGGTCCGCGACGTACTGCCCGGAGGAGACCAGTGGGACCAGAAGGCCGGGCTGCTCGACTCCGACTACCACCGGATGATGCTGCGGTTCCGCGAGGAGCACATGCTCTCCGGCGTCGCGCGGCGGCTGAAGCGCGGCATCGACGACGGCCTGAACCCCGGCGAGGTCTTCTCCCGGGTGCAGGACCACGTGATCGCCGCGGCCCGGGCGCACGTCGAGCGCTGGGTGCTCGACGCGTTCGTTGACAAGCTCGCTGGCCTCGAGGAGGGAGACCAGAAGGTCGCCCTCAATCTGCTGTGCGACCTGTTCGCGCTGACGACGATCGAGGCCGACCGCGGCTGGTTCATGGAGCACGGCCGGCTCTCGTCTCAGCGGTCGAAGGCGATCAGCCGCGAGGTCAACGACCTGTGCCGCAAGATCCGGCCGATCGCCGTCGACCTGGTCGACGCCTTCGGCGTACCGCCTGAGATGCTCCGCTCACCCGAACTGGTGGGCTGAGCTCGCGGGTCGAGTCGTGCCTGAATCGGGTCGAGTCGTGCCTGGTTCCGGTCGAGTCGTGCCTGGTGAGCGAACAGCCCCCGACTCGATCCGAACGCGACACGAATCGACCCGAACGGGACACGATTCGGCCTTCGTCAGTGGGCGCCGGTCTCTTGGAAGCGCTCGAACGACGCCTCGACCTCGGCTTCGGCCTCGGTACGGCCGACCCAGTCGGCGCCCTCGACGGACTTGCCCGGCTCGAGGTCCTTGTAGACCTCGAAGAAGTGCTGGATCTCCAGCCGGTCGAACTTCGAGACGTGGTTGATGTCGCGCAGGTGCTCGAGTCGCGGGTCGTGCGTCGGCACGCAGAGCACCTTGTCGTCGCCACCTGCCTCGTCGGTCATGCGGAACATGCCGATCGCGCGGCAGGCGATCAGGCAACCGGGGAAGGTCGGGGTCTGGAGGATGACCATCGCGTCAAGCGGGTCGCCGTCCTGACCGAGGGTGTTCTCGATGAAGCCGTAGTCGGCGGGGTAGGCCGTCGAGGTGAAGAGCATCCGGTCCAGGCGGATCCGGCCGGTCTCGTGGTCGACCTCGTACTTGTTGCGCTCTCCCTTGGGGATCTCCACCACCACGTCGAACTCGAGCACGTCCGTCCTCCCAACCGCGACACCGGCCTGTCCGGGCCGGGACCAGTGTCGCGCACAATGGCCCCGAACACGCAGCCGAGGAGGGACCACCGTGGGAAAGCGTGACCGACGCCACGCGCCGAGGAAGGCGTCCTGGCTGCCGGTGCTGCTCGTGCTGCTCCTGCTCGGCGGAGCCGCGACCGCCTTCCTCACCGGCGCCACGGATCGCTGGTCGGACGAGGAGCCGCCCGACCCGGTCACCGAGCCGGCCGCGGTCCCGCCACCCGAGGGGATGGACATCGCCGCGGTGCCCGACCCGGAGCCGGTCGCCGAGGCGGCGAGCATCGGGGGCCTCCGTCCCGCCGCCGTACGCCGCACGCTGGCCGCCGGCCTCGCCGATCGTGACCTCGGCCGGTCGGTGCACGCGGCGGTAGCCGGACTGGGCGGGGCCGGCCCCGCGTTCTCCACCGGTGACGACTGGTTCATCCCCGCCTCCACGATGAAGCTGGCCACCGCCGCCGCCGCGCTGGCAGCGCTCGGGCCCGACCACCGGTTCGACACCACCGTGGTCGCGCGGGGTCGGCGGCTCACCCTGGTCGGGGGCGGCGACCCGTTGCTCGCGCGCACCCCGTCCGCCGAGTGGCCAGACGTCGCCGACGTCCAGACGCTGGCGGCTCGGACCGCGGCGGAGGTGGGGCGCCGGAAGCCGGTGCGGCTCTTCTACGACGCGTCGCTGTTCACCGGCCCTGCGGAGAACCGGTTCTGGCGCGCCGACTACATCCTCGACGGCATCGTGTCCCCGATCGCCGCGCTGTGGGTCGACGAAGGCATCTCGGCCGATCGGTCGGAACGGGTCGCCGACCCCGCGGCCGACGCGGCCGCCGCCTTCGCTGCCGCCCTTGCGAAGCGGGGCGTGCGGGTGCAGGGCGCCGCGACCCCCGCGACCGCGCCTGCAGCCGCCCGGACCGTCGCGACCGTCAGCAGTCCACCGCTCGCCCAGGTCGCCGAGCAGGTGATCTTGGTCAGCGACAACGAGGGCGCCGAGGTGCTGGCCCACCACGTGGGGCTCGCGATGCTCGACGACGGCTCGTTCGCCGGCGGCGCCACCGGTGTGCGGCAGACGCTGGCGGGGCTCGGCGTACCCCTCGACGGCGCGGTGATCCGCGACGGCAGCGGCCTCTCCCGGCAGAACCGGATCCGCGCCGACACCCTGCTCGAGGTGCTGCGGGTCGCTGCCGACCGGCCCGACCTGCGTGCCGTGCTGACCGGCCTGCCGGTGGGCGGCTTCACCGGTTCGCTCACCTTCCGGTTCGACCAGGCGCCCACCGCCGGCGTGGGCCGGGTCCGGGCCAAGACCGGCAGTCTCGGCGGAGTCCGCAGTCTGGCCGGGATCGCCACCGACCAGTCGGGTACGCCGATGGTGTTCGTGCTGGCCGCCGACCGGATCCGGGAGCGCAACACCGTCGACGCCGAGCAGAACCTCGACAACCTCGCCGGTGCCCTGGGGGCCTGCCGCTGTTCCCGCTGAACGGGACGGGCCGATTGCCGTCGGCGCGTAGGGTCACGGACATGAACTCGATGGTCGACTGGGAGCTCGCGGTCTCCCTCGGTGGCCGGGTCGCCGGCATCGGTCCGGAGGTCACCGCGGGCGAGGCCCAGGAGGCCGTCGACGAGCTGCGGGCCGCCGCCGACCGGTCGACCGGGCTGGTCCGCGAGTTCACCGGCCTGGCGGCGGCCGAGCGCACCGCACCGGTCCTCGTCGTCGACCGGCAGGGCTGGGTGCGCGCCAACACCGAGGCGTTCGCCGTGATGCTCGGGCCGGTCATCGACCGGCTCGAGGAGAAGAAGGGTGCACCGAGCGGCGTCAGCCGCGCCGTCGGCGCCCGGGTGACCGGCGGTGAGGTCGGGCTGCTGCTCGGGTTCCTCGCGTCGAAGGTGCTCGGCCAGTTCGACCCGTTCCACGAGCCGGCCGGCCGGCTGCTGCTCGTGGCCCCCAACATCGTCCACGTGGAGCGTGAGCTCCGGGCCGACCCGTCCGACTTCCGGCTCTGGGTGGCGCTCCACGAGGAGACGCACCGGGTCCAGTTCACCGCCGTCCCCTGGATGCGTGACCACCTCTTCGGCGAGATCCGCGCGTTGGCCGACACGATGGACCCCGGCGGCCTGCTCGAGGACGGCCTGAAGCGGATCACCGAGGCGGTCCGGGGCGGGGGCGGCAGCGTGCTCGACGTCCTGAGCACACCGGAGCAGAAGGCGATCCTCGACCGGGTCACCGGCGTGATGTCGCTGCTCGAGGGTCACGCCGACGTCGTCATGGACGGCGTCGGTCCGCAGGTGATCCCGTCGGTCAGCAGCATCCGCGCCGGCTTCGACCGCCGCCGCAAGGGCGTGGGCGTCCTCGACCGGGTCCTCCGCAAGGCGCTCGGCCTCGACGTGAAGATGGCGCAGTACCGCGATGGCGCGAAGTTCGTCCGCGCCGTCGTCGATCGCGCCGGCATGGCGGGATTCAACGCGGTCTGGGAGCGACCCGAGAACCTCCCCAGCAAGGCCGAGATCGCCGACCCCGACGTCTGGGTCGCACGCGTGCTATGAGCCTTGACCCGGCGCTCGCCGCGGTCCGGGGCGCCGTACGACGGGCGCTGGCGGACGCCGGCGACCAGCCGGTCCTCGTCGCCTGCAGCGGGGGTGCCGATTCCCTCGCACTGCTCACGGCGACCGTGTTCGAGGCCCGCGACCTGCCCTGCCGGGTCGTGGGGGTCACGGTCGACCACGGGCTCCAGCCCGGCTCGGCCGAGCGGGCCGACGCGCTGGTCGCTCGGATGGTGATGCTCGGGGTGGACGAGACGGTCGCCGTCCGGGTCACCGTCCAGGCGTCCGGGCAGGGCCCCGAGGCGGCCGCCCGCGAGGCGCGGTACGCCGTGCTGGAGGAGGTGGCCGAACGCTTCGGGACCTCCGTGGTGCTGCTCGGCCACACTCTCGACGACCAGGCGGAGACGGTGCTGCTGGGACTCACCCGCGGCAGCGGGGGCAGGTCGCTGGCCGGGATGCGGCCGGCGTTCGGCCGGTTTCAGCGGCCGCTGCTCGGTATCACCCGCGCCCAGACCGAGGCCGCCTGCCGCGCCGCGGGGGTGGAGTGGTGGACCGACCCCCACAACAGCGACCCCGCCTATGCCCGCGCCCGGGTCCGCACCCTCGTGATGCCGGTGCTCGAGCGCGAGCTCGGCCCCGGCGTCGCCGAGACCCTGGCCCGCACCGCTCCGCAGCTGCGGGCGGACGTCGAGCTGCTCGATGCCCAGGCCGCCGCGGCGTACGACGAGCTGGTGGTCGACGACGAGCTGCCGGCCGAACGGCTGGCGACCCTGCCCGACGCGCTGCGGCTGCGCGTGCTCCGGCTGGGCGCCCTGCGCGCGGGTGCGATCCCGAGCGATCTGGCCCACGGTCACCTGCTCGCCGTGGACGACCTGGTGCGCCGGTGGCGGGGCCAGCTCGGCGTGGATCTGCCCGGGCGGCTGCGCGCGGTGCGCCGCGAGGGGCGGCTGGCATTCGTCACGTCGGACAGACCTGCATGACCCTTTCGGGTCATTTCGTCGCAAAGCCCTTCCGAACGCCGGATCCGGGCCCCAGGATGGCGGTGCGGCCCTCCCACCCCCCCGGTGAGGGCCGCACCCCTGTCCGGACCTGGTCCCGACCCGGGCCCCGACGAGACGCGGCACCCGCTGCGGCCTAGGCTGCCGTCCCATGGACGCGTCCCAGGTGGAGAACGACCTCGTCAACGTCCTCTACACGGAGGCGCAGATCCAGCAACGGCTGGCCGAGTTGGCCCGCGAGATCGAGGCCGACTACGAGGGCCATGACCTGCTGATCGTCGGCATCCTCCGCGGCGCGGTGATGGTCATGGCCGACCTGGCCCGCAGCTTCGGGCGACACATCGAGATGGACTGGATGGCGGTGTCGTCGTACGGCTCGGGCACCAAGTCCAGCGGCGTGGTCCGGATCCTCAAGGACCTCGACACCGACATCACCGGCCGGCACGTGGTGATCGTCGACGAGATCATCGACACCGGTCTCACGCTCTCGTGGCTCACCTCGAACCTCGAGTCGCGCGCGCCGGCCAGCGTCGAGATCTGCACCCTGCTCCGCAAGCCCGAGGCGCTGCAGATGCCGGTGGAGGTGAAGTACGTCGGCTGGGACATCCCGAACGAGTTCGTCGTCGGCTACGGCCTCGACTACCGCGAGAAGTACCGGAACCTGCGCGACATCGGCACCCTGGCGCCCCACGTCTACTCCTGAGTGGGGGGTGTCGGTTTCCCCGGATATCCGGGGAAACCACGACCTCCAGGGTCAAATTTCCCCCGGTAGGTCGCTGGTTCCCCGGATATCCGGGGAAACCGCGCGCCCGCCCAGCCGGGCGCCCGCTGCTGAAGGTTCGCCCACGTTGGCCCCGCCTGAGAGAATGGTGGCATCCGGCGCCGGGTAGCGTCGTCGGACAGTTGCACCCGTCGTCAGTCCAGTCGAGAGAAGCACGTGAAGCGGATCCTCCTCAATCGTTGGGTCATCGGCATCCTTGCCGTGACCGGCGTCCTGCTTGCCCTCCAGTACCTCGTCCCGACGGGCGAGCACGACGAGATCAGCACCTCGCGCATGATCGAGTTCATCGAGGCCGGCGAGGTCAAGGACATCAAGTTCATCGACGGCGACCAGGTCATCGAGGCCAGCCTCGACAACGACGTCCAGCGCGAGGGCGGCGGCCAGGTGATGGCCTACTGGCTGAGCGACACCCAGGCCGAGATCGAGGCCGAGGTCCGTCGGCAGGTCGACGCGGGTGAGATCGACGAGTACACCACGGAGATCGCCAAGCCGTCCGTGCTCGGTTCGATCCTGGCCGGGTTCTTGCCGATCATCTTGATCCTGGTCGTCTTCTTCTGGCTGATGAACAGCATGCAGGGTGGCGGCGGCCGCGGTGTCATGCAGTTCGCCAAGTCCAAGGCGAAGCTGATCACCAAGGACATGCCGAAGACGACGTTCTCCGACGTGGCGGGCTGCAACGAGGCGATCGAGGAGCTCGGCGAGATCAAGGAGTTCCTCCAGGAGCCCGCGAAGTTCCAGGCCGTCGGCGCCAAGATTCCCAAGGGTGTGCTGCTCTACGGCCCACCGGGCACCGGCAAAACCTTGCTGGCCCGCGCCGTCGCCGGTGAGGCCGGTGTGCCGTTCTACTCCATCTCCGGCTCCGACTTCGTCGAGATGTTCGTCGGTGTCGGTGCCTCTCGGGTCCGCGACCTGTTCGAGCAGGCCAAGGAGAACGCCCCCGCGATCGTCTTCATCGACGAGATCGACGCCGTCGGCCGACACCGCGGCGCCGGCATGGGCGGCGGCCACGACGAGCGCGAGCAGACCCTCAACCAGCTGCTCGTCGAGATGGACGGCTTCGACGTCCGCGGTGGCGTCATCCTGATCGCGGCCACCAACCGGCCCGACGTGCTCGACCCGGCGTTGCTGCGTCCCGGTCGCTTCGACCGCCAGATCGGCGTCGACGCCCCCGACCTCGACGGGCGCCACAAGATCCTCCAGGTCCACTCGCGCGGCAAGCCAATGGCGCAGGACATCGACCTGCTGTCGATCGCCCGCCGTACGCCGGGCTTCACCGGTGCCGACCTCGCCAACGTGCTCAACGAGGCAGCGCTGCTCACGGCCCGCAGCAACCAGAAGCAGATCAGCAACCTCAGCCTCGACGAGGCCATCGACCGCGTCATCGCTGGACCGCAGCGCAGCTCCCGGCTGATGAGCGAGAAGGACAAGCTGGTCACCGCCTACCACGAGGGCGGCCACGCCCTGGTCGCGGCGGCACTTCCCGGCAGCGACCCGGTGCACAAGGTGACGATCCTCCCGCGCGGCCGGGCACTGGGCTACACCATGGTGCTGCCCGACGAGGACAAGTACTCCCAGACCCGCAGCGAGCTCCTCAACAAGCTCGCCTACATGATGGGCGGTCGGGCTGCCGAGGAGATGGTGTTCCACGACCCGACGACCGGTGCGGGCGACGACATCGACAAGGCCACCAACCTGGCGCGCGCCATGGTCACCCAGTACGGCATGACCGAGGTGCTGGGCGCGGTGAAGCTCGGCGACTCCAATGCCGAACCCTTCCTCGGCCGCGACATCGGCCACCAGCGCAACTACTCGGAGGACGTCGCCGCCAAGGTGGACGAGGAGGTCAAGAAGCTCGTGGCCACCGCCCACCAGGAGGCGTTCGACATCCTCGAGGAGAACCGCGACGTGCTCGACTCGCTGGTGCTCGCGCTGCTCGACAGGGAGACCCTCGACAAGCAGGAGGTCGCCGAGGTGTTCGCGGCCCTCCGCCACCGCCCCGAGCGGCCCGCCTGGACCGGCTCGCCGGACCGCTCCCCCTCGACGATCCCGCCGATCGAGGTGCCGCAGGAGATCCGCGACCGCGCCTCGGCCAACGGCCGGCCCGCGGAGGAGAACGCCGAGGCCGGGGTCGTGATCACCCCGCCGGGCAGCGGCGGAGACATCCACGGCGGCAGCGTCGTCGGACCGGCGGCCGACCCGCCCGAGCCGCCGACGACGGCGTGACGACGGCATGATCGACCCGGTCGCCTGCCCGGACCGCCGGCCCGACGAGATCCCCGCCTTCGACCATGCTCGTGCGGAGGCGGCCGTCCGCGAGCTCCTGATCGCGATCGGCGAGGACCCCGAGCGCGAGGGGCTGCACGACACCCCCGCCCGCGTCGCCCGCGCGTACGCCGAGCTGACGGACGGCCTCCGGCTCAGCGCCGAGGACGTGCTGACCACCACGTTCGACATCGGGCACGACGAGATGGTGCTGGTCCGCGACATCGAGCTGTGGTCGATGTGCGAGCACCATCTGGTGCCGTTCACGGGCGTGGCCCACGTCGGCTACATTCCGTCCCCGGAAGGCAAGATCACGGGCCTCTCCAAGCTCGCTCGGCTGGTCGACGTCTACGCCAAGCGGCCACAGGTGCAGGAGCGGCTCACGACCCAGGTCGCCGACTCGCTGATGAGTCTCCTCGACGCGCGCGGCGTGATCGTCGTGATCGAGGCCGAGCACCTGTGCATGACGATGCGGGGCGTACGCAAGGCCGGTGCCCGGACCATCACCTCGGCCGTCCGCGGTCAGATGCACAACGCCGCGACCCGGTCCGAGGCGATGGCGCTCATCCACCGGAGGCCCTGAGCCCGATGCCGCCGCCGCCCCTCATGACACCGGCGACGCCGCTGCTCATGGGCGTCGTGAACGTCACCCCCGACTCATTCTCCGACGGCGGCCGGTACTTCGACCCGCAGGCGGCGGTGGCCCACGGCCGGCAGCTGCTCGCCGACGGGGCCGACCTGCTGGACATCGGCGGCGAGTCGACCAGGCCCGGGGCGATCCGGCCGAGTGTCGACGAGGAGCTCTCGCGCGTGCTCCCGGTCGTCGAGGAGCTGGCCGGTGAGGCGGCGGTCTCGGTCGACACCATGCGCTCGGAGGTCGCCCGCGAGGCGGTGCGCGCTGGCGTCACGGTCGTCAACGACGTGTCCGGCGGGCTGGCCGACCCCGCGATCCTCGACGTGGTCGCCGGGTCGGAGGCGACCTACGTCGCCATGCACTGGCGCGGCCACGCTGACCGGATGCAGACGCTGGCGTCGTACGACGAGGGGGCGGTCGTGGCCGTGCGCCGCGAGCTCGCCGAGCGGGTGGCCGCGGCGCGTAAGGCCGGCATCCCCGACGAGCGGCTGGTGCTCGACCCGGGTCTCGGGTTCGCCAAGACCGCGGAGCACAACTGGGCGCTGCTGGCGGGCCTCGGCGAGATCGCCGGGCTCGGGCTCCCGCTGCTGGTCGGCGCGAGCCGCAAGTCGTTCCTCGGCGCGCTGCTGCGCGACGCCGAGGGCACCCCGCGCCCGGTCGACGACCGCGAGGCCGCGGGCGCCGCGGTCACGGTGCTGCTCGCCCAGCAAGGTGTCTGGGGCATCCGCGTGCACGACGTCAGGGCCAGCCGCGACGCACTGAAAGTCTGGGCGCGACTGGAGGAGGAGCGATGGACGAGCTGACCGTCACCGGGATCGAGTGCCACGGCCACCACGGGGTCTTCGAGCACGAGCGTCGCGAGGGGCAGCGGTTCGTGATCGACCTCACGCTGGGCCTCGACACCCGCGCTGCTGCCGCCTCGGACGACTTGCAGGAGACCGTCGACTACGGAAGCCTCGTGGGCCAGGTGAAAGCCGCCGTGGAGTCCGACCCGGTCGACCTGATCGAGACGCTGGCGGCACGGGTGGCCGATGTGTGCCTCATCGACCGTCGTGTTGAATGGGCTCGCGTGACCGTGCACAAGCCCGAGGCGCCCATTGCGACGGTCTTCGCCGACGTGGCATTGACGATCCGGAGAGACGTGAGGGACCCCCTGTGACCGAGACCCCCAACCCGCACATCATCGATGCCGACACCCTGACCGGAGAGATGCGGCCGATCCGCCGCGCCGTCCTCGCCCTGGGCTCGAACCTCGGAGAACGGTTGACCGCTCTCCAGGGCGCGCTCGATGCGCTGGCGGACACGCCCGACGTCTGGGTGACCGCCGTGTCGCCGGTCTACGAGACCGAGCCGGTCGACGCACCCGCGGGTTCCGAGACGTTCCTCAACGCCGTGGTGCTGCTCGACACCACGCTGGCCGCCCACCGGCTGCTCGACCGCGCGCTGGCCGTCGAGGACGCCTTCGACCGAGAGCGATCCGAGATCCGCAACGCGCCGCGCACCCTCGACATCGACCTGATCGTCGTCGGCGACCGCCGCAGCGACGACGACCTGAAGCTGCCGCACCCGCGCGCCAAGGACCGGGCGTTCGTGCTCCGGCCGTGGCACGACCTCGAGCCGGAGGCAGAGCTCGCGGAGGCCGGGCCGATCGCCGACCTGTTGGCCGGCCTCGACAGCGGAGGTGTGCAGCGGCGCGACGACCTCACCCTCGAGGTGCAATGACCGAACCGTCCGGTCAGCAGCCGCCGGACGGGCACCTGCGCCCCACCGGACCGGCCGCCGTGGGTCTGTCGGTGATGATCGGGCTGGTCGCGGGCTGGCTGCTCCACCCCGTGTCCGACCGGTTCGGCAACCCACCGGTCGTCAGCTGGCTGCAGCCGGCGGCGCTCTTCGTCGTCGCGGCCGTGCTGCTCGCCACGGCGTACGTCACCCACCGGACGGTGCACGTGCACCGTCGCTGGCTCGAGCCCCACCACGCCGTCAACCGGCTGGTGCTGGCGCGCGCCTCGGTGGTCGTCGGCGGGCTCGTGGCCGGCGGCTACGCGGGGTACGCCGTGAGCTGGCTCGGCGTCGCGGCCGAGCTCGGGAGCGAGCGGATCGTCCGATCACTCCTCGCGGCGCTGGCCGGCGTCCTGATCGTCGTCGGAGCGCTGCTTCTCGAACGCGCGTGTCGCATCCGTTCCGGCGACGAGGAGACATAACCTCAGGGTTATGTCTTCCCCGACTGCACGCCGGCGACAGCGCAGCACCAGGCTGTCCGTTGCCGTTGCCCTGCTCATGGCCGCCGCGATCCTCGTGACCGTCGCGTTCCTCGGCAGCTCCGCCTCGTTCCAGGCGCTCGCTGCCATCTCCTCCGTGGTGCTCGGCGTCGCCGCCACCCGGATCACCCACACCGAGCTGCTCCAGACCCGGCGCGACGCGGCGCGCGACCGGGCTGCCCAGGCTGCGGCGTACCGCGACCTCACCGACCAGCGCACCGCCGAGCACACTATGTTTGCGACGGCGATGCGCGCCCGGGTCGACCAGCACGAGCACGCCCTGACCGAGCTGGAGGGCGCGCTGTCGGCAGCCCAGAAGCGGGCCGCCGAGGCGACGTTGAAGTTCAACGCCGAGGCCCGCCGGGCCGAGGCCGCTGAGCAGGAGGGCCGGGCCACGTCGGCGCGGCTCGAGGAGGCCGAGGAGCGCGCGGCCGAGGCCGTGCTGCGGGCGGCGGAGCTGGAGCAGGAGCTCGACGCGGCTCGTGCCGAGCTGCACGCCTGGCAGTCCGAGCCCCACCGACTCCGCGCCTGAGCGACCCTTCCGTGCGCGGCTTGTGCCTGAGAACGACCCAGAGGTAGGTCACAGGCACACGCCGCTGCGGGGTAGGGAAGAATCGCCCCTCGTGATCCCCGAGGACAACCGGTTCCACAGCGATCCCGACGGGCTCCTCGCGGACTCCGAGCACTGGATCGACGGCTGGCGGGCCGAGCAGCCCGACCCGGCCGACCGGTTCGTGGTCGCCCGCCTCACGCAGCTGCTGCGCGCCCACGAGCGGGCCGGGCGTGGCTGGGCCGGTGCCTCGGTCGACGACGTCCTGGTCGAGGTGTCCGAGCGCGGCCTGCGGATGCGTGAGAACGTCGTGCTGCGCGACCCCGACGGTCAGATCCGGGCCTGGGGAGGCGTGCACGACCGGGCCGAGGGCCGGATGCTGTTCGTCCACGTCGTCGACCGCGACCTGTCCGACGGGGTGGCCGAGGCGTGCTCCTCGATGCTGTTCTCCTGGGCGGAGGAGCAGGCCCGGGCAGTGGGCGCCGCCCGCGGGCTCGACGTGCAGCAGATCGACACCGGCGCGTTCGCCGACGACGACCGGCAGCACGCCTGGCTGGAGGCGGCCGGCTTCCGGCGGGCACGCCGGTGGCTGCAGATGAGCCGGCCGGTGGCTCCGGAGGAGGCCGGGCTGGTGCCCGACCCGGCCGGGTGGGGAAGGGACCGGGTCACGATCCGGCTGGTCCGCCGTACGTCGGAGGGACTGCCTGACGCGGTCGACGTGCAGGCGGTGCACCAGGTGCTGGAAGAGGCGTTCCGCGACCACTTCAACTCGTGGGAGGAGACCTTCCCCGAGTTCGTGTACCGGCTGCGGGAGGATCCCGGCCACCGCTGGGACCACTGGTGGCTGGCCGAGCTCGACGACTCGCTGGCCGAGGGGCTCGGCCCGGCCCCGGTCGGTGCCCTGGTCGGCACCCAGCTCGACACCAACAGCGGCCCCGACGGGTCCTACGTCTCCTACATCGGCGTCGTCGACGCCGCCCGCGGCCAGGGGGTTGCGAAGGCGCTCCTCCGCACGATCGTCGCCGACGCCGCCGCCCGCGGCCGCGACCGGGTCGGCCTCGAGGTCGACGCCGACTCACCGACCGGCGCGAAGGGGCTCTACACGTCCCTGGGCTGGGAGACGAAGTACGTCACCGAGTCCTGGCACCGGGATGTGCGTGTGGCCTGAGGCGGACCAGGCCGTTTGGACGCAGACGGCAACGCGCGCCCCGAGCCAGCCTCACTCCGCCAGGGACGCGCGCAACGCCCGGTGCACACCGAGCGGGGTGAGCACGCCGACGAACCGGGCGCCGTCCTTGACGCCCACCATCGGCCGGTCGTCGCGCAGCATCGCCGCCAGCGCCTCCTCCAGTGTGGAGTCGAGGTCGATAGCGGCCCCGAGCTCGCCGGCGTTCACGCCGTCCATCGGCTCGAGGTGGTCGCGGTGCAGCGGTGTCACGGAGAGCCGGCGCAGCCCGGTGGTGGACCCGACGAAGTCGGAGACGTCGTCGTCGGCGGGGCGGGAGAGCAGCTCGACCGGCGTGGCGTACTGGGCCAGCCGGCCGCCAGCCGCGAACACCGCGACCCGGTCGCCCATCTTCACCGCCTCGTCGATGTCGTGCGTCACCAGCACCACGGTCTTGTCGAGTTCTTGCTGGAGTCGCAGGAACTCGTCCTGCAGCCGCACCCGCACCACCGGGTCGACCGCACCGAACGGTTCGTCCATCAGCAGCACCGGTGGGTCGGCCGCGAGCGCCCGCGCCACTCCGACCCGCTGCCGCTGACCGCCCGAGAGCTGGTGCGGGTACCGGCCGGCGTACGTCGCGGGCTCGAGACCCACGAGATCCATCAACGTGTGGGCGCGCTCGCGGGCGGTCGCCTTGGACTCGCCGTACAGCAACGGCACCGTCATCACGTTGGTCTCGATCGACTGGTGCGGGAACAGGCCCACCTGCTGGATGACGTAGCCGATGCCGCGCCGCAGCTCGACCGGGTTCGAACGGGTGATGTCCTGGCCGTCGATCTCGATGGTGCCGGTGGTCGGCTCGATCAGCCGGTTGATCATCTTCAGAGTGGTGGACTTGCCGCAGCCGGAGGGCCCGACGAGGACGACCAGCTCTCCGGCGGCGATCTCGAGGTCGAGCTCGTGGACCGCGACTGTGCCGTCGCCGTAGGTCTTCCCGACACCCGCCAGCCGGATCATCGTGGGTACGTCAGGCCCGGTGGCGGTAACGTCCATGGCCGTGACCCTACCGGCGGCCGTCCTCCTCCTCGGCGCGGCGGACCCGAGCTGCTACAGCCGGCTCACGAACGAGTGGATCTGCCGGCAGTACCTCGTCGACCGGCAGGACCAGCTGATCGATGCCACCGTCGAGCACGTCCTGATCACGATCGCCGCCGTCGCGTTCGGGGTGGTCATCGCCTTCCCGTTGGCGCTGCTCGCGCGCCGCTTCCCGCGGCTGGAGTCCGCGATCCTGGGTGTCAGCACCGGCCTCTACACGATCCCGTCCCTCGCACTGTTCCCGCTGCTGGTGCCGTTCACCGGGCTCACCCCCACCACGGTCGTGATCGGACTGGGGCTCTACGCGCTGACGATCCTGGTGCGAGCGATCCTGGCAGGACTGCAGGCGGTGCCCGCCGACGTGCGCGAGTCCGCCACCGGTCTCGGCTACGGCCCACGCCGGCTGCTGATGCGGATCGAGCTGCCGCTGGCGCTGCCGGTGATCATGGCCGGGCTGCGGGTGGCCACCGTCTCGACCGTCGCGCTGACCACGATCGGCACCCTGGTGTCGTACGGCGGCCTCGGCAACCTGATCAAGGACGGGGTCGACACCAACTTCCGTGCCGAGCTCTTCGCCGCCGCCGTGCTCTGCGTCGTCCTCGCGGTGCTGTTCGACCTGCTGCTCGTGCTCCTGCAACGGCTGCTGACCCCGTGGACCCGAGGCCAGTCGGCATGAACATCTTCGCGGACACCTGGCGCTACCTCACCGACTCCGCCAGCTGGCAGGGCGGCGGCGGGATCCTCGCCCGGCTCCTGGAACAACTGCTGCTCACCGGCACCGCCCTCGCGCTGGCGATGCTGGTCGCGCTGCCGATCGCGCTCTGGCTGGGGCATCTCGGCCGCGGCGGCTTCCTCGCCATCAACATCTCGAACGTCGGCCG
The DNA here is from genome assembly GCA_963826265.1 of uncultured Actinomycetota bacterium. Classification (GTDB taxonomy): domain Bacteria; phylum Actinomycetota; class Actinomycetes; order Propionibacteriales; family Nocardioidaceae; genus Nocardioides. Next base: position 396,890 of record CAWGWH010000001.1, read on the forward strand.
GGCGATCCCGACGTTCGCGCTGCTCGCGCTCCTGGTGAGCGCCGACTGGCCCGGCACCGCGGACTTCGGACCGTACGGCCGCGCCGGACTGGCGACCCTGATCGCGCTGATGCTGTTCGCGCTGCCGCCGCTCGTCACCCAGTCCTACGTCGCGGTCCGCGAGGTCGCGGGCGAGGTGAAGGAGGCGGCGCGCGGGATGGGTATGACCGGACGCCAGCAGTTCTTCCGGGTCGAGCTGCCGCTGGCCATGCCGTTGGTCGTCTCCGGCGTCCGGCTGGCTCTGGTGCAGGTCTGGGCGACCGCCACGATCGCGGCCCTGGTCGCTGGGCCCGGCCTGGGTCGGATCATCACCGATGGCTTCTACCGGTCCAACTACCCTCAGGGCATCGCCGGCGCGATCGTCGTCGCCACGGTCGCGCTGGTACTCGAGGTCGCCGCCGCGTCGCTGCAGCGACTGGCCGACCCCGTGCGCGCCGCGTCTGGACGGAGAAGGCCGCTGTCAGGGGAGGGGCATACGCTGCAAGAGGCCGAAACCGGCTGAGCGCACATCCGGACACGCGCGGGTCTCCCGCGGGACACAGAAGGACTTAGACATGCACGTACGACGCTCGATCGCAGCACTCGTCTCTCTCGGCTCACTACTCCTAGCCACGGCATGCGCCGGTGACGACCTCGATGCTGGCGATCCCGACGCATCGCCCCAGGGCTCCGGGGGAGGGGGTGAGGTCGCCATCTCGGGTCAGAGCTTCCCCGAGGCCGAGCTCGTGGCCTCGATGTACGACCAGCTCCTCACCGACGCGGGCTACACCGTCGAGGTCAACCTCGTCGACACCCGCGACGTCTACATGCAGCAGTTCCCGGGCGACATCGATCTGGTGCCCGAGTACGCCGCCAGCCTGGCGACCTTCCTGAACACCACCGAGAACGGCGCGGACGCCGATCCGATCGCCACCACCGACGTCCAGGAGACGATCGACAACATGGCAGACCTGTTGTCGGATCGCGGGATCACGTTGCTCGAGCCGTCGGAGGCGACCGACTCCAACGCGTTCTTCGTGACCCAGGAGTACGCGGAGGCCGAGGGCGTGAGCACGCTCTCGGACATGGAGGGCAAGACCGTCACTCTCGCTGCGTCGGAGGACTGCGAGGCCCGGCCCGACTGCGGTGCCGGCCTGAGGAATGTCTACGGGATCGACATCACGGAGATCCTGCCACTGGGGTTCGGTGGCGACCAGACCTATCAGTCGGTGCTCGACGGTGAGTCGCAGCTGGGGCTGACCGCGACCACCGACGGCACCCTCGAGAGCCAGGGTCTGGTGATGCTGGAGGACGACCAGACGATCGCGCAGGCGGAGAACCTGGTCCCGGCGGTCAGCACCGAGTTCCTCGACGAGCACCCCGACGTCGCTGACGTCCTCAATCCGCTGATGGGGGCACTGACGACCGAGAAGCTCACCGAGCTCAACACCCGGATGGCCGTGGACCGCGAGCAGGCCGAGGACGTCGCCCGCGACTTCCTCGTCGAGGAGGGGTTGCTCGAGGAGTGACCTGGCCTCAGGGCGTGCGCAGCTCGTCCGGCAGCTCCGGGTGGTCGGCGAACGGATGGTCCACCACCGTCCGTCCGCCGATCTCGCGCGTGGGCAGCGGGCTGGGCTGGGCATCCAGCCACACCAGGAACTCCTCCAGCTCGCGGCGCATCCCCCGACCGACGAGCCAGCCCATGATCCGCTGCCGCAGCGGCAGCGCCGTCTGCTCGAACGGCACGCCATCGGGCGGCCACAGCTCGTTGACGCCGTGGCAGAGCAGGTCGAAGTAGTCGTCGGTGCACCCGGGTACGGCGCGGAAGTACTCCCACATGTCGATCGGCAGCACCCGGCTCACGAACAGCCGAGCGGTGGGCGGCCGGGTGTGTTCGCGCACGGTGTCCAGCGACCAGCGCTTGGTCCGCAGCCGGTCGGCAAGATCGCGAGCCTCGCCACGCTGCTGACTGATCGAGGAACCGTCGTCGCGCACCCGCCAGTGGTAGACCGGCTCCACCAGCGAGTCGATCCGGGCCTTGACCAGTGCCTCGGTCAGCACCGGCTGGTCCTCGTAGCTCACGTGCTCGGGGAACCGGAGCCCGTGCTCGTCCCAGAACGAGCGCCGGTAGACCTTGTTCCACGCGAACACGTCGGCCAGCAGCAGCGGGGCGTCGTCGATCCGCACGCCGGAGAGCGGGACGCGGTGGTTGGCGCGCATCAGCGGTGTCATGAACGTCTCGGTACCGCGCACCCGTTCGACCGCCCCGATCGCGAGGTCCGAGCCGGTCGCCCGCACCGAGCCGACCAGCCGCTCGTAGGCGTCCGGCAAGACGAGGTCGTCGCTGTCCGCGAAGGCGAGGTACTCACCGGACGCGGCGGCGGTGCCGGCGTTCCGGGCAGCGCCCAAGCCGTCGTTGGGCTGGTGCAGCACCCGGACCCGCTCGTCGGTCGCCTCGATCCGGTCGGCCAGCTCACCGGTCCCGTCGGTCGAGCCGTCGTCGACGACCACCACCTCCAGGTCGGTCAACGACTGGTCGAGCACGCTGCGCAGCGACTCCTCAAGCCAGTCGACGACCTGGTACGCCGGCACGACCACGCTCAGCAGCGGCACGGTCACCGGCTCCCGTCGCGCAGCAACGCGGCCACGATCTCGAGGTCGACCGGCGTGGTGACCTTGAGGTTCCGCTCGTCGCCCGCGACGACGGCTATCGGCTGGTCGGGCAGGTAGCGACGTACGACGCTGCAGTCGTCGGTCGCTGCGAAGTCGGGATCGGCGGCCGCCCGGGCGTACGCCTCGGCCAGCACCTCCGACCGGAACCCCTGCGGCGTCTGCACCCGGCGCAAGGTCGCCCGCGGCGGCGTGTCGACCACCAGTCCGGCCTCGTCGACGGCGACCAGGGTGTCGGTGGACTCGACCGCCACGTTGACGGCGGGGTACGTCGCGAGCGCCGCCAGGCACTCGGTGATGATTCGCGCAGAGACCAGCGGGCGGGCGGCGTCGTGCACCAGCACGTGGCAGGGCCGGTCGGGCAGCGTCGCCAGCGCGGCCCGGGAGCTGTCACTGCGGGTCGTGCCGCCTTCGACCACGGCGGTGACCTTGTCGTGGTAGCGGCCCTCCCGCACGATCGTGCGTGCAGCATCGAGGTGCCCACGTGCCATCACCAGCGTGATCGCGTCGACCCCGGGGTGGGCGTGGAAGGCACGCAGCGCGTGCTCGAGCAGCGTCCGCCCGGCCACGGTGAGCAGCTGCTTGGGCATCTCCGACCCGATCCGGGTGCCGGTGCCGCCCGCGAGCAGCGCCACCACGCAGGGTCGATCCCCGGGCTGCCTAACCATGGCGGGCATCCTCCCAGACCGCCTGCCGGACGCGGCCCACCGGCGGTGTGACCCAGGCGACTCTCCCGATCGGTTCCCAGCGGGAAGCGCGCCGCGTAGCCTCGGCGTTGTCTCATCAGTCGAGAGAACGACTGAGCACAACGAACGGCAATCGTCTGGTACCCGTACCGGTCCGCGGCACCCCGCCTCGGATGGCGGAGGGACTGCAACGAGAGGTTCGACGAATGAGCAGCTCGACCGTGCCCCCGAGCAGCGAGCAGACCCTGCGGATCGGCGTCATCGGTGCCGGCCGGGTGGGTGCCGTTCTCGCCGCCACCCTCCGCAGCGTCGATCGGGGAGGATTCGCCGCGTACCAGGTCGCCGCCGCCGCCGGTGAGTCCGACGCCTCCCGCCGCCGGATCGACACACTGCTGCCCGGCGTACCGGTCAGGAAGCCGTCGGCCGTCGCCCGCTCCTGCGACCTGCTGCTCCTCACCGTCCCCGACGACATGCTGTCCAACGTCGTCGCCATGCTGTCGGCGTCCGGCGCCATCCGCGCGGGCCAGTACGTCGTCCACACGTCCGGCCGGCACGGCCTGGCCGTCCTCGAGCCGGCGGTCGCGGTCGGCGCCCGCCCGCTCGCCCTCCACCCGGCCCTGACGTTCACCGGAACCGAGATCGACCTGCCCCGACTCGCCGGCTGTGTCTTCGGCGTGACGGTCGGCGACGCCGAGCAGGCCCTCGCGGAGCAGCTGGTGGCCGACCTCGGTGGACGTCCGATCTGGGTCCCCGAGGAGAGGCGCGCGCTCTACCACGCGGGCCTGGCGCACGGCGCCAACCACCTCGTCACGCTGGTGACGCAGGCGATGGAGCTGCTCTCCGCGTCCGGCTCCGACCGCCCCGCCGACACGTTGCGGCCGCTGCTCGAGGCCGCGCTCGACAACGCCCTCGAGCAGGGTGACTCCGCGCTCACGGGCCCGATCGTGCGCGGAGACGTCGAGACCGTGCGCGACCACCTCGCCGAGGTCGCCCGTAACGCCCCCGACACGCTGCCGTCCTACGTCGCCCTCGGCCGCGCCACCCTCGACCGGGTCGTCACCGATGGCCGGCTGCTGCCGATCCGCGCGGCGAAGCTGCGGCAGGTGCTCGACGCCGCCGTCAGCACCGCGGCACCCACGCGCACCAGCTGATGACGGGCCGATGACCGCACCCGCCGTCGCGCACACCCGCGACGAGCTCGCGAAGCTGCTCGGCGAGGCCCGGAGCGCCGGCGCCCAGGTCGGGTTCGTGCCGACGATGGGCGCGCTGCACGCCGGCCACGCGAGCCTGATGGCGCGCGCCCGGGAGGAGGTCGGCGCCGACGGCCGGCTCGTGGTGTCGGTGTTCGTCAACCCGCTGCAGTTCGGTCCGGGCGAGGACCTCGACCGCTACCCGCGCACGCTCGACACCGACCTCGAGACCTGCCGGGCACAGGGGGTCGACGTGGTGTTCGTCCCCGACGTCGCCGAGGTCTACCCAGGGGGCGACCCGCAGGTCACCGTCGACCCCGGCCCGCTGGGAGCGGCGCTCGAGGGCCGGATCCGGCCCGGCCACTACCGCGGTGTGCTCACCGTGGTCGCCAAGCTCGTCGGGCTGGTGCAGCCCGACGTGGCCGTCTTCGGCGAGAAGGACTACCAGCAGCTGGTCCTGATCCGCCGGATGGTCGCCGACCTCTGCCTGCCGGTCGACGTCGTCGGCGCCGAGACCCACCGCGAGCCCGACGGCCTCGCGATGTCGTCCCGCAACCGCTACCTCGACCCCGAGCAGCGGCGGCGGGCGGTCGCGCTCAGCCGCACCCTGTACGCCGCGCGTGCGGTCCAGGCCTGGGGCTACGACGTGGCACTGGAGGCTGCCCGCGCGGAGCAGCGACAGGCGCACGGCGTCGACCTCGACTACCTCGTGCTCACCGACCCCGACCTCGGCGCGCTGCCGGCCGCCGTACCCGACGGCACGCCCGCGCGGATCCTGATCGCCGCCCGCGTGGGCGGCACCCGCCTGATCGACAACCTCGCGCTCACCCTCGGAGGAGACCACTGATGCTGCGCACGATGATGAAGAGCAAGATCCACCGCGCGACCGTGACGCAGGCCGACCTGCACTACGTCGGCTCGGTCACCGTCGACGAGGACCTGCTCGACGCCGCGGACCTGCTGCCCGGCGAGCTGGTCCACATCGTCGACGTCACCAACGGGTCGCGCCTGGAGACCTACACCATCGCGGGCGAGCGCGGCTCCGGCGTGATCGGCATCAACGGCGCGGCCGCCCGGCTGGTCCACCCGGGCGACGTGGTGATCCTGATCGGCTACGCGCACGTGACGACCGAGGAGGCGAAGCAGCTGCAGCCGCACGTGGTCTTCGTCGACGCCGACAACGCGATCATCGCCACCGGGTTCGATCCCGCCGAGACCTTCGGCGACCCGGATCTCGCCCGCGGTGACATCATCTCCCGGTGACCCCTTCGCGACTCACGGCACCCGAGCCGGGGTGGACGACGCGGGCCGACGTCGTGATCGTCGGCTCCGGCATCGCCGGACTGACGGCAGCGCTGCGGCTCTACGGCCAGGTCGGCAAGATCCTGGTCGTCACCAAGGATGTGCTCGACGCGGGGTCGACCCAGTGGGCGCAGGGCGGGATCGCCGCCGCGCTCGGCCCGGGTGACACCCCGGAGCAGCACGAGCACGACACGCTCGTGGCCGGCGCCGGTGTGTGCGACCGCGAGGCGGTCCGGGTGCTCGTCAACGAGGGACCCGAGGCGGTGCACGAGCTGATCAGCTGGGGTGCCGTGTTCGACCAGCACGACGGCGTCCTCTCGCTCACCCGTGAGGGCGGCCACCACCGCGACCGGATCGCCCACGCCGGTGGTGACGCGACCGGCGCCGAGATCCAGCGGGCGCTGATCGCCGCCGTCGAGCGCGCCCCCGAGATCGAGGTCATCCAGCATGCCCTCGCCGTGGATCTGCTGGCCGCCGCCGACGGCGGGGTCGCCGGCGTCACGGTCCACGTCCTGGGCGAGGGGCAGGTCGACGGCGTCGGTCGCGTGCTGTGCCGCGCGGTCGTGCTCGCCAGCGGCGGCCTGGGCCAGGTCTTCTCGCAGAGCACCAACCCCTCCGTCGCGACCGGTGACGGCATGGCGCTCGCGCTCCGCGCCGGCGCCACCCTGCGCGACCTCGAGTTCGTGCAGTTCCACCCGACCGTGATGTGGCTCGGGCCTCGCTCCCAGGGCCAGCAGCCGTTGATCTCCGAGGCGGTCCGCGGTGAGGGCGCCTTCCTCGTCGACTGGGAGGGGCGCCGGATCATGCAGGGCGTCCACGAGCTCGCCGACCTCGCGCCGCGGGACGTGGTCGCCAAGGCGATCACCCGCCGGATGAACGACACCGGCCGCTCACACATGTGGCTCGACGCCCGTCACCTGGGCGGCGCGTTCTGGGAGCGGCGGTTCCCGACCATCCTCGCGACCACCCGACAGCACGGTGTCGACCCCGTCACCGACCTGATCCCGGTCGCCCCGGCCCAGCACTACGCGTCCGGCGGGGTCGCCACCGACCTGTGGGGTCGAGCCGAGGTCCCGGGCCTGTACGCCACGGGCGAGGTCGCCTGCTCCGGCGTGCACGGGGCCAACCGGCTCGCGTCCAACTCCTTGCTCGAGGGTCTGGTCTTCTCGCGCCGGATCGCCGAGGTGCTGCCCGGCGAGCTGCGGGCGTGGTCCGACCCGGTCCACGACCGGCGGCCGACCGGGCTGGTGGCGGGTTCGGTACGCCGCCACGTCCAGGAGGTCATGACGGGGGAGGTCGGCGTACTGCGGTCGGAGAAGGGTCTGGCCGACGCGATCGGCGACCTCGGGGCCCTGGGGTCCCAAGGTCATGACGACCCGGACCCGGACGCGTGGGAGACCACGAACGTGCTCACGATCAGCCAGGCGCTGACCGCGGCCGCCGCGCTGCGCGAGGAGACCCGCGGGTCTCACTGGCGCGAGGACTTCCCCGAGCGGGACGACGACCAGTGGGCGGGGCACGTCGACGTGGTGCTCGACCACGGCCGACCCGTGACGTCGTTCCGCGCGACCGTTGCGACGGACGGAGCGCACCCGTGATCCCGAGCGAGCTCCGTGCGGAGCTGGCGGACGCCGGCCTCGATCCCGACCAGGTTGTCGAGCACATCCAACGGGCCTTGGCGGAGGACCTGCCCGAGGGTGCCGTCGACACCACCAGCGTCGCGACCATCCCGGCCGGCGCGTCCGGCCGAGGCGACCTCAACGCCCGTGAGGCCGGCGTCGTGGCCGGTCTGGGCGTCGCCGCTGCGGTCTTCCGCGTGGTGATGGGCGACGACGTCACGATCACCGACCGCGTGCCCGACGGCACGCACGTGGATCCCGGCGCGCGGGTCATGACCGTGGCCGGCCCGACCCGCGGCCTGCTGACCGCGGAGCGGACCGCCCTCAACTTCGCCAGCCACCTGTCGGGCGTCGCCACGGCCACCTCCCACTGGGTCGCCGCGCTGGAGGGAACCCGCGCGAGGGTGCTCGACACCCGCAAGACGCTGCCGGGTTGGCGCGCGCTGCAGAAGTACGCCGTGCGCTGCGGCGGTGGCGTCAACCACCGGTTCGGCCTCGCCGACCTCGCGATGGTGAAGGACAACCACGTGATCGCGGCCGGCGGCGTGGTGCCGGCCTACCGCGCGGTGCGCGCCGCCTACCCCGACCTCCCGGTCGAGGTCGAGGTCACCGACCTCGACCAGCTCCGCGCGCTGCTCGACGAGGGCTGCGACCAGGTCCTGCTCGACAACATGTCGCTCCCGCTGATGGCCGAGGCGGTCGAGACCACGGCCGGCCGGGCGACGCTCGAGGCATCCGGCGGCCTCACCCTCGAGCGGGCGGCGACGGTGGCCGCGACCGGCGTCGACTTCATCTCGGTCGGTGCGCTGACCCACTCGGTGAACGTGTTCGACCTCGGGTTCGACCTGGCGGAGCAGTGACGTGACCGCGCCGCTGCTCGCCGCCGACATCGGCAACAGCCACACCGTGGTCGGCCTGGTCGCGGCCGGTCACGTGCTCGCCGAGTGGCGGGTCGCCACCGACGATCGACGTACCTCCGACGAGTGGGCGGTGCTGCTGCTCGGCCTGCTCGGCGACCAGGAAGGGGCGATCGGCGGGATCGCCGTATGCAGCACCGTGCCCGCCGTCCTGCACGAATGGCGCGACATGGTGGGCCGGCACTTCGGGGACGTCCCGCACGTCATCGTCGAGCCCGGTGTCCGGACCGGCATCCCGGTCCGCACCGACAACCCGCGCGAGGTCGGCTCAGACCGGATCCTCAACGCACTCGCGGCCGCCACCGACCACGGCAGCCCGGCGATCGTCGTCGACTTCGGCGGCACCGCCACCACGTTCGACGTCGTCGACGCCCGCGGCCAGTACGTCGGCGGCGCCATCGCGCCTGGCCTGGAGCTGTCCCTCGAGGCGCTCGGCCGGCGCGGCGCCCAGCTGCGTAAGGTCGAGTTGCTGCGGCCGCGCTCGGTCGTGGCGACCAACACCGTGGAGGCGATCCAGTCGGGCATGGTCTTCGGCGTCGCCAGCCAGGTCGAGGGGCTGGTCGCCCGGATGACCGAGGAGCTCGGCTCCGAGCCGGCCGACGTGCAGGTGCTCGCGACCGGCTACCTCGCACCGATCGTGCTCGACGTGTGTCGGTGCTTCACCGCGCACGTGCCGGGCCTCACGCTGCGCGGCCTCGAGCTCGTCTTCGACCGCAACACCTGACGCTTCTCCACAGCCCGGCACGGCCGGGGTTTGGCCGGCCCCGGACCCGGGGAGCCTCTGGAGCATGTACGGAGAGCCGCGCAAGATCCGCGAGGTGGCCGAGCGCCTCGAGCGTCGCGCCGAGGGGCTGCGGGCCGAGGCCGACGCCCTCCACACCGCCAGCGAGGCGATCGCGTGGGTGTCCGTGGCGGCCGACCGGATGCGCGCGCACGCCCGTGACCGCCGCGACGAGCTGGTCCAGGTCGCCCGCGAGTACGACGAGGCGGCGCGGAAGGTGCGCGAGCACGCGGCCGAGGTGCAGCGGCTGCTCGACCTGATCGCCGCCATCGAGCGGCAGGTGCGGGCCATCGTCAGCGAGGCGATCGACCGAGTCAAGGACGCCGTCGGCGCGGTCGTCGACGGCATCCGGGACGCGTTGTCGCCCGGTGACGAGGAGGACAAGCGGCTCGCGGAGACCGAGCTGCCACCCCCGGGGCACAAGGAATGGCTCGACATGCCCGACCAGGTCCCAGGGGTGCGGGCATGACCCCGGTCGTGCGGGTGGTCGCCGCCCCAGTGGAGGGCGACGAGCCACCGCTGCCCCACCGGCTCCGGCTCGGGCTGGCCGAGCTGGTGACGGCGGCCCGGCTGGCCGGCGACGTACCCCTCCCGATCGGCACGAACGAGCCCCACCTCGACGATCGGCTCACCGAGCGACTGGCCGGGAGCCGGGCCACCGAGGCTCGCCAACTGCTGGCCGAGGAGCTGGCCCGGGTCGACGACGGCCCCGACGGCGCCCTCGCCTCGCTCACAGGCAGCGGCCTGTGCGACGTCTCCGGCCGGCTCGACCCGGCGGTCGGTGTCGCCCTGACCAGCCTCGCCGGCAGCCCGCTGTCGGTCGTGCTCGACGTGTCGGCCCGGCGACGGTCGGGCGAGGTGCGGCTGCGGTCGTGGTTCGGCGTACGACGCGGTCTGGTGACCCAGCTGACCACCGGCGAGGGCCTCGACGTCGAGCTGGCGTGGTACGACCCGCGGCTGTGGGTCTCCCAGGTCGCCCGCGCGGTGCAGGTCGAGCCGTGGGTGCCCGAGCCGGCACCGCTGGCTTTGCCCGACTACGTGTCACTGCCGAGCGAGCTGCTCGCCGGGGTTGCGAAGGCGCACCGCGACCGGCGCACGGACCTGCTCCCGGCGCTCGCCTCCACCCACGTCGGGCAGGTGCGCCTCGGCGACTCCCGCGCGGCGCGCGACGCAGACTCCGACGAGATCCTGGCGCTCCTGCAGACCCTCGGCGGCGCCTGTCGCGGCCGGCTGCGACTGCTCACCGCCCGCCGCGACCGCCCCGACGACCCCATGTCGGTCACGACCTGGCTGCTCTTCGACGACGGGTGGCACGAGCTGCGCCCCGGTCGGGTCGCGACCAGCGTGCTCCGTCGCCGAGAGCCACAGGAGCTCGGCCTCGTGACGCTGCCGACCGTCAAGGGGGTGCCGTCGTGAGCGACCGCGACCACGTGTCCGACCCCCGGGTCCACACCGACCGCAGCGCCGACTCCGACGACGCCACTCCGACCTCGCTGGAGCTCTCGGTCAGCGGCGGCGCCAACTGCATCGAGGCGAAGTACGACGACATGGAACGGCTCGGCCGGCTCTACGGCGACACCGGCGGCCGGCTGGTCGAGGCGGCGTGGGACGACAAGCTCGAGGCCGCCGATGGCGACCTGCTCGCGTCCGCGATCCTGTCACCCGACAGCTTCACCGAGGCCGAGGCCGCGATCTTCGATGCGACATACGGGCCTCGTGGGCTGGTCGTGCGTGCCGCCACCATCGAGGCGCAGAGCCTGTGCTTCGTCGGCGTGGTCGAGATCTACCGGGCGGCCGACGACGCGCGGGCCGCGGCCGTCGACGCCCTCCACTACGGCTTCGGCTACGCGGTCGGCTCCCACCTGCCCGGCATCGCGCTGGTCGGTGGCCTGAGCTACGGGGCACTCCACCTGATCGACCCGGCGCTGGCCGAGATGACGCAGGCGGAGCTGATCGAGTACCTCGAGGACCATCCCGAGGTCATCCAGACCCTCGTCAACGGCGGCGGCGGGCTGCTCGACGGGATGGGCGCCAACCCGCTCACGGGAGCGTTGATGGACGCGCTCGGGCTCGACGGCTTCCACCCCGACACCGGGTCGGCGGCCGACGACCTCGGCGACCTGCTGTTCGGCGACTACGAGGGCGACCTCAACGACGCGTACGACGGACCCGTCTTCGACCACGAGCCGCCGCGCGACCTCGAGGACCTGATGGAGGACCTCGGCACCACGGCGGCCGGCGACATCCCGGACGGCGTGATCTCCATCCAGCAGATCACCGACGCCGACGGTAACGTCAACTACGTCGTGCAGCTGCCCGGCACCGACGACTTCATGTCCGAGAACGCGATCCGCAACATGGGCTCCAACCTGAACCTGATCGCCGGCGACAACACGGCGTACGGCGACGCGATCGCCCAGGCGATGACCGACGCCGGCGTGCCCGGCGACGCCCCGGTGATGCTCGTGGGCCACTCCCAGGGCGGGATGCAGGCAGCCGCGCTCGCCGCCGACCCGGACTTCGGCTACAACGTGACCCATGTCGTCACCGCGGGCGCGCCGGTGGCGACCTCGGGAGTGCCCGACGACGTGACCATGCTGTCGCTGGAGAACACCGGCGACGTCGTACCGCTGCTCGACGGGGAGGAGAACCCCGACGGCGCCCAGCACACCACCGTGCAGGCCGACGTCCACTCCGGCAGCTTCGGCGCCGCGGACGGGCAGAACCACTCGCTCTCGACCTACGAGCAGATCGCCTCGGCTGCCGACGGGAGCGGTGATCCCTCGATCCAGGACGCGATCGACAGCCTGCACGAGCAGGGCTTCCTCGCCGACGACGGCGAGGCGGTGCAGTCGCAGACCTACACGTACCAGACCCAGCAGGGTGAGCAGATCCGGCCGGCCGAGATCCGCGACCCGCTCTCGATGCTCGGCAACCTGGTGTCATGACGCCGGCTCGACGGGTCGCGATCGGCCTCGTTCTCGCGGTGCCGCTGGCACTGGTGGCGAGTGGCTGCGGCGACCCGGAGCGCGCACTGAACGACTCCGCGGCGTGCCCCGGGGAGACGTGCACCGACGACACCCGGGCGCGGGTCGACGCGATCGCTGCGCTCGACGGGGTGACCGAGGTCGTCGAGGTCACCCGCGAGTACGGATTCGACCGCGGTTCCTACCGCACCGCCGAGGTCCGGAGCGACGCGTCGAGCGGGCGCGAGGTGCGTGGCGTGGCCCTCGCTGTGATGCGCGCCCTGGAGGACTGGTCCGAGCATGCCGACGGTGGTGCCACCGTCGTCGTGGAGCCTACCGGTGAGCTGGCCGAGACGTTCGTGCTCGACGGTGACTGGGTGTGCGAACAGCCTTCGGGAATGCGGGTCGCGTGCACGACGGAGAATTCCTGGACTCTTGAGGGCAAACCCGTTTCTTCTTGATTCCGGACCGGATTCCCTGATTGCTTTTCCTTGTGCCAGAATCACAACGCCGAATTCCACGGCAGGGGATTGACTTTTCGAATTGAGGGAGCGCATGGCACAAAAGGTCAACATCATTCTCGTCGACGACCTCGACGGCAGCGACGCCAACGAGACCGTCAGCTTCGGCCTCGACGGGACGACGTACGAGATCGACCTGAACGACAAGCACGCCGCGAAGCTGCGCGACTCGCTCTCGGGGTACATCGGTCACGCCCGCAAGGTGACCGCCAGCAGGAAGCGCAAGGGCTCGGCCACCACGACCGGCCCGAGCGCTCGCGAGCTGCGCGACTGGGCGCGCTCGAACGGGTTCGAGGTCTCCGACCGGGGCCGCGTGCCGGCCGAGGTGCGGGAGGCGTTCGACGCGGCGCACTAGCGCTCAGATCGCCCGTGTTCGCTCTGGGCGGACGCCTGAAACGCCAACCGGGGAACGCGTAGGGTGTCTGGTGGGGTTGTAGTCAGCGATGCGGTCCGGCTGGCCGAGGTGGCCAGGCGGGACCGCCCCCAGAGGCAACAGGAGCGATGACATGTTCGAGCGGTTCACCGACCGAGCCCGGCGGGTGGTCGTGCTGGCCCAAGAAGAGGCCCGCATGCTCTCCCACAACTACATCGGCACCGAGCACATCCTGCTCGGCCTGATCCACGAGGGCGAGGGTGTCGCGGCCAAGGCTCTCGAGAGCCTCGACATCTCGCTCGAAGCGGTGCGCGCGCAGGTCGAAGAGATCATCGGCCAGGGCCAGCAGGCCCCCAGCGGCCACATCCCGTTCACGCCGCGCGCCAAGAAGGTGCTCGAGCTCTCGCTGCGCGAGGCGCTGCAGCTCGGCCACTCCTACATCGGCACCGAGCACATCCTGCTCGGCCTGATCCGCGAGGGCGAGGGCGTCGCCGCGCAGGTGCTGCAGAAGCTCGGCGCCGACCTCAACCGGGTTCGCCAGCAGGTCATCCAGCTGCTCTCCGGCTTCCAGGGCAAGGAGTCCGCGGCGGCGGGGGCCGCCACGGGCGGCTCCGGCAGCGAGGCGCCGTCGTCCTCCCTCGTGCTCGACCAGTTCGGCCGCAACCTGACCCAGGACGCCCGTGAGGGCAAGCTCGACCCGGTCATCGGGCGCGAGCAGGAGATCGAGCGGGTCATGCAGATCCTCTCGCGGCGTACGAAGAACAACCCGGTCCTGATCGGCGAGCCGGGCGTCGGCAAGACGACCATCGTCGAGGGACTGGCCCAGGACATCGTCAAGGGCAACGTGCCCGAGACGCTCAAGGACAAGCAGATCTACACGCTCGACCTCGGCGCTCTCGTCGCCGGGTCGCGCTACCGCGGTGACTTCGAGGAGCGCCTGAAGAAGGTCCTCAAGGAGATTCGCACCCGCGGTGACATCGTGCTGTTCATCGACGAGATCCACACTCTGGTCGGCGCCGGCGCGGCCGAGGGCGCGATCGATGCCGCCAGCATCCTCAAGCCGATGCTGGCGCGCGGTGAGCTGCAGACCATCGGCGCCACCACGCTGGACGAGTACCGCAAGTACCTCGAGAAGGACGCGGCGCTCGAGCGCCGCTTCCAGCCGATCCAGGTCCAGGAGCCGTCGATCGCCCACACGATCGAGATGCTGAAGGGGCTGCGCGACCGGTACGAAGCGCACCACCGTGTCACCATCACCGACGAGGCGCTGGTCTCGGCGGCGACGCTGGCCGACCGCTACATCTCCGACCGGTTCCTCCCCGACAAGGCGATCGACCTGATCGACGAGGCGGGCTCGCGGCTGCGGATCCGCCGGATGACGGCGCCCGCCGACCTGCGCGAGTACGACGACAAGATCGCCGACGTCCGGCAGCGCAAGGAGGGCGCGATCGACGGCCAGGACTTCGAGGCCGCCGCGCGGCTGCGCGACGAGGAGAAGCAGCTCATCGCGCGCAAGGCCGAGCGCGAGAAGCAGTGGCGCGCGGGCGACATGGACGAGGTCGCGGAGGTCGACGAGGAGCTGATCGCCGAGGTGCTCGCCGTGGCGACCGGCATCCCGATCGTGAAGCTGTCCGAGGAGGAGTCGACCCGGCTGCTCAAGATGGAGGACGAGCTCCACAAGCGGGTTATCGGCCAGGAGGAGGCCGTCAAGGCGCTCAGCCGGGCGATCCGTCGTACCCGTGCCGGCCTGAAGGACCCGAAGCGTCCCGGCGGCTCGTTCATCTTCGCCGGCCCCTCCGGTGTCGGTAAGACGTGGCTGTCCAAGACGCTCGCGGAGTTCCTCTTCGGCGACGAGGACGCGCTGATCCAGCTCGACATGAGCGAGTACGGCGAGAAGCACACGGTGTCCCGCCTGTTCGGCTCGCCCCCGGGCTACGTCGGATACGAAGAAGGCGGTCAGCTGACCGAGAAGGTGCGGCGCAAGCCGTTCTCCGTGGTCCTCTTCGACGAGGTCGAGAAGGCCCACCCGGACATCTTCAACACGCTGCTCCAGATCCTGGAGGAAGGTCGCATGACCGACTCCCAGGGCCGGGTGGTCGACTTCAAGAACACCGTCATCATCATGACCACGAACCTCGGCACGCGTGACATCTCCAAGGGCGTCAATCTCGGCTTCCAGCAGGGTGGTGACGCTGCGGGCTCGTATGACCGGATGAAGGCGAAGGTGTCGGAGGAGCTCAGGCAGCACTTCCGCCCCGAGTTCCTCAACCGGGTCGACGAGATCGTGGTGTTCCCGCCGCTCTCGCCGGAGCAGATCGTGGCGATGGTCGACAACATGATCGCGTTCGTGGAGACGCGACTGAAGGACCGCGACATGTCGCTCGAGCTCACCCAGGCGGCCAAGAACCTCCTGGCCGAGCGGGGCTTCGACCCGGTCCTCGGCGCGCGGCCGCTACGCCGCACCGTGCAGCGCGAGATCGAGGACGTTCTGGCCGAGAAGATGCTGTACGGCGAGGTCGGTCCCGGCCAGATCGTGCTGGTCGACGTCGAGGGCGAGGGACCCACCGCGACGTTCACGTTCAAGGGCCAGAAGGTGGCCGAGCTGCCCGACCTGCCGCCGTTCGAGACCGCGAGTGTCGACGCCGGCCGTGACAGCGGCGAGGCCGGCGACGTGCTCGAAGGTCCCGACGACGCCGACGGTCCGAAGGACGTTCCCCGCGCGGAGTGAGCTGAGGGTCAGGGGAGCGCGTAGCCCGCGCTCGTCCTGACCAGCAACCCGTCCTCGACGAGGCCGGCCAGGCACCGGGTGCGCTGGTCGGCCTCGTCCCACGTGCGGGCGAGCCGGTCGACGCCGACCGGTCGGTCGGCGTCGCGCACCGCGGCCATCAGCCGGCCCCGACACTGCCGGTCGGTGCCGGCCCACGCCTGCCCGCGGCGGGGCGGTCCGTCGTACGCCGGATAGCCCGCCGCCCGCCAGGCACAGGCGTCCGCGACCGGACAGTCGACGCAGCGGGGTCGGGCCGCCGTGCACACCAGGGCGCCGAGCTCCATCACCGCGATCGACCAGGTGGCGGCGTCGGCGTCGTCCTCGGGGAGCAGGCCGGTGGCGCGCTCCCGCTCGGCCCGGGTCAGCGACGCGGGCGGGAACTCGGTGCCGCCGACCACCCGACCCAGCACCCGCCGCACGTTGGTGTCGAGCACCGCGTGCCGCTGTCCGAACGCGAAGACCGCGATCGCGGCGGCGGTGTACTCACCGACGCCGGGCAGCGTCCGGAGGGTGCCGAGGTCGGACGGCACCTCGCCGCCGTGCTGCTCGGCGATGGCGGTGGCGGCCGCGTGCAGCCGCAGCGCGCGTCGCGGGTAGCCCAGTCGTCCCCACGCCCGGATCGCCTCGCCGGGCGGCTCGGCCGCGAGGTCGGTGGGCGTCGGCCAGCGAGCGAGCCACTCCTGGTGGACGGGCAGCACCCGGCTCACGGGCGTCTGCTGGAGCATCAGCTCGGAGACCATGACCGACCACGGGCTGGCCGTGGCCGAGCGCCAGGGCAGGTCCCTCGCGTGCTCGTCATACCACGCGAGCAGCGGTCGGTAGAGGTCATGCATCGCGCCCGATCGTAGGTCGCGGCGCGTCGAAACGCTCAGGCGTGGCACCACCGACTCGGGCCCTGCGCTGCCTACCGTGGGGCCATGACTACCTTGACCCGCGGCCCGCTGCCGTCGCGTGTCTACTGGGCACGGCGGCTGCTGCTGTTCTCCGTGGTGGTCGGGCTGGTCCTGACCGGGGTCGGCATCGTAAAGCTCGCGGGCGGCGACCCGAGGAAGCCGGAGCAGGCCCGGCTGGCGGGATCGGCGACCGGCGCCTCGGCAGCCGAGACCGAGCCCGAGCCGGACCCCGAGCCCAGGCAGGGCGTGAAGGGCACCAAGGGCACCGGCACGGGCAAGACCAAGGGGAAGCCCGGCGGGAAGAGCGGCCAGGACCAGGGTCCGGTGCTCGCCTCGCCCGAGGGTCCGTGCGTCGACCGCGACATCGCGGTGACCCCGACCGCCAAGCGGACCGTGGCCGGTGGTCCGGTGACGTTCACGCTCCAGCTGCGGACGATCCTGACGCCGGCGTGCACGTGGGAGGTCTCGCCGCACACCCTGACGGTGAAGATTCGCTCGGGACAGGACGACATCTGGTTCAGCAGCCAGTGCCCGCGTTCAGTCCCGTCCGAGGACGTCGTGCTCCGCAACAACGTCACCACCGAGGTCGAGGTCTCCTGGTCGGCTCGACGCTCCGACGACGGGTGCACCCGCTACTCGGACTGGGCGATGCCGGGCTGGTACTACGTCGAGGCGGCCGCCCTCGCCGGCGAGCCCTCCGACCTGCACTTCCAGCTCGCCCGCCCCGAGCCCGAGGTCGTCACCGAGACGGTGCCGCCCAAGAACGGCAACAAGAACCGCGGCGAGAAGAACCGGGACGGCCAAAACCGGGACGGGAACGACCGCGCCCGGGGCTGATTGCTCGCGTGAGGTGGACTACCTGCGCAAGTCGCTGACCTCCTGGCTCAGATCTGCCCCAGTATCTGCGGGAGCCGGCCGGATCCCCGGGTGGCGCCCGCCGGGTCGGGGGCGTCCGGCTCCGACGCGACCGACGGAGGTAGCAGGAGACGCGCGTCCGCGGGGAACCAGCCCGCGTGACCCACGCGCTGAATCAGACGTATCTCTCGAGGATCGTCGACTCCGCCAGCCGCGACAGGCCTTCGCGGACGCTCCGGGCGCGCAGCTCACCGACGCCGTCGACCGCCTGGAGGTCGTCGACCCCGGCGGAGAGCAGCTTCTGGAGGGTGCCGAAGTGGTCGACCAACCGGTCGACGACCGTGTGGGGGAGGCGCGGCACCTTCGCGAGCAGCCGGTAGCCGCGGGGCGCGACTACGCCGTCCAGATGCTCGCCGGTGCCGAGCCCGAGTGCACGGGCGGCGGCGGCAGGGTCGACCAGCTCGGTGGGTGACATCGCCTCCAGCAGCTCGAGGTGCTCGCGGGCGGTCTTGGCTCGCCGGCCCGACGGCAGGTAGTCGCGGATCACCAGCTCGCGGTCGGCGTCGACACCGGTCACCAGCTCCTCGAGCTGCAGCGACAGCAGCCGACCGTCGGTGCCGAGCTCGAGCACGTAGTCCTCGATCTCCCTAGCGATCCGGATCACCATCTCCAGCCGCTGCGCGACGACCGCCACGTCGCGGACGGTCACCAGGTCCTCGATCTCCAGCGCGGAGAGGGTGCTCGACACCTCGTCGAGCCGCAGCTTGTAGCGCTCCAGCGTCGCGAGCGCCTGGTTGGCACGAGAGAGGATCTGGCCGGAGTCCTCGAGGACGTGGCGGGTCTCCCCGACGTACGCCGCGATGATCTGCATCGACTGGGACACCGAGATCACCGGCAGCCCGGTCTGGCGAGCGGCGCGCTCGGCCGTGCGGTGCCGCGTGCCGGTCTCCTCCGAGGGGATGCTCTGGTCGGGCATCAGGTGGGTCGCCGCCCGGATGATCCGGGTGACGTCCTTGTCGACCACGATCGCGCCGTCCATCTTGGCCAGCTCGCGCAGCCCGGTCGAGGTGAACGGGACGTCGAGCATGAAGCCGCCGGTGCAGATGCTCTCGACGACCTTGTCGTGGCCGAGCACGATCAGGGCGCCGGTCCGGCCGCGCAGGATCCGCTCGAGGCCGTCACGGAGGGCGGTCCCGGGCGCGATCGACGCGAGCGCCTCGCGCAGCCGGAGCTGTTCCTCGGAGCGGACCGTGGCAGACACAGCGGCCTCCTGTTGGCGGACGGCCGGAGTCTCCCGCCGTCGCGCGGTCAGTCTAGGACCAGCGAGAGCAGCCGCAGCGAGGACGCGACGTCGGAGACCTCGATCACGCGCATCCCGTCGACGTCGCGGTCGCGACCGCCGCTGCGGCCGGGCACCACCGCCACCTGGAACCCGAGCCGGGCCGCCTCCGCGATCCGCTGGGGCAGGTCGCGCACCTTGCGCAGCTCGCCCGCGAGGCCGAGCTCGCCCATCGCGACCACCCCGCGAGGGGCGGGCCGACCGGTGGAGGCCGATGCCAGCGCGACCGCGATCGCGAGGTCGGTCGCCGGCTCGACCAACCGGGCGCCGCCCACGGTCGAGGCGAACACGTCCTTCTGGTGGAGCCGGATGGCGCAGTGCTGGTGGAGCACGGCGAGGACCATCGCCACGCGCGAGGAGTCGAGCCCGCTCGTCGTACGTCGTGGGCGTTCGGAAGCGGTGTGGGTGACCAGTGCCTGCACCTCCGCGAGCAGCGGCCGTCGGCCCTCCATGCTCACGGCCACGCAGGTGCCCGGCACCTGCTGGTCGTGGTTCTCGACGAAGAGCCCGGTCGGGTCGGTGACCGCGACGATGCCCTCGGCCGACAGGTCGAAGCATCCGACCTCGTCGACGGGACCGAACCGGTTCTTCATCGCCCGCACCATCCGGAACCGGGAGTTGCGGTCGCCCTCGAAGTGGAGGACCACGTCGACGACGTGCTCGAGCACCCGTGGGCCGGCGATCGAGCCGTCCTTGGTGACGTGGCCGACGAGCACGGTGGTGATGTTGCGGGTCTTGGCGGTCCGGATCAACGCTGCCGCGACCTCCTTCACCTGGGTGACGCCGCCCGGGACGCCGTCGAGGTCGCCGGCCGAGATGGTCTGGATCGAGTCGACGACGAGCAGCTCGGGCCGGACCTGCTCGATGTGGCTGAGCACGGCCCCGAGATCGGTCTCGGCCGCGAGGTAGAGCTCCTCGTGGACGCCTCGGGTGCGATCGGCGCGCAGCCGCACCTGGGACGCCGACTCCTCGCCGGTGACGTAGAGGGTGCGCCGTTGGTAGCGGGCGGTCTGCGCGGCGACCTCGAGCAGCAGCGTGCTCTTGCCGACGCCCGGCTCGCCGGCCAGCAGGATCGCGGCCCCCGGCACCAGCCCGCCGCCGAGCACGCGGTCGAGCTCGGGGACCCCGCTGCTGCGGAACGCCGACTCCTCGACCGACACCTCCCCGATCGGGACGGCCGGCCTGGTCACCGGGCCGGCGACCGCCCGCGTGGTCGGCGCGGCCACCTCGGCCACCGAGCCCCAGGCCTGGCACTCGCCGCAGCGGCCCACCCACTTGGCGGTCTCCCAGCCGCACTCGGTGCAGCGGTGGGCGGGACGCTGCTTGGCGGCGCTCTTGGGTCCGGTCCTCGACATGGGGGAGACGCTAGGTCACGTCACCCACACTCCTTGAGCGGACCCGCACGACCGGGCCGACAGGCCGCCGTACCAGCCTTGTATCCTCCCATTGGAACGATCAAGGAGGCGCGATGACGCGGGTCCCGGGCTACCGTCCGTCGCAGGGTTCGGCGGTTCCGCCGACGCTGGCCGACGTCGCCGAGCTCGCCGGCGTGTCCCGCCAGACCGTCTCCAACGCGGTCAACAACCCCGACCTGCTGCGGCCCGACACGCTCGCGCGGGTCATCGACGCGATCGACGAGCTCGGGTACTCGCCCAATCGCGCCGCGCGCAACCTGCGCACCCGGACCAGCCACCTGATCGGGCTGCGGTTCGCGCCGGTGCAGGAGGGGACCGCGAACGCGACCATGGACCGGTTCGTCCACTCGCTGGTCGAGACTTCGAGTGCGGCGGGCTACCACGTACTGCTCTTCCCCGGTGACCCGCTCGACCCCACGGCCGGGTACGACGCGCTGCTGCGCGCGACCGCGGTCGACGCGTTCGTCGCGACCGACACCTACCTCGGCAACCCGCAGGCCGCCTGGCTGGAGGCGCGGCGAGCGCCGTTCGTGGCCTTCGGGCGGCCCTGGGACAACCCGGAGGCGCGACACCCGTGGGTGGACGTCGACGGTGCGGCCGGGGCCGAGCTGGCCACGCAGCACCTGATCGAGCGCGGCCACCGGCGGATCGCCTGGATCGGCTGGCGCAAGGAACAGCTCATCGGTGAGGACCGCCGTGCCGGCTGGACCCGTGCGATGCGTGCCAACGGGCTGTCCACCACCGGCCTCGCGTCCCGCTCCGACGACACCGTCGGCAGCGGCCGGGAGGCCTCGTCCGTGCTGTTCGACGAGGCGCAGCCCACCGGCTTCGTCTGCGCGTCCGACACGCTGGCCATGGGCGTCCTCCACACGCTGGCCGACCGCGGCCTGGTCGCCGGCCGCGACGCCGCCGTGGTCGGCTTCGACGACTCGCAGGTGGCCCAGGTCGTGCCGCCCGGCCTGACCTCGGTCCGGCAACCACTCGAGGAGGTGGCGGTGGAGATCGTCCGGGCGCTCGAAGGGCTGCTGACCCACCCGGCGACCCGCACGGGTGGCGTCCTTCTCAGCCCCGAGCTGATCGTCCGCGGGACCAGCTGAGCTGACCGTGTGCGCGAGTCTCTGACTTCGCCCGGCTTGGTGACGTCACGAACCCATCGGTTCCCCGCCCAGGCGGGGAACCGAGCGGTGCCCGCTCAGAACTGCCGTGACCAGAGGTTGACGGCGTAGTCGACCGACGTGCCGTCGTACGACGAGAGGACGTCCTCGGCGACGGAGGTGGGGAGCTCGATCCGGACCACCGCCTCGAGATCGGCGCGGGAGTCGAAATCCCAGGCAAGGTCGAGCGGGTGGCGGGTCCAGTCGCGAGCGGACCAGAAGCGCTCGACGGCGCCGGCGTCGACCATCGGGTAGCCGCGGGCGAACCATCGCCCGAACGTCGAGCGGGTGGCGTCGTTGTCGATCACGAAGGCAGTGCCGCCGCGACGAACGACGCGGTCGAGCTCGGCCAGGCCGGGCTCGCAGCCGGGCCCGAAGAAGTAGGCCCACCGGGCGTGGACGATGTCGACCGACGCGGGCGGGAGTGGGAGGGACTCGGCCAGTCCCTCGAGGACGGTCACGTTCGTCCGTCCGTGAGTACGGCGGCGAGCCAGCGCGGCCAGTGCGGGGTGCGGCTCGAGGCCGATCACGGCGGCGGCGTCGTCGGCGAAGCGCGGCAGGTGGAAGCCGTTCCCGCAGCCGAGGTCGAGAACGGTGCGGCTCGCCCACGGCGCGAGCGACTCCATCAGGGAGAACAGCGACCCGCCACGGTCGAAGGCCCGGTTCTCGACCTCGTAGGTCTCCGGGTGGCGCCAGATGTTCGGGCTCGGCCGGGCCCCGGACGGCACCGTCAGAGGCGCACCAGGCCGTTGGGCGTCTGGACCAGCGCGGCAATGATGCCGGGGGTGCCGTTCGGCGCCACCCACTCGACCTTGACGTCCTCGAGCGGCGCCTCGACGGTCTCGCCGAGCCACTCCGAGACCCGCTGCGGGTCCCCGGCGATCTCCAGGCAGGCCAGCGAGTAGTCCTTGTCGGCACCGGCGCTCGGGTGCATCGACGCCGGGCTCTCCCACTTGATGAAGAACGGCAGCTGCGGGTCGGCGAGCAGGCCGTTGATGCCGATCTGCTTCCACAGCAGCTCGGTGCCGTCGGGCCGCTTGCGGTTGCCGGGCGCGGCCTCGCGTCCGAGCCGGGTCTCGACGGCGGCGATGTCGTCGACCGCGACGACCCAGCCGAGCCAGCCGCCCCCGAGCTGCGAGCGGGCGCGGACGGCTTGGCCGAACGGCGCCTTGTCGGAGGCCGGGTGGTCGAGCACCTCGACGATCTCGAGGTACGTGTCGCCCGCGAGGGGCAGGATCATGTTGCGAGTTCCGAAGCGGGGATGAACCCCGCCGTCACGAAATTCCGTGCCGAGCAAACCCCCGATTCGCTGGGCGGTGCTGGCAAGGCCATCCGGTCCGGCTGCAAACGAGAGATGGTCCAAGCGCATGCCGATCATTGTGAGCAATGGTCCGCCCGGTCCGGACAGCGGGGTCGGTTTTTCTTGATGTCAAGCGGTGGCCGGCGGATCCGCCGGGTGGAGCGCGAGGGCCGAGCGCGACCGGAGGTGCTCCTCGCAGAGAACGGCCAGCTCGTCGTACGCCGCCCGTCCCATCAACGCCACCAGCTCCGCCTCGTTCGTGATGTAGAGAGGTGAGGGGGCGATGTGCGCCTCGGTGTTGCCGGAGCAGTACCAGTCGAGGTCGTGGCCCCCGGGGCCCCAGCCGCGCCGGTCGTACTCGGTGATCGTGACCTCGGTGTACGACGTGTCGTCCTGCCGCTCGACGTTGCGGAACGAGCGCCGGATCGGCAGCTGCCAGCAGACGTCGGGCTTTGTCTCGAGCGGCTCCCGGCCCTGTTGGAGCGCGAGTCCGTGCAGCGCGCAGCCGGCGCCGCCCTGTCCGTTCGACGGGGCGAAGTCCGTGCGGTTGTGGAACACGCACGCCGATTGCCCATCGACCTCGAGGGTGCGGGTCTTGGGCTCGCCGTCCTCGTCCTTCTCGAGCCAGTCGCGCTTGCGCACGGCTCGGCCGGGGTGGAACTGCCAGAGGTCGGGCGTCAGCTCCCCGACGTGCGCCGCGACGCGACGCTGGTCGTCGGCGTCGGAGAAGTGGGCGCCGAGCGTGCAGCATCCGGTGTCGGGGGCGTCGGCGTAGATG
Organism: uncultured Actinomycetota bacterium; assembly: GCA_963826265.1. Taxonomy (GTDB): domain Bacteria; phylum Actinomycetota; class Actinomycetes; order Propionibacteriales; family Nocardioidaceae; genus Nocardioides. The sequence goes on from CAWGWH010000001.1 coordinate 420,434, forward strand.
CCGGCGCAGCCGCGCCCGAAGATGCAGGTGTAGCGCGAGGTCAGCCAGGTCAGGTCGCAGCGGAACACCTGGTCGGCGTCAGCGGGATCCACGAACTCGACCCACGCACGCGGGAACGCCAAGGGGACTTCGGGCACCGGACCAGCCTACGTGGCCCGTAGATCGCCGGTAGATTTCGCGTATGCGCCTGGGCGTGCTCGACATCGGCTCCAACACCGGACACCTGCTGGTGGTGGACGCGCACGACGGTGCCGCCCCGCTCCCGGCGTACTCGCACAAGGAGCCGCTACGGCTGGCCGAGCACCTCGACGGGAGCGGCGCGGTGTCGCGCTCGGGCATCGACGCGCTGGCCGGCTTCGTCGACTCCGCGCTGGTGGTCGCCGAGGACAAGGGCTGCGAGGAGATGCTCTCGTTCGCGACGTCGGCGGTCCGCGACGCGACCAACTCCCACGACGTGCTGGCCGAGGTCCACGACCGGACCGGGCTCGACATCGCGGTGCTGCCGGGTGAGGACGAGGCCCGGCTGACCTTCCTGGCCGTACGCCGTTGGTTCGGCTGGTCCTCGGGACGGCTGGCCGTCTTCGACATCGGCGGCGGCTCGTTCGAGATCGCGGCTGGCGGCGACGAGGCGCCCGACGTCGCGTGGTCGCTGCCGCTCGGCGCGGCCCGGCTCGCACGCGACCACCTCGCCGGGGACCGGTCCGAGGCGACGATCCGTGCGCTGCGCAGATCCATCCGGGCGGAGATCGCTCACGACGCCGGGAACCTGCTGCGCCACGGCCCTCCCAACCATGCGGTCGCGACGTCGAAGACGTTCCGCTCGCTGGCGCGGATCTGCGGCGCCGCGCCGTCGGCCGAGGGACCGCTGGTGGCGCGGGTGCTGCCCGCTGTCGAGCTGAACGAGTGGATCCCCAAGCTCGCGGCGATGACCGATGCCGAGCTCCGGGAGCTGGCCGGGGTCTCGCCGAGCCGCACCCACCAGATACTGCCGGGTGCGCTGGTCGCGGTCGCGGCGATGGACATCTTCGACCTGCCGGCGCTCGAGATCTGCCCGTGGGCCTTGCGCGAGGGCGTGATCCTCGAGCGGATCGACGCGATCCACCGGCAGAGCCCCGACGGCAGGGACCGGTAGGCGTGTCCCGGATCGGCCTCTCGACCGCCTCGGTCTACCCCGAGTCGTCCGCGCACGCGTTCGCGTACGCGGCGCAGCTGGGGTACGACGCCGTGGAGGTGATGGTCGGCATCGACGCGCTCAGCCAGCAGACGTCGGCGGTCACCCAGCTCGCGGAGCACCACGACATCCCGGTCTGCGCGGTCCACGCGCCGTGCCTGCTGTTCACCCAGCGGGTCTGGGGCACCGAGCCGTGGGGCAAGCTCGAGCGTTCCGCGGAGATGGCCGCGGCGGTCGGGGCTCCGGTGGTCGTGGTGCACCCGCCGTTCCGCTGGCAGAAGGAGTACGCCGCCGGGTTCGTCGACGGCATCGCGGCCCTCGAGGAGTCGACCGGCATCGCGTTCGCCGTCGAGAACATGTACCCGTGGCGGGCGTCGGCGAAAGCCCGCGCCCGGCGCTCGATGGAGATGTACCTCCCGGGCTGGGACCCGTCGGAGGACTCGTACGCGAACATGACCATTGACCTCTCCCACGCGGCGATCGCGGCCTCCGACCCGATCGAGATGGCGGTCAGGATGGGCAGCCGGCTCCGGCACGTGCACCTCACCGACGGCACCGGCTCGGCGAAGGACGAACACCTCGTGCCGGGTCGCGGCATCATGAGTGCCGACACGTTCCTCGCACACGTCGCGGACTCCGGGTTCGAGGGCGACGTGGTCGTGGAGATCAACACGCGCAAGGCGACGACCCGCGAGCAGCGCGAGACCGACCTGCGGGAGTCGCTGGAGTTCGCGCGCGAGCACTTCGTGGTGCGCGCCCGATGAGGGTGCACCAGTGAGCGGCCGGAGGGGTCGCCGTCCGGGCGCTCCCGACACTCGCGCGGCGATCCTGTCGGCGGCGCGCTCCCGGTTCGCCGACCACGGGTTCGCGGGGACGACGATCCGGGCGGTGGCCGCCGACGCGGGCGTCGACGGGGCGCTGGTCCACCACTACTTCGGCAGCAAGGACGACCTCTTCCTCGCCGCGATGCAGCTGCCGGTCGACCCGCGCCAGGTGCTCGCCCCGGTGATCGCCGGCGGGGTTGACGGCGCGGGGGAGCGCTTCCTCACGGTCTTCCTGTCGGTGTGGGACGACCCGGGCCTCCAGCCCGGCCTGATCGCGTTCGCACGCGGAGTGACGGACCCGTCGTCGTCGCGGCTGCTCACGGAGGGCTTCTTGCCGGTGATCGTCCGGCCGATGGGCGAGGCGCTTGGCGTCGAACGACCCGAGCACCGCATGCCGATCGTCGCCAGCCAGGTGCTCGGGCTGATCCTGCTGCGCTACGTGCTGCGCGTCGAACCGCTTGCGTCGATGGCGAGCGAGGACGTCGTCGCGACGTACGCGCCCACGATCCAGCGCTACCTGTCCGGCCCCTTGCCCTAGAGAGGGCCCCGGGAGCATAATTCAACGCATGATGAAAAACGCGGTTGAGATCACCGGACTCACCGTGGTGCGCGGCAGGCGCACCGTCCTGGAGGGGCTGGACCTCACGCTGGGGGGCGGCGTCACCGGGCTGCTGGGCCCGAGTGGCTGCGGCAAGACCACGCTGATGCGCTGCCTCGCGGGGGTGCAGCGGGTCGCCGCCGGGCAGGTCACGATCTTCGGGGAACCTGCCGGCAGCGCGCCGCTGCGGAACCGGCTCGGCTACGTCACCCAGGCCGCCAGCGTGTACGACGACCTGACCGTGGACGAGAACCTCCGCTTCTTCGCACGCGTGCTCGGCGTCGGGCGTGGCGAGGTCGACGAGGCGGTCGCCGCGGTGGACCTCGCGTCGCACCGCGACCAGGTGGTCGGCCGGCTGAGCGGCGGCCAGCGATCACGCGCGAGCCTCGCCGTGGCCCTGCTCGGCAGCCCTTCGCTGCTCGTGCTCGACGAGCCCACCGTCGGGCTCGACCCCGTGCTGCGCCGCGACCTGTGGGCGTTGTTCCACCGGATCGCCGAGGCCGGCGCCGCGGTGCTGGTGTCCAGCCACGTGATGGACGAGGCCGACCGCTGCGACCGGCTGCTCCTCATGCGCGAGGGCCGGATCATCGCCGACGGCTCGCCCGCCGAGATCCGGCACGAGACGGGCAGCGCCGACATCGAGGCCGCGTTCCTCCACGTGGTCGAGGGGGCCGGCCGATGAGCGCACGCATCGCCTTCGCCGTCGCCGGCCGGGTACTGGCCCAGCTCCGCCGCGACCACCGCACCATGGCCATGCTGCTGGTCGTCCCGTGCATCCTGATCACGCTTCTGTGGTGGATGTTCCAGGACCTGCCCGGCGGCATCTTCGACCGGTTCGGGCCGGCGCTGCTCGCCCTCTTCCCGTTCATCATCATGTTCCTGGTCACTAGCGTCACGACGCTGCGGGAGCGCTCCAGCGGCACCCTCGAACGGCTGCTCGCGATGCCGATGGGGAGGGGCGACTTCCTGCTCGGCTACGCGCTCGCGTTCGGCCTGGTGGCGGCGGTCCAGTCACTGCTGGCCGTGGCCCTGAGCGTCGGCCTGCTCGGGCTCGAGGTGCAAGGGCCCGTGTGGCTGCTCAGCCTGGTCGCGGTTGTCAACGCGGTCCTCGGCACCGCGCTCGGGCTGTTCGTGAGCGCGTTCGCGGCCACCGAGTTCCAGGCGGTGCAGTTCATGCCGGCCGTCGTGCTGCCGCAGCTGCTGCTGTGCGGCCTGTTCGTGCCCCGGTCGGCGATGCCCGGCGTGCTCGAGGCGATCAGCAACGTCCTCCCCCTGTCGTACGCCGTGGACGCGATGCAGACCCTCACCCGCACCAGCGAGGTGGCCGACGTCTGGGGCGACCTGGCCATCGTGCTCGCGTTCGTCCTGGGCGGGCTGGCGCTCGGTGCCGCGACCCTTCGGCGGCGTACTCCCTGAGGGGCTGGGCGGCACCGGTGCAGCCGCCCCGTCGAGGGCGCTCCTGGCGCCTACGGCGTCGGTCGCTGTGGTCGGCGGCGGGCTCCGCGGCGGGGCGAGCATCGCAGGGAATACTCGACCTCGTGCCTGGCGCGTCCGAACCCCGGTGCCGCCGGCAGGGCCGCTCGACGGCGCCGGGGTCTTGAGCGTGGTGGGGAGCGAACGGGCCGTGGGCGTCACAGTCGCCTTGGTTCAGGCGGTGGGGCGAATGAGATGGACTTGGAGGCGGGACCTGTCCGGGTTGCCCGTCGGCGCGATCCGGACCTGGCCGGCCGCCCCCTCGTGTGAACCGGTGCCACCGGTCACCGATGCGGAGATCGGTGCCGTGAAGTCGGTCGTGGTGGCGAGCTCGATCGTCGAGTGGGCCAGCAGTAGCGTGCCATGGCACCGATACAGCTCGCCGGGCAACCGGGTACAGCTGCTGGCGAACCTCCCGGCATCCGCGGTGTCGCTCCGCGTGCGTAGACGGTTGTTGAAGAACAGGACGTCACCCGGACTGTCGCCGGGGTCGCCGACGTCGAGCTCGAAGACCTTGTCCCGGACGTCGAGGAATCGCAGGAATGCACCTTCTCGGGAGCGGTTCGACGCGGTCTCCGATGGCGTTACGAAATCAGCAGATGCGGCGAACTCCGCTGGCGCAGCGAACTCCGCCGGGCCAGCGGCGTCAGCCGGCGGGGTGGTCTCAGCCGGCGTGGAGAAGTCAGCCGGCGTGGGGGTCTCCGACGGCGCGGTGAGTGGGTATTCGCACGCGGGGATCGTGAAGCAGCCCGGGGGCGGCGTGGACGTCGCGGTGGCGTGGCCGCCGAGCAGCGCGACAGCTGCCAGCGGGAGGGCCGCGAGGGCGAGGTGTTTCCTGTACATGGTTCCCATCTCCTTGGTTGGTTTCCGGCTTGTCGGGCCCGTCGAAAGTAGGCGGGGATGGAGTCGGCGAGCATCGGTGAACTCCCTCATCCCGGGCACGGGCGTATCGTGAGGACGTGTCCGCGCATCCGTTCGTCGGGCGGGACACTGAACTCGCCCGGCTCGGCGACCTGATCACTCGCAGCCATGCGACTTCGCGGCTCGCCGTCGGCCTGGTTCGTGGAGAGATGGGGGTCGGGAAGTCCCGGCTTCTGGCCGCGGTAGCACCGGTGGTGAGCTCCTCCCAGGTGTTGCCCGTGGATGGATGCGAATGGGAACGGATGGTTCCCTTTGCCGGCGTGGCCACCATGCTTCGATCCCTTGGTGACGTCGAGGGGGAACACTCGAGGCTGTCGGCACTCCTGGAGGAGCCGGTTCGGCAGCTCGAGCCAGTGCAGGTTCTGGAGGCGACCCGGCGCTGCGTCGCGGACGCGGGTCCGGTCGTCGTGCTCGTCGACGACCTGCAGTGGGTGGATCGACTGAGTCTGGCGTTGCTCCACTACCTGCTACGGGACGCCGAGGCCGCCGGGCGCCCGCTCAGCCTGGTGGTGGCGTCCCGACCGGGGCCCGCGATGAACAGGTTCGCCCTGACCGCGCGACGCCTCCTCGACGATCCCGGGCGGGTGTGCGATCTCGAACTCGGGCCGCTCGGGCGCGACGATGCCCTTCGGCTGGTTTCCTCACTGCGCCCGGACCTGGACCAGGACGCGACGGCAGCGATGGTGACACGCGCCGGCGGCGTTCCGTTCTGGCTGACCGAGCTCGCGCGCGCCGAGAACCCAGAGCTGGAGACCGCGAGGCTGGTCCAGACACGACTGGCTCAGCTGCCGCCGGATGCGCTGCGCTACGCGGCCGTGCTGGCACTCTGGGCGTCGCCGGCCGACATCGAGACCATCGCACGGCTGCTCGGCTGGACGTCCGACAGGTGTGCCGCCGCGAGCCGTGCGGTGGTCGACCTCGGGCTCGTCATCGAGGCCGGGGGAACCTCGCGGCTGGCTCACGACGCGTTCGGGGACGCGGTCTTGTCCAGCACGTCCGTCGAGCTGCTCAGTCAGCTGCACGCCGCGGTGGCTTCGTATCTTGAGGCGGATGCCGGGGACGACACCGTGCGGCTGCGGCGGATCCTGGTGCACCGCCGGGCCTCGGGAGCGTCCGCAGTCGAGGTAACCCGACGGCTGCTGCGGTCGCCGCATCGACGGCTTCTCGGACCGGAGGACCTTGAGGAATGCGCGCAGATCGCCCGGACTGCGGCCGACGCGGACGGTGCACGCAGTCTGCTGAAGGCGGTCGCGCGGCTCGCATCCGAGATCGGTCATCCTGCCCTTGCCCTCCAGTACTGGACAGCGCTCATGGTGGAATCGACAACCTCCCCGGAACGCGCACTGGCGAGGCTTCGGGCGTCCCAGTGCGCTCTCGCCAGCGGCGATCCCGACCACGCCCGAGCCCTGCTGGGGGACCCAGCGCCGGCCGGTCTCGACCTTGCCGCGCGGATCGAGTGGGAGGCGCACACATCCGAGGTCGCCGCGAACAGCGGAGCCGAATCTCGGCTGCCGATGCAACGTGCAGTCCGGATGACCCGCACCCTGATCACCCTCCGCGGCGGGGAGCAAGCGCTGAGTCCGGACGAACGGGCCGCACTGGTCTGCTCTCTCCACGCGGAGTTCTACTTCGCCCTGCGCACCGAGCAGACCGACCTGATGCTCACCACGGCCGAACGGATCGCCACATCAGCGCACGCCACCGAGGATCGCTTGCGCGGTGCCCTGCATGCCGCGGTCGCCCATCGGCTGCTCGGCCAGTACCTCGAGGCCGAGGTCAAGGCCCGAGCCGTGCGGCTGGCCGCAGTGCGCGAGCCGCTGCCAGCTATCGCCTTCGAGTCAGGGTTCATACTGGCCGTCACCCTGTACTCGTTGGGTCGGCTGACTGATGCTCGCGCCGCCGCCGAGGAGTTGTCGGCCGTGGCGGACCGAGCCCCGGTCGTCGTACCCAGTTGGCTCTCGGTGCCATGGGTGGACGCGCTCGGGCCCGAGATCGACGTCTCGTTGCATGGGTGGTCGGCCGGCCGCGGCCGCCTTGTGGAACTCATCGACGCCGAACCCCATCCACACTCCCGTCTCCACATTCGGCTCGCCCACGCACAGTGGTCGGCTCGGCTGGCCCATCCCTCGGGTGACGACGACGTCGTCACCGGCATGGTGGCCGCACGTGAGGACGCCGACCAGGCCGGCTGCGATCGATGCCGCGCCGAGGTCGAGCTCCGGGTGGCGGAGGCATTCGCACGCATCGGGCACCTCGAGGCGGCAGCCGATGCGCTAGGGCGCTGGGACGGGACCCATGTCACCGCGAACGGGCAAAGCCGGCTCTGGAGCGATCGGGCGCGGGCGCTGATCCTCGGGTCCGAGGATGCCGACGCGGCCGCCGCTCTGATGGCGCAGGTCGGCACGCTCGCCCGGTCGATGAACGCCGGTCTCGAGAGCGTCTGGGCGGACCTTGATCTCGGAGAGCTCCTGAGCCACACCGACAACGCCGCTGCGGTATCCGTCCTCGGGCGTGCCGCCGAGAGCGCCCACGAGATGCACGCAACTGCCGAGCGGCAGCGCGCCCTGCAGCTGCTCCGGGCATGCGGGATACGAACCTGGCATCCGGGCAGGCGACCGGCCGAAGACGGCGACCAGCTGACCGATCGCGAACGAGCGGTAGTGCAGATGATCCGTGCCGGGGCCAGCAACCCCGAGATCGCTGAAGCCCTGTTCATCTCCCGGAAGACCGTCGAACGCCATGTCTCGAACGCACTCGCCAAGACCAACACCCGCAACCGTGCAGAGCTAGCCGTCCGAGCAGAGGCGGAACTCTCTGCGACGCTCGAGCCCGCCGACAACTAGGGCCAGTTCACCCACCCGTCCCGACCGTCATGCGGCGCGTCGAACGGGCAGAAGGACGGACTCCGCTCGTCGCGTCAGGACTACAGCCGGAGGTGGAGGCGCACTGCCTTGTCGAGCCGCGCCAGATCTCGGCTGGAACCTGTACGACCGTGGCGCAGCCGCTGGGCGGAGATCGCGAGACCCGGCTCGGCCCGCGCCACGTCTCACTGGGCCTCGCCGCGGCCCGCCGCGCCCGCGCGTAGCCTGTGCCCCATGCCGTTGCTCCGCCAGCCGCTGCTGATGCTCTCGCGCAGCCAGCAGGTCAAGAACCTCGTCAGCACCCTCCCCGTCTCCTCCGGGATCGTGCACAGCTATGTCCCCGGAGAGACCACTGAGTCGGCGGTCACCGCCACCGCGGAGCTGGTCGAGGACGGACTGACGGTGACCCTCGACTTCCTGGGCGAGGACACCCTCGACGCCGAGCAGGCCGAGGCCACCGTGGCGGCGTACGTGGACGTGCTCCGGGCGCTGTCGGCGGCCGGGCTGACACGCAAGGCGGAGGTGTCGGTGAAGCTCTCGGCAGTCGGCCAGGCGCTGCCCGAGACCGGCCACAAGATCGCCCTGGAGAACGCCCGCACCATCTGTCGGGCGGCTCGCAACGCGGGCACCACGGTCACCCTCGACATGGAGGACCACACCACCACCGACTCGACGCTGGCGACCCTTCGCGAGCTGCGCAAGGACTTCCCCGAGACCGGGGCGGTGCTGCAGTCGGCGCTCCACCGGACCGAGGCCGACTGCCGGGCGCTGGCCCACGAGGGCTCGCGGGTGCGGTTGTGCAAGGGCGCCTACCTCGAGCCGGAGGCGGTCGCCTTTCAGGAGCGGATCGACATCGACAGGTCCTACGTCCGCTGCCTCAAGGCGCTGCTGGCCGGCGACGGCTACCCGATGATCGCGACCCACGACCCGCGGATGGTCGAGATCGCGTCCTCGCTGGCCAGCCGGTACGGCCGCGCCAAGGGCACCTACGAGTTCCAGATGCTCTACGGCATCCGGCCCACGGAGCAGCGCCGGCTGGCCGAGTCGGGCGAGACGATGCGGGTCTACATCCCCTACGGCACCGAGTGGTACGGCTACCTCATGAGACGCCTCGCTGAGAAGCCCTCAAACCTGTCATTCTTCGTGAAGTCGCTGTTCTCCAAGCAGTAGGGACCGTTCCGTGAGCCAGACCGCGATCCTGGGTGCCGGGGTGATGGGGGAGACCCTGCTCTCCGGGCTGGTCCGGGCCGGTCGTCGGGTCGACGCACTGCTGGTCGGCGAGAAGCGGCCCGACCGGGCCCGGGAGCTCGAGGAGCGGTACGGCGTCGCCGTCGTCTCGAACGCCGACGCCGCCCGCAAGGCCGACACCATCGCGGTCGTGGTGAAGCCGCAAGACATGGCCGTCCTGCTCGAGGAGATCGCGCCCGAGCTGCGGCCCGGGCAGCTGCTGGTCTCGCTCGCCGCTGGCATCACGACCGCGTTCATCGAGGCCCGCGTGCCCGACGGCGTGGCGGTCGTCCGGGTCATGCCGAATACGCCTGCCCTCGTCGACGAGGGCATGGCCGCGATCGCCCCCGGCTCCCACTGCGACGACGCGCACCTCGCCGAGGCCGAGTCGCTGATGGCCTCCACCGGCAAGGTGCTGCGGGTCCCCGAGCGGCAGATGGACGCGGTCACCGCCATCTCGGGTTCCGGCCCGGCGTACATCTTCTTCGTAGTGGAGTCGATGATCGAGGCCGGCGTCCACCTCGGGCTGCCACGCGCCACTGCCACCGATCTCGTCGTGCAGACCGTCGTCGGGTCGGCCACCATGCTGCGCGAGACCGGTACCCACCCCGTCGTACTGCGCGAGCAGGTGACCTCGCCCGGCGGCACCACCGCCGCCGCGCTCCGCGAGCTCGAGGTCCACAAGGTGCGGGCCGCGTTCCTCGCGGCCATGGAGGCCGCCCGTGACCGGTCCCGCGCGCTCGCAGAAGGGTCCTAGTAGCCTCGCGAGCATGGTGGAGTGCTCCGGTCCGGCGACAGTCGTGTTCGACCCCAGCCTCACCGAGTACGACTTCGGGCCGACCCACCCGATGTCTCCGCTGCGGGTCGACCTCACGATGCGGCTCGCCGACGCGCTCGGCCTCATCGGTGACCGGCTGCGCCTGGTCGACGCGCCGGTCGCCACCGAGGAGCAGCTGCTCACCGTCCACGACGCCGTGCTGGTCGAGGCCGTGACCCGGGCTGGCACGACGGGTGCGCACGACGACGTGTGCGGCCTCGGCAGCGACGACAACCCGGTCTTTCCCGACATGCACCACGCCGCGGCCCACGTCGTCGGCGCCAGCATCGAGGCCTGCGCCCAGGTGTGGAGCGGCCGCAGCCTCCACAGCGCCAACATCACCGGTGGGCTCCACCACGGCATGCCCGACCGGGTCAGCGGCTTCTGCGTCTACAACGACGTCGCGATCGGGATCCAGAGCCTCCTCGACCAAGGTGCCGAGCGGATCGCCTACGTCGACGTCGACGTCCACCACGGCGACGGCGTGGAGAAGATCTTCTGGAACGACCCGCGGGTACTCACGATCTCGCTGCACGAGACCGGGCAGATGCTGTTCCCCGGCACCGGGTTCCCGAACGACGTCGGCGGCCCCGACGCCCTGGGGTCCGCCGTCAACGTGGCGCTCCCGCCCGGCACCAGCGACGCCGGCTGGCTGCGTGCGTTCCATGCGGTCGTGCCGCCCCTGCTGCGGGAGTTCAAGCCGGAGGTGCTCGTCACCCAGCACGGCTGCGACTCCCACCTCGACGACCCGCTCGCGCACCTGATGCTCACTGTCGACGGCCAGCGGGCGACGTACCTCGCCCTGCACGACCTCGCCCACGAGGTCGCCGACGGGCGCTGGGTGGCGACCGGCGGCGGGGGGTACGCCGTGGTGGACGTCGTGCCGCGCGCCTGGACCCACTTGCTGGCGATCGTCGGCGGAGCCCCCCTCGACCCCGCCACCCCGACCCCCGCCGCGTGGCGCGAGTACGTCGAGACGCGGCTCGGTATGACCGCGCCGACCCGGCTCACCGACGGCCGTACCCCTGCCTATCGCGACTGGTCGGAGGGGTTCGACCCCGACAGCTGGCTGGACCGGGCGATCAACGCCACCCGGTCCGAGGTGTTCCCCTGGCATGGCCTCGACCCGCTGCCCTAGGTAACGTTTGAAGACATGACGCAAGGCGACACGCCGAACCACTTGAGTTTCATTGGTGATTTGCTTCCCCATCAATCACACAAGGCACTATCCTTCACGTGCACGTGGGCCCACCGGCGGGGAAGCCGGTGGCGTGCCGCAGAGAAAGCCGGTGCACGATGGTGAACACCCCTGGGGACTACACCGATCCCAAATTCCTGACGGTTGCCGAGGTCGCAGCGATGATGCGGGTCTCGAAGATGACCGTCTACCGGCTCGTCCACAGCGGCGAGCTGCCTGCCGTGCGGGTCGGCCGGTCCTTCCGGGTCACCGAGGAGGACGTTGACGAGTACCTCCGCAAGAGTTTCTACAGCGCCGGCTGAGCCTGCGACTCACAGCACGCCTTTCGTCTGCTCGGATTCTGCTCGGATTCTGTTGGCCTGTGCCCGGCGGTTAGGCTGGCCACGCCGCCGGGTCCACCCTGCGGCCCGTGAAGTCGAAAGGTTCTCCCTGTGGGTTCAGTCATCAAGAAGCGGCGCAAGCGCATGGCGAAGAAGAAGCACCGCAAGCTGCTGAAGAAGACTCGCGTCCAGCGTCGCAAGCTCGGCAAGTAGTCACCGCCGCCTCACCCGCCAGGTTCATGAGCGTGAACGGCTTGGTCGTCCTGGTCACCGGGGTCTCACGCGACCTCGGTCGCCGCTACGCCCGTGCCCTGGCCGCCTCCGACGGCGTCGCCCGAGTCATCGGCGTCGACGTCGTCCCGCCGCGGGGCGACATGGGCGACGTGTCGTTCGTGCGCGCCGACATCCGCAACCCGGTGATCGCCAAGGTGATCGCCAAGGAGGACGTCGACACCGTCGTCCACATGAGCGTGATCGCGACCCCCGGCAGCGCCGGGGGTCGGCACACCATGAAGGAGCTCAACGTCATCGGGACGATGCAGCTCCTCGCCGCTGCGCAGCGCGCGCCCGGGCTGCAGCGGCTGGTCGTGAAGTCGACCTCCACCGTGTACGGCGCCAGCAGCCGCGACCCGGCCATGTTCACCGAAGACATGGAGCCCCGGCGGGCGCCCCGGTCGGGCTACGCGAAGGATGCCGCCGAGATCGAGTCGTACGTCCGCGGCTTCGCGAGGCGCCGGCCGGACGTGCGGGTCACGATGCTGCGGTGCGCCAACGTGATGGGCCCCCACGTGCAGAGCCCGCTCACGTCGTACTTCCGGCTGCCGGTGATTCCCACGGTGCTCGGCTTCGACCCGCGCCTGCAGTTCCTCCACGAGGACGACCTGTTCGACGTGATGACGACGGCCGTCCACGACGCGCCTGCCGGCACGTTCAACGTCGCCGGTGCCGGCGTGATCATGCTGTCCCAGGCGATCCGCCGGCTCCAGCGTCCGACGGTGAAGCTTCCCGGGTTCGCCGTCGGCAGCCTCGGATCGACCCTCCGGCAGGCCCGACTGGCCGACTTCTCGCCCGAGCAGCTCGGGCTCCTGACCTACGGTCGCGGGATCGACACCACTCGGATGCGGGAGACGCTCGGCTTCCGGCCACGCTTCACCAGCGCCGAGGCGTTCGAGGACTTCGGCCGCTCCCTCACCCCGACCGGCGGCTACGCCGTCCGGCTGGTCGACCGCGCCGCGGAGCTGATCGAGTCCGCGCCACCCGAGGTGACCGGAGCCGGCCGTGGGTGACGCCGAGATCATCCCGATCGGCACCCGGGGACGACCCGGCCGCGGTAGCGGCACCGCCCGGCCCTCGTCGGCCGCGCGCGGCCTCGCGGGCGGAAAGCCGAAGCCGCCAGCCACGGCGAGCTCGGTCCCCGAACCCGCCGATGCACCCGCGACGGCTCCCAAGCCGCGCAAGGCGCCGCCGCCCCGCAAGGAGCGCCCGACCGAGCCGCAGCCCGCGCCCGCCACGACCACCGAGCGGGCACCCCTGGGCGGTATCACGCCCGGCGAGTGGCTCGGGGCGTTCCAGTTCGCGGCCAAGGAGGTCTTCGGTGAGGACTGGGAGCCCCAGCTCGCACGGTTCCTCGCGTTCCTGCGGCGCCGGGTCACCGGCGAGTACGCCGTCGACGAGTACGGCTTCGACGCCGAGGTCACCGACCGCTTCCTGATGGCGGCGTTGCGCCCGATCGCGGAGAAGTGGTTCCGGATCGAGGTCATCGGCGCCGACAACCTCCCCGTCGACGGCGGCGCACTCGTCGTCTCCAACCACTCCGGCACGCTGCCGATGGACGCGCTGATGACGATGGTCACCGTCCACGACACCACCGGCCGCCACCTGCGGCCGCTCGGTGCGGACCTGGTGTTCCGGATGCCGGTGGTCAGCTCGATGGCCCGCAAGGGCGGCGCCACGCTCGCGTGCAACGAGGACGCCGAGCGGATGCTCGCCGGCGGTGAGCTGGTCGGGGTCTGGCCGGAGGGCTTCAAGGGCATCGGCAAGCCGTACGCCGAACGCTACAAGCTGCAGCGGTTCGGGCGCGGGGGGTTCGTGTCGGCCGCCCTGCGCACACAGGTGCCGATCATCCCGCTCTCGGTCGTAGGCGCGGAGGAGATCTATCCGCTCGTCGGGAACGTCCCGTCCCTGGCACGGCTGCTCGGCATCCCGTACATCCCGATCACGCCGTTCTTCCCGTGGCTCGGCCCGCTCGGGCTGGTACCGCTGCCCTCGAAGTGGCTGCTGGAGTTCGGCGAGCCGATCCGCACCGACGCGTACGACGACGGGGCGGCCGACGACCCGATGCTGGTCTTCGACGTCACCGACCAGGTGCGCGAGACGATCCAGCAGTCGCTGTACTCGCTGCTGATGAAGCGCCACTCGGTGTTCCGGGGCAACCCCCCGGAGTAACCCCCGGTCAGGGGGCGAGCGGGTCCTCGATCAGGTCGATGACGTCCTCGACCGCGTCGACCGTGTCGTCGATGACGTTGCCGCCGGAGCCGTTGCCGCCGCCGCCGTTGCCGCCGGAGCCGCCGCCGTTGGAGGCGTTCTCGCTGGGGCCGGTCACGCCGTCGAGGAGGTCGTCGAGCGGACCGGCCGGGTCGTCACCGGTGTCGGTGCCGCCGGATGCGGGAAGGTCCGTGATGTCGAGCGGGCCTTGGCCGTCGCCGCCGTCGCCGCCGCCGCCGGGGGCGTTGTCCTTCTTGCCGTCTCCCTGCCCCGGCTGCTGCCGGCCCCCGCCGGTCGACGGTGGCTCCTCCACGAGCGGAGGAACCGAAACGGTCGGCTCCGTGAGCTGACCCGCCGACAGCAGGGCGGCCGGGATCTGGTCGAGCCCGCCACGGCACACGGGGCAGGCCGCCGAGGCCGCCGAGTCGATCTCGACGAGGACTTGCGCCGCGTCCTGCAGCTCGTCGCGCGCGCCGGGCGGGAGCACCGCCTCGAGCTGGGCCAGCGTCTCCATGCTGCTGACGGTGAACTGGTTGAGCGCCTCGACCGAGGAGCGGTCGCCGCCAGCGGCGTAGTCGTCGAGCAGGAAGTCGCTCGCTTCGAGAGACTGCTCGCTGAACGTCGTGAGCGTGGTCGCGATCGTGTCGGCCTCGTCGAGGTCGCTGGTCCGGCTCAGGGCGGTGACCTCGGCCAGCCGGTCGGCGGCGTTGTCGAGCAGCGAGCTGCCCTTGCCGCTGTCGCTGAGCTGGGCGCCGGTCTCGGCGGTCTCGAGCAGCCGCTTGATCGGGTAGAGCATCTCGCCGGGCAGCGCGGACTGCGCGGCCACCGCGATCGAGGTGCTCGCGCCGATGATGGCGACGGCGCCGACGGCGGCCGCGATCCGGCGGTCGCGCGCGGTCCGGCGCGGCAGCGTGAGCCGCTCGGCGTCGGCCGCGGGAGCAGGCAGCAGGAGAGTGTCGGCCGCCTCCATGAGCTGCTTGCGCAGCGCCACGGTGAAGTCGGGTCGCGGGGCCGGCGGTTCGAGCGCGCGGAGCTGCTCCACGAGCGAGAGGACGTCGGCGTACTGCGGGTCCAGCGCCTCGGTCGAGGAGGACTCGACCAGGCTGTTGAACTCCTCCGCGCGACGCCGAGTCGCGAACACCGGGCTCATCGGACGTGTCCTGTCATGTCAGTCGCCAGCGGGCCCCGCTGGCCCCCGGTCGAACTGCCCAACGAGCGCGTCTCACATGAGGTTACGGCTGTGACGGAGGTGACCGGTGAGTAGTTTTTCACGCGTCCCGCACCCCCTCCGGCATCAACTTCGCCAGGTTGCGGACGCCGCGCAGCTGGAGCTGCTTCACGGCGCCGTCGCTGCGGCCCAGCACCTGGGCGGTCTCGGCGATGCTGAGGCCCTGCAGGAACCGCATGATCAGGCAGTCGCGCTGCTCGTCGGGGAGCTGGGTGAGCGCCTTCATGAGCACCTCGTTGGTGAGCGAGGCCAGCACCGCCGACTCGGGGCCCTCGGTGGTGTCGTCGTGGGCCGTCATGTCCTCGGTGGTCTGCTCGAGGCGGGTGCGGCCGGCCTTGAAGTGGTCGGTGCAGAGGTTGCGGGCGATGGTCATCAGCCAGGCGCCGAAGTCCTTGCCCTGCCACCGGAAGCTGTTCATCGACCGCAATGCGCGGAAGAACGTCTCCGACGCGAGGTCCTCGGCCAGCTGGGTGGAGCGGGTCCGGTAGAAGAGGAACCGGTAGACCGACGCCTGGTAGTGGTCGTAGAGGAGTCCGAACGCTTCCTTGTCGCCGCCGCGCGCGAGGTCGACCAGCGCGATCAACCGGGTGCGCTCGGCCTCGTCCGTCTCCGAGGACGCGGCATACGCCGAGTCGTCGTAGCCTCCGGGAGAGCCGCCCGGCCCCGGGGTGACGGCGGCCTCGGACAGCAGCACGAGAGGGCCAGGCACGGCGAGCGCCAGGGCGTGGTTCTCGAGGATGACGGCCGCAACTGCCGCACGGAGGGTGTCGAGCCCTCGCCGCACGTAGTCGGCGTCACGCTGCGTGTTGATGTCTTGACCCTCCCGGCACCCGTTGCCAACTGCCATGGTAAGTGCGCGTTCGGACGAGTGGGAAGGCCTTCACAAGCCAACGTGGCCCACGCCACGTCGGCAAAGGTTCGGCTCAGGAGTGTTCGATCAGCGTCTGCGACGCAGGGCCACTCCGGCCGCCACCGCTCCGCTGAGCGCGCCCGCAGTGGCACCGAGCACCAGCCCCGTGCGCGCCGCCTTGCGGCCGGTGCGGTAGTCGCGGATCCGCCACCCCTCGCTGCGCGCGTGGGCGCGGAGCCGGGAGTCGGGGTTGATGGCGCACGGGTCGCCGACGAGCGTCAGCATCGGCAGGTCGTTGTAGGAGTCGGAGTACGCCGAGCAGCGGCGGAGGTCCAGCCCCTCCCGCTCCGCGATCGCCCGGACCGCCTCCGCCTTTGCCGGCCCGTGTAGCAGGTCACCCACCAGCCGACCGGTGTAGACGCCGTCGACGTGTTCGGCGACGGTGCCCATGGCCCCGGTCAGCCCGAGCCGCCGGGCGATGATCTGGGCGATCTCGACCGGCGCCGCGGTCACCAGCCAGACCCGCTGCCCCTGGTCGAGGTGGAGCTGCGCCAGCGCGCGGGTCCCCGGCCAGATCCGGTGCGCCATCGCCTCGTCGAAGATCTCCTCGCCCAGCTCCTCGAGCTCAGCAACCGTGTGACCCTCGATGAAGCCGAGCGCGGAGGTGCGGGCGTCGGCGACGTGCTCGGGGTCCTCGACTCCGACGACCCGGAAGTGCGCCTGCTTCCAGGCCGCGCCGAGGATCTCGCGCGTCGTGAAGAACTGGCGCCGGTGCAGCCCGCGCGCCAGGTGGAAGATGCTGGCGCCCTGCATGACGGTGTTGTCGACGTCGAAGAAGGCGGCCGACGTCGAGTCGGCCGGCGTGCTGAGCGCGGTCTCGACCTCGGCGGCGGCTGCCGCAGCCTCTCCCGCGAGGACCGAGCGCAGCTGCAGGTTGGGGGGGCGGCGCGGCCTCTCCGGGGTCATGACCGGGAATCGTAGACCTCCCGCGTGAGGGGTTCACGTGTGCGAGGATCGCCGCCATGTCAGCGCTGCCCGACGTCTCGGCGCTGGTCGCCCGCGCGGCCGCCGAGCGGCCGGAGGCGGTCGCGCTCGTGGCGGGTGAGCGGCGCTTCACGTGGGGCGAGCTGGAGGACCAGGTCGCCGGGGTCGCGACCGGCATCGGCGCCGCCGGAGTGGTGGCCGGGCAGCGGGTCCTGGTTGCACTCGGCAACCGGGTCGAGTTCGTCACGGCGTACCTCGGCACGCTGCGCGCACAGGCAGTGTGCGTCCCCGTGAACCCCACCTCCACCGCCGGCGAGCTTGCCCGGATGATCGCCGACTCCGGGGCCCGGCTGGCGGTCGGAGACGCAACCACCCTGACTGCGGTGCGCGAGGCGGTCACCCTGGTGGGCCGCGCCCGCACCGGCGAGCCAGGGGTGCTCGACCCCGACCTCGTGCTGCGGGCGGTGGCGACCCGGGTCGTCACGCTCGACGAGCAACCTGCCGAGGGCGAGCTCGGCTTCGACGACCTGGTGGCCGGCGAGCCGCGCGACGTACCACCGCTGCAGGACCCAGAGAAGCTGGCGGCCCTCCTCTACACGAGCGGTACGTCGGGGCGCCCGCGTGCCGCGATGCTCACCCACCGCGCGCTGCTGGCCAACGTGGAGCAGGTCGCGGCCGTCGAGCCGCCGATGATGCGGGCAGACGACGTCGTGCTCGGCGTGCTGCCGCTCTTCCACGTCTACGGCCTCAACGCCGTCCTGGGCGGGGTGGCCAGGCACGCTTGCACGCTGGTCCTGGCGGAGCGGTTCGAGCCCGAGGCCACGCTGGACCTGGTCGCGTCAGCGGGATGCACGGTCATCCCGCTCGCGCCGCCCGTCTTCGCCCACTGGCGGTCGGTCAGCAGGTTGCGGGAGCGGCTGGGCTCGGTCCGGCTGGTGCTCTCGGGCTCGGCGCCGCTGGCGGCGTCGGTCATCGACGAGTTCAGCGAGGCCACGGGCATCGACGTGCACCAGGGCTACGGTCTCACCGAGGCGGCGCCGGTGGTCACCAGCACGCTGTGCTCGCAGGTCCTCCACCACGCCTCGGTGGGGGCAGCCCTGCCCGGCATCGAGCTGCGGCTGATCGACGACCTGGGCCACCCGCCGGAGGGCGAGGACCCCGGTGAGATCCAGGTCCGGGGTGACAACCTCTTCAGCGGCTACTGGCCCGACGGCGACGAAGCGCCCGACGCCGAGGGCTGGTGGGCCACCGGCGACGTCGGGTTCCTCGACCCGAGCGGCGACCTGTTCCTGGTAGACCGGGTCAAGGAGCTCGTCATCGTCTCGGGCTTCAACGTCTACCCGATCGAGGTCGAGGAGGTCATCCGCGAGGTCGACGGGGTCGCCGAGGTCGCGGTGATCGGGGTCGAGGACGAGCACACCGGGGAGGCCGTGGTCGCCTACGTCCGGGCTCCCGGCGCCGACCCGGCCGCGGTCGAGGCCGCGGTCCGGGCTCGGTGCGAGGAGCGGTTGGCAGGCTTCAAGCGACCAAGCCGGGTGGAGGTCGTCGACGAGCTGCCGTTGACCGTCACCGGCAAGGTCCAGAAGGGCCGGTTGCGCGGCCTCGAGCGGCGCCGCGCGCTCGGCCTCCTGGAGTAGCCGTGGCCGCCCGCGTCACGCTGTACAGCCGACCCGGCTGCCACCTCTGCGACGACGCCCGGGCCGTGATCGAGCGGGTCTGCGCCGAGCTCGGCGAGAGCTACGACGAGGTCGACATCGACGCCGACGAGACGCTCCGACAACGGTTCGGGGAGGAGGTCCCGGTGACCTTCGTCGACGGGAAGCAGCACGACTTCTGGCGGGTGGACGAGACCCGGCTGCGGACCGCGCTCGCCCGTTGACGCGGCGTGTGCCTGAGAACTACCGATGGGTCGTTCTCAGGCACACGCCGCGGCGGTTGGGGCACCCGGTACGTGTGCGAAGTCCCACATGTGCTAGCCGTCGCGGCGTCCCATGCATCGACTCGATTTGTTCCCGCGTTCACAAACTTCTACATTGATCTGGCCGCGACGCCGAACGGGTCCGGAACCGGGCCGGCACAGGTCAGGCACGCGGCTGGAAAGCGGAGCAGTGACGTCAGCACGGACTTCCACCGAGACCGCCCGGGACATCCCCGAGGCCACGGTCGCCCGGTTGCCTGTGTACCTGCGAGCCCTCGTGAGCCTTGCCGAGACCGGCACCACCACCTGCTCCAGCGAGGAGCTCGCGCAGGCGGCCGGCGTCAACAGCGCCAAGCTGCGCAAGGACCTCTCCTACCTCGGCAGCTACGGCACCCGCGGCGTCGGGTACGACGTGGACTACCTGCGCTACCAGATCGCCCGAGAGATCGGCGTGACGCAGGACTGGCCGGTGGTCATCGTCGGGATCGGAAACCTCGGGCACGCCCTCGCGAACTACTCCGGGTTCCGCAGCCGCGGCTTCCGGGTGGTGGCGCTGCTGGACGCCGACCCCAGCCGACAGGACGAGGTCGTCGCCGGCGTCGACGTACGCCCCTTCGACGACCTGGAGGCGATCGTCTCCGAGCACAGCGTCGCGATCGGCGTCATCGCCACCCCCGCGCCGGCCGCCCAGGACGTCACCGACCGGATGGTCGCCTGCGGCATCACCAGCATCCTGAACTTCGCCCCGGCCGTCCTCTCGGTGCCCACCGGCGTCGACGTCCGCAAGGTCGACCTGTCCATCGAGCTGCAGATCCTCGCCTACCACGAGCAGCGCAAGAGCGGTGCCGGTCAGGAGCACGCGTCATGAGCGTCCTGGTCGTCGGCATCTCCCACAAGTCCGCGCCGGTCGCGGTGCTCGAACGGCTCGCGCGCGACGGCGAGGGCGTCTCCAAGCTGCTGACCGACGTCACCGCCGGCGACCACGTCAGCGAGGCCGCCGTGATCGCGACCTGCAACCGGCTGGAGATCTACGCCGAGGTCGACCGGTTCCACGGCTCGGTCGAGGAGGTCTCGCGGCTGCTCGTCGAGCCGGCCGGCGAACCGACCGAGTCGATGCTGCCCCACCTCTACGTCCACTACGAGGACGGCGCGGTCTCGCACCTGTTCCACGTCGCGGCCGGGCTCGACTCCATGGCGGTCGGCGAGGGCCAGATCCTCGGCCAGACCCGGGCCGCGCTGCGGACCGGCCAGGAGCAGGGCACCGTCGGCTCCGCCCTCAACGTGCTCTTCCAGCAGGCGCTGCGGGTCGGCAAGCGTTCGCGCGCCGAGACCGGCATCGACCAGGCCGCGCCCACACTGGTGAGCGAGGCCCTGGCGTGGCTGCTCCCCGGCGGGGTCGCCGGGAAGCGGGTCGTGGTGCTCGGCGCCGGCGGCATGGCCTCGCTCGCCACGGCGACCACCGCCCGCCAGGGTGCCGCCGACGTGGTCGTCGTCAACCGCACCCCGGCCAACGCCGACCGGCTGGCGGCGGAGTACGCCGTCCGCGCGGCTCCGCTCGACCGGCTCGCCGACGAGCTCGCGAGCGCGGACGTCTTCATCACGTGCACCGGCGCGACCGGGGTACTGGTGGACACCGACCAGGTGGTGGCGGCGCGGCCCGACGGCCGGCCGTTCGCGATCGCCGACCTGGCGCTGCCGCATGACGTCGAGCCCGCAGTGCGGGACCTGCCGGGCGTGACCCTGGTGGGTCTGGCCGACCTCGCCGAGCGGCTGCGCGACACCGACGCGGGTCGGGAGATCGACGGCGTGCGCCGGATCGTGGGCCAGGAGGTCGCGGCGTTCCTCACCGCGCGCCGTCAGGCCAGCGTCACCCCGACCGTCGTCGCGCTGCGCTCGATGGCGACCGACGTGGTCGAGGCCGAGATGGCGCGGCTCGCGGCCCGGATGCCCGACCTCAGCGCGGCCGACCTGGCCGAGGTCCAGCACTCGCTGCGCCGGATCGCCGACAAGCTGCTCCACCAGCCGACCGTCCGGGTCAAGGAGCTCGCCAACGAGGCGGGCGCGGTGTCGTACGCCGCCGCCCTGGCCGAGCTGTTCGCGCTCGACCCCGAGGCCGTCGACGCGGTCACCCGTCCCTCCGGTGAGGCCCTGTCATGAGTGCGGTCATGAGCTCGCCGGCACTCCGGCTCGGCACCCGCCGTTCCGTCCTCGCCACCGCCCAGTCGACGCTGGTCGCCGACCTGGTCCGCGGGCGGCTCGGGCGCGCAGTCGAGCTGGTCGAGATCACCACCGACGGCGACGTGTCCGACGCCCCGCTGACCCAGCTCGGCGGCACCGGCGTCTTCGTGAGCGCCCTGCGCGACGCGCTGCTCGACGGCCGGGTCGACCTCGCGGTCCACTCGCTCAAGGACCTGCCGACCTACCCGTGCGAGGGGGTCGCCCTCGCCGCCGTACCCACCCGTGAGGACCCGCGCGACGTCGTCGTCGCCCGCGACGGGCTCACCCTCGGCGAGCTCCCCGCGGGCGCCACGATCGGCACCGGCTCGCCGCGCCGAGCCGCCCAGCTCCACGCGCTCGGCCTCGGCTTGGAGGTCGTCGACATCCGTGGCAACGTGGACACCCGGATCGGCAAGGTCCGCAGCCGTGCGTACGACGCCGTCGTGCTCGCACGTGCCGGGCTCGTCCGACTGGGCCGACTCGACGAGGCGACTGAGGTGCTCGACCCGCTGCAGCTGCTCCCCGCACCCGGGCAGGGCGCGCTCGCCGTCGAATGCCGGTCCGACGACGCCGATCTGGTGGCCGCGCTGGTCACCCTCGAAGACTCACGGTCCCGGGCGTCGGTCGACGCCGAACGGGCCGTGCTGGCCACCCTGGAAGGTGGCTGCTCCGCCCCGATCGGAGCCCTGGCCGACGTGGTCGAGGGTGAGGACGGGGAGGAGCTGTGGGTGCGGGCGGTGGCCCTCTCCCACGACGGGGCGCTCTCGGTGCGGAAGTCCGCTTCGGGCGACCCGGCCGACGCCGCCGGCGTCGGCACCCGGCTGGCGAAGGAGATGCTCGAAGACGGGGCCGCCGACCTGAACCAGAACCTGACCAGCACCACACCAGAAGCACCAGCGAAGAGGCAGAACGCATGACGCGAGCCAAGACCACGACCCCCACCGGGTCCTCGTCCACCCCTACGTCCGCCCCGGGCTGGGTCTCCTTCGTGGGCAGCGGCCCCGGGGACCCCGACCTGCTCACCGTGCGCGCCGTCGACCTGCTCCGACAGGCCGACGTGATCGTCACCGAGGTGCCCGGCCACGAGCCGATGGTGCGCCGGCTGCTCGGCCTCCCCGAGGCCGACGCCGAACCGACCGGGTCGACCGAACCCGCCGAACCCACCGGGCCGCTGTTCGTCGACGGCGGCTTCGGTGAGGACGGCCAGCCGCTGACTCACGCCGCGCGCGCGAAGGTGGTCGTCAGGCACGCCAAGAAGCAGCGCGTCGTGCGACTGATGGCCGGTGACCCGTTCCTCTACGCGTCCGGCCCTGAAGAGGCGCAGGCCTGCGTCAGGGCCGGCGTCGGCTTCGAGATCGTCCCAGGTGTCTCCTCGGTCGGGTCCGTCCCGGCGTACGCCGGCATCCCGCTGACCACCAAGGAGAACCGCGCGGTCACCGTGGTGACCTGCGGCGGCTCGGTCGACTGGTCGCGCTACGCCGACGACCGGACCCTGGTGCTGCTGAGCGCGGTCGGCTCGATCGGCGACATCGCCTCGGCGCTCATCGAGGCGGGGCGCCCGGCCGACACACCCGTCGCCATGACCCGGGTCGGCACGACGACCGAACAGAGCACGGTCACCTCGACCCTCGAGCACATCGCCGAGGACGTCCGCGCCGCTCGGATGGAACCGCCGGCCGTCACCGTGGTCGGCCCGGTCGTCGCCCTGCGCGAGACGCTGTCGTGGTTCGAGACCAAGCCGCTGTTCGGCTGGCGAGTGCTGGTGCCGCGC
Organism: uncultured Actinomycetota bacterium; assembly: GCA_963826265.1. Classification (GTDB taxonomy): domain Bacteria; phylum Actinomycetota; class Actinomycetes; order Propionibacteriales; family Nocardioidaceae; genus Nocardioides. Next base: position 443,296 of record CAWGWH010000001.1, read on the forward strand.
ACCAAGGACCAGGCGGCGTCGCTGACCAACCGGCTGCGCGGCTTCGGTGCGGTGCCGGACGAGGTGCCGACCATCTCGGTCGAGCCGCCCCGCAACCCGCAGCAGATGGACAAGGCGGTCCGCGGCCTGGTCGAGGGCCGCTACGAGTGGATCGCCTTCACCTCGGTCAACGCCGTCAGGGCGGTCCGGGAGAAGTTCGAGGAGTACGGGCTCGACGCCCGCGCCTTCTCCGGACTGAAGATCGCCGCGGTGGGCGACAAGACCGCCGAGGCGATCGCGGCCTGGGGGCTGCGGGCCGACCTGGTGCCGACCGGTGAGCAGTCCGCGGCCGGGCTGCTGGCCGAGTGGCCGCCGTACGACGACGTCCTCGACCCGATCAACCGGGTTTTCCTGCCTCGCGCCGACATCGCCACCGAGAACCTCGTGGCCGGGCTGATCGACCTGGGCTGGGAGTGCGACGACGTCACGGCGTACCGCACCGTGCGGGCGACACCGCCGCCGGCGCCGACTCGAGACGCCATCAAGACCGGCAAGTTCGACGCCGTGGTCTTCACCTCGTCCTCGACTGTGCGCAACCTGGTCGGGATCGCCGGCAAGCCGCACCCGTCCACGGTGATCGCCGTGATCGGGCCGGCCACGGCGAAGACCGCGGAGGACCACGGCCTGCGGGTCGACGTGATGGCCAGCAAGCCGGACGTCGAGCTGCTCGTCGATGCCCTCGCCGACTTCGGCGCCAGCCGCCGGACCGCGATGGTGGAAGCCGGCCAGCCGGTCACCAAGCCGTCCGAGCGGGCTCGGGTGCGCGGAGCACGGACGAGGTCTCGGCGAGGAGGTTGAGCCGGCCCATGAGCGACACGCCGAGCCTGCCGCTGGTGCGTCCGCGCCGACTGCGGACGACCCCCGCGATGCGCCGGCTCGTGGCCGAGACCGCCGTCGCGCCGCGGCAGCTGGTGCTGCCGCTGTTCGTCCGTGAGGGCCTCAGCGAGCCGCGGCCGATCGAGTCGATGCCGGGCGTCGTCCAGCACACCAGGGAAAGCCTGCTGAAGGCGGTGGCCGAGGCGGCCGAGCTCGGGCTCGGCGGCGTGATGCTCTTCGGCATCCCCACCTCGAAGGACGCCGTCGGCACCGGCGCCACCGACCCGTCGGGCATTCTCAACCTCGCCATCACCGACGTGGTGGCCCAGGTCGGGGATGCGTTGCCGGTGATGAGCGACCTGTGCCTCGACGAGTTCACCGACCACGGGCACTGTGGAGTGCTCGGCACCGACGGCCGCGTCGACAACGACCGGACGTTGCAGCGGTACGCCGAGATGGCGCTCGCGCAGGCCGCGGCCGGCGTCGACGTGGTCGGTCCCAGCGGGATGATGGACGGCCAGGTGCGCGTGGTCCGGGAGGCGCTCGACGCCAGCGGGCACGTCGACGTCTCGATCCTCGCCTACTCCGCGAAGTACGCCTCGGCGTTCTTCGGCCCGTTCCGTGAGGCCGTCGACTCCTCGCTCGAGGGCGACCGCCGGACCTACCAGCAGGACCCGGCCAACGCGCGCGAGGGCGTCCGGGAGGCGCTGCTGGACGTCGCCGAGGGGGCAGACCTGGTGATGGTGAAGCCCGCCCTCGGCTACCTCGACGTGGTGCGCGCGGTCCGCGAGGCGGTCCCGGTGCCGGTTGCGGCCTACAACGTCTCGGGCGAGTACGCCATGGTCGAGGCGGCCGCCGCCCACGGCTGGATCGACCGCGAGGCCGCCATCCTCGAGACCCTCACCTCGATCCGGCGTGCCGGCGCCGACGTGATCCTCACCTACTGGGCCGCCGAAGCCGCACGCCTCCTCCGCTGATTCGTGCCTCGTTCGGGCCGAGTCGTGCCTGGTTCGGGCCGAGTCGTGCCTTGTTCACGATCGGGATACGAATCGACGCGAATAGAGCACGATTCGCGCGGAACGAGACACGAATCAACCGGTCTCAGATGGTGCTCATCCGCCGACCAGGTCGGTCGCGCACTGCAGAAGCTCATTGACGTTGAGCGTGAGCGGGTCGTCGATCACGCCGTCCGCGAGGCACTGGTCGATGGCCTCGGTGAGGTCGATCTCGATCGGCGGGAGGCCAGGGGGGTCGGGGACGTCGTCGGGGTCGGGGTCGCTACCGCCGCCACCACCGCCGGAGCCGCCGCCACCGTTGCCGCCACCACCACCGCCGGAGCCGCCGCCGCCTGTGCCGCCACCGGAGCCGCCCGGGCCGGTGATGTCGGAGTCGTTGCCGCCGCCGTTGCCGCCGCCGTTGCCGCCGTTGCCTCGCGGGCCCTGTCCGGTCGTGGAGGGGGCGAAGCTGCCGACGCTTGTGACGCCGTTCGGGACCGAGGTGAAGTCGCCGTCGAGGTAGGCGTTCATGAACGACAGCACCAGGTCGACGTACTCGTCGCTGTGGTTGTAGCGGAAGACCGCGGCGCGCTGGCCCGCCTCGCTGGACAGGTCGTCCTTGCCGGAGCAGAGGTAGACGGCGCTCGCGAGGGCCGCGTCGTCGATGTCCTGCGGGTTGCGCGTGCCGTCGTCGTCGCCGTCGACACCCACGACCGACCAGGTCGACGGGATGAACTGCATCGGGCCGACCGCACGGTCCCAACGGGCGTCGGAGTCGTACTGGCCGGCGTCGGTGTCGCGGATCGCCTGCGTGTCGTTCTTGCCGTTGAGGGCGATGCCGTAGATGCCCGGCGTCGCGAGCCCGTCGTCGTCGAGCATGTTGCCGTTGACGCGGCCGTGGTCGGACTCGACCCTTCCGATCGCGGCGACCAGCTGCCACGACAGGTTGCACGACCTGTCGGCCGCGTTGATGACCGACTCGGCGCGCTGGTAGGCCGACAGCGCGGCCGCGGGGATGCCCGACGCCGAGGCCGTGGCGACCGCCCGGTCGAGCCCGCCGTCGACGTCGCGGCGCGGGTCCGGCGGGCTGGAGACGCTGGCAGGAACGTCGATCTCGTCCGTGGGGACGGAGGTGCCGTCGGGGAGAGTGGCGGGCCGGTCGGTCTCGGCGACCGCGCTGGGTGCGCCGACGCCGGCCAGCGAAGCGGTGACCGCCGCCGAGAGCAGGGCGAGCGGCAGCAGGGTCGTGACCTTCTGGAAACGGCCGAATCGCGGTGCTGCCATGCTGGTGACTCCCTGTGGAACTCGCCCGTCTTCGTGCTCCCTCGCACGGGGACACTCAGACAACGATTCCGGTGTCCCGGGGTTACGCGCCGTTAGGCTTCTCCTCTTCCACGGTAACCCGGACCAGGGGTGTCTCCGCCAGCCGGGTCGACAAATAGTTGTGATCTGTCCGATGACAGGCGGGCGTCCTCCGTCCCCGATGCCCACCCGCTGGGGCGTCTCCGCGACAATGGGCCGCGTGAGCCACCACGCCGCCGGCACTGCCACCGGCCCCACCTCGCCGACCGGCCGCTCCGAGGCCCTGCTCGGGCGGGCCCGAGCGGTGACGCCGGGCGGCGTGAACTCGCCGGTGCGCGCGTTCACGGCGGTGGGCGGCACCCCCCGCTTCATCCGCTCCGCCCAGGGCGCCTGGCTGACCGACGTCGACGGAACTGCGTACGTCGACCTGATCTGCTCGTGGGGACCGATGCTGCTCGGTCACGCCCACCCGGAGGTGCAGGCCGCGGTCGCCGAGGCGGTCGCACGCGGTACGTCGTTCGGCGCCCCCACCGAGCAGGAGACCGAGCTCGCCGAGGAGATCGTCGCGCGCACCCCGGTCGACATGGTCCGGTTCGTCTCCACCGGCACCGAGGCGACGATGTCCGCGATCCGGCTCGCCCGCGGCTTCACCGGCCGTGACCTGGTCGTGAAGTTCGCCGGTTGCTACCACGGCCACGTCGACGCGCTGCTCGCGGCGGCCGGGTCCGGTCCCGCCACGCTGGCGCTCCCGGGCACCCCTGGCGTACCCGAGACGGCGACCTCGCTGACCCTGGTGCTGCCCTACCACGACCGCGCCGCGGTGACCGAGGCGTTCGCCGTGCACGGTGACCGGATCGCGTGCCTGATCACGGAGGCCGCACCGGGCAACATGGGCGTGATCGAGCCCGAGCCCGGCTTCAACGAGTTCCTGGCACGGACCTGCGCCGAGCACGGTGCGCTGTTCGTCTCCGACGAGGTGATGACCGGCTTCCGCGCGAGCAAGCACGGACAGTGGGGGATCGACGGCGCCGTCGAGGGCTGGCGGCCCGACCTGACGACCTTCGGCAAGGTGATGGGCGGCGGCTTCCCGGCTGCCGCGTTCGGCGGCCGCGCCGACGTGATGCGGCACCTCGCGCCGGAGGGACCCGTCTACCAGGCCGGCACGCTCTCCGGGAACCCGATCGCGACCACGGCCGGCCTCGCCACGCTGCGGCTCGCCGACGACGCCGTCTACGACCACCTCACCAAGACCGGCGACGTGATCAAGACCGCCGCCTCCGAGGCGCTCACCGAGGTGGGCGTCCCGCACGGCATCCAGTCCACGGGGACGATGTTCTCGGTGTTCTTCACCGACCGCCCGGTGCGCGACTTCGCAGGCGCCTCGTCCCAGGACACCGCCGCCTTCGCCGCGTTCTTCCACGCGATGCTCGACGGGGGTGTGCACCTGCCGCCCTCGGCGTACGAGGGCTGGTTCCTCTCCTCGGCCCACGACGACCGGGCGGTGCAGACCGTGCTCGACGCCCTCCCGGGCGCGGCCCGGGCGGCCGCCGCGGCCGGGGCGTGAGCCGCGCATGAGCGAGTCGGCGGAGACGATCGTCCACCTGCTCCGGCACGGCGAGGTCCACAATCCCTCAGGCGTGCTGTACGGCCGGATGCCGGGCTACCACCTCTCCGAGCTCGGCCGCGCGATGGCGCAGCGAGTCGCGGACGTCGTCGGCGACCGCGACATCGCGCACGTCGTGTCCTCGCCGCTCGAACGGGCCCAGGAGACCGGGGCGCCGCTCGCGGCCGCCCGGGGCGTCGACATCGAGACCGACGAGCGCGTGGTCGAGTCGACGAACAAGTTCGAGGGCGAGGGGTTCGGTGCGGGTGCCAGGACGCTGCTGCGGCCGCGGATCTGGCGCTACCTCTGGAACCCGTTCAAGCCCTCGTGGGGCGAGCCGTACGCCGAGATCGCGGCCCGCATGATGGCGGCCGTCCACGACGCGCGCGACGCGGCCCGCGGCCACGAAGCGGTGATCGTGTCGCACCAGCTGCCGATCTGGACCACCCGGCTCCACGTGGAGCAGCGCTCGTTCCTGCACGACCCCCGCAAGCGGCAGTGCACGCTCTGCTCGCTGACCAGCCTCCATTTCACCGACGACCGGCTCACGAAGGTGTCCTACTCGGAGCCGGCCAGCGACCTGATCCCCGCCCGCGACAAGCAGGCGCCGTTCTCGGCCGGGGGCGCGCCGGAGGAGAACCGGCCGTGATCAGGACGATCCTCGCCCTGCTCGCAGGGCTCGCTGGTCTGTTGGTCGTGGGCTGCTCGGGACTCGACGGCACCGGCGACAAGGGCTACATCACCGGCGAAGGCCAGGTCGTGCAACGTGCGGCCGCTCAGCGTGACGAGCCGGTCGACCTGGTCGCCGAGGATCTCGCGGGCGACGGGGTCGACCTCGCGGACTTCCGCGGCAAGCCCGTGGTGATCGTCGTGTGGGGAGCCTGGTGCCCGCCGTGTCGCGCCGAGATGCCCGAGGTGGTCGACGCCGCGGAGGAGCTCGGCGACCGCGCCCAGTTCCTGGGTATCAACCTGCGCGAGTCGTCGCGCGAGACTGCCCAGGCGTTCGAACGCAGCGGCGACATCCCCTACCCCTCGGTCTACTCGCCCGACGGGAAGGCGATGCTGGCATTCACTGGCGTTCTCACCATCCGCTCCATCCCGTCGTTCGTCGTGCTCGACGCCGAGGGCCGGGCGGCGGCAACGATCATCGGCCGGCTCCCCTCGCGCACCACCCTGGTCCAGCTCGTGGAGGACGTGCTGAACGAGGAGACCGCGGATGGGTGAGTGGTTCCAGACCACCGCAGGGTCCGGCTCCCTCGCGCTGGCCATCCCGGTCGCGCTGGTCGCCGGGCTGGTCTCCTTCTTCTCCCCGTGCGTGATCCCGCTGCTGCCCGGCTACCTGTCCTACGCCACCGGGCTGTCGGGCGCCGACCTCGAGAACGCGCGGCGCGGCCGGATGCTGGCGGGCTCGCTGCTCTTCGTGCTCGGCTTCACCGCGGTGTTCGTGGCCCTGGGCACGCTCTCTGGGGCCGTGGGTGCCTGGCTGATCACGTGGCAGCGTGAGATCACGGTCGTGCTGGGCGTGATGACGATCCTGCTCGGGCTCGTCTTCGCGGGCGTCGTGCCGTGGCTGCAACGCGACTGGCGCGTGCACCAGGTGCCGGCCGTCGGCCTGGCAGCCGCGCCGTTGCTCGGCGTGCTCTTCGGCCTGGGCTGGACGCCCTGCATGGGACCCACCCTCGCGGTGATCACGACCCTGTCCATCAACGAGGGCACAGCGGGCCGAGGGGCCCTGCTGTCGGTGTTCTACGCGTTCGGCCTCGGGTTGCCGTTCATCGCCGCCGCGATCGCCTTCCGCAAGTCGATGGGCGCGTTCGCGGTGATCCGCCGGCACCAGCGGCTGATCATGCGGGCCGGTGGGCTGATGATGGTCGCCGTCGGCGTGCTGCTCGTCACCGGCTGGTGGGCCGAGATCGTGTCGTGGCTCCAGCTCCGCCTGGTCAGCAACTTCGAGACCAGCGTCTGATGGCAGAGCCCACCTCGAGCCGGCGCTCCGGCGAGCTCACCCCGGCCGAGCTGCTCCGGTGGTGCTGGCGGCAGCTCACCTCGATGCGGACCGCGCTGATCCTGCTCCTGCTCCTGGCGCTCGCAGCCATCCCCGGGTCGGTGATCCCGCAGGCGAAGGTCGACGCCCTCAAGGCATCACAGTGGCGCGAGGCCCATCCCCAGCTGACCCCGATCTATGAGCGGCTCGGGCTCTTCGACGTCTACGGCACCCCGTGGTTCGCCGCGATCTACCTGCTGCTGACGATCTCGCTGGTCGGCTGCTTCGTGCCGCGGATCGCGGTGTACGCGAAGGCGCTCCGCTCCCAGCCGCCCGCGACGCCGCGCCGGCTCGACCGGCTGCCCCACCATGCGACGTACCGCACCCACGAGTCGCCCGACGAGGTGCTCGCCCGTGCCCGGGACCTGCTCTCCGGCCACCGGATCCGCCCGTCGGACGACGCTTCGGACTCCGTCTCAGCAGAGCGCGGCTACCTGCGCGAGGCCGGCAACCTGCTGTTCCACGTCTCGGTGCTGGTGGTGATGGCCGGGTTCGGCATCGGCAGCCTGTTCGGCTACCAGGGCGGCATGATCCTGGTCGTCGGCAACGGCATGTCCAACAACCTCACGCAGTACGACGACTTCAACCCGGGCAGCCTCTTCGGTGAGGAGGACCTCGACGACTTCTACCTCGACATCGACGACTTCGACGTGGAGTGGATGACGTCCGGCCCGGCGCAGGGTCAGGCGCGCAAGTTCGTGTCGCACGTGAGCTATGCCGAGGGCGACGGGGAGCCGCAGGAGTACGACCTGCGGGTCAACCACCCGCTGACGATCGGCGACACCGGAATCTTCCTGATCGGCCACGGCTACGCCCCGGTCATCACGATCCGTGACGGCAACGGCGACGTGGCCTACAGCGGCCCGACCGTGTTCCTGCCCGAAGACGCGTCGTTCCGCTCGATCGGCGTCGTGAAGGCGCCCGATGCCCGGCCGCAGCAGATCGGGCTCGAGGGCTGGTTCTTCCCGACCTACGCCTTCACCGAGGAGACCGGGCCGTTCTCGGTGTTCGGCGATGCGAAGAACCCCGTGATCTCGATGCAGGCCTACGTCGGCGACCTCGGCATGGACACCGGCGCGCCCCAGTCGGTGTACCTGCTCGACAAGGCGGGCACCGAGCTGCTGGAGAAGCCGGACGGGTCGATGTTCCGAGTCGATCTCGCGCTCGGTGACACCGTCGAGCTGCCGAAAGGCGCCGGCAGCGTGACCTTCGAGCGCCTCGAACGGTGGAACAAGCTGCAGATCAGCCAGACACCGGGTCGGTGGCTGGCCCTGGTCGGCGTCGTGCTCGCCCTGGTCGGGCTGCTCGGGTCGCTGTTCATCAGGCCGCGGCGGACCTGGGTGCGGGCGCGGGGTGACGTGCAGGGCACACTGGTCGAGGTGGCCGTGCTCGAGCGGGCCGGCGGTGACGACGTCAGCAATGTGCTGGCCGACCTGGTTGCGGCCTTGAAGCGGGAACAGCGGGAGGAGACGCGATGACCGACGCGAGCTGGGAGGCGCTGAGCAACCAAGCGGTCGCCGGTGCGGGCGTCGTCTACTTCCTGGCGCTGCTCGCGCTGCTCGCCGAGCTGGTGTTCGCGCGGCGGGTCGCCGAGCCGGTGGACGCCGAGACAGGGGCGGCCGACGCGGACAGCAACGTCGCCGTGGCAGTGGGGGGCGGCACGGACGCCGACGACGTACGCCGAGAGGCGTTCTTCGACCGGCTGGGACTGCTGCTCACCGGGTTGGCGGTCCTCGTGCACGCCTTCGCGCTGCTGTCCCGCGGCCTCGCGGCCGACCCGAACCGCGTGCCGTGGGGCAACATGTACGAGTTCACGCTCTCGGGGACGTTCTGGATCGCGCTGCTCTTCCTGGTGGCGGTGCGCCGCTTAGCGCTGGCCTGGATGGCGCCGGTCGTGGTCGGTGTCGTGCTGTCGCTCCTGATGCTCGGCGTCCTCGTCCTCTACGCGCCGATCGCACCGCTCACCGAGGCGCTCAACTCGCCGTGGCTGGTCATCCACGTGGTCGCCGCGATCATCGCCACCGCGGCGTTCACGCTCGGCGGCATCTCGTCGGTGCTCTACCTGCTCAAGACCCGCGAGGGCGCCGGCACGATGGGCTACCTCGCGCGAGTGCCCGCCCCGGCTGACCTCGACCGGCTGTCCTACCGGCTGCACGCGTTCGCGTTCCCCGTGTGGACCTTCGCGGTACTGATCGCCGGCCCGATCTGGGCCTACGAGGCGTGGAGCCGCTACTGGGGCTGGGACCCGAAGGAGGTCTGGGCCCTCATCACCTGGGTCGTGTACGCCGCCTACCTGCACGCCCGCGCCACCGCCGGGTGGCGGGGCCGGAAGGCCGCGTGGCTGGCGATCGTGGGGGTCGCGACGCTGTGGTTCAACTTCGTCGGGATCAACTACTTCTCCTCGACGAGCCAGCACTCCTACGCGGCTCCGGCCGACGTCACGCCCGGCATCCACCAGGCCGGCCACCCGGGTGGAGAACCTCCTGGGCGAGTCTGATGCTTCCCGGGTGAAACGTCGCCCGGTAAGTCGTGGTTTCCCCGGATATCCGGGGAAACCGGCACACGCCAGGGCTAATTGAGCCCGCTGAGGAAGTCCGGGTCGTCGTCGGGCCCGATCGGGCGCTGCGGCGGCCGGGTGGGACGGGGGCGGCGTACGCCACGCCGTTCGATCACCCGGACGACGAGGTAGATCGCGACCGCGATCAACGCCACCAGCAGCACGAACTTCACGACCTCAGGATAGGCCGCACCCGGTCAGCACCGACCCACCGCCTACCCTGACCCCGTGAAGGAGTTCTGGATCTACACCGGCCTGCGGGTGCTGCTGTTCCTCGCCACCCTCGCCGTGGTGTGCGGGATCTGGCTGCTGGTCGCGGACGAGGTGCCGGTCCTGTGGGCCGTGGTCATCGCCTTCGCGGTCTCCGGCGTCGCGTCGTTCTACCTGCTCGACCGCTCCCGGCAGGCGTTCGCCCGGCGGGTGCAAGCCCGTGCCGAACGTGCCTCGGTGGCCTTCGAGGCGCGGCGGTCGAAGGAAGATGTCGACGACGAGCGGCCGTGAGCCGCGAGGTCAGTCGCGCTTGCGGTTGATCTGCCGGTTGATCCGGGACTCCGACTGACCGGTGAGCTTGGCCAGCAGGGAAACGCGGTTCTTCCAGGCGAGGTACCCGCCGACGACCAGCACGATCAGGATCAACCAGGTCATGCGCTCACTGTACGTCGGGGCTAGAAACCGAGCAGGTTGTACGGCGTGGTCGCCAGCTCGGCCATCGCCACGAACCGGTCCACGGCGGCCGGGTCGCCCGTGATCCGGCTCGCGTCGCGCAGCCCGGCCGCCGGCACGCCGCCGAGGTAGAGCGACCCGAGCGTCTCGGTGTCGACGGCGACTTCGGCCCGGTCGTCGGTGCGGGACACCTCGGCGCCGCCGTCCTTCGCGAGCACTCGGTAACGGCCCGAGGCGTGGCCCTGGGCGTCGGCGACCTCGAGCACAACGTCGCCGTCGGCGGCCCACGGCCGGGCGCTCAGCGCCACCGGTACGTCGAGCACCCGAACCCAGAGGAACTCCTCGAGGGAGGTGGTCTTGAAGCTGTTGAGGTCGGTGAGCGCCCAGCGCACCGGGTCGAGCGGGTCGGCGGCGTGCCAGACCACGCGCTCGACCAGGTCGATGCCACCCAGGAACCGCCAGAGGCCGAGGTAGGCATCGGGACTGAAGCCGAGCAGGCAGACGAGCTTGGCGAGCCGCTTCCCGTCCTCGCGCTCGATCCGGTAGAGAGCCATCCCGTCGACCTCGGCGTCCTCCTCGGTCAGGTGTACGGCGGCGCGCAGCTTCTCGTCGGGACTGCGCTCCATCCAGTGGTAGCTGCCGGTGAAGATGTCCTCGTAGAAACCGGGGGTGGCGACCGAGCCGCGGTGCTCGCGGTGGTGCCGGTCGAGCAGGCCGCGGATCAGCGGCCACGAGTCGCGCGGGTCGATCATCTCGACGCGGCCGGCCGGTTGGATGCCGGGGCGCAGGCCGAAGCGGGGCCCGGTGTCCATCTCGATCTGCTCGCCGAACGTCGACACACCGAAGCCCCAGCGCCCGTAGATCGTGGCCTCCGAGACGGTGAGGGCGGCGAGTGGGATGCCTCGTTCGGCCGCGTCGGAGAGGCAGTCCTCCATCAGGGTGCGGACCAGACCCCGGCGACGGTGCGCGGGGTTGGTGGTCACATCGGTGATCATCCGGAGCGGGAGCAGGTCACGACCGGTGTTGAGGGTCTTGTCGAACCACGACGTGGTGGCGACCGGGACCGGCCCGGCGCCGAAGGCTCCCTCGGGCAGCCAGACGCCGCGGCACTCGACGTCGTCCACCTCGACGTGGTGCAGCCAGACCTTGAGCTGCTCCTCGGGCGGCCGCCCCTGGTGGAAGCCGAACTGGACCGCCTGCAGCCAGGCGGCCTGCCGCTCGCGGGCGGCCTCCGAGTCGTCGGAGAAGTCGAGGGCGGCGTACTCGTAGTCCACGTTGATCGACGGTAGTCGAGGGAGGCGCGCCCAGTCGCCCGGTTATCCGGCTATTTGCGCAGCAGGAGGGTCGAGGTCAGCAGCACCGCCCAGGTGAGGCCGGCCAAGCCGGTCTGGCCGAGTGCGGGGATCAGGTCCGGTCCTCGGGCGCCGCCCCCGACCGCGCGGACCGCGGGGACCGCCGGCAGCAGGAAGCCGAGCGTCCCGAGCGCGGCCCACGTCGTGGCGGCGGCGATCGCGACGGCCGCGACCACGGCGACGCCGAGCAGGAGCACGTAGAGGCCGCGGGTGCGCGGCTCCCCGAGCCGGACCGCCAGCGTCCGTTTGCCGGCCACGGTGTCGGTCGGGATGTCGCGCAGGTTGTTGACGATCAGGATCGCGCAGGTGATCGCCCCGATCCCGACGCCCGCCCACACCGACGGGCCGCTGACCCGTTCGGCCTGCACGCCGTAGCTGCCGACGACCGCGACCAGCCCGAAGAACACGAAGACCATCACCTCGCCCAGGCCGAGGTAGCCGTACGGGCGCGAGCCGCCGGTGTAGAACCACGCCGCGACGACGCACACGGCGCCGACCGCGACCAGCCACCAGGCGGTCGTCGCCGCGAGCACGAGGCCGGCCGCGGCCGCGACGCCGAAGGCGGCCAGCGCGGCCGCCTTGACGGCCGCGGGGGTCGCGCGGCCGGAGCCGACCAGCCGCATCGGGCCGACCCGCTCGTCGTCGGTGCCGCGGATCCCGTCGGAGTAGTCGTTGGCGTAGTTGACGCCCACCTGGAGGGCCAGGCTCACCACGAGGGCGAGCAGCGCCTTCCACCACACCAGGGCGTCGTCGTAGGCCGCGAGCGCGGTCGCCGCCAGCACCGGCGCGATCGCGGCCGGCAGCGTGCGGGGCCGGGCGCCGGCGATCCAGTCGGAGGTGGGCGGCAGCATGCGGGGGATTCAAGCAGGTCGGCCCCCGTGGCTCGGTGGTGCCCGCGGCTAGAGTCGTCGAGTGACAGCGCAGGAGGCTTCGGAGGCCGATCTCCACGCGGACTTCGAGGAGCGGCACCGCGAACCACGCCACGCGTTCATCCGCACCGAGGCGGGCAGTGCCGGTCTGCTGGTGGCGGTCTCGCTGCTGGCCCTGGTCTGGGCGAACTCGCCGTTGTCGGTCTACTACGTCGACCTGTGGCACTCCGAGCTGTCCGTGAGGCTGGCGGGCAGCGGCGTCACCATGGACCTGCACCACTGGATCAACGACGGCCTGATGGTGGTGTTCTTCTTCGTCGTCGGTCTCGAGGTACGACGGGAGTTCTCGGTCGGCGAACTCACCGAGCGGAGCCGGCTGACGGTGCCGCTGGCCGCGGGGATCGGCGGGATGCTCGTCCCCGCGCTGCTCTACCTGGCGCTCAACCCGGGGGGCGACGCCGCGGCCGGGTGGGGCACCGTGATCGGCACCGACACCGCGTTCCTGCTCGGGATGCTGGCGCTGGTCGGCCCGGCGGTTTCCACCCAGCTCCGGATCTTCCTGCTCACCCTCACCGTGATCGACGACATCGTGGCGGTCTCGGTGATCGGGATCGTCTACTCCGACGAGATCGACCTCGGCGCGCTGGGCGTCGCCGCGGCGTGCCTGCTGGTGCTCGGCGGCATCGCGCGGGTCGGCGTCTGGCGGGCGTCGCCGTACGTCGCGGTGGTGGTCGTGCTGTGGATCGCGACCCTCCAGTCAGGGCTGCACGCCTCGATCGCCGGCATGGTCTCCGGCCTCCTGGTGCCGGCGATCGACCCGGACCGGGTGCTGGTCGAGTCGGCGGCCCGACAGTTCCGCGCGTTCCGGCAGTCGCCGCTGCCCACTCTGCAGCGCAACGCACGGCAGCAGCTCAACCGGGCCATCTCCGTCAACGAGCGCCTCCAGGAGGTGCTGCACGGCTGGACCAGCTACGTCATCGTTCCCATCTTCGCGCTCGCCAACGCCGGGGTCGACCTCCGGGGCGGGCTGCTCGGCGAGGCCCTCACCTCGACGGTCACGTGGGGCGTGGTGGTGGCCTTGGTCGTCGGCAAGCTGGTCGGGATCGGGGTCGGTGCACTCGGGGCCACCCGGTTCGGCTGGGGCACGCTGCCGCAGGGCGTGGGCTCCGGGCACGTCTGGGCCGGGGCCGCCCTGTCGGGGATCGGCTTCACGGTCTCCCTGCTCATCGCCTCGCTCGCGTTCACCGACGACCAGCTGCAGGACGAGGCGACGGTGGGGGTGCTGCTCGCGGCGGTGCTCGCCAGCGGCGTCGGCTGGCTGCTGTTCCGCGTCGCCGCCAAGCGCGGCCACGGCGACGCCGCCCTTCCGGTCATCCTCAGCGACCCGGTCGACCCGGCCGTCGACCACGTCAAGGGAGGTCTCGACGCGGAGCTCACCCTCGTCGAGTACCTCGACTACGAGTGCCCCTTCTGCGCCCGGGCGACCGGCGTGGCAGAGGAGGTGCGCGCACACTTCGGCGACCGGCTGCGGTACGTCCCGCGCCACCTGCCGCTGTCGGTGCACCCGCATGCCGAGCTCGCGGGCCTGGCGGTGGAGGCCGCCGCTCGGCAGGGCCGGTTCTGGGAGATGCACAACTTGCTCTTCACGCGGCAGGACCGGCTCGAGCTGGACGACCTCGTCGCGCACGCGGCCGAGCTGTCGCTCGACACCGAGCAGTTCGTCGAGGACCTGGCCGACGACGCGCTGCTCGAGCGGCTGCGCCGTGACGTCCTGAGCGCCGAGGACAGCGGCGTCCGCGGCACTCCGACGTTCTTCGTTGGCGACCGCAGGCACATCGGGCCGTACGACGCCCGCAGCCTGATCGCGGCGCTGGAGCAGTCGGCGACGCGGACCGGCTGAACGTGCCCGAAAACCGGTCGCGCGACGTGGCCCGGTCGGCCTACTGTGCTGGAACCGACTGATCCCCGGAAGGAGGCGGCGACGATGCGAGGGACTCACGCGTCCGCCCTGCTCACCTTCCACACGAACGGGATCTCGCGTGATCGCACCGCCCACCCTGCCCACTCTCAACCTGGGCGTCCTCGCCCACGTCGACGCCGGTAAGACGACCCTGACCGAGCGACTCCTGCACCTCGCCGGAGTCGTCGACGAACCGGGGTCGGTCGACGCCGGCACCACCCGCACCGACAGCCTCGTCCTCGAGCGCCGCCGCGGGATCACCATCAAGGCGGCCGTCGTCTCGTTCCCGCTCGCGGGCGGGACGGTCAACGTCGTCGACACTCCCGGCCACCCCGACTTCATCGCCGAGGTCGAGCGCTCCCTCGGGGTGCTCGACGCGGCCGTGCTGGTGCTGTCGGCCGTGGAGGGGGTGCAGCCGCAGACCCGGATCCTCTTCCGGGCGCTCCAGCGGCTCGGCGTACCGACCCTGCTGTTCGTGAACAAGGTCGACCGGGCCGGGGCCTCGCTGGACCGGGTGGTGGCGGCGATCCGGTCCCGGCTGACACCCGACGTGCTGCCGATGGGCGCCGTCGTAGGTTCCGGCTCGCGGGTCGCCCGGTTCGTGCCCCACCGGGCCGACGACGTCGCCTTCCGGGATCGCGAGGCCGTGGCGCTCGCCGAGCACGACGAGCAGCTGCTGGCGGCGTACGTCGAGGGGCGGCCGACCTCGCCCACCGAGCTGGGCCGCGGCCTGGTGGCCCAGACCCGCGCCGGCGTGCTCCACCCGGTCTACGCGGGCTGCGCGACCACCGGCGCCGGGGTGCCGGAGCTGATGGCGGCGATCGGGGACCTGCTGCCCGACGCCCCACGCCCGGCCGTCGGCGGTCCGGCGTCCGGGCGGGTGTTCAAGGTCGAGCGCGGGAACGCCGCCGAGAAGCTGGCCTACGTCCGGATGTTCGATGGCGAGCTCCGGGTGCGGCAGCGGATCGAGCTGCCGCAAGGGCGATCCGGCAAGGTCGGCGGACTCGCGGTCCACGACGCCGGGTCGTGGGTGCGGGTGGACCGGCTGGCGGCCGGGCAGGTCGGACGAGTGAGCGGTCTCGCCGCGGTCCGGGTCGGCGACGGCTTCGGTGCGGCCGCCCGGGCCGAGCCCCACCACTTCCCGCCGCCGACGCTGGAGGCGTCGGTGGCGGCGCTGGACCCGGCGCAGGGCCCGGCGCTGCGTGCCGCCCTGGAGCAGCTGGCCGACCAGGACCCCCTCATCGACGTCCGCGCCGATGAGTCCGGCGGGTCGGTGGTGTCCCTCTATGGCCGGGTGCAGCAGGAGGTGATCGGTGCGACCCTGGCCGACGAGCACGGGATCGAGGTGACGTTCGCGGACGCCGCAGTGCTGCACGTCGAGAGGCCGCGACGAACGGGCGAGGCGGTGCTCCGCCTCAACACCGAGGAGAACTCCTACCAGGCGACGATCGGGCTGCGGGTCGCGCCCGGCCGCCCCGGGTCGGGTTTCCGGTTCGTCGTCGACTCGCCCGCCCGTGACATGCCGCTGTACCTGTTCAAGAGTGCCGAGGGCTTCTCCGACGCGATCGAGCGGCACGTCCGCCGCAGCCTGCGGGTCGGGCGCTACGGGTGGGGGGTGACCGACTGCGTCGTGACGCTGACCGAGTGCGCCTACAGCACCTGGGACGGGCCGCCGTCGCGACGTGGCCCGCTCAGCACGTCGTACGACTATCGGCAGGTGACGCCGCTCGTGCTGCGGCAGGCGCTGGAACGGGCCAGGACCGTGGTGTGCGAGCCCGTGCTGCGCGTGATGCTCGAGGTGCCGACCGACGCCGCGGCCCGGCTGCAGCGGTTGTTGGGGCGGTGGGGCGCGGAGGTCACCTCGCAGACCGGCTCCGGTGAGCTCACCGAGCTCGAGGCGCGCCTCGTCGCGACCCGGCTGCACGAGCTGCAGCGACAGCTGCCCGACCTCACCGGCGGCGAGGGCGTGGTGGAGTCACGCTTCGACGGGTACCGGCCGGTGAAGGGGCGGCCAGTGAGGCGCAGGGGGCCCGGCGACTAGCGTTCTCGGTCATGGAGCCCCTGCGCGTCGCCGGCGAGCCGGGCGAGGTGGTCGCGACGGTGCGGGCCTGGCTCGACGCGGATGCTGCGCAGCCGCTCCTGGTCGAGACGTCAGGGTCGACCGGGACACCGAAGCGGGTGCTCCTGCCGCGCGCGGCGGTGCTGGCGAGTGTCGCGGCCACGGCCAAGCGGCTCGGGGGCGAGGGGCGGTGGGCGCTGGTGCTGCCACCGACGTACGTCGCAGGGGTGCAGGTGCTCGTCCGGTCCCTGGTGGCGGGGCACGAGCCGGTGCTCGACGGGTGGGCGGACGGTCAGGGGAGGGCGCGATTCACCTCGCTGGTCCCGACCCAGCTCCATCGGCTGCTCGACTCCCCGGACGACGTCACGGCGCTGGCCGGGATGAAGGCGGTGCTGCTCGGTGGCGGTCCGATCGACCCGTTCCTCCGGCAGCGGGCCGAAACGGAGGGGATCCGGGTCGTGGCGACGTACGGCACGGCGGAGACCTGCGGCGGTTGCGTGTACGACGGCTACCCGCTCGACGGGGTGGCGCTCGCCGTCGGAGACGACGGCCGGATCCGGATCGGCGGCCCCACGCTGTTCGCCGGGTACGACGGCGACCCGAAGGCGACCGACGAAGTACTCGCCGATGGCTGGTTCCTGACCTCCGACGCGGGCCGGCTCGACGAGGACGGCCGGCTGCACGTGCTGGGGCGGCTGGACGACATCGTGATCAGTGGCGGGGTCAACGTGCCCACCCCCGCGGTCGCCGCCCGGCTCCGCGAGCACCCCGACGTGGTCGACGCTGCAGTCGTCGGGGTGCCGGACGAGGAGTGGGGGAACCGGGTGGTGGCGTTCGTGGTGGGTGAGCTCGACACCGAGACGGGGCGGGCCTGGGTGGCCGAGGTGCACCCCCGCTCGTGGGCCCCGCGCGAGGTCGTCGTCCTCGACGCGCTGCCGCTGCTGGGCAACGGCAAGGTGGATCGGGTCGCACTGCAGAACCGGGCGGCGGGGCGGTGAGCCGACGAGCAGGCGGTGGATCCTGCACCGTCTCCTTCGACGAGACGGTGCGCCGCTCACCGCTGCCCGGTGAAGCCCCGACTCGGTCGGTGGATCCTGCACCGAGTCCGGTGGACAGAAGGTGCAGGATCCACCGCTGGGAGGCGTGTGTCGTGAAGGTCTGGTCGATCCCGATGCGCACCCGCTTCCGGGGCATCAGCGTGCGCGAGGGCGTGCTGGTGGAGGGGCCGGCGGGCTGGGGCGAGTGGAGCCCGTTCCTGGAGTACCCGCCCGACGTCGCCGAGCCGTGGCTGCGCTGCGCCGAGGAGGCTGCCGCCGGGGACTGGCCGGAGCCCCGGCGCGACCTGATCCCGGTGAACGTGACGGTCCCCGCTGTGGGCCCCGAGGACGCGCACCGGCTCGCCCGCACCGGCGGCTGCCGCACCGCCAAGGTCAAGGTGGCCGAGCCGGGTCAGGCCCTGGCCGACGACGAGGCGCGGCTGGCCGCGGTCCGCGACGCACTCGGTCCCGACGGGGCGGTCCGGGTGGACGCCAACGGCGGGTGGGACGTCGACGGCGCGGTCGCGGCGATCGGCCGGCTAGACCGCGCTGCCGACGGCCTGGAGTACGTCGAGCAGCCCTGCGCGACGGTCGAGGAGCTCGCCGCCGTACGCCGCCGGGTGGGCGTTCCGATCGCGGCGGACGAGTCGATCCGGCGGGCCGTCGACCCGTACCGGGTGCGCGACCTCGAGGCCGCGGACGTCGCGGTGCTCAAGGTGCAGCCGCTCGGCGGGGTCAGGGCATGTCTCCGGATCGCCGAGGACATCGGGCTGCCGGTGGTCGTGTCGTCGGCCCTGGAGACCAGCCTCGGGATCGCGGCCGGCGTGGCGCTCGCGGCGGCGCTGCCCGAGCTTCCCTACGCCTGCGGCCTCGCCACCGTCCAGCTCCTCTCCGACGACCTCGTCGCCGAGCCGCTGCTCCCCGTCGACGGCGCCCTCCCGGTGACCGTGCCGGTGCTCGACCCCGAAGCGTTGGCCCGGCTCACCGCGGCACCGGACCGGGTGGACCACTGGGAGCGCCGGCTCGCCGACGTACGGCAGTATCGGCAAGCGTGACCTCCACGTTGCTCGCCCGCGGCGTCATCGGCGCGCTGATCGAGGCCGGGGTCACCGAGGTCGTGCTCGCTCCCGGCTCGCGCAACGCACCCCTCTCCTTCGCGGCGTACGACGCCGCCGAGGCGGGGCTGGTCCGGCTCCACACACGGGTCGACGAGCGCACCGCCGGCTTCCTCGCCCTCGGCCTCACCAAGGTCGGCGCCCGGGCGGCCGTGATCTGCACGTCCGGCACCGCCGTCGCCAATCTCCACCCTGCGGTCGTCGAAGCGGCGCACGCGGGGCTGCCGCTGGTCGTGGTCACGGCCGACCGGCCGGCCCGGCTCCGCGGCACCGGCGCCAACCAGACCACCGACCAGGTCGGGATCTTCGGCCCGCTCGTCGCGGCCCTCGACGTCGCCGGGCCGCCGGTCACGTTCGCCGACGCGCCGGCGCCGCTGCACCTCAACGTCCAGCTCGACGAGCCGCTCGCGCCCGAGGACCGGTGGCAGCCAGACGTCACACCGGGGGAGACGCCGCAGCCGATGCGGCCCGCGATCTACGAGACGGTCGCGCCCGGACCTCGAACGGTGGTCGTCGCCGGCGACGATGCCGGACCCCCGGCCCGGACCCTCGCCGAGCAGGGCGGCTGGCCGCTGCTCGCCGAGCCCTCCAGCGGCTCGCGGACCGGCGCGAACCCGATCCGCAGCTATCGGCTGCTCCTCGACGGCGACCTCGGCGCCCGGATCGAGCGGGCGGTCGTGTTCGGGCACCCGACGCTGTCGCGGCCCGTCACCCGCCTGCTGGGCCGCGAGGACGTCGAGGTGCTCGACGCCGGCGCGTCCGGAGTCTGGCGCGAGCGGCCCTTCGCGGTAGCGGCCCGCTTCATCTCCGGCCAGCCCGCCGCCGAGGCCGACGATGCTGCAGACGCAGGGTGGCTCGAGGAGTGGCGCGCGGCCGACCGCTCGGTGAGCCGGCAGCTCGACGCGCTGCTGGTGGCCGAGCCCGACCTCACGCCGTACGAGGTTGCCGGAGCGGTCAGCCGCGCGCTGCCGCCCGAGGGACTGCTCGTCGTCGGCGCCTCCAGCCCGATTCGCGACCTCGACCTGATGGTGGCGCCGTACGCCGTCGGTGACCGCCGCAAGGTGATCGCCAACCGCGGCCTCTCCGGCATCGACGGCACCGTCTCCACGGCGATCGGAGCCGCACTCGGCCGGCCGTCGACCAGCCGCGCCTTCGCGCTGATGGGCGACGTGACGTTCCTGCACGACGCGACCGCGCTGATGGCCGGCCCGCGCGAGGCCCGGCCCGACCTGATGATCGTCGTCGTCAACGACGACGGCGGCTCGATCTTCGCGATGCTCGAGCAGGGTGCCCCGGCGTACGCCGACCGGTACGAGACGCTCTTCGGGACGCCCCACGGCGTCGACCTCGCCTCCCTGTGCGCCGCCACCCGCACCCCCCACCTTGAGGTCGGTTCGCTGCCCGAGCTCCAGCAGGTGCTCGCCAGCCCCAACGGCGGCATCGAGGTCGTCGAGGCGAGGGTACGCCGCGACAACCGGCGCGGCCTGGACGAGCGGATCCGCGCGCTCAGGCCTTAAGAGGTCCCGCGGCACCTCTTGAACCGGATCGGGAACGACAAGGCGCCGGTGTTGCCCGACACCGGCAGCCACCGACCCGGACCGTCCGGGACCGCGTCCGGGAGCCGCCGCGCGAGCAACGGCAGCGCCACCGCCATGTCGGTGCGGGCCACGAAGTGTCCGAGGCAGTGATGCACCCCGCCGCCGAACCCCAGGTGCGGCGGGCGCAGCTCGGTGATGTCGAAGGACGGGTCGGGCATGGCGCGAGGGTCCGTGCCGGCGGCGTGCGAGAGGACCTGCACGATCCCTCCGCGCGGGACGTGCAGCCCGTGGAAGTCGACGTCGTCCACTGCCTCCCGGGTCACCCACGTGACCGTCGGGTTGACGCGCATCACCTCCTCCACCGCCTGCCCGCCGAGCTCGGGCCGCTCGCCGAGGAGCCGCCACTGGTCGGGGTGCGCCAGCAGCGTCTGCAGGGCCAGCCCGAGCTGGTTGCGGGTCGTCTCCATGCCGGCGAAGGCGAGGAAGACCAGCGCGGAGCGCAGCTCGTCGTGGGACAGCCGGCCGTCCTCGGCGGTGGAGACCGCGATCAGCGTCGAGACCAGGTCGTCGCCCGGCTCGGCACTCCGCGCCGCGACCAGCTCATCAACGTAGCCGTAGAGGCCGGCCAGCGCCGCCTCGATGCGAGGCAGGTCGGCGGCGATGCTGATGCCGAACGACTTGCCGAGGTCGTCGGCCCAGTGGGCCAGCTGCGGCCAGTTCTCCTCGGGCAGGCCGAGCAGCACGCACAGCACCCTGGCGGCGTACGGCTCGGCGAACTCGGCGATGAACTCGCACTCGCCCCGATCGGCGAACGCGTCGATCAGCGCGTCGGCCAGGCTCTGGAACCGCGGCCGCATCGCCGCGATCGTCTTGTTGCGGAAGGCCGGCATCAGCAGCCGCCGGATCCGTCCGTGGTCGTCGCCCTCCAGCGACAGCAGCGTCTCCTGCCACCACTCGGAGAACGGGCCGGAGTCGATGCCGTTCTGGGCGGGCCACTGGGCGTTGCCCTGCTGGAAGCGGCGGTCCTTCAACAGCTCGGCGCCCTCCGCGTAGCTGAGCACCGCGAGGCCGTACGACGTCTCGACCCACCAGCGCTCGTCCCGCGTCCGGTGCACCTGGTCGGAGGTGACGTCGAACGTCGGGTCGGCCAGGTCGAAGAACGGCTCCACGGGCACATCGTGGCACCGACGCAACCGGGATCAAGCAGGGCCCGGCCCCGCCAGGGCAGGATCACGTCCATGACCGTCGCCGCCGACACCTTCGCGGAGTTCGTCGAGCACCTGGCCGATGCGCTCGACGACCCGACCGTGGCAGCCTCGGGGGCCGACCTCGCCCGCAGGTTCCACTTCTCCCGCTTCCACTTCGACCGGATGATCAGCGCAGTCGCAGGCGAGCCGCCGCGGGCGTTCCGACGCCGGATCCTGCTCGAGCGGGCGGCGTACCGGATGCTCACGACGGCGGCGCCGCTGATCGACATCGCGGTGGAGGCCGGGTACGGCTCGCACGAGGCGTTCACGCGTGCGTTCTCCCAGGCGTACGGCGTGCCGCCGGCCACCTGGCGGAGAAGGCCCGGCCAGCTGCGGCTCGAGGCGCCCAGTGACGTCCACTTCCACCCACCCGGCGGCCTCCGGCTGCCCTCACGAGACGAGGTCACGAGCATGGAGCTCCTCACGAAGATGGTCGAGCATCACGTCTGGCTCACCGGCGAGATGGTGCGCGTCGCCGAGCGGCTCACCGACGAGCAGCTCGACCAGCCGATCGAGCTCGACGTCGACGACGACCGGCAGACCATCCGGTCGCTGCTGTCGCGGCTGGTCGGCCAGATGGGCATGTGGAATGCCGCGATGGCGACCCGCGACTACGACTGGTCGGTCGAGGAGCACGAATCACTGTCGTCGATGCGGGAGCGGCTCAGGGTCGAGGGCGCGACGTACCTGCGCCACGTCCGCGACGTCGTGGACACGAACCGGCTCGACGACACCTTCGTCGACGCCCTGTGCGAGCCGGCCGAGGTGTTCACCTACGGCGGCATGATCGCCCACGTCCTGACCTTCGCGGCCCACCGGCGCACCCTGGTCGCGCTCGCCCTGGGCCTCCACGGCGTCGACGACCTCGGCTGGGGCGACCCGATGCTCTGGGTGGCTCAGCCAGCCTGACGTAGGCCGCGGACGCGCGACTCGACTGCCGCGGACGCGCGACTCGACTGCTAGACGGGGTCGGGCACGAACGGCGGGTCGTCGTCGCTGACGTTGAACACTTCGACCAGCTCGGGGTCGACGTCGTGGGCCTCGACCTCGCCGGCGGCGATCTGCTCGACCCAGTGACACGCCACCCGGTGCTCGGGGGAGACGCCGTCGACCTCGACGACGCGCAGCTCGGGCCGCTCGTCGTCGCAGCGGGTGTCCTGCCGCCACGGGCAACGGGTGTGGAACCGGCAGCCGGTCGGCGGGTTGGACGGCGACGGCAGGTCGCCGGTCAGCAGGATCTGCTCGCGCTGGTCCTCGACGGTCGGGTCGGGCACCGGGACGGCAGACATCAGGGCCCGGGTGTACGGGTGCAGCGGCTTGTCGTAGAGCTCGCCGGCCTCCGACTCCTCGACCAGCCCGCCGAGGTACATCACGCCGATCCGGTCGCTGATGTGGCGGACGACCGCGAGGTCGTGGGCGACGACGAGGTAGGTGAGGCCGAACTCGTCCTGGAGCTCCTCCAGCAGGTTGAGCACCTGCGCCTGGACGGAGACGTCGAGCGCGCTGACCGGCTCGTCGGCCACGATCAGCTTCGGGTCGACGCACAGTGCGCGGGCGATGCCGATCCGCTGCCGCTGCCCGCCGGAGAACTCGTGGGGGTACTTGGCCAGCGCGGCCGGGGGCAGGCCGACGGCCGCCAGCAGCTCGCGCAGCCGGGTGTGGGTCTTGGCCTTGTCGTCGGCCAGGCCGTGCGCCTTCATGCCCTCCACGAGCAGCGACTCCACGGACTGCCGCGGGTCGAGGCTGGACATCGGGTCCTGGAAGACCATCTGGAAGTCCTGCCGCCTGCGCCGCAGCTCCTCACCCTTGAGCGACGCGATGTCGACCCCGTCGAAGAGGATGCTGCCCTCGGTCGGCCGCTCCAGGTTGAGGATCGCCTTGCCGAGCGTGGACTTGCCGCAGCCCGACTCGCCGACCAGCCCGTAGGTCTCTCCGGTGCGGATCTGCAGGTCGACCCCGTCCACGGCGTACACGTGCCCGACGGTGTGGTCGAAGATCACCCCTCGCTTGATGGGGAAGTGGACTTTCAAGCCGCGGACGTCGACGAGCACGTCGCCCGGCCGGGAGGTGGTCTCAGGCCTCGAATCAGGCATGGCTCATCTCCGCGGGGTTGTGGCAGCGCAGCCCGGTCGCCGGGTGCTCCTCCCAGACCGGGGTCTCCTCGCGGCAGAGGTCGAGCGCCCGCGGGCAGCGCGGCGCGAACGCGCAGGACGACGCCCAGGGCAGGTTGTCGGTCACCGAGCCGGGGATCGCGGTGAGCCGCTCCCCGCGCGGCGCGTCGAGCCGGGGGATCGAGCCGAGCAGACCGTTGGTGTACGGGTGCGCCGAGTGGGCGAACAGCCGGTGCCGGTCGCCCCGTTCGACGATCCGGCCGCCGTAGAGCACGTTGACCTCGTCGCACAGGCCCGCCACGACGCCGAGGTCGTGGGTGATCATGATCAGTGCGGTGCCGGTGTCCTCGACCAGCTCCTTCAGGAGCGCCAGGATCTGCGCCTGGATGGTCACGTCGAGCGCGGTGGTGGGCTCGTCGGCGATCAGCAGCCGCGGTTCGCAGGCGAGTGCCATCGCGATCAGCGCGCGCTGCCGCATCCCACCGCTGAGCTGGTGCGGGTAGTTCTTCAGCCGGGCCTTGGGGTCGGGGATGCCGACCCGCTCGAGCAGCTCGCGCGCCTGCGGCATCGCCTCCTTGCGGGACATGTCGCGGTGCCGCTCCATGACCTCGGTGACCTGGATCCCGATCGGGACGACCGGGTTCAGCGAGGACAGCGGATCCTGGAAGATCATCGCGATGTCGCGTCCGCGGCGGTCGCGCATCTCGTCGGCGCTGAGCTCCAGGAGGTTCGCGCCGCCGTAGGTCACCGTGCCCTCGACCCGGTTGCCGCGCTTCGGAAGCAGGCCCATGATCGCCAGCGAGGTCACGGACTTGCCGCAGCCCGACTCACCCACCAGGCCGAGCGTCTGGCCGGCGTCCACGTCGAACGAGACACCATCGACCGCCGTGAACGACGGCTCGCCATGCCGGGTGAACGTGACGGTGAGGTCACGGACCGACAGCAGGGGTTCCTGGTTCGTCATGGCGTCACCTCCGCGACTTCGGGTCGATGGCCTCGCGCAACGACTCGCCCATCAGCGTGAAGCCGAGGGCAACCACGATGATGCAGGTCGCCGGATAGACAGCGAGGTGCGGGTGGCTGTTGATGTACTCCTGCGCGTCACCCAGCATCTGTCCCCACTCGGGCTTGCGGTCGTCGGGGTTGCCCAGGCCCAGGAAGGACAGCGCCGCCGCCTCGATGATCGCGACCGCGAGCACGAGCGTCGCCTGGACGATCACCGGACCGAACGCGTTGGGCAGCATGTGCCGGAAGACGACCGCGCCCGGCTTCACACCGAGCGCGCGAGCAGCCAGTACGTGGTCACTGACCCGCTGCGCGAGCAGCGAGCCCCGCAGCAGCCGCGCGAAGATCGGCACTTGAATGACCGCGATCGCGATGATCACCGTCCACTGACTCGGCCGCGAGGCCAGCGCCGCGAGCGAGAACGCCAGCAGCAGCCCCGGGATCGACAGCATCACGTCGACGACGCGCATCACCAACCCGTCGACCCAGCCACCGAACGCACCGGCGAGGGTGCCCAGCGTGACCCCGCCGATGAGGCCGAACAACGTGGCCAACACGCCGACGATCAGGGTCTGCTGGCTGCCCACCAGCAACCGGGAGAGCAGGTCACGCCCGCGCGAGTCGCCGCCCAGCGGGTGGCCGGGCTCCGGCCCGGGGATGGGGTTCGTCTGCCGCTGAACCCGGCTGATCAGCGGATCGGCGGCCGGGTCGAAGGGTGCCAGCCACGGCGAGATCACCGCGAGGATCACGAACGCGGTCGTGATGGCCAGGCCGAGCAGGAAGACCGGGTTGCGCCGTAGCCGCCGCCAGGCGCTGGTGAGCAGCGAGACGCCCGGGGCATCGTCGACGGAGGCGGCGGCCAGCGCGTCGATCCGCTGCCTGCGGCGCTCGCCGTACGACGTGCGGCCGGCCCTCTCAGTGGGCTGCTCGGGAGGGTGGTCGGTCACGGGGTCACCTCGTCCGGACGCGCGGGTCGATGATGGCGTAGGAGATGTCGACGAGCAGGTTCACCAGCACGTAGATCGCGGCGGCCGCCATGATCAGCACCTGCATGACTGGGTAGTCCTTGTCGCGGAAGCTCTCATAGAGGGCTTGCCCGATGCCGGGGAAGGAGAAGACGGTCTCGGTCAGCACCGCGCCGGCGAGCAGGCCGCCGACCTGAAGGCCGATGATCGTGGTCACCGGCAGCATCGCGTTGCGCAGCACGTGCCGGCCGCGGATGACGCGGGAGGTGAGCCCCTTCGCCTCGGCCGTGCGGACGTAGTCCTCGTCGAGCACGTCGAGGACCGAGGCCCGGGTGATCCGGAAGATCACGGCGAACGGGATCGTCGCGAGCGCGATCGACGGCAGGATCAGGTGCAGGATGGCGTCGTAGGCCGCATCCCACTCCCGGGTCAGGATCCCGTCGAGCACGAAGAACCCCGTGACCCGGGTGGCATCGACGTCTGTGCTCTGCCGCCCGGAGACGGGCAGCAGCTGAGACTGGACGGCGAAGAAGTACTTGAGCAGGAACGCGGTGAAGAAGACAGGCACCGCGACCCCGACCAGGGACAGGATGATCGAGCTGTTGTCGAGGGCGGACCCGTGGCGGCGGGCCGCGAAGTAGCCGAGCGGGATGCCCAGCGCGGTGGCGAGGAACAGCGCCAGGATCGAGAGCTCGAGGGTGGCAGGCAGCCGCAGCAGGAAGATCTCGAGCGCGTCGGTGCCGGGCAGTACCTGGGTGGAGACACCGAAGTCGCCGCGCGCAGCGCGTTGGAGGAACTTCAGGTACTGGACCCAGATCGGCTGGTCGAGACCGAGGGCGGCCTCCAGCGCCTCACGGCGCGACGGCGTCGCCCGCTCGCCGAGGATCGCCGAGACCGGGCCACCAGGCAGCGCGCGCAGCCACATGAACAGCAGCAGCGAGAGAACCAGCACCACGCCGACCATCTGGATCAGCCGGCGGACGATGAACCGGATCATGGATTGCGCCTCCCTCGCGTTGGAGCTCCGGGCACGAGCACCCTAGTCCGAGCAGTGGTGAGGGGGGTCATCCGGTAGATGACCCCCCTCGACCGCTTGTGCTGTGCCTTTTACGCGATCGTCACCGACCGCCGACGCTGACCGTGTTGAACTCCTCCGCGGTCAGCGGGCTCGGGACCAGACCCTCCACCTCGGGTCCGACCACGAGGGCCGGCGGCGAGTGGCTGATCGGGAGACCCGGGAGGTACTCCTCCATGATCTGCTGGTTGATGGTCTCGAACGCGGTCGCGCGCTCGGCCTCGTCGACGATGGCGTCAGCCGCCTGCAGGTCGTCGGCGAGCTGCTTGCCCCACGGCATGACCTCGGTCCCGAAGTCGTTCTCCTTCAGGTTGCCGAAGAAGGTGCCGATGAAGTTGAACGCGGCGTCGTAGTCACCGGTCCAGCCGAGCAGGTACGCGTCGTACTTGCCCGCCGTCACGTTGTCGAGGTAGCCGCCGTTCCACGAGGCCGAGACGACCTCGACCTTGACGCCGACCTCTTCGAGGTTGGCGCGGATGGCGTCGTAGAGCGCCTGCGGGTCCGGCATGTAGGGCCGGGTGACCTCGGTCGGGAACGCGAACTTCAGGGTCATGCCCTCCGCGCCGGCCTCGGCCAGCAGCTGCTTGGCCATGTCGGGGTCGTACTCGTACGGCTCGAGCGCGCTGTTGTAGCCGCTGACGGTGGACGGCATGAACTGCGTCGCCACCTCGGCGCCCTCGGGCAGCTGCGAGGTCACGATCTCCTCACGGTTGATGGCGTGGTAGAGCGCCTGGCGGACCTTCAGGTCCTTCAGCTGCGGGTTGGCCTCGGGGTTCAGGCCCAGGTAGAAGATGTTGAACGCCGGGCGCACCTCGACCTGGTTGCCGCCGTCCTCGAGACCCTGCCAGTCAGCCGGGTTCGGGAGGTCGTAGCCGTCGATGCTGGCCGCCTCGAGCTCCTGGCGGCGGGTGCTCTCGTCGGGGATCACGCGGAAGACCAGCTCGTCCGACGCCGGAGCCTCGTCGTAGTAGTCGGTGTTGGCCTCGAGCGTGATGGTGCCGTTGGCCTCGTCGTACTCACCGAACTTGTAGGGGCCGGTGCCGACCGGGGCCTGCGCGTACTCGGGGAACGCGAAGCCCTCGCCCTCGGCGGCGATGCCGTTGGCGTCGCCGGCCTCCATCGCCTCGGGCGACTGCATCGCCAAGGACGAGAGGGTCAGCATGGTCGGGAAGCCGGAGGTGGCGCGGGTGATGGTCACCTGCGCGACGAACTCGTCGGTGGCCTCGCACCCGCCGTACAGCGAGTCCTCAGGGGCGTTGGCGAAGCCGCCCATGACGTAGCCCCAGTACTCGGCGGCGACCTGGCCGGCCTCGTTCTGGTCGAACATCCGCTCGAAGTTGGCGCAGACCGCGTCGGCGTTGAACGGGGTGCCATCGTGGAAAGTCACGTCATCGCGCAGCGTGAAGTCCCAGACCGTCCCGTCCTCGTTGGAGGTCCATTCAGTGGCGAGCCCGGGGACGACCTCGGCGCTGCCGGGCTCGATGTCGAGGAGGCCCTCGAACATCTGGCGGGTGACGCGGAAGGTCTCGCCGTCCGTCGCGTAGAGGGGGTCGAACATCTCAGGGGCTCCTGCGGCGCCGAAGGTGAACGTGCCACCACCGCCGTCGCCTTCGTTGCCCGAGGGGTCGCGCTCGGACTCGGCGCATGCCGTCACGCCCAGTGCGAGAGCCGCGGCCAGGGCCACCGGCGCTGCCTTGCGGATGCTTCTCATCAGTTGCAACCTCACAATTGTCGTGCGGTCCACCCTGTCAGCGGACCTCCGCGCGCCCCGTGACGTGAGCCCGTGATCGGCTCAGTCTTGTCGGCGTTCGGGGCACAGTAGCCCCAAGCCGTGTCATGGCAACAGGACGTGCGCGGTCGGTCAGCGGACCTGTTACCAGGCCGTGATCTGCCGTGATCTTCCGTCACACCCGTCTACGGTGGCCGGATGCGGATCACGAAGTTCGGGCACGCGTGCGTCCGGGTGGAGCACGAGGGTGTCGCCATGGTGATCGACCCGGGCGGTTGGACCGGGCCGGAGGCGGTCGACGGCGCCACGGTGGTGCTGGTGACGCACGAGCATCCTGACCACTACTTACCGGAGCGGCTCCGGGCCGCCGACGCCCCGGTCTTCACCATCGCGGCGGTGGCCGCGCGGGTCCGCGAGGACGCCCCGGACCTGGCCGAGCGGCTCACGGTGGTGGCGCCCGGCGAGGAGTTCGACGCCGGACTCCCGGTCCGCGCGGTCGGCGAGCTGCACGCCGTGATCCACCCGGAGCTCCCGCGGTTCCACAACTCCGGGTACGTCGTCACCGCCGGCAGCGAGACCCTCTTCCACCCCGGCGACGCGCTGACCGGACCGGGTCTCCCCGTTGACGTACTCTGCGCGCCGGTCTCGGCGCCATGGCTCAAGGCGTCGGAGGCGGTCGACTTCGCACGTGCCGTGGGCGCGTCGCGGAACCTGGCGATCCACGACCGGGTCTACTCCGAGGCCGGGCTCGGCATCGTCGACGGCCACTTCGCGAAGCTGCTGCCCGAGTCGCAGTCCTACGTGCGGCTCCCGGAGGGTCAGGACCTCTGAGATCAGGACGTCTGAGCTCAGTCCGCTGAGAGGGAGTCCCGTACCGGGACGAACTTCGCCTGCGCCTCGGCCAGCTCGGCCTCGGGATCGGAGTCGGCCACGATGCCGCAGCCCGCGAACAGCCGGACGGTCGCGCCGTGGACCTCGGCGGAGCGCAGGGCGATCCCCCACTCGCCGTCGCCGGCGGCGTCCATCCAGCCGACCGGCCCGGCGTAGCGGCCGCGGTCCATGCCCTCGATCTCGGCGATCAGCCGGGTGGCGGCAGTGGTCGGAGTGCCGCCGACCGCAGCCGACGGGTGCAGGGCTTCGGCGAGCTGGAGGGAGGAGACGGTCTCGGCGTCGTGGACCACGCCGGCCACGTCGGTCGCGAGGTGCATGACGTTGGGGAGGTGGAGCACGAACGGCGCCTCGGGCACGTTCATCGACGAGCAGTGCGGCTCGAGCGCGTCGGCGACCGAGCGGACGGCGTACTCGTGCTCCTCGAGGTCCTTCGACGACCGCGCGAGGGTGGCGGCGAGGGCGAGGTCGCGCTCGTCGTCTCCGGTACGACGGATCGTGCCGGCCAAGACGCGGGAGGTGACCAGGCCGCGCTCGCGGCGGACCAGCAGCTCGGGCGTCGCGCCGAAGAGGCCGTCGACGTGGAACGTCCAGCACATCGGGTAGTCGCGGGCCAGCCGCGCCAGCGGCCAGCGGACGTCGACCGGCTCGTCACTGGTGGCGACCAGGTCACGGGCCAGCACGACCTTCTCCAGCTCGCCGTCGTTGATCCGGGCCACGGCGTCGGCGACGACGCTCATCCACCCTTCGCTGTTGAGCGCGCCGTCGGCGAAGCTCACCGCCAACGGCTCGTGAGGCGGGTCGGCCAGCATCACCGGTCCCGGCTGCTGCAGGGAGCCGTGTGAAACCGTCGTCAGCCAGGTCCGGTCGCCGCGTCGGCCGATCACGACCTCGGGGACGGTCAGGACCGAGGCGCCGGGCTCGTCCGCGAACGCGAACGTGCCGAAGGACACCAGCCCGGTGCCGGGCTCGTCGACCTCGTCACGCACCACGGCGCGGCCGGTGGTCTCGCTCCACCACTTCGCAGCGTCGGCGAACCGGGTTGGCCCCGAGGTGCGGACCTCGGCGGCGGCGCCCCAGCCGACGAGGCCCTCGCCGCGGCGGATCCAGGTGACCGGACGGTCCGCGGGGAGCAGCGCCAGCAGTCCGGTCGCAAGGTCGAGGTCGAGGTCGACGGTGCGGACGACGAGGTGACCTGCCGTCGCCTCCGGGGTCGCGCTGGTGGTCACGACCCGTGAGCCTAGACGACTCAGTCCAGGCCGCGGTCGGGCCGTCGGCGTTCACGACCAGTAGACGATCACCTTGTCTCCGAGCCCGACTTCGTCGAACAGCGCCGCGATCCCGTCGTAGTCGCGCACGTTGACGCAGCCGTGGGAGGCGCCGGCGTACCCCTCCGCCGCGAACTCGGGGGAGTAGTGCACGGCCTGCCCGCCGGAGAAGAACATCGCGAACGGCATCGACGAGCCGTACAGGCTCGAGACGTGGTCCCGCGACATCCGGTAGACCGAGAACTCGCCCTCGCGGGTCGGCATCTCTGCCGACCCGAACCGGACCTCGAACGTCTCGAGGACCTGGCCGTCGACCACCCACCGCAGCGAGTTGGTGGACTTGTCGACGCACAGCGCGCGGCCGGTCGTGCACCGCGGGTCCAGGGCGCCGGGCTCGGGCTCGATGTTGTGCTTCTGGTCGTACGTCGGCGTACTGGTCATGTCGTGCAGCCGGTCGAGTGTCCGCTGGTCGATCTCACCGGTCACCGGGATCTCCCGCTTGGCCTGGAAGCCGCGAACGGCCTCGACAGTCGCCGCGTCGTAGGTGCCGGTCACGTCGCCGGACAGCCACTCGACCTGGACGAGTCGTGCCTGGAGGTCGCGCACGGCGTCGCCGGCGTCGCCCTCGGAGAGGATGACCGGGATCTGCCGGATCGGCGTCGCGGACAGGACCGGCTGCGGCGCCGTGGTGCGCAACGGCCCCGCGGTGGACGGGGAACGGTCACTGTCGCGGACGGCGTTGCCGACGCCGTACGCCGTGGTGACCGCGAGGATCGCGGTCAGCACCGTGACGAGCGCGGCTCGCAAGAACCTCATCGTGGTCTCCGGAAGAGTCGTGGTGGATCGGTGTCACGGTGAGGACGCATCCCGGACCTCATTGGTTGCTTCTGCGCCCGTAACCTTCACCCCGTGGCCCGCGCAGCTCTCGACAAGCAGCCCGCCGACGTCCGGCGGATGTTCGACGCGGTCGCCCGCCGGTACGACGTCACCAACGACGTGCTGTCGCTCGGCCAGGACCGCCGATGGCGCCGCGACGTCATCAACGCCGTCGACGCTCGGCCGGGTCAGCTCGTGCTGGACCTCGCCGCCGGCACCGGCACGTCGAGCGAGCCGTTCGCGGAGCGGGGCGCGGCCGTCGTACCGTGCGACTTCTCGATCGGGATGCTCCGCGTGGGCAAGCAGGCCCGGCCACACCTGCCCTTCGCGGCCGGCGACGGCACCCGGCTGCCCTTCGGCGACAACACCTTCGACGCGGTCACGATCTCCTTCGGGCTGCGCAACATCGTCGACCCGCTCACCGGCCTGCGCGAGCTGTTGCGCGTGACCAAGCCCGGCGGCCGGTTGGTGGTCTGCGAGTTCAGCCACCCCAGCCACCGCGCGTTCCGCACCGTCTACCTCGAGTACCTGATGCGGGCCCTGCCGCCGATGGCGCGCGCTGTCTCGTCCAGCCCCGACGCCTATGTCTACCTGGCCGAGTCGATCCGGGCCTGGCCGGACCAAGCGGGGCTCGCCGCGCTGCTCGAGGAGGCTGGGTGGAGCGGCGTCGAGTGGCGCAACCTGTCGGGCGGGATCGTCGCCCTGCACCGGGGCGTGGCGCGGGGGTCCCGAGCCGACCGGACCCGCGAATAACGCAACACATGCATGCTCTAAATGTGCAGGTCAGGGGCCATTTCGGGACGCAGGGGCCCGACTCCACCCCGGGGTGCGATCCGGTTGCCGGAGCCCTAGACTGTGCCTCGCGCCACGCATTGTGAAGACGTTCACAAGGTCACAAACCTCGGTCACAGGCGGCGCGCGATCAGGGAAGGAAGCAGGGATGGAGCTTTACACGCCGGTGCTGGCGTTGGCCCTCCTGGCGGCGGGATTCGCGGTCTTCTCCGTGGTGATGAGCGCCGCCGTGGGTCCGAAGCGCTACAACCGGGCCAAGCTCGACTCCTACGAGTGCGGCATCGAGCCGACCCCGCACGCGATCGGCGGCGGCCGCTTCCCGGTGAAGTACTACATCACCGCCATGATGTTCATCGTCTTCGACATCGAGATCATCTTCCTCTACCCCTGGGCCGTGCACTTCGACGCGATGCAGCTGTTCGGCCTGGTCGAGATGGTGCTGTTCATCGCCACGGTCTTCGTGGCCTACGCGTACGTCTGGCGTCGCGGCGGACTGGATTGGGATTGACGTGGGCGTAGAAGAGAAACTTCCCAGCGGGGTCCTGCTGACGACCGTCGAGGGCGTCGCCGGCTACTTCCGCAAGGCCAGCTTCTGGCCCGCCACCTTCGGGCTCGCGTGCTGCGCGATCGAGATGATGACGACCGGCGGGCCGAAGTACGACCTCGCCCGGTTCGGCATGGAGGTCTTCCGTGCCAGCCCGCGCCAGGCCGACCTGATGATCGTGGCCGGCCGGGTCAGCCAGAAGATGGCGCCGGTCCTGCGGCAGATCTACGACCAGATGGCCGAGCCCAAGTGGGTGCTCGCCATGGGCGTGTGCGCGAGCAGCGGCGGCATGTTCAACAACTACGCGATCGTGCAGGGCGTCGACCACGTCGTACCCGTCGACATGTACCTCCCCGGCTGCCCGCCACGCCCGGAGATGCTGATCGACGCGATCCTCAAGCTCCACGAGCAGGTGCAGTCCGGCAAGCTCGGCCCGAACCGGCTCGCGCAGATCGAGGAGCGCGAGACCGCGGCCCTCAAGGCACTGCCCACCTCCGAGATGAAGGGGCTGCTGCGGTGACCGAGGAGCAGAACCAGCCCGGCAAGGCGCCCGCCGAGGAGGGCGAGGTTCGCGCCGTCGGGGAGCGTCGCGGCATGTTCGGCCCCTCGGGCAGCGGCGACACCAGCGGGTACGGCGGGCTGGTGCAGCCGATCGTCTACCCCGGCGCCGCCCGGCGACCCTACGGGGGCTGGTTCGACGAGGTCGCCGACGCACTGGAGGCCCGGCTGGGCGGGGGCGAGCTCGAGCGCGCCGTCGAGCAGGTCGTCGTCCACCGCGGCGAGATCACCTTCCACGTCCGTCGCGAGGACCTCCTCGCCGTGGCCCAGCTGCTGCGCGACGACGAACGACTGCGGTTCGAGTTCTGCTCAGGCGTCAGCGGCGTCCACTACCCCGACGACCGCGGCCGCGAGCTGCACGCCGTCTACCACCTGCTGTCGATGACCCACAACCGCCGGATCCGGCTCGAGGTCTCGGTCCCCGACGCCGATCCGCACCTCCCCAGCCTGGTCGCGGTCTACCCGACCAACGACTGGCACGAGCGCGAGACGTTCGACATGTTCGGGATCGTCTTCGACGGCCACCCGGCCCTGACCCGGATCCTGATGCCCGACGACTGGCCGGGCCACCCGCAACGCAAGGACTACCCACTCGGCGGGATCCCGGTGGAGTACAAGGGCGGCAGCATCCCGCCGCCCGACGAGCGAAGGTCGTACAACTGATGGCAACCGATCAGGACTACTACGCGACCGGCTCCGACACCAGCGGCGGCAAGGTCTTCACCGTCACCGGCCAGGACTGGGACTCCATCTCCGAGGGCCTCAGCGACGCCGGCATCGCCGACGAGCGGGTCGTCGTCAACATGGGGCCGCAGCACCCCTCGACGCACGGCGTGCTCCGACTGATCCTCGAGCTCGAGGGTGAGACGGTCACCGAGGCCCGGTGCGGCATCGGCTACCTGCACACCGGCATCGAGAAGAACATGGAGTACCGCAACTGGGTGCAGGGGACGACGTTCTGCACCCGGATGGACTACCTCGCGCCGTTCTACAACGAGGCGACCTACTCCCTGGGTGTCGAGCGACTCCTCGACATCGAGGACGACATCCCTGAGAAGGCCCACGTCATGCGGGTCCTCCTCATGGAGCTCAACCGGATCTCCTCCCACCTGGTCTGCATCGCGACCGGCGGCATGGAGATCGGAGCCCTGACCGTGATGACGATCGGCTTCCGCGAGCGCGAGCTGGTGCTCGACCTGTTCGAGCTGATCACCGGCCTCCGCATGAACCACGCGTTCATCCGCCCCGGCGGCGTCGCGCAGGACCTGCCCTCGGGCGCGCTCGATGAGATCCGCGACTTCATCGCCCTGATGAAGAAGCGCCTGCCCGAGTACGCCGCCCTCTGCAACGCCAACCCGATCTTCAAGGCCCGGCTCGAGAACGTCGGCCACCTCGACCTCGCCGGCTGCCTTGCGCTGGGCCTCTCCGGCCCGCCGCTGCGTGCCGCCGGCTACCCGTGGGACATGCGCAAGACCCAGCCCTACTCCGGCTACGAGGACTACGACTTCGAGGTCCAGACCTGGGACACGTGCGACTCCTACGGTCGCTTCCGGGTGCGGCTGGCCGAGATGCACGAGTCGCTCAAGATCGTCGAGCAGTGCGCCAACCGGCTCGCCGAACTCGAGGGAGCGCCGGTCATGGTCGCCGACAAGAAGATCGGGTGGCCGAGCCAGCTCGCCATCGGCAGCGACGGCATGGGCAACAGCCTCGACCACATCCGCCACATCATGGGCGAGTCGATGGAGGCCCTGATCCACCACTTCAAGCTCGTGACCGAGGGCTTCCGCGTGCCGGCCGGCCAGGCCTACGTCCCGGTCGAGTCGCCCCGCGGCGAGCTCGGCGCCCACGTCGTCTCCGACGGAGGCACCCGCCCGTTCCGGGCCCACTTCCGCGACCCGTCGTTCACCAACCTGCAGGCCACCAGCGTGATGAGCGAGGGCGGCCAGGTCGCCGACGTGATCGTCGCGATCGCCTCGATCGACCCCGTGATGGGAGGCGTCGATCGGTGATGGCGCTCGACGAGAAGACGTACGCCGAGCTCGAGGAGATCGCTGCTCGCTACCCCGAGAAGCGGTCGGGCCTGCTGCCGATGCTGCACCTCGTGCAGGCGTCGGAGGGGCGGATCACACCGGAGGGCATCGAGGTGTGCGCGAAGATCCTCGACATCACCGCCGCCGACGTCAGCGGAGTCGCGACGTTCTACACGATGTACAAGCGCCGACCGGTTGGTGACTACCACGTCGGCGTCTGCACCAACACGCTCTGCGCGGTCATGGGCGGCGATGTGATCCTCGAGCGCCTCAAGGAGCACCTCGACGTCGGCAACGACGAGACCGCGCCGCAGCGCGACGGTGACCGAGCCACCGTCAGCCTCGAGCACGTCGAGTGCAACGCGGCCTGCGACTTCGCGCCGGTGATGATGGTCAACTGGGAGTTCATGGACAATATGGACCCCGAGTCGGCGGTGCAGCTGGTCGACGACCTGCGTGCCGGCAAGGACGTGCAGTCCACCCGCGGCCCGAAGCTGTGCACCTGGCGTGAGGCGGAGCGGGTGCTCGCCGGGTTCCCGGACGGGCTCGCCGACGAGGGGCCCGCGGCCGGCCCGGCCAGCGTGGTCGGGCTGAAGATCGCCCGCGACCAGGGCTGGACCGCGCCCAAGGGAACCGCGAAGAAGGGGAAGAAGTGACCTCTGTTTCGAGACGCTCGCTTCGCTCGCTCCTCAACAACCGGGAGAGGGCACTACGTGACTGACATATTGACCCCCGTCCTCACGGACAACTGGGACCAGGAGCGCTCCTGGACGCTCGAGGCGTACGAGGAGCGCGGCGGCTACGGCGCTCTCAAGCGGGCCCTCGGCATGGAGCCCGGCGCGATCGTCGAAGCGGTCAAGGATTCCGGCCTCCGCGGCCGTGGCGGCGCCGGCTTCCCGACCGGCATGAAGTGGGGGTTCATCCCGCAGGACAACCCGAACCCCAAGTACCTCGTCGTCAACGCCGACGAGTCCGAGCCGGGCACCTGCAAGGACATCCCGCTGATGATGGCCAACCCCCACGTGCTCGTGGAGGGCGTCGTCATCTCGTCGTTCGCGATCCGGGCCAACCACGCGTTCATCTACATCCGCGGCGAGGTGCTCCATGTGATCCGCCGGGTGCAGGCCGCAGTCGCGGAGGCCTACCGCGCCGGGCACCTCGGTAAGAACATCCACGGTTCGGGCTACGACCTCGACGTGATCGTCCACGCCGGCGCCGGCGCCTACATCTGCGGTGAGGAGACGGCGCTGCTGGAGGGCCTCGAGGGCCGCCGCGGCCAGCCGCGGCTGCGCCCGCCGTTCCCCGCGGTCGCCGGCCTCTACGCCAGCCCGACCGTGATCAACAACGTCGAGTCGATCGCGTCGGTGCCCTCGATCATCGCGCACGGAGCCGCGTGGTTCGCATCGATGGGGACCGAGAAGTCCAAGGGCTACGGCATCTTCTCGCTGTCCGGCCACGTGGTGAACCCCGGCCAGTTCGAGGCCCCGCTCGGCATCACGTTGCGCGAGCTGATCGACCTCGCGGGCGGCATGCGTGAGGGCCACGAGCTGAAGTTCTGGACGCCCGGCGGCTCCAGCACCCCGCTGCTCACGGTCGAGCACCTCGACGTACCGCTGGACTTCGAGGCGGTGGGTGAGGCCGGCTCGATGCTCGGCACCCGGGCGCTGCAGATCTTCGACGAGACGACCTGCGTGGTCCGAGCCGTGCTGCGGTGGACGGAGTTCTACAAGCACGAGTCGTGCGGCAAGTGCACCCCGTGCCGCGAAGGCACCTGGTGGCTCGTGCAGACGCTGGCGGCGCTCGAGCGCGGTCAGGGCAACGAGTCCGACCTCGACATGCTGCTCGACCAGTGCGACAACATCCTCGGCCGGTCGTTCTGTGCGCTGGCCGATGGTGCGGTGTCGCCGATCGCCAGCTCGATCGAGTACTTCCGCGACGAGTACCTCGCCCACCTGACCCACGGCGGCTGCCCGTTCGACCCGGCCGCCTCCACGGTGTTCCCCTCGACCGCCGGCGCAGTCGCGGGAGCGAACGCATGACCACCACGCCGGAGAAGACCGACACCGCCGACACCGCCGTCGACCTGGTCACGCTGACGATCGACGGCATCCAGATCAGCGTTCCCAAGGACACGCTGGTGATCCGGGCCGCCGAGGAGATCGGCGTCCAGATTCCCCGCTTCTGCGACCACCCGCTGCTCGCGCCGGTCGGTGCGTGCCGGCAGTGCCTGGTCGACGTACCCGATGCGGGAAACGGCCGCGGCTTCCCGAAGCCTCAGGCTTCCTGCACGCTGCCGGTCGCCGAGGGCATGGTCGTCAACAGCCAGGCCACCAGCGAGGTGGCCGACAAGGCACAGCAGGGAATCATGGAGTTCCTGCTCATCAACCACCCGCTCGACTGCCCGGTCTGTGACAAGGGCGGCGAGTGCCCGCTGCAGAACCAGGCGATGAGCAACGGTCGCGGCGAGTCCCGGTTCGAGGGTGTCAAGCGGACCTTCCCGAAGCCGATCAACATCTCCGCGCAGGTGCTGCTCGACCGCGAGCGCTGCGTGCTGTGCGCGCGGTGCACCCGGTTCTCCGAGCAGATCGCGGGCGACCCGTTCATCGCCCTCATCGAGCGCGGCGCGCTCCAGCAGGTCGGGATCTACGAGAAGGAGCCGTTCGAGTCCTACTTCTCGGGCAACACGATCCAGATCTGCCCGGTCGGCGCGCTGACCTCGGCCGAGTACCGCTTCCGGTCCCGCCCGTTCGACCTCGTCTCGAGCCCGTCGGTCGCCGAGCACGACGCCTGCGGCGCCGCCATCCGGGTCGACCACCGACGCGGCAAGGTGATGCGCCGCCTCTCCGGCAACGACCCGGAGGTCAACGAGGAGTGGATCACCGACAAGGACCGGTTCGCGTTCCGCTACGCCCAGGCCGGTGACCGGCTGACGTACCCGATGATCCGAGAGGACGGCGAGCTGAGGCCCGCGTCGTGGCCCGAGTCGTTCGCCGTCGCGGCCCGCGGGCTCCGCGACGCCGGCGCCGCCGCGGTGCTCACGGGAGGCCGCGTCACCGCCGAGGACGCCTACGCCTACAGCAAGTTCGCCCGGGTCTCGCTCGGCACCAACGACGTCGACTTCCGCGCCCGGCCGCTCTCGGCCGAGGAGGCCGACTTCCTGGCGTCCGACGTCGTGCTCACCAGCCCCGTGACGTACGCCGACCTCGAGGCCGCGTCGACCGTGGTGCTCGCCGGGCTGGAGCCCGAGGACGAGGCCGGCACGATCTTCCTGCGGCTGCGCAAGGCGGCCCAAGGCCGCGGCCGCACCCGGGTGGTGTCGATCGCGCCGTACGCCTCCTGGGGTCTGCGCAAGCTGGCCGGCCAGCTGGTCGCGACCCGTCCCGGCGACGAGCCGGCCGCGCTGTCCTCGCTGCTCGGCCACGCGGACTTCGGCGTCGACGAGACCACCGTGATCCTGGTGGGCGAGCGGCTGGCCACCGTCCCGGGCGCGCTGTCGGCCGCCGCCGAGCTGGCCCGCAAGAGCGGAGCCCGGCTGGCGTGGGTCCCGCGTCGTGCCGGTGACCGCGGAGCGGTCGAGGCCGGCTGCCTGCCGAACCTGCTGCCCGGTGGCCGGCCGGTCGCCGATCCGGCGGCCCGGGTCGACGCCGCCACCACGTGGGGCGTCGACTCGCTGCCCGAGGCCACCGGTCGCGACGCCGACGCGATCGTCGCCGCGATCACCGCCGGCGAAGTGGGTGGCCTGGTCGTGGGCGGCGTGGACCCCGACGACACCGCAGACCCGGCCGCGACGCGCGCCGCTCTCGAGGCCGCCTCGTTCGTGGTGGCACTCGAGCTGCGCGAGACCGAGGTCACCCGCGCCGCCGACGTGGTGCTCCCGGTCGCCCCGGTCACGGACAAGGCCGGCACGTTCGTCACCTGGGAGGGCCGGCCCCGGCCGTTCGAGGCGGTGCTCCAGAATCCGGGCTCGCTGCCCGACCTGCGCGTGCTCGCCGGGATCGCCGAGGAGCTCACGGCGCTCGGTCAGGGCAGGTCGCTCGGGTTCCGCACCGTCTCCGAGGTCCGCGACGAGATGACCGAGATGGGCCCGTGGGACGGCGACCGGGCCATCGCGCCGACCGTCCAAGCCGACGGGAGCGGGTCCGCAACTCGGCTCGCCACGTGGAAGCAGCTGCTCGACA
The DNA here is from genome assembly GCA_963826265.1 of uncultured Actinomycetota bacterium. GTDB lineage: Bacteria > Actinomycetota > Actinomycetes > Propionibacteriales > Nocardioidaceae > Nocardioides. The sequence goes on from CAWGWH010000001.1 coordinate 482,511, forward strand.
ACGGCCGGCTCCAGGACGGCGACCCGGCCTTGCGCGCCACTGCCCGCGACGCCGTGGCGCGGATCCCCGCCGCGCTCGCCGGCGAGCTCGGTGACGCGGTCACCGTCACCGGCGACCGGGGCTCGGTCACGCTCCGGGCGGTCGCAACCGACGACCTGGCCGACGACACCGTGTGGGTCCCTGCGAACTCGTTCGGCCGCGGCGTGCTCGCAGACCTCGCGTCGCCGGGCAGCAACGTCACGCTGACGAGAGGAACGCTCTGATGGCCCAGGTGTTGGCCTCTGTGATGGACATGGTCTCGACGAGCTCGACCGCCGTGTGGGCGGCCACCGGTGGCGACGACCTCTCGGCCTTCGGGCAGGACCCGTGGTGGCTGATCCTGATCAAGGCCGTCCTGATCTTCCTGATCCTGGTGCTCCTCACGCTGTTCAACATCTGGTGGGAGCGCCGGGTCGTCGCCCGGATGCAGCACCGGATCGGCCCCAACGTGCACGGCCCCTTCGGGCTGCTCCAGTCGCTCGCAGACGGTGTGAAGCTGGCGCTGAAGGAGGACATCATCCCCAAGGCCGCCGACAAGGTGGTCTTCGTGCTGGCGCCGGTCATCATCGTGGTCCCCGCGTTCGTCACGTTCTCGGTGATCCCCATGGGTCCAGAAGTCGAGGTGCCGTTCACCGACGTCACGACCCCGCTGCAGCTGACCGACATGCCCGTCGCGGTGCTCTTCGTGCTGGCGATCGCCTCGATCGGGATCTACGGGATCGTCCTCGGTGGCTGGTCCAGCGGCTCGACGTACTCCCTCCTGGGTGGGCTGCGGTCCAGTGCGCAGATGATCTCCTACGAGGTCGCGATGGGCCTCTCGCTGGTCGCGGTGTTCCTGTACGCCGGTTCGATGTCGACCTCGCAGATCGTGTCGTCGCAGGAGAACCTCTGGTACGGCCTGATCCTGTTGCCGTCGTTCGTGATCTTCGTGATCTCGATGGTGGGTGAGACCAACCGGGCGCCGTTCGACCTGCCGGAGGCCGAGGGCGAGCTGGTCGGTGGCTTTCACACCGAGTACTCCAGCCTCAAGTTCGCGCTGTTCTTCCTCGCCGAGTACGTCAGCATGGCCACGGTGTCGGCGATGGCCACCACGTTGTTCCTCGGCGGTTGGCAGGCACCCTGGGGACTGGTGCACATCTGGTCCGGTGCCAACGAGGGCTACTGGCCGCTGCTGTGGTTCTTCGGCAAGGTGCTCGGCTTCATCTTCTTCTTCATCTGGCTGCGCGGCTCGCTGCCGCGACTGCGGTACGACCAGTTCATGGCACTCGGCTGGAAGGTGCTGATCCCGGTCTCGCTGGCCTGGACGGTCCTGGTCGCCACGCTGCGCGTCATCAACCTGCAGGGCGGCGTCGACCGGCAGTACCTCCTGATCGGCGCCGGCGTCATGGCGGCGGTCTTCGTGATCCTGATGTTCGTCGGAGAGCGGGACCAGGGCGAGGCCGAGGCGGAGCCCGCCGCACACGACGCGTTCGCTGGAGGGTTCCCGGTGCCGCCGATGCCGGCGGGCGGCGCGGTCCGGGGCGCCGCGGAGCCGCTCACCTTCGACACCGGTACCACCGTCCGCAGCGAAAGGGACACCGATGGCTGACTCACCCTCGCTCAAGGAGCAGTTCTGGGACCCGGTCGCCGGGTTCGGGGTGACGTTCCGGACGATGTTCAAGAAGGTCGTCACCGAGCAGTACCCGTTCGAGAAGATGCCGACCGCGCCGCGCTTCCACGGCCGCCATCAGCTCAACCGCTGGCCCGACGGCCTCGAGAAGTGCATCGGTTGCGAGCTGTGCGCCTGGGCCTGCCCGGCCGACGCGATCTACGTGGAGGGCGCGTCCAACACCGAGGACGAGCGCTTCTCGCCGGGTGAGCGCTACGGCCGCGTCTACCAGATCAACTACCTGCGCTGCATCCTGTGCGGCCTGTGCATCGAGGCGTGCCCGACCCGCGCTCTCACCATGACCAACGAGTACGAGCTGGCCGACGACAACCGCGCCGACCTGATCTACGAGAAGTCCGACCTGCTCGCCCCGCTGCTGCCCGGCATGGAGCAACCTCCGCATCCGATGCGGCTCGGCGACGACGAGGGTGACTACTACCGCGGCACGTTCTCGGGCGCGGGCTCCTCGGCCGGTACCGGTGCCAAGGACGGTGACGACACGTGACGTTCTGGATCCTCGCCCCGGTGATGGTGCTGGCCGCCCTGGGCCTCCTCTTCGTCCGCAAGGCGGTGCACGCCGCGATGCTGCTCGCGGTCGTGATGATCTCGCTGGCGGTGCTGTACGCCGTGCTGGAGGCGCCATTCCTCTTCGCCGTCCAGATCATCGTCTACACCGGCGCGATCCTGATGCTGTTCCTGTTCGTGCTGATGCTGGTCGGCGTCGACGCCTCCGACTCGGTCGTCGAGACGATCAAGGGCCAGCGGTTGCTGGCGACGCTCGGCGGTCTCGCGCTGGGTGTGCTCCTGGTCGTCGCGCTCGCGCAGACCGCGCTGGGTGCGGTGGTGGGCCTCGAGACGGCCAACTCGGGCGGCAACATCCAGGCGATCGCGAACATCCTGTTCTCTCGCTGGGTCTTCGCGTTCGAGGTCACCAGCGCGCTGCTCATCACCGCCGCGCTCGGCGCGATGGTGCTCGCCCACCGCGAGCGGATCGCTCCCCGCGAGACCCAGGCCGACCGCGCCGCCCGCCGGATGCGTGACTACGCCGAGCGGGGCTCGCACGTCGGACCGCTGCCGCCGCCGGGAGTCTTCGCCCGCAGCAACGCTGTCGACACCGCGGCGCTGCTGCCCGACGGCACCGCCGCCGAGGCGTCCGTCTCACGCGTGCTAGCCGCCCGGGGCACGGTCCGCTCCGCCCCGGCCGACGACGTCGAGGAGCTGCAACGCCAGATCGGTGACCCGGCCGTCCAGCCCGAGCGCGCCGGCAAGGACGGCTCCGCCGCTAGCACGGAGGAGGACCAGGCGTGACCGAGTACATCGTCCTCTCCGCGATCCTCTTCACGATCGGCTGCGTCGGCGTCCTCGTGCGCCGCAACGCGATCGTCGTGTTCATGTGCATCGAGCTGATGCTGAACGCCTGCAACCTGTCGCTGGTGACGTTCTCCCGGCAGCACGGCAACCTCGACGGCCAGATCGCCGCCTTCTTCGTGATGGTGGTGGCCGCGGCCGAGGTCGTCGTCGGGCTGGCGATCATCATGACCATCTTCCGTACCCGTCGGTCGGCCTCGGTCGACGACGCGAGCCTGCTGAAGTACTGAGAGGCACACGGTGACGAACTTCCTCACGCAGCCCGACGGCCATGCGGTGCCGGTCGTCGACCCGGGGTCTGCCGACGGCGTGTTCTCGCTGCTCTGGCTGGTGATCGCGCTGCCACTGCTGGGCGCGCTGGTCCTGCTGGTCGGCGGCCCCCTGGCGAAGGGCCGGGTCGACAAGTGGGGACATCTGCTCGGTGCCGCGCTACCGATCGGCTCCTTCCTGATCAGCCTCGTCATGTTCTTCTCCTTGCTGGGTCGCGAGGAGAGCGAGCGACAGGTCGGCCAGCAGCTCTTCACGTGGTTCGAGGCCGGGTCGCTCGAAGTCGGGATGGACCTGCTCTACGACCCGCTGTCGGCGCTGTTCCTGCTGCTGATCACCGGCGTCGGCTCGCTGATCCACGTCTACTCCATCGGCTACATGGCCCACGACGAGAGGCGGGTCCGGTTCTTCGGATACCTCAACCTGTTCGTCGCCGCGATGCTGATGCTGGTGCTGTCGGCCAACTATCTCGGGCTGTTCCTCGGCTGGGAGGGGGTCGGCCTGGCGTCGTACCTGCTGATCGGGTTCTGGCAGCACAAGCACTCCGCCGCCGCGGCCGCCAAGAAGGCGTTCGTCATCAACCGCGTGGGTGACGTCGGGTTGTCGCTGGCGGTGGCGCTGTTCTTCGTCACGTTCGGCACCACCGACTTCACCACGATCTCCGCCGCCAGCAGCGAGGCGTCGCAGGGCACGCTGACCGCGCTGGGCCTGCTGCTCCTGCTGGCGGCCTGCGGCAAGTCCGCGCAGGTGCCCCTGCAGTCGTGGCTGCTCGACGCGATGGAGGGCCCGACCCCGGTGTCGGCGCTGATCCACGCGGCCACCATGGTGACGGCCGGCGTCTACCTCATCGTGCGCTCGAACTTCGTCTTCGAGCTCGCGCCGGCCGCCCAGACCGCCGTGGTCGTGGTCGCCGTCGTCACGCTCCTCTGGGGCGCGATCCTCGGCTGCGCCAAGGACGACATCAAGAAGGCGCTGGCCGGATCGACGATGAGCCAGATCGGCTACATGATGCTCGGCGCGGGGCTCGGCGTCGCCGGCTACGCGTTCGCGATCTTCCACCTGCTGACGCACGGCTTCTTCAAGGCGAACATGTTCCTCGGTGCCGGCTCCGTCATGCACGGCATGAACGACGACGTCGACATGCGCCACTACGGCGCGCTGAACAAGATGCTGCCGGTGACGTTCCTGACGTTCGCGATGGGCTACCTCGCGATCATCGGGTTCCCGGGCTTCTCCGGGTTCTGGTCCAAGGACAAGATCATCGAGACCGCGCTGGCCGACCACTGGGTCGTCGGCGTGCTGGCGATGCTGGGCGCCGGCATCACCGGCTTCTACATGACCAGACTGATGCTGATGACGTTCTTCACCAGCAAGCGCTGGGAGGACGACGTCCACCCGCACGAGTCGCCGAGGGTGATGACGATCCCGCTGATCGTGCTGGCCGCGCTGTCGGTGCTCGGCGGCGTGATGCTGCTCGGCGACTGGATCGTCGAGTTCCTGGCGCCGGTGACCGGCGTCGCGGAGCACCACGAGCCGCCGCTGCCGGCGATCGTGATCACGCTGCTGGTCACGCTGGTCGTGTCCGTCGGTGTCGCGCTCGCATGGTTCCTCGTCGGCAAACAGGCGGTGCCCCGGGAGGCTCCGCACGAGGTCTCGTTCGCGACGCGGGCCGCGCGTGCCGACCTGTACGGCGACGCGATCAACGACGCGCTCGTGGTCGAGCCCGGCCGAGTCCTGGTGTCCGGCCTGGCCACCATGGACCGGCGTGGAATCGACGGCGTCGTCGAAGGCGGTTCGGCAGGAGTCGGCGGTCTGGCCGGGACCTTCCGCAAGGTCCAGAACGGCTTCGTCCGCTCCTACGCTCTCTCCCTGCTCGCCGGCGTCCTGCTGGTCCTCCTGACCCTGATGGCGGTGAACTTCGCATGAGCGAATTCCCTTGGCTCACCGCCCTGATCGTGTTGCCGCTGGTCGGCGCGATCGTCACCGGCTACCTACCCAGCCGGGGCATCATCGCCCGCCAGGTCGGGCTGGGCTTCGCACTGGTCACCCTCGTGCTCGCCGTCGTCATGGCCACCCAGTACGACGCGGGTGGCGGCATGCAGTTCACCGAGCAGCACGAGTGGATCAACGTCTTCGGCGCCCACTACGCGCTCGGCGTCGACGGCCTCGGCCTGCTGATGGTGCTGCTCACCGTGGTGCTGGTGCCGATCGTGATGATCGCGTCGTGGAAGGAAACCGACCCGAAGGCGGACATCTTCTTCGCGTGGACCCTGGTGCTCCAGGCGTTCTCGATCGCCGTGTTCGCGGCCACCGACGTGTTCCTCTTCTACATCGTCTTCGAGGCCACGCTGATCCCGGCGTACTTCCTGATCGGCGGGTTCGGCCGCGCGGGCCGTGGCCGGGCCGCGGTGAAGTTCCTGATCTACCAGCTCGCCGGCGGCCTGGTGATGCTCGGTTCGGTCATCGGCCTGTACGTCGTGTCGGCGAGGGCCGGCAGCCCGTCGTACCTGCTGACGGACCTGGCGGCGCTCGACATCGACCCCGACACCCAGAAGTGGCTGTTCGTCGGGTTCTTCGTCGCGTTCGCGATCAAGGCCCCGATGTTCCCGGTGCACACGTGGCTGGCCGACACCACCGAGAAGGCCACGACCGGTACGTCGGTGCTGCTTGTCTGCATCCTCGACAAGATCGGCACCTTCGGCATGCTGCGGTTCTGCCTCGGGCTGCTGCCCGACGCGTCGCAGTGGGCGACCCCGTTCGTCATCGTGCTCGCGCTGATCTCGATCGTGTACGGCGCCTTCGTGGCGATCGGCCAGGACGACATGCTGCGGCTGATCGCCCTGACCTCGCTCAGCCACTTCGGCCTGATCGTGCTCGGCATCTTCGCCTTCACCCAGCAGGGCGGGTCCGGCGCGATCCTGTACATGGTCAATCACGGCCTGGCGACGGCCGCGCTGTTCCTCATCGCGGGCGCGATCGTCCGGCGCCGCGGCTCGGCGCTGATCAGCGACCTCGGCGGCGTGGAGAAGGTCGCGCCGGTGCTGGCCGGCGCGTTCCTGCTCGCCGGCCTCGCCGCCTGCGGACTGCCCGGCCTGTCCCCGTTCGTCTCCGAGATCCTGGTGCTGATCTCCGCGTTCGACTACGCATGGTGGGCGGGCGCGGTCGCCGTGAGCGCGATCGTGCTCGCGGCCGTCTACATCCTCTGGATGTACCAGCGCACCATGACCGGCCCGCCACGCCCCGAGGTCGCGGCGTTCACCGACCTCGATCGTCGTGAGGTCGGCACCATCGCCCCGCTGCTGGTCGCGCTGGTGGTCTTCGGGTTCTACCCGATGCCGCTGCTGGACGTGATCAACCCGACCGTGGAGAGCACGCTCGTGGAGGTCGGGGTGTCCGATGAGGGCCCGACGGTCTCGACGCCGGCTCCCGCGGGTGAGGAGGACCACTCGTGATCGAGTTCGTGAAGCCCACCGTCGAGTACGCCCAGCTGTGGCCGATCTTCGTGGTGTTCGGCGTCGCCTGCGCCGGCGTGCTCGTCGAGGCGTTCCTGCCCCGGCGGCTCCGCTACCTCGTGCAGTCCGTTCTCGCCCTGGCCGGCCTGGTCGCGGCGCTCGTCGGCACCGTCCTGGTCGCAGGTGAGCTCAAGCCGCTCGGCGGCGGAGTCGCCCGGGGCAACCTCGCGATGGAGGGCACCCTCGCGCTCGACGGCCCGACCCTGTTCCTCTGGGGCCTGATCCTGGTCTTCGGCATCGGTGGCGTGCTGCTGTTCGCCGAGCGTCACCTCGAGGGTGGCGTCTCCGCGTTCGCCGGCCAGGCAGCCGCACTGCCCGGCACCGAGGCGGAGCGCCAGGCGTCGACGTCGGGCCTCGACCACACCGAGGTCTACCCGCTGATGGTCTTCGCGGTCGGCGGCATGATGATGTTCCCCGCCTCGAACGACCTGCTCACCATGTTCGTCGCGCTCGAGGTGCTGTCGCTGCCTCTGTACCTGCTGTGCGGCCTGGCGCGTCGTCGTCGGCTGCTGAGCCAGGAGGCTGCGCTCAAGTACTTCCTGCTCGGCGCGTTCTCGTCCGGCTTCTTCCTGTACGGCGTCGCCCTCCTCTACGGATACGCCGGGTCGATGGACCTGGCCGCGATCAACGAGGCGGTCCGCAACGACCTCGGCAACCACACGCTGCTGCTGGTCGGCATGGGCATGGTGTCCGTCGGGCTGCTGTTCAAGGTCGGCGCGGCACCGTTCCATGCCTGGACGCCCGACGTCTACCAAGGTGCGCCGACCGCGGTGACCGCGTTCATGGCCGCCGGCACCAAGGTCGCGGCGTTCGGCGCCCTGCTGCGGCTCTTCTACGTCGGCTTCGGCGCCGACCGCTGGACCTGGCAGCCGATGCTCTGGGTCGTCGCGATCCTCACGATGGTGGTGGGCGCGGTGCTCGCGATCGCGCAGACCGACGTCAAGCGGATGCTGGCATACTCCTCGATCGCCCACACCGGGTTCCTGCTCACCGGCGTGCTCGGAGTGCAGAGTGCCGCCGAGCTCGCCGACGGCCAGCTCACCTCACTGCAGGCGGTGCTCTTCTACCTGGTCACCTACGGCTTCGCGACCATGGGCGCCTTCGCGGTGGTCACGCTGGTGCGCGACGCCGGCGGTGAGCAGACCCACCTCTCGCGGTGGGCCGGGCTCGGCAAGGAGTCGCCACTCGTGGCCGGCACCTTCGCGTTCTTCCTGCTCGCGATGGCCGGGATCCCGCTCACGTCGGGCTTCGTGGGCAAGTGGGCGGTCTTCGAGGCCGCGCTGTCGGCCGGCGCCTACCCGGTCGTGGTGGTGGCGATCCTCAGCAGCGTCGTCGCGGCGTTCTTCTACGTGCGCGTGATCCGGCTGATGTACTTCGCCGAGCCCACCGGCGACGGGCCGAGCGTCACCAATCCGTCGATCCTGACGGCGTCCACCATCGCGATCGGCGCCGCGGCCACCCTGGTGCTCGGCGTGGTGCCCGGCCCGGTGCTAGACCTGGCGGGCCGTGCAGGAGAATTCATCAGGTGACCCAGACTCCAGCGCCGACCGGGCTGGCGCTGCCCGTGACCGACTCCGCGCTGGCCGACCGGCTCCAGCGGCGGATACAGGTCGTGGAGGAGGCCCTCACAGGCCACGTCGTGAGCCGCACGCGGTACGTCACCGAGGCGGCGTCGCACCTGCTCGCGGCGGGTGGCAAGCGATTCCGGCCGCTGCTGGTGCTGCTGGCCGCCGAGGCCGGATCCCGCCCGGACGCTCCGGAGGTCATCGACGCAGCCTGTGTCGTCGAGCTGACCCACGTCGGGTCCCTCTACCACGACGACGTCATGGACGAGGCCGCGTTGCGGCGCGGGGCCGACTCCGCGAACGCCCGCTGGGACAACCACGTCGCGATCCTCACCGGCGACTTCCTGTTCGCGAAGTCGTCCGAGCTGACCGCCGGCCTCGGACCCGAAGCGGTGCTGATCCAGGCCGAGACGTTCGCGCGACTCGTCGAGGGCCAGATCCTCGAGACCGTCCCGCCCGCCGACGGCGAGGACCCGCTGGCCCACTACCTCGACGTCGTCGCCGGTAAGACCGGCTCCCTGATCGCCACGTCGGCGCGCTACGGCGCCCGGTTCGGCGGGGCGTCCCGCGAGGTGGAGGAGGCGCTCACGGCGTACGGCGAGATCGTCGGCAGTGCCTTCCAGCTCAGCGACGACATCCTCGACATCGCCTCCGACACCGACGAGTCCGGCAAGACCCCGGGCACCGACCTGCGGGAGGGGGTGCCGACCCTGCCGGTCCTGATGGCGCGCGCGTCCGCCCGCCCCGGCGACGCACGCCTGATCGAGCTGCTCGACGGCGATCTCACCGACGACGCCCGCCACGCCGAGGCGCTCGCGCTGCTGCGCGCACACCCCGCGCTCGACGAGGCCCGTGCCCACGTGATCGCGCGCGCCCACCAGGCGAAAGCACTGCTCTCGGCGCTCCCCGAGGGGCCGGTCCGGCAGGCGCTGGAGGAGTTCGCCGACGTGGTCGCGACCCGCACCGCCTGACCGCATCGGTCGGAAGGCGCCCAGATCCCGCCAGACCAGCGGTGAGCACTGCACCGAGTCGGAGTCGAGAAAGGTCATTGAGGTACGGCCGACCCGCGTGTCGCCGGCGACCCGTCCGGGTTCACCTCTTGTGACGGAGGCGACCCGGGCTTAGGGTCACCGTCACAACGATCGGTGAATTCTTCACATCCTCTCGGGAGTGTTCGTGATTCAGTGTCTACCTGTCCTCACCTCTTCGCGCCGGTTGTCGGCGCTGTCTGCTGCCCTCTGCGCGGCCATGGTGGTCACCCTCGGCCCGGTGAATCCCGCGGCCGGGTCCACCGAGCAGGCGCCCGAGCGGTTGCCCGACCGGACGGCACAGGCGCCGTCCCAGGGGTCGGGGGGAGGGCTGACCGACATCACCGACGGTCTCCCGGTCCCGGGCATCACACGCGACGCGCCAGGGTCCACCGACGACACCGCGGCCGACGTGCCGACGACGCTGCTCGCAGGGGAAGGAGCGGAGACCGACGTACGTCGGGCGGCGGAGGACGGACCGGTCGACGTCATCGTCCGGCTGCGCACGCAGGTGGCGGCCGACGAGCTGGGTGAGCAGGCGGCCGCGGAGGGCGTCGAGGCGGGGCTCGACCGGCGCGAGCGCCTGGCCGACAGCACGCTCACGACCCGAGCGGTCGGCCGCCAGGTGGCCCAGGCGTCCGAGACCGCGCGTACGACCGCGGTGGTGCACGGCCTGCAGGACGTCGCTCGGGAGGGTCGTGCCTCGATCGCGCCCGCGCTGTCCGAGCTGCGGGCGAACGGGCACGTCACGGACCTGCAGCGCTACTGGATCTTCAACGGGTTCGCCGCGACCGTCGACCGTGCCGGGCTCGAGGCCCTGGCCGCGCTGCCCCAGGTCGCGAGCATCACCGCCGACCAGGAGGTGCAGCTGCCGGAACCCGAGCCCACCTCGGCGCCGAAGCTGCCGACCTGGGGCGTCGAGCGGGTCCGGGCGACCGACGTCTGGGGCCGGTTCGGCAACCGCGGCTCGGGGGTCGTGCTCGGCCTGATGGACAGCGGCGTCGACTTCCAGCACCCCGCCCTCACCGACAGCTGGCGCGGCGCGTCCGGCGACCCGGCCAAGAGCTGGTTCGTCGCGACCGGGGAGGAGTACGCCACCCCGGGCGACGGCTTCGGGCACGGCACGCACGTCGCCGGCACCATGGTCGGCGGCCCTCCGGGTGAGGTCGTGGGCGTCGCGCCCGGTGCCACCTGGATCGCGGCCAAGATCTTCAACGACGGTGGCGGCGCCTCCTCCAGCGGCATCCACGCGGCCTTCCAGTGGATGCTGGCGCCCGGCGGCGACCCGGCCGCCCGGCCCGACGTCGTCAACAACTCGTGGGGCGCCTCGGCACCCAACCATCCCGAGTACCGGCCCGACGTACAGGCCTGGGTCGCGGCCGGCATCGTGCCGGTGTTCTCCAACGGCAACGACGGTCCGTCGGCCGGCACCGTCGGCTCGCCGGGCAGCTTCCCGGAGTCCTTCGGCGTGGGCGCCAGCGATGTCAACGACGTCATCGCCTCGTTCTCGAGCCGCGGCCCGGTGACCTGGGACGGGACCGAGCTCACCAAGCCCGACATCTCCGCACCGGGTCACCACGTGATCTCCGCGTTCCCGGCCGACCTGGGCTACGGCGAGTACGTCGACCTCAGCGGCACCTCGATGGCGGCACCGCACATCACCGGCGTGGCCGGGTTGGTGCTCGCCGGCAACCCGTCGCTGACCGTCGACCAGGTGGAGTCCGCCCTGACCGCGACCGCCCGGCAGGAACCCCACATGGGCGCGCTGCCCGACAACGACTACGGGCACGGCATCGTCGACGCGCTGGCTGCGGTCAACCTCACCAGCGAGTCGGGCACCGTGTCCGGCACGGTGACCACCCGCCGCGGTGTCACGGTGGGTGGCGCCTCCCTCGTGGTCGAGGGCGCTCCGTGGACCGCCACCACGGCGACCGAGCAGGGCGCCTTCCAGGTCGTGGTGCCGACCGGCCGCCACACGGTCCGGGTCAGCGCACCCGGCCAGCGGACGACCGAGTTCACCGTCACGATGTCCAAGGGCGAGTCGCTGCTGCGCAACGTCCGGATGGAGCCGGCGGGCAACCACGAGCTGAGCGGCACCGTGCGGGGCGACGGCGCTCGCCTCGAGGGCGCGGAGGTGTCAGTCGCCGGCATCGGCTCCGACCTCACCGACGAGGACGGTCGCTTCCGGCTGACCGTCCCCGACGGGACCCACGACGTCGTCGTGCGGGCGACCGGGTTCGAGGTCTCGACCCGGTCGGTCGAGGTCACCAGGAAGACGTCGATCAGTGTGTGGCTCGAGGAGCTCGCCGCCTCCGCCGACGGCTGGACGGAGTACCAGAACACGCCCGCCCACACGGGCCGCACTGAAGACGCCGTCGCGCCGTCCTCGCTGCGGCGGGTCTGGTCGGTCGACACCGGGCCCGGGATCGTCTTCAGCTCGCCCGTCATCGCTGACGGACGCGTGTTCGTCGGCACGACCGACGGGCAGCTCGAGGCCCGCGACCTCGAGACCGGCGAGCAGCTGTGGGTGCACGACGTCGGTGACCAGCTCCGCGGCTCCCCGGCCGTCTCGGACGGCACCGTCGTCGTCGGCGGTGGGATCGACGGCGGCCTCGTCGCGCTCGACGCGGAGACCGGCGAGGTGCAGTGGCGGGTGGAGACCCCCGGCCAGCTCACGGTGTACACCCAGCCGACGGTGATCGACGGCGTCGTGTACGCCAACACCGGCCCGTCCGAGGTGGACGACTCCGTGTACGCGGTCGACCTGGTGTCAGGTGACGTGCTGTGGAGCACGCCCGTGGCCGTCGGCATCTTCAACGGTGCGGCCTCCGACGGCGAGCGGCTGTTCGTCACCTCCGCCGACGAGGCGTCGGTGGTTGCGCTCGACCGCGCCACCGGTCAGGTCGAGTGGACCGTCGCGCGCACCGGCGAGACGTTCTACAGCGCGGCCAGCGTCGCCGACGGGATCGTCTACACCACGACCACCAACGACGCCGGACTCGACGGCACCGTCCTCGCGCTCGACGCCACCGACGGCTCCGTCGTCTGGCAGCGGCCGGACCACGGCGACGCCCAGGGCAGCAGCCCCGCCGTGTACGGCGACCTGGTCATCACCGGGACCCACGCCAACGGTGCGGTGGTCGCCTACGACCGCGCAACCGGCGAGGTGGCCTGGCGCTACCAGGACTCCGGGCCGGTGTCGTCCTCCCTCATGACCACCGCCGACGGGTACGTGCTCGGCGGATCCCAGCTCGACAGCGTCGTCTTCGCGCTCGATGCGGCCACCGGTCGCCGCGTCTTCCTCGACGACGTCGCCGCGAACGTCACCAGCAGCGGCGCCTACGACGACGGCACCTACGTCACCGCCGACACGTCCGGGCAGCTCTACGCCTACCGGACCACCGGCACCGTGACCGGCACGCTCGCCGGGCCCGACGGTCCGCTGGCCGGCCGGGTCGAGGTCGTCGAGACGACCACGGGCGCCGATGCCGACGCGCAGACCGGTGAGTACTCCCTCGACCACCGGCCCGGCGAGTTCGAGCTGCGCGCCTCGGCGTACGGCTTCGTCGCGCAGACCCGGCCGGTCACGGTCGTCGGCGGTCGCACGGCCACCGAGGACTTCACGCTGCAGCCGGCTGGCACGGGTTCGGTGACCGGCACCGTCAGCGATGCCGACGGCGCCCCGCTCGCGGGGGGTGAAGTCACGTTGGTCGACACCCCGCTCGACCCCGTCACCACCGGCGCCGACGGCGGGTTCGCGTTCCCCGAGGTGGCCGCCGGTGAGTACCGCGTCCGCGTCACGGTCGACGGCTACGCCGACCACACGGCGACCGTCACCGTCGCAGACGGGGAGACCGCGTCCCTCGCGGTCACCCTGGCGCGCTACCGCGTCGCCGTGATGGGCGACTACCAGGGCATCATGGTCGACACCCTCCAGCGGCTGGGCTACACCGCCGACGTCACGTCGTACGCCGAGGTCACCGCCGATCCCGACCGCTACGAGCTGGTCATCGCGAACGGCGCGGAGGACCGGCCGGCCGCCGGCGTGATCCAGCCGTTCATCGACGCGACCGACGCAGCGGGCACCAGTGTCATCTGGCTCGACCAGTGGAGCATCGGGTACGGCAGCATCCTCCAGCTTTCCCAGCAGACCGGCGATCCGGCCGGGGTCGTCACGGCCTTCCAGGGCAGCGGCCGGGTCTCGGTCGTCAACCGTCAGGAGCACCCGCTGACCGCCGGGCTCGCGCTCGACACGCGGGTGCCGGTGCTGGCGAGCAACAGCGAGTGGGCTGCCTTCACGGGCTACTCCGGGATCAGCGTGGCGGACCTGCACGTCGACGCCGGCGGTGAGGTCGGGTCGGCGATCGCGTACAAGCCGCGCACCCTCGGCAGCACCCACGTCCTGCTGTCGACGTTCGCAGCCGCTCCCTGGGGAAAGCCCGAGGTCGAGTGGCTCCCGATCGTCGAGGACGTCATCGGCAACGCCACGGCATACGCACTCGACGTCGAGTACGCCGAGGTCGCTGGCACGGTCACCGACGAGACGGGTGCGCCGGTCGCCGGTGTGAACGTCGCGGTCCCGGGTACCGGTTACCGGACCACCACCGCCGCCGACGGCAGCTACTCGGTGCTGGTCGATCCGGGTGAGGTGACCCTGCGGTTCCGCGCGCCCGGCTACACCGCGGCCGAACGCACCATGACGCTCGAGCCCGGCGGGACCGCCACGGTGGACGTCGCGCTCGCGGCGGCAGCCGACGGCACGGTCGCAGGCACCGTCACCGACGGATCCGGAGCGTCGGTCGCCGGCGCCTTGGTCCGGATCGCCGAGCTCGACGGCGCCCAGACCACCACGGCGGCCGACGGCAGCTACACGCTGGCCGGCATCCCGGCCGAGGACTACCTGCTGGAGGTGACGGCCACCGGCTACCTGCGCGCCGAGCGTGAGGTCACGGTGCCGGCCGGCGGCACCGTCGCCGTCGACGTGGTCGTCACCGCCGCGCCGCGCGTCGGGATCCTCGGCGACCACGACAGCGAGCTCGCGACCCTGCTCCAGGGCGCCGGCATGACCACCCGCAGCCTGACCTGGTCGGACACCGCGGCACTCGCCGAGGTCGACGTGGTCGTGGTGAACGACCCGCCGACGCCCACCGCCGCCGCGTTCAACGGCTTCCTGGCCGCCATGGACGCGCAGCGAGTCAGCGGCGTGTTCGGTGACGGGTACTTCTCCACCGACGGCGGCGTGCGTTTCCTCCGCCAGTTCACCGGCAACCCGTCCGAGGGACGGGTGCAGGTCGGCGGCGTCGGCGACATCAAGTACCGCGCGACCGACCCGGAACACCCGCTGTTCGCGGGGCTCGGCGGGGAGCCGCAGGTGCTGGTCCACGACAGCGACGCGACCGCGATCCCCGGCTACACCGGGTTCCCGCTCGCCGAGCTGGTGAGCGAGACCGGGGGCGAGCACGGCGTCGCGGCGGCGTACCAGCCGCGTACGGCCGGCAGCATCCACGTGCTGCTCGGCGGTCTCACCGCGGGCATCCTGATCGAGGCCGACGAGGACTGGACCTCCGAGGGGCGCCGGCTCTTCGCCAACGCCGTCCTCTTCGCCGCCGCACCAGCGCTGGGCACCGTCGGCGGCAGCGTCACCGGCGCCGGCGGAGATGCCGTGGCCGGCACGGTGAGCGTCGACGGGACCGGCCAGCGGGTCGACATCGCCGGCGACGGCGGCTACGCGATGCACCTCCCGCCGGGCACGTGGACCCTGCGCTACGCCGGGTTCGGGTACGCCGCCCAGACCGCTGAGGTCACCGTCACCGACGGTGGTCAGGTCACGCGGGACGCCAGCCTGGTCCCGGCCGACGGGGTGGGCAGCGTCAGTGGCAGCGTCACCAGCGGCGGTGCACCCGTGGCCGGCGCGAACGTCCGGCTGCTCGGCGTCCCGCGCAGCGTGACGACCGGCGACGACGGCAGCTACGAGCTGCCGCTGGTCGAGCCGGGCGACTACCAGCTCGACGTGACCACGCCCGGCTATCTGCGGGAGCGGATCCCGGTGACCGTTGGAGGCGGCGCCGCGGTGAGCGAGGACGTCGCGCTGCGGGTGACCGCCCAGGTCGGTGTGCTCGACGACTACCAGGGCAAGGTCGCCGCGTGGCTGACCCACTGGGGCTACACGCCGCAGACCATCGGCTGGAACGACACTGCCGCGGTGGCCGAACTCGACCTCGTGGTCGCGAACCTCGCGTCGTTCTCGGGCGTCGACCCAGGGCGCGAGGGCTTCCGGGAGTTCGACGAGGCCGCGCTCCGGGC
This sequence comes from uncultured Actinomycetota bacterium, assembly GCA_963826265.1. Classification (GTDB taxonomy): domain Bacteria; phylum Actinomycetota; class Actinomycetes; order Propionibacteriales; family Nocardioidaceae; genus Nocardioides. The sequence continues at coordinate 498,241 of CAWGWH010000001.1, forward strand.
CGGCATCTCCGTGGTGTGGCTCGACCAGTTCGGCCGCGGCTCGTTCCGGTACCTCACCCAGTACGCCGGTGACCCGGGCGGCAACGGCGAGGACCGCACCGACGGCCCCGTGACCGCGACGGTCACGGCGGGCGACCACCCGATCGCCGCCGGACTGCCCGACCAGTTCCCGCTGGTGGCCGACGACAACGAGTTCTCCTGGTTCGAGGACTTCGGCGGTACGACGATCGCCACCGTGGCGGGCGACACCGCCTCGGGCGGCCTGGTCGGCGAGCGTCCGCGCGGCGCCACGGGCGTCGACGTGCTGGTCGGCACGCTGTCGATGTCGACCTACGGATCCGCGTCGTACGACGACGTCGTGGGCGACGCCTGGTCGCCCGAGGCGGAGCGGCTGCTGCGCAACTCGGTCCGGTACGCACTGGACGCGCCTCCCGCGGGCGGCCAGGTCGAGGGCGTGCTGAGCGGTTCAGCCGGACCGCTGTCCGGCACGGTCACGGTCGTCGAGACCGGCCGGGTGGTACCGGTGTCCGACGACGGCGGCTACGTCATCGGGCTCCCGGCGGGCACCTGGACCCTGCGCGGTTCTGCGGCCTACCACGCCGACGCCGAGGTCACCGTCGAGGTGGCCGTGGGAGACCGGCTGACGCGCGACCTGAACCTGACCGCCCTCGAGACCGGCACCGTCGCCGGCACCGTCGCCGACGGTGAGGGCACAGCGGTGCCCGGGGCACAGGTGTCGATCGTGGGCACGGACTTCACGACCACCACCGACGCCGCCGGCGGCTACACCCTCGACGGGGTCCCGGCCGGGGAGCAGCGAGTCGTGGTCACCGCCGCCGGGTGGGAGACCGCCCGACGCGACGTCACCGTCACCGCTGGGGAGGTGACCGTCCTCGACGTGGTGCTCGGGCAGGCGGCGCAGGTAGCGCTGGTCGGTGACTCCGCCGGCAGTGTGCGTGCCCTGCTCGAGCGCGACGGGTACGTCGTGACCGACCACGGCACCACCGCCGCCGACTACGACGCACTGGCGGGCACGGTCGCGGACTACGACGTGGTGATCCTCAACCGGGGCGCGACCTCATCGGCGCTTCCCGCGTTCGGCCGGGTGGTCGACTCGGCCGAGGCGCAACACGTCTCGGTGATCTTCGCCTCGCAGTGGGGCGGCGACGCGATCGCGAGCCTGCGCGCGCACCGCGGTGATCCGCAGACGGTGGACGGCGACTTCGTCCCGACGCCGGTGGCCTACGTGCCGGCGGCCGACCACCCGATCTTCGCCGGGTTCACACCGGGCGAGCCGGTCACGATCCTCGACGACCCGGAGCAGACCGGTGACAACCAGCAGTACTCCGTCTTCAGCGGGTACAGCGGGATGGTGCTCGCCGACGCCCACGGCGAGGGTCGTGACCTCGGGTCCGGGGTGGGACTGCGCTTCAGCTCCAACGAGAGCGTCGAGGTGCTGCTGGCCAGCATGGCCGCAGGCACCTATGGCCTCCCGGGCCGGGACTGGACCCCGGAGGCGGAGCAGATCTACCTCCAGGCGGTCGCGTTCGCGGCCACCGCGCAGCGCGGCAGCGTGACCGGCGCCGTCACCAGCGAGGGTGCCCCGGTCGCCGGCGCCGAGGTCACGGTCGGCGGTGGCTCCCAGCCACCAGTCACGGTGACCACCGGTGCGGACGGTCGGTACGACGTCGGCGTCGTCGACGGCACCTACACGGTCCGGGTCGCCGCGACCGGGTACGCCGAGCAGAGCAGGCAGGTCACGATCGCCGACCACGGCACGGTCACCGCCGACTTCGACCTCGCGCCGCTGCCGCGTGGCGCGCTCACCGGTCGGGTGTCCGACGAGGACGGCCCGGTCGCGGGCGCGACGGTCGCCGGCACCGGAGCCGAGGACTGGACCGCGACGACCGGCTCGGACGGTCGCTACCGGGTGACCGGGCTGCTCGACGGGCCCTACGACGTGGCCGTGACCGCGCCGCGCCACCTCCCGGCAGCGGCCGCGCTCGACTACGCCGGCCCGTCGATGACCCTCGACGTACCGCTGGAGCGGATCGACGTCGGAGTGATCGGCGACGCGGACGGCGCGTTGGTCGGGTTCCTCCGCGAGGAGGGGGTCGCCGCGGGACCGGTCGACTGGGCCACGGACCTCGACCTCGCGGGGTACGACGTCGTGGTCGTCAACGGCGACGGCGGCGACCCGGTCACCGCCGCGGAGTTCGACCGGCTCGAGGACGAGGCGCGTGAGAGCCGCTCCGGTGTCGTGTGGACGGGCACCTGGGGCGACGCGGGCGGGCTGCGGATCCTCGCCGCCCACGACGACCGGCTCACGCTGGGTGACGACGGGTTCGGGGACGGCGCGGTGCGGCTCACCGACTTCGCGCGCCGGCACCGGCTCTTCGACGGCCTGAACGAGCCGGCCACGATCCTGTCCGAGGGGAGCTGGTGGAGCACCATCGGCGAGTACGACGGCAACCGGCTCGCCACCCAGCGGGTCACGCTCGACTCCGGTGAGGTGGCGACCGGGATCGGCGCCGCCTGGGACTGGACGTCGCAGCGGGACGTAGAGGTGCTGCTCGCATCCGTGGGGGCCAGCGGCACGATCGGCCCCGACCTGGGGTGGACCGCCGCCGGCGAGCGGCTGTTCCTCAACGCGGTCGCGCTGGCGCGCGAGCCCGGAAGGTGGTGACCACCGGGCTGACTCACACGGCGGAGGCTTCTGCGGTCAACCGCAGCTGCCTCCGCCGGTGGGTCGCCGCCTCGTAGGTGAAGACGACCAGCGCGATCCAGACCAGCACGAAGCCGATCCAGCGGCTGGCGGGCATCGGCTCGTGGAACCACAGCACGCCTAGCGCGAACTGCACGATCGGCGCGATGTACTGCAGCAGCCCGATCGTCACCATCGAGACCCGGATCGCCGCCGCGCCGAAGCACAGCAGCGGGATCACGGTGACGATCCCCGTGGTCGTGAACAGCGCGGTGTGCCCGACCCCCTCAGTGCCGAACGATGACGAACCCTGCCACGCCAGCCAGCCGACGTACGCCGCGGCGACCGGCGCGATGTAGATCGTCTCGACGGTCAGGCTCTCCACCGCGTCGACGTTCGCCTGCTTCTTGGCCAGCCCGTACGTCGCGAAGGAGAACGCCAGCAGCAGCGCGATCCACGGCGGCCGGCCGTAGTCGACGGTCAGCACCACGACCGCGACCGCGGCCAGCACCACGGCGTACCACTGCAGCCGCCGCAGCCGCTCGCCGAGCACCACCACGCCCATCAGCACGGTCACCAGCGGGTTGATGAAGTAGCCGAGCGACGTCTCGACCACGCGGTCGTTGTTGACGCCCCAGATGTAGCCGAACCAGTTGACCGAGATCACCGCGGCCGCGCCGAACAGGATCAGCCGCGCCCGCGGGTCGGCGAACACCGCGCGCACCCGGGCGGTGCGACGCAGCACCAGCACGACGAGCAGCACCGTGACCAGCGACCACAGGATCCGGTGGGCGAGGATCTCGACCGCGCCGGCTGGTTCGAGCAGCGGCCAGTAGAGCGGGAAGATGCCCCAGAGCCCGTACGCCGCGACGCCGTAGGCGAATCCGCGGCGTTGATCGGGCACGTCATCACCGTACGCTGCCCACGCTCATGACGGCGACGGGTTTACCAAGGCGTGGTCAGGCGACGGTCCACGTGTCGCCGCCGTTGATGAGTGCGCCGAGCCGCGCCTGCGGGTCTCCCTCGACACCACCCTGGGCGGTCGTGATCTGGGCGCGTGCCTGGTCGTCGTAGGTCACCCGCTCGACCTGCCGGAAGATCCCGATCGGGGCCTGGTGCAGGTAGCCCGCGTCGGTGAGCCGCGAGATCGCGAAGGCGGTCGTCGGGTCCTCCGCATGGGCGTCGTGCACAAGCAGCGCGGACGCAGGAACCTGGCCCGGCTCCTCGCCGATCTCGACCACCCGGACACCACCGGTCCCAGCGGGCCCCAGGTCGCGGACCAGGCCCTTCGTGCCACCCACGCCGAACCGGATCGGCTCGCCGTGGACGAGGGGGATGATCGCGTCCTCCTTGGTCTCGCGGTCCTTGATCGCGTCGAAGGCGCCGTCGTTGAAGATCGGGCAGTTCTGGTAGATCTCGACGAACGACGTGCCCCGGTGGGCCGCGGCGGCGGACAGCACGGCGGTGAGGTGCTTGCGGTCGGAGTCGATGGTCCGGGCCACGAACGTGCCCTCGGCGCCGAGCGCGAGCGACACCGGGTTGAAGGGGTGGTCGAGGGAGCCCATCGGGGTCGACTTGGTGACCTTGCCCGGCTCGCTCGTGGGGGAGTACTGACCCTTGGTGAGGCCGTAGATCCGGTTGTTGAACAGCAGGATCGTCAGGTTGACGTTGCGCCGCAGGGCGTGGATCAGGTGGTTGCCGCCGATCGACAGCGCGTCGCCGTCGCCGGTCACCACCCAGACCGACAGGTCCTCGCGCGAGGTGGCGATGCCGGTGGCGATCGACGGGGCACGGCCGTGGATGGAGTGCATGCCGAACGTGTCGAGGTAGTACGGGAAGCGGCTCGAGCAGCCGATGCCGGAGACGAACACGATGTTCTCCCGGCGCAGCCCGAGGTCCGGCAAGAAGCTCTGCACGGCCTTGAGCACGGCGTAGTCGCCGCAGCCGGGGCACCAGCGGACCTCCTGGTCGCTGGTGAACTCCTTGCCGGTCTGGGGCTGGTCCGTGGTGGGAACGCCCTCCACGCCACTGCGCAGTCCGGGCAGGCCCAGGTCGGTGCTCATGAGATCGCTTCCTGGTTGATCGAGCGGGGAGTAGTGGTCAGATCACTGTGCACGTCGTCCCGGGCGATGCCCTCGGCCTGCGCGACCAGCTCGCCGATCGCCTCGGCCAGCTCGGCCGCCTTCAGCGGCAGGCCGCGGACCCGGTTGTAGCCGATCGCGTCGACGAGGTAACGCGCCCGCAGGAGCATCGAGAGCTGGCCGAGGTTCATCTCGGGGACCAGCACCTTGTCGTAGCGGGCGAGGATCTCGCCGAGGTCGTTCGGGAACGGGTTGAGGTGCCGCAGGTGCGCCTGCGCGACGTGGTAGCCGGCCTTGCGCACGCGCCGGCAGCCGGCGCCGATCGGGCCGTACGTCGAGCCCCAGCCCAGCACGAGCACCTTCGCCCGGCCGCTGGGGTCGTCGACCTCGGTCGGCGGCAGGGAGTCGGCGATCCGGTCCACCTTGGCCTGCCTGGTCCGGACCATGAAGTCGTGGTTGGCGGGGTCGTAGGAGATGTTGCCGTGCCCGTCGCCCTTCTCCAGGCCCCCGATCCGGTGCTCGAGGCCGGCCGTGCCGGGGATCGCCCACGGGCGGGCGAGGGTGTCTTCGTCGCGCAGGTAGGGCCAGAACTCGGCGTCGTCACCCTCACCCTGGTTGGGCCGGGTTGCGAACGCGGGGTCGATGACCGGCAGCTCGGACAGCTCGGGGATCCGCCACGGCTCCGAGCCGTTGGCGAGCATCCCGTCCGAGAGCAGCATCACCGGCGTCCGGTACGTGATCGCGATCCGTGCCGCCTCGAGCGCCGCGTCGAAGCAGTCGCCCGGCGACTGCGGGGCGATGATCGGCACCGGCGACTCACTGTTGCGGCCGAACATGGCCTGGAGCAGGTCGGCCTGCTCGGTCTTGGTCGGCAGCCCGGTCGAGGGCCCGCCGCGCTGCACGTCGACCACGAGCAGCGGGAGCTCGGTCATCACCGCCAGCCCGATCGCCTCAGACTTCAGCGCGATGCCTGGGCCGGACGTCGTGGTCACGCCGAGGCTGCCGGAGAAGGAGGCACCGATGGCGGCGCCGACGCCGGCGATCTCGTCCTCGGCCTGGAACGTGGTGACGCCGAACGCCTTGTGCTTGCTCAACTCGTGGAGGATGTCGGACGCCGGCGTGATCGGGTAGCTGCCCAGGAACACCGGCAGCCCGGACTGCACGCCGCTCGCGATCAGGCCGTAGGCCAGCGCGAGGTTGCCGGTGATGTTGCGGTAGGTGCCGGTCGACATCGGGGCCGGCTTGATCTCGTAGGTGACTGCGAAGGTCTCGGTGGTCTCGCCGAAGTTCCAGCCCGCCTTGAACGCGGTGACGTTGGCGTCGCGGATGTCGGGGACCTTCGCGAACCGCCTCTCGAGGAACGTGATGGTCGAGTCGGTGGGACGGCCATAGAGCCAGGAGAGCAACCCGAGGGCGAACATGTTCTTGGCGCGCGAGGCGTCCTTGCGGGACAGGCCGAACGGCTTCACAGCCTCAACCGTCATGCCGGTCAGGTCGACCGGGTTCAAGGCGTACTCATCCAGCGAGCCGTCCTCGAGCGGGTTCTCGGCGTACCCGGCCTTGGAGAGGTTGCGGCTCGTGAAGTCGGCGGTGTCGACGATGATCGTCGCGCCCTTCGGCAGGTCGCCCAGGTTGGCACGCAGTGCGGCCGGGTTCATCGCCACGAGCACGTCGGGGGCGTCGCCCGGCGTGAGGATGTCGTGGTCGGCGAAGTGGACCTGGAACGACGAGACGCCTGGGAGCGTGCCCTGCGGGGCGCGGATCTCGGCGGGGAAGTTGGGAAGGGTCGACAGGTCGTTTCCGAACGCCGCCGACTCCTGCGTGAAGCGGTCGCCGGTCAGCTGCATGCCGTCCCCGGAGTCGCCCGCGAAACGGATGATCACGCGGTCGAGCTGCTTGACCTGTTTGGCCACGTCGGTCGTCCTCCTCGGTTCCCGTCGCTCGTGGGTGTGCGCCGCGACGGGCACCCCCTCCACGATAGTCGCCGCCCGCGTGGAATCGACGTGATCTCCCACACCGGACCCCCGGCGCACGACACGTTGATGAGATATGGCAATCTTTTCGCTCAAGTCAAGTAATCTACTCAACTAACGAAGCGCGCGGCTCCGGTAACGCGCACCAGCACCGGAACAGAGAAGAGAACGCACCATGAAGCTCCACCTCAAGGTCGCGGCCGGCCTGGCCGTCGCTCGCGGATGGCGCTGGCGCGTGCGTTGGCGGTCGAGCCGTCGGTGCTGCTGCTCGACGAGCCGTTCGGCGCCCTGGATGCCAAGGTCCGCAAGGAGCTGCGCGAGTGGCTGCGCCGGCTGCACGACGAGGTGCACGTCACGACCGTCTTCGTGACCCACGACCAGGAAGAGGCGCTCGAGGTCGCCGACGAGATCGTCGTCATCAACGACGGCCGGATCGAGCAGGTCGGCACCCCCGACGACCTCTACGACCGGCCGGCCAACGACTTCGTGATGTCGTTCCTCGGCGAGGTCACCAAGGTCGGCGACGTGCGGCTGCGGCCACACGACGTCGAGGTGTCGGTCACGCCGCAGTTCGCCGGGGCCGTCGAGGGCACCGTGGCCCGGCAGCTCCGGATCGGGTTCGAGGTCCGGCTCCAGGTCCACACCGTGGCCGGCCAGGAGGTTTCGGTCGTGATGACCCGGTCCCACGCCTCGGCGCTCGGCGTCGAGGAGGGTCGCACCGTCTGGCTAACCCCCGCCACCGGTGCGACCGCGGTCCCGTCGATGTCGCAGGTCAGCGCCTGAGGCGGTCTGGGCGGTTGGTTCCCCGCCCGGGCGGGGAACCGATCACTTGGAGGGGGAACCAACCCGTACGAAGTCATCGACTCGCGTGCGAGGTCAGGCGACTGGGCGCCGACGCGACTCCAGGATGCGTCGGATCCGGGCAGCGGTGCGCTCGGGCGTGGCCAGGTCCGCCCAGGTGATGCGGATGCAGATCCACCCGGTCAGCAGGCAGATTCGCTCCTCGCGACGCTTCTCGCGCAAGACGTACTCCTCGAGGGTCTCGCCCTCCCGGCGGTGGATCAGGTACTTGAGGCGCCCGTCGAATTCGAGGAAGACACCAAGGTCGATCCAGGCGAAGTCCGCGAATGCGAATGTGTGTCCGAACTCGTCGGAGACCGGGACCTGCGGTTCGGGGCGCGGCAAGTGCTGATCCCAGCACAGGAAGGCGGTGCGCGACTCGGCCACCGACTGCACGCGAGGATCTGCCAGCCGCTGGACGATCGTGGTGGCCAGGGTCTGCGGCCAGTGCTTCATCGAAGCCACCTGTTTGCTGAACTCCTCGACGCTGATGAGGCCTGCGTGCAGCATGCCGTTCACGGTGACGAGAGCGGGTTCAACCGCGCACATCGTCGTGACCTCCACGGCGCACCTCGCCGGCGCCACTACCCGGATCCCGTTCAGGAGACGGACCTCGTCCTCGGTGATCTGACCGCGGTGGTGGCAGATGCCGGCCTCGCGGCGTCCCGTCTTCCCGTCAGTGCGGGTCAGGTGGACCTCGTCGAGCGGGATGTTCCATACCGGGGCGTCATGCTCGACCGCCGCCGAGACGTGGGTGACCACGGCGGACGGGTGCGCGCGCTTGAGCACCGCCCTGACGAGTACCCGGTGGCGGTCGCGTTCGTCGAGCGAGCGCCAGAGGGCGCCGTCGACGTAGGAGCCGTGCCGCACCCGGTGGAGCTCGCCGGACCTGACCCGGGACTGGATCTGGGGGTCCGTGAAGCCGTCTGCCAGAAGTTCCCGGCGGAGGATGACGCAGTCGGTGAGGTGTAGCCCGATGTCGTGTCGTTGGTCGTCGCGCATGGCGGCAGGTTGCCCGTCCGCGAGCCATGATGAAACCCCACTCGCGCCGGCCTGTGGAAAGCGGATCAGGCCCGCGCCAGGCCAGCCGCGCGAGCGGGCCCGGACCTCGTGCGCGAGTCGATGGGTTCGCCCTGATTGGTTTCGTCACGAACCCATTGGTTCCCCGCCCGAGCGGGGAAACCACGGCCAGAACGATCAGGCCGACGTCAGCGGGACTGGGTCCGCCAGCGAGCGCCTGCGTCGCTGATCGAGGGGCGACGTACGCCGGTCGAGCCGGCGGTCGAGGAGGGCGAGCGCGCGTTCGGCCTGGCTGTCGTGGACCAGGGCCAGCAGCATCGTCTCCTCGACGACCTCGCGCTGCGCCGCGGACCCGCCGACCTTGACGAGCACCGGGAGCAGGTCGGCCAGGGTCCGCCAGCAGGCGTCCCAGCGCTCCTCGAGCGCGGCGATCAAGGCGGCGCAGAACGGCGCGACGACGCTGCTCATGGTGGGGTCGGACACCGCGCCCGCGAAGTGCTCGAGCCCGGCCAGGCCGGCGAGGTCGTGGTCGCAAGCCAGCGCGAGCGCGGAGTGCGTCGCGATGAACGGCGTCTCGGGCGCGGCCAGCAGCTGCCCGTCGATGCCCGGCAGCAGCGGCGTCAGGGGCGGCGGGGCGGCCTCCCCGCTGAACGCCGGCGAGGAGCCGGGCAGGCCGTGGGCCAGACCTTGGTCCCAGTCCGTCACGGTCACCCGCCAGCGCCACAGCAGCGACGCGGAGTCGACCAGGGCGCGCACGCCGGTGACCGCGCCCGGGCCGAGCTGCGAATAGTAGCGCTGCCGGACCGCCTCGGTGTCGCCGAGCGCGAGCTCGTGGAGCGCGGCGTGCCACGCGAAGTGCGCCCGGTGGCTCGCGCCGCGGCCGCTCTCTGTGACCCAGTGGTCGAGCCAGACCCGGCCGCCCTCGTGCTGGCCGGTCTCGTACAGCACGTGGGTCTGCGCGTGCACCGCGTGGCCCGATGCGGGCTCGCACGACAGCGCGCTCTCGGCGAGCATGCCGGCCTCGTCGAAGCGCGACTGGTCCTGGCGCGTGAACGCGAGCAGTGAGATGTACCACCAGTGGTCGCCGTACGCCGGCGCGAGCCCGTCGACGATGTCCCAGGCCTCCTGCTGCACGTCGGTGACCCCGGAGAACGCGATCGTCGGGACCGCGGCCGAGGCAGCCAGGACGTCACGTGGGAAGCGCGCGAGGTGGGAGACCAGCGCCTGGGCGCCCGACCCGCGCACGTCGGCGACCCGTCGGGTGACCACCTCGACGAGCGACCGCTCCCGCTCGTCGGCCCGGCGGCGGGCGGCCTCCTGGGCTGCCGACAATGACGCCTCGACGTCGCAGTCTGCGCCGGCCTCGTAGCCCAGCATCGCCAGCGCCGCGTGACCGACGGCGAAGCCCGGGTCGATCTGCACCGCCTCGCGGATCAGGTCGTCGCCGCCGGACTGCAGCCGCATCACACGCTCGAGCCCGAGGTTGTACGACGTGGCCGCTTCGGCGGTCGTCGACAGGGCGAGACCGAGCGGATCACGGGGCCGGGCGATCGGGTGGTGGCCGCCGACGACGCGACCGTCCGCGAGGGTGCGCGGGACCGGCGCGACCTCGTCGAGCAGGTCCTCGGCGACGGCGCGGGCCTGGGTCCGGATCTCCGGGATCGCGATCGACTCCCAGAGCTCGCCGCGCCGCAGCGCGCCGAGCGTCCACAGCGGAGCCTCGGCGCGGCCCTGCTCGTCGACGAGCCGGCCGTGGTTGGTCCGGAAGCCCATACCGGCGGTGGCGGCGACGGCCAGGGTGCCGCCGGGCCGGGTGCGCAGGAGGTCCTCGACGAGCGGGTCACCGGCGTTCCGCACGTCTGGGTCGGGTCCGGTGCAGTTGACGACCCAGCCGACCTCGCGGGTCGTGCCGTCGCTGAGCCGGACCCGGAGCCCGCCGCGGGTCAGCGGCTCGCAGGCCTCGATCCGTGCGGGGTCGACGGTCAGCCGGCCGCTGTCACGCAGCGCGGTGAGCTCGGCCATGCCCTCGGGTGCCATCCGGTGCCGGATCACGTTCCACTGGCTGGCGTCGTGGCGCAGGAAGTCCGCCCGGTCCGCTTCGTCGAGCCGGCCCCAGAGCGTTGCGGTGTGGACCCGCAGCCCGTCGACCGCCTGTCGCCAGTCGCCGGTCGCCTGCTCGACCGAGCGCACATGCTCGGTGACCTGGACGCGCAGCTCCTCGAGCGTGGAGCCCCAGGTCTCGATGTCCGGCACGGCGGCCAGTCCCGGCAGCTCGGCGTGGACATGGGGGAGCCGCCCGCCGCGCGAGATCGCGTGCACCGCGCGGCCGGGACGCGCGTCGAGGTGCGCGAGGCTGAGCGTGACGTCGACCATCGTGAGCCCGGTGCCGACCAGGAGCACGGCGGCCGGTCCGGTCGCGTCACGGCGTACGACGTCGAGGGCGCCGCTCGCCCAGGGGTCGGGCACGAAGAAGGGTGACGCCAGCAGCGCCTCCGGGGCCCAGGCGGTGCTGGGCGCGTCGAGCCCGGTGGCGACGACCGCGGCGTCGGCCTCGAGCAATTGGCCGTCCGAGGTGCGCACCAGCACCCCGGCGCGGGTGCGCCCGACCGCGGTGGCGCGGGCACGGTGGTGCCGCACCCGGACTTCGGGCGCGGCCGCGAGCGCGTCGGTCAGGGTCTCCTCGAGGTAGCGGCCGTACTCCCTGCGTGGCGCGAAGTCGAGCGGGGTGGTCGTGCCCTCGAAGTGCTGCCGCGCCCGCCAGGCCACGAAGTGGCCGGGGTCCTCGGGCATCGCGCTCATGTTGCCCGCGACGATGTTGAGGAGGTGCCGGTCGTCGGTGGTGCCGAAGGCGACCCCGCGGCCCGTGCGGTCGGCCGGGTCGACGAGGTCGATCTCCAGGGCTGCGCTCCGTCGTCCCGCGAGCCGCGCGAGGTGGATCGCCGTCAGCGTCCCGGACGCGGCCGCCCCCACGACGACGACCCGCGGACTGTTCGAGCTGGACACCAACGAACCTCCTAAGTCAATCAGATCACACGACTTTAACCGATTGGGGTGACCAGGGATGGCATCGTGAGCGGAGCGTGTCACGGGCTAGTTGGTGGAACGCTCCCCGCTCAGTGGCTAGCGATGTTAACCGTTGGCACTTGAGCCTTGACCTGCCCCGCGCTGCTGACGGCTCCGGGAGGGACCGCCCCAAACTCGCCCCCTAGTGAAGCCTGGGGCGGCCCTCTGTGGCTCATCTAGGAGCCCCGGTACGGCGATTCGTGCGTAACGATCACCGTTGGACGTAGGTACCCGCGATTGGGAGTGCGAAACGCACCATTCGAACCGCTCTGACGGCCCCTCATATCGAGGCGGTTCCTATTCTGGGGAGCTCCTCGCCCAGGCGCGGGGGACACGAGGGCGAGGAGCGCTCGCGCCGATCCTGTGGTGCGTCCACGGTCGGCGACCCCCAGACGCACAAAGACCCTGACTCCTCTCTCCAGAGAGGAGCACAGGGTCCGGGTGCATCCATCTCGAGTTGAACACGCAGTTCGCGCCACCGCTACACCCGTTCGGGCGTCCCTACTGGAACGGCCCACCGCCCCCGGCTGGGGCTCTGCCCGGGGCGGTCTGTCCTATCAGGTGCCGACGGGCCGGGAACTGTCGGCCTGCCTTCGAGTAGCTGCCCAAGGCTCTAGGGGAATGCCCCATCGGGGTGAACCGGCCTTGGACCGACCCTCGTAACGTCGAATGCTCGTTCCGGGAAACACCCGGACGGCTGAGGAGGTTCTCATGAGCAACGTGTGGGACTACCGCGAGTCGACGTCGACCGAGGGCCACGACCTGGCCGGCTACGACGTCGAAGCAACAGATGGCTCAATCGGCAACGTCGATCAAGCCACCAACGAGGTGTCCAATGCCTACGTCGTGGTCGACACCGGCTTCTGGATCTTCGGCAAGAAGCGTCTGATCCCGGCAGGGGCGATCTCGATCGTCGAGCACAATGACAAGAAGATCCGCGTCAACCTGACCAAGGACCAGATCAAGGACGCCCCGGACTACGAGGCCGACCGCTGGGACGACGACGCGCGCGCTCGGCACGGTGACTACTACGGGCCGTACAGCACCTTCTGAGCTTGAAGCAGCCGGCCTGACCCTCACTCCCCCCATGGGTGACGACTGGACACACCCATGCTCAGGGGCCGCCCCCGACATCCCGAGTCGGGGGCGGCTATGAGTGCGCGCTCAGGCGGTGAGCGTGCATCGCACTAGTGTGAAGAGATGAAGCAGGCTCCCGCGTTGCGACTTGCGATAGTCGATGACTACGCCGTCGTGGTTGCCGGGGTCGCCGCCCTCCTCGCCGACGAGCAGATCGACGTTGTCGAGACCGGCGCTTCGCACGCGGTCCTGAGCAATGTCGACGTCGTCCTCTTCGACACCTTCGCCCAGGTCCAAGGACGCGGCATAGATCTCGAGGACTTCGTCCGGGACGGCAGCGGCGCGAAGGTCGTCGTGTACAGCTGGAACGTTAAGCCGGAGATGGTTGTTCAGGCAATCGCCGGCGGGGCCAGCGGCTACCTTTCCAAGGTTCTCACCGGACCCCAGATCGCCGCCGCGCTCAAGCGAGTGGTGGCGGGTGAGGTTGTGATCCTGCCCGGGAACATGGAGTCGAGCGTCGGTGGGGCGGGCGATTGGCCGGGTCGGTCTGTCGGCCTTTCCCCGCGTGAGGCCGAGGTCATCGCGCTGATCACCCAGGGGCTGACCAACCAGGAGATCGCCGACCGCGCCTTTCTCAGCATCAACTCGGTGAAGACCTACGTCCGCTCGGCCTACCGCAAGATCGGCGTGGAGCGTCGCTCACAAGCGGTGCGCTGGGGCCTCCAAAACGGCTTCGAGCCCGAGATCCTGCGCACCATCGACCCCGCCCTGGTCCTACGCAAGGCGCGCTGAGGACCGGACGAGAGCTGCCGCGTCCTCCCCGTGGGCTTTCTGCGAACTCTGTGCGGACTGTTGGTACTGATCAGGAGGCTGACCTGCCTGCTCAGCGGTAGTTGGTGAACTGCACCGCGAAGTCGTAGTCCTGCTGCTTCACGAGCGCGATCACGGCCTGGAGGTCGTCACGCTTCTTGCTCGAGACCCGCAGCTCGTCGCCCTGGATCTGGGACTTCACTCCCTTGGGGGCCTCGTCCCGGATCAGCTTGCTGATCTTCTTGGCGTCCTCCGAGGAGATGCCCTCCTTGAGGGCGATCCCGATCTTGGACTCCTGACCGGACTGCCGCGGCTCGGACGCGTCGAGGATCTTGAGGCTCTGGTTGCGCTTGATGAGCTTCTGCTTGAAGACGTCGAGCACGGCGGTCGCGCGGTCGTCGGCCGAGGCCGAGATCTCGATCGCGTCCTCGCCCTTCCACTCGATCGTGGCGCCGGTTCCCTTGAAGTCGAACCGGGTCGCGATCTCCCGCGCGGCCTGCCCGAGCGCGTTGTCGACCTCCTGCCGGTCGATCTTGCTCACGATGTCGAACGAGGAGTCGGCCATGGGTGCCTCCGGTTTCGGGTCTGCGTCGTACGGACGCTATTCTTGCGTCTCGTCGCGGCCCGGTGTCATCCGGGGCGACACCCGGCAGGTTGCCCGAGCGGCCAATGGGAGCGGACTGTAAATCCGTCGGCTGATGCCTTCGAAGGTTCGAATCCTTCACCTGCCACTGGGAGGATTTCCCAGGCGCTGAACCCCCACCTCGTGTGGGGGTTCTTCGTTTCCGTAGGTCTGCCCGATCATTCTGCTCCCGAGGAGCACCGCCTACGTACTTCTACCCGCACCCGCCACGCGGACGACCGATGCATCATGGCAGCGGTGCCGGGCATGCTCTGCAGGGTCAAAGGGGGACATCGGTCCCCTGAGGCGATCAGCCGCAGCCTTTCCCAGCGCCGCGGTCGAGGAGCACAATGCCCTCGTGAGCGTCACCGTCGACCGGGAGGCCTCCCGGGTGGGTCTGGCCGCCGCGCTGCTCGTCGGCGCGGGCGTCACCGTGGTCCTCGGCGCGTACGCCGGCCTCCACGACCCGTCAGGCCGCCCACTGGTCTCCTTCGGCTTCTCGGGCATGTTGCAGATGAAGGCGTGGTTGACGACGGCGGCCGCCGCGCTGCTGCTCGTCCAGCTCGTGACGGTGCTGTGGATGTGGGGCCGGCTGCCCTCCGCCAGGCCGGCACCTGACTGGGTCGGCCCCGTGCACCGGTGGACCGGTGCCTCCGCGTTCGTGCTGACGCTGCCGCCTGCGGTGCACTGTCTGTGGGCGCTGGGCTTCGCCGGCGACAGCCCGCGCGTCCTCGTGCACTCGCTGGTCGGGTGCCTGTTCTACGGTGCGTACGCCGCCAAGATGCTCGGGCTGCGCTCGCGGGGCCTGCCCGGCTGGGCGCTGCCGGTGCTCGGCGGCCTGGTCCTGACCCTGCTCACCTTGATCTGGCTGACCTCGGCGCTGTGGTTCTTCAGCCGCAGCGGGTTGCCGCTGACGTGAGGAGCTGACGTGGCCCTGCCTCCGATCACCCGTGCCTCGGCCGTCCGCGGCGGACTGATCGCGCTCGCCGCGGCCGTGGCCGGCTTCGCGGCCGCCCGGGCGAGCGGCATCGCGAACGGTGAGGGCGTGACCGTCGCAGCCAACAGCTACGGCGCGGACCCGTCGGGCGGCCGGCGGCTGGCCGCGCTCGCCGACGTTCCCTCCGACGGCGGGCTGGTGCTGTCAGACGAGGGCGTGGTGCTGGTCCGGGGCGAGGGCGAGGAGGTGCATGCGTTCTCGACGACCTGCACCCACCAGGGTTGCCCGGTGTCCGAGGTCACCGGCGGCCAGATCATCTGCCCGTGCCACGGCAGCGCGTTCGACGCGAGAACCGGCGAGGTCGTCGCCGGGCCGGCTCCGTCGCCGCTCGAGCCGATCGAGGTCGTGGTGCAGGGCGAGGACGTCCTGACCGGGTGAGAGGAGACCGGATGAGCAAGAGCGTGCTGCCCACGCTGCTGTGGCTGGTGGCCCTGGGGTTCGCGGTCGGCGTGCTGATCGCGGTGGCCTGACGGGTCCGCCTCAGACCGGCCGACCGGCGTTGCCGGCCGCTTCCTCCTGGTTGAACGCGGAGTCCTTGCGCGACAGGAGCTCGCGGCGGTCTTCGGCGCTGAGCGCCTCCACCTGCGCGATCACGTCGGAGGGGTAGCCGCTGACCTCCGGCGCCGGCGCGAGCGGCACCACCGAGCCGACCACTCGGTCGTCGTACAGGTGGAGCATCGTGATCGCCTGGTGGCCGTCGACGCCGGAGATGAACCGGGCGAGCGGGGCCGGATCGCTGGTGTAGCAGGACGCCGACGCGACCGAGACGGGCAGACCGGCGAACGTCGACCACGATGTGAAGTGGAAGTGCCCCCCGAGGATGGCGCGGACGTCGGTGCCGGCGATCGCGTCCGCGAGCCGGTCCTGGTCGTCGAGCTCGATGATCTCGGCTGCGCGCAGCATCGGCACCGGGATCGGCGGGTGGTGGAGGGCCAGCAGGGTCCCGTGCGGCGCCGGCGTGGCGAGCTGCTCGCGCAGCCAGGCCAGCTGCTCGTCGGTCAGCTCGCCGTGGTGGTAGCCGGGGACGCTGGTGTCGAGCGCGATGACCCGCAGCCCGTCGACCTCGTACACCCGGTCCTGGCAGGCATCGTCGTCGACGTCGAACAGCCCGCGTGCGAACTCCGCTCGCTCGTCGTGGTTGCCCATCACCCACACGACCTCGGCGCCGAGGTCGGCCGCGACCGGCTCGACCAGCTCGCGCAGCCGCGCGTACGCCGCCGGCTCGGCCTTGTCGGCCAGGTCGCCGGTGAACACCAGGAACTGCGGCGCCGGGTCGAGCCGCGCGACCCGCTCGAGGGCGAGCTGCAGGCCGTGCTCCGGGTCGACGACGCCGTACTGCCGCTGCCCGTCGGCGAGCAGGTGTGGGTCGGAGAGGTGGGCGACGACGTGCCGGGGTGCGGGGTACTGACCGAACTGGACCACGACCGAAGACTAGGACCCCGGCTGGAATGATCGGGCGGGTGACGCGGCAGATCCACGACATCGGCAGGCGCCGGGCGTGGGTCATCTGGGGGGTCGGGCTCGCGATCTACCTGCTGGCCGTCTTCCACCGCAGCTCGCTGGGTGTCGCCGGGCTGCTGGCGGCCGAGCGGTTCGACGTCGACGCGACCCGGCTGGCGCTCTTCACGGTCCTCCAGCTCGCGGTGTACGCAGCGATGCAGGTGCCGGTGGGCGTGCTCCTGGACCGGTTCGGCTCGCGCGCCATGCTGCTCACCGGCCTCGTGCTGATGACCGCCGGCCAGCTGGCGTTCGCCTACGTCGAGTCGTTCCCTGCGGCGGTCGCATCGCGGGCCGTGCTCGGGGCCGGCGACGCGATGGTGTTCGTCAGCGTGATCCGGCTGGTGTCCGTGTGGTTCCTGGTTCGGCAGGCGCCGGTGGTGACACAGCTGACCGGGCTCACCGGCCAGCTCGGCGCCGTGATCGCCGCGGCCCCGCTCTCGTGGGCGTTGCAGCAGCTCGGCTGGACCCGGACGTTCGCGCTCGCGTCCTCGGTCGGGGTCGTGCTGATGGTCGGGACGCTGCTGCTGGTCAAGGACTCGCCGTACGCGAGCAGCGGCCCACCGCAGGTGAAGCTGCGGGCGCTGACCCGCGCGCTCCAGACCGTGTGGGGCAACCCGGGGACGCGGCTCGGGATGTGGTCCCACTTCACGCCGCAGTTCTCGACGACGGTGTTCGCGATGCTGTGGGGGTTCCCGTTCCTGGTGCGCGCGCAGGGGCTCTCGGAGCAGACGGCGAGCACGCTGCTGATGGTGATGACAGGGTTCGTGGTGGTGAGCGGGCTGTTCCTCGGCTGGCTGGTCTCCCGGATCCCGTACTACCGGTCGTTCATCGTGATCGGCGTCGTCGGCATCATGGTGGTGCCGTGGACGGCGGTGCTGCTGCGTGACACCCCGGCCCCGATGTGGCTGCTCGTGGTGCTGGTATGTACGACGGCCGCCGGCGGCCCGGCCTCGATGGTGGGCTTCGACCTCGCCCGCTCGTTCACGCCGCAGGAGTCGATGGGCCGCGCCAACGGTGTCGTCAACGTCGGTGGGTTCGTCGCGTCCCTACTGACGATGGCGCTGATCGGTGTGGTCCTCGACCTGCGGCAGCCGGGCGGCATGGATGCCTACGACCTCGACGACTTCCGATGGGCGATGTCGGTCCAGTACGCGTTCTGGGCCTTCGGTGTGGTGCAGATCCTGCGCTACCGCCGCCGCGGCCTGGACCACCTGCGTCGGGTGCACCCGGGCGCGGTCGAGTCGATGCGACGCGGCGAGCCCTTCGTGCACCCGGGGTTCAGCGATCGGGAAGGCGTCTGATCAGCGTGGCCAGCCCAGCCGGGTCCTGCAGCATCGGCAGATGACCCGTCTCGAGCCTGGTCACGGCAGCGCCGAGCCGCACGGCGTACCGCTCCTGGAGAGCGGCCGGGAACTCGCGGTCCTGCCCGGTCAGGACGTACGTCGCCGCCGGGAACGTCCGGCCCGGCACCCGGTCGCGGTAGAGCGCCTTGGACTCCGGTGCGAAGTCGGCCACGATCCGCGCGGCGACCTCCTCGTCGACGCCGGCAGCGAGGCCCTTTCGGATCGAAGACTCCGGCGGGCGCGTGCCCAGCAGCCGGATCGCCAGTCCCATGATCTGCCGCTGCGGCACCGGGAGCGCGCCGAGGAACGACGAGCCGGCCTCGGGCACGACCGCGCACACGCCGACCACTCCGGAGACGCGCGCCGGCTCGCGCGCCACGAGGGCCGTGGCCACCACCCCACCAATCGAGTGGGCCACCACTCGGAAGCGCTCCCAGCCCTCCGCCGTCGCGAGGGCTGCGTCGGCGTGCCCGGCCAGGCCTGCGCGTGGACCTGGATTTCGGGCAACCCGCGTCTCGATGTCGAGCGCAGCTCGGACGTCGTCCCAGATCCAGGGCTGGAGGCCGGCGCCGGACAGGAACAGGATCGGGCCGGTCACGGGCTGACCGGCGGTCGGATCGTGCCGGTGACCTCGCCCAGGGCGAGCCGGCCACCGCCGGTGCCGGGCGCGGTGTAGCGCAGGGTCACGGTGTCGTCGTCCTCGAGGAAGGTGCGGCCGCCGACGAACGGTTCCTTGCCTCCCCAGCTGAGCTCGAGGAAGGAGCCGCGCTGCTCGGGCTGCGAGCCGGAGACGGTGCCGGACGCGAACAGGTCACCGGTGCGCAGGGAGGCGCCGTTGACGGTCAGGTGGGCCAGCATCTGTGCGGGCGACCAGTACATCGTTGCGTACGGCGGGCGGCTGACGACCTCGCCGTTCAGCTCGACCTCGATCGCGATGTCGAGGCCACGCGGTGAGCCCTGGGTCAGATAGGGGAGCGGCTCGGGGTCCTGGCCGGGAAGGTCGACCCAGGCCGCGTCGAGCGCCTCCAGTGGCGTGACCCAGTGGGAGACGGAGGTCGCGAACGACTTGCCCAGGAACGGGCCGAGCGGCACGTACTCCCAGGCCTGGATGTCGCGCGCCGACCAGTCGTTGAGACCGACGACGCCGAAGACGTGGTCGGCGAAGCCCGTGGTCGGAACCCGCTCCCCGAGCCGGCTCGGCGTACCGACGACGAAGCCGAGCTCGGCCTCGATGTCCAGCCGCTCGGAGGGCCCGTACATCGGGACTTCGGCATCGGCCGGCTTCCGCTGACCCGACGGCCGCACGACGTCGGTGCCGCTGGCGACGACGGTGCCGGCGCGGCCGTGGTAGCCGACGGGCAGGTGCCGCCAGTTCGGGAGCAGCGCATCGCCGTCGGGCCGGAACATCCGGCCGACGTTGGTCGCGTGCTCGATCGAGGCGTAGAAGTCGACGTAGTCGGCGACCTCGACCGGCAGGAGCAGCTCGACGTCGGCGAGCGGCACCAGGTGCGGCTCGACCAGGTCGCGCTCGGTCTCGTCGGAGAGCAGCCCGGTCAGCCAGGTGCGCAGTGACTGCCGGACCTGCCGGCCCTCGGCCATCAGCGGGTTGAGCGAGGTCTCCTCGAAGACGTGGTGCACGTCGAGCATCTCGGCCGCGGCGACCGGGGCCACGTCGAGCACCAGGTCGCCGATCCGGACGCCCACCCGCGGCTCCTCGCCGCCGCGGGTGAAGACGCCGTAGGGGAGGTTGTCGAGGTCGAAGAGGGAGCCGGCGGCGCCGTCCACCCACGTCCGGGGCTGAGTGGTCATGGCTTCTCCAGCAGGCCGAGGGCGAGCAGGTCGTCGAGCGGCTCGGTCACCGAGCACGACCCGAACGACGTGAACCAGCGGCGGGCGCGCCCGAGGTCGTCCTCGCGGGCGGCCGCGACCACGGAGTCGGCGTCGCGGTCCTCGAGCAGGGTGACGACGTCTTCGGTGGCCGCACCGTCGAACGCGCGCAGCGTCGCCACCAGCACGTTGAGGAAGCCCTGGTGCTCGAAGCCGTCCTCGCCCGTATGGCGAACGGCGTTGTGGAGCCCGGCCGTGCACTTGAACGGGGTCTCGCGGTCGAGGGCGGCGTCGATCCACCGCGCGAGGGCGTCTGACGCCGGGAAGAGGTGGGCCTCGAGCCCGCCGGTCCGGAACTTCAGCCGCAGCCCGGCCTCGGCGACCGCGTCGGCGGCCCGCAGCCACGAGCCGGTGTCGGGAACGTGCGGCAGCTCGACGTACACCTGCTCGGGCGGGACGCGGCACCCGTCGGTGGCGGCCGCGACCCGGCGCGCGTTGCCGGCCAGATCGTCGAGGTCGCGCAGCGCGACCTCCACCCCGGCCACCTCGTGACCGCCGCGCTCGGCGAGCCGCAGCGCCGGCTCGATCCCGCCCGCGCCGCCGGTCACGACGACCGCCAGTGACAGCGGCGTCCCGACCTCGGGGACCTTGGTGTCGGTCACGACGAATGCGCCGACCAGGGCCGCGTACCACGCGTCCCGGCGGGCGAGGTGCGAGTCGACGGCGTCGGGGAGCGGGACGTCGCCGGGCGGGAAGATCGCCGCGTCGTCGACCAGCCCCGACCAGGCGACGGGGAAGGTGGTGGTCATCCTCGCCACTCTAGGACGGCTCCTGAGGGCTGCGTCAGTCGGCGGTCAGTCGGCGGTCAGTCGGCGGTCAGTCGGCGGTGCGCCAGGCCTGCACCAGGCTCACCCGACCCTGGGTCTGCAGCAAGGCCCGGCGATAGATCCGCTCGGCGAGCACGACGGTCGCGGACATCGCGGCGAGCAGCAGGCCGAGTGCGAGCATCGGCTCCCACCAGGCGGCGTCGCC
Organism: uncultured Actinomycetota bacterium; assembly: GCA_963826265.1. Lineage (GTDB taxonomy): Bacteria > Actinomycetota > Actinomycetes > Propionibacteriales > Nocardioidaceae > Nocardioides. The sequence continues at coordinate 519,130 of CAWGWH010000001.1, forward strand.
GGTCAGCAGCCGGATCGGCATCAGCACGCAGGAGAACGGCGGGACGTACGACGCGACGGTCAGCGCGGTCCCGTCGAACAGGAACGCCCCGAAGAAGACGGCCATCATCAGGAACGTCAGTGGGGTGGCCGTCGCCTGCAGGTCCTCGGCCCGGCTCGCGAGCGCTCCCGCGACGGCCCACCAGCACGCGACGAAGCAGAAGCCGACCAGGAAGAGGGCGACGAACCAGCCGATCCCCTCCGACAGGGCCGGCAGCATCGCGTCGTACTGCGTGAACGAGATGCCGACCAGTCCGATCCCCGACGATCAGCGCGGTGAACGCGCCGGCGCTGCGGGCGAGCTCGAGCGTGACGAGGCTGATGCCCTCCATCGCGAGGCCGACCACGACGTCGCGCCGGCCGACCGGTGGTACGGGTCGCGACCAGTCGTCCTCGAGAGCGAAGAATGCGGCGAGGCGTGAGGGCACGGCCCCACCCTAGGGAGGAGCAGGCCTCGCTGCTCAAACCCGTGGGAAGCATGCCTCGGGCAGTCTGTCGCGACGAGGTTCTCGAAGGTCGCGATGCTGCTCAGGCTGTCATGGTTTCAACCAGGTTGCCGATCGTCGGTCGGCGGTAGCGGCGCAGCCAGCAGACTCTCGACGGTTCGTAGGGCCAGGCCGAGAACGCGTTGCTCGGAGGGGCCGGATCGGGAGAGCAGGCGGTTGCAGTGGAGGTGGATCAGGCTGCGACAGATGAGGTCGACCGACGCACCGAGTTCACCTGCCCGCTCGAGGTGGCCCAGGCGTTGCCCGAGTGGATGCATTTCGAGGTCTCGGGCTCGCAGCAGGCGGGCCAGCGCGCCGTCCGGATCGAGGTCGACCGCGTGGTGGGTCGCCAGGAGGGGCCGTAGAGCGCGCTGTCGCTCGCGGTACTCCGCGCCGGCCTGGTGACGGTCGGCCACGCAGCTGCGGTAGACCGCGGCGCGTCGGGCTCGATCCAAGCCGAGGGCGGCCAGCAGCGAGTCGAGGCTCAAGACGGCGATCGTGGGGTCGCCCGGATCGTGCCCGAGGTGCAGGAGCTCGACGGTGGTCATGCTGTCGAGCGCGAAGATCTGCTCGGCCACGGCCAGGCCCGACGGTCCGCCGTACCGCTCGACCTCGCGCTCGTAGGTGTCGAAGGCGATGCGATCGCAGCTGCCGTCGGCCAGCAGCGACCGGGTCCACTCGCTGAGCCGCGGCAGCAGGCCGGCCATCAGATCGGCCGGCTCTCCTGCGAAGCGGAGCCGCAGATGCGGGTCGGGATCGGCGTAGCGCAAGAAGAACCATCGTGCCGCAAGTCCGCTGGACGTCGCGAACTCGGTGAACCGGCGGATCGGGCCGGCCAGCAGTTCGTCCTGACCGCTGACGGGGCCGTAGAGCTTGGCGAACAACCAGTCGCTCCCGAGAGCACGCAATCGCTCCTCGCGACTGACTTCGGTCGCAGTGCGGATCGGCGGGTCGGAGTGGGGCGCACGGCTTCGCTGGACCACGGACACGACCAGTTCGGGCAGGTGCCGTCCGTCAGGTCCGGTTAGCCAGGCGTGCTCGGGGCCGGGGAGCGGCTCGTGCAGGACGATCACGTCGTCCGCGGTGAGCCGGCGGAGCGCGCCGACGAGCAGGTCGGTCTGGGCGGGTGCCTCGAGGTCGATCAGCAGCCGGTTGTCGCCGGCCGCGAGGTAGACGTGGCGCGGCACCAGCCACGCCGATCGCCATGCGGCCAGACACTCGGAGACGCCCCCGTCGCTACCGGAGAAGTGGCGGTCACGCACGGTGACGTCGATCCGCCATTGCGCCGGCGCGAGCACGATCGGCCCGATCTCCAGCCGCGGCAGGAACGGCAGGTCGGCGGCTGCCGCCCACCCGAACCCCGACAGTGGTGCACGTTCGTCGCGGGCCACCTCCTCGACGAACCGGCAGGCCTCGGGCGCGCCCCGGGGATTGAGCATGTGACCGGCATGGACGACCAAGTCGCCCGGCGACTCCGGCCACCGCAGGTAGAAGCGGTCACCGCGGATGCCGACCAACAGCTCGGACAGCGGTATCGCTTGCTGCGGGTCGACGCCGGGCGAGGTCGACACCATCACCTCGTGGTCGTGGAGCTGCGGCCGCACGGCGACGTTCGCCGCCCGCGGTCGGCGGGGAAGATACACGAGCTCGGCGTGGAGTCGACCGGGCTGCAGGTCACGCACCGCGGCCGCGACCTCGGCCGCAGCGCGGCTGCCGTCGGGACCCAGCAGGTCGGCGAACCGGCCCAGGGTACGACCGGCGGCCTGCGCCCCGAGGTTGGGGCCGATCAGCAACCGGAAGTCGCCACGGTCGACGTCCTCCGCCGACCCCGCAAGCACGAAGCACGAGAGGTCGACCGAGATCGGTGCCCGATCCGGTGTCGGACCCGGGCCGGCCAGCCGGGCGAGATCCGACTCCTCGAGCCGGACGGCGAGCTGGCGGGTGCGCAGCGCCTCCGCGGCCGTCGTCCGCAGCCAGGCCCGGCGAGCAGCCTCGGCCTCGGTATCCACGGTGGGGCCGGAGCCGTGGAGGGAGGGCGGACCGAGACCGCGCTCGGGGTCGAGCAACTCCAGCAACACGACCTCACGATCGGCGCCGTAGCGGTTGGAGAACGCCTGGCGGTAGCCGTCCAAGCCACCGGTCAGGGACGCCGGACCCAGGCGCAGTAGCAGCTCGACAGCCGCGACCACGGCGTCGCCGACCCGCCGGTCGATCGCGCCGGCGAGAGGAAGCGCCGTGTCGACCTGGGTCGGGCTTCCCTCGAACGCGGGCAGCATGCGGCTGGCGTCAGCGGACAAGTCGCGGAGTGCGGCGGGGCGGCCGGCCATCGGCAAGGCGTCCCAAGCCGTCATCCGGTCCAGCAGCGAGGCCAGCGCGCGGTGGTCGGCCGACGCGGCGTCGATGGCTGCGAGGCACTGCTCCACGTAGCGAGCCGGTGACCGATGGGTGAGCGGAGGTCGCAGATCGGTGAGCAGGAACGTCTGCTGCCACAGCTGGGCCAGCAGTCGCTCGACGCGCTCCTCGTCGGCACCGGTGGCCACAACGAGGGCGGCGGTGAGGTCGCGCCAGGCGACCGGCCGCCGGGCGAGCGCGAGGGCTCGTCGTACAGTGCCGGTGGCTCTGACGTCGACCGACCTGGTCTCGCCACCGCCGTCGACCGCAGCGCGCTCGGCCAGCAGGAACCGCCCACCGCACTCCCACGCCATGGGGTTGGTCAGCACCCGAAGCTCGCGCCGCACCGCTGGGCGCGCCTCCGCCTCGGCGACGAGCGCCAACAGCCACGCCATGTCGGGGCGGGTGCGTGTGCGCAGGTCCTCGGCTCGCAGATGCATGGACGTGCGGTTACCCCATGTGGCCAGGCCCACCCCGGCGAACATGCCGAACGGCGTAGGTCGGGTCGACATCCGGATTCGGTAGCGCAGCACTGCGCTCGCGGCGCGCTCAGCCCGACCGGGGCTCGGGTGCTCGATCCTGTCGAGCAGATCCGGACTCGCCACCGCGACGGCGGTTCGCACGAGCGGGTCGCTGACCTGCTCGTCGCCGGCGTCCGGCGACAGGGCGAGGTAGGCGTCAACGGGCAGCGTCGGTGCACGCACCAGCACCGGCGACAGGGCGACGTACCTCGCAGGTCGGCTCATGCGAGCAGGAACAGCCGGTCCCAGGTCGGCTCGACCGGCAAGGCGGCGGCGAGCAACACCAGCGCAACCCCCGGCGCGCCGTCGAGCAAACCGGCCTGGTCGACCCGCTTGCCACTGGGCTCGATGCCGCGATACCCGAGCACCGACTCCTCGGGCTCGAAGCGGTCGAGGAGCTGGTCGAGCAGGGCGCAAGCGGCGTCATCGAACAGCGCGAGCCCGGTGTCGTGCCGGAACCTCAGCGTGATCTGCAGCAGTCCCGCGACGCCGTGGCAGAACGTCGGGGAGTCGATCTGACGAGCTCGGATCGGACGGTCGTAGACCCGTGCCATCGCCTCGACCGCGAGCCCGGTGAGGGCCTCGTCGCCGAGCGCCGCGCCCGCCAACCAGAGGGCCCGCGCAACGCCGGGCGCGCCGTAGCACCAAGCAGCCCGGCTTGGTCCGTCAATCACCGAGCCGTCGGGGATGGTGACCAAGGCTGGCCAGTTGACACCCCACTGGTCGTCGCGACGGTGGTTCACCAGCCAACCAGAGACGTCGGCCACCGCCTCCCGGATGCCGTCGACGGCCACGCCGTCCGCGGCGGCGAGCGCCAGCACCGCCAACGGGCCGGGTACGCCGTGGGCGAGCCCGCAGTTCATGCTGCCGTTCGGGTACCGGGACGCTTCCTCCTCGCTCGGGAACAGCTCGGGAGGCGTGTACCAGCGAGGTGGCTGCGGGTCGCGTCCTGAGCCACGGACCAGCGCGACCAGTGCATCGAGGGCGCCGCGTGTGGCCGCCGCCTCGGGTCGGGCCAACAGCTGGGCAGTGACCCCCGCGAGACCGGAAATCGCGTCGAACTCGCGGACGGCTAGCCCCGCGACCCGACCGTTGACGGTCCGCTTCAGCCGCTCGGCCTCGGTGTCCAGCTCCTGGGTCAGGGTCGCGAGCAACCGGCCGTATCGGGCGCCAGCCCGACTCAACTGAGAGGTGACGAACTCCAGCCCAGCGGCCCCGGTGAACAGGCCCGGACCCAACTCGGTCTGCTCCAGAGACCCGACGGCGGCGACGAGGTAACCGTGACCGATCGTGTCCCAGCCGGCATCGGGGAAGCAGCGGTCGAAGTACGACGCCGCCAAAGCGAGACCGGCATCACCCTGCCCGATGTCGTGAGGGGACCAACGGACCGATCGGGGGAAGTCGGTCTGATCGGCCGCGAGGGCGACGCAGCGTCGTACTCGGACGGGATCCGCGAACGCGCGGCCGACATGAAGCGCGGCCTGCAGGGCGGCCTCGACTCGCTCGCCCGAGGGAACCGCCTTCCAGGGCGTCACACCCCGCCCGATAGTGCAGCTCAGCGCCGGCGGTATCGATTGCATCCGCCGCACTCGGTCTGTCCCGGGTCGGTGTAGCAGGTGCCGCACGCTGTGTAACCGTAGTCCGAGTAGCACGGCACGCACTGCGTCTCACAGGTCTCACAGGTGACACAGGTAACGGTGCAATCGTCGCTGCCGCCCCTAGGACCACCGCCACCTGGGCATCGTCCCCCGCCGGGCCCAATGAAGGTCTTGCACAGGAACGCGTCGCAGGTGTGCCCGCACGGGAAGTCGGTGTCGTCCTCGGCCTTGGTGCACTCGTTGGGTCCCGAAGAGGCGTAGCCCACCGACGCGAAGCGCGTGCGAGCGCCGAGCCGGATGTCGAGGTCGAACTCGTCTATGTCCCCGGCCAGACGCGAGTGGGTGATGTCCACGTTGGCGTCGCTGGGCAACTCGATGTGGGTGGACTTCTCGCCGACGAACGGCCCGCGCTCCTCAGGGATCTCCTTCGTCACGACGACGTCGTCGACCCGAAACTCGGCGTAGACGCTCAAGTCGCGCGTGAGGTACAGCCGGGCGCACCCGGGCCGGTCGCTGTCGCCCCACAACCCGTCGAGCGAGCGGGTCCGGATCGCCGGCTCGCCCGGATCGGGACGGAGGTGTCCGACCCGCGGGTCCTGCGGCGTCTTGTTCGCGTCCTGATCGCTCATGACATCCCCCGGGGCCGTGCTGCGTTGCCCCTCCCCGGAAGGTAGCGACCGCCAGTAGTTGCGTCAACAGTGGCCGAGCTGCCCGTCCACCATGATGCTTCTGGGCGACGCGAACTGGTGGCTGCCAGGCGGCTGGATCGGCTTTTGCCGGAGTTGGACTCTGCGTCGGTGGAGAAGCCGTTTAGGCGTCCGGTTCCCTACGGTGATGACTGGCGACCTCAACCATCCTGGCGGCAGCCCCCTCAGGGTCCGGCGCCAGCTTCGCCTCGATCTCGTCCGGATGCTCCAAGTACTGCTCCGCGATCTTCATTGCCGTCTGATACCTCGCGTCGGCGTTCACGATGTCGTCCTCGAAGTGATGCATTTCGTACAGGAACCGGGCGGCCGCGGGATACCCGGCGTTCCGCGAAAGCAACCCGACCAACTTGCAGTGACGCCAGAACTCAGCAAACACCTCTAACTGCCTCCGAGTCTCCTCAGGCCCCGGTTCCTCATCTACCAAGAATGAGTACTCCCAGCTGCCCGTGTTCGCGGCCCGATGCAACTCCGCCCAAGCAGACGCCAAGTCCTGCAACTGCTGCTCACGCCGGTGCTGCGACCGTGCCTTGTCTTCACGCTCCCACTGGCGCTCCGATGCCTGACGAGCCGCCCGCGCCGCCATTAAGCCCCCCACGACGGCACCGATCAGAGCACCGCCAACCCCGATGAACGCCGACTGGATGCCCACATCGAGATTCGTCCACCATTCCACCCGACCAGCATCCTCCGCGGCCACGCCCTGCGCCAACTGTCGCGCGCGTGGCCGGCGCAACCTCATGGAAGCGCCGCGCCGCCGGTGCGATCAACCGAATCTGCTGCGCGGTGAAAGGCCGGCCCGCGGACGCGCTTCGTGCTCCCTGCGACCGCTTGCGACGACAGGGACTTTCGGCTCAGGGCATGCACCATCCTCCCTCGACTGCCTGGTGGGCCGGAGCAAGGGCGAGGAGCAGCGACCCATGCTGCATTCCGCCGCCTGTGGGGGCGTGATCGACCGATGCGTGTTCTGCCGACGTGCGGACTACAGGCTCAGCGGGGGCCGACCGGCGAGCCGTCCTGATGGGGCGCTCCCCGAGAGGCAGGACGCCCCCGATGTCGTCTCCATGGTCGTGGCGTGGGCACCTAGGCTGGCTGGATGGGAGCGGAGCAAGACGGCATCCATCGCGAGGAGTTCGTCCACCTCGTCGACCTCTCGCACGACCGGGCGCTGATCGCGTGGGGGGCCTTCTGGTTCCGGCGCGACCATGCGGACGGCCAGTGGAACATCCTGGACGATTCTGAGCTGCAGGCCTCCGTGGGTCGGCGTACGTCGATCGGGCATGGCGCGGAGCCGTTCGGTGACGCCTGCGTCGAGGTTCTGAACGCGGGGGGCGAGGTCGTCGCTCAGGCGCGCACCGCAGACCGGGCTTGGGTGTGGGTGGAGGGCCTGGAGCCGGATACGGCATACCGCTACCGGATCTACGTCGACGGCCGCGAGTGGGCGCCGGGCACGCGCTGGGACTGGGTGCCCACCGCGGCGGGTGGCTACGACCTCGGGCCGGGCAGGGCCTACGACCTGCAGTTCCGCACCTTCCCGTCCCCGGACTTCGCGACCCCGTTCGTGCGGTTCGCCGCCATGGGCGATTACGGCGTCGGGATCAAGTCGGACAGCGAGTCCAGCCGCCGGCAACGCCGAATCGCGGAGGTGCTCGACGAGCTGGTGCGGCACCACGACGCGCGCTTCGTGTTGTCGCTGGGCGACAACATCTACCAGGGCGAGCAGGGGCAGGTGGACGAGGAGAGCGGCGGGGAGGACGACGACTGGTACTCCAGTTTCTTCCAGCCCTACCGCTACGTCATTTCCCGGGTCCCGGTGTTTCCCGCGATCGGCAACCACGACACCACCGACACCGAGGGCAGCGACGACCGGGCGCAGATGGAGGACAACTTTCACGTACACGAGCGCTTTCGCGAGCGGCAGGACCGCGCGTCGGTGGGGCCAGGGCTGTTCTACCGGTTCTGCTACGGCGGCGATCTCGAGCTCGTCTGCATCGACACTTCTCAGGACAGCGAGGACCCGAGGTACCGCCGCTTCTTCCAGGTGCCCGACCACCAGCAATGGCTGTTGGACGCGCTGGAGGCCGCCGACCCCGCCTGGCGGATCCCCTTCTCCCACCACCCGCTGTTCTGCGCCGGACCGGAGCACGGGAACGACCAGGAGATGCTCGAGGCCCTGCTGCCGCTCTTCGAGGACGGCGGGGTGCGTCTGGTCCTGGCCGGGCACGAACACAACTTCCAACTCTCGGAGGTGGAGGGCCGCACGTACGTCGTCTCCGGCGCCGGCGGCAAGCTCCGCGAGCAGGTCCCCGAGGGCTTCGACGACGCCCACACCACCGCCTGGGCTGCGCAGGCGCATCTGCTGGTCGTCGAAGTCGACGGGGACGAAGTCCGCCTGACACCCGTCTCGGGTCTGATGCCTGACGGGTCATTGCACCCGATGACGGCCCTGACCAAAAGCAACGAGGTCGTGCGCCCGCCGTTCATCCTGCGACCGCAGTAGCAAGAGGCGCCGGGCCGCCGCTCTGCGGCTCGATACCGGGACGTCGGCGACAAGGCGCCGCCGCGGGTCGAGATCGGCGTGCTCTTGGGGGCTGTGATCGAGGACACCTTTGACTTCAAGTACTTGAAGTTCCTAGCGTCGTTGACGTGAGCGCACCGAGGACCCAGCACACCTATTCGATCAAGGAAGCCGCAGCCCTGACGGGGCTGCCCGCCAGCACGCTTCGCTACTACGAGTCGATCGGGGTGATCGCCCCGATCAGCCGCGGTGCGAGCAGCAAGCACCGGGTCTACGACGAGGACGATCTGGACCAGCTCATGTGGGTGGCGTGCCTGGCCGCCACCGGCATGTCCGTGGGGGACATGCGGCAGTACGTCGCCAACGGCCAGCTCGGCCCTGCGGCGGCCAGTGAGCAGGTCAGGTTGCTCGCCGAGCAGGAGGATCGGCTGTCGGTCGAAGCAGCACAGATCGCTCTTCGTCAGCGCTACGTCCGGCTGAAGATCGACTACTGGCACGCGGTCGACGCGGGCGACACCGACTGTGCCGACCTCCTCTCGGGAGAAGCCCGCACCCTCGCGGACCGACTCAGGCGACCTACCAACTAGCCGCCCCGACATCTAGCCCCACCTCAGCGCTGCGGACCTGCCTGGTCCGCGGGACCGGTGCGCCCACTTCCGCCCCTGCATGTCCAGCCCACCGCTGCACAACACCAAGACGAAGGAAGACACACATGTACGTCAACGCCTACGCCGCTCCCGCCGCGGGCCAGCCCCTCAGCCCCGTCACCATCGAGCGCCGCGAGGTCGGAGCCACCGACGTCCTCATCCAGATCGAGTACGCCGGCATCTGCCACTCCGACATCCACACCGTCAACGGCGACTGGGGACCTCAGCCCTTCCCGGTCGTACCCGGCCACGAGATCGTCGGCATCGTCAGCCAGGTCGGCGCCGACGTCGCCCGCCACCGGGTCGGTGACCGCGTCGGCGTCGGGTGCATGGTGAGCTCGTGTGGCCAGTGCGCCAACTGCCGCAACGGGGACGAGCAGTACTGCTCCGACGGCATGGTCCCCACCTACGCCGGCACCGACCGTGACGGCAGCACGACCCAGGGCGGCTACTCCACCCACGTCGTCGTCGACGCCGACTACGTCCTGTCTGTTCCCGCGGGGCTCGACCCGGCCGCGGCGGCCCCCTTGTTGTGTGCCGGCATCACCACGTACGCACCGCTGCGCCGCTGGGGGGCCGGACCCGGCAAGAAGGTGGCCATCGTCGGGCTCGGCGGACTGGGCCACATGGCGGTCAAGATCGCCCACGCGCTCGGCGCCGAAGTCACCGTGCTCTCCCAGTCGCTGAAGAAGCAAGAGGACGGCCTCCGCCTCGGAGCGAACGAGTACTACGCCACCTCCGACCCCGGCACGTTCGAGCACCTCGCCGGCCGCTTCGATCTGATCATCAACACGGTCAGCGCGCGCATCGACCTCGACGCCTATCTCGGCCTGCTCGCCGTCGACGGCACCCTGGTCAATGTCGGCGTCCCCGCCGAACCACTCAGCGTGAACGTGTTCTCCTTGATCGGTGCCCGCCGCTCGTTCGCCGGATCGATGATCGGTGGCATCGCGCTCACCCAGGAGATGCTCGACTTCTGCGCCGAGCACAACCTCGGTGCAGAGATCGAGATCATCGCGGCGAACCAGGTCAATGAGGCCTACTTGCGGGTCCTGGCCTCCGACGTCCGCTATCGATTCGTCATCGACACCAGCACCCTTAGTTGAGGACGCACAGGAAGCGCCCACACGAACAAGTCGTCAGGTGGGCGCTTCCTTGCGACCGTGCTCGGCGACTTCGTGACCGAGGTCTTCCAAACGCGTGAGGGCGGCGCAAAGCAGCCCACACGGCGCGGACCTGGCGCCCCCTGTTGGGATGGCCGCCTCGAGAACTGACCTCACTCGCCTGGCGGCACCTGGAACGCCCGGACCTCGATCGGCCCGCCGAGGGCCTTCGACGCCCGGGCGGCCCAGCCAAGGGCGGCGTCCTCGTCAGCGACGTCGATCACCCAGAAGCCCCCGAGGTACTGGGGAGCCTCGACGAAGGGGCCATCGATGGTGTTCAGCGATTCGCCGGTGTTGTCGACAGTGATCGCGCTCGAGGGCGGCATCAGCCCGCCCGCGAAGACGAAGGCACCGCTCGACGTCAGCTCCTCGATGATCGCACCGGTGGCAGCCATGGCCGCGTCGAGCTCGGCCGGGTCCATGGTCTCCATGGTCGGCTCCTCGTCGGAGTCGTGTGGAACGGACAGCAGGTATTGGCTCATGCCGTGTACGACCGTCCCCGACGCGGGAACTCATCGGCCGACTTTCCGCTCCCGCTTCGGAGGAGCGCGGAATCGGTAGCCCTCGCTGAGCAGCCCGGGCACCCCGCTCACCGCCAAGACGAGGGCGCTTCGCGTCTTCAGCGGTTGACCGCAAGGAGGATCCGATCGACGGACTCGACGGTGGGCGGTTCGTCCAGGAACCCCGTCACCCAGTCGACGTTGCGTGCCCGTTCCTGGTCGGTAGGGGAAGTCAGCCAGCGTTCGCAGCCAATCCGGGCGATGTTGCCGAGCTGAGCCACCAGCATGGTCAGATCTCCACGGCCGGTCAGGCGGGCGGGTCCGCCGGCGTCGACGTAGGCGGCGTACAGGGTGCGCATCCGGTCGCGCTCACCCAACCCGTACTCGAAGAGCGCGCAGCCAAGTTCGCCGTTCACGTCGCCGGGACCACAGTTCTCCCAGTCCAGCGCGACCAGACCGCCTTCCCGTGTACGCCGAACGTTGTCGGCCCAGAGGTCGCGATGACAGATTTGAACCCGGCGCGGCGAGGTGAGGATGCCCTCTGCCTCCAAGACGCCGGTGAGCAGGGCCGCGAGACGCTCTACGAAGGGGGCCTCGGCCCTTCGTAGGCGCACCAGCAGTTCCTGCCACGTCGCGTCGCCGACCGGGTCGACGTACCAACCGTCAACGGGATGGTCGGTGGGCACCGCCGCCGCGTGAATGCACGCCAGCACCCGTCCGAACTCGCCGGGATCAAGCCGCCGGTCAGCGGGCAGTACGTCGACCCACTCGTAGACCCGCACGTGAGCGCCGCCGATGTCCGCGACCACGGTGCCGTCGACGGCACGTACGACGGCTGGCATCGGTACCCCGGCCGAATGCACGACATCCTGGTACGCCGCGTCGACCTCCGCGTCCTCAACCGAAACCGCAAAGTGCGCATGCTTGACCGCAAAGCGACCGCGTCGAGTGACCAGTTGCCAGATTTCACCCAGACGCCCGAATGCCACGGGGCCGTGCAGACAAGCGTGCTCTCCCAGCTCGAATCGTTCGGCGATCGAACCGGCGTGTGCAAGGTCAAGCACGGCCCCACCGTACGTGGGGACACCCGGGTGAGGGGCCGCGCCAGCTTCGAGGCGACGTCCTCACCGATGAGTCTGGGGCCATCGAGCGGTCGGTTCCTGACGAGCGACCCCACAGGGAGGGTCGTCGGACCTGAGGAGTTGCAATGCCATCCGTGCGCACGCACTTGTGGTTCGGGAACGACAAGGCCGTCGAGGCGGCGACGTTCTACGCCGAACACATCCCGAACTCGACCGTCACGAGGGTGTTCACTGCCCGCACCGAACCCGACACCTCCGTTGCTGAGGTCGTGGAGTTCACCGTCGCGGGCCACGACGTGGTCGGCCTCAACGCAGGACCGGAGCTTCACCTCGACGAGGCGTTCTCCTTCTATCTCCGCGTCGACGGGCAGGACGAGGTCGATCAGTACTGGGAGCTCCTCACCGCCGACGGCGGCGAGCCCGGTCCGTGTGGCTGGTGCAAGGACAAGTTCGGAGTGTCCTGGCAGGTCATCCCCCGCGAGCTCGAGGAGCTGTCCGGCGACTACACCACCGCCGCCAACCAGCGTGTCTGCCAAGCGATGCTGAAGATGGGCAAGATCGACGTCGCCGAGCTTCAGGCGGCGTACGACGGCGCCTGACTCCCGAGTCGAGAGAGTGATGCACATCGAGGAGATCAGCGGCCGCACCAAGCGCATCGAGTCCGCCCCTACGTCGATGACCGCATTGCTGGGCAGGTGCCGACGTGGCCCGGCCGACGAGCCGATGGCGGTGCAGAGCCTGGCCGAGTTCGACCAGGCGTACGGCGAGGTGCGCGGGTCTTGGCTACGCCGGGCCGCGCGGGACTTCTTCGCCAACGGCGGCCGCCGTGCCCTGACGGTGCGCGTGACGGACGAGTCCGCAGCGCTCGCGAACCTCGCCGATCACGACTGGCAGTTGTTCGTCGTGGACCCCGGCGTCGTAGACCTGGCCGCGGCCGGTGCCTTCTGTCAGCGACACCGCGCTTTCATGGTCTGCGACGCCGAGAGCGACGGCGCCGCGCCCGCGGGGCTGGGCAGCAACGCGGCGGCGTACTTCCCGCCGTTGGCCAAGCGGGGTGGCAGCGGACCGTGCGCTCCAGCAGTAGCCGGTGTCTTCGCGCGCATCGATGCCACGCGTGGTGTCTGGAAGGCGCCCGCCGGCACCGAGGCGACGTTGAATAGGATCCCGAGCAGGGAACTGACGTCCCAGGAGATCGCTGATCTCAGCGCCCGTCACGTCAACGCACTGCGCACCCTCCCGACCATTGGTGCGGTGGTCTGGGGCTCCCGCACGACCTCCGACGATCCAGAGTGGAAGTACGTGCCGGTACGCCGTCTCGTGCTGTTCCTCGAGCACAGTATCGAGCAGTCGCTGACGTGGACGGTCTTCGAGCCGAACGACGAGCCCCTGTGGGCGGTGGTGCGGATGGCCGTCAACGACTTCCTCTTCGACCTCTGGCGACAAGGAGCTGTCGTGGGAGCGACGGCCGACGAGGGCTACTTCGTGCGTTGCGACCGGTCGACCATGACTCAGGCCGACATCGACGACGGACGCTTGGTGGTGATGATCGGAGTCGCCCCGCTCAAGCCAGCCGAGTTCGTCGTCTTCCGGATCCACACGCGAGCCGGCGCTACCGCGTAGTCCCCTGATGAGGGATTGTCAGCGCCGACCCGTGACGAAGTCGCGGAAGCGGCCGGCAGCCGGGTTCAGGTCGCGGTCGGTGCGCCAGGCGAGTCCGATCGTGCGGCGAGCGTGCGGGCTGGAGCTGGGGCGCCGCACTCGGCTTCCCCGTACTCGTCCTCGACCAAGACACGACCGAGGTCGTCCCGGGCATGCTGCTGACATCCGACGCTCTCGACACCCGCTGGGACGACCTCGACGCGTTCGAGGGCGCCGCCTACCAACGCGTCACCATCCCCGTCATCATCCCCGTCATCACTGCTGACGGCACCGAACGATCGGCGCAGACCTACGTCCTGACCTCCGTCGGGCGAACTCCCCCGAGGTAGTCACCACGGCCGCAGGGCGGACCCAGCTCCCGCGGATCGATCGGGACGGTTGCTCGTACAGACTTGTGGGTACGTCGATCACGTGACTCCTCCAACCCAGACGAGCGCGCCTGCTCTGGACATCGACGCCAGCCTCACCGAGATCGAGCGCAGCGTGAACCTGCTGCTCAACGTCACCCCGGTCAATGCAGCAGAGGCATGGACAGACTTCGAAAGGAGTGACTACGGAACGGCCCCCAGGCTCCGGCTCAGACCGCTCGAGTTCGAGCCGGATCAGGTGCGGCGCGACCTCTATGACCTCGAGATCGAGAACGTCACCGATCCTGCACTGCACGTACTGTTCCGATCCAAGCGAGATGAGATAGCAAGACAGATCACTGCCTTGGAGGATCGCGACACGACACGGTTCGTGTACGGGTCGCTGCAGCTGTACGGAGAGATCGCCCAGCCTCTCGTGTCTGCAGCCGAGGAACTGCTCGAGCTCATCCCAGAACAAGCACCCAACACCCGGAGCGTGACGGCCGGCGCGTTCGCAGAGGCGGCGCGAGCTGAGTTCGATCGATACCGTGCCGTGTATCCAGACTTCCCGTCGAACATCGAGGTACGCGACGACATCTCCGAGCTGATGGTGTCGTTCGGCCGGCTCCTCATCCCAGAGGCGGCCACCATCCGGGCGGACCGCGTCGAGCCACTGCTGCACCACGAGGTCGGCACCCACGTCGTGACCTACCAGAACGGCGCCCGGCAGCCGCTGACGCTGCTGACGATCGGACTGCCTGGCTATGACGAGACCCAAGAGGGCCTTGCCGTGCTCGCCGAGTACCTGACCGGCGGACTGGACCCGCGACGTCTCCGCGTTCTCGCGGCAAGAGTCGTGGCCATCGCCGACATGCTCAACGGCGCCGAGTTCCTGGAGATCTTCGAGTCCTTACGAACCGACCATCGGATTCCGACGAAGACCGCCTGGTCCATCGCCATCCGGGTCGTCGTCGGGGGTGGTTCGGTGAAGGACGCGATCTACCTCCGCGGGATCACACGCCTCCTCGACGCCCTCGCAGAGGGCACGAGCCTCGACGCGCTCTTCGTCGGCAAGCTCGCCCTGGACCACATCCCGTTGATCCAGGACCTACTCGACCGTGAGGTACTCAACCAACCATGGGTCCGTCCGCGATGGCTGGACGTGCCTGGCGCTCAGGAGCGCCTCGACAGACTTCGCGAGGGCGCCTCGGTCACGGACCTGTACGAAGGAGAGGAGTCGGAATGAGGCTCGCCTTCTTCGTGAACGACGTCGCTACCGAGGTGGACGAGTACACGACGACTCGGCTGGCGAGGGCCGCAGCCCAGCGCGGGCACGAGGCTTGGTACGTCGGAGTCGGAGACGTCGAGCTCGGGGAAAGCGACGGGCACCTGGTGGCTCGAGCCCATGCCGCAGAATTCAAGAAGGGCGACACGCTCCAGAGCTTCATGGAGGGCATCAAGGAGCGCGACGCCAACCGGATCGTCATGGACGACCTCGACGCCTTGTTCCTACGAAACGAATCCATCGACGACCTGCAGGAGCGACCGTGGGCAAGCCCACTGGGGGTGGTGCTCGGCCAGATGCTCAAGTCTCGAGGCGTCACGGTGGTCAACGACCCGATGTCCCTCCTACGCGCGACGAGCAAGCTCTACCTGGAGGAGTTCCCCGAGAGAATCCGACCGCGATCGCTTGTGACGCGCGACCCTGAGGCGATCGAGCGGTTCGTTGCCGAGGTCGGCCACTCCATCGTCAAGCCCCTGTACGGAGCCAAGGGTCGCAACGTGTTCGCGATCGAGGACGAGGGCGAGGCGAACCTCGCGCAGATCACGGAGGCAGTGCTTCAGGACGGGTACGCGATCGTTCAACAGTTCGTCGCCGGCGGGGAGGACGGTGATGCCCGGATCTTCCTGCTCGAGGGACAGATCCTCGAGCACGACGGAAGGCTGGCCGCCTTCCGGCGAGTGTCGACCAGCAACGACCCACGGGCCAACATCAGCACGGGCGGACGCCCGGTCCCTCTCGAGATCGGTGACGTGGAACGCGGCATCGTCGAAGCACTGGGCGAGAAGCTCGTGGCCGACGGCATGTTCTTCGTCGGCATCGACGTGATCGGCGACAAGGTGGTTGAGATCAACGCAGAGAGCCCCGGCGGGGTGCAGGCCATCGAACGGCTCTACGAGATCGACATCTGCCAGACCGTCGTCGAATCACTGGAGCGCCGCACCGGGTCGAGGCCCTGAGGAGCAGGTCGGCCACCTCTGGTCGTGGCTACCCTCGCGGCGTGGTTGGCGGGGGTGTTCGACCGGGCGGCGCCCACGTAGGACCGCGTCGGCGATGCGTACCACGGCTACTTCGCCGGACGACTGCTCGACCTGACTGCTCCGGCTCGCGACGCCGACCTGCTCGACATCGCCTGTGGACGAGGCGCGGTGCTCGTCGCGGCAGCAGCGCGAGGGTTCGACATCAGGCTCACCGGACTCGCCGCGCACGCGGGCTCTGCACCAGCCGTTCGACCGCGCCGAAGAAGTCACCGAACTGTTACCACCGCGGACTTCACCGTCCTCCAGGTGCATGAGGAGCAGACCGAGATCCAATTGGCGTCCAAGGAACAGTGGTGGGACTGGCACTGGTCGTTCAGCGTGCGTGGACTCCTCGAACAGCTCCTGCCGGACGCACTGGATGCGTATCGCGACGGGTGCTTCCGGGAGATGGATGCCCTCCAGACCGACGGCGGCTACCCGCTCCGGCTCAACGCGCTGGTCGCGACAGGCAGGAAGTGGGCCCCGTCAATCAGGTCTGAGCCGGCTGATAGGCCTCGTACCGCTGCAGCCACAGTGCTCGGGCCTGCAGCGTGTGAGCATCTTGGACGCAGAACTCGTTGCCCTCCGGATCAGCCATCACCACCCAGGGGACTTCGTCGCCCTGGCCGACGTCGGTGCGGGTCGCTCCGAGCGCCTCGAGTCGCGCCACCTCGGCTGCCTGGTCGGTCGGGCGCAGGTCGAGATGCAGTCGGTTCTTTCCGGCCTTGGCCTCCGGCACCTTGATGAAGAGCAGGTCGGCCACCACGCAGTCCTCGCGACTGCCCTCGGCTGGCTCGACGACCCACTCAGGATCCTCGGCTTGGGTGATCACCCAGTCCAGGGCCTCTGCCCAGAACCTGGCCACCAGCCCGGGATCGTGAGCGTCAACGATCAATGCACCGATGCGCAGTCCCATGGCTTCACCGTAGGGACGGCGTCCGTCGGACGTCGATGAGTTTGCTGCGGACCCGGGAGTACCGCAGATACCAGAACAGCATCAGCGCCGAGCTGACGACGTAGAACGAGTGCAAGAACCAGATCGGCCCCGCCGGAAGGTGGAAGACGTAGAAGGAGTGCACCACGTTGCCCAGGTTGGCCAGAGCGATGTTGCCCAGGCTGTACGACGACAGATCGCGCGTGCGTAGCGCCTTGAGGAGCATCGGGACCACGCTGCCGGCGAAGACGGCACTGGAGACCACTCCCGCGAGTACCGGCACTACATCCATGCCCCGACGCTAGGCGCGTCTCCCGACGCGAGGCATCGGGAGAACGACGCATTCCGCCTTCACGCGAGGAGGGAAGAACAACCCATGGTCCGCTTCCTCACGAGCAGCCGTCTCAAGAGTTCGCGATCGCCTTCCAGTCCTCGATCCGCTCGGCGATCAGGGCGGCTCGGGCCTGGTTGTCGCGTCCGTCCAGTACGGCGAGGTCATCGGCCTCGGCGCGCAGGTAGACGCCCGACGTCCGGGCGTTGAGGGTGGAGTCGGCGTCGGACCTGGTGGTCCAGTAGCCGGCGGCGCGGTCCTCGGCCTCGAGCCTGATCTCGCCGGTGCCGTAGATCGCCGGTGCGTTCGGGTGGCGCGGACGCTCGCCCTTCCAGGCGTAGAAGATCCCCGCGGGGTCCTTCGTGTCCTTGGCTGCCTCGCTCCAGTAGCGCGCGGACAGGGTGCCGTCCTCCTGCCAGGCACGGCCGTTCACCTCGAGCAGGCGCTGGCGATCGCGTGAGACGCGCAGCAGGCTCACCGCGGACGGCTCCAGCGTGCTTCGCTCGGTCACCGAGAACTGCCACCACAGTCCCTCGATCCGGGACAGACCGCCGACGTCCTCGATCGCCTTGCGCAGCTTCTGGTTGACCGCCTTCACCTCGGCGGGCTTGGTGGCGTCGCCGTACCGGACGCAGGTCAGGCCCAGCAGGTCGGTCGGCAGCTTCGCGCCGTTCGCGTGCAGGATGAAGGTCCGCTCCATGCCGAGCACGCCGCCGAAGAGCCCGGCCTCGAAGACGACGTTGTCACGCGGAGAGGCCTGGGCGGCGTCGGAGACGGCTGGTTCGGCACTCGTCCAGTCGTCCTGGGCGAAGACGAACGCCGCGAAGTCCACCTCGCGGGTCAGCTCGACCAGCCGCCCGAGGGTGGTGGTACCGGGATTGAAGGTCGCCGTCCATGGCTCGACGTCTGCGATGTCCTCGAGCCCGCGGGTCAGCGACTGGAGCAGCCTGGCCTGCTTGCCTGACGAGCCCAGGAAGATGCGGGGCTTGGCCATCGTCCCTCCACGGCGGCTCGACGGTGTCTGGCGCTCGCAGCGTATCGAAGCAGCGCGGCGCGGGACTGCGGTGGAGACTCAGCTGGTCCAGGCCCGCCACAGCGCGGCGTACTCGCCGTCGTCGCGGTCGACCAGCTCGTGGTGGCTGCCGAGCTCGACGATCCGGCCGTCGATGACGACCGCGATCCGCTCCGCGTCGTGCGCCGTGTGGAGCCGGTGCGCGATCGCGATCACGGTGCGGCCCTCGAGCAGCGCGTTCATCGAACCTTCCAGCGAACGCGCGGTGCGCGGGTCGATCAGCGACGTCGCCTCGTCGAGCACCAGCGTGTGCGGGTCGGCGATGATCAGCCGTGCCAGCGCGACCTGCTGCGCCTGGGCCGGGGTCAGCGCCTGCTGGCCGGACCCGATCCGGGTGTCGAGGCCGCGCGGCAGCCGGCGTACCCACTCGTCCGAACCGACCGCGCGAAGCGCGTCCCAGACCGCCTCGTCTGGGGAGTCCTCGCGGGCGAGCACGATGTTGTCGCGCACGGTGCCGATGAACACGTGGTGCTCCTGGGTCACCAGCGCGACCTCGGTGCGCAGCACCTCCAGGGGCAGGTCGACGAGGTCGACGCCGCCGACCCGGGCGGTGCCGGTGCGGGGCCGGTTGATGCCGGACAGCAGCCGGCCCAGCGTCGACTTGCCCGAGCCGGACGGGCCGACGATCGCGAGCCGCTCGCCGGGGCGAAGCTCCAGGTCGATGCCGTGCAGCACGTCGTGGCCCTCGCGATAGGCGAAGTGCAGGTCGTCGCCGACCAGCTGTGCTCCGTGCGGCCGGACGTCGCTCGGTTCGCGGTCTGGCGGCACCTCGGCGATGCCCAGGAGCCGGGCGGTCGAGGTGGCGCCCACCTGCAGCCGGTCGAGCTCGCCGACCAGCCGGTCGAGCGGTCCGCTGAGCGCCTCGACATACAGCACCGCGGCCGTGATCTGGCCGAGCGAGACCCAGCCGTTCGCGAAGCCCCACGCGCCGACGACCAGCGTCACGACGCGGGGTGTGTTGAACGCGACGTCGATGACGGCGAACAGCAGGTTGCGCAGCGACATCGTGTAGCGCTCGGCCTGCGCCGACACGTCGATGTCGTCGTCGCCCTGGCGGACCCGGCGACCGGCGAGCCCGAGCGCCTCCACCGTGCGGGCGCCCTCGACGGTCTCGGTGAGGGTCGTGTTGATCTGCGAGTACGTCGCGCCCTCGGTGATGTAGCCCTTGGGTGCCGTGCGCAGGTAGCTGCGAACCGCGAAGAAGCTGGTGCTGATGACCACCAGCGACGGGATCGCGAGCAGGATCGAGTTCAGCAGCATCGCCACGACCGACAGTGCGACCGTCAGCAACGAGATGATCGCCATCGGCAGCCCGAACTGAACCGCACGGCTCATGGTGCCCACGTCGCGCGTCACGCGGGTGACGAGGTCGCCGGTGCTGGCGCCCTCCACCTGCCCGAGCGGCAGTCGCAGGACGGTGCGGATGATGTACTCCCGCGCCGACGCGAGCAGGTCCTGGCCGAAGAGGGTCGAGGTCCGCTGCGCGAGGAACGTGAAGAGCGCCTGCACACAGACGACGAGCACGACCAGCAGGGCCACCCCGTTGAGGCCGGCGCCTGCCTGCTCGACGGTGCGGTCGACCAGGTCGCCGAGCAGTCGCGGCACGACCAGCCCGGTCGCGGCGGCGAGCCCGTTGAGCAGCACCAGCGCCAGGAACATCCCGCGGCGGCCGCGGATCAGCTCGGTGAAGAACTGGACCACGACCTTGTCGGCCGCGACCGGCCAGCCCCGGTCGGGGTTGCGCGACGCGTCGTACACGCGCTCGGCCTCGTCCCGGCGCAGGTGGTGGCGCAGCCGCCACGCGGCCAGTCGCTCCCTGACCGTGGCGTCGGCCGGCGGCCGCAGTCTCGGGTCGACCGCAGGCGCGTCTTCGGAGTGGTCGGACCAGGTGGTGGCCGAGGTCGCGAGCAGGTCGTTCATCGGGCGCCCACCTCCTCTTCCGTGGCGCGGGCGACCACGGCGCGGTAGGCCGGGTCGTCGAGCAGGAGGTCCTCGTGGCGGCCGCTGGTCAGCACTGAGTCGTCTGCCATCAGCACCACCCGGTCGGCGTGGTGGAGCCACAGCGGGGAGACCGTGCAGACGATGGTCGTCCGACCGGCCCGCAGCCGGGTGACCCGCTCGGCGATCCGCGCCTCGGTGTGGGCGTCGACCGCGGAGGTCGGCTCGACCAGCACGAGCACGGGCGCCTCGGTCGCCAGTGCGCGGGCCAGCACCACCCGCTGCCGCTGGCCGCCGGAGAGGCCGCGGCCGCGCTCGTCGAGCTCGCCCTGCCAGCCGCCGGGGAGGGCGTCGTAGACGTCCTCGGCATTGGCGGCGAGCAGGGCCGTCTCGGCCTCGTCGCGAGTGAGTCGGCGGTGCGGGTCGATCGCGTCCTGCAGCGTCCCGGCGAACAGCTGGCTGCCCGTGTCGCTGACCAGGATCGTGGACCGTACGTCGGCGAGGGAGGCGTCTGCGAGGTCGACGCCACCGAGCCGGACGTGCCAGGCGCCACGGGAGCGGGCGGCGTCGCGAGCAGCGATCTCGGCCCGCAGGCGGGCACGCTCGGACCGCGCCTTCCGAGCAGCCCGGCCCTTGACCTCCTCGTCGTCCTCCTCGCTCACCGGCTCGGTGTCGGCCGGGAGGTAGCGCCCGAGTCGGTCGGCCAGCAGGGCCGACTCCTCGGGGACGGCGTTGACGACGATCGTGAGCTCGCCGGGGCGGGCGGTGAAGCCGCTCAGCTCGTCGGCCAGGTCGCCGCTCGCAGACAGGGGAGTGGGGTCGGCGGGGTCCTGCCAGGGCGGTGCCGGCTCGAAGATCGCGATCGCCTTGCGGGCGCTGACCAGCGCCCGGGTGACCTTCTGCGCGAACTCGAAGAACGTTCGGATCGGGCCGACCAGGTAGAGGCCGTATCCCAGGAAGCTGACCAGCTCTCCGATCGTGAGCTCGTCGGCCAGCACCTCACGGGTGCCGAGCCACAGGAGCAGCACCAGGAAGACGCCGGAGAACAGCACGCCGAGCGCCTCGATGACCGCCTGCCAGATGCCGGCGGAGACGCCGGCGACCTTGGAGCTCTGGGACTGGGTGGCGTAGTTGCGGCCGAAGGTGCGCTCGCCGCCGATGCCCCGGAGGATCCGCAGCCCGGCCACGATGTCGGTGGCCATCGAGGTCAGCTCGGAGTTGCGTGAGCGCTCGAGGGCCTGGCGGCGGTGCAGCGGCGAGAGGAACGGCAGCGCGACGCAGACCAGCACCGGCGCCGCGACCAGCACCACGACCCCCAGCTTCGGCGAGGTGGCGAGGACGATCGCGGCTACGGCGAGGAACGAGATCAGCTGGGAGCCGGCCCGCGCGATGATCTCGGTCATGGCACCGAACTCGTCGGAGTCGCTGGACGCGACGCTGAGGATCTCGCCGGTCGGTGAGCGGCGCGGCAGCACGTGACCCATCTGGGCCGCCTTGCGCGTGACCATCATGGTGGTGCCGTAGAGGCTGATCAGCCAGCTGCGCACGACCAGCGTGTGGAGCGAGATGCCGAAGATCGCGCCGATCAGCGTGACCACGAGCAGCGCGCCCGCGCCCCAGGCGACCGCGTCGGCGCTGTCGCCGACGATGCCCGCGTCGATCGCGCGGCCGAAGATCCAAGGTCCCACGATCATCGGCAGCTGCCACAGGACGCCGAGCAGCGTGGCCACCACCACGACGTTCCCCTGTTGGTGCAGCACCCAGCGCAGGAACCGCGTCGGGCTCGAGGTGTCGGGGGCTTGCGCTGTTACCTCGCCCTTGCGGACCCAGAACGTCGAGACGAAGGGTGGGAAGTCACGCATGGCACCGTCGAGCGTAGGTCTCGGCGATGACACTCGGCGAGCCATTTTCGCAGGTCACAGATGCCACGGTAGGAGCTCGAGTGCGCTTGAGCTCAAGTCGGCGCAAGCTCACAGGCGGTCGACTATCGGTGACCACTGTTCGGTCAGCGGCCTTGCGCCCATCGCGGTGACGCGTGGCACAGTGGCCACGTGGCCCACTACCGCCGCGCCGGCGAGGTCCCTCGCCAGCGCCACACGCAGTCCCGTGACCCCGAGGGTCGGCTCTACCGCGAGGAGCTGATGGGGGAGGAGGGGTTCTCGTCCGACTCCTCCCTGCTCTACCACCGCGGCGTCCCCTCGGCGATCGTCGACAGCCAGGTCTGGGACCTGCCCGACCAGCGGCTCACGCCCAACCACCCGCTGAAGCCGCGCCACCTCAAGCTCCACACGCTGTTCAGTGACGGCGCCGGTGCCTGCCCGGTCGAGGGCCGCCGGATGGTGCTCGGCAACGGCGACGTCCGGATCGGCTACGTCGTGACCGGCACAGACCCCTCGCCGCTGTACCGCAACGCGATCGGCGACGAGTGCGTGTTCGTCGAAAGCGGTTCCGGCACGGTCGAGACCGTCTTCGGTGTCGTCCCGTACCGCGCGGGCGACTACGTGCTGGTGCCACGTGCCACCGACCACCGCTGGTGCCCGAGCGAGCCGAGCCGGCTCTACGCGATCGAGGCCTCGAGCCACATCGCGCCGCCGAAGCGCTACCTGAGCCGCTACGGCCAGCTCCTCGAGCACGCGCCGTACTGCGAGCGCGACCTGCACGGCCCGCCCGAGCCGCACCACGCGCACGGTGCGGACGTCGAGGTGCTGGTCAAGCACCGCACGTCGGCCGGCGTCGTCGGCTCCCGCCTCACCTACGCGACCCACCCGTTCGACGTCGTCGGCTGGGACGGCTGCCTCTACCCGTACACGTTCAACATCGAGGACTACATGCCGATCACCGGCAAGGTCCACCAGCCGCCGCCGGTCCACCAGGTCTTCGAGGGCTGGAACTTCGTGGTCTGCAACTTCCTGCCGCGCAAGGTCGACTACCACGAGCTCGCGATCCCGGTGCCCTACTACCACTCCAACGTCGACTCCGACGAGGTCATGTTCTACGTCGGCGGAGACTACGAGGCGCGCAAGGGCTCGGGCATCAACATCGGCTCGATCTCCCTCCACCCAGGCGGACACGCCCACGGCCCGCAGCCGAGCGCGATCGAGGCTTCGCTCGGCGTCGAATACTTCGACGAGTCGGCCGTCATGGTCGACACGTTCAAGCCGCTCGAGCTCGGCGAGGGCGGACTCGCCGCCGAGGACCCGGCGTACGCCTGGACGTGGGCAGGCCGCGGCCCGGACGCCGAGGGCGGCGACGACGGTGGACCGGCGGTCTTCTCGAACTCCTGACTACCGCTCGGCGAGGTATCGGCCGCGCGCGACGGCTTGACGGGCGCGTGAGGATGGACCCATCCAGGAGGGGGACCCGATGACGAACCCTGAACGCGACCCCGCGGAGCTCCGGCTGGGCCCGGGTGGCGGCGGCGCGCAACTCGAGGTGCTCACCCCGCGCGAGGTGCCGCTGGGTGGGCTGCGGGCGATGACGGTCCGCCGCACCCTGCCCCAACGGCAGCGCAGCCTGATCGGTGCGTGGTGTTTCGTCGACCATTACGGGCCCGACCTGGTGACCGAGACCGGCGGGATGCAGGTGTCGCCCCACCCGCACACCGGGCTGCAGACCGTGAGCTGGCTGTTCAGCGGCGAGGTCCAGCACCGCGACAGCGCCGGCCACCACGCCCCGGTCCGCCCCGGCGAGGTGAACCTGATGACCGCCGGCCGCGGCATCAGCCACTCCGAGGTGTCGACGGCCGAGACCCGGCTGCTCCACGGCGTCCAGCTCTGGGTCGCGCTGCCGCAGGGGTCGCGTCACACGGACCCCGGCTTCGAGCACTACGCGCCGCCGCGGATCCAGGAGCGGGGCTGGCGGGCCAGGGTCTTCCTCGGGTCGACGCTCGGGGACACGTCGCCGGTCACGACGTACACCCCACTGCTGGGGGCCGAGATCGTGCTGGAGACCGGCGGCTCGGTCACCGTCCCGGTCGACCCGTCGTACGAGCACGGTGTGCTCGTCGACTCCGGCGTCCTCACGGTCGAGGACCTCGACGCCAAGCCCTCCGACCTCGTGTACGCCGCACCGGGATCGACGTCCCTCACCCTCACCGCGCACGACGAGCCGGTGCGGATGCTGCTGCTCGGCGGGCCGCCGTTCGGCGAGCCGATCGTCATGTGGTGGAACTTCGTCGGGCGTACGCACGACGAGATCGTGCACTATCGCGCCGAGTGGCAGGCCCAGATCACCCGGGACGGCGCGGTCCTGCGCAACAGCCGCGACGTCGCGGCCGGCCGGTTCGGCGTCGTGGACGACCCGCTGCCCCCGATCCCCGCGCCCGAGCTGCCCAACGCGCGGCTCAAGGAACGCCGGTGAGCGGACCGGTCGTCGGCGACGACGGCGTGGCACGCTGCCCGTGGGGGGCCGGCAGCGAGACCTACCGCGCCTACCACGACGACGAGTGGGGGCGCCGGGTCGTCGGGGAGTCGGCGTACCTCGAGCGGCTCACCCTGGAGGCTTTCCAGTCCGGCCTGTCGTGGCTGACGATCCTCAACAAGCGCGAGGGATTCCGGGCGGCGTTCGCCGGGTTCGACGCCGACGCGGTGGCGGCCTTCGATGACCGCGACCGGGCCAGGCTGATGGCCGACGCCGGGATCGTCCGCAACCGGCTGAAGATCGACGCGGCCATCACCAACGCCGCCGCGACGGTGCGGCTGCGTGAGAGCGGCGGGCTGGAGGCGTTCGTGGAGGGCTTCCGGCCGGAGACGCACCCGGCGCCGGTCACGCTCGACGACGTCCCCGCGACCTCGCCGGAGTCGACCGCGCTGTCGAAGGCCCTGAAGAAGCAGGGCTTCGCGTTCGTCGGGCCGACCACGCTGTACGCGCTGATGCAGGCCATCGGGCTCGTCGACGACCACCTCGTGGGCTGCCACCGCCGGGGGGTGACCGGTCGGTAACCTCGGGGGCATGACGCACGTCCACGCCTTCGGTGACGACGCCCTGGCCCACCACGACGCAGTCGGTCTGGTCGAGGAGCTCCACGCGGGCAACCTGACCGTCCCCGAGGCCGTCGAGGCCGCGATCGCGCGCACCGAGGCTCTCAACGACCGGCTCAACGCGGTGGCGTACGCCGACTTCGACGGCGCCCGCGAGCGCGCCGGAGACCCGCGGGGCGGGTTCTTCGCCGGCGTCCCGTCGTTCCTCAAGGACAACGTCGACGTCGCCGGCATGCCGACCCAGCAGGGGACCGACGCGTGGGAGCCCGCGCCGCGCCCGGTCGACGGCGACTTCGCGCGGATGTACCTCGATACCGGCCTGGTCTGCCTCGGCAAGACCCAGCTGTCCGAGTTCGGGTTCAGTGCCGCGGCCGAGCACGCCCGGATCGGCCCGGTCCGCTCCCCGTGGTCGCTCGAGCACACCGCGGGAGCGTCCTCGGCGGGCTCGGCGGCGCTGGTCGCGGCCGGTGCGGTGCCGATCGCGCACGCCAACGACGGCGGCGGCTCGATCCGGATCCCGGCCTCCGTCAACGGCCTGGTCGGCCTCAAGCCATCGCGCGGCCGGTTGCCGCAGGACGTCCTGATGCGGCAGATGCCGGTCCGGATCATCTCCGACGGGGTCGTGACGCGCAGCGTCCGCGACACCGCCGCGTTCTTCCGTGAGGCCGAGCGGATCTACCGCAACCTCCGGCTGCGCCCGATCGGCGACGTCACCCGCCCCGGGCCTACCCGGCTCCGGGTCGCGGTGGTCACCGATGGCATCGGGCGCAGCGCCACTCCGGAGGTCGAGGAGCTCACGCTGAAGACCGCGTCCCTCCTCGAGGAGCTCGGCCACCAGGTGACGCCGATCGCCAACCCGCTTCCGGCCAGCCTCGCCGACGACTTCCTCCTCTACTGGTCCATGCTGGCGCTGGTGACGATCCGGACCGGCAAGCGCAGCTTCGGCCGGTCCTGGGATCCCGGCCGGCTCGACAACCTCACGCACGGCCTCGCCGCGCACTCGGCTCGCCACGCGCACCGGATGCCCGGCGCGATCAGGCGGCTCCGGCGTACGACGAGGTTCTCGCGCGACTTCTTCGGCGACCACGACGTGCTGCTGACCCCGACACTCGCGACCGAGACACCCCTGATCGGCCACTTCGCGCCGACCCATGACTACGACACGATCATGGAGCGGTTGCTCGACTGGGTGGCCTTCACGCCGCTGCAGAACGCCACCGGCGACCCGGCGATCAGCCTGCCCCTGACGACCACCACGTCCGGGCTGCCCCAGGGGATGATGCTGGGGGCCGCAGTGGGGCGGGAGGACACCCTGCTGGAGCTCGCCTACGAGCTCGAGGAGGCGGCTCCCTGGGCCCGGATCGACGCCTGATCCAAGGCGGGTCCGGAGGCGCTCAGCCGATTTCTCGAACCCTCCGAGCAGTGTGTATCGTTCTGCGTCGTTGCCCCTTTAGCTCAGTCGGCAGAGCGTCTCCATGGTAAGGAGAAGGTCTACGGTTCGATTCCGTAAAGGGGCTCTGGGTAGGGGCTCCGCGGCCGACGGTGGCGGACAACTCCGTCCCGGCGGCGGGGTAGCTCAGGTGGTTAGAGCACACGGCTCATAATCGTGGTGTCGCGGGTTCGAGTCCCGCCCCCGCTACAGACAGCGTCAGACAGACACAAAGCAGAACAACCAAAGGACTTCCCGTGGCCAGCAAGAGCTCCGACGTTCGCCCCAAGATCACCCTGGCGTGCCAGGACTGCAAGGAGCGCAACTACATCACCAAGAAGAACCGCCGCA
Source organism: uncultured Actinomycetota bacterium (assembly GCA_963826265.1). Lineage (GTDB taxonomy): Bacteria > Actinomycetota > Actinomycetes > Propionibacteriales > Nocardioidaceae > Nocardioides. The sequence goes on from CAWGWH010000001.1 coordinate 546,118, forward strand.
ACGATCCCGACCGGATCGAGCTGTCGAAGTTCTGCCCGCGCTGCCGCAAGCACACCACGCACAAGGAGACCCGCTGACCGCGGTCTGACTCTCCAGCTGACCGACCCGCCCGGATCCCGGGCGGGTCGACGTCATTTCGGGAGCAATTTCCCGGCCCCTACGCTGGGGGCATGCCGATCGACCAGTCCCTCGTCGGGCGGAGCTTTCCGCCGACGCAGCCGCACCGGGTCACCGAGGAGCACGTGCGGGCGTTCGCCCGCGCGACCGGGGGTGAGTACGACGGCGGCCCGGCCCCGGCCACCTACCCGATCGTGCTGGCGTTCGATGCCATGAACGCGTTCCTCGACGCCGAACAGCTCGACCTCTTCCGGATCGTCCACGGCGAGCAGAAGTTCGCCTACCGCCGACCGATCGTGCCCGGCGACGTGCTCACGGCGACCCTGACGGTGGCCAGCCTGCGGCAGATCGGAGGCGCCGACATCCTCGGCACCGCCAGCGAGATCACCGATGGTCACGGTGAGGTCGTCTGCACGACCTCGGCCACCCTCGTGCACTCAGGAGGTGCGGCATGAACGAAGGCGACACCCTCGAGCCCCGCGCCTACACCGTGACCCGAGCGGACCTGGTCGCGTACGCCGACGCCAGCGGCGACCAGAACCCGATCCACCAGGACGACGACGTCGCGCGGTCCGTCGGGCTCCCAGGCGTGATCGCCCACGGGATGTTCACCATGGCGCTGGCCGCCCGCGCGGTCGAGGACTGGACCGGCGCGGCCGACGTGGTCGAGCTCGGCTGCAAGTTCACCAGGCCGGTCGTCGTACCGGCTGAAGGGACGGTGACGGTCACGATCGGCGGCACGGTCAAGTCGGTCGCCGATGGTCTCGCCACGCTGGCACTCGAGGTCACCTGCGACGGCACCAAGGTCCTCGGGATGCCCAAGGCCGTGGTTCGTGCCTGAGCTGCGCGACCACACCACGTTGCGGCTGGGAGGGCCTGCCCGGTCGTGGGTGACGGCCACCTCGGAGGCGGAGCTGGTCGGGGCGGTGGCGGTGGCTGACGACGCCGGCGAGCCGCTGCTGGTGCTCGGTGGCGGCAGCAACCTGGTGGTCGCCGACGCCGGCTTCGGTGGCACGGTCGTCGAGGTTGCGACCTCCGGGGTGTCCGCTGACTCCGACGACCCCGACGACCTCGCCTGCCTCGGCGCCGTGACGGTGAAGGTCGCCGCGGGCGAGAACTGGGACGAGTTCGTCGCGCATGCCGTGAATGAGGGCTGGGTCGGCGTCGAGGCGCTCGCGGGCATCCCCGGCCTGGTCGGGGCCACCCCGATCCAGAACGTCGGCGCTTACGGGCAGGAGGTGTCCCAGACCGTCGCCCAGGTGCGGACCTGGGACCGGGGCGACGGCGAGCTACGCACCTTCACCGCCTCCGAGTGCGGGTTCGGCTACCGCACCAGCCGGTTCAAGCAGGAGGCGTGCCGCTACGTCGTCCTCGACGTCACGTTCCTCTTCAAGCAGGGCACCCTCGGCGCGCCGGTCGAGTACGCCGAGCTGGCCCGTGCCCTGGGCGTCGAGCTGGGCGAGCGGGCCCCACTCGCGGACGTGCGGGAGGCGGTCCTGGGCCTCCGCATTGGCAAGGGCATGGTCCTCGACCCCGCCGACCACGACACCTGGAGCGCCGGGTCGTTCTTCACCAACCCGGTGGTCGACGCCGACGCCCTACCCGAGGGCGCGCCCGGCTGGCCGCAGCCCGACGGACGGGTCAAGACCAGCGCGGCCTGGCTGATCGAGCGGACCGGCTTCGGCAAGGGGTACGGCGACGGGCCGGCCCGGCTCTCGACGAAGCACACCCTCGCGATCACCAACCGCGGCGACGCGACCACCACCGAGCTGCTCGACCTCGCGCGCGAGGTCCGCGACGGGGTCCGAGACCGGTTCGGGATCGTGCTGGTCAACGAGCCGGTGCTGGTCGGCTGCCACCTCTGACCGACCGGGAACCGGGGGCGGCGCGGCGGTGTATCCACACCAGACACACGCGCGTCGGAGGAGGCGGCCATGCACCGGTTACGCAACACACTCATCCTCATCATCGTGGTGGTGGCCCTCACGCCATTCGGCCGTGCGGAGGCGGGCGGACCCACCAGTGCCCTGCTCACGGTTCCCGGTGAGGGCGTGACGGCCTCGCTCTACTACACCGATCCCGAGTACGACGAGCTCGCGGGCCTGGTTGGCATGGCAGACGGCGACGGCGTCGGGACGGTGGACCGGTCCGGACAGGACCACGAGAACGGCCCGGGCATCAGGGTCACCTGGCTGATCCACGACGTGACGCCGTGGCGGGTCGACCACATCTACCTCGAGGGAGAGGGCGCGCCCTGGATCGCGACCCAGACCACGGGCGGTGAAGGCGGCAACATCTGGGACGCGCAGGTCGTCTGGCACCGACCGAACTCCCCCGCCGAGCTCGAGGCACTGCTCGACGACCTTGGACTGGCCGATGCGTCCCTCGCGGCCGGCCCGTTCACCGGTGTTCCCGGCGCGGATCCTCCGCCGCTCGCCGAGCCGGCTCAGGACGCTGCCGCCGCGGCGACGACGGAGACGGCGGCTGCCGGGCACGGCGTAGGGGGCGTGTGGTGGGGCTTGGCCGGGCTGCTCGTCGGTGCCGTGGCCACCGGACTCCTGATGAACGTCCGTCGCGCTGGCCGGGGACGCGCCGGGTTCGAGCCGCTGCCCGGTCGTGGTTAGGACGCCGGAGCGGGTGATCGGTGGCGGGTAGAGTCCCCCGCCATGGGGGATGCGGGGGGCCGTACCCGGGTCGGTGACGCGGCTGCTGCGTTCACCAGCAACGCCCGCAACCCCAACCTGCGCCGCGCCCAGCTCAGCTTCCTCGGCGCGTGGACCGCCGAGTGGGCCTTCACCGTCGCGCTCGGGATCGTCGCCTACCGCGACGGCGGCGCGGCCGCAGTCGGCCTGGTCGGGCTGCTCCGGATGGTGCCGTCCGCGCTGCTGGCCCCGCTGCTGTCGCCCATCGCCGACCGCGGCCGGCGCGAGCGGGTGCTGATCCTGGTCTCGACCCTGCGCGGCGTGGCGACGGCGGCGGCCGCCCTGGTGGCCGCGGTGGCGGGACCGCCGGCGGTCGTCTACGCCTTGGCGGTGCTGTCGACGATCGCCGCCACCCTGTTCCGGCCGGCGCACTCCGCCCTCCTCCCGTCGTTGTGCCACTCCGGGCACGAGCTCGCGAGCGCCAACGTGGTCAGAGGTCTGCTGGACTCCGTCGCCACGCTGGTGGGCCCACTGCTGGCGGCCGTTCTGCTGCAGTTCACCGGGGTCTCCGTCGTGTTCGGGGTCGCCGCCGGCGCCTCCCTGTGGGCGGCCGCACTCCTGCTACGACTCGACTACGACGCGCCGCCGCGACCGGCGGCTCCCCAGCGGCCGCATCTGGTGCGGGAGGCGATCGACGGCATCCGGGCAGTCATCCGGAGCCGCGACCTCATGCTGGTCCTCGGCCTCGCGGCAGCCCAGTCGCTCACCCGCGGCGCACTCACCGTCCTGTCCGTGGTCGTCGCGATCGAGCTGCTCGGCACCGGTGAGGCCGGCGTCGGCACCCTGATGACTGCCGTCGGGGTGGGAGCCGTGCTCGGCTCGCTCGTGGCGTCCATGCTCGTCGGGACCACCCGGCTCGGCTCGTGGTTCGCCGTCGGTGTCGCTCTCTGGGGCCTCCCCCTGACCTTGATCGGCCTGGTGCCGCAGGAGGTGGTCGCGCTCTTCCTGGTGGCGTTCATCGGGGTCGGCAACGCCCTGATCGACGTCGCGGGGTTCACACTGCTGGGCCGGATGGCACCCGACGAGGTGCTGGCGCGCGTCTTCGGAGTGCTCGAGAGCCTGGTCGCGGTGTCCATCGGGATCGGCGCGGTCGCCGCGTCGGCCGTCATCGGGTGGGGCGGGACGCGTACGGCGCTGGTCGCCATCGGACTGGTGTGCCCGCTGCTCGCGGTGGCGTCGTGGACGCGGCTACGACGGCTCGACGAGGCTGTCGGCGTGCGCGACCTCGACGTCGCGCTGCTCCAACAGGTGCCGATGCTGCGCACGCTCCCGCTGCCCTCCATCGAGCAGCTCGCCCGCGGCCTGGAGCCGGTGACCGTTCCCGCCGACCACGTGGTGTTCAGCCAGGGCGACATCGGCGATCTGTTCTACGTGATCGAGTCCGGTGAGGTCGACGTGGTCGGCGACGGACAGGTGGTCGCCACGCTCGGCCCGGGGGAGGGCTTCGGGGAGATCGCGCTGCTCCGTCGTACCCGCCGGACCGCCACGGTGCGGGCGCGCGCCGACCTGCGACTGCAGGCCCTCAGCACCGAGCGGTTCCTCCCGGTCGTGCTCGGCTACACGCCCAGTGCGCGCGAAGCGGCCTCGGTCGTCGACGTCATGCTGGACCGCTTCTCGCCCGAGGATCCCCGGGAGCAGCCACCGGCAACCCCTTGAGAGTGCGAGGTGCCGGTGGGACCGTGTGGCATGACATCGACCCGTGCCCTGCTCCTCATCGCGGACATGGGTGGCTACACCGAATACATGCGCACCCATCGGATGAGCCTCGCTCACGCCGAGGTCAACACCGCTCGACTGCTCGAGAAGGTGATCGACGCCGCCCCCGGCTTCGACCTCGTGGAGGTCGAGGGCGACGCGGCCTTCCTGTCCCTCGACGCCGGGGGGCTTACCGCCGATGCAGCCGTCAAGGAGGTGCTCCAGGCCGTGGCCGCGATGCACCGCGCGTTCCACGTCGAGCGGCAGTACGTCGCACGCAACCTGTGCCCGTGCGCCGGGTGCAAGGAGGCCGACGCCCTGAAGCTCAAGTTCGTCGCACACGTCGGGGAGGTCGCGACCCAGACCATCCGGCAGCGGCACAAGCTGGTGGGGATCGACGTCATCCTGGTGCATCGGCTGCTGAAGAACCCGGTCGAGATCCCCGAGTACATGCTGCTCTCCGAGGAGCTCTACAGCGCTGGTGCGAGTGCGGTGTCCGCGCCCGTGCACGAGATCGCGGCGGAGCTCGAGGGCGTGGGTCCGGTCCGGGCCTTCTTCGTCGACGTCGAGGACCTCCAGTGGTCGCTACCGCCGCTACCGGCACCCTCGTGGAAGGGGCGCTTGGGCCGCACGTTCGCGGCCGCGGGCCTCGGCATGCCGTACCTGCTGGGCCTCCGCCGCCGGCGGGAGCCGGCGTCGGCTCACTGAGCCTCGGGCGGGGCGGCCAGCCAAGCGTCGATGTCTGCGTAGGCGCGCTCGAGCACGTCGGAAGGTGCTCGTGAGGCCCGGAACGACATCCGGGCCAGCTCCGCCAGCACCTCGTCGGTGAGCTCGTGCGCGGCCCGCATCGTGGCGTACTGCGCACCCAGCCGGGAGCCGAACAGCAGCGGGTCGTCGGCGCCGAGCGCGATCGTGGCACCGGCCTCGAGCAGCTGTGGCAACGGTACCGACGTCAGGTCGGAGTAGACGCCGAGCGCGACGTTCGAGACCGGGCACACCTCGAGGGCGACGCCGCGGTCGACGATCTCAGCGAGCAGTGAAGGGTCCTCCGCGGACCGGACGCCGTGACCGAGCCGGCCCGGGTGCAGCGTGTCGAGACAGGTGCGCACGTGGTCAGGCCCGCGCAGCTCACCCCCGTGGGGTACCAGCAGCAGGTCGGCCCGCCTCGCGATCGCGAACGCCGGGGCGAAGTCCGCGGTGACGCCACGCCGCTCGTCGTTGGAGAGCCCGAACCCGACCACGCTGCGCCCGGCGTACTGCGCCGCCAGCCGGGCGAGCGTGCGTGCGTCCAGCGGGTGCCGGGTGCGGTTGGCGGCGATCACCACCGCCATCCCGAGCCCCGTCTCGCGGGAGGCCACGTCCACCGCGTCGAGCACCAGGTCGGTGAACGCCGTGATGCCGCCGAACCGGGCGGCGTACCCGGACGGGTCGACCTGGATCTCCAGCCAGCGACCCCCGTCGCGCACGTCGTCCTCGGCGGCCTCCCGCACCAGTCGCCGGACGTCGCCCTCGGTGCGCAGCACGCCGCGGGCGACGTCGTACAGGCGCTGGAACCGGAACCAGCCCTTCTCGTCGGCCGCCGACAGCTCCGGCGGCCACTCCGAGACGAGCGACTCGGGCAGGTGGATGCCGTCCCGTGCGGCGAGCTCGAGCAGCGTCTCGTGCCGCATCGACCCCGTGAAGTGCATGTGGAGGTGCGCCTTGGGCAAGGCAGCAAGCCGCCTTTGCCCCGGACGCATCTCCACACCTCGCGCTGCGCGCTCGCGTGGTTGTGACGTCGTCAGCGTGGGCCTGCCAGGTGTTCGGAAGCGGCGAGGAGCACGCAGGTGGCGACGGCCTCCATGGCGGCCCGGACCTCGGGCAGCTCGGGGAAGGTCGGCGCCAGCCGGATGTTGGTGTCGTCGGGGTCGTGGCTGCGGGGGAACGCCGAGCCGGCGGGGGTGAGGGCCACGCCGGCGTCCTTGGCGAGCTGGATGACCCGCGCCGCGGTGCCGGGCAGCACGTCGAGGCTGACGAAGTAGCCCCCGCGCGGCCGGGTCCAGTGGGCGACGCCGAGCCCGCCGAGTCGCTCGGACAGCACGTCCTCGACGGCCGCGAACTTGGGCGCGATGAGCTCGCGGTGCTTGCGCATGTGGTCGCGGACGCCCTGCGGGCTGCCGAAGAACTGGAGGTGGCGCAGCTGGTTGAGCTTGTCGGGGCCGATCGCGCCCTTGCCGAGGTGGCCGGTGTACCAGGCGACCGTCTCGGTCGAGCCCGCCAGGAACGCGACTCCGGCCCCGGCGTAGGTGATCTTCGAGGTCGAGGCGAACATGATCGCCCGGTGCGGGTGGCCCGAGGCGGCGGCGAGGGTCAGGATGTCGGCGCTCTTGGCCTCCTCCTCGGTGAGGTGGTGGAACGCGTAGGCGTTGTCCCAGAGGATCTTGAAGTCCGGCGCCGCGGTCTCCATCGAGGCGAGCCGGGCCGCGACCTCCTGCGACACGATCGAGCCGGTCGGGTTGGAGTGGGTCGGGACGACCCACATGCCCTTGATGCTGGGGTCCTTCGCGGCCAGCTCCGCCACGGCGTCCGGGTCCGGGCCGTCCTCGTTCATCGGGACCGTCACGGTGTCGATGCCGAACCAGCTCAAGAGCGTGAAGTGCCGGTCGTAGCCGGGCACCGGGCAGATGAAGGTGACCTTCTCCTCCTGCGACCACGGCCGTTCGCTGTCGACGCCGCCCTTGAGCCACAGGTCGGTGATCACCTCGCGCATCAGCACCAAGCTCGAGTTTCCCCCGGCCACCACCTGCTCGGGCTCGACCCACAGCAGGTCGGCGAACATCTCCCGGATCTCCCGGATCCCCTCGAGGCCGCCGTAGTTGCGCACGTCCACGCCGTGGACGTCGCGGGTCCCGTCGGGGAGCGTGAGCATCCGGTCGGACAGGTCGAGCTGGGCCGTTGCCGGTTTGCCGCGCGTCAGGTCGAGCTTCAGGCCCTGGGTGCGAAGATCGTCGTATGCCGCTTGCTGCTCGGCTCGGAATCGGGCGAGCTCCTCGGGGCTGCGGTCGGCGAGTGGCTGGGGTGCAGTCGGCTCGGGCACGCTCCCATGGTCCCATCCTCGCCGGTTCGACTCCGACTCGGATGCACGGGTAGAGTTCCGGTTCGGTGATTCCCCCGAATACTTCGGCCTGCCCTCAGGCGGGCGGGGTGGGAGAGCCATAGGGCACTAGCTCAACTGGCAGAGCATCGGTCTCCAAAACCGAAGGTTGGGGGTTCAAGTCCCTCGTGCCCTGCAAGGACTTGAGGGTCACAGCAACACTGGTCACGCACCAGCAGACGAAGCAGGAAGGACGGCGACATGACCGACAGTCGTGAGGCACGCAGCGAGACCACCGAGTCGCGCACGAGCCTGCCCACGTTCTACCGGCAGGTCGTCGCCGAGCTCCGGAAGGTCGTCTGGCCCACCCAGGAGCAGCTGGTCACCTACTTCGTCGTGACGCTTGTCTTCGTGGCCTTCTTCATGACGATGGTCTCGATGCTCGACCTGGGCTTCGGCAAGCTCGTCTTCGAGATCTTCACGCGCGGCGACGCGTGAGCGCCGGAGGGACGAGCGCGCCAGTGACCGAGAACCACCCAGCAGAACCAAACGTGACGGAGCAGCAGGTGTCGGAGCAGTACGACGAGAACCCGCCGATCGAGGCCGAGCCGGCCGTCGACGAGGCGGCCGTCGACGAGGCGATTGAGCAGCCGGCCGGGGACCCGGGCGAGGAGATGGTGTCCGAGGGTGACCCGGTGGTCGCCGAGGAGACCGCTGAGGAGTCTGTCGCCGAGGAGCCTGCCGCGGAGGAGCCTGTCGCCGAGGAGCCCGCCGCGGACGACCCGCTCGAGGCGTTCCGCAACGAGCTCTGGGCCAAGCCCGGCGACTGGTTCGTCATCCACACCTACTCCGGCATGGAGAAGCGTGTGAAGTCGAACCTCGAGAACCGCATCAACTCCCTCAACATGGAGGACTACATCCACGAGGTCGTGGTCCCCACCGAGGACGTTCCCGAGATCAAGAACGGCCAGCGCAAGATGGTGAACCGCACCCGGTTCGCCGGCTACGTGCTGGTCCGGATGGACCTCACCGACGAGTCGTGGGCGGCCGTGCGCCACACCCCGTCCGTCACCGGCTTCGTGGGTCACGCCCACCAGCCGGTCCCGCTGAGCATGGCCGAGGTCGAGAACTGGCTGGCGCCGACGTTCGCCGCCGTCGAGGCCGACGCGGCCGCCGCGAGCGGCGACGCCGGGAGTGCCACCACCGCTCCGAAGCGGCCGGTCGAGGTCGCGGACTTCGACGTCTCCGACTCGGTCATGGTGGTCGACGGCCCGTTCGCCACGCTCCACGCGACGATCACCGAGATCAACGCCGAGTCCCAGAGGGTGAAGGCCCTCGTCGAGATCTTCGGCCGGGAGACCCCGGTCGAGCTGAGCTTCAGCCAGATCCAGAAGGTCTGACCGGACGCTCGACACAGGTGGCAGAGCCAGTCCTGGCTCGCACGACCACATCGCACAACGAAGAAGGACACCAAGAGAGATGCCTCCCAAGAAGAAGATCGCTGCCCTGGTGAAGGTGCAGCTGCAGGCTGGCGCAGCAACTCCGGCTCCGCCGGTGGGTACCGCCCTCGGTCCCCACGGCGTGAACATCATGGACTTCTGCAAGGCCTACAACGCGCAGACCGAGTCGATGCGCGGCAACGTCATCCCCGTCGAGATCACGATCTACGAGGACCGTTCGTTCGAGTTCATCACCAAGACGCCGCCGGCCGCCGAGCTGATCAAGAAGGCCGCCGGTCTGCAGAAGGGCTCGGGCGTCCCGCACAAGGAGAAGGTCGGCAAGCTGACCAAGGACCAGGTGCGCGAGATCGCCCAGACCAAGATGCCGGACCTCAACGCGAACGACATCGAGGCCGCCATGAAGATCGTCGAGGGCACCGCCCGCTCCATGGGCGTCACCACCGACTGACCTTCCCCCACCCTTCAGCTTTCGTGGCAGGGCCGCGCTGGCCCGCTGACCACCTTCGTAGAAACGAGATTCACCATGCAGCGCAGCAAGACCTACCGCGCGGCGTCGGAGCTGTTCGACAAGGACGAGCTCCACGCGCCGCTCACGGCGATCAAGATCGCCAAGCAGGGCTCCAAGAAGAAGTTCGACGAGACCGTCGACGTCGTGATGCGCCTCGGCGTCGACCCCCGCAAGGCCGACCAGATGGTCCGCGGCACCGTCAACCTTCCCCACGGCACCGGCAAGACTGCCCGGGTCCTGGTGTTCGCGAACGCCGAGAAGGCCGACGCGGCGCGTGACGCCGGCGCGGACGTCGTCGGTGGCGACGAGCTGATCGAGAAGGTCTCCGGCGGCTGGCTCGACTTCGACGCCGTCGTCGCGACCCCGGACATGATGGGCAAGGTGGGCCGCCTCGGTCGCGTGCTCGGCCCCCGTGGCCTGATGCCGAACCCGAAGACGGGCACCGTCACCCCCGACCCGGCCAAGGCCGTGACGGACATCAAGGGCGGCAAGATCGAGTTCCGCGTCGACCGCCACGCCAACCTGCACTTCATCATCGGCAAGGCGTCCTTCGCGGAGGCACAGCTCGCGGAGAACTACGCCGCCGCGCTCGAGGAGGTGCTGCGACTCAAGCCGGCCAGCTCCAAGGGCCGTTACATCAAGAAGGTCACGGTCTCCACGACCATGGGCCCCGGCGTCCAGGTCGACCCGAACCGCACCAAGAACGTCGCCTCGGAGGACGCCGCCCCGGCGGAGTGACGCCGCGTCCGTCGTCCTGAGGGCCTACTCGACGAAGACCCGCTCGTCGACCAGCTTCTCGGTCACCACCGAGCCCTCGGGGACGAAGCGCCCGCGGCCGAAGTCCTTGCGGAACTCCAGCTCCGCCCCGTCCCGGCCGGACCGGTTCTTCTCCACCGTCAGGACCGACCAGCCCTTGAAGTGCTCACCGTTGTCGCCGGAGTACATCAGGTGGTGGCGGGCGACGATGTCGGCCTTGTTGGCCACGATGAGCACTACGTCCGCCTCGTAGGCCAGCGCGGTCGACCCCTTCATGTTCCGGGCGCGCATGCGACTTCCCGGCTCCAAGCCGGCCCGGTCGGAGGCGGAGACGGCCAGCACGGGGCAGTCGAACTCCATGGCGACGTCCTTGAGGCGCTCGGTCACGTGGGTCGTGGCAGCCTCGTCCTCCATCGGCTCCCGCGGGCGCACCTTCTGCAGGTAGTCGACGACCACCAGCGGCGGTTCGCCGAACTCGATCAGCACGTCCTTGACGGCGGCGGTGATCACGTCGAGGGTGGTCTGGGTCGTGGTGGAGCGGTGGATGAGCATCTTCGGCGCATAGCCCGCGACCGTCTCGAGGGCGTCGAGCCCGCCCGCGTGGCGAGCAAGCCGCTCGGGGAGCCCGCCATCGACACCGTCGGTGCCCTCGAACGCCGCCCGGACCTGGTACACCGAGACCGAGCTCTGCCGGCCCAGCTCGGCTGCCTCCGCGGCGATGACCTTCTGCAGCAGCACCTCGGCCTCGAGCTCGTAGGAGAAGAACAGGATCGGACGCCCGTTGCGGGCGCTCGAGCGCGCGACCTGGAGCGCGAACGTCGTCTTGCCCTCGCCCTGGGCACCGGCCAGCAGGTGGAGCCCCCCGGCCCTCAGGCCGCCGCCGAGGGCGTCGTCGAGCAGGGGGAAGCCGGTGGGCCAGATCCGGGCGTCGGTCTGCGGGGAGAGGAGCCGTCCGTCGACGCGCTCGAGCACCTGGTGCAGGGGCATCAACATCGGGTCCATGCTCGAAATGCAAACATACGTGACCGGTCACGGTGCGCTTTCGCCGATGATTTGGCTGTGATGCGGATCGCGCCTAGAGTGCTGCCTCGTAACCAGAGACCGCCGGTGATCCCCAGGATCGAAGGTTCCGCTACGAGCGGACGGCCAGCGCAGGTGTACAGAGCTGGATCCGGAGATCGGATCATCCACGCCCTGGGCCTGTGCTCGGGGCGTTCGTGATTTCGGGCCCGACTCCCCGGACCGGGGTCTCACCAGTCCGGAAGGAGACCCATGGCGCGGGCAGACAAGCAAGCCGCCGTTGCTGAGATCGTCGACTCGTTCAACGATTCCGCAGGTGCCGTGCTGACCGAGTACCGCGGTCTCACCGTGAAGCAGCTGCAGGACCTGCGGCGCTCCCTCGGTGAGAACGCCGACTACGCCGTGGTCAAGAACACGCTTGCCAAGATCGCCGCCTCGGAGGCTGGCATCGAAGGCTTCGACGACCTGCTCACCGGTCCCACCGCGATCGCCTTCGTCAAGGGCGACGTCGTGGAGGCGGCCAAGGGTCTGCGTGACTTTGCCAAGGCGAACCCCACCCTCGTCATCAAGGGTGGCGTCCTCGACGGCAAGCCCCTCGACCCGACGGAGGTCGCCAAGCTGGCCGACCTCGAGTCGCGCGAGGTGCTCATGGGCAAGCTGGCCGGCGCGATGCTCGCGTCGCTCAGCCAGGCCGTCTACCTGCTCAACGCCCCGATCTCGCAGGCTGCCCGGCTCGCCGGCGCCCTGCAGGCCAAGGCCGAGCAGGACCCCACGATCCTCGCAGGTGGAACCGGTACTCCGGTTGCTGACGCTGCCGAGGAGGCCCCGGCTCCGGCTGAGGCCCAGTCCGACGAGGCTCCGGCCACCGAGGACGAGCCCACCGAGGCCTGAGTCCAGGCCGACGTACACCACCTGAAGAGACACGCACAAGGAAGGAAGCCATCATGGCGAAGCTCACCACCGACGAGCTGCTCGACGCGTTCAAGGAGATGACCCTCATTGAGCTGAGCGAGTTCGTGAAGCAGTTCGAGGACACCTTCGGCGTCACCGCCGCGGCCCCGGTCGCCGTGGCCGCCGCTCCGGGTGCCGCTGCCGCCGGCGGCGACGCCGGTGCCGGCGCCGAGCCCGAGAAGGACGAGTTCGAGGTCGTCCTCGAGTCGGCCGGCGACAAGAAGATCAACGTCATCAAGGAGGTGCGCGCGCTCACGTCCCTCGGCCTGAAGGAGGCCAAGGACCTCGTGGAGGCCGCCCCCAAGACGGTTCTCGAGAGCGCCACCAAGGAGGCCGCCGAGAAGGCCAAGGAGGCCCTCGAGGGCGCCGGTGCCACCGTCACGCTCAAGTGACGCGATCGGTCATCTGACCCGGAACGAATCCGGGTATCCCACGTCGGGGCGGACACCGCACGGTGTCCGCCCCGACGTGCGTCTGCGCGCCCCGGAGCGTCCGAGACGGCTGGGTCCCACGCCTCGACGGCGACATGACGTCTGCGCAAATTGTGCGTAACCTCGCGGGTCGGTCCGCGTTGTTACTGACGAGTGGACGTGTGTTGCGGGGTCGCACGCCTGTCGTTCCGTTGCGCAGCCGAGCCGTGACAGCGAGGGAGGGGAGTTCCCAGTCGTGGGTGTCGAGATCGAGGTCAGCCACCTCACGAAGTCGTTCGGCAAGCAGCTGATCTGGGGTGACGTGTCCCTCACCGTGCCGGCCGGCGAGATCTGCGTGATGCTCGGCCCCTCCGGCACCGGCAAGTCGGTCTTCCTCAAGACCCTGATCGGTCTGCTCAAGCCCGACGAGGGCTCGATCATCATCGAGGGCACCGACATCGCGAGCTGCTCGGAGCGCGAGCTGTACGAGATCCGCAAGCTGTTCGGCGTGCTCTTCCAGGACGGCGCGATGTTCGGCTCGATGAACCTCTACGACAACGTAGCGTTCCCGCTGCGCGAGCACACCAAGAAGTCCGAGTCCGAGGTCCGCGACATCGTCATGGAGAAGATGGACCTGGTCGGCCTGATCGGCGCCGAGGACAAGCTGCCCGGCGAGATCTCCGGCGGCATGCGCAAGCGCGCCGGGCTGGCGCGGGCGCTGGTGCTCGACCCCGAGATCGTGCTCTTCGACGAGCCCGACTCCGGCCTCGACCCGGTCCGCACGTCGTTCCTCAACCAGCTGATCGTCGACCTGAACGCGCAGATCGACGCGACGTTCCTGATCGTCACCCACGACATCAACACTGCCCGCACGGTGCCCGACAACATCGGGCTGCTCTACCACCGGCACCTCGCCATGTTCGGTCCGCGAGAGATGCTCCTGTCGTCGGAGGAGCCGGTCGTCCGGCAATTCCTCAACGCCCAGCGGGTGGGCCCGATCGGCATGTCCGAGGAGAAGGACGCCGACGAGCTCGAGGCCGAGAAGGACCAGGAGCTGCCACCGCTGCCGCCCATCCCGCACCAGATCGACCCCTCCAACGGCATCAAGCGGCGCAGCCAGCGCCCGCCTGGCGAGTGGTGCCGGGAGAACGGCGTGACCCCGCCCCCGGGTTCGTTCGAGGAGAACGTGACGATGGCGACGGGCACCTGACGTGGCGTCCCTCACCGCCTCGCGCGCCCTGGCTCCCATCGGGACCGCCGGCAAGCTCTTCGCGTTCGCGCTCGACGTCCTCCGGAACCTGTTCCGGAGGCCGTTCCAGCTGCGCGAGTTCATCCAGCAGGCGTGGTTCATCGCGTCGGTCACGATCGTCCCGACGGCCCTGGTCGCGATCCCCTTCGGTGCGGTCATCGCGCTGCAGGTCGGCGGCCTGATCAAGCAGTTCGGCGCTCAGTCGTTCACCGGCTCCGCGTCGGTCCTCGCCGTCGTCCAGCAGGCCGCCCCGATCGCCACAGCGCTGCTGATCGCCGGCGCGGGCGGCTCGGCCATCGCGGCGGACCTCGGCGCCCGCAAGATCCGCGAGGAGCTCGACGCGATGATGGTGCTGGGCATCGACCCGATCCAGCGCCTCGTTGTCCCACGCGTGCTCGCCTGCATGCTCGTCGCGTTCTTCCTCAACGGCATGGTCAGCTTCGTCGGCGTCGCCGGCGGCTACGTGTTCAACGTGGTCCTCCAGGACGGCACTCCGGGCGCCTACTTGGCGAGCTTCACCGCGCTCGCCCAGATCCCCGACCTGCTCATCGGCCTCGTCAAGGCGCTGGTCTTCGGTCTCATCGCCGCGATCGTGGCGTCCTACATGGGCATGAACGCCGGCGGCGGCCCGAAGGGCGTGGGCGACGCGGTGAACGAGTCCGTCGTCATCACGTTCCTGCTCCTGTTCATCGTCAACTTCGTTCTGAGCGCGATCTACCTGGAGATCGTGCCCCCAAAGACCGGGTGAGGGGCGTGGCCGACGTGCGCTCCGTCATCCGGCGGCCCCTCGACTCCCTGGACACCCTGGGGAGCCAGCTGTCGTTCTACCTCGGCGTCGTGGCCGCGACCCCGCGGTCGGTCAAGCGCTACCCCAAGGAGATCCTGCGGATCCTGGCAGAGGTCACGCTGGGGCGCGGCGCGCTGGCTGTCATCGGCGGCACGGTCGGCGTCATCGTCGGCATGACGTTCTTCACCGGCGCCCAGGTTGGCCTGTCCGGGTACGCCGCGCTCAACCAGCTCGGCACCGCCGCGTTCTCCGGGTTCGTCTCGGCGTACTTCAACACCCGCGAGATCGCGCCGCTGGTCGCCGGCATCGCACTCTCGGCCACCGTCGGCTGCGGCTTCACCGCGCAGCTCGGTGCGATGCGGATCTCCGAAGAGGTCGACGCGCTCGAGGTGATGGCGATCCCGTCGATGCCGTTCCTCGTCGCCACCCGCGTGGTCGGCGGCCTGATCGCGATCATCCCGCTCTACGTGATCGGGCTGCTGTCGTCGTACTTCGCGAGCCGCCTGGTCGTCACCCAGTTCTACGGGCAGTCGGCGGGCACCTATGACCATTACTTCAACCAGTTCCTGCCACCGGAGGACGTGCTGTGGTCCTTCGGCAAGGTACTGGTCTTCGCCGTCACGGTGATCCTCATCCACTGCTATCACGGCTACAACGCCTCGGGCGGTCCCGCCGGTGTGGGCGTCGCGGTGGGACGCGCGGTGCGCACCAGCATCGTCGCGATCAACGTGATCGACCTGTTCCTGTCGATGGCGATCTGGGGCGCCACGACCACCGTCAGGTTGGCGGGGTGATGTGGCGATGAGGATCGCGATTCCCCACAAGGCGCTCGGCGTCATCTTCGTGTGCCTGCTGCTGCTCGCCGGCTGGCTCACCTACGCCGTCTTCAGCAAGACGTTCGCCAGCTACGACGAGGTGACGCTGCAGACCAGCAAGATCGGCCTGCAGCTCCCGCAGCGGGCCGACGTGAAGGTCCGCGGCGTCATCGTCGGCGAGGTCCTCGACTTCGAGTCCAACACCCAGGGCGCGGAGCTGACCCTCGGCTTCTACGGCGACGAGATCGAGCAGGTGCCCGCCGACGTGACCGGGTCGATCGTGCCCAAGACGCTCTTCGGCGAGAAGTACGTGTCGCTGGAGGTGCCCGAGGGCAGCACCGCCGACCAGGCGCTCCAGGCGGGCTCCACGATCCCGCGCACCGAGGTCTCGATCGAGGTCGAGAAAGTGCTGTCCGACCTCTACCCGCTGCTGCGGACGGTGCAACCGGCCGACCTCAACATGACCCTGAACGCGCTCGCCACCGCGCTCGAGGGCCGCGGCGAGGAGCTCGGTGAGAACCTCGAGACGCTCGACTCCTACCTCAAGCGGCTCAACCCGCAGATCCCGCAGCTGATCGACGACCTGCGGCTCACCGCCCAGGTGTCCGACGTGTACGCCGACGTGACTCCCGAGATCGCCGAGATCCTCCGCAACACGATCACGACCACCGGCACGCTCGAGGACCGGGACGCCAAGGTGCGCGCCCTCTACCAGGACGTCGCGGCCTTCTCGGACACCTCGCGCCGGTTCCTCGACACCAACGGCGACAACCTGATCCGGCTCGGTGAGCTCGGGCGCCAGCAGCTGCGGGTGTTCGCGAAGTACGCGCCGGAGTACCCCTGCCTGTTGAAGGGCATCGCCAACGCCGCGCCCCGGCAGGCGGAGGCCTTCCGCGGCTTCACGCTGCACATCGTGCTCGAGACGCTGCCCAACCAGCCTCGGGGCTACAACCCCAGCGACACGCCCCGGTACGGCGACAAGCGCGGCCCGAACTGCGTCAACCTGCCGACTCCGGCGTGGACGCAGAAGAATCCCGTGCGGCACCAGCCGGACTTCAACGACGGCGTCGACGAGCCGACCGGCAAGGGCACCAGCCGGGTCGCTCCGTCCTACGGCCCGGCCGGCACGCCGATGGGCTGGGGCACCGGCTACGAGGGAGGCGCGGCCGAGGCGGGTCTGCTCAAGGCCTTGCTCGGTCCGACACTGGGCGTGACCGCCGACGACGTGCCCGACCTCGGCGTGCTGCTGCTCGGTCCGATGGCCCGGGGCGCGGAGGTGAGCCTGCGATGAGCCTCCTCGACAAGAAGACGGCGGGCGACCTCACACGACTGCTCGCGTTCGTGCTCGTGACGTCACTGGCGACCGGTCTGCTGATCGTGACGATCGGCAACCTGTCGTTCGGCGGTACCAAGGAGTACAAGGCGGAGTTCGTCGACGCCACCGGCGTGGTCGCCGGTGACGACATCCGGATCTCCGGTGTGAAGGTCGGCGTCGTCGACGGCGTCGAGATCGTGGATCGGACGCGCGCGCTGGTGACCTTCAAGGTCGACGAGGCCACTCCGCTCAGCAAGGCCACCTTCGCCTCGATCCGCTACCGGAACCTGGTCGGCCAGCGCTACATCAGTCTGTCGGAGACGATCGGCGACACCGGCCGGCTGGCCGAGGGCGCGACCATCCCGGTCTCGCAGACCTCCCCGGCGCTCGACCTGACGGTCCTCTTCAACGGCTTCAAGCCGCTGTTCCAGGCACTGTCACCCGAGGACCTGAACCAGCTGTCGTACGAGGTCATCCAGGTGTTCCAGGGCGAGGGCGGCACCCTCGAGGGCCTGCTCGCCAGCACCGCGTCGGTGACCCAGACCCTGGCCGACCGCGACCAGGTGATCAGCGACCTGATCGACAACCTGAACGAGGTGCTGGTCAACATCGGCGACCGTGACCAGGAGCTGACCCGCCTGATCCAGTCCTTCCGCACGTTCGTCGGCGGCCTCAAGGACGACCGGAAGGCGATCCTGGGCTCGCTCACCCAGATCTCGGAGCTCTCGTCGGAGACGGCCAGCCTGGTCGGCGGGATCCGGGAGCCGTTCGTGCAGGACATCAAGGAGCTGCGGCGGTTCGCCGGCAACATCGACCGCAACAAGGCCGAGCTCGACCGGGCGCTCCAGGTGCTGCCGATCAAGCTGACCAAGGTCGGCCGGACCGCGATCTACGGCTCCTTCTTCAACTTCTACCTCTGCGAGTTCCACGGCCAGGTGAAGCTGCCGGGCATGGACCCGCTCGGCGTCGACTACCCCCTGCCCGGCACGAAGGTCGCCGATAGGTGCAATCTCCCATGACCCCCTTCCGTGAGCGCAACCCCGTGGTCATCGGGGCGATCAGCCTCGTCGTCCTCGCGGGCCTGCTGCTGGCCGCCTTCCGGGCATCCTCCCTGCCCGTCATCGGCGGCGGCGACGTCTACCACGCCGCCTTCAGCGAGGCCGGTGGCCTCAAGGCCAACGACGAGGTCCGGATCGCCGGTGTCCGCGTGGGCAAGGTCGAGGCAGTCGAGCTGGCCGGCGACCACGTCCGCGTGACCTTCCGGGTCGACCAGGGCGCCGAGTTCGGACAGGAAACCCTGGCCGCGATCAAGGTGAAGACCATCCTCGGCGCGATGTTCCTGGCGCTGCAGCCAGCCGGCGACGGCCAGATGAACGAGGGCACCGAGATCCCGGTCGAGCGCACCTCCTCGCCGTACGACGTGGTCGAGGCGTTCACCGGCCTGGCGGAGACCTCCGAGCAGATCGACACCGACCAGCTGGCCGAGTCGCTGACCACCCTGGCCGACCTGTCCCGCAACACGCCCGACGAGTTCCAGGAGGCCCTGCAAGGCGTGTCCGCGCTGTCGGCCAACGTCGCGGCCAAGAACGAGCAGATCGGCGAGCTGCTGCAGAACCTCGACAAGGTCTCCACCGTGCTCGACGAGCGTGACGAGGACATCATCGCGCTGATGGAGGACGCCGACGTCCTCTTCCGGGCGCTGGTGCAGCGCCGGGAGGCCATCCACACGTTGCTGGTGTCGACGTCACGGCTCTCGACCGAGCTCACCGCGCTGGTGCGTCAGAGCCGCGCCGACCTCAAGCCGGCCCTGACCCACCTCGAGAGCGTCGTGCAGGTGCTGAACAAGAACGAGGACAACCTCGACAACAGCCTCCGTCTGATGGCGCCGTTCTACCGCGTGTTCGCGAACACGCTGGGCAACGGTCCCTGGTTCGACACCTACATCCAGAACATGCCTCCGGCACCGCAGGTCGGGTGAGGTGACATGAAGAAGCTGATCGTTCCGGCCGTCATCGTCGCCCTAGTCGTGGCCGCCGCCCTCACCATGTTCGGCGGCGACGACCGCAAGACACTGACCGCGCTGTTCCCCCGCGCGATCTCGGTCTACGAGGGCAGCGACGTCCGGGTGCTCGGCGTCCCGGTCGGCACCGTCGACTCGGTGACGCCGTCCGGCACCGACGTCGTGGTCACGATGTCGTACGACGCGGAGGTCCAGATCCCCGCCGAGGCGGAGGCGGTCATCATCTCCCCGTCCGTCGTCGGCGACCGGTACGTCCAGCTCACCCCGGCGTACACCGGTGGCGAGATGCTGGCCGACAACGCCACCCTCGAGGTAGACCGCACCGCGGTCCCGCTCGAGCTCGACCAGATCTACGAGAACCTCGACAAGCTCAACGTCGCACTCGGGCCGAACGGCGCCAACCGCAACGGGGCGCTGTCGGACCTGCTCGAGGTCACGGCGGCGAACTTCGGTGGGCAGGGCGAGCAGTTCCACCAGACCATCGAGGACTTCGGGAAGTTCAGCGAAACCCTCAGCGACAACCGGGAGGAGTTCTTCAGCTCCACCCGGTCGCTGCAGGGCTTCATCAGCACGCTGGCGGAGAACGACGCCACGGTCCGCCGCTTCAACCAGTCGATGGCCGACGTCTCCACGGTTCTCGAGGGCGAGCGCGAGGAGCTCTCCGCCGCGCTGGAGAACCTCTCGGTCGCGCTCGGCCAGGTCTCGACCTTCGTGCGCGACAACCGCGAGATCCTGGGCCGCAACATCAAGGGTCTCAACCGGGTGAGCAAGGTGCTGGTCAAGCAGCGCGCGGCCCTCGACGAGATCCTCACCGTGGCCCCGACCGCCCTCAACAACCTCGCGCTGACCTACAACCCGCAGGCCGGCACGCTCGACACGCGCTCCAACCTCGGCGAGATCGGCTACCAGATCACCTCCGACCCGGCGACGTACCTGTGCGGGTTCGTCAACCAGGCCGACACCTCGGGGGCGGCCTGCGACGCGATCCAGGAGGCCTTCCCACGAGCCGGTGCGTTCGCCGGCATGCAGGGCAAGGACGCTCGGTGGCGCGACCAGTTCGACCCGAGCCTCGGCGGCCTGGCGGAGGTGACCCGATGAAGCGCATGAGGGCCCTGGTGATCACCGTCGCGTCCGCTGTCGTCCTGACCGGATGCAGCGTCTACGAGATGCCGCTGCCCGGCGGCACGGACGTCGGCGACGAGCCGATCGAGGTGACGGCGGAGTTCGCCGACGTCCTCGACCTGGTGCCGCAGACCACGGTCAAGGTGAACGACGTCAGCATCGGCAAGATCACCGAGATCGACCTGGTGCAGGAGACCGCGGTCGTCACCATGCAGCTGTCGAACGACGTCGTGCTGCCCGCCAACGCGGTCGCCGAGATCCGGCAGACCAGCCTGCTCGGTGAAAAGTTCGTGTCGCTGAGTCCTCCAGAGTCCGAGCCGAGCCCCGAGCCGCTCCAGAGCGGTGACCGGATCGAGCTCGCCGACACCGGCCGCAACCCCGAGGTCGAGGAGGTGCTCGGCGCGCTGAGCCTGCTGCTCAACGGCGGCGGCGTCGCGCAGCTCAAGACGATCGCCAGCGAGCTCAACCTGGCCCTCGAGGGGCGCGAGGACTCCGCGAAGTCGGTGTTCCGACAGGTCCGCACGCTGATGGGTCAGCTCGACGAGGGGAAGGCCGACATCGTGGCCGCGATCGAGGGCCTCAACCGGCTCTCGGTGTCGCTGAACGAGCAGATCGGCACCATCGACTCCGCTCTCGAGGAGCTGCCCAGCGCGTTGCAGACGCTCGAC
Source organism: uncultured Actinomycetota bacterium (assembly GCA_963826265.1). Taxonomy (GTDB): domain Bacteria; phylum Actinomycetota; class Actinomycetes; order Propionibacteriales; family Nocardioidaceae; genus Nocardioides. Next base: position 566,786 of record CAWGWH010000001.1, read on the forward strand.
CAGCAGCGCGAGGACCTGGTCCGGATGCTGCAGGCGATCAACCGGCTCGGCGACGTGGGCGTCGGGGTGATCAGGGCCTCCAAGGAGGCGACGATCGACTCCTTCGAGCAGCTCGTGCCGGTGCTCAACCAGCTCGCTGACGCCGGCGACGCGTACGTCGACGCGTTCCACGTGTTCCTCACCTACCCGTTCGTGGACGAGGTCGTCGGCCGCGATCCGCAGGTGGCCCGCAACCTCCACATGGGCGACTACACCAACCTGTCGGTCACGCTCCAGGTGGCGATCGAAGGCGGTGGCGACGACGGCACCGGCCCGCCGACCGACCTGCCGACCGACATCATCGACCCGACCGCGGTCGTCGGCGACGTGCTCAAGTGCCTGCGGTCGGGCGACCTCACCAGCAAGCCGTGCCGGAGGGTCCTGGCGGACCTCGAGAAGCTCACGAAGCTGCGCGAGGAGTGTGCCAAGAAGAAGAACCGGGACAAGTCCGTTTGCAAGCAGCTCAACACCATTCCCGGCCTGCCCACGCCGTCCGGGACGGGACCGCTGGACGGGATCACCGGCATCCTCGGCGCGCCCGCACCGCGCGCGGGAGTCGGCTGGGACGGCGACTACGGCGCGGCCGGCCCGACCCTGGGTGAGCTGTCCGACGCGTACGACCCGGCGCTCGTCGCGCTGCTCGTCCCGGGGATGGTGACCCGATGATCGAGCGCCGCACCAAGATCCAGCTGCTGGTCTTCGTGGTCATCACGCTGATCGGCGTGAGCTACGTCGGCGCGCGCTACGCGCGGCTCGACCGGCTGATCGTCGACGACACCTACACCGTGGTCGCGCACTTCTCCGATTCCGGCGGGATCTTCGCCGGCGGCGAGGTGACCTACCGCGGCGTGAAGGTGGGTGAGGTCGAGGAGATGCAGCTGACCGACGAGGGCGTCGACCTCCGGCTGGCGATCGACAAGGACTACGACTCGATCCCGGCCGACGCGATCGCCCTGGTCGGCAACCGCTCCGCGGTCGGCGAGCAGTACGTCGAGCTGCAGCCCCAGAGCGACGCGAAGCCCTACTTCGAGGAGGACTCCGAGATCGCGGTCGAGAACACCCGCACCCCGATCCAGACCCAGACCCTGCTCACGAACCTCTCCGAGACCGTGCAGTCGGTCGACCAGGAGGCGCTGCGCACCACCGTCGAGGAGCTCGGTCTCGCCTTCGCCGGCACCGGCGAGGACCTCCAACGGATCATCGACACCGGCAACGCGTTCATCCAGGACGCCAACGCCAACTTCAACGTCACCCGGGACCTGATCCGCGACAGCAACGTGGTGCTGCGTGGCCAGGCAGCCAAGGCCTCGGCGATCCGCACGTTCGCCGAGAACCTCGCGCTGTTCAGCGGGACGCTCTCCGACTCCGACGCCGACCTGCGGCGGATCATCGACGACGGGTCCACGACGGCCAACGAGCTGCGCCGCTTCCTGGAGGAGAACGAGGTCGACCTGGCCGAGCTCATCAACAACCTGGTCACCACCGGCGAGGTCGTGGTGAAACACCTCGACGGCATCGAGCAGGTGCTGGTGCTGTACCCGTACGTCGTCGAGGGCGGGTTCACGGTGGCGGCGAAGTCGCCCGACACCGGGCTCTACGACGCGCACTTCGGCTTGATCGAGCAGTCGAACCCGCCGATCTGCACCCGCGGGTACGAGAGCACGAACCGCCGGCCACCCCAGGACGGCAGCAACCGGCGGATGAACGAACGAGCCCACTGCGCTGAGCCGGCAGCGGAGAGCAACCCCCGTGGTGCCCAGCACTCGCCGCAGCGCCCGATCGCGTCGTACGACCCCACGACGGGTGAGCTGACCTGGGGAAGCCGCGATCACGACGGCCTCAGCAACCCCGGTACGTTGGCGCCCAGGACCTTCGGAGAGGAGTCGTGGAAGTGGCTGTTCCTCCAGCCCATGACCAGCCCGCAGGGCTGACGGAGAGCACCCACGACGACCCCACGCGCTCGACCACCTTCCGGCTGGCGCTCACCGGCGTCCTGGCCCTGCTGCTCGTGCTCTCCCTCGGTGTGACCGTCTGGCTCACCGCGACCCGCGGGTTCGAGGCGATCGGCGTCGAACGCGGCGCCGGTGAGCTCCAGGGCGAGCGCGACGAGGTGATGAGCAGGACCCGCCAGTTCATGCTGCGGATGGGGACCTACGGCCCCGATCAGCTCGAGGACGGCCAGCTGCCGGAGTACCGGGAGCTGGTCACCGAGGTCATCACCCCCAAGTTCGCCACGACGTTCGAGCAGTCGGTGACGACCGCCGAGCAGATCGTGGCGCAGGCGGGGGTCTCACGGGAGTCCGAGGTCTTCTCAGCCGGGGTGAGCACCATCGACGCCGACTCCGCCACCGCGCTGGTCGCCGGCACGTTCACCGACTCCTACCCCGACCGGGACGGCGCCCTGCAGCCACAGGAGCCAGTGCCTTTCCGGATCGAGGTGACCCTGGTCAAGACCGAGGGCGAGTGGCTGGTCGACGACTTCACGCCCGTCACGGGAGCCGCACAATGAGCGCCGGGCCGAACTGGTACGACGTCCTCGACGTCGAGCCCTCCGCCGACGCCGAGGAGATCCGGGCGGCCTGGCGCTCGGCGATCGCCGACCTGACCCCGGCCGACCGCCGGTTCCGGCTCTACAACCAGGCGGCCGAGGTGCTGCTCGACGACGAGCAGCGGGCGGCGTACGACGCGCAGCTGGCCGCCGCGGGGCCGGAGCCCGAGCCCGAGCCGGAGCCGGAGCCCGAGCCCGAGCCCCCGACGCCGACGACGACCGCCACCGAGCTGCCACGCGGCTCGGCACGCGCCGTCCCCACCTGGCTGATCGCCGCGCTCGCGGTGCTCGTGGCCGGGTCGGTGGTGCTCGCGGCGTACCTGTGGAGCCAGCCGTCGGAGGGCACGGTCGAGGAGGCGACCGGGACCGCCCGGACCGCGGCCGAGCGGGCGGCCGTGCCACTGCTGTCCTACGACTACGAGTCGCTCAAGGCCGACCAGGAGGCCGCCCACGAGGTGGTCACCTCCGGCTACCGCTCCGACTACGACGACCTGTTCGAGGTCATCAAGGAGAACGCGCCCTCGACCCAGACCGTTGTCGAGGTCGAGGTGATCGCCTCCGCGATCGTGCGGGCCGGCGACGACCGCGCCGAGATCCTCCTGTTCGTCAACCGGCCCACCACCAACCGGGCCACCACCGAGCCGGTGGTCTACAAGGACCAGGTGACGCTGACGATGGAGCGGGTGGGCGAGGAGTGGCTGGTCGACGACCTCGCCACCAGTCCGATCGCTCCCTGACCCCGCCCCGGTGGGCCAGCCAGGCGGGTCAGCGGTGAGCCCCGCTCCGAACCAGGCCCGCAGTCGGTGCCCCAGCCACCGCTGGGCCGGGAGGCATCCGAGCCGACGCACCCGACAGCGGTTGCAGAAGGCCGACTCGGCGACGCGCGGGGGGCAGAGGCTTGACCTCGCAGCCCCCGACGTTCATCATCTACGCAACGTCGCGGGCTCGCCTTGACGCCGATGTTGTGTCCTGCCCTGCTCTGGGGTACTCTTCACGTTCGCGCCCATTCTCAAATGCGCTTCTGCCTGCCCGGTGGCGGATGCGTGGTGAATCGGGTGCCTCTCCAGAGCGACCCGAATAAGGACACCTCTTGGCCGCGCGCACCGCCACTGGTAACTCCCGCCGCATCTCCTTCGCAAAGATCACCGAGCCCCTCGAGCTCCCACAGCTCCTCTCCCTCCAGACCGACAGCTTCGACTGGCTGATCGGCAACGAGGCCTGGTCGGCCGAGGTCAAGCGCCGCCAGGACGCCGGTGACGACGTCTCGGAGAAGAGCGGGCTGCAGGAGATCTTCGAGGAGATCTCCCCGATCGAGGACTTCAGCGAGACCATGTCGCTGTCGTTCGAGAACCCGGTCTTCTACGACCCGAAGTACACCGTCGAGGAGTGCAAGGAGAAGGACTTCACCTACTCCGCGCCCCTCTACGTGTCCGCCGAGTTCACCAACAACGAGACCGGTGAGATCAAGGGCCAGACCGTGTTCATGGGCGACTTCCCGCTCATGTCCCCCAAGGGCACCTTCATCATCAACGGCACCGAGCGGGTCGTGGTGTCCCAGCTCGTCCGTTCGCCCGGTGTCTACTTCGAGCGCAGCGCCGACAAGACGTCCGACAAGGACATCTACACCTCCAAGCTGATCCCGTCGCGGGGCGCCTGGCTGGAGTTCGAGATCGACAAGCGCGACCTGGTCGGGGTGCGTCTCGACCGCAAGCGCAAGCAGAACGTCACGGTGCTGCTCAAGGCGCTGGCCGCCGTCGCCGAGGAGATCGGCGAGGAGTACGACTACGACGCCGTGATGGCCGAGCTGCGCGAGTACGAGTCGATCCAGCTCACCGAGGAGAAGGACAACACCCAGGGGCCGGACGACGCGCTGCTGGACATCTACCGCAAGCTGCGCCCGGGCGAGCCGCCGACGCGTGAGGCCGCGCTGACGCTGCTGAAGAACTACTACTTCAACCCCAAGCGCTACGACCTCGCGAAGGTCGGCCGCTACAAGATCAACAAGAAGCTGGGCCTGACCGAGGCGTTCGACCAGCAGACGCTGACGATCGCCGACGTCGTCGCGACCATCCGCTACATCGTGTCGCTGCACGACGGCCGCGAGACCATCGCGGCGCCCGCGGGCGAGACCGTGGTCGGGGCCGACGACATCGACCACTTCGGCAACCGCCGGATGCGGACCGTGGGCGAGCTGATCCAGAACCAGCTACGCACCGGCCTGGCCCGCATGGAGCGCGTCGTCCGCGAGCGCATGACCACCCAGGACGTCGAGGCGATCACGCCGCAGTCCCTCATCAACATCCGCCCGGTCGTGGCAGCGCTGAAGGAGTTCTTCGGGACCTCGCAGCTGTCGCAGTTCATGGACCAGACCAACCCGATCGCGGGCCTGACGCACAAGCGTCGCCTGTCCGCGCTCGGTCCCGGTGGTCTGTCCCGCGACCGTGCCGGCATGGAGGTCCGCGACGTCCACCCGTCGCACTACGGCCGGATGTGCCCGATCGAGACGCCGGAGGGCCCGAACATCGGTCTGATCGGCTCGCTCGCGTCGTACGGACGGATCAACCCGTTCGGCTTCGTCGAGACCCCGTACCGCGTGGTCAAGAAGGGCAAGGTCAGCAACGAGGTCCACTACCTCACCGCCGACGACGAGGACCGCTACGTCATCGCCCAGGCGAACGCGCCGCTCGACAAGAACGGCAAGTTCGTCGAGGAGCGGGTGCTGGTCCGCCAGCGCGACGGCGAGGTGTCGGAGATCCTGGCCGCCGAGGTCGACTACATGGACGTCTCGCCGCGCCAGATGGTGTCGGTCGCGACCGCCCTGATCCCGTTCCTCGAGCACGACGACGCCAACCGCGCGCTCATGGGCGCCAACATGCAGCGTCAGGCCGTGCCGCTCATCAAGAGCGACAGCCCGCTGGTCGGCACCGGCATCGAGTACCGCGCCGCGGTCGACGCCGGTGACGTGCTGGTGGCCGAGAAGGCCGGCATCGTGAAGGACGTGTCCGCCGAGGTCATCGAGACGATGAACGACGACGGCACCTACACGACGTACAAGCTGGCGAAGTTCCGCCGCTCCAACCAGGGCACCTGCATCAACCAGCGTCCGCTCGTGGCTGAGGGCGACAAGCTCGTCGCCGGCAGCCCGATCGCCGACGGCCCGTGCACCGACCAGGCCGAGATGGCGCTGGGCACGAACCTGCTGGTGGCGTTCATGCCGTGGCAGGGCCACAACTACGAGGACGCGATCATCCTCAGCCAGCGCCTGGTGCAGGAGGACATCCTCACCTCGATCCACATCGAGGAGCACGAGGTCGACGCCCGCGACACCAAGCTGGGGCCGGAGGAGATCACCCGCGACATCCCGAACGTCGGCGAGGAGATGCTCGCCGACCTCGACGAGCGCGGCATCATCCGGATCGGCGCCGAGGTCACCACCGGTGACATCCTCGTCGGCAAGGTCACGCCCAAGGGCGAGACCGAGCTGACCCCCGAGGAGCGGCTGCTGCGCGCGATCTTCGGCGAGAAGGCGCGCGAGGTGCGCGACACCTCGATGAAGGTCCCGCACGGCGAGTCCGGCACCGTCATCGGCGTCCGGGTCTTCGACCGCGAGGACGGCGACGAGCTCCCGCCGGGCGTCAACCAGCTGGTGCGCGTCTACGTCGCGCAGAAGCGGAAGATCTCCGTCGGTGACAAGCTCGCCGGCCGCCACGGCAACAAGGGCGTCATCGCGAAGATCCTGCCCGTCGAGGACATGCCGTTCATGGACGACGGCACGCCGGTCGACGTGATCCTGAACCCGCTCGGCGTCCCGCGCCGGATGAACATCGGCCAGATCCTCGAGCTCCACCTCGGGTGGCTGGCCAAGCAGGGCTGGGACCTCGACCTGCACGGAGACAAGGGCTCCGCCGCATGGAAGGAGCGCCTGGTCTCGATCAAGGCCGACAAGGCCGCTCCGAACACCAAGGTTGCGACCCCCGTGTTCGACGGCGCCCGCGAGGACGAGATCACCGGCCTGCTGGGCGCCACGCTGCCCAACCGCGACGGTGAGCGGCTGATCGACGAGACCGGCAAGGCCCTGCTGTTCGACGGCCGCTCCGGCGAGCCGTTCCCGGACCCGATCTCGGTCGGCTACATGTACATCCTCAAGCTCCACCACCTCGTGGACGACAAGATCCACGCACGGAGCACCGGCCCCTACTCGATGATCACGCAGCAGCCGCTGGGCGGTAAGGCCCAGTTCGGTGGCCAGCGGTTCGGCGAGATGGAGGTCTGGGCGATGGAGGCGTACGGCGCTGCCTACGCCCTCCAGGAGCTGCTCACGATCAAGTCCGACGACGTGCCCGGTCGCGTCAAGGTCTACGAAGCCATCGTCAAGGGCGAGAACATCCCCGACTCCGGCATCCCCGAGTCGTTCAAGGTGCTCGTCAAGGAGATGCAGTCGCTCTGCCTCAACGTCGAGGTGCTCAGCCAGGACGGGTCGCAGATCGAGCTCAAGGACGCCGAGGAAGACGTCTTCCGGGCCGCCGAGGAACTGGGCATCGACCTGTCGCGTCGTGAGCCGAGCTCCGTCGAAGAAGTCTGATCAGGAAAGAGGGAACAGATCACAGTGTTGGACGTCAACTTCTTCGACCAGCTGAAGATCGGCCTGGCCACCGCCGACGAGATCCGTCAGTGGAGCCACGGTGAGGTCAAGAAGCCGGAGACCATCAACTACCGCACGCTCAAGCCCGAGCGCGACGGCCTCTTCTGCGAGAAGATCTTCGGTCCCACCCGGGACTGGGAGTGCTACTGCGGCAAGTACAAGCGCGTGCGCTTCAAGGGCATCATCTGCGAGCGCTGCGGCGTCGAGGTGACCCGCTCGAAGGTCCGCCGTGAGCGGATGGGCCACATCGAGCTGGCCGCGCCGGTGACCCACATCTGGTACTTCAAGGGCGTGCCGTCGCGGCTGGGCTACCTGCTCGACCTCGCGCCGAAGGACCTGGAGAAGGTCATCTACTTCGCGGCGTACATGATCACCTCCGTCGACGAGGACGCCCGCCACCGCGACCTGTCCTCGCTCGAGGGCAAGGTCGGCCTGGAGCGGGAACGGCTCGAGAAGCGCCGTGACGGCGCCCTCGAGGACCGCACCAAGAAGCTCGAGGAGGACCTCGCGGCACTGGAGGCCGAGGGCGCCAAGGCCGACCAGCGCCGCAAGGTGCGCGACGGGGCCGAGCGCGAGATGAAGCAGCTGCGCGACAAGGCGCAGCGCGAGCTCGACCGCCTCGACGAGGTCTGGAACACGTTCAAGTCGCTCAAGGTCCAGGACCTCATGGGCGACGAGATGCTCTACCGCGAGATGAAGGCGTGGTTCGGCAAGTACTTCGAGGGCCACATGGGCGCCACGGCCATCCAGAAGCGCCTCGAGGACTTCGACATCGACGCCGAGGTGGCGTCGTTGCGCGACGTCATCGACAACGGCAAGGGCCAGCGCAAGGTCCGCGCCCTCAAGCGCCTCAAGGTCGTCGACGCCTTCCGCAAGACCGGCAACCAGCCGATCGGCATGGTGCTCGACGCCGTCCCGGTCATCCCGCCGGACTTGCGGCCGATGGTGCAGCTGGACGGTGGGCGGTTCGCGACCTCCGACCTCAACGACCTGTACCGCCGCGTCATCAACCGGAACAACCGCCTCAAGCGGCTGCTCGACCTGGGCGCGCCGGAGATCATCGTCAACAACGAGAAGCGGATGCTCCAGGAGGCCGTCGACTCGCTGTTCGACAACGGCCGTCGTGGCCGTCCGGTCACCGGCCCGGGCAACCGGCCGCTGAAGTCGCTCTCCGACATGCTCAAGGGCAAGCAGGGCCGGTTCCGCCAGAACCTGCTCGGCAAGCGCGTCGACTACTCCGGTCGTTCGGTGATCGTGTCGGGTCCGCAGCTGAAGCTGCACCAGTGCGGTCTGCCCAAGCAGATGGCGCTGGAGCTCTTCAAGCCGTTCGTGATGAAGCGGCTCGTGGACCTCTCGCACGCGCAGAACATCAAGTCGGCCAAGCGGATGGTCGAGCGGGCCCGGCCGGTCGTGTGGGACGTCCTCGAAGAGGTCATCACCGAGCACCCCGTGCTGCTCAACCGCGCGCCCACGCTGCACCGCCTCGGCATCCAGGCCTTCGAGCCGCAGCTGATCGAGGGCAAGGCCATCCAGATCCACCCGCTCGTCTGCACGGCGTTCAACGCCGACTTCGACGGCGACCAGATGGCGGTGCACCTGCCGCTGTCGGCTGAGGCGCAGGCCGAGGCCCGGATCCTGATGCTGTCGACGAACAACATCCTGAAGCCGTCCGACGGCCGGCCGGTCACCATGCCGACCCAGGACATGATCATCGGCCTGTTCTTCCTCACGACCGACCGTGAGGGCGAGCCGGGCGAGGGCCGGGCGTTCGCGTCGCAGGCCGAGGCGATCATGGCGTTCGACCTGGGCGAGCTCAGCCTGCAGAGCCGGATCAAGATCCGCTTCTCCGACATCGTCCCGCCGCTCGACCTCGAGGTCGGCGAGGACTGGGAGGAGGGTCGTTCGATCACGCTCGAGACCACCCTGGGCCGCGCGCTGTTCAACGACACGCTGCCTGCCGACTACCCGTACGTGAACTACGAGGTCGGCAAGAAGGCGCTCGGAGCGATCGTCAACGACCTGGCCGAGCGCTACACCAAGGTCGAGGTCGCCGCCTCGCTCGACGCGCTGAAGGACGCCGGCTTCCACTGGGCCACCCGCTCGGGTGTGACGGTCTCGATCGACGACGTCACGACCCCGGACAACAAGGCCGAGATCCTGGCCGAGTACGAGAAGCAGGCCGACAAGGTCCAGAAGCAGTTCGAGCGCGGTCTGGTCACCGACGAGGAGCGCCGCCAGGAGCTCATCGAGATCTGGACGCAGGCCTCCAACGACGTCGCCAAGGCGATGGAGGGGACCTTCGCCAAGACGAACCCGATCTACATGATGGTCGACTCGGGCGCGTCCGGAAACATGATGCAGATCCGCCAGGTGGCGGCGATGCGTGGCCTGGTGGCTAACCCGAAGGGCGACATCATCCCGCGGCCGATCAAGGCGAACTTCCGCGAGGGGCTGTCGGTGCTGGAGTACTTCATCTCCACGCACGGTGCCCGCAAGGGTCTGGCCGACACCGCGCTGCGGACGGCCGACTCGGGTTACCTGACCCGTCGCCTGGTCGACGTGTCGCAGGACGTCATCATCCGTGAGGACGACTGCGGGACCGAGCGCGGCCTGCCCAAGCGGATCGGCGTGCGCGGTGAGGACGGTGTGGTTCGCAAGGACGACAACGCCGAGACCGCGGCGTACGCCCGGACCTCAGCAGTCGAGATCACCCACCCCGACACCGGCGAGCACCTGGTGGCAGCGGTCGAGGACCTCGGCGACGTCAAGATCGGCGAGCTCGTGGCGGCCGGGATCGAGGAAGTCAAGGTCCGCTCCGTGCTGACCTGCGACGCCAAGACCGGTACCTGCGCCAAGTGCTACGGCCGTTCGCTGGCGACCGGCAAGCTCGTCGACATCGGCGAGGCGGTCGGCATCATCGCGGCCCAGTCGATCGGTGAGCCCGGCACGCAGCTGACGATGCGTACGTTCCACACCGGTGGTGTGGCGTCGGCCGACGACATCACGCAGGGTCTGCCCCGCGTGGTGGAGCTCTTCGAGGCGCGGCAGCCCAAGGGTCTGTCGCCGATCTCGGAGGCCGCCGGTCGGATCGAGATCGAGGAGACCGACAAGGCCCGCAAGGTCCTGGTCACCCCCGACGACGGCTCCGACGTCCAGGAGTACCCCGTCAGCAAGCGGTCGCGGCTGCTGGTGACGGACGGCGACCACATCGACGTCGGCCAGCAGCTGACGGTCGGTACCCCCGACCCGAAGGAGGTGCTGCGGATCCTCGGCATCCGCCGGGCGCAGCAGCACCTGGTCGACGAGGTGCAGGCGGTGTACCGCTCGCAGGGTGTGTCGATCCACGACAAGCACATCGAGATCATCGTCCGGCAGATGCTGCGCCGGGTGACGGTCATCGAGTCGGGTGACACCCGGCTGCTGCCGTCCGACCTGGTCGACCGCGTGAAGTTCGAGGAGGAGAACCGCCGGGTCGTCACCGAGGGTGGCAAGCCCGCCTCGGGTCGCGCGGAGCTCATGGGCATCACGAAGGCGTCGCTGGCCACCGAGTCGTGGCTGTCGGCCGCCTCCTTCCAGGAGACGACCCGCGTCCTCACCGACGCGGCGATCAACGGTCGCAGCGACTCGCTGCGCGGCCTGAAGGAGAACGTGATCATCGGCAAGCTGATCCCGGCCGGCACCGGTCTGGAGCGCTACCGCAACATCCGGGTCGAGCCGACCGAGGAGGCCCGGGCGGCGGCGTACAGCGTCACCGGGTACGACTCCTACGACTACGAGTTCGGCAACGGCTCCGGTCAGGCAGTCGCGCTGGACGACTTCGACTTCGGCTCGTATCAGAGCTGAGCGCGCCAGCGCGCAGCTCTGATGGAAGAGCCAGGTTGAGGAGTGTCGACGCCCTCCCACGCGAAGCGTGGGAGGGCGTGACACGTCTCGAAACCCAGTAGCTGAGAGAACTCAGCACCTCACCCGCCGATGGCGGAGCGGCCTCGCACCTCGAGCTCCGACGGCGGTTCGGCTGCGCTACGCCGCAGCAGGTCACCCAGCGCCCAGAGGGCAGCGCCCAGCATCAGCACCGCGAGGTACGACGCCCACGGCGTCACGTTGCTGATGAAGAACTCCAGTGCCAAGAACGCCCAGATCGCCGGTCCCACCCACACCGGCCCGCTACGGGTCCTGAACAGCGCGATCGACAGCAGCAGCTGCCCGAGCACGCTCCCGACGAGGCCTGCGGCCGCGAACAGCATCACCGGTGAGCTCTCGATGTCGCTGAGGAGCTGTGCGTGCACCGCGCGGTTGGCCTCGTCGTGGGCCATCGCCAGGTAGGCCATCGACAGCCCGCCGAACACCAGGTGACCGACGCAGCCGAGCACGGCCAGCGCCGTACCCCACGCCGAGAGCCGGGGCGATCCGGGCAGGACCAGCCGTCCGATCGCGAGGAAGGCCACCAGCATCGGCAGCTGCATCACGGTGAACGCGACGGCGGAGACCCCGGGCAGCGGGCCGTCGGCGAAGCCGGCCAGCCGCTCCGCAGCGTCCTCCGGGAAGGGTGGGCTCAGCGCCACGTACAGCAGCGCCAGCACGGGGGCGACGAACAGGGACACGACTGCGATCAGCCGGCGGGACGGGGTGTCGGGCAACATCGGTGCTCCTCGGGTCGGGTGGCCCGGTCCGGCCACCGCACCAGCACACCCGAGCGAGGGCGGTCGCGGCATCGGCCGTGAGCCGCCACTGGTGTCAACCTTCGATGACTGCCCGCGTCACCCTTGGGCGATCTACCGTGCTCGTGTGGAACTACGTCCCGGACGCCCGCGCGCCGTCGAGCTGGCCGCCGCACCGTTGCTCGGCGCCCTGGGAGTGGCCGAGGTGCTGGTGCCGTTCGGCTCCCGGGTCGGCTCGGGTTCCGAGGTCGGCTGCGCGATCGCCGTGACGGTCGTGGCCTTGTCCAGTCTGTGGTGCCGACGCCGACCGCTGGTGCCGCTGGTGACGTTCGGCGCCGCCTGGGCGCTGGCGGCGATGGCGTCCGGGTCGGTCTTCATCCTGTTCTACGGCCAGCTGGTGACGCTGCTGGTGCTCCTCTTCATGGCGGTGCGCTTCGGGGAGGGTCGGGTCCCTGCGCTCGGCGCCGGCCTCGTGGCCTGCTACTTCCTGGCCGTCGACATCCTCAGCTCCACGATGAGGTCGCCGGGCGAGCTCTTCTTCCACTGGACGGTGGGCGTGCTCACCGCGGCCGCGGGCCTCGGGCTGCGCCGGCTCGAGCAACGTGCCCACGCGTCCATGCGGCGGGCCGTCGAGGCCGAGGTAGGAGCGGCCGAGGCTGCGCTCAGGGCGGTCGTCGAGGAGCGCACCAGGATTGCTCGCGAGCTGCACGACATCGTGGCCCACGCGGTGACGTCGATGGTGGTGCAGGCGGGAGCGGCCGAACAGGCAGACGACGACCGGCCCTTCGTCGACGGCGCGCTGGCCAGCATCAGACGCACCGGGAACGAGGCGCTGTCCGAGATGCGGCGGCTGGTGACGATGCTCCGCGACGAGGGTGAGGCGCCGTTGGGTCCACAGCCCCGGCTCGACGCGCTCCCGACCCTGATCGACTCGGCGTCGGCGCACGGTCCACGGACCCGGCTCGAGGTGGCCGGCTCCGCCCGCGACCTGCCACCCGGTCTCGACCTGACCGTCTACCGGATCGTGCAGGAGGCGCTCACCAACGTCCGGAGGCACGCGGGCGCCACGGAGTGCGTCGTCCGGCTGACCTACGGACCGGGGGAGGTGCGGCTGGAGGTCGTCGACGACGGGCGGGGCGCCGCGGCCGAGTCCGGACGGGTGGGCCACGGTCTGGTCGGCATGCGGGAGCGGGTCGGCATGTACGGCGGCCGGCTGGAGGTCGGCCCCGAGCCCGGACGCGGGTTCGCGGTGCGTGCGGTGCTCCCGGTGGCCACGTGACCGGCGAGGCGCCGCTGCGGACCCTGGTCGTCGACGACCAGGAGCTGGTGCGCGCGGGGTTCCGGATGATCCTCGAGCGCGGCGGACTCGAGGTGGTGGGCGAGGCTGCGGACGGAGAGTCCGCGGTGGCGCTGGCGAAGGGCCTCGTGCCCGACGTGGTGCTGATGGACATCCGGATGCCCGTGCTCGACGGCATCGAGGCGACCCGGCAGGTGGTCGCCGCTCACCCGGAGGTCCGGGTGGTGGTGCTCACGACGTTCGACCTCGACGAGTACGTGCTGGAGGCGGTCCGAGCGGGGGCGAGCGGCTTCCTGCTCAAGGACATCCCGCCCGCCGACCTGGTGCATGCGGTGCGGGTGGTGGCGCGCGGCGACGCGCTGCTGGCACCAGCGCTGACGCGGCGACTGCTGGAGCGGTTCGCCGCGTCCCCCGGGCTCACCGTGTGCCCCGCTCTCGAACGGCTGACGCCTCGCGAGGGTGAGGTGGTCCGGCTGGTCGCGTCCGGTCTCTCGAACGCGGAGGTGGGCGCCACGCTCTTCCTCAGCGAGGCGACCGTGAAGACCTACGTGTCGCGGCTGTTGGCCAAGCTCGACGTACGGGACCGGGTCCAGCTCACGGTGCTCGCCTACGAGTCCGGACTGGTCGTGCCAGGTGGCAGTGCGTCCTGAGGCGCCACCGACCCCGATGGCACACCCGGATCGAGAGGTCTACCGTCGTGACGTGTCGGTCGAGACCTCGCCGTGGCCCGGCGTACGCGGGCGGCTGGAGGCGCTCGTCGAGCAGGGGTTCTCGGGCAGCGTGCTGGTGACGCGGGGCGAGCACGTCCTGCTGGAGTTCTGCGGCGGGCTGGCGAATCGCGCCACTGGTACGGCGGTCCACCCCGGCACCCGGTTCGGGCTGGCGTCGTTGTCGAAGCCGTACACCGCGGCCGCGGTGCTCTCGTGCGTCCGCGACGGGCTGCTCGCCGTGGCCGACCGGGTGGTCGACGTGCTGCCGGCCGAGCGCCGGCCCCGGACCCTGGACCCGGCGGTGACGGTCCACCACCTGCTCACCCACACCTCCGGCATCGGCGACTACGCCGAGGAGGAGGAGGACACCGCCCACTACGTCGCGGACTACGGCTCGCTGTGGGAGGACCGGCCGATGTACCGGATGGAGCGGCCCGACGACTTCCTGCCGCTCTACACCGAGCTGAGCCCGATCTTCACGCCCGGTGCGAAGTTCCACTACTGCAACGGCGGCTACGTGCTGCTCGGGGCGGTGCTGGAGCAGGTGACCGGAACGCCGTTCGCAGCCGCGGTCAGCGACCGGGTGTTCGGACCCGCCGGGATGACCGGCTCGGCGTACCTCCGCTCGGACGAGCCCGACCCGGACGTGGCAGTCGGCTACCTGCCACGGAAGGGCGACGAGCCGTGGCGCAGCAACGTCTTCTCGGTCCCGGTCATCGGCGGCGGGGACGGCGGCGGGCACTCGACGGCAGCGGACCTCGACCGGTTCCTGCGCGCCGTCGCTTCCGGCTCACTGCTCGGACCGGAGACGACGGCGCTGATGCTGGAGCCGCACGTCGCGGTCGGCGAGGAATGGCACATGGGGTACGGCGTGTTCCTCGGCCCGGGCGGCAGCGTCGGCCACGGCGGCGGTGACCCCGGCGTGGAGACCGGTGCGCGCTACCTGCGCGACTCCGACATCGCGTGGGTCGTGCTGTGCAACACCGAGGGCGTGCTCGACCCGGCCTGGGACGTCCTCGAGGAGGCGGTCGCGGCCCTCACGGGGTGAGTGCGCGAACCCACTCCGACAGCGTCCGCTGGATCCGGGCTGCCGCCTCGATGACCGGGTCGGCGGGGTCGTCCCCACTGAGCACTCGCAGCTCCCACGCCCCGTACCACGCGACGTAGGCACCGGCGACCAGGAGCAGCGCGCCAGCCACCCGCGGCACCCAGCGGCCGGTTCGCCGCAGGCCGGTCACCAGACCACGCCGGGCGAGGGCGACGGCGACGGCCGCGACGCCGACGAGCAGCCCCATGCCGACGGCATAGGCGATGTAGAGCAGCACGCTCTCCGCGACCGAGCCGGCCCGGAAGCCCGCGACCACCACCGCGAGGAACGGGCCGATGGTGCAGGTGATCGAGGCCGCGGCGTACGACGCACCGAAGCCGACCATCGCCGGGACCGACCTGGTGACCGCGGGGGAGCCGGCGTGGAACCGAAACGACGGGAGGTCCCGCCCGGCCAGCAACCACAGGCCGGCGACCGCGACCAGCAGTCCGAACCCAACGGTGAACCACGGCAGGTACTGCTGCACCTGCGCGGCGACCGGCGAGACGACCAGCCCGAAGATCCCGAAGACCGCTGCGAACCCGAGCGTCATCCAGGCGGTCAGCGTCAGCGCGCGGAGCACGGCGCGGGCCGGGCCGGGGGAGTCGTCGCCCAGCACCAGCACGGAGAGGTACGCCGGGAGCAGCGCGAACCCGCACGGGTTGACCGCTGCCAGCATGCCCGCGGACAGCGCGAGCGCCAGGCTCTCTCCCATGTCGCCGACCGTCAGCCGGCGGACCTGGCGACGTCTGCCACCTCGTCGGCGAGGTCGTCGGAGCCGCCGTAGCCGGTCTCGAACGCCACCTCGCCGTCGGCGTCGAGCAGCACGAACGACGACTGCTCGGCAATACCGAACTTGCGGTAGAGCGCGCCATCGACGTCCTCGAGGTGGGTGACGCCGTCGACGTCGGCCGCGAAGGCGGCGATGGCCTCGGCGCTGTCGAGCGAGCCGACGCCGATCACGGCCACGTCACCGGCGTACTCCTCGGCGAGGGACTCTACCTGTGGCACCTGGCTGCGACAGGTGGGGCACCAGGGTGCCCAGAACCAGAGGAGGGCGGGTTCGCCGGCCAGCGTGGCGCCCTCGAAGGAGCCGCCGTCGACGGTCGAGGAGCTGAAGGCGAGGGTCTCGGGTACGGGCTGGTCCTCGGCGTCCTCGTCCTGGGGCTTCGTGGCGGACGGTGTGGCGGAGGGCGCTTCGTTGGTCTGCGCGGCCGGGTCGGAGGGCTCCGGGTCGGCGGTCACGGCTTCGCCGCCGCAGCCTGCCAGCAGCAGGAACGCGAGCAGGGCCGCGGCGAGGGAGCGCATGTCCCGAGTCTGCCAGCGGGGGAGTGGGCGGCCGACGCGTGACGCCCGACGTCACACGTCCGTAAGGTGTGGGACATGGCTGACGAACGACTCACCGGCGACCAGATCACCGCGCTCGGGCTCGCCGACTGGCGCCCGGTCCTCGCCGGCCTCCGGGGGCGGTTCAAGACCGGAGGGTTCGTCACCAGCCTCGAGCTCGCGCGGCGGATCACTGACGTCGCCGAGGAGATGAACCACCACCCCGACCTCGACCTGCGCTGGCCGCACGTCGACATCACCCTGAGCAGCCACGACGTGGGAGGCATGACCCAGCGCGACGTCGACCTGGCGCAGCGGATCAGCGAGATCGCCTCCGAGATGGGCTTGGAGGCCCAGCCAGGGGCACGGCAGGAGGTCGAGCTGTCGCTCGACACCTGGGACGCCGAGGAGATCAAGCCCTTCTGGGCGGCGCTGCTCGCGGCCGACGTCGGCAACGACCTGGTGGAGCCGACGGGTCAGGTCCCGTCCCTGTGGTTCCAGGAAACCGACCGCCACGAGACGCCCCGGCAGCGGTTCCACCTCGACGTGTGGGTCGCGCCCGACGAGGCGGCCGGGCGGATCGAGGCAGCGCTGGCGGCCGGCGGCACCGTGTACGACGACGAGCACGCACCGAGCTACACGGTTCTCGCCGACGCCCAGGGCAACCGGGCCTGCGTGTGCAGCAACGCGGCCCGCGGGGGCTGACACCGCACGAAACCGGTCAGAAGTGACCGGTGCCGGCGCGCTGGTGGGCGGCGACGACGCGGCCGCTCAGACCAGGAGGTCATGGCCAACCTGGTCACTGGTCTCGGCTCTCGGCGTCCCGGGTGCGCTGGTCGAGGTCGGCGCGATCGCGGCTGTGATGGTTTGAGGGGGCACGCGAGCACGATTCGGCGGGCGCTCGTCCGGCTGCGAGAATCGGCGGGTGACCCCGAGCGCGCCTCTCCGCACCGACGTCCTCGTCGTCGGAGCCGGCCCTGCCGGGTCGGCCGCCGCCGCGTGGGCGGCGAGGTCAGGCATGGACACGCTGCTGGTCGATGCGGCGGTCTTTCCCCGCGACAAGACCTGCGGCGACGGTCTGACGCCTCGCGCGATCGGTGAGCTGCAGCGGCTCGGGCTCGAGGACTGGCTGCGGGCGCACACCGTCAACCAGGGCCTGCGGGCCCACGGCTTCGGCCAGACCCTGCTGCTGCCGTGGCCGGGTGGGTCCTTGCCCGACTGGGGTTCCGCCGTCGCCCGGACCGAGCTCGACGACCACCTGCGCACCACCGCCGTCAAGGCGGGGGCGCGCGCGCTCGACGGCGCGCGGGCGGTCGACGTACGCCGCACGGGTGACCGGGTCTCCGCGGTCCTGCTGCGCACCGCGGACGGCGACGTCGAAGTGGCCTGTGAGCGGCTGGTGGTGGCCGACGGCGTCCGCTCCCCGCTGGGCAAGCGACTCGGGCGCGAGTGGCACCGGGACACCGTCTACGCGGTCGCGGGCCGGGCCTACGTCGAGTCGGCGATGTCGGACGACCCGTGGATCAGCTCCCACCTCGAGCTGCGCGACGAGCAGGGCGAGATCCTCAGCGGCTACGGCTGGGTCTTCCCGCTCGGCAACGGGTCGGTCAACCTCGGCGCCGGCACGCTCGCCACCGCGAAGCGACCTGCAGAGGTGGCGATCAAGCCACTGATGCAGGTCTACGCGGACACCATCGAGGCGGACTTCAAGTTGTCGGGCGAGCTCCGGGCGCCGACCTCGGCGCTGCTGCCCATGGGTGGGGCGGTCTCCCACGTCGCGGGGGCGAACTGGGTGCTGATCGGCGACGCCGCCGCCTGCGTCAACCCGCTCAACGGCGAGGGCATCGACTACGGGCTCGAGTCGGGGCGGCTGGTGGTCGAGACCATGGCCGAGCACGACGACCTCTCCGCGGTGTGGCCCCAGCTGCTGCGCGACCACTACGGCGAGTCGTTCTCGATCGCCCGTCGGCTCGCAGGGCTGGTCACGGTCCCGGGCGTCCTCAAGGCGCTCGGCCCCGGCGGGATGCGGTCGGACTGGCTGATGACGCTGGCGCTGCGCTGGATGGGAAACCTCGTCACCGACGACGACCGCGACCGGGCGGCCCGGGTCTGGCGCTGGGCCGGCCGCCGGTCGCTGGCCCGCGACTCCCGGCCGCCGTTCGCCTGAGCAGCCCGTGCGAGAGCCGTGGTACGACGCGACGGTCGGCCTGGGCCGGCTGCTCTTCGGTGCGCTCGATCTCGAGCGCACCATCGAGTGCGCCGAGCACCTGCCGGCGACCGGGCCGGTCGTCGTGGCCGCCGCGCACGTCGCCTATCCCGACTTCATGACGCTCGCCGAGGCCGGCCGGACCCGCGGGCGCAACCTCCGGTTCCTGACCCGGCACGACGTGTGGAACGTCCCCGTCGTGCGGCACGCGATGACCAAGATGAAGCACGTCCCCGTCGACCGGGAGGCACCGGCGGCGGCGTACCTCCTCGCCCGGCAGCTGCTGCGAGAGGGAGAGGCGGTCGCGCTGTTCCCGGAGGCAGGCATCAGCCACGCGTACGCCGTGCGGGCGCTGATGCCCGGCGCGGTCGCGCTCGCGCGTGAGACCGGGGCGCCGCTCGTTCCCGCCGCGCAGTGGGGCATCCACCGGGTGTGGAGCGTCGGCAGGCCGGTCGCCGGGCGAAAGCCCCGCCCCAACCTCACCCGCGGCCGCCACACCGACCTCCGGTTCGGCCCGCAGCTGACCGTGGCGCCCGACGCGGACGTGCGGGAGGCCACCAGCGTGCTCGGCGCCGCGCTGACCGAGCTGCTGGAGGAGCTCCAGCAGCGGCCGCGCCACCGGCCGCGGGTCGGCGAGTGCGCGCCCTGGTACCCCGCCCACCTCGGCGGTCACGCCCCCGACCGGCGGGAGGCGTTCGGCCTCGACCACGTGCCCACCAGCGCGATCCAACCCACGTGGGGCCCCTAGTTCCAGTCATCTAGGTTGTCCTGTGATGGCCAGCACACCGAAGCGACAGCGGGTCGCGGCGTACGCCGTCATCCTCCGCGACGACGAGATCCTGCTCAGCAGGCTCTCGCCGCTGGTGACAAGCGACGAGCTGTGGACCCTGCCCGGCGGCGGGCTCGACCACGGTGAGGACCCCCGCGACGCCGTGATCCGCGAGATCCACGAGGAGACCGGCCTCGCCGCGACCGTGAGCGACACCGCGCGGGTGTACTCCGCCCACATGCCGTCGGTCTGGCGCAGCGGCCGCCGGGTCAACGCCCACGCCGTCCGGATCGTGTACGACGGCTGGGTGCCGCCCGGCTCGCCGGCGCCGCGGGTGGTCGAGATCGACGGGTCGACGATCGAGGCCGCGTGGCAGCCGGTCGAGGCCGTCCTCGACGGCGCGGTGCCGGTCACGCCGTTGGTGGTCGAGGCGCTCGCGGACCACCGGCCGTTCCAGAAGCAGCGGGTGGCGGCTTACGCCGTGATCCGCCGGGACGACCGGGTGCTGCTCACCCGGATCTCGCCCAGCGGCTACCACTCCGGGCAGTGGTCCCTCCCCGGCGGCGGCGTCGAGCACGGGGAGCGGCCGGCCGACGCGCTGGTGCGGGAGGTGCGCGAGGAGTGCGGGGTGACCTGCCACGTCGGCGCGCTGCTCGACGTGGTCGACGACCACTTCTCCGGGGTCGCGCCGAGCGGCCGGTTCGAGGACTTCCACAGCGTGATGCTGCTGTTCGCCGCAGCGGTGCCAGCCGACGCCGAGCCGCGGCTCGCCGAGGCCGACGGCACCACCGACGCCGTCGACTGGGTCGCACTGGCCGACATCAGGTCCGGCGCCGTCCCCACGTACGCCGCAGTGAGGCGGGCGCTGGACGGGCTCGCATGACGGAGACCGTCTTCACCTACGGCGCCCCGTCGCTGAAGTTCGGGTCCGGGGCCTCCCACGAGCTCGCCCACGACCTCGCCGAGCTCGGCGTGAGCCGGGTGCTGCTGGTCACCGACGCTGGGGTCGCCGCCACCGGACACCCGGGCCGGATCGCCGAGCAGCTGGCCGCCGCCGGACTCGCGGTCACGACGTACGACGGCAGCCGGGTCGAGCCGACCGACGCCTCACTGGCCGAGGCGGTGTACTTCGCGCGGGACGCCGGCCCGTTCGACGCCGTGCTCGCAGTGGGCGGCGGCTCCTCGATCGACACCGCCAAGGCGGTCAGTCTGCTCACGACGAACCCGGGTGAGGTCCTTGACTACGTCAACCCGCCGGTCGGCGGCGGGCGCGCACCCACGGAATCCTTGCTGCCGCTCGTCGCGGTCCCGACGACCACGGGGACGGGCAGCGAGTCGACCACGGTGTGCGTGCTCGACGTGGTCGCGCAGCATGTGAAGTCCGGGATCAGCCACCCGCGGCTGCGCCCGACGCTCGCGGTGGTCGACCCAGACCTCACGATGTCGCAGCCCACGATGGTGACCGCCGCCTCGGGCCTCGACATCCTGTGCCACGCGCTCGAGAGCTACACCGCTCGGTGGTACGCGGACTTCGACGCCAAGCGGCCCGAGCAGCGGGTGCCCTACTGCGGCGCCAACCCGGTCGCCGACCTGTTCGCGCAGCAGGCGCTCACCCTGCTGGCCGGCTCGTTCCGCGCCGCGATCCGTGACGGGTCCGACCGGTTGGCCCGCGAGCACATGGCGCTCGCCGCCACGTATGCCGGGCTGGGCATCGGCAGCGCCGGCGTGCACATCCCACATGCCAACGCCTACCCGGTCGCGGGCCGGGTCCGCGACTACCGGCCCAACGGCTACCCGCAGGGCGAGCCGATCGTGCCGCACGGGATGGCGGTGTCACTCACCGCGGCGGCGGCGTTCCGGTTCACGTTCGAGGCCACCCCCGAGCGACACCTGCACGCCGCCCGGCTGCTCGACCCCGACGCCACCGACACCACCGCTGCCGGCCCCGACCTGCTGCCACGGGTGGTGCTCGCCCTGATGCGCGACATCGGGATGCCGAACGGCCTCGGCGAGATCGGGTACGCCGAGTCCGACGTCGCTGACCTGGCGTCGGGCGCGCTTCAACAGCAGCGGCTGCTGTCGATCGCGCCCCGACCCGCGACCGAGGAGGACCTCGCGGGCATCATCGGTGACTCCCTCGAGCTGTGGTGATCCGGCTCTTCTGGATCGCGGTCGTGGCCTACGCCACTGCGTGGCTGGCCGCGGCCCTGAGTCTCCCCGACCGGGTGCCGATGCACCTCGACCTCGCCGGCGAACCCGACCGGTGGGCCGCGGCGCGGCACTCCTGACCTTCGGCCTGCTCGCGTGGGCGGCGTACTCGACTCTCGTCCGGTACCGCCCGCCCGGTCCTTAGACTCGGGGCCGTGAACCCCCGCCACCGCCGCCTCGTGATCCCCGTGGCGCTGGCGATCCTCATTCTCATCGTCGTGGTCGCGGCGGTGCTGCCGTGAGCGAACCGCTGCTCGGCGCACTGGACCGGCTGCGCAGCCACCTGCTCAGCCCTGACACGCTGGTCCGGGCGGTGGCGTCCGGTCGGCAGAAGGGCCTCCGACCGGCCTGGCGACGGGTCGAGCTGCGGTACGTCGACCTCAAGGCCGGCCGCCACCTGCAGGTCACGTCGTACGACGACGCGCAGGCCCACACCGCCAACCACGCCATCGGTGAGCCGGCGGCCGCGGCGGTCGGCGCGCTGCTCGAGGAGCCGTTCGGCAACTGGCACGTCGACACCACGACCGAGACCCACCAGCTGCGGGTGACCAAGAAGGGCGAGGCGCTGGTCCACACGCTGGAGCGGCAGGAGGAGGTCGAGGTCGCTCGCGACCACGACCGGGACAAGCAGCGGCTCCTGCCCGAGGACGATCCTGCGCTGGTGGCCCTCGGCATCTCCGACCACCGAGGCCGGGTCAAGCCCAGCCGGCAGTCGAAGTACCGGCAGGTCGAGGAGTTCCTGCGGATCCTCGACGCCTCGATCCGCGACGCGCTCGAACAGGGCCATCTGCGGCGGCCCACGATCGACGATCCGCTGCGGGTCGTCGACCTCGGTTGCGGCAACGCCTACCTCACCTTCGCCGCACACCGGTTCCTCCACGAGGTGCGAGGGCTCCCGGTCCACCTCACCGGGGTCGACCGGCGCGCGCAGCCCGTGTGGACCGACCCGGCCGTCGCCGAGGCCGTCGGGCGCGACACCGGGTTCGTCCGGGGGACGATCCAGGACGCGGTCGTCGACCCGGTGCCGGAGGTCGTGCTCGCGCTGCACGCGTGCGACACGGCCACCGACGACGCGCTGGCGCGAGCCGTCGAGTGGCAGGCGCCCCTCGTGCTGGCCGCGCCCTGCTGCCACCACGACATCGCGGCCCAGCTCCGTCGGAACGCCACGCCGGCGCCGTACGCAATGCTGACTCGCCACGGCATCCTGCGCGAACGGTTCGCCGACACGCTCACAGACGCGCTGCGTGCCTCGCTGCTGCGGATGCAGGGCTATCGGGTCGACGTGATGCAGTTCGTCGAGAGCGCCCACACGCCCCGCAACACGTTGCTGCGCGCGACCCGCACCGGGGCGGCCTTGCGTGGCGACAGCGTCCGCTCGGAGTACAACGAGCTGGTGGACACGTGGTCGGTGCGCCCGGCCCTCGCCGAGCTGTTGGAGCGCCGTGGGACTGCGTGAGGCGGCGACGGCGGTCGCGATCGCCGTCCCGTTCGGGCTCGCGCTCACAGCCGGGACGGACACCCAGGAGCCGGATCCGGAGTTCCGGTTCATGGACCCAGCGATCGTGGAGTCCAGCGGGCTGGTCGTGCTGCCCGACGGCCGGTTCGTGACGGTCAACGACTCCGGCGACGACGCGCGCGTCTTCACGGTCGACCCGGCGACCGGCCGGACCGTGGGCGTGACCCGGTGGGAGGGGGTCGCCGAGGACGTCGAGGCGGTCGCGCCCGATGGAGCCGACTCGGTCTGGGTCGGTGACATCGGCGACAACGGCGAGGAGCGCACGTCGATCTGGGCGGTGCGCGTCCCGGTGGGGCAGGGTGACCAGGAGGTGCCCGGCGAGCGGGTGACGTTCTCCTATCCCGACGGCCCGGCCAATGCGGAGGCCCTGCTCACCGACCCCCGGGACGGGCGGCTGGTGGTCGTGACGAAGGGGGTGCTCGGCGGGACCCTCCACGTCGCGCGCGGCGACGCCGCGTCGGGGAGCCCGGTGGTGCTCGAGCCGCGCGGCGACGTACTGCCCCTGGTCACCGACGGGGCGTTCTTCCCCGACGGGCGCCACATCGTGCTGCGCAACTACGGCCGCGCGATCGTCTACACCTGGCCCGAGCTCGAGGAGGCGGGGAAGTTCGACATCCCGCCGCAGGAGCAGGGCGAGGGCATCGCCGTGGACGCCGACAACCGGGTCTTCGTGAGCTCCGAGGGGATCCGGGCGCCGGTGCTCGAGGTCCCGCTGGACGCACCACTCGCCACGATCGTGGCGGGGGAGTCGACCGCGAGCCCGGAGACCGAGCCGTCGGAGCCCTCGGACGAGCCGACGCTGCGGAGCCGGGAGGGTGAGGAGCTGCCCGAGGACGAGGACGCCGGGCGGCGCGACCCCACCATGTGGCTGGTCGGCGGCGGTCTGCTGGTGGTGGTGCTGGTCGTGCTGGTCAGGGCGCTGCGACCCACCCAGAAGGACCCGCCGCGCTGACTGGACGTGGCCGTCTGCTGTGGTGACCGGACGTACGATCCCGGCATGCCGCGGTTGCGACGTACCTCACCGGAGGACCCGGGGTGGACCCGGCGCCGCGCGGGCAAGGGCTTCGTCTACCTCGACGAGCACGGTGAGCGCCTCCCCGACGAGGACGCGCAGCGCTGCCGGGACCTGGTGATCCCGCCGGCATGGGAGGACGTGTGGATCTGTGCTGTCGCGAACGGCCACCTGCAGGCCGTCGGCACGGACGACGCGGGCCGGCGGCAGTACCTCTACCACCCCGCATGGCGCGAGCAGCGCGACAGCCAGAAGCATGCCCGGGTACTGACGTTCGGCAAGGCGCTGTCGAGCGCCCGGGAGCAGATCATCAAGGACCTCGGCACCAGCGGCATGAGCCGTGAACGGGCCTGCGCGGCCGCGGTGCGGCTGCTCGACCTGGGCTACTTCCGGATCGGGAACGACGTCTACACCGACCAGCACGGCAGCTTCGGGCTGACGACCCTGGAGCGCCGCCACGTGCGCAAGGAGCACGGGCGGCTGGTGTTCCGGTTCGTCGGCAAGTCGGGGATCGAGCATGAGATCGAGATCGACGACCCGTCCGTCATCGACGCCCTCGACGTGATGCGCGCACGACGCGGAGGCGAGCAGCTGCTCGCCTGGAAGGACGGCCGCCGCTGGCGCGAGCTCGACTCGCGGACCGTCAACGAGTACGTCGGGCAGGTGGCCGGCGCGGACTACACGGCCAAGGACTTCCGCACCTGGCACGCCACCGTCCTCGCGGCAGCCGCCCTCGCCGAGTCCGACGAGCCGGGAGAGACCAAGGCGTCGCGCAAGCGGGCGGTCTCCGCGGCGATGAAGGAGGTCGCGGAGTTCCTCGGCAACACACCGACCCAGGCCCGCAGCTCCTACGTCGACCCGCGGGTGATCGACGAATACGAGGAGGGCCGCACCATCGCCGCCGCCACGCGGCGCCGTCACCGCACCCCCGACGAGCGCCAGTCCGCCCTGGAGCGCGCGGTCCTCAGGCTGCTGCGGTAGACCGGTCCCATGGAGCTCACGGTCGTCCAGGGCGACATCACCCAGCAGCAGGTCGACGCCGTGGTCAACGCGGCCAACCGCGCCATGCGCGGCGGCGGTGGCGTCGACGGCGCCATCCACCGGGCGGGCGGCCCGGCGGTCCTCGAGGACTGCGTACGCCGCTTCCCCCACGGGCTGGCCACGGGCGACGCGGGCTGGACGACGGCGGGAGAGATGGCCGCGACCTGGGTGATCCACGTCGTCGGCCCGAACCACACGGCCGGCGAGACCGACCGCGGACTCCTCACCGCCTGCTATGCCCGTGCCCTCGCCGTGGCCGACGAGCTCGGCGCGCGGTCGGTGGCGTTCCCACTGGTCAGCGCAGGGATCTACGGCTGGCCCAAGGCCGACGCGATCGCCGCGGCGGTCGACACCCTCCGCGGCACCCCGTCCGAGGTCGAGGAGTCACGCCTGGTCGCGTTCGACGCCGCGACGTACGACGCGATCCGTCAGAGGCTGTCGATCACGTAGTCGATGCAGCGGGTGAGCGCCTCGACGTCCGAGGGGTCGATCGCTGGGTACATCGCGACCCGGAGCTGGTTGCGGCCGAGCTTGCGGTACGGCTCGGTGTCGACGATGCCGTTGCCCCGCAGGACGGCTGCGATCGCGGCGGCATCGATCTCCTCGTCGAAGTCGATCGTGCCGATCACCAGGGAGCGGTTCGCCGGGTCGGGGACGTACGGGGTGGCGTACGGCGACTTCTCGGCCCAGCCGTAGAGCGCGTCCGACGAGGCGGTGGTCCGCTCGACCATGCCGGTGAGGCCGCCGTTGGCGTTCATCCAGTCCAGCTGCTCGGCCATCAGGAAGATCGTGGCCACGCCGGGGGTGTTGTACGTCTGGTTCTTGCCCGAGTTGTCGATCGCCGTCGGCAGGTCGAAGAACGGCGGCACGTAGCGGTCGCTCGCAGCGATCTCCTCGACCCGGGCGAGCGCCCGCGGCGAGAGGAGCGCTACCCACAGGCCACCGTCGGAGGCGAAGCACTTCTGGGGCGCGAAGTAGTAGGCGTCGACCTCGTTCAGGTCGACCGGCAGGCCACCCGCGCCGGAGGTCGCGTCGACCAGGACCAGGGCGTCGTCGCCGATCCCGTCCGGACGCACGACCGGCGCCATCACCGCGGTCGACGTCTCGTTGTGAGCCCAGGCGTACGCGTCGACCCCGTCCTCGGCCACCGGCTCGGGCCGGGTGCCGGGGTCGCTGGCGACGACCGACGGGTCGGCCAGCCACGGCGCCTTCTTCACGGACGTGGCGAACTTCGCGGAGAACTCACCGAAGGACAGGTGCTGGCTCTTCTCGCGGATCAGCCCGAAGCAGGCGACGTCCCAGAACGCGGTCGCGCCGCCGTTGCCGAGGACCACCTGGTGGCCCTCGGGCAGGTCGAAGAACGCCGCCAGCCCATCGCGCACCCGGCCCACGAGCTGCCTCACCGGCGCTTGCCGGTGGGAGGTCCCCATGAGGGACGAACCGGTCGCGGCGAGCGCGTCGAGGTGGCTGGTCTGGATCTTGGAGGGGCCTGCTCCGAAGCGGCCGTCGGCCGGGAGCAGCTCGGTGGGGATCTGGAGGGCGTCGCTCATGGGCAACCTTCCGGGTGAGGTCGGGGCGTACTTCCTGACGACGCTGTCAGCGGCGCCTATTGTGGCACCTGCTCGGGCAACGCGGCGGATCGAGGGGAGGCCATGGACACGGTTCCCGACCCCGCAACCGGGGGCGTCGACCGGGCTCCTGAGCTGCGTCTAGTCCCGGTCGGCTGGGGCCATCCGGACGCGTTCGCACTGATCGAGGCGGTCCAGGAGGAGTACGTCGTCCGTTACGGCGGCCGTGACGACACCCCACTCGACCCAGTGATGTTCGAGCCGCCGCGAGGCAGCTTCTTCGTGGGGTACGTCGACGACGTACCCGTGGCCTCGGGCGCCTGGCGACGCCGCGACGACGTCGAGGTGTTCGGCACCACCGAGACGGCGGAGATCAAGCGGATGTTCGTGGTCCCGGAGGCCAGGGGCGCCGGGCACGCCCGCACGGTGCTCGCCCACCTCGAGCGGACCGCCGCGGCGATCGGTGCGCGGGCGATGGTGCTCGAGACGGGGACCGCCCAGCCGGAGGCGATCGCTCTCTACGAGTCGTCGGGCTACACGGCGATCCCGTCCTTCGGCCACTACCGGGGTGCGCCCGAGAACCGCTGCTTCGGCAAGCTGTTGCCCGTGCCTCACTCGTTCTCCTGACAGATCCAGGGGCTCGACGTACCGTCGAGGGGCCTTTTTCGGCCCCCGGAGGTTGCTCATGTCCCGCCGCAGTGTCCTGCTCCCGTTCCTGGCCGCGCTGGCACTGGCGGTCGTCGCCGTCGTGCAGCTGGCGACCGGGGACGCGCGAGCTCAGGTCACGGAGTCGGCGATCGAGGACTACGCAGGCTGGGACCCGCAGTCCACGTGCCGACCCAAGGCCAAGCCCGGGACCACGGTGCTGGGACGGTGGATCGTGCGCAGCCAGGGCGGCGCGTTCGGCGGCATCTCGCGGTCCTGCAAGCACGGCGGGACGTCGGAGCACAAGGAGGGTCGCGCCTTCGACTGGACGCTCGACGCGACGAAGAAGCGGGACCGGCAGCAGGCCGTGAGCTTCCTCCGGCTGGTCCGTGCCAGCGACCAGGCGGGCAACACCGACGCTCGCGCGCGTCGGATGGGGATCATGTACGTCATCTGGAACGACCACATGTACTCCGCGTGGGACCAGTTCGAGCGCGAGCCATACCTGCCCTCGTCCTGCCCCAGCAGGAAGAAGTGCAGCAAGACGGCGCGTCACCGCGACCACATGCACATCTCGCTGAGCCGTCCCGGCGGCCGCGGCAAGACCAGCTGGTACGACGGCCGGCTGTCCTAGGCAGCCAGGAGCAGCAGCACCCGGGCCAGGCCGAGCGGCGGCCCGAACGGGAGCGCGAAGCCGATCCAGAACACCAGCTCCGGGACGAGCAGCGCGACAGACGCCCAACCGAGGGACGGCGCGTCCAGGAGGATCGCCACACCGAGCGCGACCTCGGCGGCGCACACGATCACGAAGCCGACGAGCAGCGGCACGCTGGTCTCGAGGCCGAGCCGCGTGAACGGCCCGCCGCCGTACGTCGGGAAGCCCAGGAACGACCAGACCTCGCCGGTCCGCGCGAGATGCAGGGCGCCGACCACGCCGGGGACGCCGAAGCCCAGCCCGAGGAGGATCGTCACCAACCCGGCGGTCGTTCGCACCTGCTCATGGTGCCCTCAGGCCCTGGCCGCCGCCAGTGCCCTCAGCCCAGGATCGGCTGCAGGTCCGCGAAGTCGGCTTCGACGATCGCACGGTCCTCGGCGTCGGCGACCTCGACCGCGCGGGCGGCTGCCCACGCGGCTGCGGCCTCGTCGGACCGGCCCAGCGCGTGCAGGGCCCGGGCTCGCGCCTCGTGCGCGTAGGCGAGGTCGAAGTCCGCGAGCGCGTGCTCCAGGCAGCCGGCCAGCACCCGGTCGGCGACGGCCAGGCCCCGGTCGGGCTGGCCGGTCGCGGTGAGCGCCTTGGAGATCAGGTAGTCGGCGCGGACCGCGTGCTGCGGGGCGGCTCCGGTGGCCAGCTCCCAGTGGTACGCCGCAGCGTGGACCAGCCGGAGCAGCCGCTCGTCCGCGGCCGGTTCGCGGTCGCCGGCGAGGAGGGCGAAGGCCTCGTTGTTCGCCTCGACCGCCTGCCGCCGGTGCCAGTCGCCCTCGGCCGGCGCGGGGGCGTCGTCGGTGTCGACCGTGACCCGCGGCAGGGTGCGGCCGGTCTCCAGCACCGTCTTGAGTGCGTCGAGCACCCAGACCCAGCCGTCCTTCACGTTGGCCCAGGTCAGCGGGCTGAACGCGAGGCCGCCATGCACCAGACGCACCCGGGTGAGCCGGTCACCCACCTGCTCGATCGTCCACTCCACCCGGCTCGGCGGCTCGGCGGCGAGGTCGGCGTCGTACAGCACGTGCCACGTCTGCACGAACCGGCCGGCGGTGCTGGGCCCGGGCGGGGTCATCTCCTCGATCATCCCGTCGACGGCGTCGCCGCCGTCGGCCTTCACGGTCCGGAAGCGGGCGCCGGGCGTCGGGCCCTCGGCGTACGACGTGCCGTGGAAGTAGCGCTTCTTCCACTCCGACTGGGTGATCGCGGCCCAGACCTGATCGGCGTCGGCGTTGATGTGGATCTGGTAGACGTGTGCGGTGAGGCTCATGACGCGGGTCCTTCGGCGGTGTCGGGCGGGTTCTCGGCGTGCTCCTTCAGCCCGACCAGGGCGGAGGTGAAGCGCGCGGCGTACTTGCTGATCCAGCGGTCGGCGACCTGCTCGATCGGGACCGGGTTGAGGAACAGCCGCTTGCTGCGACCCTCCTTGGCGGTCAGGACCAGCTCGGCCTCGGTGAGGACGGTGAGGTGCTTCATGACGCCGAACCGGCTCATCCGGTCGGCGAACTCGTCGCACACCTCGCCGACGGTGCGGCCGTCGCGGGCGAACAGCAGGTCGAGGATCTCCCGGCGGGTCGGGTCGGCGAGCGCCTTGAAGACGACGTCCTGCGAGTCCATGCGGAGACTTTATGTGACCATATGGTCACACGTCAAGAGGTCGCGGTGACCAGGTACCGGTCGTCGCTGATCTCGCGGCCCCAGAACACCGGTTCCGGCAGCCTGCGCAGCAGCGCCTCACGCCCGGTCGCCTCCACCAGCGCCACGGTCTCCTCGGCACTCAGCCCTGCGCCGGTGGACCAGTTGCCCTCGACCAGCAACAGCCGCCCGCCTGGACGCAGGAGGGCGAGCCAGCGGTCGAGCGCGGCAGCGGGGGAGGGCATCGCCCAGAGCACGTGCCGGCTCAGCACCACGTCGTACGCCGCGTCCGCCAACGGCGGCGCGGCCGCGTCTCCCACCGTGAACGTCGCGAGCTGCCCGGCCTTGGCCCGCGCACGCCGCACCATCTCCGGAGAGAAGTCGACGCCGTCCACGGCGTACCCCTCCTCGGCGAGCAGCAACGACAACGTGCCGGTCCCGCACCCGAGGTCGGCCACTTTCGCCGGAGGCTCCGGAAGGTGTTCGAGCAGGAGGTCGCGCCAGGCCGCCCGGCACGCAGGGTCGGTCAGCCCGTGGTCGGCCGCCTCGTCGAACCTCAGTGCTTCGCGGTCCCAGAGATCGATGTCCTTCACCGGGCCAGCCAATCAGGCCGGGTGATCTCGTAGCGCACCTCACCGAGCTCGGCTCCCGGTAGCGGGTGCTCCCACTCCTGGACGTCGGTGCGGACGTGCGTCATCCCGAGCTTGGACATGACTGCTCGGGAGCCGACGTTGACGGCCATGGTGGTGCCCCAGACAGTGGGAAGGCCGAGCGCGCCGAATGCGTGGTCGAGCAGTGCCCGCGAGCCCTCGGTGGCGTAGCCCTGACCCCACGCCGCGCGCCGGAGCCGGTAGCCGAGCTCCGCGGTGTCAGGGTCCTCGTCGTCGACGGCCAGCGCCCACCAGCCGAGGAAGGCATCGCCGGCGACGGAGAACCCTGCCCAGTAGCCGATGCCGCGCGGCGGTCCGTCGGGCCGCAGCCGGCGAGGCAGGTGCTCCTGCACGACCTCCTCGCGGGACAGGGCGCGGCCGAAGATGAAGCGCAGCACCTCCGGGTCGGAGTCCAGCTCGACCAGCAGGTCGCGGTGTGCCACCGTCAGGGGTTCGAGCCGGATCCGCTCGGTGTGCAGCGTGGGGCGGCGCTCGGCGTGGCTCATCCGGCCCAGGCCGGGTCCCAGCCCTCGACGTCCGAGGCGGGGCGGGTCGCGGGGCCGGTGTAGACGGCCGAGGGCCGGATCAGCCTGCCGGTGCGCTTCTGCTCGAGGATGTGGGCCGACCACCCGCCGGTGCGGGCACACGTGAACATCGACGTGAACATCGGGGCCGGGACCCCCGCGAAGTCGAGCACGATGGCGGCCCAGAACTCCACGTTGGTCTCGAGCACCCGGTCGGGGCGACGTTCGCGGAGCTCGGCCAGCGCGGCCTGCTCCAGCTGCTGGGCGACCTCGTACCGCGGCGCGTCGAGCTCCTGCGCCGTACGTCGGAGCACGCGGGCCCGCGGGTCCTCGGCGCGGTAGACCCGGTGCCCGAAGCCCATCAGCCGCTCGCCGTTGTCGAGCAGCCCCTTGACGTAGCCGACCGCGTCGCCGCGTTGCTCGACCTGCTCGATCATCCCGAGCACCCGTGACGGGGCGCCTCCGTGGAGCGGGCCACTCATGGCGCCGATCGCACCGGAGAACGCCGCCGCCACGTCGGCGCCGGTGGACGTGATCACCCGCGCGGTGAACGTGGAGGCGTTCATGCCGTGCTCGGCGGCCGAGGACCAGTAGGCGTCGATCGCCTTCACGTGCAACGGGTCGGCCTCGCCGCGCCACCGGATCAGGAACCGCTCGGCGAGCGTCCGGCCCTGGTCGACCTCGCGCTGGGGGACCAACGGCGTGCCGATGCCGCGAGCACTCTGCGCGGCGTACGAGAGGACCATGACGGCCACACGTGACAGGTCGAGCCGTGCCTGCTCGTCGGAGATGTCGTAGGTCTGGCCCATGCCGAGCATCGGCGCGAGCATCGCGACGCTGGCCTGGACGTCTGCGCGGACGTCGCCGGTGTGGATCGCGATGTTGTACGGCTCGGCCGGCGGTAGCCCCGGCGTGTAGGAGCCGTCGACCAGCAGCCCCCAGACCTTCTCGAACGGCACCCGCCCGGCCAGCTCCTCGATGTCCACGCCGCGATAGCGCAGCGCCGATCCCTCCTTGTCCGGCTCGGCGATCTCCGACGCGAAGGCGACCACGCCCTCGAGTCCGTGGTGGACGCTCGGCCCGCCTGGCTCACTGCGCTCGCTCATCTGACCCCTTCGATCGGTCCCGATGGATCCGCAGGCATTCTGCCGCACGGCACTAGGGTCGACGCCATGAGCGAGGAGCCCGGCGCGGACATCGCGGCCCTGCGGCGCGAGTACGCCGACGGCGGGCTCACCGAGTCCGCCCTGGCACCGGACCCGTTGGCGATGTTCGACCGGTGGTTCGCCAACGCGCAGGGGGCGGGGCTCTATGAGCCCAATGCGATGGTCCTCTCGACCGTGTCCGAGGACGGGAGCCCGTCGTCTCGGATGGTGCTGCTCAAGGGCCTGTCCGAGGCCGGCTTCGTCTTCTACACGAACCTCGGCTCGCGCAAGGGTCGCGAGCTGGCGGCGAACGCTCGCTGCTCGCTGCTGTTCCCGTGGCACCCGCTGGAGCGCCAGGTCCGGGTCGAGGGGCTGGCGACTGCGCTTCCGCCCGAGGACGTCGCGTCGTACTTCGCCACCCGACCGCGCGGAGCGCAGCTGGGAGCGCACGCGTCCCACCAGTCGCGACCGGTCGCCGACCGGGCGGAGCTCGAGGCGGCGTACGACGATGCGGCGGCACGGTTCGCCGACGAGGTGGTGCCGGTGCCCGACGAGTGGGGCGGCTACCGGGTCCGGCCGGAGGTCGTGGAGTTCTGGCAGGGGCGACCGGGCCGGATGCACGACCGGCTCGTCTACCACCGAGACAGCGCCGGCTGGCGGGTCGTGCGGCTCGCGCCGTAAACCCCTTGAGTCGACCACCGCCGCCACCTACCGTGGTCGCACACGGGAAAGGAGGTGGTCCGAGGAATGAAGTCTTCTAGGACGCGTGAGGTGGCTGCCCGCTAGCAGCCAGTAGCAACGCCCGGGCAGAGCTGCCCTGGCAGGCTGCTGACGAATCCACAGCAGTCACCCGACCCGCAGGTGATCCGGACCCACGTCCTCCGGAGCGACGCCGCCGAGAGGCGGACGTCACGCCTGCGGGTCGCCGCATTCTCGAAGCGAGACAGCCTGACCCAGATCCCGCCGGTCCCTGCCGCGCCGGAGCCGGGCACATCTCTGGACTGACCCTGAGAGGGATAGTCCCCGCTTCTTTGGTCGCCGAACCGGCGATCCGGCAACCAAAGGTCCGGGGACTATCCCGCTCAGCGGCTGTGGAGCCAGACCGCGGTGTCGGCAGGCAGCTTGTCGCCGTCGAGCTTGCCGCTGGCGATCAGGAGCTCGCCGGCGGGGAGCGTGACGGGGGTAGCGCCGCAGTTGAGGACCACCGTGAGCGGCCCGCGAGTGAGAGTGAGCACGTCTCGAGGTCCGTCGACGATCGCCACCTCGCCGCCGGCTGCCAGGGTGTGCTCCCGACGGGCGCGGAGCGCCTCCCGGTAGAACTCCAGGGTCGACCCGGCCCGGCCGAGCTGGGCCTCGAGGCTCAGGCCGGCCCACTCGTCCGGCTGCGGGATCCACGGCTGACCCGCGACCGGCCCGAAGCCGTACGGCGCGGTGGTGCCCGACCACGGGATCGGGACCCGGCAGCCGTCGCGACCCTTCTGACCCGTCCGCAGCGAGGCGGGGTCCTGCCAGTGCTCGGGGGCGACGTCCACCTCGGGCAGGCCGAGCTCCTCGCCCTGGTAGAGGTACGCCGAGCCGGGCAGCGCCAGCATCGTGAGCGTGGCCGCTTGGGCCCGTGCGAGGCCCTGCTCTCCGCCGCCGTACCGCGTGGTGTGCCGGACGACGTCGTGGTTGCTGAGCACCCAGGTGGGCGCCGCGCCGACCGGGGCCATCGCGGTCAGGGTGCCGTGAATGACGTCGGCGAACGCGGTGGCGGACCACTCGGCGAGCAGCCAACCGAAGTTGAACGTCTGGGAGAGCTCGTCGGGCCGGACGAACCGCGCCATCGACTCCGGGGTCTGGGTCCAGGCCTCGGCGACCGCCATCCGGTCACCGTCGTACTCGGCCAGGATCCGGTGCCATTGGCGGTAGACGTCGTGCACCTCCGGCTGGTCCCACATCGGCTCGTCGTGCAGGCGCCGCTCGACCATCGAGCCGGTATGGCCGGCGTCGGCCGGTTCGACGACCTGGTCGCGCAAGCTCTCCTCCTTGAAGAGCCCATGGGCCACATCGACCCGGAACCCGTCGACGCCGCGGTCGAGCCAGAACCGCAGCACGTCCTCGAACATCGCCGGCACCTCCGGGTTGCGCCAGTCGAGGTCGGGCTGGGTGGTGTCGAAGAGGTGGAGGTACCACTGGCCGTCGTCGAGCTGCGTCCACGCCGGGCCGCCGAAGACCGAGTCCCAGTTGTTGGGCGGGCCTGTCCCGCCCCCAGCGCTCTCGCGGAACACATATCGGGCGCGCTCGGAGCTGCCGGGGCCGGCGGCCAGGGCCGCCTGGAACCAGGGGTGCTCGTTGGACGTGTGGTTGGGGACCAGGTCGACGACGACCCGGAGTCCGAGGGCGTGGGCGGTGGCCAGCAGCTCGTCGGCCGCGGCCAGGTCGCCGAACAGCGGGTCGACGTCGCAGTAGTCGGCGACGTCGTACCCGTGGTCGTGCTGCGGGCTCGGGTAGAAGGGCGTGATCCAGAGGGCGTCGACGCCGAGGTCGCGCAGGTAGCCGAGCCGTGAGGTGATGCCCGCCAGGTCGCCGACGCCGTCGCCGTCGGAGTCGGCGAAGCTGCGGACGTAGACCTGGTAGGTGACCGAGTCACGCCACCAGGGTCCGCCACCGATTGGATCGTTCAAAGTCATGCCAGGAGTCTGGTCGCGAGGCCAAGCGGGGTCAACTCCGCGGTTCAGGCGAAGTCGGCCGGGTCGACCGCGATCCAGACGTGCTCGGCGGCCGCGACGACCCGGCCGTCCGCGTCGTAGAGCGACGCCGCGGTGAAGGTCTTGCGGCCCTCGGCGCCCCGCGCCCCCCCGACCACGACGTGCGGCTCGCCGATCGCCGGCAGCGCGTCGATCCGCGCGGTGATCCGGCCGAGCACCATCAGCCGCTCGGTCAGGTCGCCGGCCCACCCGCCGACACAGTCGAGCGCCGCCCACGCGACCGCGATCGAGGCGCGGCGGACGTCGTCGCCATAGGTGTGGAAGTCCTCCGCGACCGACGGGTGCGGCGTCCAGGGTGCGGCCACCCGGGTCCGGCCCTCGGAGTCGTCGTCGACCGGGCCGGGGAAGATCCGCAGCCCGTCGCCCTCCTCGCGGCCGGTGCCGCACGCGAAGCAGGTCGGGAACGGGTGGCTGGTCAGGCCGGGGTACGTCGCCGCCGCATCGGTCGCCGCGCCCAGGGGCACCGGTTCGACCGCCGCGAGCTCGTCGGTGACCACCTCTGCCGCCGCGACGTCACCCTGCTCACTGGTCGCGACGCCCTCGGACACCGGCATCGGCACGTCGAGCGGCGGCGGCCGGCGCAGCGTCACGCGGACGGTCGGCCAGGCCGCGGCGTGGTCGTCGGGACCGTCATGATCGAGCAGCGCGGCCAGCGCGCCGGCGGTCCACCCGCCGTTGCCCGAGGACGGTGGCCCGCAGAACCGACGCGGGACCAGGAGCTCGCTCATGACCGGATCCTCTCCCACCGGGCCAGTGCCTCGCGACGCTCCTCGGCGTGGTCGACGATCGGGTCGACCGGTTCGTGCGGGTCGGCCACGTCGGCGAGCTCGGGCACCCAGCGGCGTACGTAGCCACCGTCGGGGTCGAACTTCCGCCCCTGGGTGACCGGGTTGAACACCCGGAAGTACGGCGCTGCGTCGGTGCCGCACCCGGCGGTCCACTGCCAGCCGTGCTGGTTGGACGCGAGGTCGCCGTCGACCAGGTGCCGCATGAAGTGGCGGGCGCCGTGCTGCCACTCGACGTGCAGGTCCTTGACCAGGAAGCTCGCGACGATCATCCGGACTCGGTTGTGCATCCAGCCGGTCTCGCGCAGCTGCCGCATCCCGGCGTCCACGATCGGGAAGCCGGTGCGGCCACGCCGCCAGCGGTCGAGCTGGTCGCCCGGCTCGTCGTACTCCATCCGGGCGTACTCCGGGCGCAGGTAGTCGCGGGCGGTCTCGGGCCGGTGGTGGAGCACGTCGGCGTAGAACTCGCGCCACGCCAGCTCGGTGCGGTACGTCGCCGCCCCGGCCGACCGCCGGCTCGCGAGGTCGGCCAGCATCGTCCGCGGGTGAACCTCGCCCCACTTCAGGTGGACGCTCATCCTGGAGGTGCCGGGCACGCCGGGCTTGTCGCGGTCGTCGCGGTAGGCGTCGATCCGCTCGGCGAGGAAGGACTGCCAGCGACGCATGGCCGCCGCCTCGCCGGCCTCGGGGAGCGACAGCCCCTCAGGCCGCTGGAGGTCCGGGATGTCGGTGGTGTCGTCGAGGGACAGGTAGGTGACGCCGCGGGGAGCGTCGATAGGAGACCGCCAGCCGTGCTCGGCCCACGCCCGGCTGAACGGGGTGAACACGGCGTACGGCGTGCCGTCCGCCTTCGTGACCCGGCCCGGCGCCACGGCGTACGGCGAGCCGGTGCGGACCAGCTCGACGCGGTGCTCGGCCAGCGCCTCCTGGACGGCGTGGTCGCGGGCGGCGCCGTACGGGCCGTGGTCGGCAGCGACGTGGACCCGCGACGCGCCGACTTCGCGCGCCACCATCACCACCCGGCGTACGGGGTCACCGCGCACCACCTGGAGCCCGCCCGAACCGCCGGAGCGATCGCGCAACGAGCCGTCGAGGGCGCGCAGCGCGTCACCCAGGTACAGCTTGCGCGGCAGACCCGACGGCCCCCACAGGGCAGGGTCGAGGACGAACAGCGGCAGCACGTCGCCGTCGGCCGCGGCCTCGACCAGGGCGGGGTTGTCGGCCAGCCGCAGGTCGCGCCGGAACCACATCACCGCGGTCATGTCCTCCCACTCTGCCACCCCGCCCGGGCATGGGGGAGAATGGCTGGGTGAGCGACCTGATCGACACCACGGAGATGTACCTCCGCACCATCTACGAACTGGTGGAGGAGGGCATCACGCCGCTGCGGGCCCGGATCGCCGAGCGCCTGCACCAGAGCGGCCCCACGGTGTCCCAGACCGTGGCCCGGATGGAGCGCGACGGGCTGCTGACGGTGGAGGGCGACCGTCACCTCGAGCTGACCGACGAGGGTCAGCGGCTGGCCACCCGCGTCATGCGCAAGCACCGGCTCGCCGAGCGGCTGCTGGTCGACGTGATCGGGCTCGAATGGGAGCTCGTCCACGCCGAGGCGTGCCGCTGGGAGCACGTGATGTCGGAGACCGTCGAACGCCGGCTGATCGAGCTGCTCGACCATCCGACCGAGTCGCCGTACGGCAACCCGATCCCCGGCCTGAGCGAGCTCGGGGACACCCGCACCGGCGAGGAGTTCATGGACGGGGTCACGCCGCTGTCCGAGATCGCCGTGACGGGGGAGGCGCGCGTGCACGTGCGCCGGATCTCCGAGGAGATGCAGAAGGACGAGGTGCTGATGGGCGCGCTGCGCCGCGTCGGCGCGCTGCCCGACAAGACCGTCACGGTCGCCCGCACCGACGAGGGCGTGCTGGTCGGCAGTGGCGGCGAGACCGCCGAGATCGTGGACGAGGCGGCCGAGCACATCTTCGTGCGGGTCCTCTAGCCGGCCTCCAGCGCCGTCAGGAACTCGCTGCACCCCACGTCGAGCCGGTACGTCGCCAGGTCGTCGCCCCGGGTCGCTCCCCGGTTCGCGATGACGACCGGCGTGCCGGCCCGCGCGGCGCGCTTGACGAACCGCAGTCCGCTCATGACCGTCAGCGACGAGCCCACGGCGACGAGCGCGCCCGTGGCGCCCAGCCCGTCGACCGCGTCGTAGCAGCGCGCCACCCGCTCGGCTGGCACGTTCTCGCCGAAGAACACGACGTCCGGCTTGAGCACGCCACCGCACTGCTCGCAGTCGGGCACGACGAAGCCGCTGGTGGCCTGCAGGTCGACGTCACCGTCGGGTCGCAGCGCGAGGTTCGCGTGTTCGTCGGCCCACCCGGGGTTCGCGGCCGTCAGCCGCTCCTCCAGCGCGCGCCGCGAGGAGGTGCCGCGGCAGGACAGGCAGGTCACCTCGGAGATCCGACCGTGCAGCGCCACCAGCCGGCGCGAACCGGCTGCCTCGTGCAGCCCGTCGACGTTCTGCGTGATCAGCAGCGCGGGGTCGAGCCGGGCCAGCGCCCGGTGCCCCTCGTTGGGCGCCGCGGCCATGAACCGGCCGAACCCGACGTGCACCCGCGCCCAGTACCGCTGCCGCGCCTCGGGACCGGACACGAACTGCTGGTAGGTCATCGGGCTACGCGGCACCGACCCCGGTCCGCGGTAGTCGGGGATGCCGGAGTCGGTCGACAGCCCGGCCCCGGTCAGCACCACCAACGGCCGGTTGCGGAGGAACGCGAGCACCTCGTCCAGGCCGGTGGCGACGGTCTCCCGTCCGAGCAGCGTCACCCGGCGTACCGGGCGGCCGACCTGGCCCGCGCCTTGGCCGCCTCGACCTCCCGGTTCTTCGGCGGTGCCGTCGTCACCAGGTCCTCGAGCAGGTGCCGGGTGACGTGGGCGATCTCGGACACCGCCCGGTCGAACACCGCCTGGTTGGCCTGCGAGGGCTTGGTGGTGCCGCTGACCTTGCGGACGAACTGCAGCGCGGCGGCTGCCACCTCGTCGTTCGTGGCCGGCGGCTCGAAGTTGTTCAGGGGTCGGATGTTGCGGCACATGCCGCCGAGAATACGTCGGGGTTCACACCTCGAAGAAGGACACGTCCTCGCCGGTGGTGAGCACGATGCGGCCGTCGGGGAGCGGGACCAGTCGCACGGAGTCGACATCGGTCCCGTACTCCACCTCGACCATCCGGTTCGACAGTGAGCCGCCCTCGACGGTCAACACCGACACCCAGCCCGTGCGGCCCTCCCAGCCCTCAGACACGACCGTGAGCGCGGTCTCCTCGTCGGGCAGCCACGTGAACTGGCGCGGGTCCGCGGCGGCGGCGGCGACCGAGCCCTTGCGGTAGGTGACGACGTCGGTACGCCGCGGGGCGGTCAGGTCGGTGACGTCGAAGACCGCGGCCTGGGCACCGCGAAGCATCCCGCTCAGGGACGCGTCCTGCCCGAGGCCGATCAGCCGGTCGCCGGACAATGGGTGCAGGTATTCCGAGAACCCGGGGATCTTCAGCTCGCCCAGCAGCTCCGGCTTCCCGGGGTCGGCCAGGTCGATCGCATAGAGCGGGTCGACCTGCCGGAACGTCACGACGATCGCGAGCGAGTCGAACCAGCGGACCGACTTGATGTCCTCGCCCTCGCCGAGCTTGTCGACGCGGCCGATCTCCTCGAGGTTGGCGCCGTCCTCGCGCAGCAGCACCACGGAGTTGAAGTTCCCGGTCTCCTGGCTCGGGCCGACCGCGACCCTCAGCACGCCGTCGTGCTCGTCCATCGACCAGCGGTCCTCGATCACTCCGTCGACCACGCCGGAGGCGATGTACGTCGCATCCGTGCCGTCGAGCTCGAAGGCGTAGAGCCGGCTGCGGCCGTCGTTCTCCACCGGCACGCTCGTCTGC
The DNA here is from genome assembly GCA_963826265.1 of uncultured Actinomycetota bacterium. GTDB lineage: Bacteria > Actinomycetota > Actinomycetes > Propionibacteriales > Nocardioidaceae > Nocardioides. Next base: position 606,172 of record CAWGWH010000001.1, read on the forward strand.
CTGGGGTCCCAGCAGCAGCCCCACGCCGACCAGGCGCTGGTCGCGAGGTACATCCGGGTAGGGGAGAAGTACGCGAGCGAGGTATCGGTCGCGATGCCGAGCATGTCGGCGTCCCCGGGGTCGTCGGCGTCGAAGCCGAGCACCGCCATCGTCCCGAGCGCCGCGTCGTCGGAGTCCGGCACGGTCATCTCTGCGCAATCGAGCAACGGCTCGGTACTGGTCGGCTCGCCGTCGGCGTCGTACGTCGTCACGGTCGGCAGCCAGTCCTCGATGGTCGAGTCGCGCACCACGTCCCGGTTGCGCTCGGTCGCCTCGTCGCCGTCCCTCCAGAAGCGCGGCTGCACGAAGTCGAGGTCGGGCAGGCCGCCGTTCAGGACCAGCCGGACGTCGTCATCGTGCTGCACCGCACGGACCACGTCCGCGTCGAAGCCGCGGTCATCGACCAGCGCAGGCGCCGTGGGGTCGGTGACGTCGTAGGTGAGGAGCCGCGTGTCGCCGAAGGTGTCGCCCTCCTCGATCGAGCCGACGACGACCAGGGAGTCGCCGGCGAGGAGCAGCTCGGCGCTGTCGACCTCGCTCGGCAGGTCGATCTCGCCGAGCTCCACCGGTTCGGACCCGGTCACGTCGTACAGCGCGACGTCCTCCTCCAGCACCCGCACCAGCAGCTCGCCGTCCGTCTTCACCACGTCGGGCTCGTCGACCCCCACCTCCTGGACGTTCGTGCCGGTGGCGCTATTGCCCTGCTCGACGACCCGCCCACCGCTAGGTGCAGCCGGCTCGGCGTCTCCGGCCGCGTCGGAGTCCTCACCCAGCGCGAACCCGCCGTCCTCCATCGCGTAGTAGATCGGCGAGTCCCAGCCGTAGGGCCCGACCCGGTCGACGCCGCGCTCGACGTACGACGCGAGCAGGGCGTCACAGCTGCCCGGCAGTCGCAGGTCGGCGTTGGCGAGCCGGATCGGGAGGTTCACCGGCGGCTGCGTCGGCGGCCCGGTGGGCGGCGTCGACGTCATGCTTCCGGCGACCGCGATGCCGGCGACGAACGATGCTCCCAGTGCGGCCACGGCGGCCGCGGCCAGTCCTGCGCGTCCCGATCCAGTCATGGCGATGGGACGCCTTTGGAAGGCCGACGGTTCCCTGGGACGATGGCCTGATGCCGACCCGTGACCTCGATATCGTCCTGTTCGGAGCGACCGGGTTCACCGGCACCCTCACCGCCGAGTACCTCGCACGTCATGCACCCGCAGGACTCCGGTGGGCGCTGGCCGGGCGCAACCCGGACAAGCTCGCCGCCGTCCGCGACCGGCTCGCCGAGATCGACGCCGGCCTCGCCGACCTCGAGCTGCTGGCCGCCGACGCCGCCGACCCGGTGTCCCTGGCGGCGGTGGCCGAGCGCGCGCGGGTCGTGGCGACGACGGTGGGGCCGTACCTCACGCACGGCGAGCCGTTGGTCGGCGCGTGCGCGGCCGCCGGCACCGGCTACGTCGACCTCACCGGCGAGCCGGAGTTCGTCGACCGGATGTACGCCGCATACCACGAGACCGCCGTGCGCACCGGTGCCCGGATCGTGCACGCGTGCGGCTTCGACTCGATCCCCCACGACCTCGGCGCCTACTTCACGGTGCGCCAGCTGCCGTCCGACCGGCCGATCACCCTGCGCGGCGTCGTCCGGGCCGGTGCCATGGTGTCCGGCGGGACGTTCCACTCGGCGCTGACCGCGCTGTCGCGGCCTCGTCAGATGCGCGAGGCGTCCGCCGCGCGGCGCGAGGCGGAGGCACGGCCCGAGGGCCGGTCGTCCCGGGCGGTGGGCAGCAAGCCTCGCCGCGACCCGGTGCTCGGCTACTGGCTGCTGCCACTCCCGACGATCGACCCGATCATCGTGGCCCGCAGCGGTGCCGCGCTTCCGGCGTACGGCCCGAAGTTCCGCTACTCCCACTTCGCCGGAACCAAGACACTCCGGTACGCCGTGGGCGGGGCAGCCGTGGTCAGCGCGCTCGGAGCGGCGGCGCAGGTGAAGCCGCTCCGGAACCTGCTGCTCGGGAGGCTTCAGCCTGGCGACGGCCCCGACGGGGCTCGTCGGGAGAAGTCGTGGTTCAAGGTGGACTTCGTCGGCGAGGCGGGTGACACCCAGATCCGGACCCGCGTCAGCGGCGGCGACCCCGGCTACGGCGAGACCGCGAAGATGTTGGCGGAGTCGGCCCTGTGCCTCGCCCTGGACGACAACCCGGACGTCGCGGGACAGCTCACGACGGCCCAGGCGATGGGCGACCAGCTGCTGGACCGGCTCCAGAAGGCCGGCCTCCGGTTCGAGATCGTGGCCTGAGGCAAAATCTGGTCTCGAATGCGGGTCGACGGTTGCGACACGCAGGGCCGGGGGCACACACTTCTTACGGCGGCAGCCACCTCTCCAGGGGTGGGGCCACGTACGGGGAGGATTCTCACGGGTGCGGGCGTTGGGCAACGCCCGCACGATCCTTGAGCCCCAACGCGCGCCGGCCGATGTGGCGGTGGACCCGAGTCGGGGGGCTAGGGTCCACCGCTCCACAGGGCAGGCGTTCCTGGCATGCTGACGGGCGTGGCGGATGCCTGTTCCGCGCCTGAACGGCCTGGTCTGGACCGCGAGGGTCGACCCCTTGACCACGCCGGGCTGGCAGGCGCATTCTCCTAACTGTGTTAGGAACACCTACCAGCAATAGGATCGCCGAACGGCGTGAGGCAACGCGGCGGGAGATCCTGGCCGCGGCCTGGGACGTGGCGCGCGAGCACGGCGTGGCCCAGCTGACGCTGCGGCAGGTGGCGGCGCGGGTCGGGATGCAGGCCCCGTCGCTCTACTCGCACTTCGACTCCAAGCACGCGATCTACGACGCGATGTTCGGCCAGGGCTGGTCGGCGTACCTGGCGGAGTGCGAGGAACTGCTGCCGATGCTCCCGGAGGAGCCGCGGGCCCGGCTCAGGGCGATCGCCCACCAGTTCTTCGACTTCAGCATCGCCGACCCCGCGTGGTTCCAGCTTCTGAACCAGCGGGTGGTGCCGGGCTTCGAGCCCAGCGCCGAGTCCTACGCGCCGTCGCTCGCGGTCATGGAGCTGTTCGGGACGGAGTTGAAGCGGATGGGGATCACGGACGAGGGGGCCATGGATCTCTGGGTCGCGCTCGTCGGGGGGCTCGTGGACTCCCAGCTCGCCAACGATCCCGGTGGGAGTCGCTACCAGCTGCTCCTCGACCGAGCTGTGGACATGTACGCCGACCACGTCGGGCTGCCGAGCCCACGGGCTGAGGACGCACGAGGAGACTGATCATGATCACCAGGACAGAAGACCGGGATGGGACCGGACGCCGCGGACCATGGGCCAGCGCCTTCGACCGGGAGACGGCGATGCGGCTCGCGACCACCGAGTACGACCGGTTGGCGACCCTGCTCGCCGAGCTGGCGCCGGAGGAGTGGCGCCTGGCCACCGAGTGTCCGGCCTGGGATGTCCGAGCGATGGCCGGGCACTGCGTGGGGATGGCACAGATGGTGACGAGCCTGCGGGAGACTGCGCGGCAGATGATGTCCGCGGGACGCGCGACGAAGCGGTCGGGCGAGGCGCAGATCGACGAGTTGACCGGGCTGCAGGTGCGCGAGCATGCCCACCTGGCCGACGGCGAGGTGGCAGCGGCGATGCGGGAGACCGGTCGGGCCGCTGTCGAGGGCCGGCGACGGGTCCCCGCACTGCTCCGCGCCATGGCGTTCACCGAGGACGGAGGCGGCGAGCCGGAGAAGTGGCGGGTGGGCTTCCTGCTCGACACCATCCTCACCCGTGACCCGTGGGTGCACCGCGGCGACATCAGCCGGGCGACCGGTCGCGAGCTGCACCTGACAGCCGACCACGACGGGCTGATCGTCGCCGATGTCGTGGCCGAGTGGGCGGCCCGCCACGGCAAACCCTTCGACCTGACCCTCACCGGCGTGGCCGGCGGCCGATGGCAGGTGGGGGAGGGCGGCGAGCACCTCGAGCTGGACGCGGTGGAGTTCTGCCGCACGCTGTCGGGTCGCGCCCAGGGCGGCAGCGATCCGGCGGGGCTGCTGGCCACCGCCGTACCGTTCTGAGTGAGGGGCGCCCCAGGCAGGAGTCGAACCTGCGACCTTTCGCTTAGGAGGCGGCTGCTCTATCCGCTGAGCTACTGGGGCCGACGACCGCACATCCTCCCACGCCCGAGCGTCCGGGCCCGAGCGGGCGGAGGTGCCGTCGGTTTGTCCTACGCGACCGGACCGGCGATATTGGGGGTGCACATTCACCCAAGCCCCGCCCCCGCAGATCCCGAGGAACCGTCGCGATGCCCGAGCCTGTCGAGCCACCCGAGGCTCTCGACAACTCGACCGCTGACGACGTACCCCATGGCCCGAAGCGCCGGGGTCGGGCCCGCCGCACGAGCACCGTGGGGCGCGTCGTCCTCATCTCGACGCTGGCGCTCGCCCTCGTGACCGGGCTCGGCATCGTCTACTTCTACCGCCACCTCAGCGGCAACCTGACGGTCCTCGACATCGACTCCCAGCTCTCCAACCGGCCGGACAAGGCGAGCGCGGAGGGACCCCAGGAGCCCCTCAACATCCTGGTGATGGGGTCCGACGATCGCGACGCGTCGGGCAACAACATCGACAACCAGGAGCTCGGCTCGAACGACCGCTCCGACACCACGATCCTGATGCACCTCTCGGCCGACCGCCAACGTGCGTATGGCGTCAGCATTCCCCGCGACTCCATCGTCGACCGGCCCGAGTGCAAGGACGCGGAAGGGAAGCCGATCCCCGGCGGCACCGACGTGATGTGGAACGAGGCGTTCGCGCTCGGCGGCCCCGGCTGCACCCAGCAACAGTTCGAGCAGCTCACCGGCGTCTTCGTCGACCACATCGTGGTCGTCGACTTCGCCGGCTTCGAGGACATGGTGGACGCCATCGACGGCGTCCCGGTCTGCATCCCCGAAGACATCGTCGACCCGGCGCACGGCATCAACATCCCAGCCGGCACCCGTGAGATCGAGGGGCGCGAGGCCCTCAACTACGTCCGAGCGCGGTACACCCTCGGCGACGGATCCGACATCAGCCGGATCAAGCGGCAGCAGGCGTTCATCGCGGCGATGGCGAAGAAGGTCATCTCGAGGGACACCCTCGCCCGCGTCGACAACCTGGTCGGCTTCCTGAACGCCGCAACCAAGTCACTCACCGTCGACGAGGGACTCGACAACGTCGTCAAGATCGCCAAGATCGGGGTCGGCTTCCAGGACATCGGACTCGACAAGATCCAGTTCCTCACTGTCCCGAACGCCTACTTCCCCGAGGAGTCGGACTTCTGGGGTCGCGTCTACTGGAAGGACTCGGCGACCCGGCTGTGGGAGCAGATCGCCAACGACGAGCCGCTCGCGAAGACGTTCACGGGAGACTCGATCAGCGCCGGCAGCGTGCCCGGGCAGGGCAAGCAGAAGAAGCCGAAGACCCCCGAGCAGATCGCTGCCGCGGCCGAGCGCGCCGAGCAGGACGGACTCTGCGCATGACCCGGTCCGGTGACCAGCAGCCTCCTGAGACCGACGCCGAGCGGCGCACCCGGCTCGACCGGGTCTTCGGCGACGTGCTGCCCGAGACCACGAGCGACGAGCGCGATCCCGGCGTACGGCGCGACGACTCGGACCCGGACGAGGACTGGCTGCGGGCGCAGGTCCCGCCCCACCATGGCGGCTGACCAGCGACCCTGACGACCGCCCGCCCGAGTGCCCGGACGGGCCGTTCGCGTGAGATCGGTCAGACGGGCCGGTCGCCCCTGGCGAGCAGGTCGCGGATCTCCTGCAGGAGCGCCACGTCCTCGGGTGTGCCCGCCTCTTCCTTGGGGAAGAACCTCTCCTGCGCCTTCATGTAGGGCACCACCACCAGGAAGTACACCACCGCGGCGAGGATGAGGAATGCGATCACAGCGGTCAGGAACGCCCCGACGGAGACCCCGCCCGGTGCGTAGTTCGAGAAGTCCGGCGTACCGCCGGCCTTGCCGACCAGGTCCATGATCAGGTCGACGGTGGCCAGCACGACGGCCGCGAAGGCGGTGGCCATGATGAACGCGACAGCCAGTTCGACCAGGTTTCCCTTCATGATGAAGTTCTTGAAACCGTCCATGTCTCCTCCTTGGCCCCCCCGAGTCGGCAGGAGGCCCGTGTCGAGTTGTGCTTCGACCCTAGCGGCTGAACGCGTAGCCGAGGAACAGTCGAGCGGCGGCCTCCGACACGGCCGGGACCGCCGACGGATCGACCGCGAGCAGCACGACGGACCCGGCGATCGAGCCCGGCTCGGCATCCCGCGACGCGCCCGGGATGGCGAGCACCAGCGCGTCGTAGGCGACCACGCGGCTGCCGCCGGCCTGTGGGTCGGTGGCCACGAGGTCGATCCGGTCCCCGGCCTCGAGCAGTCCCGCACTCCCGGAGTCGGGGAGCCGGACCGGCATCGCCGCGAGGTCGGGGTGAGCCGAGGCGAGGCCGGCACCGACCAGGCGGACGTCGGTGACCGGCTCCCCTGACCGCAGCGGCGCGGCGAGGGTCCGGCCGGTCGCGTCGTCGACGACGCCCACCGGGACGGTGCCCGGTGGGACGTCGACCTGGCGCACGTCGTCGGCGCCGAGCACCGTGCCGGCCGGCAGGTCACGCGCCGCGGTCGTCACGACGACGGTCGGGGGCGGCGGGCCCGCCACGGCGTGCAGTCCGGCGGCGACGGCACCTGCGGTGAACAGCGCCGCGAGCAGCCGCCTCCGGGCAAGCACGGCACGGCGTACGGCGCGGCGGACCTGCTGGGCCCGGGACCGGAGCGAGGTCATGCCCCGAACGGTAGGCAGGATCCGGCCCGCGCGGGGCGCTCCTCCACAGGGAAAGTCAGGAGGCGCCGGCGGCCGCGGTGCTAGAGCTGCTCGAGCTGGTGGCGGGCTCGGACTTCTTGCCCGACTTCTTCTCCGACGAGCCGTTCGACGTCTCCGCCGACGTCTTGTCCGACTTCTCGGGCTTGCCCGATGTCTCCGACTTCTCGGTGGGGCGGCTGTCGTTGCGGTAGAACCCGGACCCCTTGAACACCACGCCGACCGCGTTGAACAGCTTGCGCAGCCGGCCTTCGCACCGGGGGCACTCGGTCAGCGCGTCGTCGTTGAAGCTCTGGAACTGCTCGAAGGCGTGGTCGCACTCCGTGCAGGCGTACTGATAGGTCGGCACTGGTCGTCCCTGCTGGTCCTCGGTGTTCGGGCTGGCGCCGGGCCGGAGCTGGCACTCCGGCAGGGCGACTGCCAATGGTACGGCACAATGTGCAACCCATGACCTCGCCCGAGCCCCCCGACCCACCAGTGGCCGACCCCGCCACCTCCGAGCCGGACGGCTGGCGCTCGACGTTCCGGCTGTTGCCGAAGCCGCTGCGAGTGTCGGCGTACGTCGTCGTCGGCCTGGTGCTGGCACTCGTCGTCGGCGTGGTGACCGTGGTGGTGCTGGGCCGGCGACCGCTGCCCGCGACGTCGGGCGAGCTGGAGGTCGCCGGCCTGGAGTCGTCGGTCACGGTGGTGCGCGACGAGCACGGCATCCCGCAGCTGTACGGCGACAGCGTGGCCGACCTGATGCTGGCGCAGGGATTCGTGCACGCCCAGGAGCGCTTCTTCGAGATGGACGTGCGGCGCCACGTCACCTCCGGCCGCCTGAGCGAGCTGTTCGGCGAGACGACGGTCGAGACGGACACCTTCATCCGCACCCTCGGCTGGCGGGACGTGGCCGAGCGTGAGGTCGCCCTGCTCGACCCCGACACCCGTGCCGCGTTCGAGGCGTACGCCGCCGGGGTGAACGCCTACCTCGACCAGCGCACGACGACCGAGCTGGCCCTGGAGTACACCGTGCTCCGCGCGACCGGGCTCGACTACGAGCCGGAGCCCTGGACCACCGCCGACTCCCTCGCCTGGCTGAAGGCGATGGCCTGGGACCTGCGCGGCAACATGACCGACGAGATCGACCGGGTGCTGGCGCTGTCGGAGAACGACCCGGAGCGGGTCGCCGAGCTCTATCCGGCGTACGACCCGCAGCGGTTCGCGCCGATCGTCTCCGAGGGCGCGGTGGTCGACGGGGTCTTCGACCAGAACGCGACGGGCGGCACCCGCTTCCCGCAGCGCCCGGCGTACCTCGGCTCGGACGCCGCGGTCACGGCGCTCGCGCGCGTGCGGGAACGGGTAACCGCGCTGCCGACGTTCCTGGGCGTGGGTGACGGCATCGGCAGCAACAGCTGGGTGGTCGACGGCGAGCACTCCGCGACTGGTGCGCCGATCCTCGCCAACGACCCGCACCTCGGCGTCACGATGCCCGGGATCTGGATGCAGATGGGTCTGCACTGCCGGACCGTGTCGGCAGACTGCCCGCTCGACGTCTCAGGGTTCACGTTCTCGGGGATGCCGGGGGTGATCATCGGCCACAACGCCGACATCGCCTGGGGTTTCACCAATCTCTCGCCGGACGTCAGCGACCTCTACCTCGAGAAGGTCGAGGGCGACCAGTGGCTGCACGACGGCAGGCGGCGCGACCTGCAGGTCCGCGAGGAGGTGATCCGGGTCCGCGGTGCCGAGGACGTCACGATCCGGGTGCGCTCCACGACCCACGGCCCGCTCCTGTCCGACGCCCTCGACGAGTACGCCGAGGCGGGCGAGCTCGCCCAACCGGAGCACCCCGGCCGCAAGGACCGTGAGTACGCGGTCTCCCTGGCGTGGACCGCCCTCCAGCCGGCGCCGACGGCGGACGCGATCCTCCAGCTCAACACCGCCGGGACCTGGGACGAGTTCCGCGACGCAGCATCGTTGTTCGCGGTCCCGAGCCAGAACATCGTCTACGCCGACCGGGACGGGCACATCGGCTACCAGGCGCCGGGGCGGATCCCGATCCGCCAGTCCGGCAACGACGGATACCTGCCGGCGGAGGGGTGGCGCCCCGATGACGACTGGACCGGCGACGTCGTGCCGTTCGAGGGGCTGCCGAACGTGCTCGACCCGGAGGAGGGGTTCGTCGTCACCGCCAACCAGCAGGTGATCGGCGGCGACTACCCGTACTTCCTCACCGACGACTGGGACCATGGCTACCGGGCACAGCGGATCCGCGACCTGCTCGAGGCACGGGGTCGGCTGTCGGTCGCCGACATGGCCGACCTGCAGCTCGACGACCGGAACCCGATGGCGCCGACGCTGGTGCCCTACCTCCTCGAGCAACCGCTCTCGAACGGCTACTACGGCGACGGCCGCCGGCTGCTCACGGAGTGGGACTTCCGCCAGCCCGCGGAGAGCGCCGCGGCGGCGTACTTCAACGTGGTGTGGAGCCAGGTCCTCGAGCTGACCTTCCATGACGATCTGCCGGAGGAGGCCCGGCCCGAGGGCGACGCCCGGTGGATGCGGGTGGTCGAGGACCTGCTCGAGGAACCGAGGAACCCATGGTGGGACGACCGCACCACGGAGGACGAGATCGAGACCCGCGACGACGTGCTGCGCGCGGCGATGATCGAGGCGCGCGAGGACCTGACCCGCCTCGAGGGCCGCAACCCGGAGACCTGGGACTGGGGTCACCTCCACCAGCTCGACCTGGAGCACCAGACGCTCGGGACCTCGGGCGTCGCGCCGGTCGAGCGGCTCCTCAATCGCGGCGACTGGAATGTCGGCGGCGGGGGCGCCCTGGTCAACGCGACGTCGTGGGACGCGACCGAGGGGTTCGGCGTGACCGCGGCGCCGTCGATGCGGATGGTGGTGAGCCTGGAGGACTTCGACGACTCCCGTTGGATCAACCTCACGGGAGTCTCTGGTCACCCGTTCTCCGACCACTACACCGACCAGACCGACCTCTGGGCCAAGGGCGAGACCTTGCCGTGGGCCTTCTCGCGGGACGCCGTCGACGAGGCGGCCGACGACACCCTCACTCTGCGTCCGGCCTCGGGAACCGGATCCTGACCCTGGCCGGTCAAATGACCGTGGAGGTACGCCGAGTACCTCGCTGCCTGCCGCCCGCCGCCTGACGTGGCAAGGGGATACTCCCCGGTTCTTTGGCGGCCGAACTGGCCGTCCGACAGCCAAAGAAGCGGGGACTATCCCAAGAGACGGACACCCGACGGGGTGGCGGCGGCGAGTACGCGGCGGTCGTGGGGTTCCACGGGTACGTCGATGCCGACCTCGCCGTCGTGGAGCAGCACACAGGTGAACGTGCCGACCGGGACCCGGCCCAACGCCCGGTCGTAGCAGCCGCCGCCGCGCCCCAGCCGGTGGCCGTCGGCCGAGACGGCCAGGCCCGGCACGAGCACCGCGTCAGCGGTCGCGACCGCCTCCCGCCCCAGCCGCGACCCGGTGGGCTCGAGCAGACCGTAACCGGCTGACGCCAGTGAGGCATCGCCCTCGTAGACCGCCCAGTCCAGGTCGAGGTCGGGCAGCACCACCGGCAGGATCACCCGCTTGCCGGCCGCGCGGAGCCCGTCGAGCAGGTACGACGTCCCCGGCTCGCGGCCTATGGAGACGTACGCCGTCACGGTCGCGGCTCGGCGTACGTCCTCGTGCTGGAGGAGGACGTCGGCCAGTCGCTCGGCGAGCGGGCCCAGCTCGGCCAGCGCCAGCCGTCGCCGGGCAGCGAGCAGCTGGTCGCGCAGCGCGGTCTTGGCCGCGCGCATCGCGTCCCGGGGTGGTGGGGACAGAACCATCTCGCCAGCCTACGATCGTCGACATGGGTAGTGCAGGTTTGAACCGGGCGCGCGAGAAGATGGCCGACGCCGGCGTCGACGAGGTCGCGATCGAGACGTTCGCCCACTACTACCGGCTCCTCGAGCACGGCGAGACCGGGCTGATCCCCGAGTCCGCGATCGAGCCGCTCGAGATGGAGTCCCTGGCCGATGTCGAGGTCAGCGAGGAGATCGCCCGCGCAGCGATCGGCAAGACCGCCGTCATCAAGCTCAACGGCGGGCTCGCGACCTCGATGGGCATGGACCGCGCCAAGTCGTTGCTGTGCGTCCGCCGCGGGCTGTCGTTCCTCGACATCATCGCGCGGCAGGTGATGCACCTGCGCACCCGGTACGACGCCACGCTGCCCCTGATCTTCATGAACAGCTTCCGCACCAGCGAGGACTCCGTGGCGGCGCTGGCCCGCTACGGCGACCTCCCGGTCGACGGACTGCCGCTGGAGTTCCTGCAGAACAAGGAGCCGAAGCTGCTGGTGAGCGACCTGTCGCCGGTGTCGTACCCGAAGGACCCCGACCTCGAGTGGTGCCCGCCGGGCCACGGCGACCTCTACACCGCACTGCGGGGCACCGGCCTGCTCGACAAGCTGATCGACGCCGGGTACCAGTACGTGTTCGTCGCCAACTCCGACAACCTCGGCGCGACGCCCGACGCGCGGGTCGCCGGGTGGTTCGCCCGCAGCGAGGCCCCGTTCGCGATCGAGGCGGTTCGTCGTACCCCCTCCGACCGCAAGGGCGGGCACTTCGCGCGGCGCCGGCTCGACGGCCGGATCGTGCTGCGCGAGACCGCACAGACACCCGAGGGCGACCGGGCGGCGCTGGCCGACCTGACGCGCCACAAGTACTGCTCCACCAACAACCTGTGGTTCGACCTGACCGCGATGAAGCAGGCGCTCGACGTCCGCGGCGGCATCCTCGGACTTCCGCTGATCCGCAACGTCAAGCCCGTCGACCCGGGTGACCCGAGCTCGGCCCAGGTGATCCAGATCGAGACCGCCATGGGGTCGGCGATCGAGGTGTTCGCGGGCGCCCGCACGATCGAGGTCGGCCGCGACCGGTTCGTGCCCGTCAAGACCACCAACGACCTGCTCGTGCTGCGGTCGGACGTCTACGACATCGGCAGCGACTTCGTGCTCGACCAGAACGGCGACGGGGTGCCGTTCGTCGACCTCGACGGCGACCACTACCGGCTGGTCGGAGAGTTCGACAAGCGGTTCCCCGAGGGCGCGCCCTCGCTGAAGGAGGCGACCCGGCTCACGGTCGACGGCGACTGGACCTTCGGCCGCGACGTACGAGTGGTCGGCGAGGTCGACCTCGAGGCGGCGTCGGCCCAGCGCGTGGCTTCCGGGACCGTCCTCTCCGGTGAGCGTGCGGATGCCTGAGCCGCTCTCCGTCGACGACCACCTCGCGCGGATCCTCGACGCCATCGAGCCGCTGCCCGACTTCCCGCAGCCACTCATGGAGACCATGGGGCTGGCCGCGGCCGAGGACGTCGTCTCGCCGATCGCGCTGCCGTCCTTCGACAACTCAGCGATGGACGGGTACGCGGTGCGGGCGGCCGACGTCGCCACCGCGACCGAGGATGCTCCGGTCCACCTGCCGGTGGTGGGCGAGATCGGCGCCGGTCAGGCCCGGCTGCTGGCGCTCTCGCCCGGCACCGCGGCCAAGATCATGACCGGCGCCCCGATCCCCGCGGGCGCGGACTGCGTGGTGCCCTACGAGTGGACCGACCGCGGGGTCGCCCAGGTGCGGGTCACCCAGCCGGTCGACGTCGGCGCGCATGTCCGGCCGACCGGTGATGACGTCAGCGAGGGCGACCTGCTGGTCGACGCCGGCACCGTCCTGGGCCCCCGCCACCTCGGCCTGCTCGCCAGCGTGGGTCGAGCGGCCGTGCGGTCGCGGCCGCGACCGAGGGTCGTCGTGATCTCCACGGGCTCGGAGCTGCGCGAGCCCGGCACCGAACTCGGCCCCGACTCCATCTACGACGGCAACTCCTGGCTGCTGGCCGCGTCGGCCCGCCGGGCCGGTGCCATCGCCTACCGGGTCGGCATCGTGCCCGACGAGCCCCGCGCCTTCCTCGACGCGCTCAACGACCAGCTGGTCCGGGCCGACCTGGTCGTGACCAGCGGCGGCGTCAGCCAGGGCGACTTCGACGTCGTCAAGGAGGCCCTGACGCCGCTCGGCACCGTGTGGTTCGGGCCGGTGGCGATGCAGCCGGGCAAGCCACAGGGCTTCGGCGTCGTCGGTGAGGACCGGGTCCCGATCTTCACGCTGCCGGGCAACCCGGTCTCGTCGTACATCTCGTTCGAGATGTTCGTGCTGCCCGCACTGCGCCGATTGATGGGCAAGACGCCGTACTCGCGGCCCACCACCCGCGCCCGGCTCACGCACGGCGTCGCCTCGCCGGACGGCCGCCGGCAGTTCCTGCGCGGATCGTTCGAGCGCGGCCGCGGCGGGCCGACCGTCTCGCCGGTCGGTGGCCCCGGCTCGCACCTGATCGGCGGGCTGGCCGACTCGAACGCGCTGATCGTCGTCCCCGAGGACACCACGAGCCTGCCCGCAGGTGAGATGGTGCAGGTGCTCGCGCTCGACGAGGAGTTCTAGATGACCGACGGTGCCGACCGGCTGACCCACGTCGACGAGACCGGTGCCGCCCGGATGGTCGACGTGTCTGGCAAGGACGTCACCGACCGGCAGGCGGTGGCGACCGGCCGGGTGCTGGTCTCGCCACGGGTCGTGGAGCTGCTGCGAGGCGAGGGCGTGCCCAAGGGCGACGCGCTCGCGGTCGCCCGGCTCGCCGGGATCATGGGCGCCAAGCAGACGCCGTCGCTCATCCCGCTCTGCCACCCGCTCGCCATCTCGGGCGTCACGGTCGACCTCGCGGTGGCCGACGACGCCGTCGAGATCACCGCGACCGTGCGGACCGCCGACCGCACGGGCGTGGAGATGGAGGCGCTCACGGCGGTCTCGGTGGCCGCGCTGACGGTGGTCGACATGGTCAAGGCGGTGGACAAGGGCGCGGTCATCACCGACGTCCGGGTCGAGTCGAAGACGGGCGGGAAGTCCGGCGACTGGAAGCGACCATGAGCGGCTTGCGGGCCGAGGTGGTCGTCGCCTCCAACCGCGCCGCCGCCGGTGTGTACGCCGACGAGACGGGCCCGCTGATCGTCGACTTCCTCCTGCGGCTCGGGTTCGTGGTCGACACGCCGATGGTCGTCGCCGACGGCGACCCGGTCGGCGACGCCATCCAGGTCGCGGTCGACGGCGGTGCCCGGGTGGTGCTGACCACGGGCGGCACCGGGCTGACGCCGACCGACCAGACGCCGGAGCAGACCCGCCGGGTACTCGATCGCGAGGTGCCCGGCATCGCCGAGTCGATCCGGGCAGCCGGCGTGGCGAAGGGCATCCCCACGGCGGCCCTCTCGCGAGGCGTCGCGGGCGTCGCGGGCGACTGCCTGGTCGTGAACCTCCCCGGCTCGCGCGGCGGGGTGAAGGACGGCCTCGGCGTCCTCGAGCCGCTGCTCGTGCACGCGGTCGAGCAGGTCGTGGGGAGCGACCATTGACGATCGGCTGGCCGGCGACGCTCACCTCGGGTGAGATCACGCTGCGCCCGGTGTCTCGTTCGGACGCGCCGGCCTGGCGCGAGATCCGCCGCCGCAACGCCGAGTGGCTCAAGCCGTGGGACGCGACCGTCCCGCCCGGCGGCGACACCCGCGCCACGTCGTACCCCGCCCTGGTACGGCGGCTGCGGCGGATGGCCCGACAGGGCACGACGCTGCCGTTCGCGCTAGCGGTGGACGGCCGGTTCGTGGGCCAGGTGACGGTCAACAACATCGTGCGCGGGTCGGCGCAGTTCGCGTCGATCGGCTACTGGCTCGACCAGCGGTACGCCGGCCACGGGATCATGCCGCGAGCCGTGGCCATGGCGATCGACCACTGCTTCACCACCGTCGGGCTGCACCGGGTCGAGGTGTGCATCCGACCCGAGAACACCAACTCGCTGCGGATCGTCGAGAAGCTCGGGCTGCAGGAGGTGGGCCTGGCGCCCCGGTTCCTCCACATCGACGGGGCCTGGCGCGACCACCGGATCTTCGCAGTGACGGTCGAGGAGTGCCCGGGGGGCCTGCTTGCACGCCTGAGTTCACACCAGTCACACGAGTGATTTCGCGACACACCACTCACGGTGCGCGGGGCGGGGCCGACGCGCTCATACGCTCGGCTCCGTGGACCCATCTGCCCTGATCTTCGCAGCCCTCGCGGTGGCGTGGGCGGCCTACCTGATCCCGCAGGCACTCCGGCACCACGAGGACGCGGTCCGCAGCCGGTCGGTGGACCGGTTCTCCCAGACGATGCGGGTGCTCGCCCGGCGCGAGCCGGTCGGCCGCCGCGATGCCCGACTGGTCGTCAGCCCCGGCCGCGCACCGTCGGCCCCGATCGTCACCACCAAGCACACGTCCACGATCAGCAGGGCCCGTGCCCTCGAGCCCGACACACGTGAGGCCACCAACCGCGCCGCCCGCCGTCGCCGCCGAGTGCTCGCACTCGTCGTGGTCTCGCTGCTCGCCACGGTCGGCGTCGCGGCGTACGGCCTAATCGAGTGGTGGTACGTCGCGATCCCCGCCGGACTGTTGCTCGCGTGGCTGGTCGCGTGTCGGCTGATGGTGCGCGGCGAGCGGGCCCGCCGTGCCGCCGCGGTCTCGGCCGAGGGGGGTGAGTCGGACGCCGCCATCGACGAGGCGCCAGACCCGCTCGAGGACACCATGCAGACCCCCGCGATCACCGACCCGAGCCTGTGGGACCCGATGCCGGTGACACTCCCGACCTACGTGTCCGCGCCGGCCGCGGAGCGCACCGTGCGCACCATCGACCTCGACTCGACCGGCGTCTGGACCTCGGGCCGCACCGAGGCCGACGCCGCGATCGCCCGTCAGGCCGATGAGGACGACCGCTCCCGTCGCGACGCCGCGCGCGCCGAGCAGCAGCGCCGCGCCGCCGGCTCCTGACCCGCCCGGCGTGATTCGGAACCGGCCTGGGCCGGGTGCTAACGTTGCGCCTCGCTTGGGGCTGTGGCGCAGTTGGTAGCGCGTCTCGTTCGCAATGAGAAGGTCAGGGGTTCGAATCCCCTCAGCTCCACAAGATTGGAAGTCAGCTCTCCGCGCGCCAGGGAGCGTGCAGGTCGCCGTCGAAGGCCGCGTTGTTGGCGCGGACCGCGGATTCCGTCGCACCGAGCGCCGCGGAGACAATCCACGCCGCGCGGTGGACATGTGGCCCGATCGACTCCATCCGTTCGGTCGGCATCCGCAGCTCCGGCCCCGACACACTGAGGCAGCCGGTGACCGCGCCGTTGTGGTCGAACAGCGCCGCCGCGACGGACCGGATGCCGGGCGTCCGCTCCGCCAGGGACATCGCGAACCCGCGGCGGCGGATCTCCACCAGCTGCGTGCGCAGCGCCCCCGGGTCGGTCACGGTCGTCGGTGTCAGCGCCTGCATCTCCCGCTCGAGGACCGTCTCGCATCGCGCCGCCGGCAGCCAGGCGCAGAGGACCTTCCCGGGTGCGCCGTACGGCAGCGGGATCGGGATGCCCAGCTCGGTGTAGGTGCGTCGCAGCGGCTGGTGGCTCTCGACCTGGTCGACGACGACCCGCTCGTCGGTCGAGAGGAGGGTGTGCAGGCCGATGGTCTCCTCAATTTCGTTGCGCAGCGTCGCCATGGTCGGCAGCGCGGCCTCGCGCAGGGTGGTCGCCACGGTGCCGCGGCGCACCAGCTGCACGAGCAGCGGCCCGGGGGCGTAGCGACGGTCGCGCGTCTGGCTCACCAGCTGGTTCTTCTGCATCGCGGCGAGCAGCCGGTGGACGGTGCTCGTGGTCAGGCCCGTGGCTCGTGAGATCTCGGTCAACGTCAGCTCGGAACCGTGCTCGCTGAAGCTGCGCAGGATCGCCGCCGCCCGGTCGATCGACTGCACACCCCCGCGCGCGGGCTCCCTGGTCTCATGTGGCGGCATCGGTCGTCTCCCTTGACCTACGTCACATTTCGGAGTTACGTTTCCACGATACACGAAGTGTTACCACGATGCGGGAAAGGCGCAGAGTTGTGTTGCCACTGGACGGATTCCGGGTCCTCGATCTCACACGCTTCCTGTCCGGGCCCTACACGACGATGGTGCTCGCCGAGCTCGGCGCCGATGTGGTCAAGGTGGAGCGCTTCCCCGGCGGCGACGACTCCCGGCGACTGAGCCCCAAGGTCAACGGCGAGAGCTACCCGTTCGGCATGCCGAACCGCAGCAAGCGCAGCATCGCCCTCGACCTCAAGAACCCCGCAGGGCGCGACCTGTTCCTGCGCCTGGCCGCGGAGTCCGACCTGGTCATCGAGAACTTCCGACCCGGGGTCGTCCGGCGGCTCGGCATCGACTACGACGCGGTGCGCCAGGTCCGCTCCGACATCCTCTACTGCTCGATCAGCGGCTTCGGCCAGACCGGGCCGTACCGTGACCGCCCGGGCTTCGACATCATGGCCCAGGGCGTCGGCGGGTTCCTGCGCATGACCGGCCAGCCGGACGGCAAGCCGACCAAGATCGGCATCGCGATCAACGACATCGCAGCCGGTGCCACCGCGATCTACTCGGTCATGGCCGCGCAGATGGTGCGCCAGCGCACCGGCGAGGGCAGGTACATCGACATCTCCCTGGTCGACGCCGGTCTCGCGTGGACGTTGTGGGAGGCCGGCGCCTACTTCGCCAGCGGCGAGGTGCCGGCCCCGGCCGGGACGCGGCACCGCCGTTCCACGCCGTACCAGGCGTACCGCACCTCCGACGGCTTCGTCACGATCGGCGCGAACACCGACCGGCTCTGGGAGCGGCTCTGCCGCGACGTCGTGTACCGACCGGAGTGGCTCGAGGACCCGCGCTTCGCGACCCTGCCGGACCGGATGGCCAACATCGACGAGCTCGAGCGCGAGATCGAGGCGGTCACCACGACCCGCACGACCGACGAGTGGTTGGAGATCTGCGACAAGGCCGGCGTCCCGGGCGGGCCGGTGCTGACGTACGACGAGACGCTCGCCGACCCGCACCTGATCGCGCGCGACATGGTGGTTGACCTCGAGCACCCGATCATCGGCCCCATGCGCACCGTGGGGACCGGCGCCCGGATCAGCGGCCTCGACTACAAGGTCCGCGGGCCGGCCCCGTGGTTGGGCCAGCACACCGCCGAGGTCCTGGCCGAGCGCGGGCTCGGCCAGGACGAGATCGCTCGGCTCTTCGAGGAGGGTGTCGTGTTCGACGAGCACCCCGACCTCCAGGAAGCGTGAGGACGAAGCCATGGCAGACGAACAGGACCTCGTGGTCGAGCGATCCGGCCCGGACGGCGCCGTCGCGACCCTGATCCTCAACCGACCCGACAGCCACAACGCCATCCGCCTCGGGATGTACGAGGCGCTACCCGGGCTGCTCGCGGAGATCGACGACGACAGGTCTGTGAAGGTGCTCGTGGTCCGCGGGGCCGGGAGCAAGGCGTTCGCGTCGGGTGCCGACATCAGCGAGTTCCGTGAGGTGCGCGCCAACGCCGAGTCGGCCCGGTCGTACAACAAGCGGGTCGAGGCCGCAGAGCGCACGCTGGCGGGGCTCTCGAAGCCGGCCATCGCGATGGTGCACGGCCACTGCTTTGGCGGAGGCTGCGGCCTCGCGCTGGCCTGCGACCTGCGCTTCGCCGACGAGGACGCCGGCTTCGCCATCACCGCGGGCAAGCTCGGCCTGGTCTACGGCCTGGAGTCCACCAAGCGGCTCGTCGACCTCGTCGGTCCGGCCCAGGCCAAGTGGATCCTCATGTCCGGGCAACGGGTCGAGGCGCACCGGGCGCTGCAGATCGGACTGGCCGACGAGGTCGTCACCCCCGACGACCTGGAGAAGCTGACCTACGAGTTCGCCGAGCTCTTGTGCACGCGTGCCCAGTACAGCATCCGCGCCACCAAGCAGATGGTGGCACGCATCGCGGCCGGCCAGACCGAGGAGGACGAGGAGTCGCGCGAGCTGCGCAACTCCTCCTTCGACACCGACGACTACGCCGAAGGGGTGCGCGCCTTCCTCGAGAAGCGCCGACCCTCCTTCACCTGGTCCTGACGAACCGGCAGGTTCCCATGAGGTCGCCCACCACCTTCCGCGAGGCAGACGCCATCTGCGGCGCCGTCATCGCGGCCGCCGGTGTCCTCGTGCTGGTCCAGAGCCTGCAGATGACCTTCTACACCGACGGCGTCCCGGGCCCGGGGTTCTTCCCTGCGCTCGTGGCGGTCGCCCTCATTGTCCTCGGTGCGGCCTGCACCGTGACGCGTTTGCGGACGGCCCACGACGCCGCTGAGCGGTTCCGTCTGCCCAGCCGCCAGCAAGCGGGACGCTCCTTGAGCCTCTGGGTCGCCATCTTGGCCGCCACGCTCCTCATCGAGCCGTTGGGCTTCCCCTTGGCCATGCTCCTGCTGGTGGCAGTGATCCTTCTCGTCATCGAGGGCCGTCGCGGACTCGGCTCCGTGGTCACGGTCATCGCGATCCCCGTACTTGCCTGGCTCATCTTCGCCGAGCTGCTCCAGGTGCCCCTTCCGGCAGGGCCGTTCGGGTCATGACCGAAGCGCTACAAGGACTTTCCGACGGCTTCGCCGCGGCGTTCACCGCGACGAACCTCTTCTGGGTGATCTTCGGGGTCGCGGCAGGGACGATCATCGGTGTCCTTCCCGGTCTGGGCACGCCGGCCACCATCGCCATCCTCCTGCCGCTGTCGCTCAACCTGGACCCCGCCACGGCACTGATCATGATGGCCGGCATCTACTACGGCTCGAAGTACGGCGGCTCCACAACCTCGATCCTGCTCAACATCCCGGGGGAGGACGCCTCGGTCGTGACGGCGATCGACGGTTACCAGATGGCGCGGAAGGGCCGAGCCGGCCCGGCGCTCGGCATCGCGGCCATCGCGTCCTTCATCGCCGGCACGATCGGGCTGATCGCGCTGACGTTTCTCGCCCCGGCAGTGGCGACACTCGCGGTTGCCTTCGGCCCCCCCGAGTACACCGCGCTCATGGTCATCGGGCTCACCATGGTGGTCCTCCTCGCCGGACGCTCGAAGCTCAAGGCGATCATCGCCGGGCTCGGTGGGTTCCTCCTCTCCACGATCGGCATCGACCTGTTCTCCGGAGAGGCGCGCTTCACCATGAGCCGGATCGAGCTCACCAACGGCGTCGAGTTCGTGGCCCTCTGCATCGGCCTGTTCGCCATCGGCGAGGTCATGGTGAACGTCGAGGACAAGAGCGGCCACACCTTCCTCCAGGTGCCCCGTAGGCTCCGGGAGCTCTTCCCGAGCAAGAAGGACATCCGCGACTCAGCGGGTGCGATCGGCCAGGGCTCGGTCGTCGGCTTCTTCATCGGAGCCCTCCCGGGCGCGGGCTCGACCGTGGCGTCGTTCGTCTCCTACACGCTGGCGAAGCGCTTCTCGCGGCACCCGGAGGAGTACGGCAAGGGCGCCATCGGCGGTGTCGCGGCCCCGGAGGCGGCCAACAACTCGGCGACCGCTGGCGCCTTCGTCCCGATGCTGACCCTCGGGATCCCGGGGTCGGCCAGCACCGCGATCATGCTCGGCGCCCTCTTCGTCTACGGGCTCCAGCCAGGGCCGCGCTTCTTCACCGACAACCCCGACGTGGTGTGGCCGATCATCGCCAGCATGTTCATCGGCAACGTCGTGCTGATCGTCCTGAACCTGCCGCTTGTGCCGCTCTTCGCGAGCATCCTGCGGATCCCGTACCACATCCTGTATCCGGGCATCATCGTCATCTCGCTCGTCGGCGTGTACAGCATCAACGGGGCGCTGTTCGATGTCTGGCTGGTCGTCATCTTCGGTCTCCTGGGCTACTTCATGCGCAAGACCGACTTCCCCGCCGCACCCATGGTGCTGGCCTTCGTCCTGGGTCCGCTGTTCGAGCGGTCATTGCGGCGCTCCCTCGTGATCTCCCAGGGGGATCCCACGATCTTCCTCACCCGCGCATGGTCCGCCACGTTCCTGGCGATTGCCGTGCTGCTCTTCCTCGTTCCGGCGCTGCTTGCTTGGCGGAGCGCGAGGCGGGGGACGGCCCTGGGGGAGTCCGGACCCGATCGGGCCCCGGGACGGGAAGAAGAAGACGAGGGCGCCGCTGCCGATGACGTCGTCCTCGGCGACAAGGACCAACGATGACTCAACGAGAAAAGAGGCGACTGGCTGTGTCCAACACTCGAACGGCACACGCTCTCACGCTGTGTGCCCTGATGGCGATCCTCGCCTCCGCCTGCGGCCTGCAGACGGATGACTCTGGCAGCAACGGGGAGGGTGGCGAGGGGTCGGCGCCCAGTGAGACCGAGTTCCTCGTGCACACCGGCCCCGGCGGTGGAAGCGACATCTTCGTGCGCGACGTGATCGCCATGATGCGCGAGGAGAACCTCATCGACTCGAACTGGCCGGTGCGCAACGAGGACGCCGGCGAGGGGGCCGGCGCGATGGCGTACCTGCTCGACAAGCAAGGCTCGTCCGAGAACATCTCCGCGATGACGACGACCTGGCTGACGACGCCGCTGACGATCGAGGGGGCCTCGGTCACTGTCGAGGACCTGACCCCGGTGGCCGGCCTGATCATCGAGCCCGAGGTCATGGCGGTGGCGGCCGATTCGCCGTACGGGTCACTCCGTGACTTCGTGGAGGCCGCCCAGGCACAGCCGGGGGAGCTGGTGCAGACCGGCGGTTCGACGACGGAGGTGGGCGCGCTGAACGGCGCGGCGCTCCAGGCGGAGGCTGGTACTGACTGGTCGTTCCTCTCGTTCGAGGAGGTCGGGCAACGCGTCACCGCGCTCCTGAACGGCGACGCGGACATGATGTTCGGCAGCGCGCAGGACTTCGCCGCGCAGGTGGAGGCCGGCAAGCTGGAGATCATCGCCACCATCAGCCCGGACCCCTCGCCGATCTACCCCGACGCTCCCACCACCGAGGACGAGGGCTTCGACGCCGAGCTCGTCCCGCAGGTGCGGGGGGTCATGGCGCCGCCTGACATCCCGGAGGAAGCGCTCACCTACTACCAAGACCTGTTTACGCAGCTAGTCGAGACCGACTCCTGGAAGGAGTACGCGGAGAAGAACGGTCTCGTCACCCAGCTGCTCGTCGGTGACGAGTGGGAGAGCTACCTGGCCGAGCAGAACCAGCGGGTTGAGGAGGCTCTCGAGTCTGCAGATCTCGGCCAGTCGGGCTAGGGCTCGCCGTGGGAGTGACGAGTGACCTGTCCGGTTTCGTCGCCGGGCTCACCCTGGCCGACATCCCGGTCGAGGTGACCCACCAGGCCAAGCGGTGCCTCATCGACTGGCTGGGGGTGACGCTCGCCGGGTCCGCCGACCCCACCGCGCAGATTCTCGGGGAGGTCTGCGACGAGCTGGGCCCCGGGGGCACGGCCACTGTGCTGGGCACGGGCCAGGAGACGAGCCTGCTCCTCGCGGCACTGGCCAACGGGTTCTCGGCGCACGTGCTCGACTTCGACGACACCTACAACCCCCCGCGCACCACGGTGCACGGGAGCGCGCCGGTCTGGCCCGTCGTCATCGCACTCAGCGAGAGGCGCCGGGTGGAGGGACGCCACGCGCTCGCGGCATTCGTCGCCGGGTTCGAGGCGCAGGTCAGGATCGCGCTCGCGCTCGGCCCCTCCCACTACGAGGCGGGGTGGCACGTCACCGGCACGGTCGGGCACCTGGGAGCCGCCGCGGCCGCCTCGAACCTGCTGGGGCTCGACACCGGACAGGTGGCCAACGCCCTGGGCGCGGCCGGCACGCAGGCGGCCGGCCTCAAGGGTGTCTACGGAAGCATGGGCAAAGCGCTGCACCCCGGCAAGGCGGCGATGGACGGCCTGCTGTCCGCCTTCCTCGCCCGGAGCGGCTTCACCGCGTCGACCTCGATCCTGGAACACGAGCGCGGGCTCCTGCGGGTGCTCTCCACGGACGCCGAGCCGGAGCTGGTCACCGCCGGCCTGGGGGAGCGCTGGACCCTGCCGGACAACGGCTTCAAGCCGTATGCCTGCGGCTCGTTGACCCACCCGACGATCGAGGCGGTCGTCGGGCTCCGCGAGGCACACTCACTCGTGCCGGACCAGATCCTCGCGGTGCAGGCGACGGTCAACGACTATGTCTCGTGGGTGACCGGGAACGCGAACCCGACCACCGGCCTGGAGGGAAAGTTCAGCATCTTCCACAGCGCGGCCGTGGCTGCCGTCGACGGGGTCGCGAGCATCCGCCAGTTCACCGACGAGCGGGTGAACGACCCCGCCGTGAAGGACATGCGAGAGCGGGTGGGCATCGTCGTCGACAAGGAACTGCCGAAGGACGCCGCCCGGGTGGAGCTCATCCTCAGCGACCGGCGCCGCCTGAACAGCGAGGTGCCGCACAACAAGGGCACCCCGGCCAGGCCGATGACCGACGCCGAGATCGAGGCGAAGTTCACCGAGCTCGCCTCGGCCCGGGTGGGCGCCGAGACGGCCCGCAGGCTGGTGGACGAGTGCTGGCGTCTGGACGAGGCATCGGACGTCGGTGAGATCGTCCGCCTCTGCCACGCGAGCTGAGGAAAGGGAGGCGCAGCAGATGACCGTCGCACTGGTCACGGGGGCAACCAGGAACATCGGGCTGGCGATCGCCGTCGCACTTGCGCAGCGCGGCATGGTCGTCGCGGTCAACGGCCGGGACCCGGAGCGGGTGCAGGAGGCCGTGGGGCAACTGGAGTCTCTGGGCGGGTCAGCGGTCGCGGCCGTGGGTGACGTGTCCTCCGAGGGCGAGGTGTCGGCGCTGGTGGGGCGCGTGTCCGAGCGGGCCGGACCGGTCGACGTACTCGTCAACAACGCGGGCCTGCGGGCGCACGGTCCGCTGCCCGACCTCTCGCTGGAGGACTGGCAGGCCGTGGTCGGCACCGTGCTCACCGGTGCCTTCCTCACCACGCGGGCGGTCCTGCCCGACATGGTGCAGCGCAGGTGGGGGCGCATCGTGAACATCGCCGGAGTGAGCGGGCAGAGCGGGGCTGCAGACCGCGCGGCCGTCGTGGCCGCTAAGGCCGGGCTCATCGGACTGACGAAGGCGACCGCACACGAAGTCGCTCCTCACGGCATCACCGCGAACGCGGTGTCACCCGGCGTGATCGACACCCAGCGATCCCGCACGCTCGGTGACGAGACCGTCGCCGCTGCGCACTACGCGCAGATGGCCGCGAAGGTGCCGGTCGGCAGGCAGGGTGAGCCGGCCGAGGTGGCCGCCATGTGCGCCTACCTGTGCTCGGACGACGCGGGGTTCGTCACGGGCCAGGTGTTCAACGTCAACGGAGGTGTGTACATGTGAGGATCGTGGAGGTCCGCGACGTCGTCGTCCCCATTCGCTCCGACATCCGCAACGCCTACATCGACTTCAGCGGGATGACCGTCTCGGTTGTTGCCGTGGTGACGGACGCCGTCTCTGAGGGGCGTCGGGTGGTCGGCTTCGGCTTCAACTCGAACGGCCGGTACGGCCCCCAGGGCTTGCTGCGCGAGCGCTTCATCCCTCGCCTGCTCGAGGCCGCGCGCACCGCTCCGGCGACGCTGCTCGACGCAGCCGGGACGAATCTGGACCCTGCGGCGATCTGGCAGGTCCTGATGCGCAACGAGAAGCCCGGGGGCCATGGCGAGCGGTCGGTCGCCGTGGGCGCACTCGACATGGCCGTCTGGGATGCCACCGCCAAGATCGCCGGGGTGCCCCTGTGGCGACTGCTTGCCGGACGATCGAACGTCGGCGACCTGGCACCCAAGGTGTTCGTGTACGCCGCGGGCGGCTACTACTACCCCGGCAAGACGCACACGGCCCTCGTCGACGAGATGCGCTCCTACGTCGATCGCGGCTACTCCGTGGTCAAGATGAAGATCGGCGGTGTCAGTCTTGACGAAGACCTGCGACGTATCGAGGCTGTGGTCGACGGAGTGCTCGACGGTGACCCCGGCAGGCTGGCCGTCGATGCCAACGGTCGCTTCGATCTCCGCACCGCGATCCGGTACGCCGACGCGCTCGCCCCGCTCGGTCTGCGGTGGTTCGAGGAGCCCGGGGATCCTCTGGACTTCGAGCTGCAGAGCACGTTGTCCGGCAGGTACGGCGGGCCGATGGCGACCGGTGAGAACCTGTTCAGCCACCAGGACGCCCGCAACCTGATCCGCTACGGGGGCATGCGGGCCGATCGGGACGTCCTCCAGTTCGATCCCGCACTGTCCTACGGCCTGGTCGAGTATTACCGCATCCTGGACGTGATCGCCCAGCATGGCTGGACGGCCGAGCGCTGCGTCCCGCACGGAGGCCACCAGATGGCTCTCAACATCGCCGCCGGACTCGGCCTGGGGGGATGTGAGTCCTATCCGGACGTCTTCGCGCCGTTCAACGGGTTCGCCGACCACACACCCGTGGAGGACTCCCTCGTCGGGCTGCCGGACGAACCGGGTATCGGGCTGGAGACGAAGGCAGAGCTGTACGACCGGGTGCTCAAGCCCCTCGCCGAGCTCAGGACCGGCTGACCCGTGCCAGGCGGCCTGGTCCGCGACGGGATCGTCACGATGCTCGGCGTACGCGAGGACTTCACCGTCGTGTCCGCCGTGGCCGGCGCCCAGGCAGTGGCGGAGGCCCGCCCCGCGCCGGGCATCGACACCCTGACCGCGCGGGAGCGGGTGATCGCGGCGTACGAGTCGGGTCTCGTCCACCCCTGACCTCCGGCCGCGCGGGTGAGGTCACATGGCTTCGCCCGGGCTGCCGCCCGCGGGCGTCTCGGTGTGGTGCCAGAACCGGTTCCTCGGACGGGTGGCCGCGGCCGCCACCTCCTGGCGGCGTGCCGCGAGCGCCGCCTCCCAGGCGGCCCACGCCCGGTATCCACCGACCAGGTCGGTCGCCCGGTGCAGCCCGAGCCGGCGCAGGCTGGCGGCGGCGAGGCTCGAGCTGTAGCCCTCGTCGCAGACCACGACGTACCGGACGTCGGGGTTGGTGGCCTCGGCGAGCCGGTTCGGACTCGTGGGGTCCAGGCGCCACTCGAGGACGTTGCGGTCCACGACGATCGCGCCCTGGAGATGCCCGCTGCGGAGCCGTTGCTCGAACGGACGAATGTCGACCACCACGGCACCGTCAGCGACCTCGTGCTCAAGGTCGGCGGGCCGGACCCGGTCGAGCTCGGCCCGAACCGTCTCGAGCAGGTCGTCGATCGCGGCGTGATGCATCACGTCCATCGCGGTCCCCCCCAGGTCCGATTGATGAGCCCGAGCCCTCGATCGCCAGTATCCGCCGGATCCGGGCCGCCGGGAAGACCTGTTACCAGACCGTTCCACCCACGGTTGTTACGGCGTGGTGCCGAGCTCCTGGAACAGCGTCAGCTGGACACCGGCCGGTGCCGCGAGCCGGGAGTTCAGCGAGTCCCACGGCGTGCGCGTCGGCGGCGCGATCTCCTCGGCACCGCCCGCGATCGCGTCCCGCGTGCTCACCTCGCAGTCGTCGACCTCCAGCGCGACCCGGAAGTGCGGCGCGACCCGGCGACCGACCTCGACCCGGTCGATCAGCTCGATCTGGGCGTCGTTGGACAGCTCCAGCGTGGCGCGGCCGACGTCGAGGATGGTGACGTGGGCGCCGCCGTCGCCCGCGTACTCCTCGGCCACCGGTGCCCCGAGCACATCGCGGAAGAACCGCACCGCCGCGTCGTAGTCGGTGGCATGGACGACGAGCCGCAGCTGCTTGATCCCGCTCACGACGCCACCTGCCGCTCGCCACACTGCCGGTGCAGCTCTCGCAGCTCCTCCTCCAGCTCCGCCGCCGGGCCGGCGACCGGCAGGCCCGGTGCCACCTCGGTGATCGGCAGCGGCGCGACCGGCCCGTCCGGCAGCCCCCATCCCCGGCGCCACTCGGTCAGCTGCGCGCTCGAGCCGGCATACACGATCCGGCCAAGCCCCACCCACGCATGGGCCGCCGAACACATCGGGCAGTGCTCGCCCGACGTGTAGACGGTGCACGCCGCGCGGACGTCGGCCGCCACGTGCGCGGCCGCCCACCGGGCCAGCTCGAACTCCGGGTGGCGCGTCTGGTCGCCGCCGGCAGTGCGGTTGCGATCCTCATGGAGCACCACGCCGGCCGGATCGACCAGCACCGACCCGAACGGCTCGTCGCCGTCCTCGAGTGCCCCCCGGGCGAGCTCGACGCAGCGGCGTAGGTGGGTGAGATCGGCGTCCGTCAGATCGTCCATCCGCCGACAGTAGGACGTCGGACCTTGGGGTGTCAGCGCGGGCGGGCGAAGCGGACCCTCCCGTGGCTCCCGTAGCCCACCAGCCGGCCGCCGGCCGGTTCGCCGTCGAACCCGATCAGCAGGTGCGTCCCGTCGTGGTCGAGGAGGGTCGGCCAGGGGATGTTGGAGGGGTACGGCGCGTCGAGCTCGCCGACCTCGGTGAGGTCGAGGTCGAGCACCGGGTAGCGGCGGCGGACGCCGTCGCTGGCGAGCACCCGCCACGCGTCGCCGACCCGGTGGAGGGTCACGCCCTCGGTCTCGCGGAGGCCGGACGCGGCGGCGCGCAGCGTCAGGTCGTCGAGGGTCGGGCCGGTCGCGAGCACCGGGTGGAAGCGGAAGAACTTCGTGGCGCTGACGTACGCCGCGAGCCACCCGCTGTCGGTCCGCACCAGGTGCGGGTCCCACACGCCGACCGACGTGAGACCGGTCGTGGGGAGCGGCAGCGGCCGGGTGTCGAGCACATGTCGCCCGGTGAGCAGGTCGGCCGTCGTCTCGGCCAGGGTCGCGGCCACGCGCGCACCCTTCCGCCGGTGGTCGAAGTCGCCCCAGGTGCTGGTGGCCAGCAGCCACCGGTCGCCGTCACGCAGCAGGTGTGACGCGTGGTCGCCGTACGCACCCGGTCGGCCGGTGCGCCGGAAGAACACGTCACTGCGGTGTGCCAGCGTCAGCGCGACCGGGTCGAGCGACCAGACCGAGGTGTGGGCGGTGTCGAAGAAGCCGGGGCCCGCGCTGGTCGCAGTGAGCAGGACCTCCGACCCCTGGCGGTACGGCGAGCCGTCCGCGTGCGTCACCAGCCGCACGTCCCGCAGCCCGAGCTGGCCGAAGCCGCGCAGCTCGCCGCCGTCGGCGCGCACCCCGGCCAGCCAGGACTCGTCATGGGTGTCGACCCGGTCGCGCAGGTCCACGAAGCCGCGGACGGCCCAGTGGCCGGCCTCGAAGGTCAGGGCCGAAAGCCGGGTGCCGGTCAGGGTGAGCGCTAACCGTTCGACCGGCGCCTCCGGCCGGCCGTGTCGGCGGCTGTGGTGCTCGGTGGTCTCGCCCCCGGCGGTGACGGACAGCGCGCAGCCGGTGCCGTCGTACGTCACCGCCAGCCGGTCGTCTCCGCTCGCGAGCGCCAGCGTCGTGGGCGCGCCGCCCGTCTCCACGCACAGGTACGGCGCCAGTGGCGCGGCCAGCGCCTCGGGCCTGGCCGGGTCGACCGGGCGCGCGCTGCCGGCGGCGGCGAACGGGGGCAGCAGCATCGGCCCAGCATCCACCACCCTTGACCGGTCACGGGGATCCGGGTGACTGTTGCGCCATGTTGCGACCGCCGCACGAGAACGTGGCGACCGTCTTGGTCGACCCGGCGGTGCTGGTCGCCCTCGAGATCGAGCTGATGGCAGCACGACCTGTGCCTGTGGCCGGTTGCGACCGCGCCCAACTGTCCTGACGGGCCGCGGCGGGCGTTCCAGCTGCGGCGCCGCTTGCTGATGGCCCGGCGTGGCGCGTGGGACGACGCGGCCGGCTGGGTTCCGGCGTGGATCTCGTTCGGCGACTCCTGGCGCCACGGTGCCGAGCCGGTCTCGTGGGCCGCCCGCTGCTGCCTCTACGGCACGTTGGACGCACACGCCGGCCACGTCCGCTACCGAAAGGGCCTGGGCGGCGTACCGCCGCTCGACGTCCCACGCGAGCGCACCACGCGCACGGACCCGGCCTAGCCGCGGTCCGGTCGAGGCGGACGCCGAGCGCCCTCGACCCCGACGAATGAAGGAGGACGGTGCCGGCACGCTCGCCCTGATCGGCGGACTGGCGGACGTGGCCGCGGGCGGCGGGCAAGTGGTCTGATCGGACGGAGAGTCGAGTCGTGCGTCCGCGGCAGTCGAGTCGCGTCTGCGCGGCAGGCGCGTTGCCGCAACTCCACGACTCAACTGCCGCGGACGCACGAATCAACTCGTTCAGTCGTATCGCATAGCCTTGGGGCCCATGGACGCCGAGCTCACCACGCTCATCGCCAAGCCGCGCGCTTGGCAGCGGTGGTTCCAGTGGCCCGCGTTGATCATCCTCGGGGTGGGGCTGTGGTCGCTGGTCTTCGAGCTCGAGCCCTTCGCGCTGGCGTTCGTGGCTGTGGGCTTCTGGGGCACCTCGGAGTTCTGGCGCGGCGTCCGGGTCACCGGCGACACGTTGATCGCCCAGGGCCGGGTGAGCCGCCGTACGCTCCCGCTCTCGGAGGTGCGGCAGGTCGGCGCGGCCCCGATGGGTGCGGTGTGGGTCCGACCCCGGGAGGGGAGGACGCTGGTGCTCCACATGGCCGAGACCCGGGTGGACGTCGAGGGCACGGTGTCCGACATCGAGGCCCGGCTGCGTGAGCTCGCCGAGGAGGCGGGGGCCGACCTGGAGCCGGCGCTCGACGACCCGGCGAGGCCGCCGACGCCCTCCACGCCGTTCTTCGGCTGGTGAGGCTCAGACCCAGCGGGAGAACCAGATCCGCTGCAGCCATTCCCGGTGGGTCAGCAGCTGGTCGGTGTAGATCGGGTAGAACCACGCGAAGTTGAGCATCACGAGCACCAGGAACGAGCCGGCGACGATCACGCCGAGCGTCCGCCTCGGCGTCGGTTCTCGCGAGGGGCCGACCAGCTTGCCCATCACGAGCGTGCAGGCGATCACCTGGAACAGCAGCGTCGGCATCGCGTAGAAGAGGAAGATCGGGCGGTCGTCGTTGGCCAGCCACGGCAGCCAGGTGACGAGCGTGCCCACGACCGGGATCCCGAACCGCCAGTCGCGCTGCCCGATCCAGTAGCCGAGCGATGCGAGCAGCGCCAGCACCGATCCCCACCAGAGTGCGGGCGTGCCCAGCAGGATGACCTGCCGCAGGCAGTCCGACCCCGCCTCGGCCTCGCAGCCCTGCTGGCCGGGCTGGATGTCGGTGTCGGCGTCCACGCCCACTCCGCGGCCCAGCAGCAGCCAGCCGAGCGGTTGCGACTCGTACGTGTGGTCGGAGTCGTCGAGGAAGTGGGTGTGGAAGACGTAGACGTCCTGGTGGTAGGCGGCCAGCGAACGCAGTGACTGCGTCACCTCGCCGAACCCGGACGCGTCCGGCTCGTCCCGGGTCGGCCACGGCTCACCGCCCTCGAACTGGGTGTACTGCGTGTTCGAGAGGCTTCGCTCGTACTCCTCGGCATTCACCAGCCAGCCGGTCCACGTCGCGACGTAGACGACGAACCCGACCAGCACCAGGTGCACGAACGCGGGTACGCCGTCGACCAGAGCCGACCGCGCCACCGGCCAGCGGACCCCGAACGACCGGCGGGCACCCGCGCTCCAGAGCCAGACCATCATCCCGAACGCCGCCACCACGTAGATCGCGCTCCACTTGGTGCCGACCGCCAGTCCGAAGCAGACACCGCCGAGGGCGAGCCACGGCCGCCAGAGCACCGACCGGACCGGTCCCCAGCCGGTCGCGGGCACCGTCGTACGCCGGGCCAGCCGTGCTCGGAGCCAGTCGCGGTCGGCGACGCAGCAGTGCACCGCGCACAGCGTGAAGAACGCCAGGAAGATGTCGAGGAGCGCCAGCCGCGACAGCACGAAGTGGAGGCCGTCGAAGCAGAGCAGGAGGCCTGCGACGCACCCCCACAGCGTGGAGCCGGTGAGCCGCCGGACCAGCCGTACCATCACCAGCACCATGAGCGAGCCCACGACGACCGCCGGGATCCGCCATCCCGTGGGGTCGAGACCGAGGGTCTGCTCGCCGAGTCCGATCAGCCACTTGCCGGCCTCGGGGTGGACGATCATCGACGGGTCGTCCTGCCAGAAGCCGCGGGTGTCGCCGTTGATGATCAGGTCGTTCGCGTCCTCGACGTACTTGCGCACGTAGCCGTGGTTGACGAGCGACCAGGCGTCCTTGGCGTAGTAGGTCTCGTCGAAGGCGAACTCGTCGGGGGTGCCGACCCGCCACACCCGCAGGAGGAACGCGAGCAGCGCCACCCCGATCGAGGCCGACCAGCCGACCAGCGGGTCCTCCAGCACCCGTCGTCGGCCGGATCGCTCGGAGGCGAGCGGGACCGCTTTCCCGGCCGCGGTTCGAGACAGCCCCGCCCGGGCTGCGTCGGTCGCGGCGGCGGTCATGGTCGGAGACTGTAGACCGCCGGTCCGAGTACCGATCGTGGGAGGTTTTCCCTTGCCAGCGACTCGATCTGGTGTTTGCATGGCTGGACTCCGCGCCGTCTCGGCGTGAAGTAGGGGGGACAACATGAAGACGTGGGCTGCACCCGCATTGCTCGCCGCTGCCGTGACCGTGATTCCGACCGCCGCTCAGGCGGATGTGGTGGCGCACTGGAAGATGAACGAGGGAGCGGATGCCTCCGTGATGGAGGACTCCGCCCCGCTCGGGGGCGGTAACGACGGCCGGATCGTCGGTGTCACGACCGGCGACCCGGGACTGGTCTCAGGGAGGTCGTACACCTTCGATGGCGCGGCCTCCTACGTGGAGGTGCCCGACTCCAACAGCCTGGACCCGGGCGACAGTCCCATCACGGTGAAGGCCACCGTGCGGGCGGCGGACGGCCCGATGCCCGACGACAGCTACGACCTGGTGCGCAAGGGGTACCAGACCACCAAGGGCGGTGACTGGAAGATGGAGATCAAGCGCGCCAGCAACCACTCCGTCGGCCGGCTCCACTGCGTCTTCAAGGGGGTCATGCCGGATGGACGCCGTCGGGCGGTGAAGCGGGTCGCGCAGGTGGACATCGTCGACGGACGCATCCACACGGTGCAGTGCCGGCGGACCGCGACCTCGGTGCAGGCCGTGGTCGACGGGAGGGTGTTCACGAACCGGAAGGTCACCGGCCACATCTCGAACAACCAGCCGGTGATCGTCGGGGCCAAGACCGGCGGCGACGACGTGCTGCGGGGCAGCCTGGACGAGGTCATCATCGACATCGGATAGCGCCTGTCCTGTCGAACAGCCAGCGGTACGCCGCCGGCTGCCATGATCGAGCCATGACCGGGACGCTCGTGCTCGCGGCCACCCCGATCGGGCGGGTGGCCGACGCGCCGCCGCGGCTCGCCGAGGAACTCGCCGGCGCGGACGTGATCGCCGCCGAGGACACCCGCCGGCTGCGCCGGCTGTGCTCCGACCTGGACGTGGCCATCGCCGGCCGCGTGGTCTCCTACTTCGAGGGCAACGAGGCCAGCCGGACCCCGGCGCTCGTCGAGTCGCTGCTCGCCGGGGAGCGGGTGCTGCTGGTGACCGACGCGGGGATGCCGAGCGTGTCCGACCCCGGGTACCGCCTGGTCGCAGCCGCGGTCGAGGCCGACGTGCCGGTGACGGCGGTCCCGGGCCCCTCGGCCGTGCTGACCGCGTTGGCCGTCTCGGGCCTCCCGGTCGACCGGTTCTGCTTCGAGGGCTTCCTGCCCCGCAAGGCGGGCGAGCGGTCGCGCCGCCTGGCGTCGCTGGCCGGCGAGGAGCGCACGATGGTGTTCTTCGAGGCGCCCCACCGGACCCGTGCGGCGCTGGCCGCGATGGCGTCGGCGTGGGGCGACGACCGGGCGGGCGCGGTGTGCCGCGAGCTGACCAAGACCCACGAGGAGGTACGCCGAGGAGGGCTGGCCGACCTCGCAGCCTGGGCCGAGCCCGGCGTCCGTGGCGAGGTGACGATCGTGGTCGCGGGCGCGGTCGCCAAGCCGATGGCGGCCGACCCCGCCACGTACCGTGCCGCGGTGGCCGACCTCGAGGCCGACGGCACCACGCGCAAGGAGGCGATCGTGCAGGTGGCGCGCGCCGCCGCCGTACCCAAGCGCGACGTGTACGACGCAGTCCACCGCGACACCGGGGAGGACGCGTGAGCGAGGGACCGACCCGGCGCCGGGCGCCCACCGAGGAGAAGTCGGGCGCGCGGCGCGACCGGCAGCGTCCGCCGGCTCCCGACCCGCTGCCCCATCCGGTGGTCGACAACCACTGCCACCTCGACATCGCCGACGGCGACTGGTTCGGCACCGAGGACGCGATCGCGGCGGCGAGGGCCGTCAACGTGACTCGGATCGTCCAGATCGGCTGCGACCTGCCCGGCGCCCGCTGGGCGGTCGAGGCCGCCGCGACCCACGCCGCGCTCGTCGCCGGCGTCTCCCTCCACCCGAACGAGGCGCCCCGGCTGGCGGCGAGCGGTGAGCTCGACGCGGCCCTGGCCGAGATCGAGCAGCTGGCACAGGCCCACGACAAGGTGCGCGCGGTGGGGGAGACCGGTTTCGACCGGTTCCGCACCGGCGAGGAGGGTCGGGCCGCCCAGGAGGAGAGCTTCCGTCGGCACATCGACCTCGCGAAGCGGCTGGACAAGACCCTGGTGATCCACGACCGAGACGCCCACGACGACGTGCTGCGCGTGATCGACGACGAGGGCCCCCCGGACCGCTGGGTCATGCACTGCTTCTCCGGGGATGCCGAGCTCGCCCGGGCCTGCCTCGACCGCGGCGCCTACCTCAGCTTCGCGGGAACGGTCACGTTCAAGAACGCCGCTCCGCTGCGCAACGCACTGGTCGTGACCCCGGACGACCGGCTGCTGGTCGAGACCGATGCGCCGTACCTGACTCCGGTCCCCTACCGCGGCCGGCCCAACGCCTCCTACCTCGTCCCGCACACGATGCGGGCGATGGCCCAGGTGCGCGGCGCTGACCTCACGGAGCTGTGCCACGCCGTCGACCGCAACACCGACGTGGCGTTCGGGGGAGCCTGGTGACGGAGGCCACGTCCACACTGGCCACATTCGTCACTTGAGTGTCACCAGCCGCGCCCAGGAACCCTCCCAGGGCACTGGAGAGTTGGCGTCATCAGGGGCCACCGTTATCGTCTTGTGACTGTTGGCCGGGATCGGGAAGATTTCGACCGACGCGAGAACCCCCGCTAGCGCACGCACTCCCCCGAGACGAGTGCCGCGCGCCCCGGGGCGCGTCGGACCCGAGGCCCGGAGAGCACGACGTTCGGAGAAATGTGCAGACGCGCAGCCTCATCGCACGCCTGATCGACAGCAAGACCGCCCTCGTCGGCCTGACAGCCGGCGTGATCCTGGCACTCGCCGGGACGACCTACGGTTACACCTCCCTGAGCAACACCGTCACCGTGAGCCTCGACGGCCGGGAGCGCGAGGTCACCGCCATGGGCGGGACCGTCGGCGACGTCCTGGACTCCGAGGGCATCGAGGTCACCGACCGGGACCAGGTGTTCCCCAGCGTTGACGAGGCCGTCTCCGACGGCAGCGCTATCAGCATCCGCTTCGGCCGCCCGGTCGAGCTCACCGTCGACGGTGAGACCGAGACCCACTGGGTGACCGCGACGGACGTGGGCAGCGCCCTCGTCCAGATCGGCGACCGCTACGCCGGCGCCGCACTCTCGGTGTCGCGCGGCGGCAGCATCGATCGGGAGGGTCTGGCGCTCGAGGTCGTCACGCCCAAGAAGCTGACGTTCAAGATCGCCGGCAAGAAGGCGGTCACCCGGAACGTCCCGGCCCTCACCGCCCGCGAGGCGCTGGACGAGCTCGGCGTGAAGGTCGACAAGCACGACCAGATCAAGCCGGGCGCCAAGGCCGAGCTCGACGACGGCGACCAGGTCGTGTTCACCGACATCCGCGTCGTCACGAAGCGGGTCAAGAACGAGGCGATCGACTTCTCGACGATCGAGCGGGCCGACGACTCCATGTTCGAGGGTGAGACCAGCGTCGTGCGCTCCGGCGACGACGGGCTGCGCCACGTCACCTACCGGATCACCTACCGCAACGGCGAGCTCGTGGCGCGCAAGGTCCTGAAGCAGAACGTGCTCGACCAGCCGCAGGCCGCGATCGTCAAGGTCGGCACCCAGGAGGAGCCGACCGCAAACTACGCCTCCGGCAACAGCGTGTGGGACGCGCTCGCGCAGTGCGAGTCGGGCGGCAACTGGGCGATCAACACCGGCAACGGCTACTACGGCGGCCTCCAGTTCTCGCTCAGCACCTGGCAGGGGTACGGCGGTCCCGGCATGCCGCACCAGCAGAGCCGCGAGACCCAGATCGCGATCGCCGAGAAGGTCCGTGCCGCGACCGGCGGCTACGGCTCCTGGCCGCACTGCTCCCAGTCGCTGGGCCTGCCCCAGTAGTCACTAACCTCTTCGGCATGACGTCTTCCGCCGGTCCGAGACTTCTCGGGCCGGCGGAAGTGCGTTCGCTGGCGGCCGCCCTCGACCTGCGGCCCACGAAGCAGCGTGGCCAGAACTTCGTGATCGACGCGAACACGGTCCGTCGGATCGTCCGCGAGTCGCGCGTCACGGGCCGTGACGTGGTGGTCGAGGTCGGTCCGGGCCTCGGCTCGCTGACACTGGCGCTGCTGGCGGTCGCCGAGCGGGTCGTCGCGATCGAGGTGGACCCGGTGCTGGCCGAGCGGCTGCCCGCGACGATCGCGGAGTTCGCGCCCGAGCAGGCCGACCGGTGCGAGGTGCTGCTGGCCGACGCGCTCCGGATCGACGGCGTACCGGGTCCGGCGCCGACGGCGCTGGTCGCGAACCTGCCCTACAACGTCTCGGTCCCCGTGCTGCTCCACCTGCTCGCGCTGCTGCCGTCGCTGGAGCGCGGGCTCGTGATGGTGCAGTCCGAGGTCGCCGACCGGCTGGCCGCACCGCCCGGCTCGAAGGTCTACGGCGTGCCGAGCGTCAAGGCCGCCTGGTACGCCGACGTACGCCGGGCCGGTGCGATCGGCCGCAACGTCTTCTGGCCGGCGCCGAACGTCGACTCCGGACTGGTCGCATGGACCCGCCGCGACCCGCCGACCTCCCGGGTGTCGCGCGAGGACGTCTTCGTCGTCGTCGACGCCGCCTTCGCCCACCGCCGTAAGGGGCTGCGCGGCGCCCTTCGCCCGCTGGCCGGTTCCACCGGGGCCGCCGAGCGGGCCCTGACCGCCGCCGGCATCGACCCCCTCGCGCGCGGCGAGTCGCTGCGGATCGAGGACTTCGTCCGCGTGGCCGAGGAGCTGAACCCGTGAGTGTGACCGTCCGTGCACCGGCGAAGATCAACCTGCACCTCGGGGTGGGTGCCCCGCGGCCCGACGGGTTCCACCCGCTGATGACCGTCTACCACGCGGTCTCCCTGTACGACGACGTCACCGTCGACGCCGCCGACAGCTGGTCCCTCGCGGTCGAGGGGGTCGGTCCGGTGGACCTGTCCGGGGTGCCGACCGACGACACCAACCTGGTGGTCCGGGCCGGCCGAGCTCTCGCCGGGCACCACGGGCTCGACCGGGCCGCACGGATCCACATTCGCAAGGGGATCCCGGTCGCGGCAGGCTTGGCCGGCGGCTCGGCCGACGCGGCCGCGACCCTGGTGGCGCTCGACCGGCTGTGGCAGGCGGGCACCAGCGATGCAGACCTGTTCGCCCTGGCGGCCGGGCTCGGGAGCGACGTACCGTTCGCGCTGGTCGGGGGGAACGCGCTCGGCACCGGGCGTGGCGAAGTGGTCGAGCAGCTTCCCGGGGCCGAGGTGCCGCGCTGGTGGGTGGTGGTCACCCCCGACGAGGGCCTGTCCACCCCGTCGGTCTACCGCCGGTTCGACGAGCTGACGCCCGATGCGCCGGCGCAGCCGCGGGCGCCTCACCGGCTCGTGGAGTTCCTCGGCGACCCGGCCGAGGCGGTGGCGCCGCTCCTCCACAACGACCTGCAGCAGGCCGCGATCGATCTGCGACCCGACCTCGCCGAGCTGCTCGCCGCAGGAGAGGCGGCCGGCGCGCTACGTGGGCTGGTCTCGGGGTCCGGCCCCACGTGTGTGTTCTGGTGCGGGGATGCCGAGACGGCGCGGGTCGCCGCCGGCGCACTGGCGGGGTATGACGGCGAGCAGCGGGTGCGGGTCGTCACCGGGGCGGTCGCGGGCGCCCACGTCGTGGCGTACTCGTGAGCCGTGCCCACTCACGGCGCAGGTAGCGTTCCTCGCTCGCAGTCGCCCGAGACCAGGGCCTCGACGTGGACCTCCGAGTCGGACTTCGTGCGCAGCTCCAGCCGCGCGTCACCCGGCCCCTCGGCGTCGAAGCCGACGAAACCGCCGGGGAGCTCCAGCTCCTCGCCGACGTCCCAGCCTTCCGGTTCCAGCACGCCAGCCACCACGTCCCTCACCTCGTCCAGCGGGACGTCGACACCGAGCAGCTCGGGGTAGCGGTAGCCCTGGGTGGCGAGGTAGCACGTGCCGTCCTCGGGGCCGGGCGCGAGGGTGCCGCTCGTCGGCGGCGCCTCGCTCACGCCCAGCTCGCTGACGAGGGCCTCGTGGACCTGCTCGACGAGGGGCGGGAAGTCTGACCTGGCCTCCTCGAGCGTCACGTCTCCGACGTCGTCCTGGCACCCGGTGGCGGACAGCACGAGGGCCAGGCATCCGGCGGCGACCGCGAGCCGGCGACCGGTGGCCTCACTCATGGGCCGCTACCCCTGCCGGGTCGAAGGTCAGCGTGATCTGGTCGCGCGTCCCGGCGTCCTCGCTGAGGTGGATCCCGTCGACCGTGAGGGTGCCGCGGCCGAACAGGTCCTCGCTGTCCCCGACCACGAGGTCGACCCGCTTCTTGTCCTCCCAGCTACGGATCAGGAGTCGCACCTTGGGCTCGCCCCGGTGCATCGCGGCGACCACGATGCCGACGCGCACGCCCTCGAAGGTCGGCTGCGATCCCTGGCTGGCGCGGACGGTCCGGGTCGTCATCTCCCTCACCTTCCCGCCACGCTGTAGACGTCGTCGAAGCTGCCGTGGAGCTCGTCCTCGGAGAGCCACATGTCACCATCCTTGTGCTCGCCGTCGAGCGAGCCGCCGTCGGGCCCCCAGGGGTTGACGACGTGCACCTCGAGCTCGCCGTCGTCGTTGCGACGCACCTCGTCGATCATGTAGGCGTGGTTCGGCACCACGCGGTCGTCGTCCACCTCGTCGTCGAACGGGTTGAGCGAGCCGTCGGTCTCGGTGGAGACCGCGAAGATGCGCCCCTCGTCCAGGCCGCGCTGGATGTCCTCGAGGCTCTGGTCGTTGTCGGTCTCGACGTCGCGCCCGGTCACCATCTCCAGCGCGTCGCTGCTGTACCCGCCCGCCACGTCGTCGTACTCCCCGCCCAGGTGCTGGGCGGCCGCCTTCTCGTAGACGGAGATCCAGCTCGGCAGGCCGTCCGTGCCGCGGACGCCGTCGCGGATGACCGACGCCTCGACCCGGACGTCGACCGGCTCGCCGTCCTCGTAGAGCGTGACGGTGTAGCTGCCGTCGGAGTTCTGCCGGATGTGGTCGCGGATCCAGTCGGGGTCCGCGTTGGCCACCGAGCCCGCACCCGCCAGGAACCAGCAGTCGCCGATCTGACCTTGCGAGAACATGTCGTTGAGCAGTGACGCGTCATCGAGCGGCACCGGGCCGGTCAACGGGTCGTGGGGTCCGCGGTCGTCGGGGTCGCCCTCGGTGCCGGGCGTCTCCGCCAGGCCGCCGAGGCCCGTCTCGGACCACGGCATGGGATCGCTCAGGGAGTCCAGGCTGGCGGCGCAGCTGTCGCCGGCGGTCCGGACCGACTCCTGGGCTCCGTTCAGGAGATCCACGGCGGCGTCGCGGGTGCTGCGTCCGGCCGGCATCTCGTCCAGCTCCGCCCGGGACGGGGCCCCGTAGTCGGGAATCGGGAAAGGGGTCTCGCCCATGGCCTCGCGAAACGCTTCGTACCGTTCGACGTGCTGGGTGGCTGCGAGGCGCATCCCCTCCTCGAACATCGCCACCGCCTCGCCGGCGTCCTTCTTGGCGTCGCGCAGCGTGTCGGCGTACTTCAGCAACGCCTTGCGGGCCTGGTCCAGGTTGCCTGCGGCGTCGCGCCAGCCATCGGCGTTGAGTCGTTGCCGGGCGCGGTAGGCGGTCGCGGCATCACCTTCCCAGGCGACGGTGATCGCGTCGATCGTCGCGGCGCTGTCGCCCAGCCGCTCGCCGGTGGTGCGTGCGTCGGCCGCCATCGACTCGGCTGCCTCGGGGTCTCCGGGGACGAGGTCGTCGGCAGGCGTCTGCGCCAGCAGCCCGAGCCGGTCGAAGATCTCGAAGAGGCCGCCGGTCATCCGCCACCGCCGAACAGGCCTCGCAGAGCCCCGAAGACGTCCTCGCGGGCGTTGTCGATGAACTGGTAGAGCGCGACACATTGGCGTACGTCGGTCGCGATGCCCGCGTTGGCGCGGGCCAGCTCCTCGCCGCCGTCCTGCCAGCGCGCCACGAACGAGCTGGCCGCCTGGGCGAGCCGGTCGTGGCCGAAGTCGCCGGTGTAGTCGAGATACAGGCTCTCGACCTGGCTGTCCGTCACCACTTGCTCGTAGGTGTCGGCGGCCTTCAGCAGGCTCGGGTAGTCGACGTCCATCTCACGTCCTCGATGAGGTGCTGAGGTCATTCCCCCGCGCAGGGCGTTCAAACCCGCCGCGCGGTGACCGCTGGTCGTGCTGGGAGGATGAGCGAGCGATGTCGAACCTCATCAATCTCGAGCGAGTCTCCAAGGCCTACGGCATCCGGCCGCTGCTCACCGACGTCTCGCTCGGCGTAGCCGCGGGGCAACGGATCGGGATCGTCGGCCGCAACGGCGACGGCAAGACCACGCTGCTGCGGGTCATGCTCGGCCTCGAACCGCCCGACAGCGGCCGGGTCTCGCAATCGCGCGGACTGCTGACGGCACACCTGCGGCAGGGCGACGACCTGGTCGACACCCACACCGTCCGCGAGTCGGTGCTCGGCGGCAGGGCCGACCACGAGTGGGCCGCGGACCCGCGCACTCGCGAGGTGGTCGAGGTGCTGCTCGCCGACGTCACGCTCGACCGGGCCGTCGCCGGCCTGTCCGGCGGCGAGCGGCGCCGCTGCGCCCTGGCCGCACTGCTGCTCGGCCATCACGAGCTGATCGTCCTCGACGAGCCGACCAACCACCTCGACGTCGAGGCGGTGACCTGGCTCGCGAACCACCTCGCGAACCGGGCCTCCGCGCTGGTGGTCGTCACCCACGACCGCTGGTTCCTCGACGCGGTGTGCCAGTGGACGTGGGAGGTGCACGACGGCGCGGTCGACGCCTACGAGGGCGGGTACGCCGCGTTCGTGCTCGCCAAGGCCGAGCGACAGCGGCAGTCGGCCGCGTCGGAGGTACGCCGCCAGAACCTGGTGCGCAAGGAGCTCGCCTGGCTGCGCCGCGGTGCGCCGGCCCGGACGGCGAAGCCGAAGTTCCGGATCGACGCCGCGACCGCCCTGATCGCCGACGAGCCGCCGCCACGCGACCGGCTGGAGCTCCAGCGGTTCGCCTCGCAGCGGCTCGGCAAGGACGTGATCGACGTCGAGGACGCCGACCTCACCCGGGGTGACCGGCAGCTGCTGTCCCACGCCACCTGGCGGCTCGGACCGGGCCACCGGGTCGGGATCGTGGGCGTCAACGGGGCGGGCAAGACCTCGGTGCTGCACCTGCTCGCCGGCACGCTCGCGCCGTCCGCGGGTCGGGTGAAGCACGGCCGGACCGTCGCGCTCCAGCACCTGACCCAACAGCTCGACGATGATCTCGACCCGGAGTCTCGGGTGCTGCCGACGGTCGAGTCGATCAAGCGCGTGACCCGGACTGCCGACGGCTCCGACGTCACAGCCTCGTCGTTGCTGGAGCGGTTCGGCTTCACCGGCGACCGGCTCACCGCCCGCCTCGGTGACCTCTCCGGCGGGGAGCGGCGACGCTTCCAGCTGCTGCGGCTGCTGCTGACCGAGCCGAACGTGCTGCTCCTCGACGAGCCCACCAACGACCTCGACATCGAGACCCTCAACGTCCTCGAGGACTTCCTCGACCGCTGGCCCGGCACGCTCGTCGTCGTCTCGCACGACCGGTACTTCCTCGAGCGGGTCACCGACTCCGTCTGGGCGCTGCTCGGCGACGGTCAGATCTCCATGCTCCCCGGCGGCGTCGACGAGTACCTCCACCGCCGCAGCGAGCAGGTGGGCGCGAGGCACGAGCGCCCGCCGTGGGCGAGCGAAGGTAGAGCACGCGACGCGGCTGAGGAACGAAGCCGCGCGATCGCGTCGAAACCCAGCAGCAAGGAAGGGCGTCTAGCTCGCAAGACCATGGACCGGATCGACAAGCAGCTGGCCCGGGTGGCCGAGCGCGAGGCAGAGCTCCACGCGCAGGTCGAGGCGGCCGGGTCCGACTACGAGCGGCTGGCCGATCTCGGCGTACTCGCACAACAGCTGGCCGAGGAGCGCGAAACCCTCGAGCTCGAGTGGCTCGAGGCGGCTGAGGTCGCGGACTGAAATGCCCGGTCAGCTGAAGGGGGCGAGGAGGGAGCGGAGCAGGGCGGCGAGCCGGGTCCGGTCGCGGTCCGCCAGGTCGGCGAGCAGCGCGGTCTCGGCCTCGAGCAGCGCCTCGAAGGCGCCGTCGACCGCGGCCTTGCCCTCCCACGTCAGTCGCACGATCACCCCGCGCCGGTCGGCCGGATCGGGGGAGCGCTCGACGTACCCGCGGGCGGCGAGCCGGTCGACCCGGTTGGTCATCGTCCCGCTGGTCACCAGCGTCTCGCGCAGCAGCCGGCCGGGGGAGAGCTCGTACGGCGAGCCGGCGCGACGCAGCGCGGCCAGCACGTCGAACTCCCACGACTCGATGCCGTGCCGGGTGAACGCGTCCCGGCGGGCGAGGTCGAGGTGGCGGGCGAGCCGGGAGATCCGGCTGAACACGGCGACCGGCGCCAGGTCGAGGTCGGAGCGCTCGCGCTCCCACGCCTCGATCAGCTCGTCGACCTCGTCCCGCACCGGCACAGCGTAGCGCTTGTCGAGAATCTTGATGTCAAGATAGAGTGAGAGACATGTTCACCTGGGACGCGCAGCGCTACCTCACCTTCGCCGGCGAACGGGGCCGCCCGTTCGCGGACCTGATCGCCAGGGTCGGCGCGGCCGATCCGGTCGACGTGGTCGACCTCGGGTGCGGGCCGGGCAACCTGACCCGGCTCCTCTCCGAGATCTGGCCGACCGCACGGGTGCGCGGCGTCGACTCGAGTGCCGCCATGATCGAGGCCGCCCGCAGGGACGTGCCGGAGGTGGAGTTCGAGCTGGCCGACCTGCGTGACTGGGTCGCGCGCGGCCAGCAGGTCGACCTGCTCCTCTCCAACGCCACCCTCCAGTGGCTTCCCGACCACCTCGAGCTGCTGCCCGACCTGGCCGCCCGGGTCCGGCCCGGCGGCTGGCTGGCCTTCCAGGTGCCCGGCAACTTCGACCAGCCGAGCCACACGATCCGCGGCGAGCTCGCCGCCGAGCAGCCGTACGCCGAGCACACGGCCGCGGTCACGGTCCCCGACAGCCACGCGCCGGCCGCCTACCTCGACGTGCTGGCGCGGGCCGGCCTCGAGCCGGATGTCTGGGAGACGACGTACCTCCACGTGCTGACCGGCGACGACCCCGTCTTCACCTGGGTCTCCGGCACCGGCGCCCGGCCGACCCTGCAGGCGCTGCCCGACGACCTGCGGCCGCGGTTCGAGGCGGAGTTCAAGGCGAGGCTGCGGGCGGCGTACCCCGACCGCGGGTACGGCGTGGTGCTGCCCTTCCGCCGGATCTTCGCCGTCGGGCATCGGCCGGAGGCGGTCGCGTGAGGCTGGCGCCGCCGGAATAGCGTTGTCATGGCGGGCGTTCTGCTGCCATGGCCACCATCGACCTCGTGGAATCCACCTTCGACGACACGGTCACTGACAACGACATCGTCCTCGTCGACTTCTGGGCGAGCTGGTGCGGGCCGTGCCGTCAGTTCGCCCCGATCTACGAGGAGGCCTCCGAGCGGCACGACGACGTCGTGTTCGGATCGGTCGACACCGAGGCCGAGCGCGGGCTCGCCGGCGCCGCCCAGATCACCTCGATCCCCACGCTGATGGCTTTCCGCGAGGGCGTCCTGGTCTTCGCCCAGGCGGGCGCGCTTCCTGCTCCTGCGCTGGAGGAACTGATCACGGCAGTCAAGGGTCTCGACATGGAGGACGTCCACCGCCAGGTGGCGGAGCAGCAGGCGAAGGACGCCTGACAACTGCGGGGTTACCCACGAGTAAGATGCGGCGCATGCCGTCCGTCCTGACGCTCTGGAAGACCCTCGACCGACTCCCGCGCGGCGAGCGACTCTTCTCCTTCGCCTTCGCACGCAAGGCGCCCTACTTCGCTACGATCCGGCCGCGCTTCACCGTGCTCGAGCCCCACCGGGCCGAGCTGGTGATCCGCAACCGCCGCCGGGTCCGCAACCACCTCGGCACCGTCCATGCGATCGCCCTGTGCAACGGCCTCGAGGCCGCCATGGGCGCCCTTGCCGAGGTGACCATCCCGCCCGACAAGCGGTGGATCCCGAAGGGCATGACCGTCGCCTACACGGCCAAGGCGACCTCCGACATCACCTGCATCGCCGAGACCGACGCCGGCCAGTGGGCTCCGGACGCGCTGCCCGACGAGGGCGGCGAGGTGCCGGTCCGGGTCCGCGGCGTCCGCGACGACGGGGACGTCGTCATCGAGGGCGAGATCCGGCTCTGGGTCACGCCCAGGAAGCGCTGAGGTCAGACGGTCCGCCCGCCGTCGAGGTCGCCGACCATCGACACCTCGAGCGGCTTCTTCTCGCCCACGAACTTCTTCTGCACCCACGTGGCGATCGCGGTGAGGACCAGGTTGACGCAGATGTACATCGCGGCGAGCACGATCGCGGTCGGGACCTGGTTCTGCTCGCCGTTCCAGATCTGCTTCCCGATGTAGGTC
Organism: uncultured Actinomycetota bacterium; assembly: GCA_963826265.1. Taxonomy (GTDB): domain Bacteria; phylum Actinomycetota; class Actinomycetes; order Propionibacteriales; family Nocardioidaceae; genus Nocardioides. Next base: position 649,878 of record CAWGWH010000001.1, read on the forward strand.
AGGCCCGGCGCAGCGACGGCGTAGCCGAGACTGGTGTCCTTCAGCGCCACCACCATCTGGCTGATGATCGCGGGCAGCATGATCTTGACCGCCTGCGGGAGCAGCACGATGTTCGTCACCTGCGACTTGCGCATCCCGATGGCGTACGCCGCCTCCGACTGGCCCCTCGGGACCGCCAGGATCCCGGCGCGGAACACCTCGGCGAGGACCGCGCCGTTGTAGAGCGTCAGGGCAACCACGACGGCCCAGTAGGAGGCGCTCTCCTTCTCGATGCCGATGGAGAACCAGACCAGGATCATCAGCAGCAGGACCGGGACGGCCCGGAAGAACTCCACCACCGCCCAGCACGGCCACCGGACCCAGGCTCGGTCAGAGAGCTTCCCGACCCCGAAGACCACGCCGAAGACCACGGCGAACAGGACCGCGGTAACCGCCATCTGCAGGGTCACGAGGAGTCCGTCGACCAGGATGGCCCGGATGTAGGAAGGCGTGACGAACACCTCCCACTTGTCGTAGGTGAGCTGCCCCGTCTCGTAGAGCCGCCACCCTACGAACGCCAGGGCGGCCACCAGGGCGATCACGGCGACTACGGTGTAGATCCGGTGCCGGGCGACGGTTCTCGGCCCCGGGACGTCGAACAGCACGCTGGCGGAGTTGCTCATGCGACCCTCCAGCGGCGTTCGACCCGGTTCGCCACGAACGACACGAGCTCCACCAGGACCACGAAGACCAGCGCGAAGCAGAGGAAGATGCCGAGCCGTTCCCCGGGCGCGTCGTTGGTGAGGCCCCTCATTCGGACGAAAGCCTCGAACACGCCCAGGGCGCCCGCGACCGTGGTGTTCTTCAGCAGCGCGATCTGCACGCTCGCCAGCGGCGGCACCGTCGCCCGGAACGCCTGGGGAAGTACCACCTCTCTCATCGCCCCGGCGAACGGCAGCCCGATCGCGCGGGCGGCCTCGGCCTGCCCGAGGGGCACCGCATTGACCCCGGAGCGGATCGCCTCGCAGACGAACGCCGAGGTGTAGACCGTGAGCCCGACGACGCACGCGGCGAAGATGTCGTTGAGCCGGATCTCGCCGATGACGATGTCGACGAAGCTGAAGTTGATGCCGACCTTGGGCCCGGCGATCCGGAAGAAGATCAGCACGATCAGCAGGGGCGTGTTCCGGACCAGCGTCACGTAGACGGCCGCCGCCTTGCTCAGCACGGCAATCGGGCCGACCCGCATCGCGGCCAGGACCGTCCCGATGACCAGGGACAGGACACCGGCGATCAGGAAGAGCAGGACCGTGTAGGTGAAGGCACGCGCGACCAGGTCGAGGTTGTCGAGCACGACGTTCACGGGCCGCTCCTCTCACGTCCGCCGGGCCTGGTGACGGGGGTGGCCGGCACGGCCACCCCCGTCAGATTGCGTGTAGGTCAGGCGGGGCACTCGTCCAGCGGCGGGGGCTCGGGGGTCTCCGCCCCACCCTCACCGAGCGTCGCCTCGAACGCGTCGGCCCACGAGCCGTCGTCGTACGCCTCTTCGAGCACGCCGTTGATCCAGCCGCACATCTCGGGGTGGTCCAAGCTGTAGCCGACGCCGATCCGCTCCTCGGAGAACTCTTCACCGACGACCTTCAGCTCGCCTTCGTTCTGGGCGGCGTAGCCCAGCAGGATCGCGCCGTCGGTCGACATCGCGGGGACGGTGCCGTTGAGGACGTCCTCGACACACTGGGAGTAGTCGGGTGCCGACACCGGCACCATGCCTTCCGCCTCGACGTTCTCGATCGAGGTCGACCCCTCGGCGGAGCAGACCTCCTCACCCTGGAGGTCGTCCTTGCTCTCGACGTCGCTGTCGGCCGGCACCAGGATCTGCTGCCCGGTGATCAGGTAGGGACCGGTCTGGCCGACGATCTGGCGGCGTTCGTCGGTGATGGAGTACGTCGCCAGCACCAGGTCGACCCGACCCTCCTGGAGGTAGGGCTCGCGGTTGTCGGAGATCGTCTCCTCCCACGTGGTGGCCTCGGTGTCGGTGGGGTCGATGCAGAGGTCGGCCACGAGCAGCTTGGCGATCTCCACGTCGAAGTCCGGTCGGAAGGTCGGAAGCGGCGTCCTTGAAGCCCATGCCGGGCTGGTCGAACTTCACGCCGACCGTGATCTCGCCGGCATCGGCGAGCTCCGCCATGCGGGAGCCCTCCTCGAACTTGCCGTCGCAGTCGTCCTCGGCCGCCACATCGGTGCCTTCGCCCCCGCCTGCCTCCCCGCATGCCACGAGCGTGCAGCTGAGCAGGATCGCTGCCGCTGCCGCCTTGAACTTGATGCGCTTCATCTTCCTCATCTCCTGTTTGGGTTTCAGTGCTTGAGGATCTTGCCGAGGAAGTCCTTGGCACGATCGCTCTGAGGGTTGGTGAAGAAACTCTCCGGGGCGTTCTCCTCGATGATGGCGCCGTCGGACATGAACAACACCCGGTCGGCGGCCGTGCGGGCGAACCCCATCTCGTGGGTGACGACGACCATCGTCATGCCTCGCTCGGCGAGGTCGACCATGACGTCGAGGACCTCCTTGATCATCTCGGGGTCGAGGGCGGAGGTGGGCTCGTCGAAGAGCATCACCTTCGGCTCCATGGCCAGCGCACGGGCGATCGCCACGCGCTGCTGCTGGCCACCGGAGAGCTGGGCGGGGTACTTCGCGGCCTGGTGTCCCACGCCCACCCGGTCCAGCAGCTCGGTGGCCCGCTTCTCGGCGTCCGCCTTCTTCATCCCCCGGACCTTGATCGGCCCGAGCGTGACGTTCTCGAGGATCGTCTTGTGTGCGAAGAGGTTGAAGCTCTGGAACACCATCCCGACCTCGGCGCGCAGGGCCGCGAGCTCCTTGCCCTCCTCGGGCAACGGCTTTCCGTCGAGCGTGATGGAACCCTGCTGGATGGTCTCGAGCCGGTTGATCGCCCGACACAGGGTCGACTTCCCGGAACCGGAGGGGCCGATCACCACGACCACCTCGCCGCGGTGGATGGTCTGGTTGATGTCCCTGAGGACGTGGAGGTCACCGAACCACTTGTTGACGCCGTCGAGCACGACCAGTGCCTGGCCGACTGAAGCCCGAGTGTCCTGCGACATGGCCGCGACACTAGCGCCACCGCGCCCGAGACGGCCATGGCGCGCCCTCGCCAGGTGTGAACGGTGACGTTTCTGTGACCCTGCCCCGCCCGCCGTACCCTGGATCGGTCATGAGCAGCGCACGCACCTACGAGGTCCGCACCTACGGGTGCCAGATGAACGTCCACGACTCCGAGCGGCTCAGCGGCCTGCTCGAGGATGCGGGGTACGCCGCTGCTCCTGATGGTGAACAGGCCGATGTCGTCGTGTTCAACACCTGCGCCGTGCGGGAGAACGCCGACAACCGGCTCTACGGCAACCTCGGCCATCTCGCCCCGGTCAAGGCGAACAAGCCCGGCATGCAGATCGCGGTCGGCGGCTGCCTCGCGCAGAAGGACCGGTCGACCATCGTCGCGAAGGCGCCGTGGGTGGACGTCGTGTTCGGCACCCACAACATCGGGTCGCTGCCGGCGCTGCTGGACCGCGCGCGGGCGCAGGAAGAGGCGCAGGTCGAGATCCTCGAGTCGCTCGAGGTGTTCCCGTCGACGCTGCCGACCAAGCGCGAGTCGGCGTACGCCGCGTGGGTGTCGATCTCGGTCGGGTGCAACAACACCTGCACGTTCTGCATCGTCCCGGCGCTGCGTGGCAAGGAGAAGGACCGCCGGCCCGGTGACGTCCTGGCCGAGATCCGGGCGCTGGTCGCCGACGGGGTCAGCGAGGTGACGCTGCTCGGGCAGAACGTGAACAGCTACGGCGTGGAGTTCGGCGACCGACAGGCGTTCTCGAAGCTGCTGCGGGCGTGCGGCGAGATCGACGGTCTGGAGCGGGTTCGCTTCACCTCGCCCCACCCGGCCGAGTTCACCGACGACGTCATCGAGGCGATGGCGCAGACGCCGACCGTGATGCCGCAGCTGCACATGCCGTTGCAGTCCGGCTCCGACCGGGTCCTCCGCGCCATGCGGCGCTCCTACCGGCAGGCGAAGTACCTCGGCATCATCGAGCGGGTCCGCGCCGCGATGCCCGACGCGGCGATCACCACCGACATCATCGTCGGCTTCCCCGGCGAGACCGAGGAGGACTTCGAGGCGACGCTCGACGTCGTCCGGCGGGCGCGCTTCTCCGGCGCCTTCACGTTCATCTACTCGCCACGCCCCGGCACACCCGCCGCGACCATGGAGGAGCAGGTGCCGCGCGAGGTCGTGCAGGACCGCTACGACCGGCTGGTCGAGCTCGTCAACGAGATCGCGTGGGAGGAGAACCAGCGGCTCGTGGGCCGCCGGGTCGACCTGCTCGTCGCCGAGGGCGAGGGCCGCAAGGACGCCGCCACGCACCGGCTGTCCGGCCGCGGCCCCGACAACCGCCTGGTCCACTTCGCCCCGCCCACCGACGCCGAGGTCAGGCCCGGGGACGTGGTCACCGTCGAGATCACGTACGCCGCACCGCACCACCTGGTCGCCGACGGCCCGGTCCTCGGTGTCCGCCGGACCCGCTCCGGCGACGCCTGGGAGGCCCGGACAGCCGACCCGACCACGGCCGCCGTCGGCCTCGGAATGCCGACCCTCGGCGTACCCGCGCCCCTGCCGGACGCCCCCGCCTGTGGATAACCGCCCACCCCCCGAGCGATGTCGATGATGCTGTGGGTGTGGTCGTCGAGGTACTCGCGCGGATGGGTGGCGTTGCCACTCGCGCTGCGCTGATCGCCGTCACCTCGCGTGCCGAGGTCGACGCTGCACTGGGCGCCGGTGACGTGGTGGCCGTCGCCCGCGGACGCTACGCGCTCGTCGGAGCCGACCAGGCTCTCGTAGCGGCCCACCGTCTCAGTGGTGTGGCCTCGCACTTCAGCGCAGCTCTCCGCCACGGCTGGCAGGTCCGGATCGCTCCCGAGCTGCCGCACGTCACGGTGCCGCGCAACCGTGTCGTTCCGCGGGCGTCACGTACGGACGTGAGCATCCACTGGGCCGACCTGGGTCCTGACGACGTGCTCGACCAGGTGACGACACATGACCGCACGCTCACTGACTGCCTGCGCAGTGGACCGTTCGATGCAGCCCTGTGCGTGGCCGACTCAGCCCTTCGTGACGGCTACGGACGGGCACGCCTATTGGCGCTCGCTCGGGATCTGAGAGGTCCGGGATCTGGGTTGGCTAGACGGGTGGCGGATTGCGCCGATAGCCGAGCCGCCAACGCGTTCGAGTCCACGCTTCGCGCGATCGCGGTCGAGGTGCCGGGGCTGCAGGTCGTGCCGCAGGTCTGCCTCCGCGCCGGCGCCCGCTTCCTCGGGCGTCCCGACCTCGTTGACGAGCGGCTGGGGATCATCCTCGAAGCGGACTCGTTCGAGTGGCACGGCGGCCGGGCCGCCCTCGCCCGAGATTCACGTCGGTACAACCGCTTCGCAGTCAACGGGTGGCTCGTCCTTCGCTTCACGTGGGAGGACGTGGTGTTCCACCCGCTCGAGGTGGCGGCCGTCCTCCGAGCGGCCGTAGCCGAACGGGCACAACGCTGCCGAAGCTGCCGGGGCGCCGCCTGAGATGCAGGGCTGCCCTTTCGTTGTGCACGTTTGGTTACGAGTCGGAGCGGGGGTCGTACTTCGAGTAGCCGGCCTTGGGTGGGATCCCCTCGGGGTTCTCCTCCTCGGCTCCGGGGCGCTGCTCGGGCGGCGCGTCGTCGTCGTCAGGCCGCTCGGGTGTCACGTCGCGTACGCCGTCGGTGCCCGTCTGGCCGGGACCGGTGTGGCCCTCGCGCTCGGAGGACACGCCCATCTCGCCGGACGGGTCGTGCTGAGAGTCGCGGACGTCTCGGGGGTCGCTCATGCCGGCGGCTCCTTCGCGGTCGAGTCGGATTCGCGGTCCTCGCCGTCGTCGCTCGGCTCCTGCTGCTTGTCGTCCAGCTCGCCGATCTCGTCGGGGACGTGGTCCTCCACCTCGGGGTTCAGCTCGGGATGGAGGTCGCGGCCGAGTACCTCGGGCTCGTCACCCGCGAACGGGGCGTCCTCGTTGATCGCGTCGGCGCCCCCCGGGTTTACCTCCGCAGGCTCGGTCTCGGGCTCCGGCATCGGGCCCAGCTTCTCCTCGACCATGATCTCTCCCTCCCAGACGAAGGCTCAGTCGAACGCTCAGTCGAATCCGAACGTCAGGTACGACTCTCCCTTCCCCAACGATGCCAGTGCCGATGCCTCGTGCGGCACCACCCGAAAGGGCAGTGCGTCGAGCGGGCACCAGCGGAGCTCGGCGCACTTCTCGGGCTCCACGATCCGCGGCTCGCCGCGCCAGGTCCGGGCCGTGAAGAAGAAGTCGACGCGCTCGTCGATCGGCTGGTCGTGCTGGGTGCGTTGCATCGTGAACTCGAAGCGCAGGTCGAGCTCGTCGACATCGAGCTCCTCCACGGCCTCGCGCCGGGCAGCGTCGTAGGCCGTCTCCCCGCGCTCCACGTGCCCGGCCGCGGCTGCGGCCCAGTGGCCGTCCATGTAGCCGGTGTTCTGCCGGAGCTGGAGCAGCACCTCCGGGCCACCGATCCCGTCGCGGAGCAGGTAGACGTACGACGCTGGTACGACGACGAACCCCGCCGGACTCACTGCTGGGGGTTGTCGCGGATGTCGTCGTTCTTGCCGTCGAGCTTGTCGAGCGCGTCCTTGGCCTTGGACGTGCCGGAGTCGATCTTGTCGGAGTACTTGCCCTTGGTCTTGTCATCGACGACCTTGGCCGCCTTGTCGATGCCCGAGGAGATCTTGTCGCCGTGCTGGTCGACGGCGTCCTTGGCCTTTGACTTGAACTTGTCGAGGAAACCCATGCCCCCGAGACTAGCCCGGTGCGGGAGGTTCCGGTCGTCGCCGTCGTGGGCGCTACGGCGGCGGGCAAGACCGAGCTCTCCATCGACCTGGCGATGCGCCTCGCCGGCGAGGTGGTCAACACCGATGCCATGCAGGTCTACCGCGGGATGGACGTCGGCACCGCGAAGCTGGCGCCCGACGAGCGCCGCGGCATCACCCACCACCTGCTCGACACCCACGACCCGTCCGAGCCGGTCAGCGTCGCGGTGTTCCAGGCCGAGGCACGTGCGGTGATCGCAGAGCTGCGGAGCCGCGGCGTCGTCCCCGTGCTCGTGGGCGGATCGGCGCTCTACACGCGGGCGGTGCTCGACCGGTTCGAGTTCCCGGGCACCGACCCGGCGATCCGGCGCCGCTTGGAGGCCGAGCTGGCCGAGGTCGGCGCCCCCGCGATGCACGCGCGGCTGCGCGAGCTCGACCCCGACGCGGCGGCGCAGATCCTCCCCGACAACGCCCGCCGGATCGTCCGGGCGCTCGAGGTGGGTGAGCTGACAGGGCGATCGTTCACGGCGACCCTGCCGCGGCTCGAGTACGTCGAGCCGTACACCGTCCAGGTCGGCGTCGCCATCGACCGGCCGACCCTCGACGAGCGGATCGCCACCCGCGTCCGCAGGATGTACGACGACGGTCTGGTCGAGGAGGTGCAGGGGCTGGGCCAGCTCGGACCCACCGCCGCCACCGCGATCGGCTACCGGCAGGCAGCGGCCCACCTGGCCGGCGAGCTGACCCTGGCGGAGGCGATCGAGCGGACCACGACCGCGACCCGGCGGTTCGCCCGCCGGCAGGAGTCGTGGTTCCGCAAAGACCCGCGGATCGTCTGGGTCGACCACGACGACCCCGAGCTGCTCGACAAGGCGCTCGCGGCGGTGCAGGCGACCTGAGCAAGATCGGTCGGGTGCAAGCGGGGCCCGCAGGAGCAGGATGGGTTCATGGCTGAGACGTCCGGACGCGACCGGCTCCGCGAGCTGCTCGACGCGGTGCTCGACGACGAGCACCACTCGCTGACCGACATGGCGGGTGGGGCGTTCTCCTCGCCGTACCACTTCACGCGGCGGCTGAGCCGGGAGGCCGGCGAGCCACCGGTTGCGATGCGGCGGCGGGTGATGCTGGAGCGCGCCGCGTGGCAGCTGCGGCACGGCGCCTCGGTCACGGACGCGGCGTTCGGCGCCGGTTACGAGTCGGTCGAGGGTTTCAGCCGCGCCTTCGCCCGTGCGTACGGGCACCTGCCGAGCCAGAGCGACGACGCAGCGGGGAGCGGCACCACCTGGCTGCCCGCCCCGAACGGCATCCACTTCCATCCGCCCACCTCACTGTGGGTCCACACCGGGGAGCGCACCATGAGCCAGCCGATCGACCAGCTGATCCACCACGACCTCGACGACACGAAAGCCCTGCTCGACCTCGCCAAGCAGCTCCCCGAGGACGCCTACCGCGCGAAGGTCCGGCCGGGTCAGCAGGTGCTCTGCTTCGACGGGCCTGACGAATCCGTCGCCGCGGTGCTCACCCACCAGGTCTTCACCAAGGAGGTGTGGCTGGCAGCCATCGAGGGCGAAGACTTCCCGGAGGCCCGCGCCGACGACCCGGCCGGCCTGATCGAGCGCCACGACGCGGTGTCGGGCCGGTGGCTGTCGATGGTGCGCGACGTCGAGCGGCGTGACGCCTGGGACGACCGGATCATCGACGCGCTGTGCGACCCGCCCGAGAGCTTCGTCCTCGGCAGCATCCTGGCGCACGTGCTCAGCTTCGGCGCGGCCCGCCGACAGCTGGCCCGCACGATGATGCGTGACCACGGGCTGACCGTCGACGACGGCGACCCGATCACGTGGTTGCGGCAGCGCAACGGCCAGGACGGCCAGGACGTGACCGCATGACGAGCACGGTCTTCTACACGGCGACCACGCTCGACGGGTATCTCGCCGACGAGAACGACTCCCTGCACTGGCTCTTCAAGCAGGACCAGGACGAGAAGGGCGCCCTCAGCTACGACGACTTCATCGAGAACATCGGCGCGATCTGCATGGGCGCCACGACCTACGAGTGGGTGCTCGAGCACAACGACGGCCCCTGGCCGTACGCCATGCCCTGCTGGGTCTTCACCCACCGTGACCTGAAGCCGGTCGAAGACGGCGACATCCGGTTCGCGCACGGGGACGTCGCGCCGGTGCACGCCGAGATGGCTGCCGCGGCCGCCGGCAAGGACGTGTGGGTGGTCGGCGGGGGCGGGCTCGCTGCCGACTTCGCGCAGGCGGGGCTGCTCGACCGGCTGCTGCTGATGATCGCGCCGGTGACCCTCGGCGCCGGCCGACCGCTGTTCACGCGACCGTTCGACCTGCGGCTGGTCGACGTCGCCCGCAACGGCGCCTTCCTCGCGGCGACGTACGACGTGGTGGGGCCGCTGGCGCCGGCCTGACAGAATCGGAGGCGTGAGCTACCCGTTCGTGAAGGGCCACGGCACGGAGAACGACTTCGTGATCGTGCCGGCCGACGTCGACCTGACGGCCGAACGTGCGCGCGCCCTGTGCGACCGGCGGGCCGGTATCGGCGGCGACGGCGTCATCCGGGCGGCCCGTGACGAGGACGGCCGGTGGTTCATGGACTACCGCAACTCCGACGGCTCCCTGAGCGAGATGTGCGGCAACGGGATCCGCGTCTTCGCGCGCTACCTCCGCGAGCGGGAGGGCGCGACGCTCCCGCTGGAGATCGCGACGCGCAGCGGCATCAAGATCCTGACCGAGGACGGCGACGGGTTCACCGCCGACCTGGGCTCGCCCCGGGTGCTCGGCGAGACGAAGGTCTCGGTCGGTGACCGGTCCTGGCCGGCCACCCACGTCGACGTCGGCAATCCGCACGCGGTGGCCTTCGTCGACGACCTCGCCGACGCCGGGCGGCTGCTCGACCCGCCCGTGCACGATGAGGCGCTCTACCCCGACGGGGTCAACGTCGAGTTCGTCGTACGCCGAGGTGAACGTCACGTCGCGATGCGGGTGCACGAGCGGGGCTCCGGCGAGACCCGCTCGTGCGGCACCGGTGCCTGCGCCGTGATGGTCGCCGCCGCGGTCGCGGACGGTGCGAGTCGGCCCGCGACGTACACCGTGGACGTGCCCGGCGGCAGGCTCACCATCGAGTGGACCGAGGACGACCGGCTGCTCATGACCGGCCCCGCGGTGATCGTGGCCCGGGGCACGACCGACCTGTAACCGCCGCTACCGTTCCGCGCATGGACATCTCCGGATCCGCAGCCCTGGTCACCGGCGGCGCGTCGGGCATCGGCGCGGCCGTCGCCCGGCAGCTCGCCGCGGCCGGCGCGCGCGTCGTGGTCGCCGACCTCCAGGACGAGAAGGGCGAGGCTCTCGCGCAGGAGATCGGCGGGGTGTTCGTCCGCGTCGACGTCACCGATACCCCCCAGATCCAGGCCGCGGTCGACCGCGCCACCGAGCTCGGGCCGCTGCGCGTCCTGGTGAACTCCGCCGGCATCGGCTGGGCGCAGCGCACGGTCGGCAAGGACGGCACGCCAGAGTCCGCCCACGACCTCGACGCGTTCAAGAAGGTCGTCGCGATCAACCTGATCGGCTCCTTCGACGCGATCCGGCTCGCCGCGACCGCGATGTCGAACCTCGAGCCGACTGCGTCCGGCGACCGTGGCGCGATCGTCAACATCGCCTCGATCGCGGCCTTCGACGGCCAGATCGGGCAGGCGGCGTACGCCGCGAGCAAGGGCGGGCTGGTCGGCCTGACTCTCCCCGTCGCGCGCGACCTGAGCGCCGCCGCGATCCGCCTCAACACCGTCGCGCCCGGCCTGATCGAGACCCCGATCTACGACTTCGCCCCCGACCCGGAGGCGTTCAAGGAACAGCTCGGCGCGTCCGTGCTCTACCCGAAGCGGCTCGGCACGGCCGATGAGCTGGCCCAGATGGTGCTCGCCTGCCTGACGAACTCGTACATGAACGGCGAGACGGTGCGCGTCGACGGCGGCCTCCGGATGCCCCCGAAGTAGGTCAGCGACGCAGCGTGACCCCGGCGGCCCACGCCTGCCCGGGTGCTGATCACCGTGCGGCACCCCGGCTGCGTCCGGAGCTCTGGCTAACGGGTCGATGACGACGCTCCCACCCCGTTGCAACGGGGCGGGAGCGCACCTGCGGGACCGTTACGCGCAAACTCGGGTGCGTGGTGCGGACCTCGCACGTACCCTGGAGGCCGTATGACGAACGCACCTGACTTCAATCTCGACGGGGCCCTCGACGAGACCGCCGACTGGGAAGACGACCAGTTCGAGAGCGGTTACGCGGAGCCCGACCCGAGCCAACCCGACCCCGAGGACGACGACCCCACCACGGGCGCCCTCGACCTGGCCGAGCGCCACCAGCTCCGCCGGGTCGTCGGCCTGCGCACCGAGCTCGAGGACATCACCGAGGTCGAGTACCGCCAGCTCCGGCTGGAGCGGGTGGTGCTCGTCGGCGTGTGGACCGAGGGAACGGTCGAGGAGGCCGAGAACTCGATGGCCGAGCTGGCGCTGCTGGCCGAGACCGCGGGCTCGGAGGTCCTCGAGGCGATCTTCCAGCGGCGCACCAAGCCCGACCCGGCGACGTACGTCGGGCGAGGCAAGGTCGACGCCATCGGGGAGATCGTGCGGGCGACCGGCGCCGACACCGTGATCTGCGACGGCGAGCTCGCCCCCAGCCAGCTCCGCAACCTGGAGGACCGGCTCAAGGTCAAGGTGGTCGACCGGACCGCGCTGATCCTCGACATCTTCGCCCAGCACGCGAAGTCGAAGGAGGGCCAGGCCCAGGTCGAGCTGGCCCAGCTCAACTACATGAAGCAGCGGCTGCGCGGCTGGGGTGGCCAGCTGTCCCGCCAGGCGGGCGGCCGGGTCGGCTCCGACGGTGGCGGCATCGGCGGCCGCGGTCCGGGTGAGACCAAGATCGAGACCGATCGGCGACGGATCAACACCAAGATCGCCAAGCTGCGGCGTGAGCTGAAGGAGATGGCCGGCACCCGGCAGGTCAAGCGCCAGGAACGCCGCCGCCACCACATCCCCAGCGTCTCCATCGCGGGCTACACCAACGCCGGCAAGTCGAGCCTGCTCAACCGACTCACCGACGCCGGTGTGCTGGTCGAGGACTCGCTGTTCGCGACGCTCGACCCGACCACTCGCCGTACGACGACCACCGACGGCCGGGTGTACACGATGAGCGACACGGTCGGCTTCGTCCGGCACCTGCCGCACCAGCTGGTCGAGGCCTTCCGGAGCACGCTGGAGGAGGTCGCCGACTCCGACCTGATCCTGCACGTCGTCGACGGCTCCCACGCCGACCCCGAGGGCCAGCTCTCGGCCGTGCGCGAGGTGTTCGCCGAGATCAAGGCGAGCCGCGTCCCCGAGCTGGTCGTGATCAACAAGGCCGACACCGCCGACCCGCTGGTGGTACAGCGGCTGCTCACCCGCGAACCCCACAGCGTGGTCGTCAGTGCCCGCACCGGCGAGGGCATCGCCGAGGCGCTGGCCGCGATCGAGGCCGAGCTGCCGCGGCCCGGCGTCGAGTTCGCCGCGCTGCTGCCCTACGAACGCGGCGACCTGATCGACCGGCTCCACCGGCACGGCGAGATCGACTCCATGGAGCACACCGCCGACGGCACCCGGATCTCCGGACGCGCCAACGCCGACCTCGCCGGTGAGCTGGCGGCGTACGCCGTCTGACGTACACCGCGGCGGCGGATCGCGCGGGCCGAGACGGCACCGGTTCGGGAGCCGGTCCCGGCCTGAGTCGCGCGCCCGCGGATCCCGAAGGCGAACATCACCGGCAGCGCGCCGCTGCCCATCGACGTGACCTGCAGGATCCCGAACGCGAGCGGGACGAGCAGCGCCAGCAGCACCGCAGGCAGCACCGGCCGGGAACCGCTTCACCAGCAACGTGACCCCAAGGACGGTGTTGGCGAGCAGGAACAGCAAGAACGCCGGCAACGTCACCAGCCACCCCACCTCGAAGAGCGTCGCCTCGAACCCGGACCCGTTGTAGCGACCGGTCGGCGCCACGCCCCGCGCTCGAACCGCCGGGGAGCGCGGCGCCGGAAGACCACGAACGCACAGAGCGTGTATGACGCGCTCGCGGTCGGCGCGGCTGGATTCCTGCTGGCGCCGACCCTCACGCGACGACTGATCGAGGCCTACCTCGAACGCCCTCGGCCGCGCGCGGAGAAGCCGCTTGGGCTCGACACCCTGACCGACCGCGAACGGCAGGTGCTGGTGCTGATGGCGCGCGGGCTGTCCAACGACGACATGAGCGCAGCTCGTGGTCGCGCAGGCGACGGTCAAGACCCGCGTCAACCGCGTGCTGGCCAAAGCTGGGCGTCACCACCCGTGTGCAGGCGGTCGTACGGGCGTACGAGGCCGGACTGGTGCGGGTCGGGTAGCTGGTCTAGTCCGGTTCGGTCCCAGGGGTTGACGGCCTGGGGGCCTGGTGTGAACGTGACTGGCAGTCGCCTAGGGGAGCGGCGGCATCGATTCACCGGGGGGAAACTGACATGCGCATTCGCAAGTGAGCATCTGACTGACCTGAAAGACACAACCTGCGGGCCCGCGTGTTTCACACGTGGGCCCGCAGGTGTCTCCCCGGTCAGCGCTTGGCGCGAGCACTGGAGCAGACCTGCCGCACGGCCACCGTCTCGCCGCGGTCGACGATCACCGCGCGAGTGCTGAGCACCACCGTGTAGGTGCCCGCGGCCGGGTCCGGGATGCGGAGCACTGGCGGCCGGCATCACCGCCAAGGAATTGCGGGGTCCGCGATTCCGTCGGATCTTCCGCGAGGCGGCGCGTCGAAGGCGCACTGCTTCTCCACTGCATCCGCGTCTCCACACCGGAGCAGATGGTTCATCGAGATGGGAACCCCTGCTCCCCCTGGTCGACCACGTTGTCCTCGGTGACGGCACGGTCCGCAAAGGCACGCCGTCTCCCGGGACTTCCGGCCAGCCCGCGCGACGCTTCCCTCAGACGCCGATCCTCCTCCAGGGGCCCCAGATCGCGAAGGTCATGCCGGCTCTGGCCTGGATGTTGACGAACAGGGTGTGCCCACCCGGGCTGAAGGTGGACCCGGCGAACTCGTCACCGAAGCGCGGCAGGCCTGTGGTACTGCTGACCAGCCGGTTCAACGCGATGTCCCACAGCTGGCCGCGCTTCGAGAGGCCCCTGATGTAGTTGTCGACGCTCGAGTCCTCGCATACCACCAGCGTGCCGCGCGGGCTGGTGGTGATGTTGTCCGGGAAGTCGAAGATCCGGTTCGCCCGGACGTCGTCGACCGGTGCCTGGTAGACCAGCCGGAGCTTCTCGGACCGGCAGTGGTAGGCCCAGACCTGGCCGTTGCCCCGGCCGAACCCGTCGGCGTTGTCGTCGTCGGTGTCGTCCTCCTTCGGGCCACCACCCTGGGTCGAGGTGAAGAAGACGACGTTGTCGTCGTAGACCTGCCCCTCGAGCCGGGAGAACAACGCGGCACCCTGGGCGCGCCCCTGGGCGCCGACGTACACAAGGGCCTCGTCGTTCGTCGTGCCCTCGCCGGTCGTGTGGTTGTAGTTGCCGCGGAAGTCCGGCTCGTCGATGTCCACCCACTTGACGTCGTACGTGGTGCCCGGCCGCACGCGGCGCTCGAGATGGGCGTTGCGCCGTCCCTTGACCGCCAGCATCTGCAGCCGGCCGCCGTCCTCGAGCCGGCCGGTCCGTCGCGGGTGACTCGGCGGGCGGTAGCGGTAGAAGCCGGACGGGAACTCGAAGTTGTCCTCGGTGAGGTAGAGGAACCCGTCCTTCGGGTCGAACGACACCGCCTCGTGCGCGAACCGGCCGGCGTGCGTGATCGGCTGCCGGTCGGACTGCCCGTCCTTGGGCACCTCGAAGACGTAGCCGTGCGGCTGCTGCAGGTCGGCGTTGGAGGCGCCGGTGAAGTCGGGGCCGACGTCGGGGCCGTTGACGGTCTCCTCGCAGGTGATCCACGACCCCCACGGCATGATGCCGCCGCTGCAGTTGAACATCGTGCCGTTGAGGCTTGTGTAGGCGTGCTTCACCTCTCCGAAGCGCGTGACCTCGACGGTGGTCGTGCCCGCGCCTGCGGCCGCGTCGTAGGGCGTGCCGGGCCCGAACACCGGGGCCTCCGGGTCGTTGGTGATCTCGTGGTTCCGGACCAGGATGATGTTGCCGTTGGGCGCTCGGAACGCGCCCATGCCGTCGTGCCGACCGGGCAGGATGGTGCCATCGTTGAGCACGATCTCCGACCCGGGCTCGACGTCGGTGTCGTGGAACGAGCGGTACTTGAAGCCCCTCGGCAGGTGCAGCCGCACCGCGCCGTCGCGGAGGTCCTCGATCGGCACGAGGTTCGCGGCGTTCGGTGGGCGGCGGGCCTCGGCCGGGGCCGCGACCAGGCCGGCGAACGGGCCGGCAGCGACGGCGGTCGCGGCGGTGGTCTTGAGTACGGAGCGACGGTCGAGCGACATGAGTGTTCCCCCCTGCTGATGGCTTCTCCCGCCAACGTAGGACAGCCGGCGGGCGCCGTACAGACCCTGAGGCGTACCCGGATTCGGCGGCGTCCCCGGGCGTGGGGGAAGATGCCCCCCATGTCCCGTGGCGCCTGGTTCCGTCTCCTCTTCGTGATCGGCCTGCTGTCCGGCTGTGCCTGGATCGCCGTCGATCGGGAGCCCGAGCTCGGCCTGGACCTGCGGGGCGGGGCGCAGTTCATCTTCGAGGCGCAGTCCACCGAGACCACGCCCGCAACCGCTGAGAACGTCGACCGGACCCTCGAGGTCCTGCGCGGCCGCGTCGACGCCCTGGGCGTCGCTGAGTCGACTCTGGTCCGGCAGGGCGAGAACCGGATCCTGGTCGAGCTCCCGGGCATCACCGACGAGGACGAGGCGGAGGAGGCCCGCGACCGGATCGGCCAGACCGCGCAGCTGACTGTGCACCCGGTCGTCAGGGCCGTCCCGAACGAGAACGCCGAGCCGCAGCAGGAGGACAACCTGCTGCTGCCGAGCGAGGACGGCCAGATCCTCGAGCTCGGTCCGTCGGCGCTGCAGGGTGACGAGATCACCGGCGCCGAGGCTACCCAGGACCCCACGCGGGGGCTCAGCTGGAGCGTCGATGTGAGCTTCAACGGCAGCGGCTCGGACGCCTTCGGCGAGCTGTCCGGGACGGCCGCCTGCGCCCAGGGCGACGCGCGCCGGATCGCGATCGTGCTCGACGACCGGATCATCTCCTCGCCCGAGGTGCAGGTGCCCTGTGGGGGGAGCATCCGCGACACGACCTCGATCACCGGCGACTTCAGCAGCACGGAGGCGCAGGACCTGGCGGCGCTGATCGAGGGCGGCGCGCTGCCGCTGCCGCTGGAGAACATCTCCGACCGCCTGGTCGGCCCCACGCTGGGCGACCAGGCCATCGAGGACTCCTTCGAAGCAGGGATCGTCGGCCTGATCCTGACCGGGCTGTTCATCACTCTCGTCTACCGCTTCGTCGGGTTCCTCGCCACGATCGCGCTGGCGTCGTACGCGCTCATCGCCTACGCGATGCTGCTCGGCCTCGGCGCCACCCTCACCCTGCCCGGCCTGGCCGGCTTCGTGCTCGCCATCGGCCTGGCGATCGACGCCAACGTGCTGGTCTTCGAACGGGCGCGGGAGGAGTACGTCGACGCCCCGAAGGCGGGCCTGCGGCAGGCGCTGACCAAGGGCTTCAACAAGGCGTGGACCGCGATCATCGACTCCAACGTCACCACCCTGCTCGCCGCCGGACTGCTGTTCATCCTGGCCTCCGGGCCCGTGAAGGGCTTCGGTGTCACGCTGTCGATCGGTGTGCTGGCGTCGATGGTCTCGGCGCTGGTCATCGCCCGGCTGCTGACGCAGGTGGGCGTCTCGAACCCCTGGATCGCCCGACACCCGCGGTTCACGGGCCTGGGCTACGTCGGCAGGATCCGCAGCTGGCTCGACCGCACCGACCCCGACCTGATGTCGCGCCGGAAGGTGTGGCTGGCCGGTTCGCTGGTCGCGCTGGCCGCGGCCGTGGCCGGCATCGTGGGCCCCGGGCTCAACCTCGGCGTCGAGTTCACCGGCGGCCGCACCCTCGACTACTCCACCTCGCAGGACGTGTCGGTCGACGACGCGCGTGAGGCGATCGCGAACGCCGGGTTCCCCGATGCCGTCGTCCAGGGCGCCGACACCGCCGACTTCACGGTGCGGACCGGCGACATCAGCAACGAGGAGGAGGACCGGATCGAGGCCGCGCTGGCCGAGATCGGCGGGGAGGTCACCCAGGAGGACTCGCAGCGGATCGGGGCCTCTCTCGGCAACGAGCTGCGCGACAAGGCCTTGATCGCGTTCGGCATCGCGTTGCTCGCGCAGATGGTCTATCTCGCGATCCGGTTCAAGTGGACCTTCGGCGTCTCCGCGGTGCTCGCGATGTTCCACGACGTGGTGCTGGTGGTGGGCCTGTTCGCCTGGCTCGGCAAGCCGATCGACGGCGTGTTCCTGGCCGCGGCGCTGACCATCGTCGGTCTGTCCGTCAACGACACCGTGGTCGTCTTCGACCGGATCCGTGAGCGTTGGCGCGGCAGCACGGACCGACCGTTCGTCGAGGTGGCCAACAACGCCTGCGTGGAGACGATGCCGCGTACGGTCAACACCGGTCTCGGCGCGATGTTCATCCTCGCCGCGCTCGCCATCCTCGGCGGCGACTCGCTGCAGGACTTCGCGATCGCGCTGCTGATCGGCCTGATCGTCGGCACCTACTCCTCGGTCTTCACCGCGGCCCCGATCCTCACCTACTTCCAGGAGAGGTTCCCCATGGCGCGGGAGCAGAAGATCAAGAAGGCGCGCGACCCCGAGGACTCCGGCGCGGTCCTCTGAGGGTGCCCGGACGTGTCGGGGCACGTCGTTAGAGTTCGCGGGTGACCGAGCCCGACCCCACCGTGCGAGACGTCCTGGCGCACGCTGTCGAGGCGCTCGGCGGGCAGGAGCGGCCGGGCCAGGTGCAGATGGCCGAGGCGGTCGCCGAGGCGCTCGGTTCCGGCGACCACCTGCTGGTGCAGGCCGGCACCGGCACCGGCAAGTCGCTGGCCTACCTGGTGCCGGCCCTGCTCAA
This sequence comes from uncultured Actinomycetota bacterium, assembly GCA_963826265.1. Lineage (GTDB taxonomy): Bacteria > Actinomycetota > Actinomycetes > Propionibacteriales > Nocardioidaceae > Nocardioides. Next base: position 667,877 of record CAWGWH010000001.1, read on the forward strand.
CGACGAGCGGGTGGTGGTGGCCACGGCCACGCTCGCGCTCCAGCACCAGCTGGTCGAGCGCGACATCCCCCGGCTGGTCGAGACCCTCCCCGAGGGGGTCGATGCGTCGTACGCCGTGCTCAAGGGCCGCTCCAACTACGCCTGTCTCCACCGGATCCGCGAGGGCGTGCCCGACGACCAGGGCACGCTGATCGACGTCCCCGAGGGATCGCTGGGCGCCAAGGTGCTCGAGCTGCGCACGTGGGCCGAGCAGCAGGCGGAGTCCGGCGGCAGCGGCGAACGCGACGCCGCCCCGCGCCACACCGACCGCGAGTGGCGGCAGGTGAGCGTCGGCCACCGAGACTGCCTGGGCGCGTCGAAGTGCCCGTTCGGGCAGGAGTGCTTCGTCGAGGTAGCCCGCGAGGAGGCCCACCGCAGCCACCTGGTCGTCACCAACCACTCACTGCTCGCGATCGACGCGATCGAGGGCGTGCCGATGATCCCCGACTACGACGCGGTCGTCATCGACGAGGCCCACGAGCTGGTCGCCCGGGTCACCCAGGCCGCCACCGACGAGCTCACGCCGAGCGACGTCGACCGCGCGTCGCGCCGGTCGAAGCGGTTCGTCGACGGCAGCGAGGCCGACGACCTCGGCGACGCCGGCGACGCGCTGGCAGCCGCGATCGCGGAGTGCGAGCCGAGCCGGATCGACATGGCCCCGGAGGCGCTCGCCGACGCGCTGGTGCTGGTCCGCGACGCGGCCCGGGCCTGCCTCTCGGCGTACCCGCGGGAGAAGGAGGACGCCGAGGGCGACGCCGGCCGGCAGCAGGCACGCGGCTCGGTGCAGGAGGTGTTCACGATCGCCGAGCGGATGGCGGCCGGCAGTGACTCCGACGTGCTGTGGCTCTCCGAGCGCACCGACCGTCAGCCCGCCCGGCTCCACGTCGCACCGCTGGAGGTGCGCGGGCCGATGCGCGACAAGCTGCTGGCCGACAAGACCGTGGTGTTCACCAGCGCCACGCTGCGGCTCGGCGGTGAGTTCGGCCCGGTCGCCACGTCGTTCGGGCTCACGCCCGACGACTACACCGGGCTCGATGTGGGGTCGCCGTTCGACTACGGCAAGCAGGCGATCCTCTACGTCGCCCGCCACCTGCCGCCGCCCGGCCGCGACGGTCTCGGGCCGGCCCAGCTCGACGAGATCGTCGAGCTGGTCGACGCCGCCGAGGGCCGCACGCTCGGGCTGTTCTCCAGCCGCCGCGCTGCCGAGACCGCGGCCGAGGAGGTACGCCGCCGGCTGCCCCACCTCACCACGCTGGCCCAGGGCGACGCGCAGCTGCCCGAGCTGGCCAAGCAGTTCGTGGGCGACGCCCACACCTGCCTGTTCGGCACGCTGTCGCTGTGGCAGGGGCTCGACGTGCCGGGCGAGACGTGCCAGCTGGTGCTGATCGACCGGATCCCGTTCCCGCGGCCCGACGACCCGTTGATGTCGGCCCGTGCCCGTGCCGCCGACCAGAGCGGCCGCAACGGCTTCATGGAGGTCTCGGCCACCCACGCCGCGCTGCTGCTGGCGCAAGGGTCGGGGCGGCTGATCCGCACCACCACCGACCGGGGCGTGGTGGCGGTGCTCGACCCGCGGCTCGTGACCGCCCGCTACGGCGGGTTCCTGCGCGCGAGCCTGCCCCCGATGTGGTCGACGACCGACCCCGCGGTGGTGCGGAAGGCCCTGGCCCGCCTCAGCGCCTGAAGATGCGGGCGCTGAACCTGGTCCTGCCCTGGTTCGAGCCCGGGCTGGCGTTGACGAGCACCAGCTCGACGTACTTCACCGAGCGGGAGCTGAACGACAGCACCTTGCTGCCCTTGGTCCTCCGGTTCAGCCGGATCTTCGAGACCGCGACCGTGCCGTTCTTCTTGAAGACCAGCACCCTGGCCGACGGAACGGTGACCCTCGGCTGCATGTCGACCCTCAGCCGGATCTTCCAGTTGCGGGCGGTGGTGCCGCGGCCGGGCTGGTAGCGCAGCGGCACGTTCGAGAGGTGCTTCACCTTGCCGACCCGTACGCCCGTCGACCTCTTGGACGACGAGAGCGTCCACGTCCTCTCAGGCCTGGCCCGGTCGTAGTTGCGGCCTTCGTCGTAGCTCGCCCTCGGGGTCCGGTTCGCAGTCGCGAACTGCGCGTAGACCTTCGAGAGGGTGGTGCCGCGCTGCTTGAGCTCACGCTGGAGCGCCTGCATCGCGGTGGCGTCCGGCTCGCCGGTGCGGTTGCTGCCGCGCTGCACCACCTCGAGTACCAGGTTCGGGATGCCGCCGGTCTCAGCCCGGTACTTCTCGGTCAGGTAGCGGAAGAAGACCCAGTTGCCGTAGTGGACGAGCCCGCCGAAGGTGTTGAGCGGGATCCGCGGCTCACCCATCTGGCCGAAGGGCAGGTAGTTCCAGTTGTCGTTGACCGAGTCGTAGACCTCGTCCTCGGCCCAGGTGGCCGTGGCCTCGAGGAACCAGCTCGCCTCGTTGGCGTCATAGGCGTACTGCACGGCGTGGAAGTACTCGTGCGCCAGCGTGACCTGCTGGTTCTCGGCCGGGGTGTTGGTCGGGAACTGGGCGGGACGGAAGTCGTCGTCGATCACGCAGTAGGCCCAGTAGTTCGACGTGTCGTCATCCTTGAGTGGCTGGTCGCTCGTGCAGTACCCGTAAAGGCCGATGTCGCCGACGTCGGCGAGGTAGACGTCGATCTTGTTGTTGTCGCCCCTACGTCGGTCGGGGTCGGGTCGGCGGTAGCCAGCGGTGACGTACGCAGTGTTCACCTGCTCCGCGTTGGCGAGTGCGCGGTCGACCTCGTCGGGGATGTTGTTGTCGGGCGCGGTGTCGACGTTCGGCGGCGCGTGGATGTCACCGGAGCGCGGCCGCACGTAGTGCACGCAGATGGTTGCGCCACACACGGGGGTCGCCTCGGCGGCTGTGTAGTCGACGAAGTCGTCGCCACCGTCAGACGTGGGGCGGGCGAGCAGCGCCCGGGCCTGCTTTCGGTCGACGGCCGAGAGGTCGCCCATGTTCCGTCGGAGTTCATTCAGCACCATCGAGGCCTCGCGGCCGGTGGTCTCGACCTGGCGGCGCGCGGCTGCCGGCGACTTCTCCGCGAACAGCGCCTGGGCGGCGCCGAGTGCGTCAGTCGCCCGGTCGGGCGCCGGCGCCGGAGCCGATGTAGCGACGGTTGAGCCGAGAAGTGGGACGGTGAGCGCCCCTGCTACGAGTGCCGCCAGCAAGCGTGAATGCATGGAATTCCCCCAGTGGTTCCGAAAGTACGGCAGCAACCTAACCCGTCGTAGCCGGTTGCGCCCCTCGTACCACCCGTCCGGGTGAGGGAGGCCGAAGAAGCCGGCGACCGTCGGTGCGACGTCCGGGGCGTGCCCCGAGACGGGGATGACCGGCGCCGGTTTCCAGCGTAGGTCGCGCGCAGGCCGGGTGCGGAGTCACACCCCGCTCACGAGCGCGACCTCCTGGCGTGACGGGTCGGCGGTCGCGCGCTCCCGTGCGATCTCCCACCCGACCAGTACGACCACCCATCCGATGACGGCGTCGAGCACCCAGTGGTTGCCCGTGCCGACGATCACGATCGAGGTGCCCGCCGCGTAGAACCACGCGAGCCCGCGCACCGTTGGGTTGCCGACATGACGTCGTACGACGAGCGCGACCCACAGCGCCCAGCCCGCGTGCAGCGAGGGGAACGCCGCGAGCTGGTTGGTCAGCCCGCCCAGCCCGCGCGGGGCCGAGGCCTCGCCGCCCCACCAGCCCGAGGCCGAGTGGAGCTGCAGCACGTCGATGTAGTCGGGGAGCAGTCGGGGCGGCGCCATCGGCACCAGCAGGTAGAGCACCAGCCCCAGGATGGTGGCGATCGCCAGCGCCTGCCGGGCGGGCTGATAGGCGTGCCAGCCGCGGCGGTAGAGCCAGACCAGCACCACCGCGGTGACGATGTAGTGCAGCGTCGCGTACCAGTAGCTCGCGACCAGCCCCGCGACGTCCTGGGTGGCGAACCACACGTTCAGCGTCCGCTCGACGTCCAGCAGCAGCCAACGCTCCACGCCCAGCAGATCACGCGCCCGCTCGGCCGCCGGCGCGAAGGAGTCATCGGCGAACAGTCGTGATGCGGAGTAGGCGACGTACAGCAAGATCAGTAGTGCGAACTCGCGAAACCCCCGTCTCATGAGACCGGACTATACTGGGTATGCCCCCGGTGTGCCTCCGGTTTTGCCCCGGGTCGAACCCTGACTTCTCAACCTGCCGGCCGGACGACGCCGGACTCGTAGGCCAGCACCACGGCCTGCACCCGGTCGCGGACCCCCAGCTTCATGAGCAGCCGCGCGACATGGGTCTTCACCGTGTTCTCGGAGACGAAGAGGTCCCTGGCGACCTCCGCGTTGGAAAGGCCACGCGCCACCAGGCGCAGCACCTCGAGCTCGCGCGCGGTGAGCGCGGTGAGGTCCATCTCGCGCCGGGGTGCCCGGCGCGCGAACTCCTCGATCAGCCGGCGGGTCACCGACGGTGCGAACAGCGATCCGCCCTCGGCCACGACCCGGATCGCGGTCACGAGCCGCTCCTCGGGAGCGTCCTTGAGCAGGAACCCGCTGGCCCCGGCCCGCAGCGCGTCATATACGACTTCGTCGAGGTCGAAGGTGGTGAGGACCAGGACCCGCGGCGGTGCGCCGGCGGCGGTGACGGTGCGGGTCGCCTCGATGCCGTCGACGCCCGGCATCCGCACGTCCATGAGGACGACGTCGGGCGCGTGCTCGGCGCACGCCGCGATGGCCTCGGCGCCATCGGCCGCCTCGGCCACAACCTCGAGGTCGGGTTCGCCGGCGAGGATCATCCGCAGTCCGGTGCGCACGAGCGGCTGGTCGTCGGCCAGCACGATCCGGATCACGACAGCTCCAGGGCGTAGGGGAGCCGCGCGGTGACCCGGAACCCACCGTCCGGACCGGGGCCGGCCTCGACCTCGCCGCCGACCACCGACACCCGCTCCCGGATCCCGATCAGACCGTGCCCGCCCTCCGCCTCCTCCAACGGGCCGGGGATCCCGTCGTCGGTGACCGTGACCGTGAGCGCGTCCTCGGCGTACTCGAGCCGGACTGACGCGCGCGCGTCGGCGGCGTGCTTGAGGACGTTCGTGAGTGCCTCCTGGACGATCCGGTACGCCGACAGGTCGACGCCCGGCGGCACCTCGTCGGCCGTGCCGACGACCTCGACGGCCACCGGCACGCCGCTGGCGCGCACCTGGTCGACCAGCAGGTCGAGATGGGCGAGCGTGGGTAGAGGCGCGCGGTCGTCAGTGCCGGAGCCGTCGGGTTCGGTGTCACGAAGCACCGCCAGCAGGCGCCGCATGTCGCCGAGTGCCGCCGCGTTCGTCTGCTCGATCGCATCGAGTGCTCGGCGCACCGCTGCGCGATCGGAGTCGAGGGTGCGGCGCGCTCCGCGGGCCTGCAACACCGTCACCGAGATCGCGTGGGACACCACGTCGTGCAGCTCGCGAGCGATCCGGGAGCGCTCCTCCGCGACAGCGCGCGCAGCGCGTTGCGCCTGTTCCTCGCGTAGCCGCTCGTTCTCGGCGCCCAGGACCTGCTCCCGTTCCTGCCGCAGCCGCATGGCGAGCCCGGCTGCCCACGGGGCGCCGGCGAACACGAGCACGAACGCCACGTCGCCGAGGTCGGCCTGGCCGATCCCGCCCTCGCTGTGGACGAACTCCAGCATCACCGCGACCAGGGCGGCACCCCCCAGCCAGGCCTCCAGCCCGGCGGCGTGCCGCCCCAGCGAGTAGAGGGCGACGAAGAACGCGACGACGTAGGCGAACGAGTCGTTGTCGAAGCCGGGCTGCAGCTCGCCGAGCAGCTGGAGGCCGGCCATCGTGAGCAGGAACGACACCAACGGCGCGGTGCGACGCAGCGCGAGAGGCAGGCCGGCGAGCAGCCCGGCGCCGGTGGCCGCTGCCAGCCGCTCCTCGGCCCACGCGAGCAGCTCCAGCACCAGGAGAAGCGTCAGCAGGCCGGCGAGTACCAGGTCGCCGTACCGCCTCGTCAGCCCACGCAGGTCCATGGGCTCACGGTAGGACGCGTCGGCCATCGGCGGAGTCACTCTGAAGGATGACGCCGACGTCACCCTTGCCGGTCGCCAGGACCACCCCTAGGCGTGACGACCCGACCCGGTGGCGCGGCCGAGACTCCTGGCACCAGGACCAACGAGGTCCGTTCCCGGAAGGACTCAGCCATGACCACGATCACCACGTCGCCCGCCTCGACCCGGACCGTCCCGCTCGCCGGGGTCGGCGTCGGCCTCGTTGCCGCGACCCTGTCCACGCTCTTCGCCCACGACTCGCAGGAGGCGCTGTTCGAGATCGTCATGATCGCGATCGCGACCGCGGTCGTGTTCGGCTACGTCGTCCCGCGCGCGCTCCGCAAGCAGAGCGCCGGTGGCACTGCCCTGACGCTCGGCATCCTGGCCGCGCTTGTGGTCGTGCCGCTGTTCTGGAGCGGTCTGCCGTTCGTGTTCGGCGTCGCGGCCGTGCTGGTCGGCAACGCGGGGCGCTCGGCGCGGACCGGGTCCGGCCGGTGCATCGCGGGCCTGGCGCTGGGCGCCCTGGCGGCCCTGTTCTACCTGTCGATCTACGTCTCGGAGGGGATCGCCGGGAACACCGGCTTCCTGTTCGGCTGACCGCCTCACACGCGGCGCAGCACCGCCGTCACCTTCCCGAGGATGGTGGCGGCGGAGCCGTCGATCGGCTCGTAGGCATCGTTGTGAGGGAGCAGCCAGACCTCTCCCCCCTTGCGCTGGAACGTCTTGACCGTCGCCTCGCCGTCGATCATGGCCGCCACGATGTCGCCGTTGTCGGCGGTCGGCTGCTGCCGGATCACGACGTAGTCGCCATTGCAGATCGCCGCGTCGACCATCGAGTCGCCGGAGACCTCGAGCAGGAAGAGCGTGCCGTCGCCGACCAGCTGCTTGGGCAGCGGGAAGACGTCCTCGATCCGCTCCTCGGCCAGGATCGGGCCGCCGGCCGCGATCCGACCGACCACGGGGACGTACGACGCCGCCGGCGCCGCGTCGCCGCTGCCGGTCTCGTCGTACGGCGCCTCCTCGGCGCCACCGATGCTGCGGCGGGCCGCCATCACCTCGGGAAGGAAGACCTCGAGAGCCCGGGGGCGCTTCGGGTCGCGCTTGAGGAAGCCCTTCTCCTCCAGGGTCTTGAGCTGGTGGGCCACGCTGCTGGAGCTGGTCAGGCCGACCGCGGTGCCGATCTCGCGCATGCTCGGCGGGTAGCCCCGCTTCTCGATCGCGTCCTTGATCGTCGCGAGCACCTTCTGCTGGCGCGGCGTCAGGCCGCTCGCGTCGGGCGGGCCGTCGGGCAGCTCGGAGACGGGCTTCCGAGGCTTCTCGGGCTTCTCAGGCATGGGAGGAGGGTGTCACGACCCCTCGAGGATTTCAAACACCTGTTCGAACTGCGTGTCGTGCCAGACTCCGCGGGCATGGAGAGCAGCGTGGTGGTGACCGGTGGCGCTCGGGGGATCGGCCGGGCGATCGCGGAGCGGCTGGTCGCCCGCGGTCACCGGGTGGTCCTCACCGACCTCGACGGTGCCGCGGCGGCCGACACCGCAGTGGAGATCGGCGCCGAGGAGGGGCTGACGCACGACGTACGGAACCCGGCTGACCATGCCGCCGTCGCCGAGGCCGCCCTCCACCAGGCGCCCCTCACCGCCTGGTTCAACAACGCCGGGGTGGGCGACGACGGCACGCTCGCGGACCTCACCGACGAGCAGGTACGCCGGCTCGTCGAGGTCAACCTCCTCGGCGTGCTGTGGGGGATGCGGACCGCGTTCGGCTGCTTCGGCCCGGCCGGCGGCGACGTAGTCAACGTCGCCTCGCTCGCCGGCCTCGGCCCGGTGCCGGGCTACACCGTGTACGCCGCCACGAAGGCCGCCGTCGTCTCGGCGACTGCCTCCGCGCAGGCCGAGACCCCGCGCTCGGTGCACGTCCACGCACTGTGCCCCGACGCCGTCCGGACCGCGCTGCTCGACGCTCAGGACCCCGCCGGGCTCGGCAGCCAGCTCGTCCACTCCGCACCGCGCGTGCTCACCGTCGACGAGGTGGCCGACGCGGCCATCTCATTGATCGGTTCCCGGCGGGTGATCCAGAGCCTCCCGGCCTGGCGCGGGGGAGTCACCCGCATCGCCGGCCTGGCTCCGTCGGCTTCCCAGTACGCCTTCGGGCTGTTCGCCGCCCAGGGCCGCCGCGCCCTGAAGAAGCGTGCTTGACCCATTCGAACACGTGCTCTAATCTCGTACACGTGTTCGATCGAACGTCTGCTCGACAGGCTGGCACCACGGGGGTTGTCAGTGGTCGTCGACAGGCTTTCGATCGGACGAGCTGACCACTTCCCCAGGAGGTCCCCATGAGCACCGTGACCCTTTCCGCCCCGACCGTTTCGACCCCGACCGTGCGCCTCACCCGCCGCGGCCGGCTGGTCGTGTTCGTCGCCGGCCTGCTGGCGATCCTGGCGCTGGGCGTGTTCTGGGGCACCGGCTCGGTCGCCTCCGACGAGCGCGGCCAGGCCGAGCGCACCCTGGTCGTCCAGGTCCAGCCCGGCGACACCCTCTACGACCTCGCGGCCAGCCTCACCACCGACGGCGACGTCAACGCGATGGTCGAGCAGATCGAGGACCTCAACCGCCTCGACTCCTCCTACCTCTACGCCGGCCAGAAGCTGCGCGTACCCACCGGCGGCTGAGCCGCCCCACACACCTCCGTCGCCCGCCTCGACCCCGGGCGACGGTGAGCCGGGGAAGACGAGGGGCGGGCCACACGCTGGCCCGCCCCTTGCGGTTCGTTCGTCAGGGTGGAGGTTGTCGGCACTCCTGACCAGCCACGCGCGCAGGCGCCCGACGCGCTGAGCGGTTTCGCACGGCCGCGCGAACACCTGCCCCCAGCCAAGGCGCACGCTCCGCCGGCCGTCGACGGCAGCGTCGAGGTCGCGGTCGAGGTCCCGGTCGCGGGCGGTTGCGTTGTCGTGGAACAGCCGACCGTCTAGCTGTGCCGAGAGGTTGCGATGCCGGTCGACCGCAACGTGGATCAGCTGCTCGTCGCCGCGCCGGCCTGGACCGTCGGCGGCCCGAATCGCGGAGTAGTGGCTCAGGGCAGCCGGCTCGACGGCCAACGTGGCGGCCCACGCCCGCATGAACGACGCAAAGCTCGCGTCGTCGCACCAGGCGTCGAATCGCGTGGGGCGGCAGGCCCCTCTCCAACACTTGCTTACGCGAGAGGATGCCCGACTGTTGCGCGAGCAGTTCCTTCAGCTCGTCCATGAGGCGAATGTGCCCCTCGAGGGGGCGAGCGAACCCCAGGCGGCCAGTCGCCTGTGGATTACCGTGCCGCCCTGCGGCCACCGATCGCCCGTGGCGGCTGAGGCTCCTTCGAGGAAGGGTTGGTGATGCCGAGGACCCGCATGATCCGGGCGACCAGCATCAGTCCGATGAACAGGCAGGCGACGGCGCCGAAGCCGGCCAGGCCGAGGTAGAGCCAGGCGCCGGGGGTGCCGGCGCGCGCCTGGATGCCGAAGTCGATCGCGGCCTTCACCAGGTAGCCCCACGCCACGACGCCGACGGTGACGCCCAGCGCGAGCAGGAGCACGGTGGGGCGGAACCGGGCCTTCTGCTTGGCCGCTGCTCGCTTCCCCCGGGACGTCACGCGTCCCATTCTCCCCGATGCTGTCCAGCCCCCTACAGGCCGATGACGACACCCGCGATCGCGCCGTTGGCGAGGTTGGCCAGCGATCCCGCGAGCAGGGCGCGCAGGCCGAGCTGGGCGACCTCCGAGCGGCGTTCGGGAAGGAGCGAGCCGATGGTGCCGATCTGGATAGCGATCGAGGCGAGGTTGGCGAAGCCGGCGAGCGCGAAAGTCACCACGGCCACCGTCACCGGCGACAGTCCCTCGACGGCCGGACCGAAGTCGGCGTACGCGATGAACTCGTTGAGGACCGTCTTCTGCCCGATCCACGAACCCGCTTCGACCGCCTCCGACCACGGGACGCCGAGCAGCCAGGCCAGCGGCGCGAGCGCCCAGCCGAGCAGCTTCTCGAACGTGAGGCCGTCGGCCCCGAACCAGCCGCCGACCGCGCCGAGGATCCCGTTCGCCATCGCGATCAGCGCGACGAACGCGATCAGCAGTCCGCCGACCGTCACCGCGATCTTGCCGCCGGCCATCGCGCCACGGCCGATCGCGTCGATCATGTTCCGCGACTCCTCGTCGCGCACGGCCCGAACGTCGAGCTCCTCGTCGGGCGGCGCCTCGGGATCGTCGGCGTCGGGTCTCTCCGGCTCGGGCGCCGAGTCCGGCCACATGATCTTCGCCATCAGCAGCGCCGCCGGTGCGTTCATCACGGTCGCCGCCAGCAGGTACTCCAGCGGGGCGCCGAGCAGCGAGTAGCCGACCAGTGTCGACCCGGCGGCCGCGGCGAATCCCGCGCTCATGATCGTGAAGAGCTGGCCGCGGCGCAGTGAGCGGAGGTACGGCGCGATCATCAGCGGCGCCTCGCTCTGTCCCAGGAAGATCACGGTGCTCGCGTACATCGACTCGACCCGGCTGACGCCGAGCAGCCGTGACAGGGCACCTCCGATGAGGAAGGTCGCCCACTGGATCACGCGCAGGTAGAACAGCACGCCGATCAGCGCGCCGAGGAAGATGATCACCGGCAGCACCTGCAACGCGAAGATCGTCTGGTTGTCCTCACCGACCTCGAGCAGCGGCCCGAACACGAAGACCGTGCCCTCCTCGGCGTACCCGATGAGAGCCTCGACCCGCGCCGACACCCAGCTCAGGGCGCGCTCACCCGGATCCCACCGGAGCACGAGCAGCGCGAACGAGATCTGGAGCGCCAGCGCCACCGCCACCGTGCGCCACGAGATACCGCGACGGTGCCGCGAGCAGGCCACCGCCACGAGCACCAGCACGGCGAGCCCGAGGACTCCGCGGAAGTCGTTCATGCGGGACGATTCTTCACACGTCGGACACGTCGCGACACACCCCTCCGGGGGGCGACACGCCGGTCCCGATACCCGGCGCAGGGCCCCTGACCTGCGCAGATGCGATCGTGGCAACAAGTCCACCCGAATTGTGCGGCATTCGCTTGCGCCGCCTCCGCCGGAGACGTACGGTTACCACTACATCTTGTATTACACGGCTGTAGTTCTTCCACATGTAGTTCACAGAGCAAGCGGGTGTGACTCACAGCACGTGGCCCGTACTCCACAGAAAACGTCGCTCGATCCACAGGAATGGCGCCCCCTCGGAGGGCGTTCTACCTACGCCGGAAGGAGGCTCGCATGCACTGCCCATACTGCCGTCACACGGACACCCGGGTCGTCGACTCGCGGGTCGCCGAGGACGGCGGTTCGATCCGGCGGCGGCGTACCTGTGCCTCCGACGAATGCGGCAAGCGCTTCACGACCGTGGAGCTGATGCAGCTGACCGTGCTCAAGCGTTCCGGTGCCACCGAGCCCTTCACCCGCGAGAAGGCCGTCGCCGGTGTCCGCAAGGCGTGCAAGGGCCGGCCGGTCTCCGAGGACGACCTGGCCTGCCTCGGGCAGACGGTCGAGGACGCGCTGCGGCTGGCCGGCCACGCCGAGGTGCCCGCCCATGAGGTCGGCCTCGCCATCCTCGGCCCGCTCCGCGAGCTCGACGAGGTGGCCTACCTCCGGTTCGCGTCGGTCTACCGCGGCTTCGAGTCCGCGGCGGACTTCGAGGCGGAGATCCAGATGCTCCGGCTCGAGTCGGACAACCCTCAGCCCGAGTCGATACCGACCGGCTGACCACAGACTGGCCCGGCGTGCGTAGTGGGGAAGCTGCGTGCGCCGGGCCACACCAAGCAACAGAAGTAGCAGCAGAACCAGGCAGCACCACCACCAGGGAACAGGGGAGACTCGGATGACGGAGACCGTGAGCGGCGCCAAGAGCACGTCCACCAAGGGTGTGGAGATCAAGCGGATCTTCAGCACCGAGGGCGTGCACCCGTACGACGAGCTGGCGTGGGAGCGCCGCGACGTCGTACAGACCAACTGGAAGACCGGCGAGACCGTCTTCGAGCAGCGTGGCGTCGAGTTCCCCGACTTCTGGAGCGTCAACGCCTCCACGATCGTCACCACCAAGTACTTCCGTGGCGCGGTCGGCACCGACGTCCGCGAGTGGAGCCTGCGGCAGCTGATCGACCGGGTCGTGAAGACCTACCGCAAGGGCGGCGAGGACCACGGCTACTTCGCGACGCCGGCCGACGCCGAGCTGTTCGAGCACGAGCTGACCTGGCTGCTCGTGCACCAGTACTTCTCCTTCAACTCCCCGGTCTGGTTCAACGTCGGCACCCCGAGCCCGCAGCAGGTCTCCGCGTGCTTCATCCTCTCCGTCGACGACTCCATGGACTCGATCCTGAACTGGTACAAGGAGGAGGGCTTCATCTTCAAGGGCGGCTCCGGCGCCGGCCTCAACCTCTCCCGCATCCGCTCCTCCAAGGAGCTGCTCTCCTCCGGTGGTACGGCGAGCGGCCCGGTGTCCTTCATGCGCGGCGCCGACGCCTCGGCCGGCACCATCAAGTCCGGCGGCGCCACGCGCCGCGCGGCGAAGATGGTCGTGCTCGACGTCGACCACCCCGACATCGAGGAGTTCGTGCAGACCAAGGCGCGCGAGGAGGACAAGATCCGCGCGCTGCGCGACGCGGGGTTCGACATGGACCTCGGCGGCTCCGACATCACCTCGGTCCAGTACCAGAACGCCAACAACTCCGTCCGCGTCTCCGACGAGTTCATGCGCGCGGTCGAGGACGGCACCGACTTCGGCCTGAAGTCCCGCAAGACCGGCGAGGTCATCGAGACCGTCGACGCCCGCGAGCTGTTCCGCAAGATCAGCACGGCAGCGTGGGAGTGCGCCGACCCGGGCCTGCAGTACGACGACACCATCAACGACTGGCACACCAACCCCGAGACCGGCCGGATCACCGCGTCCAACCCGTGCTCGGAGTACATGTCGCTCGACAACTCCTCCTGCAACCTGGCGTCGCTCAACCTGCTGAAGTTCCTCAAGGACGACGACACCTTCGACGCAGCCCTGTTCGCCGACGCGGTGAAGCTGATCATCACTGCGATGGACATCTCGATCTGCTTCGCCGACTTCCCGACCGAGGCGATCGGTGACACCACCCGCGACTACCGCCAGCTCGGCATCGGCTACGCCAACCTCGGCGCGCTGCTGATGGCGATGGGGCTCGGCTACGACTCCGACGGCGGCCGCTCGATGGCTGCCGCGATCACGTCGCTGATGACCGGTACGTCGTACGCCCGCTCGGCCGAGATCGCCGCGGTCGTCGGCCCGTACGCCGGCTACGCCCGCAACGCGGACGCCCACAAGCGCGTGATGCGCAAGCACCAGGCCGCCAACGACACCGTCCGCAACCTGCACGTCGCGGACGCCCAGGTCCACAAGCTCGCGAGCAAGGCGTGGGACGACGTCATCAAGCTGGGCGAGAAGCACGGCTTCCGCAATGCGCAGGCGTCGGTGCTCGCGCCCACCGGGACCATCGGCTTCATGATGGACTGCGACACCACCGGCATCGAGCCCGACTTCTCGCTGGTGAAGTTCAAGAAGCTGGTCGGCGGCGGCTCGATGCAGATCGTCAACCAGACCATCCCGCGGGCGCTCACCAAGCTCGGGTACGACGACGAGCTGGTCGAGGCGATCGTCGCCTACATCGGCGAGCACGGCCACGTGATCGACGCGCCTGGTCTCAAGACCGAGCACTACGAGGTCTTCGACACTGCGATGGGTGCTCGGGCGCTGAAGCCGATGGGCCACGTGCGGATGATGGCGGCCACGCAGCCGTTCCTGTCCGGCGCGATCTCGAAGACGGTGAACCTGCCGGAGTCGGCGACCGTCGAGGAGATCGAGGACATCTACCTGCAGTCCTGGAAGCTCGGCCTCAAGGCGACGGCCGTCTACCGCGACAACTGCAAGGTCGGCCAGCCGATGTCCAGCGGGAAGGGCGAGAACAAGGGCACGGACTCGAACGTCACCGCCGACGAGGACGTCCAAGGTCGTCGAGAAGATCGTCTACGCGCCCACCCGCAAGCGGCTCCCGAAGTCGCGCCAGTCGCGGACCACGTCCTTCACGGTCGGCGGCGCCGAGGGCTACATGACCTCCGGTGCCCACGACGACGGCGAGCTCGGCGAGGTCTTCCTCAAGCTCGGCAAGCAGGGCTCCACCCTGGCCGGCGTGATGGACGCCTTCTCGATCGCTGTCTCCATCGGCCTCCAGTACGGCGTCCCGCTCGAGACCTACGTCTCGAAGTTCAGCAACCTTCGATTCGAGCCCGCCGGCCTGACCGATGACCCCGACGTCCGGATGTCGCAGTCGATCATGGACTACATCTTCCGCCGCCTCGCCCTCGACTACCTCCCCTTCGAGCAGCGGTCGGCGATGGGCATCTACTCCGCCGACGAGCGCCAGCGCTACCTCGAGACCGGCTCCTACGAGCAGGTCCAGGAGGAGACCGGCTCCGCCGCCGAGCTCATGGAAGATGCCCCGGTGGTTGAGGTGCGAGGCGCGCCGGCGGTCGAGGGCCAGGGCAGCGCCGAGCCTCGAAACCCCCGGGGAGAAGCCCGCCCCCAAGGAAGCCCACACCTCCGCGGAGCTCCTCGAGCAGATCACCGGCACCGCCGTCGACTCCCCGCTCTGCATGACCTGCGGCACCAAGATGCGCCCCGCCGGCTCCTGCTACGTGTGCGAGGGCTGCGGCAGCACCTCCGGCTGCAGCTGACCAAGTAACTCGCGAGAGAGCGGTCCGCGGGTTCATAGGCCCCGGACCGCTCTCGCGCGCCCTAATGCCCGCCGACAGTTCCTACTGCCTTGGGCAGGCAGCGTCGCTTCGCCGAGGCAGTCTCTCCCTCTGATCGATGCCGTCCTGGGGGGCGCTCTGATTGTTTGGGCCACGGGCAACGCGCGCGTCCAGGTTGCTCGGTAGCTGGGCTTGGCCGGGTGGCGTTCGTCCGCTACTGCGCCATGGCAGAAGCCATGGTGACGAAGTCGGTCGGCATCGCCTCGTCGAGCCTCCATGTAATCGCGATCGGTCGATCGCCAGTATGTGAGACGTAGTGTGCCTGGCCGAGGAAGAGGTACGGCGAGGTGCCGAACTCATCCTTCGACTCCTGTCGGGCGAAGATCAGCACTGTGCTCGATCCGTCTAGGTAACGCTGCCCCGTTGGTGAGTTGACCGACGTCGTGGACTGCGATTCCCAGTGGAACAACTCGGGGCTGATCGGGTAGTCGCGGTACATCGTGGTTGGTGAATAGTCGGCCTCCGACTTCTTCAGCGTCACGAAGAACGCATCCACGTTCAACGCCTGCGAGTACCAGACCCCCTCGCGGAAGCTGTTCGGCATGCGCGGGAAGTCGAGCGCCGCGAGGATCTCCTCACGCTGGTATCGCGCGTGCACTCGCAGCGGTACGCCGGCAAGTGGACGCGGGAGCTCGAGCGTCACGTGACGTGCGGCGTCGAAGGAGAAGTCCACGACAGCTGAGATCTCGCGTCGCACAGCTTGCTCCTGACGGAGTGCTGCGAGGCCGGTGTCGTACGACTCATGCCCCCCTCCGTCTGACCAGAGTGAGAAGTAGAGCATTCGCGCTAGCCGCTGCTCACCTTCAGAGAGGGTCGAGTACGGCGCTGCTTCGTCGGCAAGGATGCTCGAGTACGCGGCTGCGCGGTCTGGGTCGTCGACGTGAGCGAACGCTCGGACTCGCTTGAGGAGCTTCTCCTCAAGGGACGAACCCGGCGCAGTCAGCAAGCCGGCATCTCGTCGCAGTCGTGTCCACGAGTGGGAGCCACGCCGCAGGATGTCACTGAGCTCCAGGCCCGACTCAGCGAGGAACGTGGCCAGGTCCTGGTCACCGTACGAGCGAAGCTCGGCGACGATCTGTTGCCACCGGTTGGCGATCTGCGACCGGATGTTCTCGAGAACCAGCGTCTGCGACTGACGGTCCATGACGATCTGGCACCCCGACGGCAGGAAGGGGAACCCGGTCATGACCTGGCGCTCGACTCCGGCGCGCGTGTCACCTGTGAGCGCACGCAGCTTCTGGTCCCACCGGAACTCCTTGCGATGGAATCCGACGAAGTCCAGGACCGTCAACACGGCCTTGTCGGCGGTTCGTCGCAGTCCGCGACCGAGCTGCTGCAGGAAGATCGTGGCGCTCTCTGTTGGGCGGAGAAAGAGGACGGTGTCGACGTCAGGAATGTCGAGACCCTCGTTGAAGAGATCAGCGGCGAAGAGGATGTTCACGCGGCGCGCTCGCAGGTCACTCAGCGCCTGAGCGCGCTCAGCGGCAGAGGTCGAGCCGCTGACAGCCCGAGCCGGAACGCCCGCAGCCTTGAAGACATCGGCCATGTAGGACGCGTGGTCGACGCCCGAGCAGAAGCCGAGGGCTCGCATGGCTCCGACGTCTGCGATCTTGTCGCGCAGCTCTTCGAGGATGATCCGGGACCTGGCGTCGTTGCCGGTGTACACATTCGACAGCTCGTTGACGTCATAGGACCCGCGAGTCCAGCTCAACCTGCTCAGATCCGTACCGTCGGCAACGACGAAGTAGTGGAAAGGACACAGCAGGTCCGCTCCCAGCGCGTCCCAGAGCCGTAGCTCCGCGGCGGTTCGTCCGTCGAAGAACGAACTCCGCACATCGGTGCCGTCGGCACGTTCAGGCGTGGCCGTTAGGCCCAGAAGCTCGCGTGGAGTCAGGTGTTCGAGCAGCCGTCGATACGTGCGGGCCTCGGCGTGGTGAAACTCGTCGATCACCACGATGTCGAACGCATCCCTTGGGATGCTGGCAACTCCGTACGAGGTGAGCGACTGCACGCTGGCGAAGACGTGCTGCCACCGCTCGGGACGAGCGCCGCCGACGTAGAGCTCACCAAAGTTGCCGTCGCCCAGCACCTCGCGATACGTGCGCAGAGACTGCTCGAGGATTTCTCGGCGGTGGGCCACGAACAGCAGGCGGGGCTGTTCCCCTGGCGAGCAAAGTCGGCGGTAGTCGAGGGCAGCTATCACGGTCTTGCCGGTACCAGTCGCCGCGACGACCAGGTTGCGATGGCGGTCGTGAACCACTCGCTCGACCTCAATGGCATCGAGGATCTCCTGCTGATAGGGGAACGGACGCACCTCGAGCCCAGAGATGGAGATCGTGACGCGATCACCTATTCGCCCTCCGCGGGCGGCCATTAATGCGTCGTCGAGCCGGTCCCTGTCCGCGTCCGGGTCATAGTGCTCAAAGTCCGAGGAGTTCCAGTACGCGTCAAACGTCGCTTCGAACTTCTGGAGCAGGCTTGGAGTAGCCCCGCGCGAGAGGCGCACATTCCACTCCACCCCATCCAGGAGTGCCGAGGTGGACAGATTGGATGACCCGACGTAGGCAGTGTCGAAGCCCGTGTGCCGGCGGAACAGCCAGGCCTTCGCATGGAGGCGAGTGCGAGCCGCGTCGTATTGAACCTTGACCTCCGCACCTAAGTCACGGACGAGCCTGTCGAGTGCCTCTCGCTCAGTCCCGCCGATGTAGGTGGTTGTGACGACGCGCAACGGGATGCCTGCTTGTCGGGCTCGCTCGAGAGGGCCCTCCAACAGCCGCACACCCCGCCACATCACAAAGGCGCACAGCAGGTCGATGGAGTCGGCGGACTCGATCTCGGCCTTGAGTTCCGCCGCGAGTGACGGCTCGCCGTGAGCATTGGTCAGCAGGGCGGCGTCCTTGAGTGGAGTGCGGGGCCGCAGTGAGTAGCGCTCCAGTGTGCCTGGGCCGACTGGTCGCCGAACCGAATGCAACTGACGAAGGGGATCGACGACCTCTGGCTCGGCTTGGTCTATCGCGCGTAAGAGCTCGTTCGCGACCGCCAACTTGCGGTCCGGGTCGCGTTCTGCCCCAAGTCGCCGCGCGATGGCAGCAGACAGGTGTTGAGTCAGAACGTGAGCTTGATCTACAGGATCGACCTTCGCCAGGGCCGCGTCCAGCTCGATCAGGCTGTCGAGCTCGCGCTCGAGCTGACGCGTGACCACCGATTCGTACAGTCCCCGCTCCACTGGGCGCAGCTTGCCAGGAAAGGAGCCAGCGATCGTTCATTTCGGGAAACGGTGGGTGACGCTTTGGACTGCAGCTCAAGGTGCGAGGACTTCACCGGGGCAGGGCCAGCGTGAGAAGATCGCGCGGCTCGAGCGATCAGCCTCTGCTTGGGAGGCCGGTGCGATCGGAGAGCGGGCGACGGGCGAGGTCCTGGCCACGCTTGACCCTGCCGAGCGCTCACGCCGGTTGGCCGTCGCCACCCTGGACGTACCATGGATGGCACCTGAAAAGCAGGTGGGATCATGTGGTGGTTGCTCTGGCTGGTGCTGGCCGTCCTCCTCGGCGTGGCGGAGTTTTTCACGCTGACGCTGGCGTTCGGCCTGCTGGCGGGTGCCGCGCTCGTCGCCTCGATCGCTGCCGGACTGGGTGCGCCGGCGGCAGTCCAGCTGCTCTCCTTCACGGTCGCCGGCGGCGTCGGTTTCGTGGCGATCCGTCCGGTCGCGAAGCGACACCTGACCCTGGCGCCGGTGTCGCGCGACGGCAGCGATGCCCTGGTCGGTCGGTCGTGCGTCGTCACGCGGGAGGTCACGGCGTCCGGCGGGCTGGTGAGCCTGGCCGGCGAGGACTGGTCCGCGCGGCCGTACGACGAGGACCTCGTGATCCCGGCGGGGGTGCGCGTCGACGTACTCCAGATCGAGGGCGCCACCGCCCTGGTGCACCCGCGTGAGCCGCTGCCAGAGCCACGAACCACGGAAGGGTGAGCACGATGGAAGTGTTGGTGCCGATCGTCGTCCTGGCGGCCCTGGTCGCCTTCGTCGTGGCCGGGGCGATCAAGATCGTGCCGCAGGCCAGGCGGTACAACATCGAACGGTTCGGCCGCTACCAGCGGACCCTGCAGCCGGGGCTGAACCTGATCATCCCGTTGGTCGACCGGGTGAACACGAAGCTCGACGTCCGCGAGCAGGTCTACTCCTCAGAGCCGAAGCCGGTGATCACCGAGGACAACCTGGTGGTCAACATCGACACCGTTCTCTACTACCAGATCACCGATCCGCGGGCGGCGGCCTATGAGGTGGCCGACTACCTGAAGGCCATCGACCAGCTCACCGTCACGACGCTCCGGAACCTGATCGGGTCGATGGATCTCGAGAGCACCCTCACCTCCCGGGAGACGATCAACACCCGGTTGCGTGAGGTCCTCGACGCGGCGACCGGCAAGTGGGGGATTCGGGTGAACCGGGTCGAGATCAAGGCGATCGACCCGCCGACCAGCATCAAGGAGGCGATGGAGAAGCAGATGCGGGCCGAGCGGGACAAGCGTGCCGCGATCCTGCACGCCGAGGGGGAGCGGCAGTCCTTGATCCTGACCGCGGAGGGCACCCGGAACAAGCTGATCTTGGAGGCGGAGGGCAAGCAGCAGGCGATGGTCCTCGAGGCCGACGGCGAGGCGAAGGCGCTGGAGAGGGTCTTCCGGGCGGTGCACGACAGCGACGCCGATCCGAAGGTCCTGGCCTACAAGTACCTGGAGATGCTCCCCCGGCTCGCGGAGCACGGCAACGGTTTCTTCGTCATCCCCGGCGAGCTCACCGAGGCGATCAAGACCGTGACCTCGGCCTTCGCCACGGAGCACGGCGCGAAGGGCCCCACGGGTCAGCCACAGCCCGAGCCGGCGCCGGTCATCGGCCCGGTGGCCCGACGGCAGGCGATCACGGCTGCCGCCGAGGCCGCGGACGATGCGCGCGCCGCCGTGGACGAGGCGCGCGCTGAGGCCAAGGAAGCGCAGCGGACCGTACTCGGGTGATCAGCCGGCACAAGCCCAGCGGCTGCACTGGGAATCGCGTGAAGGATTCCACCAGGCTCAGCGCTTGGCCGTGATCGACAGGGTCGGGCGGGTGGGGCGGGTCGCCTCGACGTAGAACTCCTGGAGCACCTGCACTGAGAGGCCGAGGTCGCGGGCCGCGAGGAAGTCGGCGACCAGCGCGCTGACCGAGCTGCCCTGCTCGGCCTCAGGTCAGCGCGACGACTGCGGGGAGGGCGAGGGCGGCGAACCGGGCTGTCCGGCCGACAAGGCAGACCGCGGCGAACTCGCAGCGCTTCTGGGCGGACGCCCCGGCCACCAGGCTGACCAGCGCCAGCGGCGGAAGTCCCACCGCCGCCGATGCCAGGACTGTGGGCAGGCCGGTACGCCGCCGGGTCATCAGGCCGCACACCCGGCCGCGCCATCGCTCCACCCGGCCCTCGCCGTGCCGGGCGAGCCGGGCGTGCAGTCGACCCGTCCCGCGCCGGGCCGCTTCGAACAGCAGCAGCTTTCCCACGGTCTGGCCCACGGCGAGGGCGAGCGCGACGGCCATGCTCACGGCGAGGTTCGTGCGCGCCACCGAGATCAGGACATAGGCCTCGGCGTTGACCAGTGGCAGCAGGGCTGAGACGACACCGACAGCGATCGCGAGGGCCGCCTCGCCGATCACGTTCATCGTCCCTCCGACGCCAGCAGCCGGATGACCCGGCGGACCGACCAGACCTTGATGCCGACGACGACGACGGCGACGACGAAGGCGACGGCGTACAGCTCGAGGGCCAGGGCGCCGACCACGCCTGCGCTGTTGGCCGCCTTCGCCAGCGGTGACCAGTTGAGCTGCCACACCCGGCGGTCGACGACGTGGAAGTAGTTCGGGCTGAGCACCGGCCAGCACAGGAACGCCAGCGACAGCATCGAGTCGAGCACCATGAACGAGAGGACGAACACCACGACGACGGGGAGCGCCTCGGGGACCGATGCCACGAGGCCCACGCACAACATGCCGGTGCAGGCCCGGTCGCACACGATGTCGAACACGGCGCCGGCCCGGGTCTCCTGGTCGAGCTTCCGCGCCGACCAGCCATCGGCGATGTCGCCCACCCAGAAGACTGCGTACGCCACCGCGAGGAGCATGAGGTCGCCGGCAGCGACGGCGATCGCGCCCACCAGCACTGCGACCACGGTCCGAACGAGAGTCACGATGTTCGGGACGGTGGCGAACGGGCCCACGGGAAGCAGCGTGGGTGCGATGGCGGGGACTGCAGGGCGATTTGTCATGCCATTCACGGTCGGCCGAACGAGCCGATCACAGAACCGCCCGCGGTGCCGTCTCCTGGGCAGGGCGGCACCAGGGTTCCGGGTAGGACCGGTACCCAGGTACCGATTTCGCTGCGACGTACGACAAGACGCCTTCGGGCGCCCACACTGGCCGTATGAGGGTGTCGCGTCGGCTGCTGGACGACCCCGATCTGTTGCGCCGCGTGACGTACGCCGTGGCCGGCGGAGCGGCGGTCATCTCGCTGGTCAGCACGCTGACGCTGGACACCGGCGGCTCCGGGGCGCTGGCCGCCTACGCGATCCCGGTCGCCGTGCTGGGATCGCTCCCCAGCCAGCGCTGGAGGTCGACGGTCCTCGCCGCCGGAGCCGCGGTCGTCGCCGCGTTCACCAACGGTGACACCGTGCCGCTCTGGCTCGGCGTCGCGGCGCTCGTGTTCGGGTCCATCGCCGAGGACCTGCGCACGGTCCCGTGGGTCGGCTGGGCGGGCGGCCTGCTGGGGTCCGTGGTCGCGCTCGTCATCACTGTCGCGACCGAGGGCAGCCCCGCCTTCGTGGCGTTCTTGGGCGTGCTCTTCGGCGGCAGCCTCGGCCTGCTGCTGCGCGCGCGGCTGCGCACGCTCCAGCTCTCGGGGGAGGCCGCCAAGCTGCGTGGCCGAGCGGCCTGGCTCGAACAGCGGACCAGTCTGGCCCGGGAGCTGCACGACGTGGTGGGACACCACGTGACGGCGATGGTGGTGCAGGCCGAGGCCGGCCGCATGGGGGACCCGGAGGCGGCGCTCCGCAACGTCGGCGATCTGGGCCGCAAGGCGCTGGGAGAGCTGGACGCGCTGGTGGTCCACCTGCGAGACCCCAACGCGCCGATCTCCGTGGCTGCGCCGCCGCGGCTCCTCGACATCGACGAGCTGCTCGCCGCTCCCTTGCGCCTTCAGGGTGTTGAGGTCGAGGTGCGGCTGGACCCCGAGCCCGGTCTGGACGAGGCCGAGGTGCTCACCGTGTACCGGATCGCGCAGGAAGCGCTGACCAACGTGACCCGGCACGCGCAGGCCAGCCACACCTGGGTCGAGCTCACGCGCACGGACGACCGGGTCAGGCTGCGGATCAGCGACGACGGGGTCGGGCCCCAGCCGTCTGGGCGCGGCTCCGGCCTGATCGGGATCCAGGAGCGCGTCGCCGCCCGCAAGGGGAACTGGAACCTCAGCGCCCGGCCAGGTGGGGGCAGCATCCTCGACATCAGCTTCCCGGTAGGCGTGCGATGAACCTGGCGATCCAGACGGTGCGCGTGGCGGTGGTCGACGACCAGGCGATGGTCCGCGACGGGTTCGCGATGATGATCGCCGCGCAGCCGGACATGGAGGTCGCGGTCGCGGTCGAGGACGGGCAGCAGTTCCTGGACGCCGTACGCCGGGACCCGCGCATCGACGTGGCCCTGGTCGACATCCGGATGCCGGTGCTGGACGGGCTCCAGGCGACCCGCGCGCTGGCCGCCGTGCCGCATGCGCCGGCCGTGGTGGTGGTGACCACCTTCGACGACGATGCCTACGTCCTCGACGCGATCGCCGCTGGGGCGCGCGGATTCCTGCTCAAGCGGTGCAGCGGCCGCGAGCTCGTGCGGGCGGTCCGGACCGTGGCGGCCGGCGGCTCGATCCTGTCCACCGAGGTGACCGGCGCGGTGCTGGCCCGGGTGCGGGGTGCCGGTCCGGTGTCCGATGTCGACCTGGGCGGCTACCAGCTCACCGGCCGCGAGCGCGACGTCCTGGCTCTGGTCGGCGCCGGGCTGAACAACACCGAGATCTCCGAGCGCCTCCACCTCTCGATGAGCACGGTGAAGACACACGTGACGAACGTCCTGACCAAGACCGGCAGCCGGGACCGGGTGCAGGTCGCCATCCTGGCGATCAGGGCCGGGATCACCCCGTAGGGCCTGGCATCAGGTCAGCGGACCGCCACGTCGACCCAGACCAACCGATGGTCGGAGGAGGGGAACGGGAAGACGCCGGTCAGCCGCGACAGCGGGTCTGCGAGCACTGGCCAGAACACGCCTGCGGCCTTGGGTCGCAGCGCCTTCGACGGCAGGACGTAGTCGGCCCGCAGGTTGCCCGGAGCGGAGTCTGCGAAGTCGGCGGTGTCGAAGGCAGGGTCGCTCTCGTGGGAAGCGTTCGCGCCCCCCTGCAGGGCGGATGCCTCGACCGCGCCGTCGGACGTCGGCAACGGGTCGACGATGCGCCGGTGCTCGATGAGCTGCTGGATGGCACCGGGCACCGAGTCGCCGTCGAGGGGATCGCTGTTCTGGTCGCCGGCGATCACGAACGAGCCGTGCTTCATGCCGCCGCGCTGACCCTCGTCGTCGTAGATGTACCGGGCCCGCTTGCCGCGCGACACATAGTCGGCCCAGAACCGGATCTCGTCGAAGTTCCGCGTGCCGTTGCGGTCCTCGGGACCGTCGAAGACCGGCGGCGTCGGGTGCGACACCAGGAAGTGGACGGTCCGGCGGCCGATCTTGATCGGGAGGTCCCAATGGGACTTGCTCGAGAGCCTCATGACCTCGAGCTCGTCGGGGGAGTACCAGTCGGCCGGGGCGCTCGTGTTCGGGTCGTCGGGCAGCATCGCACCCGGCATGTCGGCCCAGCGGAACGTCTGGAACGTACGCGCGTTGCGTTTCGCGATCGGGTAGCGGGAGAACACAGCCATGCCGAACTGGCCCGGGAACAGCCCGAACCCGAAGGCATCGTCGCCGCCTCCTACCGTTCCGTCGTTGTTGAGATCGAACCCGCTCGGCACGCCCGTGTTCGACGGCGCGACGAACGCGTACGGGTACCTGATCGGCGTGGCGCCGTTCTGCGACCGCTGCAGGTAGTTGGTCCGGAACAGGTCGGCGGCGACGCCGCCCTCGACGAAGTCGAACTCGTTGATCAGCAGCACATCGGGCCGCGTGCGCTGGATGATCTCAGCGACGGTCGCTGCCTGGGTGTTCGTCGTCGTGCTCAGGTCGGCGACCAGCTGCCCCGGCGCGTTTCGGTTGAGTGAGGCGTTGAACGTGGCGAACCGCACGGTCTTGTCGTGACGCCGCTCGTCGGCCGCCGGGCGAGGAGTCGAAGCGGGCGCCGACGTGGCAATCGTTGACGTGGTCGCGGCCATGACTACGGCGATGGCGATGACGAGAGTGCGGCGCACGGGGGGCTCCTCGGTCCGGGGGTCGGCTGACACCCATCGTGCCCGACCCGGCCCGGAGGGTCTACGTCCGAGCGGGCGGCGCAGGCGCATGAAGGGCGCGGCAACTGGGCACGGACGCGTCTCGACGAGTGTCACCCCGGAGGTCAGATGGAGCACACCATCGCCCTGAAGGTCGACGGCACCCACCGCGAGGTGACGATCGACAGCCGCACCACCCTGCTCGACGCGCTGCGCGAGCGGCTGGGCAACACCTCCCCGAAGAAGGGGTGTGACCACGGGCAGTGCGGGTCGTGCACGGTGCTGCTCGACGGCCGACGACACCTGACCTGCCTTGCGCTGGCGGTGGCGTACGACGGCAGCGAGATCGTCACGGCGGCCGGCCTGGCCGAGGAGAGCGAGGACGAGCTGCATCCGGTGCAACGTGCCTTCCTCGACCACGACGGCCTTCAGTGCGGCTACTGCACTCCGGGCCAGGTCTGCTCCGCGGTCGGGATGATCGACGAGGCGAAGCGAGGGTTCCCGAGCCACGTCACCGAGGATCTCGAGACCGAGGTGCAGCTCGACGACGACGAGATCCGGGAGCGGATGAGCGGCAACCTGTGCCGCTGCGGCGCGTACGTCGGCATCCTGGCCGCGGTACGAGAAGCGGCCGACCGGTGAAGGAGCTGACGTACCTCCGACCGAGCACCGCCGAGGAGGCGGTGGCGGCCGTGACCGGGGACCCCGGGGCGAGGTTCCTCGGCGGCGGCACCAACCTCGTCGACCACCTCAAGCTCGGCGTCGGCACGCCCGAGAGGCTGGTCGACGTCAGCCGGCTGCCGCTCGACGCCGTGACGCAGACCGACGAAGGAATCCGGATCGGCGCCAATGTCCGCAACAGCGACCTGGCCGCGCACCCCTTGGTCCGCAACGGCTGGCCGGCGGTGAGCCGGGCGCTGCTGGCCGGCGCCTCCGGTCAGATCCGCAACCAGGCGACCACCGGCGGCAATGTGCTCCAGCGCACCCGGTGCGTCTACTTCCAGGACGTCACCACGCCTTGCAACAAGCGCGAGCCGGGCACCGGCTGCTCAGCCCGGGATGGCTATGCCCGCTACAACGCGGTGCTCGGGACGAGCGATGCCTGCGTCGCCACCCACCCCTCAGACCTGGCCGTCGCCCTGACCGCCTTGGACGCGACCGTCGTCGTCCTCGGCTCGGAGGGAGAGCGCCGGCTTCCGATCGCCGAGCTGCTCCGACTCCCGGGGGACCGCCCGGAGGTCGAGACGACACTGAGCCACGGCGAGCTGATCACCGCCCTCGAGCTGCCGGCCTCGCCGCTTGCCCGGAACTCGACCTACTGCAAGGCGCGCGACCGCGCGTCGTACGCCTTCGCGCTCGTGTCGGTCGCCGCCGCGCTGACGCTGGACGATGACGGCGCCGTCGCCGGACGTGGCGCTGGCCTGGGGTGGCGTCGCCCACAAGCCCTGGCGTGCCAGCCGCGCGGAGGACGTGCTGCGGAGCCGGGCACCTGACGAGGATGCCGTTGCCGACGCGGTGTCTGCCGAACTCGTGGACGCGGTCACCACAGCCGCCACCGAGTACAAGCGGCCGTTGCTGCGCGGTGTCACCACCGAGGCCCTGTCCCGGCTCACCGGGCACCGCGGTGCGTCATGACCGCCCGCCCGATCAATGCCCACTCCGTCGGTACGTCCGTCCAGCGGGTCGACGGCCATGAGAAGGTCACCGGCCAGGCTCGCTACGCGGCGGAGCACGACGTCGAGCTGTCCGGGGCGCCCCTCCATGTCTGGCTCGTCACCTCGACCGTCGCCAAGGGGCGGGTCCTGGCGGTGGAAGCCGCCGACGCCCTCGCCCACGACGGTGTCGTGGACGTGCTCGATCACACCAGTGCGCCGCGGCTCTCCGGCACGGAGGACCGCGAGCTCGCGATCCTGCAGAACGACCGGATCAGCTTCCGCGGGCAGATCGTGGGCGTGGTGCTGGCCGAGACGCCCGAGGCCGCGCGGGAGGGTGCCCGACTCGTTCGCGTCGAGCAGCACGAGGAGTCGGCCGACGTGATCCTCGAAGACGCGGAGACGCGCCCACCCGAGGGCGAGGACGAGGAGCCGGCCACCGACGCCCTCGAGCGCGCGCTGGCCACTGCCCCGGTTCACGTCCATGCCCGCTACACCACGCCGCACGAGCACAACAACCCGATGGAGCCCCACGCCGTCACCGCCGTCTGGCGCGACGGCCGGCTCACCATGTACGACTCGACGCAGGCAGTGCACGGCGTGGTCTCCTCGCTCGCGCCGATGCTCGGGCTGGAGCCGGACCAGATGCGGGTCGTCGCTCCGTACATCGGTGGCGGCTTCGGCAGCAAGGGTCTGCCGCACGCGCACGAGATGGCGGCCGCTCTCGCCGCACTCCACGCCGATGGCAGACCCGTGAAGCTGGCCGTCACCCGACAACAGATGTTCGCGCTCACCGGCTACCGCAGCCAGACTGTCTCCGACATCCGGATCGGCGCCGAGACCGACGGACGGATCCTCGCTCTGGAGCACGTCGCGACCAGCCAGGCGTCCACTGTCAAGGAGTTCGTCGAGCAGGCCTCCGGCGCCTCGCAGATGATGTACGCCGGGACCCATCGCCGCACCAGTGACCGGGTCGCCACCCTCGACGTCGCGGTGCCGTCGTGGATGCGGGCGCCGGGGGAGATGCCCGGGATGTACGCGCTCGAGGTCGCCATGGACGAGCTGGCTGAAGCGGTCGTCCTCGACCCGATCGAGCTTCGGGTGCGGAACGACCCAGAGGT
Source organism: uncultured Actinomycetota bacterium (assembly GCA_963826265.1). Classification (GTDB taxonomy): domain Bacteria; phylum Actinomycetota; class Actinomycetes; order Propionibacteriales; family Nocardioidaceae; genus Nocardioides. Next base: position 695,009 of record CAWGWH010000001.1, read on the forward strand.
CGATCCCGACACCGGAAAGCCCTTCCATCGACGCCGGCTGGTGGACTGCCTGCGACGCGGTGCGGAACTGTTCGGATGGGCTGACCGCCCTGCTGCTCCGCAGTCGACCCTCGACGGCAACTGGTGGGTCGGCACTGGAGTCGCGGCGTCCACATATCCTGCCCAGTTCTTCCCCGGCAACACAGCCCGGGTCACTGCCCTGGACGGGGGCCGCTACGCCGTGGCGATCGGTGCGGTCGACCTGGGCACCGGCGCGCGAACCGTGCTCACCCAGATCGCCGCCGACGCGTTGGGCGTCGTCCCCTCAGCCGTCGACCTGTCGATCGGTGACACCGACCTCCCGCACGCCACGGTGGCCGGCGGGTCCTCGGGGACCAGCTCCTGGGGGACCGCAATCACCCAGACGGCACAGGAGTTCCGGGCTCAGCACGGTGACGGTCCCGTTCCTGGCACAGAGACAATCGCGACGGCCGAGGAGTACCCCGACGAAGACCACGCGCTGCACTCGTTCGGGGCCGTCTTCGCCGAGGCGCGGGTGCACCGTTGGACCGGAGAGATCAGCGTGCCCCGGCTGCTCGGCGTCTACTCCGTGGGGAGGGTGGTCAACCCCGTGACCGGCCGCTCGCAGTTCCTCGGCGGGCTGGTCATGGGACTCTCGGCGGCCCTCTTCGAGGAAGGCGTCCGCGACCCACGGTTCGGACACGTCGTCACGCAGGACCTCGCGACGTACCACGTGGCGGCGCACGCCGACGTCCGCGACGTACGCGCGGAGTGGCTGGACGACACGGACGAGAAGGCGTCACCGATGGGCTCGCGCGGCATCGGGGAGATCGGCATCGTCGGCACGTCCGCCGCCGTCGTCAACGCCCTGCACCACGCGACCGGGGTGCGGGTGCGTGACCTGCCTGCGACCTGCGACCTGTTCCTGTAGCGCAACTCGATCTCGCCCGGGGTAGAGATCCACGCCGGGCGGGGCGGTGAGGATCAGCTCCGCGTGGTCGGCCCGGAGCAGGCGGGAGCCGGTGTGGTCGACCAGGTAGCAGTCGCCGTGTGGCGTCTGCCAGAGATGCCGGCCTGGCCCGGCTTGCCGGCAGCGGTAGCCGCCGTGCGTCTTCCAACGATGGTGGCGGCGACGCAGGGGACCGGAGTTGTGGGTGCCGGTCTGGCCGGGCGGTCCGTGCTCGTCGTAAGGCGTGGCGTGGTCGAAGTCGACGTCGTCGCGCGTGGCGCTCCGCGGCGAGAACGGGAAGACGTCGCCGCCCGTTAGCAGCCACACCAGGTCCTTCAGCGGGTCGGCATGCTCGTACCGATCGGTGCGGACCCGGCGGCTGGGGTCGACGACCGGGGTAACTGTCACGTCGGCGTGGCCGAGCAGCTCGGCCAGGCACTGCACGAGCATCGGCCCCTGCCCCTCGACCCGGGCGATGCCGGCCTGGCCCCGGACCGCGGCGTCGCTCACGTGGACGAAGACCTTGGCCTTGCCGCGCAGCGCGGCGAGCTGGCGGGTCGACATCGACGCCAGCCGCTCCGCGGTCGCGGACAGGTGGTCGGGTGCCCAAGCCGGTTGCTCACTCGGTTTCTCTTTGGTGGGCATCGCTGTGTGGTCGAGCAGGAGCTTGAGCAGGTCGGCGGGGCGGGCCAGCCAGCCGAGTGCGAGCGAGCGCAGCTCGTCGCGGTTGTGGTCGTGCCCGTGGTCGGCCGCCAGGATGTCGGTGACCCGGTCGATCATCGCGTCGAGCCAGGCGGCGTCACCGGCGGTGATCCGGGCGATGACGTGGCGGTAGCCGAACTCGTCGGACTTCGACAACGACACGTAGCGACGGTGGCGCTCGGCCTCCCGCCGCATGGCGTGAGCCTCGGGGTCGGCTTCGATCACCTTGGCCTGCGCGATCTCGAGCACCGTGGACGGGGCATGCCCGCTGATCGCAGCCGCGACCGCGCGATCCACGATCCCCACGGTGGCCACCGGCACGGCTCGCGACAGCACGGCGACCTTGCGTGCCACCCACGGCTCGCACTCCATGGCTGCGACTCGGGCCCAGGTCCTGGGCAGTCGGTGCCGCAGGTCCAGGGCGTCGGCGATCAACGCCCTCGTGGTGACCGTGTGCGTTTCGCGGGCCATGGCCAGCTCGGGCAAGGAGTACTCCCTAACCGCCGGCGTACCGTCGCCGCCCGGGCTGGTCATCGGGTCGCGGTCGTCGCGAGGTTGGCCGTGCAGCACGGCCCAGTGGGCGGCGATCCGCATCTCTTCCACCTCGGCCGCTCGCCGGGCGCGCACCCCACCCCGCGCCGCATCGAGGGTCGCGCGCGCGTCGAACTCGTGGAGGTCGGCGGGAGCCGGCGCGGGCTCGAGAATCGGCGTCGTCATTGGGTCAGATGATACTCGAACACACGTTCGAGTTCAAGCCAAAGTGAGGATCCATCGAGGTCATGGTGACTCTTGCTCGGTCCGCCGCGTAGGGGCATTGTGAACACAGAGCGGAGGTGGCGAGATGCAGGCGAGTGTGGGTGACCGGCTGGTCGTCGAGAGCAACCGGGTCGACGCCCCGCGCCGGGAGGGCGAGATCCTCGAGGTGAGGGGTGAGGACGGCGGTCCGCCGTTCGTCGTGCGCTGGAGCGACGGTCACGAGGGACTGACGTACCCAGGCCCCGACGCGCACGTCGTGACCGGCTGAACCTCACCAGATCGACTCGGCCCACTCCGGGTGGTCGATGAACGGGTTGCGGTTGCCCTGCCAGGTGGAGTGGATGCGGTCGTTGCGGCGCATCTCGAACGTGGAGACCGGGTCCTCGGCGTTCCACTGGAGCAGGATCGTGATCTTGCCGTGCCAAGGGGTGGAGCCGTTGATCGAGTTGTTGAGCTCGAGGTTCGGGAAGCCGTCGTCGCCTTCGTACCGGATCGCCATGTAGAAGAGCATCCGGGCGACGTCGCCCTTGACGGCGTCGCGCGGCTCGAACGAGTCGGAGTCGGTCCAGCAGTCGGAGCACTGGGAGACGGCGGAGCCGCCGTGGTCGAAGTCCTTGTTGCCGCGGCTGGAGTTGACGGTGACGTCTTCGGGCCGCAGGTGGTGGACGTCGGTGCCGGGGCCGGCGGAGGTACCGAAGCCGCCGTGCGACTGGGCCCAGACGTGCTCGCGGTTCCAGTCGTCGGGGTCGCCGCCGTTGAGTGACTTCGAGATGGAGCGGCCGGAGTAGAGCTCGATCACGTTGGCCGAGTTGTACGGGTCCTGGTCGGTGTCCTGCAGCGCCGTCCACACCTGGGCGTAGGACAGCCGGGTGTTGCCGTCGATGATGTCGTGCAGGGCGGTGCGCAGCGCCGTACCGGTCTTGCCGATCGCCGGCGCGTAGTAGGTGTCGTCCCACGGGCTGTCGCCGTCGGCGAACGCCGAGGTGCCGGTCATGCCCGGGTGGGAGAAGTACGCCGCGAGCGTGCCGGTCACGTCGATCCGCTGGCCGATCCGGCTCGGATTCGTGCGCAGGCCCCACTGCGAGCGGAACGCCGACGGGATCTGGACGTAGAGCATCCGCGACGTGCTCGTCTCCGACGCGGAGTCGGCGATCGCGAGCGCGTAGTCGTTCGGGAAGCCGGACCGGATCACGGTGTTGGTCGCGGTCGGCTGCCCGACGACGTACCCGCGCACGGTCTGGGTGGAACCGTCCTGCTGGGAGTACGCCTGCGCGACGGGGAGCGGGGTCGCCGCGTGGGCGGTGGGCGCGGCCAGGCCGAGCGTGAGGAGAACGGTTGTGATGAGGGCGAGCGCTAGGGCACTACCCGTCCCGAGATGACTGGTCATGGCGGGACTCTGCCATGAGGGCTAGGTTGCCGCTACGGGGAACTTTGGGGGAGGGACCACCATGAATCGTCGTATCCGGTCAGTGCTGTCCGTCGTGGCAGCGGCCACCATCGCAGCGGGGCTCCAGACCGCGGTCACCGCGCCGGCCGACGCCGGCCGCAACGCAGTCCGGGCGGAGGTGGGCGGGCCCGACAAGGTCGTCATCATCCTGGTCGACTCCCTGTCCAAGGAGATCGTGCGGAAGTACGACATGGACAACGTCCAGACGATGATGCGTCAGGGCGTGGCGTCCCCCAGGTCGTACCTCGGGCACCTCGGTGCGGTCACCGTGGTGACCCACAACGTCGTGACCAGCGGCCAGCTCCCCAAGCACATGGGGTGGACCGACGAGGGCTACCGCGACGTCGACAACGTGCTCTCCGATCTCGGGCTGGGCAACGACGACAGCGACCTCTGGATCACCAGCAACTGGGGCAGCACCGAGATGTTCGCGGTGCAGGAGAACGCCGGCTACCCCAACCTGGCCGACTACCTCCACGCCGCACGTCCGGGCTCGAAGGTGTTCACGATCAGCCCGAAGACGTACGCCGCCTGGGCGTTCGGCGGCGAGTCGTCTGACTCGATCATCACGTTCGGCAGCAGCACCACCTGCCCGGGGATGCCTGGGTCCTGGCGCGCGCCGGGTGGCATCAACCCGCCGTCGTACCTGACCGAGACCTGCGGGCGCTACTACGTCCCGACCGGCTCGGAGCTCCGGTACGACACGATGGAGGCGCCCGCAAGCCTCTACCCACTCGACGGCGATCGCTACACCACCGGCAAGGACCCCGACCACCAGGGTGGCGACGTCTGGGCGGCCGACGCGGCGATCGACGTGATGCGGAACGAGTCGGAATGGAGTGGGATCTTCGTCAGCCTGCCGGGCGTGGACAAGTCCGCGCACATGTGGGGCGGTGTCGACGATAACGGCGGCACCGACCCGATGACGCACATGGAGTTCGCGACGCAGACCGCCGACGAGCAGGTCGGCAAGATCCTCGACGAGCTGCGGACCACCGGCGAGCTCGACGACACGCTCGTCGTCCTGACCTCCGACCACGGCTCGGTGGCGGGCCGCCACTTCTACGGCGACTACGAGCCCGAGGCCAACTACGGCTTCTTCAACTGGTACTACGGCGACGTCGAGAACGACGTCTACCTCGACCCGCAGGCGGCGCTGCAGCCGCTGGTCGACACCGACAACATCGGCCTCAGCTACAGCGACTCGATGATCCGCGCGTGGCTGACCGACCCCTCGGCCCCCAAGGTGCGGCAGGCGGCGCGGGCGATGGCGAAGCTGCCACGGGTCACGGCGGTCTGGGTGCGCGACGGCGACCACTACAACCGGTTCGGGGCGGTGCGCTGGGGCCGCATGAGGCCCGGCGGCGAGCGCGTCTGGTTCGGCCGGCATGCGCAGGAGCTCGTCGATACCGAAGCGGCCGACTACGGCCCGGAGGTGATCGCGACCCTGGCCGACCACACGACGTACTCCGTCGCCGGCGACCACGGCGGCATCCAGCGGGCGGCCCAGCAGATCCCGATCGTCTTCGCGGGTGGCGGCCTCTCGCACGTCGACCTGCGCGCGCCGATCCGGTCGGTCGACATCATGCCGACGGTGCTGCGGCAGATGGGGATCCCGGTGACCTACCCGATGGACGGGATCGGGTACCGGCTGCCCATGCGCTGAGTCCCCGGTCCGCGCTCGCGCATCCTTGGGGGCAACGAACGTGCCGTGGGATAGTCGGCGCGTGAGTGATGCCGCCGCTGTCGGGTCGGCCGCGAGCTCCTTCCAGGAGTTCTGGAACACGCCGGTACGGGTGCGGATCTACCTGGCCGTCGTGGCCGGGGCAGCCGTCGCGCTCCCGATCGCATTCCGGCACCACGGTGTCCATGTGCCGGCCCACCCCGAGTGGCTGACCGCGATGGTTCTCGTGGTCATCTCCGTGCTGAACGTGGAGATCGGGCGGGCACTGGCGGGCGGGCTGTCGGAGAGCCACCAGCCACACAAGTCGTTGTCAGCCTGGGCGTTCGCGTGCGCCTTGCTGATGTCGCCGTTGTGGCTGTTCCTGATCGTGCCACTGACCTACGCCCACGCCCGCTGGCGCGGGCTGCGTATCCCGTTGTGGAAGTGGGTCGGGTCAGCGCTGTTCCTGATCCTCTGCGGGCTGACCGCCGCGCTCGTCGCGGATGCGCTGTTCGGCGACGGCGACTGGATGCTCGACAACGGTGGCCGCGGCGTGGTCGCCATCGCGGCCGCAGCGGTGGCGTTCCTCGCCGTCGAGTCGGCGCTGTTCGTCGGGATCGCCCACCTGAACCTGGCTGAGGACGAGGTGTGGCTGCGACAGACGCTGCGGAGCCCGTCGTACTACTTCACCGAGATCGGCGTGCTGCTCATCGGGGGCCTGCTCAGTGCGGTGTGGACCGGCGGCGGATGGTTCGTGCTGCTGTTCCTGCCGGTCTACACGCTCGCGCAGCGGGCGGTGCTGCACGAGCCGCTACGTGAGCGTGCGGCGGCGGCGGCCCAGCTCGCCGAGACGAACACCGAGCTCGAAAGGGCGAACGAGTTCAAGGCCGACCTGATGGGCATGCTCGGCCACGAGATCGGCAACCCGCTGACCTCCGTCGTCGGGTACGCCCAGGTCGGGGCGGAGGCGCTGGCCGAAGGCGACCACGAGACCGCCCGGCGCAGCCTCGGGATCGTCGACCGGAAGGCCGAGCAGGTGCGGCTGGTGCTGCACGACATCCTGAGCCTGGTCAGCAGCGAGCGCGACGCGCTCGTCGCGCACCCCGAGGTCTGCCTGCTCGAGCCACACCTCCGCTCTGCGGTCGCCGCCCGCCCGCACCTACCCGCCCCGGTCGTCGAGTGCCCGTCCGAGCTCGCCGTCCTGGTGCAACCCGGGCACCTCGACCAGATGCTGGCCAACCTGTTGAGCAACGCCCACAAGTACGCCGGCGGTCCTACCCGGCTTGCTGCGTGCGTGGTCGACGACCGCGTCGAGATCCACGTCACCGACGCTGGCCCCGGCATCCCCGAGACGCTGGGTGACCGGCTGTTCGAGCGTTTCAGCCGCGGCGCCGACACCGCCGGCAAGGTTTCCGGCACCGGCCTCGGGCTGTTCATCACCCGCGAGCTGGCGCGTGCCAACGGTGGCGAGGTGACATTCCGCGACGGCGACCCGACCGGATCGGTCTTCGTGCTGACATTGCCCCGTCCCGCTTGAGCATCGACGTCTGCCAGGTCACACCCGTCGGTGCCGAACCTGGTCATGCGATCGCGAGCAACCAGGACCGGTAGCCGCCGAACCGCTGTTGCGGGTCGTAGTCGGATCCGGCCCCCAGGATGAACGCCTCTGTCTGCTCCTCGTCCCGACAATTCGCTAGGACGGCTTGGATCTCGGCGCCAAGCAGTCGAGCGAGACGCGGGTTCTCCTTGATGAACATGCTCACGACTTCGTCCTCGGAGCCGTCCTCGGACCAGTCCTGATGGAAGTACGCGCCCATCAGCTGCTTCAGCGCCGGCGTGTCCACGTGCACGGAACTCCTCATGGCCGGGGATGCGAGGTCAGCACTCGGTAGCCGAGCGGCATCGAGGCGTCTCGCTGCAGAACGACTCTAACGCCGCGGACGGATCGCGCAGCCCCGCTTGCGAACACGGTGACACCAGTGGCCTCCTTGAGGACGTCGTCGATCTTCAGCCTGGAGAGGTCGGACCGGAGCCAAGCCGCAAGATCCTCGGATCGCCGTTGAAGCACCCTCTCGATGGTGCGTTCGGCAGCCGCTTGGTCGGGGAACGACGAGGCAGCCTTCAAAGTGTCGCTCCTCGTCCGCTCGAGGAGTTCGTCATTCGTCTTACCCACATGTCGACTGATCGTGTGGCTGCCTGAGTGCTCGTGGGCCTTGAGCCAGCCGGGCTGCCGGCCCGGGCGGCCGAGGGCGAGGGCACCGCGTTGGTTGCGGGCGGGGACGCGCAGGAAGCGTTCGAGCCGGGCGCGGTGGAGCTGCACGCTGGCGTGGGTGCTCCTGACGGATGCGGCGATGCTCGCTGTGGCCGCGCGCAGTGCGGCGAGGATCGCGGCGAAGCGTGGTGCCTGCGCGGCGACCCGGGCCGCGACGGAGCCGAGAGCCACGGCGGCACCGGCGCCGGCCGTGACGGCAGCCAGGGCGGCCCCGATCACGATGCCCTCGACGACGAGCTGCAGGATCTCGTGGAGCAGGGCCCGGATCTCGGCGTGACGCGCCTCGACGGCGTCGGCGTACGCCTCGCAGTCGGCGGCCAGGTCGTCGCAGGAGGCCGCCAGAGCGCGGATCGTGGTGCGGAGGTCGGAGGCTGCGGCGAGGGCGAGCGGGATCTCGGGGGAGCGCTGGGTGTCGAGTGAGTGCGCGGCGACGCCGCAGTACGCCGCGACGTCGTCGAGACCGGAGCCAGCAGCACGCCAGGTCTGCGCGGCCCGGCGGAGCCGATCGACGTCGGCGTCGGGCCATACGAAGCCCTCGATGTGGTCGAGGATCCACGCCTCCTGCGGCGTCAGCATCGGCGGATCGCCGCCGAGGGAGCTGGGTTGCGCGGCGGGCAGCACGGACCGATCGGCGTCGGGTGGTGGCGCAAGACAGTCGGCAGGGATCACACCACCCGGGATGATCGAGCGTTCCTCGGCTCGCCGGTGGTGGGCCACGGAGTCGGTGGTGAGGCGACGCAGGGTGGCGTACGCCGTGACGACGTCCGCCAGGGCGACCACGGCCTCAGCTGCCGCCCGGTCGTACGCCGCAGCGAAGTCGGCAGCCGAGGCGTCGTCGCCGGCCATCCCGTCGGTCGCGGCCAGTCCGGTCACGAGGCGGTCGTGCACGTCGGCCGCGGCATGGTTGCCGGTCCGGAACGCGTCGGCCGCCTCGACGTACCCGTCCGCCGCGACCGCGACGATCATGCGACCTCCCGCCAGAGTGCGACGTTGGCCTTCGCTGCGGCCTCGTAGTTGTCGCGCGCGACCTCCGCGGCCGCGCGCATGCCTCCCAGGGCGGAGCGCATCGCGGCGAACCCGGCGTCCCACTGCGCCTGTGCATCGGCATGCGCGTCTGCGGCGGCGCCTGCCCAGTCGTCGTGGAGCTTTCGGACCGCGATCGTCAGCCGAACGTCGAGCGACTCGAGGAGGTCGTGGTGGAGCCGGAGCCGCCCGATGACCTCGTCGAGCTGGTCGAGATCGACCGCGAACCGTGTCGTCACCGCCGAACCGCCTGGCTCAACGTCTCCAAGTGCACGACGGCGTCCTCGTCGCGGGCGGCCAGGTCACGTTCCGTCGAGGAGAGCGCACACGCGATCTGCTCCAGCGCCTCGCGGACCTGCGCCTCGCCGGCGAGCCAGTCGTGCCACGCGTCGTCGAACGCTTCGGCCGCGGCGCCGGACCAGTTGCCGTCCAACAGATGCCCGACCTGGCGGCTGGTGCGTGACTGAGCTTCCGTCAGCTCGACGACCGCGTCGTTGACCTGCGATCGCGCGGCCGCGAACGCGGCGTACCCGAGATGGATCGGCATAGCTCCGAGCATTCAACAACTCGCCGATTGGTGTCGGGCACTATCCACAGGGCTGCCGTCGCTCTGGCCGAACCCGGGTCGCTCCGTCGTGCTGGACGGTCTCGCGGATTACCAGGTACTCCGTCCGAATTGCGCATAACGCGCAAGTTACTGGTTCGTAGCGCTTGCATTGCGCATGTCAGGTGATTCACCATGCTGTGAGGCCCCACCCCGGGGTCATCGCTCTTCTGGGAGGTCCTGGTGGATCTGCAACTGCTTCTCGCGCTGGTGCTCGGCATCGGCACGATCATCGTCCTGGTGCTGCGCACCCGGATCGACGCCTTCGTCGCGCTGCTCATCGCGGCCCTGGTCACCGGCTTCGTGGCCGGGTCGCCGCCGATCGAGACGATCGAGTCGATGACGCTCGGCTTCGGCAACACCCTGGCCACGATCGGCATCGTGATCGGGCTCGGCGTCGCGATCGGCAAGATCCTCGAGGTCTCCGGTGCCGCCGACCGGCTCGCGCGCACCTTCGTCAAGGCGCTCGGCCGCGGCCGGGAGCACTGGGCTATGGCCGGCACCGGCGCCGTGGTCTCGATCCCGGTCTTCTGCGACTCCGGCTACGTGATCATGAACCCGCTCGCGCGGTCGATCGCCCGCCGCATCAACGGCCGTTACGTCACGCTCGCCCTCGCACTCGGCTGCGGCATGACCCTGACCCACCACCTAGTGCCGCCGACCCCCGGCCCGCTGGGTGTCGCGGGCATCCTCGGCGCCGACCTCGGCGGCCTGATCCTCGCCGGGCTCGTCTTCACGATCATCCTGCTCCCCGTGGTCGTCCTGTACGCGGCGTGGATCGGCCCGAAGCTGGAGGGCGAGGTCTCCGAGGAGATGCGCCACGAGGTCTACGGCACCGTCACCGCCGGTGCGGGCCACCACGGCGGTGGCACCGGAACTGCCACGATCGAGCGCGACCACGACGACCACGACGGCCACGACGGCCACGACGACCACGACGACCACGCAGTCCCCGACGACACCGACACGGTGCACCAGCTCGGCGAGGCCCCAGCCGGGCACCAGCCCCACTCCGTCTCGTTCGGCCTCGCCATGCTGCCGCTGCTCGTCCCGCTGCTGCTGATCGTGCTCAACACCGTCGCGAACGCGATCGACCGCGCCAACCAGGGCGTGCTGTCACCCGAAGCTGAGTACACCCCGGCCCGCTACGCGGAAATCCTGGGCTTCGTCGGCCACCCGGTCGTCGCGCTGACCATCGGCATCGTGCTGGCCGTCTACGTGCTGCTGCCCCGTTGGACCCCGCGCAAGGACGTCCACCACTGGATGGCCGAGGCCGCCGCCTCGGCGGGGCTGATCATCCTGATCACCGGCGCCGGTGGCGCCCTCGGCCAGGTGCTGCGCGACTCCGGCGTCGGCGACGCGCTCGCCGAGGCGATCGCCGATCTCAGCCTGCCCGGCGTGCTGGTGCCGTTCCTCGTCGCCTCGCTGGTCCGGGTCGCCCAGGGCTCGGGCACGGTCGCGATGATCACCGCCGCCTCGGTCAGTGCCCCACTGGTCGTCGGGCTGGGCCTGTCTCCGCTGGCCGCGGCGCTGGCCTGCTGCGCCGGCTCGATGGTGTTCAGCTACTTCAACGACTCCTACTTCTGGGTCGTCACCAGGTTCACCGGGCTCGATGGTACGGCGGCACTGCGCGGCTGGTCCGGCATCACCACCGCCGTGTGGCTGGCCTCGCTGCCCCTGGTGCTGGTCGCCGGCGCGGTGCTCTGACCATGGCCGACGTCCTCGTCGTCGCGGACGACCTGACCGGCGCGAACGCGGCCGCCGCCGGATTCGCCCGGTCGGGTTTCCGCGCCGTCACTGCGAGCGCCGCCAAGCGCGCGGACGTGGTGGCGGAGATGGTGTCCCGCTTCGAGGTGGTCGTCGCCACCACGGACAGCCGCCACCTCGGTCCCGCGCCGGCCGCGGAGCGGGTCGCCGCCGTCGTACGGGCAGGGTGGCCGGCCCGGCTGGTCTGCAACCGGATCGACACGACCCTGCGCGGCAACCTCGGTGCCACCACCAGAGCGGTGCTCGATGAGGTGGCGACCCACAGCGGCTCTCGGGCGGTGGTGCTCTGCGCCCCGGCCCACCCCGGTGCCGACCGGCAGACCATCGGCGGCATGCAGCTGCTCGGCGGGCGCCGGCTGGAGGAGACCGAGGTCGCCCGCGACGCGCGCACTCCGGTGGAGACCTCCGACGTCGTCGCGCTGCTCCGCGAGCAGGCCGACCTCGTCGTGGCCGCCGTACCCCTCGCCACCGTCACCGGCGACCAGGCAGCCCTGGTCGCCGAGGTACGCCAGGCGCTCGACGAGGGCGCCGAGGTGGTTGTCGCCGACGCCACCACCGAGGAGCACCTCGTCCGGATCGCCGCGGCCTGTGTCGCGGCCACCGAGGACACCGACGTCGTGTGGGCCACCAGCGACCCCGGACCCGCGTCCGTTGCCCTCGCCCGCGCGCTCGGCCTCGGCGGCTCGGCCACCGGTGCGCCGCTGCTCGCGGTCTCCGGTTCGGCCACGGAGCTCACCCGCACCCAGCTCCAGCAGCTGGCGGTCGAGCGAGGAGCACACACCCACCGGACCGTCCGCGTCCGCGCGGTCCCCGACGTCGACGCCACCACCCGAGTGCTCGACGACGCGCTCGCCGGCGCCGGTCCCCAGGACGTCGTGGTCATCGCGACCGTCCTCGACGAGTCCGACCTCTGCCAGCCGACCGCCGAGGAGGCCGAGGAGATCCCGCGCGCGCTGGCCCGCGCCGTACGCCGCAACCTCGAGCACCACTCGATCGACGGCATCTTCACCACCGGGGGCGACGTCACCGCCGCGGTGATCGCCGAGCTTGGCGCGCACGGCCTCGAGATCATCGGCGAGGTGGTCCCGCTCGCGGTCGCCGGGAACCTCGTCGGCGGCCCGTGGAACGGGCTGCCGATCGTCACCAAGGGTGGCCTGATCGGCGACGCCGGTACGACGGTCGCCTGCATCGACCACCTGCGCACCAACGCCGACCTCCACCGCCGCCAGGTGACGGCTGTCGAGTCACGCCAGCCCTACTGACCACACCACCCGAAACGGAGAACACCATGAACCGCCACACCCTCGCGCTGACCCTCGGCGACCCCGCCGGCATCGGCCCGGAGATCACCGCCAGGACCCTGGCCGAGCAGGCCGGAGCCGCAGACCACCACGGCGTCGCGGTGGGGGACGCGGCCGCGCTGCGCCGCGGTGCCGAGGCGATGGGCCTCGACGTCGAGGTGCGCACCGTCGACAGCTTCGACGTCGAACCGGCCCAGCGCACGATCGACGTCTTCGACACCGGCGTCCTCGGCGACGACCTGCCCGAGTGGGGGGTGGTCGACAAGCGCGCCGGCCAGGCCGCGGTCACCGCGATCGAGGTCGCCACCAGGGCAGCGCTCGATGGCCGGGTCGCCGGCATCGTCACGGGCCCGATCCACAAGGAGGCGATCTGGGCGGCCGGGTCGAAGCACCTCGGCCACACCGAGATGCTCGGCGAGCTGACCGGGGTGACCAAGCAGGACACGATGTTCGTGGTCCGCAACGCCGCCGCGGACAACCATCACCTCCGGATCTTCTTCACCACCAGGCACGTGTCGCTACGCACCGCGCTCGAGCAGATCAACCAGGAGCTCGTGGGGGAGTCGATCCGCAAGGCACACCAGGCGTTACAGGTCTTCGGGGTCGACAAGCCGCGGCTGGCGGTCGCCGCGATCAACCCGCACGGCGGAGAGAACGGCGCGTTCGGCGACGATGAGATCGTCCACCTCACTCCCGCCGTCGAGGCCGCGAAGGCGGATGGTCTCGACGTGGCCGGACCGGTGCCCGCGGACTCGGTGTTCCACCAGGGCCTGGTCGGCCGCTACGACGGCGTGCTCTCCCACTTCCACGATCAGGGCCACATTCCCGCGAAGACGTTCGACTTCGACGGCACCATCTCGGTCACGGTCGGGCTGCCGATCCTGCGCACCTCGGTCGACCACGGCACGGCCTTCGACATCGCCGGGTCGGGCAGGGCCGGCCACGGCACGATGCTGTCGGCCTACCTGGCGGCCGTGGACTACGCTCCGTACGTCGACAACATCCGCGCGACGTACGCTCCGGTGTGACCACCGACCCGAGGGTGCGGCGCGCGACCCGCGAACGGCACGACGCGATCGTCGCGCTGGTCCGCGACGGCGTGGCGGGCGTGGACGCGCTGTCCGGTCGGCTCGGGGTCTCCGCCTCCACGCTCCGGCGCGACCTGTCGCAGCTGCAGCGGCAGGGCCGGCTCGCCCGCACGTACGGCGGCGCACTGGCTCCCGAGGTGTTCCACGAGCGCCCGTTCTCCGAGAGCCAGCGGCTGAACCCGGGAGCGAAGGCGGCCATCGCGGCCCTCGCCGCCGAGCTGGTGCCGCAGGAGGGAACGGTGTTCCTCGACGCGGGGACGACCTGCCTGGCGCTGGCGCGGCTGCTCGAGAAGAGGAGTCCGCTGACCGTGGTCACCCGCGGGCTGGAGGCGGCCGTGCAGCTCTCCCGGGTGCCGGACATCGACGTCGTCATCACCGGCGGCCGGGTGCAGCCGCTGAGCCATGGGGTCTATGGGCCGCTCGCGTCGCTGGCGCTGGATCGGCTGCGGTTCGACGTCGCGTTCCTCGGCGCCGACGCCATCGACCCGGTCCGCGGACTGGGCGAGCCGACGGTCGAGGAGACCTGGGTGAAGGAGGTGGCTGCTGGACGGGCCGACCAGGTGGCCGTCCTCGCCGACTCCTCCAAGCTCGGCGAGCAGGCGCCGGCGTGGCTCGCCCTCGAGCCGTCGTGGACGCTCGTCATCGACGAGGCTCCCTCCGACGCGGTCGAGACGTTGGAGTCGCGGGGCATCCGGGTGCTGACGCCCTGACGGCGGCCTGGCGTCACGCGGCGCTGTCGGGCAGCACGTCGTCCATCGGGACGGGCACCAGGTCGACGTCGCAGGCGCGGTGCACCACCTCGGTAGGTACGCCGGCCAGCCGGCCCACGTCGTAGAGCGCGTGAGCCCACGCCCGGTCGTCGGGGGTGAGGCCGCCGTTGCCGGGGCGGCTGCGGAGGAACGCGACGCGGCCGCCGGGCGCGAAGTCGGCGAGCAGCTCCCCGATCATCCTGGCGAAGCCCGAAAGCCCGTCCGGCGTCGGTGGGTGCTCGGCCTCCTCGATCCGGGTCAGGTGCGGGAACGGCTGGTCGTCGGCGCCGATCAGCATCAGCCAGATGCTGTGACCGGAGAATCCGAGCGGCCCCATCAGGCTGCGCCAGGCGTCCTCGAGGTCCTGCTGGGTGCGAATCGTGGGTCGGAATGTCATGCCCGTGACCATGCCCGGAATCGGGCCGCCGTGCGATCGGTCATCCACAGGGCAGGTGGATCCCGCTCGTCAGGCAGGCACGAGCCGGTCGGCGAGGGTTCGCTGCAGGAGGTCCGGTCGGTTCGAGATGACGCCGTCGACGCCGAGGTCGAGGGCACGGTGCATGCCGGGCTCGCGGTCGACGGTCCACACCAGGCACGACATGCCGGCGGCGTGGATCGCGTCGACGTACGCCTCGTCTGCCCGACGGAGGCGCGGGTTGACGAACCGAGCCCAGGTGCCGAGGAGCGGGAGCTGGTGGGCTGGCGGATGGCCGAGCAGGCCGACGGGGATGCTCGGCTCGAGGTGGGCGAACGCTCGCATCACCTGGTGGTCGAAGGACTGCACGACCAGCCTGCCCACGCTGACCGCGTGCTCGACGTACCGGGGCCGGGCGCGGAGCACGGTGGCGACGTCTACGGCGATGTCCGGGTAGAGCTCCGGGTGCTTCACCTCCAGCAGCAGCCCGGTGGTGCTGTCAGCAAGCAGGTCAAGAGCTTGGTCGAGGGTGGGGATCCGCTCACCGGCGTACGCCGGTGAGAACCACGACCCGGCATCGAGCCGCAGCAGCTGGTCGTAGGTCAGGTCACCGACGGACCGCGGCGACGGGCGGCGGAACCGCCGCGGCGCGTTGGTGGTGCGCACGAGCTCGGTGTCGTGGACGAGGACGAGCACACCGTCGCGAGTGCGCTGCACGTCGACCTCGACCAGGTCGCACCGCAGGTCGATCGCGACACGGATCGCGGCGAGCGTGTTCTCCGGCGCGTGGGCGCTTGCGCCGCGGTGGGCGATGGTGAGCACCGGGGGGAGGGACGTCACGCTCCGAGGGTGAGGGCGTCAGGTGGCCCCGGGGTGGCGGGCGTTGGTCGGCGGAGTGACGGGCCGCGGAACCTGTGGCACCGTCCCGGGGTCAGACGCCGTGGTCGGCGAGGATCGTCGAGGCGTCCAGGTCCGCGCCGCGGACCCGGGCGGCCTTGAATACGTCCGGCTCGAGGCGAGGACGCACCAGCTGGTCGCGGACGAGCACCAGGTGGATGTAGCCCGCCGTGTCGTGGAGCATCGTGCCGGCGACCGCGCCGATCAGCTCGGCGGCCTGCTCCCACTCGCCGCGGGTGGCGGCGGCGCAGGCCAGGGCGAGGACGCAGTCGGCGTCGGCGTTCCTGCCCTCCGCCTCGGCCCGGGCGCGAGCGCTGCGCAGCTGGTCGAGGTACTCCTCGCCGTCGAGGGCGAGGGCGAGGGCCTCCCAGTACATGGTCAGCCAGTTCTCCCGCAGGCCGGTCGCGGCGAGGTCGCGGATCTGGGCGTCCATCAGCTCGCGGAGCCGCGACGCGTCGAGGTCCACGAGGGCGAGCAGGCTGGCGGCCCAGTGGATGATGTAGCTGTCGTAGTCGCGCTCGCGGTCGCCGACACTCTCGACCACCGCCCGCGCCTCGTCTGCCAGGGCAGGGGAGGGACCTTCCATCCGGGCCGTGACGAGTCGGTAGCCGCGGGCGAGCCGGGCGAGGCCGGGTTCTCCGCGCTCCTCGGCGTAGTCCGCGGCGGCAGCCAAGCGACGGCTGGCCTGCCCCGGCTCCAGCAGGTGCGTCATCGCGTCGTAGATGGACACCACCATCGAAGCGCCAAGGTCGTCGACCCGCGACATCAGCTCGACCGCGTCGGCGGTGCTCGCGCGCATGGTGAACGGGTCGCCGGAGCCCAGCGCGACGTCCGCCGACATCAGCAACGCCCACACGCGATCCTCGTCGGCCACGTCGCGGGAGAGGAGGGCCTCGACCCACTGTCGTCCTTCGGCGTACGAGACTGGGCGCAGTGAGCTCCGCGACGCGTTGCGCCACAGCGTGCTGATGGCGAGCGCGATGTCGACGGCGTCGGGCAGGTCCTCCGGGGAGGCGAGGGAAGCCTCGAAGGCGAGCCGGACGTTGTCGAGGTCGTCGCGGCTCTGTGCGGCCAGTGACATCGAGAGCCAGGCGCGGGCGCGCGACTTCGACCTGGCTCGGGCGACGACGTGCCGCCGCAGCAGCTCGGCGACCTCGTCGTCCAGGCCGGCCTCGGCGAGCCGCTGGACCGCGAACATCCGGATCGTCTCCAGCAGCCGGTAGCGGGCGGTCGACCGCTCGTGCACGAGCAGGTTCTTGGCGACGAGGTCGCCGACGATGTTGGTCACCCGCGCGGCGTCGCGGCCGCCGCTGACGGCGACCACGGCGTCCAGGTCGAACGTCGCCGGGAACGCGCCGAGCCGGTCGAAGACCTCGCGGGCCCCCTCGGAGAGCAGCCGGTAGCTCCAGTCGATGGTCGCGGAGAGCGCCGAGTGGCGGGCGCCGGCTCGGGGTCGGCCACCCGCGAGCAGCGTCAGCCGGTCGTCGAGCCGGCTGACCAGCTCGTCGAGGCTCAGGTGGCGCAGCTGCGCCGCGGCGAGCTCGATGGCGAGCGGGAGGCCGTCGAGGCGTCGGCAGAGGAGAGCGACCCGCGGATCGGCGACGTCCGCGACCTCGGCGCCTGCGGCTGCGGACGCCCGCTCCACGAACAGCTCGGCGGCGCCCGACCCGAGCGACCCGAGCGTGTGGACGGCCTCCCCGTCGACCCGCAGTGGCTCCCGGCTCGTGACGATGACCTGCGCCTGGTCGCCGGCATCGAGGATCGCGTCGACGAGACGGGCGCTCTCGTCGAGCAGGTGCTCACAGTTGTCGAGCACCAGCAGCACCCGGCGCGGTCCCAGGGTCGCCGCGAGCGCGGACATCTCGAGGGCGCCCTCGCCCTGCACCCCGATCGCCTCGGCGACCGCCCTCGTCACGTCGCTCGCTGCGTGGACCGGCGCGAGCTCCGCGAGGACGACGTCGACGTCGTGCACGGCCCGCGCATGTGCCAGCGCCAGAGTGGACTTGCCGGCACCGCCGGGCCCGGTGATCGTGACGACCCGGTGCAGCCGCAGCAACGTCGCCACCTGGTCGAGGTCACGCTGGCGGCCGATCAGCCGGCTCCGCGCGGCAGGAAGCGCCGAGCCGGCCGGCTGCGCCGGGGACGGAGCCGCGGCCGGGGCGGCGTACGTCGACGGCGACCCGGCAACCTCGAGTTCCTTGCGTAGCTGGAGGGCGGCCTCAGGGAGCTCGACCCCGAGCTCGCGCTCGAGCACCTCCGCCATCCGGTCGAGCGCCTGCCGGGCGTCGCGCCGGCGGCCCTGCCGCAGCAGGTCCCGGGCCAGGTCGACCTGGGCGTCCTCGTCGAGCGGGTCGTCGGCCACGAGCGCCTCGAAGAGTCCCGCGGCCCGCAGCACCTCGCGGTATCGCAGCCGCAGCAGGTCTCGTGTCTCTTCCGACCACGGTTCATAGAGGTCCTCGGGCAGCAGCGGTCCCGGGTAGAGCGCGGCTGCCGCCGCGGCGGACTGCGAGTCGCCCGCGTCCCGAGCTGCGGCCACCGCCCGTTCGAACCCGGCGACGTCGACCTCGACCGTCTCATCCGGGTAGAGCGCGACGACGCCCTGCGCCACGACGATGCTCGCCGGGTCACCGAGGGCCGTGCGTGCGTAGTGCGCCGCCGTGTGTAGCCGGGTCGCGCCGGTGTTGAGCGGTACGTCGGGCCAGAGCGCGTCGATGACCTGCTCGCGATGGAGGCGGTACGACGGCTGGAGGGCCAGCAGCTTCACGAGTCGGCTCGCAGACTGCCGTCGCCAGCGCCGGGCAGGGATCGGCCGGCCGTCGACGACGACCTCGAACCGTCCGAGCAGCCGTACCTGGACGCGCATCACCCTCCCCGGCCACCGGCGTGGGCGCCTGCCGCACCGGCCGGACCCATCCGACCACCAACGGCGGCATCAGCCAAGAGCTTGGTCGGCGCCTCGTGCCTCCCGGTGGGCCAGCGCCACCACGGCGCGGCGGTCAACGCGCGGTGGGTCGAGCAGCCGGAGCGGGCCCTCGCCCTCGAGCAGGCCGTCGGCCAGCGACAGCCGTACGCCGATCCGGGTGACCAGCCGGCGCGACGCCTCGTTCTCGGGCAGCAGGGTCGCGCGCACCCGACGGATCCCGCGTGCCACCGCGGTGGTCGTCAGCGCGTCCACGAGCAGCGTGCCGATGCCGAGGCCCTGGTAGTCGTCGGCCACCTCCAGGGCGATCTCCGCCACAGCCGGGGCGACCACGACGTACCGCGCGAGGCCCACGGCGCGGGCATCGACCTCGGCCAGCCACGCGACGTGGTGGTCACCGTCGACGTTCGCCAGCGCGGCGAGCATCGAAGCCGGCAGCCGCGGCATCCCGGTGAGGTAGCGCCGGGCCCGTGCGTCCGCCGACATGCCGTCGAAGACGGATTGGACCGGCTCGGTCTCGCCGCGCCGCAGTGGGCGGAGGGAGACCGAGCCGCTCGTGAGCGTCGTCACCGGGACTTCCGGCGACGGCGCATCTCGCGCCGCGAGGTGCGGAGCTCGTGCGCCATCAGGCGGTTCTTGCGGCGCTCGGGCTGGTCGAACTCCTCGCTCAGGGTCTTGACCAGGTACTCCGCGATCAAGTGGTTCATGACACTTCTCCTCTTCTGTCGTGGTTGACGACCAGAAGGTTCCGATGCGCGCCTTCCCACGGCCTTCCGCGCGGAAGAAGGTTCGTCGAATGCCCGTCTAGGGTGTGGCGCCATGGACCTCGGCGGGCTGCTGGCAACGACCCTCGACCGCGGCGCGGTGTGGAGCGTGCAGGTACGCCGCGCAGGCGGCGACGTGCTCGCTGAGCACGACCCTGAGCGGCTGCTGCGAACGGCCAGCGTGGGCAAGGTGTACCTGCTGATGCGGATCGCCGAGCTGATCGGTGCGGGTGAGCTCGACCCGGGCGAGATGCTCGACCGCGACCGCGGGCCGGCGGTGGCCGACTCCGGCTTGTGGCAGCACCTCGACACCCAGCGGCTGCCGGTGGCCGACGCCGCCCGGCTGGTCGGAGCGGTGAGCGACAACTGGGCGACCAACGTGCTGCTGGACCGGGTCGGGATCGAGAGCCTGCCCGTCGGCCCTCGGGGGTCTGCGCTGCACGACTACGTGCGTGACCAGCGGAGTCCCGAACACCCGCCGACGCTGAGCGAGGGCTGCGCGGCCGACTGGGTCGACGCGTTCCTCGGACTGCCGGGCGGGAGTCCTGTCCTCGACTGGATCTCCCTGGGGGTCGACCTGTCGATGGTCGCGTCGGCGTTCGGCCTCGACCCGTTGGCGCACCAGGAACCGGACCGCGGGGTGAGGCTCTGGAGCAAGACGGGCACGTCGGAGGGAGTCCGCGCGGACGTCGGAATGGTCGGCATCGACGGACAGGGAGAGGTGCAGCGCACGGCGTACGCCGCGATCTGCAATTGGCTCCCGGACGGCGACGACCTGAGGGACGAAGTCCTCGCGGCCATGGCCAGTGTCGGTCGCGCGATCCGGGAACCCCTTGTATAGACCAATGCTCCCCGGCGGAGAGTAGGCACCTTGAAGCGGGGTACCCACCTGCGCGATGCTGACCTGATGCACGCCGACCCCTTCGACCCTCGCTGCCCGAGTCGACGTGTCATCGACCGGATCGGCGACCGCTGGAGCGTGCTGGTGATCCTGGTCCTCAAGGACGGGACCCAGCGGTACGGCGACCTCGCGCGCACCATCGGCGGGGTCAGCCAGAAGATGCTGACCCAGACGCTGCGCGGACTCGAACGCGACGGCATCGTCACTCGCACCGTGTACGCCGAGGTGCCACCCAAGGTCGAGTACGACCTGACGGACCTCGGGCGCAGCCTGCTCGGCCCGGTCGAGAGCCTCACGGAGTGGGCCACCACGCACATGGGCGAGGTCGGGAAGGCGCGCGCCGGCTACGACCGCCGGTGACAGCGGGTGGTCAGTCCGGCCTCAGACCAGCCCGTGCTCGAACGCGTAGGCCGTGGCGGCGGTGCGCGAGCCGACGGCCAGCTTGGTGAAGATGTTCGACAGGTGACGAGCCACCGTCTTCTCGCTCAGCACCAGGGCGGCCGCGATCTGGGCGTTGCTGCGTCCCGATGCGACCAGCCGTAGCACTTCCGCCTCGCGGGCGGTAAGCCCGGAGGGCAGCGAGTCGGGTGCGAGCAGCCGGTCGACCTCGTCCGCGGCGGGCCGGGCGCCGAGCTGACGGAGCGCGGCGCGAGCCGCCTCCAGCTCGCGGCGCGAGGTCTCCTTGTCGCCGACGGCGGCCAGCGCGCGGCCGACGAGCACCCGGGCTCGCGCCCGGTCGAAGGGCGCCTCGCTCCGCGCCCAGAGCTGCTGCGCCTTGCGCAGGTACGGAAGCGCGCCCGCCGGGTCGCCGCCGGCGAGCTCGACCGCACCGGCCGCCTCGGCGGCCGCGGCCTTGAGCGGCTCGCAACCGAAGTCGTCGGCGATCCGGTTCAGCTCCGACGCGAGGTCGCGGGCCCGGTCGACCTGGCCGGCGGCGAGCAGCACCTCGACGGCAGCCGGGAGGATCCGGCACCGCTGGACCGGGCCGCCGGGCTCGGCCTCCAGCCGCTCGACCGCCCCGACGGCCGCGTCCTGGTCGCCGCGGGTGAGCCAGAGCAGCGCCAGTCCTGGCTGGGGTTCGAAGCCACGGTCTGCTGCTCGCTCGTACGCCTCCTCGGCGGCGGCGTGCTCGCCGCGGACCCGCAGCACCTCGCCGGCCTCGTACGCCGAGAGGGCGGCCGCGTCCGGCGAGCCCACCTCTCGGTAGCGGACGGCGGCGAGCTCGAACTCGTCGAGCGCCTGGGTCCACTGGCCACGCAGCCGCATCAGCTGGCCACGGTGGACGGCGCACTGCCCGGTGAACGCGAGCAGACCCGGCTGCTCGGCGCACCAGCGCTCGAGCGCCGAGGTCCACTCGGCCATCCGCGCGAAGTCGCTGATCTCCTGGCAGCCCTCGATCGCGGTGCAGTAGACGTGTCCGGCGATGACCGGCGAGGTCTCGCCCGCGATCACCCGCACCATCGACTCGTCGAGCAGCGCCAGCCCTTCCGGGACGCGGCCCATGTAGAGCGAGATCCGACCCTGACCGCAGAGCGCCATGGCAGTGAGGTCGGAGTCCTGGTGCTTCCGGCCGATCGCCACCGCTACTTCGGCGCCGGCCGCGGCGTTGGCAATGTCGCCGGACATGATCGCGCGGAACATCCGCAGGTAGGCGACCCAACCGTGCTCGACCGCGGCGTCGTCCAGGTCGCCGGCCAGACCCTCGGCGCGCGCGGTCCAGCCGGCCGCGAGCGCGGGCTCCCCGTGGGAACCGGTCGACATCGAGAGCCGGAAGGCGCTGCGGATCCCACGGCTTGTGTCACCCGCTCCCTGGCTGGTGACGAACTCACGCTGCAGCGCCGCGACGGCCTCGTCGTGGCGCCCGAGCAGCTCGGCGGTGGTGGCCAGGTCGTCGAGCTCGTCGACCGACAGTGCGTCGAGACCGGCGGCCGACCACGCGTCGTACGCCGCAACCCAGTCGCCGCGCATGAAGTCGGTGCGTGCCTGCTCCAACCCGACCACGTCCACAGCGGTTCCTCCCCCCGAGAGCGTACGGCGGTCAGGCGGCGGCCGGGACCCTTGCGGCTCGCTTGGTCCGGTCGGCCATCCGGCGGGTGACCTTGTCGGCGACGAAGCCGGCGTCGCGACCCACCCCTGCGAACACCATCGAGGCGAACGCGTACTGGAAGCTCAGGCCGCAGAAGAACAGCCCGGGCGCGTCGCCGACCACGCCGCGCATCTCGCGCGGGTAGCCGTCCTCGCCGAAGATCGGCAGCCGGATCCAGTCGAAGACCTGGCGGAAGCCGGTCGCCCACACGACGGTGGCGACGTCGCGTGGGGCGCCGGCGACGACCGGCCGACCGTCGGTGACCTCCTCGATCCGGGCGGTGACCCGCTCCACGCCCCGTTCGTCGAGGTCGGCCCGCTTGACCCGCAGCATCGGACCGCCGTGGGAGCGGATCGCCGACATCTCCTTGCGCCCGATCGGGGTACGTCGGGTGAGCACGTGCCGCCACGCGAAGATCAGCATCGGGAAGATGACGTGCATGGCTCGCGACTCGAGGCGCGGCGGAATCTGCCCGCAGTCGCGTCCGGCGAGGATGGTGGGTCGCGACTCGGCGACCTCGTAGGCGATGTCGCAGCCGGAGTGGCTCGCACCCACCACGAGCACCGGGCCGTCGCGGAGCTGCCCGGGCCGGCGGTACTCGCTGGAGTGCAGCTGCAGGATCGACGGGTCGAGCTCGGCGGCGATCGCCGGGACGTTCGGCGTCCGGCCGAACGAGCCGGTCGCCACGACCACGTTGTCGCAGCGCCAGGTCCCGTGGTCGGTGGTGACGCGGTAGCCGTCGCCGTCCGCCTCGAGGCTCACGACCCGGGTGTCGAGCCGGACCGGGAGGTCGAAGGTGCGTGCGTAGGTCTCGAGGTAGTCGCCGACCTGGTCCTTGCCGGGGAACGACCAGCGCGCGGCGGGGAACGGCAGGCCGGGCAGGCTGTCGTACTTGGCCGGCGAGTACAGCGTGAGCGTGTCCCACTGGCGGCGCCAGTTGTCGCCGATCCGGGAGCCGGCGTCGAGGATCACGAACGGGCGTCCCCGGCGCTGCAGGTGGTAGCCGGTCGACAGTCCGGCCTGGCCGGCGCCGATGATGACGGTCTCGATGTTGGTGGTCTCTGGCTGTGTGTCCATGCCGTCGACGCTAGGGACGACGACGCCCCCACCGCGTCGGGAATCCGACGCATCCTGGGGCCACGGACCGATGGGTGGAACTACCCATCTCTCACGCGTCGTTCGACAGCTTCTCCAACCGGGCCTGCAGCTGCGGGGCGCGGTGGGAGTTGCCGGTGAGACCGACGTACTGGCGGCCGAAGATCGCGAGCAGCGCGTCGTCGAGCCGGCGGACGGCCCCGGCCGGGTAGCGGTAGCCCATCCGCTGGATGATCGCGTCGGGGTCGACCGAGGTGAGCAGGTCGGCGAGCTCGTCGAGCGAGGTGATGCCGAGCTCGAGGAGCAGCCCGGCGATCCAGCCGTAGTGGTCGGTATGGGACCACCCGGCGTCGGTGTACTGCCCGGCAAGGAACGCCGCGAGCTCCTGGCCGCTGACACGCGGGTCGGTGGGGTCGGCGTCCGGGGTGCCGGCGGGGGCGGTGGTCTGGAGCCGGTCGCGGATGGCGGCGAACTCCTGGTCGGCGAGCTCCAGCAGCCCGGCCGCGAGGGTGAAGCGGCGGTCGAGGTCGGAGGCGTGCTCCTCGGGCACGGTGCCCTTGTAGCGGATGTCGTGCTCGAACTCGGCCCACGCGTGCTGGAGCACGGTGCGGACCTGGATGCTCGCGCGCTGGCCCAGGAGGTCGTCGTACGACGGCGGCGGGGGATCGGCCACCTCGACCAGCAGGTGCCGGCTCGCGTAGCCGAATCGGCCCTCGCTGGCGGTCTCCTCGCCCAGGTCGCGGTCGTCGAGGATCTCGAGCGCGTCGTCGAAGACACCGGCGACGGCGGCCACGTCGCTGTGGACGTAGGTGATGACCCGGACCCCGATCTGGTCGGTGATCTCGCGCGCCGGGTCGGCGTAGAGCGCGCGACCGTCGACCTGGCGCGTCGCCTTGGCCGCGAAGGACGCCACGCTCTTGGTGCGTCCCTCGACCGACAGGTAGTTGATGCCCGCCTCGTCGAGCAGTGAGGTCACCAGGTGGACGTAGCGGCGGGTCGGCTCCCGCAGGCCGGGCTGGACCTCGGCATAGGCGCGCACCGCCTCGCGGACGGGGGCCTGGGCGTGAGGATCTTGGGTGCCGGCCATGGCCACACCCTGCCGTAGGGGGTTGACATCCGGTGGGGGCGGTGTGACGGTGGTCGCATGTAACCGGTTTCAGAAACCGGTTTCACCCCCGTCCTCCCAGTCCTCGGAAGGAGCCGCGTGGCCGCCACGATCCGTGACGTCGCCCGGCAGGCGGGCGTCTCGATCGCCACCGTCTCGCGCGTGATGCGCGACTCGGCCGACGTGCGGCCCGACACCAAGGACCGGGTGCGCGCCGTGGCAGCCGAGCTCCGCTACGTGCCCAGCCAGCTCGGGCGCCAGCTCGCCGAGCGCCGCCACGCCGCCAATGGGATCGTCTTCCCGGACCTCTCCGGGCCCTACTACGCAGAGGTCGTGCTCGGCTACGAGGCGGTCGCCGCCGAGCTCGGCCGCTCCGTCCTGATCCTCTCCACCCACGGCCGCGAGAACCCCGGCCAAGCGGTGCGCGACATGGCCAACCGCTGCGACGGCCTGGTGATCCTCACCCGCACCGTCAGCGACGACGTGGTGATCGATCTCGCCCAGTCCGGCGCCAAGATCGTGCTGGTCGCCCGGCCCCAGATCGGCCCTGGCGAGCTCGGCGAGGTCGACTCGGTCAACACCGAGAACCACGACGCCGCTGTCACCCTGACCCGCCACCTGCTCGAGACGGGTGCCCGCCGGATCGCGTTCGTGGGCGACCCCGACACCGCTCCCGACGTCGACGACCGTTGGCGCGGCGTCAAGGACGTCGTGTGGGACAGCAAGACTGGCCGGACCGTGGGTGCCCACGTCCGGCTGATCGGCGTCGAGGCGCTGCGAGAGTCCGTCGGCGCCCGGGTCGCGGCCGACGAGCTTGCCGCGGACGAGGAGCTGCCCGACGCCTACGTCTGCGCCAACGACGAGCTCGCCCTCGGGCTGCTCGGCGAGCTGCGCCGGGCGGGCGTCGACGTACCCGGCCAGGTCCGGGTCACCGGCTGGGACGACGTGATGGCGGCCCGGTACGCCGGTCTCACCACCGTCCGCCAGCCGATGCGCGACCTCGGCGGTACCGCCGCCCGGCTCCTCGACGAGCTGATCACCGGCGCCCGCACCACCCCCCGACACGAAGTACTCCCCACTGAGCTCGTCATCCGCGCGAGCACCACCCCCCGAAAGGAAGCACCATGAGGAAGACCGCGATCGCGTTATTGGCAGTCACCAGCCTCGCGCTGACCGCGTGTGGCCGCAGCGAGGACTCCGGCACGCCCGAGGAGCAGAGCGACGAGATCTCGAGCGGCGAGGCCACCGGCGAGATCGACGTCTGGGCCATGGGGACCGAGGGCGAAGCGCTGAAGGCGTTCAGCAAGGACTTCGAGGAGGCCAACCCGGACGCCACCCTCAACGTCACGGCGGTGCCGTGGGAGTCGGCCTACGACAAGCTCTCCGGCGCGATCGCCAGCGGCGAGACGCCCGACGTGAGCCTGGTCGGCACGACCTGGATGGGCGAGTTCGCCGAGGCCGGCGGCCTGATGCCCACCCCGGAGAACCTGGTCGACGAGAGCGCGTTCTTCGAGGGGCCGTGGGGCTCGACCGAGGTGGGCGGTACGTCGTACGGCGTTCCGTGGTACGTCGAGACCCGCGTCCTCTTCTACCGCAGCGACCTGGCCGAGAAGGCCGGCTGGAGCGAGCCCCCGCAGACCTGGGACGACCTCAAGCAGTTCGCCGTCGACATGGAGGAGAAGGGCGGCGCCGACTTCGGCCTCAACCTGCAGCCCGGCCAGACCGGCTCGTGGCAGACCATGCTCCCCTTCGCCTGGTCCAACGGCGCCTCCCTCACCAACGAGGAGGGCACCGAGTACACGATCGACTCCCCGGAGATGGCCGAGGCGCTCGACTACTACACGTCGTTCTTCAAGGAGGGCCTGAGCGAGACCCGGCTGCTCGACCTCGGTGAGCTCGAGACCGGCTTCACCGACGGCAAGTACGGCTCCTTCATCTCCGGGCCGTGGCACACCGCCCTGGTCGAGGACGCCGGCACGAAGCCCGAGCAGTACGCCGTCGCGCCGATTCCCGGTCCCGACGGCGCCCCCGGCGCCTCGTTCGTCGGCGGCGGCAACCTGGCCGTCTTCACCGAGTCGGACAACGCCGACAACGCCTGGAAGTACGTCCAGTGGCTGACCGAGCCCGAGGTCCAGCAGGGCTTCTACGAAGAGGTCGGGAGCCTGCCGTCGGTCCAGTCCGCCTGGGAGACCGGCGCGCTGGCCGAGGACGAGCAGCTCCAGGTGTTCGGCACCCAGCTCGAGACCGCGGTCGCGCCGCCGGCCGTCCCCACGTGGGAGCAGGTCGCCGGCTCGATCGACGCGATCATCGAGCAGGCCTCCAAGGCTGACCTCGCCTCAGAGGAGGCCGTCGCCGAGATGCAGTCGAAGGCAGCATCGATCGGCACCGGTCTCTGACAGGCCGACCAGATGACCACCACAGCCGCCGGGACCCCCGCCCGGCACGTGGACCCCACGCGGCGGCAGCAAGCTGTCGCCGCGTGGGTCCTCGCTCTCCCGTTCATGGCGCTGTTCCTGGTGTTCACCGCCGGGCCGGTGCTCGCGAGCCTCGGGATGAGCTTCACCGACATCCGCAGCACCGACGTGCAGAACCCCTTCGCGGTCACGTTCGTCGGGCTGTCGAACTACACCGAGCTGCTCGGTGACCCGTTGTTCCGCAAGGTCACGTTCAACACGTTCCTCTACCTGATCCTCGGCGTCCCGCTGACCCTGGCAATTGCGCTCGCCGTGGCGGTCGGCCTCAACCGGATCCAGCGGCTCAAGGGCTTCTTCCGGGTCGGGTTCTACCTGCCGGTCGTGACCAGCATCGTCGCGGTGTCGGTCGTGTGGAAGTTCCTGCTCCGCGACGAGGGAGGCCTCATCAACACCGTCATCGGCTGGTTCGGGGTCGACGGCCCCGGCTGGCTCGACAGCACGACGACCGCCCTGCCGACGCTGGTCGTGATGGCCGTGTGGCGCAACTTCGGGACCATGATGATCATCTTCCTGGCAGCGCTGCAGACCGTGCCCCGCGAGATCGTCGAGGCCGCCGAGTCCGACGGCGCCGGTGCCTGGGCACGGTTCCGGTACCTCACGCTGCCGATGCTGCGGCCGACGCTGCTGTTCGGCGCGGTCATCACGTCGATCGGCTACCTCCAGTTCTTCGAGGAGGCGTTCGTGATGACCAAGGGCGGCCCGCTCGACTCCACGCGGTCGATCACGTTCTTCACGTTCGACCAGTGGGGCTACGGCAACTACGGCTACGCCAGCGCCGCGGCGTACCTCCTCTTCCTCGCGATCATGGCGCTGACCGCGCTCCAGTTCCGGCTGCTGCGGGAGAAGGACTGACATGACGCAGACGCTGAACCCCGCCGCGACACCCGAGTCGCCGCCCACGAAGCATGCCAGGCCCCCGAAGTCGCGGGAGGGCAGCCTCCGCCCGCCCCGCTGGCTGTACGCGGTCATGGCCGCCGGCCTGGTCCTCGTCGTCATCCCGTTCGTCTGGATGGTCATCTCCTCGTTCAAGCCCGAGGCCGAGGTGCGCTCCGTGCCGCCGACCTGGTGGCCGGAGACGGTGACGACCGAGAACTACCAGCAGTTGTTCACCCAGCTGGATTTCCCGAGGTTCTTCATGAACTCCGCGATCGTGGCGGTCGTGACCGCCGCGGGGAACATGGTGTTCTGCTCGATGCTCGGCTACGCGCTCGCCAAGCTCCAGTTCCCGGGCAAGCGGGTCGTCTTCGGCCTCGTGCTGGGCACGCTGATGATCCCGGGCGTCGTCACGTTCATCCCACTGTTCGTGCTGGCGACCAACATCGGGCTCGCCAACTCCCTGCCCGGCATGATCCTGCCGTTCCTCGCCGGCCCGTTCGGCGTCTTCCTGATGCGGCAGTACATCCTGTCCCTGCCCGACGAGCTGATCCAGGCCGCCCGCGTCGACGGTGCGAGTGAGCTGCGGATCTTCTTCTCGGTGATCATGCCGCTCTGCGGGCCTGCCATCGCGACGCTCGGTGTCCTGACGTTCCTCACGTCCTGGAACAACTTCCTGTGGCCACTGGTGATCGCGACCGACGAGAGCACGTACACGCTCCCCGTCGCGCTCGCCCTGTACGCCGTGGGGCAGAACGCCACCAAGTACGGGCTGTTGCTCGCGGGCTCCGTGGTCGTGGTGGTGCCCGTGCTCGTCGTCTTCCTCGTCCTCCAGCGCCGGATCATGCAGGGCATCGCCATGACCGGCATCAAGTGACCCAACTCGGAAAGGTCAATCATGAAGTTCACCCGTGTCCTGGCTGTCGCGTCCGCGGCCGCCCTCGTTGGCGTCGCTGTGCCAGCGGCGGGGGTTTCGAGGCTCGGCGCTGACGCGCCTCGCACCTCAACCGCCGGTGGCATCGAGGAGGTCGACCGGCTCCCCAAGGGCCTGCTCGAGAGCTGGGCCAAGGCCACCTGGCGGTCCTTCGACGCCCTGACCGTGGAGGAGACGGGGCTCCCCGACGACAACATCGGCGGCGAGCTGCGCCCTGACAGCCGCGGCGGGTACACCTCCCCGACGAACATCGGCTCCTACCTGTGGAGCACCGTGACGGCACGCGACGTCGGCCTGATCTCGGCCCGCCAGGCGCGCCAGCGGATGGGCACCACGCTCGACACCGTCGCCGGCCTCGAGCATCACGAGCCGAGCGGCATGTTCTACAACTGGTACTCCCCGACCACCGGCGAGAAGCTGCGACAGTTCCCCAGCGGCGACCCGATCAAGCCGTTCCTCTCCAGCGTCGACAACGGCTGGCTGGCGACCGGACTGCTGCTCGTCTCCCGGGCCGAGCCGAGGCTCGCCGACGAGGCGGACGCGATCCGCGAGGACATGAACTTCGGTTGCTACTACAACGAGGCCGAGGGCCAGGGCGGGCAGATCCGCGGCGGGTTCTGGGACGAGGACCCGAAAGAGACTGCGCCGGTGAAAGGCAACTACTGCGGCATGCCGCAAGACGTCTGGTACACCGGACACCACTACGGCGCCTTCAACACCGAGCCGCGGATCGCGTCGTACCTCGGCATAGCCGCCGGCCAGATCCCTCAGAAGCACTACTTCGGCACGTTCCGCACCTTCCCTGACCGGGGCTGTGACTGGGCCTGGACCGAGACCCAGCCGTCCGGTGAGTGGCGCACCCACCTGGGCGTCGACGTCTTCGAGGGGACGCTTCCCTACCGCGGGATGAACCTCGTCCCGACCTGGGGCGGCAGCATGTTCGAGGCGCTGATGGTGCCGCTCTTCGTGCCCGAGGAGGAGTGGGGAGCGCGGTCGTGGGCGATCAACCACCCGCTCTACGTCCGGGGCCAGATCGAGCACGGGATGGAGGAAGCCGGTTACGGCTACTGGGGCTTCTCGCCGTCCAACAACCCGGCGGGCGGATATCGCGAGTACGGCGTCGACATGCTCGGCCTCGATGGGCCGGGCTACACCACCGACCAGGAGCGGACCGACTGGGAGCAGCCGTACCCCGGGTGTCGGCAGGGCGAGCCGGCGCCGACGGACTACGGCGACGGAGTCGTCACTCCCCACGCGTCCTTCCTGGCCCTGCGCTACGCCCCGCACGCGGCAGTCGCCAACCTGCAGCAGCTTCGTGAGGACTTCGACGCCTATGGCCGCGGCGGCTTCTACGACGCGATCGCCGTCGGCAGCGGCACGGTGAGCAAGCGATACCTGTCGCTCGACCAGGGCATGATCATGGCGGCTCTCGGCAACGCGCTCACCGGTGACAACCTGCGCGACTACGTGTCCGAGGGCGCCCTTGAGGACCGCGTGCGGCCGTTGATGGAGATGGAGGAGTTCAGCTCCGGAGTGGCCGAGGCGCCGTGACCCGAGCCCCCAACCTGCTGGTGGTCGTCGCCGACGACCACGCGGCCAACGCGGTCGGCTGCTACGGCGGCCCGCACGCGGTGACGCCGCGGATCGACTCGCTGGCGCGTGAGGGCATGCGCTTCACCGAGTGCGGGTGCACGAACTCCCTGTGCTCCCCGAGCCGGGCCACGATCCTCACCGGCACCTACAACCACGTGAACGGCGTGACCACGCTGTCGACCGAGTTCGACGCCGCGGCGCAGCCGGCGTTCCCGGAGCTGCTCCGGGACGCCGGCTACCGCACCGGCCTGATCGGCAAGTGGCACCTCGGCCACGGAGGGGTTCACGACCCGCGCGGGTTCAGCCACTGGGAGGTGCTCCCCGACCAGGGGGAGTATCACGACCCGACGTTCCTCACCATGGACGGCGGCTCGCACGTCCGGCCTGGCTACGCGACCGACCTCATCACCGACCTCTCCCGCGCGTGGCTGGAGCAGACGGCGGCAGTCGAGCCTGACGCCCCCTGGTGCCTGCTTGTGCAGCACAAGGCACCGCACCGCCCCTGGGAGCCCGCCGAGCGGCACGTCGACGTGACCTTCGAGTCGGCCGGCAGGGAACCGGCGACGTTCTTCGACGACTACGAGAACCGGTCGACCGCGGCGAGGGATGCGCGGATGCGGGTCGGTCGCGACCTGAACCGCGAGGACCTCAAGGGCGACCCGCCCCTCGAGGTCGTGGCTGACCCCGCGGCGTACGCCCGCTGGGCGCTGGACCGCTACCTCACCGACTACCTGCGCTGCGTGGTCGCCGTCGACGAAGGCGTCGGACGGTTGCTCGACCACCTCGACGCCACCGGCCAGGCCGACGACACGGTGGTGCTCTACACCAGCGACCAGGGCTTCTTCCTCGGCGAGCACGGCTGGTACGACAAGAGGTTCATGTACGCCGAGTCGCTCCGGATGCCTCTGCTGGTGCGCTACCCGCGGCTGGTGCCGCCCGGGTCGGTGTCCGACGCGCTGGTCCTCAACGTCGACTTCGCACAGACCCTCCTCGAGCTGGCCGGCGTCCCGGCGCTGGACCGGATGCAGGGACGATCGATGGTGCCGCTGCTGGCCGGCGGGCCTGGCGCGGCCGCCGACTGGCGGGAGAGCACGTACTACCGCTACTGGGAGCACCTCGACGGCAGCCACCACGTGGCTGCCCACCGGGGCGTGCGCACCCGCGACCGCAAGCTCGTCCACTACTACGGGTCCGGCTGCGGCCAGCCGGGTGCCTCCGACGAGCGCACCCCCGAGGAGTGGGAGCTGTTCGACCTCGAACGCGATCCCGCCGAGCTGCACAGCGTGCACGACGACCCGTCGTACGCCGCCGACCTGGCCCGACTGCGGGCGGAGCTGGACCGGCTGGCCACCGCGCTGGATGACGACATCCCTACCCGTGAGCACTCGAGTGAAGGAGCACTGTGAGCACTGACGCACGCACCGACTGGGAGAACCGGATCGGGACCCGCACCGGCACGACCGAGGAGGGCGACTTCCGCGGCAACGCGCCGCGGCTGCGCCCGCCCGGGGGCCTGGTCGCCGAGCCCGGTGGCCACCAGGTCACGCTCCGGTGGCACCCCGTGCCGGGTGCGATCGGCTATCAGGTGCACGTGGCGTCGACGCCCGACGGCGACTTCGAGCCGCTCGACCACGCCGGTCGCGACGTGCTCGCGGTGCCGCACCCGCCGTACGTGGACACGACCTGCACGCCGGGCGTGGAGCGCTGGTACGCGGTCTCCTCCCTCTCGGACGTGCACGTCGAGGGGCCGCTGTCCTCGCCCGTGACGGGTGCGCCGGCCGCGGAGACCGGCCTGGTCACGGTCATGGTCGACGCGTCCAACGAGGTCGGCGAGCTCGACCGCCCGTGGCGGCCGATGATCGGCAGTGAGCACCTGTCGCACGCGCTGTCGACGGACACGACGGGCGACCGGGTGATCGGTGCGGAGCTCTCGTCGGCGCTGCGCGCGGCTCACGAGGAGCTCGGCGTCAGCCACGTCCGCGCGCACGCGATCCTCTGCGACGACCTCGGGGTCTACCGCGAGGTGGACGGCGACCCGGTCCACGACTTCTCCGGGGTGGACCGGGTCTACGATCACATCCGCTCACTCGGGCTGCTCCCGGTGGTGGAGCTGTCGTTCATGCCGCGCGACCTGGCGTCCGACCCCGACACGACGGTGTTCGAGTACGGCGCGATCGTGTCGCCCCCGAAGGACTGGGAGCGCTGGTACGACCTGATCCGCGACCTCACCACCCACCTGATCGAGCGCTACGGCGACGAGGTCGTCGAGCAGTGGTCCTTCGAGGTGTGGAACGAGGCCAACCTCGAGGTGTTCTGGTCCGGCACGCCCTCGGAGTACCTCAAGCTCTACGACGTCACCGCCGCCGCCGTCCGCTCGGTCGACGAGCGGCTGGTCGTCGGCGGCCCGTCGTCCGCGGCCGCCGGGTGGGTCGAGGAGCTGCTCGCCCACGCCGAGCGCACCGGGTCGCCGGTCGACTTCGTGTCCACCCACACCTACGGCTCGCCGCCGCTCGACTTCCGCCCGATGCTGGAGCGTTACGGCAAGGCCGGCACCCCGATCTGGTGGACCGAGTGGGGCGTCACCCCGACCCACTTCAACGAGGTCAGCGACGCGGTCTTCTCCGGGACGTTCCTGGCCCGCGGCATGCTCTCGTCGATGGGCCGGATCGAGTCTCTCTCGTACTGGGTCGTCTCCGACCACTTCGAGGAGCTCGGTCGCCCGCCGTCGCTGCTCCACGGCGGCTTCGGACTGCGCACGGTCGGCGAGCTCCGCAAGCCGCGCTGGTGGGCCCTGGCCCTCCTCGAGCGGCTCGGCGAGCGCCGGCTCCAGGTGTCGTACGACGGCGACGGGGGCGGGTCGCTGGTGGAGGCGGTGGCCGCGCGCGGGTCGGGGCGCTCCGAGGTGTCCGTGATGCTGTGGAACCTCACCCTCGACCAGACCAAGGCCGCCGGGGCCGACCCGCTGAGCCGCCGCGTGGCCGTGACGGTCGGCGGGCTGGAGCCCGGCTCGACGTACGACCTGGAGCACGTGCGGGTCGACGAGCACCACTCCAACATCGCGTCGGTGTGGCGCGAGCTGCGTGAGGACGGGCAGGACTGGCCGACCGACGAGCAGTGGGAGCAGCTGCGGAAGGCCGACCGGCTCGAGGAGCTCGAGCCGCGCCGTCCTGTGACCGCCGACCCCGACGGGATCGTCGTGATCGAGACCGAGCTGCCGATGCCCTCCATGTCGCAGGTGGTGCTGAGGCCGGCCTGAGCCGGGAGGGCCTCCCAAGCGGCTCACGAGGTCTAGGCTCGTGCCGGTCTCGTCGACCCCGTGGTCCATCCTCACGCCTAGAGGTCCGAAGCCGACCCCCGGGCGGCTCGCCCGCCGGGCGAGGACGATCGTCGCCACGATCGCCAGCCACAGCGAAGAACAGCGGCGTCCACGCCAGGTTGAGCACCAGCTGCACGACCCAGGCGGTGAGCGCCGGTCCCCATCCGCATGCCCGCCACAGCAGCCAGCCGGAGATTCCGATCGTCACGTACAGCACGGTCCAGGCCGGGCCGAACAACCAGCTCGGGGGTGCGTACGGCGGGAGGTCAAGCGCGCGGTAGGTCTCGGTCGCGGACGCCGAGGCGAGTCCACCCAGCACCGCCACGGCGGCCACCGCCGCCCAAGGGAAGCAGGGACAGCCACGCCGTCGACCGGGGGGAGGTCATGGTGGTGCTGCTCATGGCTTCGAGTCTGCCGGGTACGTTGAAAACCGACCGGACGGAGTGACGATGCAGATCCAGCGCACGGTGGAGACCAGCGCAGACCCAGTCACGGTCTTCGCGTACCTCAGCGACTTCACGAACACCGAGGAGTGGGACCCGGGGTCGATCTCGACGAAGCGGGTCGCGGGTGACGGCGGCGTGGGCACGGTCTACGAGAACGTGTCGGAGTTCAACGGCAAGCGGTCGAGGCTGCGCTACACCGTGCTCGAACACGAGCCACCCAGCAAGGTCTTGCTCCGCGGGGAGAACAAGACGCTCACGGCGCTCGACACGATGCAGATCGAGCCGCACGGCACGGGCACACGGGTGACCTATACGGCCGACTTCACGTTCAAGGGCGCGCTCCGGCTGGTCCAGCCGGTCCTCGGGCTGGTGCTGGCGTCGTCGTTCAAGAAGCTCGGCGACGAGGCCGAGGAAGGGATGCGCACCGCACTCGCACGGCTGTGACGCGTGGTCCCACGAGCGCTACATGCAGGGGACCGAGCCCAGCCGCGCGAGCCCTTCCAGGTCGCCCGGGCCGTAGGCGCTCCGGCCGGCGTTCTCCTCCGCCATGAGCTCTCCGGGGTCGTCCACGTGACCGAGACCGACCAGGTGGCCGAACTCGTGATGGACGATCGCCTGGAGCCCGTGGCGGTCGCTGCCCCACCAGCCGTCGCGGAAGACGTCGGTGTCGAGGGCGATCGAGCCGGTGACGAGGTAGTCGCGGCCGAGCGTGCCGGTGGTCGCGATGCTGCCCCCGACGCCGGCCACGTCGCCGGCGAGCTCGGGAAGCTCGTCGTCGTCGGCGAACCCGATGATCACCGGCCGCGGCGCCACCCTCAGCGGGCTGCGGGTGGCCGGGTCGAACGGCCGCTCACCCATCGTCCCGACGTACTCGAAGCGCAGGCCGCTCGCGTCTTCGGTGCGCGCCACGCCGGTCTCGATCAGGTCCTCCCAGTCGTCGGGTGCGCCCTCGGTGTTCACGGCGTAGCGGATCGGCTCGCACGGGTCGTACCCGACCGGTTCCTCGGAGCCGGGCTGGGTGTACATGAAGGAGTAGCTGCCGGTGCCCGGCTCGTAGTCGGGGACCGCGCCGAGCCGCTCGGGACCGATCCCGAAGAGTCGGCGCATGGTGCGGAACTCGTCACCAGGCACGAGCACCACCATGGCGCCGAGGACGATGGCGGTGACGAGCAGTCCGGCGAGCCCGGCCGGCACGGGACGTCGCCGGCGGTGGCGGTGCGCGCCCGGTGGCGCGCCGGTCGTCCCGGGCATCGCCCCCAGCCCGTACTGCTGGTCGAGCCGGTCCAGCTGCAGCATGGCGCGCTTGAGCTCGCGCTGACGTCGGCGCCGCTCGCGGCGGTTCGGCTGGTGCCCGGACACGCGCAGATTCTCCCCCCGGCCCGGTTAGGCGGCAGCGGAACGGCCCAACCTGACCCACGGCCACGTCATCAGCGCCCACACCGAGCAGACGATGACGATCTCGAGCACGACGTACCACGGCCACGGGCCGAGCAGGTCGAGGATCGACGCGGTGCCCGGCTTGCGGTTGAGGAAGCCGTAGTTGGTGTCGGCGAGGAGGTTGAAGCAGAACACCGAGACCGCCCACACGGTGGTCGTGGCGACCGCGAACCGGTAGCTGCGCCAGTCGGGCCGCAGCCCACGCCCCCACGTGAGGTAGACCGCCGCCCACACCGTGCCGAGGTGCATCCCCCAGTAGAGCCAGAACACCGGGTTGTCCGGCGCCGAGGCTAGGTTCGGCGTCAGGATCGCCTGCACGGTCAGGGTCAGGCCCCAGTAGTAGATCAGGCCGGCGGCCCACCATCGGTGGGTCCACAGCGCGTACGCCGAGACGACCGATGCGAGGTCGCAGAGCTGGATCGGCAGCGTGGTGTCGAGGTTCCAGTAGGACGGCGTGAAGTACAGGACCTGCAACGGGACCGTGACCAGCAGCAGCGCCACCGCGAACACCTTCCCGAGCCGGTCGGTGGGGTCCGACGAACGACGGCGCCGGCCGATGACGACCAGCACGGGCACCGCCACGACCAGCACCACGAGCGCCGCGAGGTGTGCTGAGCCGAAGGCCGTGAACTCCGCGGCGAGGGGGGTGGGCACGCCCTCATGATGCCGCTGCCCCGAGATTCTTCGGGCGCGATGTCGATTCCAGGTCCGTCCACCCGTCAGAGTGGTGAGGTCGCGACCGCGGCCCACCACACCAGGAGGAGAACCACCGATGAGCCGCTTCCTCGTCCTGCTCCCTGCCCCCGGGGCCGAGTGGGCGCAGCTACCGGAGTCCGAGCACGAGCCCGATCTGCGCGCCGCCTGCGAGCGGCTCGCATCGAGTGGCGAGCTCATCGAGTTCCGACGCCTGGCCCAGTAGTAGTGACCAGTAGAGGAGAAGACATGACCGAGTACGTGGGCGGCTTCTACCAGGTCCAGACCGACGACCTCGACGACCTGCTCGACTGCTGCCAGATCATCGCGGCGCTGGGCGACGGCATCGAGGTCCGCCCGGGGGTGGTGCCCGATGACCGGCCGCAGGGCGACGGGTGAAGCGGTACGTGCTGCTCCTCGCCTACGAGCCGGGCGGCTGGGACCCGGCGGACGAGGAGGTCAGGCAGGCATTCTTCGACGCGCACCACGCGTTCGAGGAGTACGTCGCCGCGCGGGGCCGCCGGCTCGCGTCCGGTGCGCTGGCCGACGCCGACACCGCGACCACGGTCCGGCACGTCGACGGGGCTGCGACGGTGAGCGACGGACCGTACGTGGAGACGGTCGAGTTCGTGGGGGGCTACTACGACGTCGAGCTGCCCGACCTGGACTCCGCGATCGAGGCGGCCACACTGCTGCCGCCGTCGTACGCCGTGGAGATCAGGCCGACCGTGCTGATCGAGGGGTACGAGCACGCGTGACTGACGCCCGGGCAGCGCTCGAGTCGGTGGTGCGCGAGGAGTGGGGACGGCTGACCTCCCTGCTCCTCGCGCAGTTCCGGCGGCTCGACCTCGTCGAGGACGCGCTGTCCGACGCGGTCGAGGCAGCGGCCCGGCGCTGGCCCGAGGACGGCACGCCGGACAACCCTGCCGCCTGGCTGGTGACCACCGCCCGGCGCCGGCTGGTGGATCGGCTGCGTGCCGAGTCCATGGCGCAACGCAAGGCGCCACTGCTGGTGACCGACGCCGAACGGCGGGAGAAGGGGACGCGGACCATGGCCGACCCGGGCGACCTCGTCGAGGACGACCTGCTCCGGCTGGTGTTGATGTGCACCCACCCCGCCCTCGCCAGCGAGTCGGCCTGCGCGCTGGCGCTGCGGCTGGTCCTCGGCGTCAGCACCCACGACATCGGGCGGCTGTTCCTGGTCACCGAGCCGACCATGGCCGCCCGGATCACGCGCGCCAAGAAGAAGGTCGTCACGGCCGGCATCCCGTTCGCGGTCCCGGCGGCCGACGACCTGCCCGAGCGGCTGGAGACGGTCGCGCAGACGGCGTACCTCGCGTTCACGGCCGGATATGCGCCCGGGAGCGGGCCCGACCTGCTGCGAGCCGAGCTGGCCGGGGAAGCGATCCGCTTGGTGCGAGTCGTGCTCGCCCTCCGCCCGGGCGAGCCGTCTCTCGTCGCACTGCTGGCGCTGATGCTCCTCCAGCACTCGAGGAGGGATGCGCGCGTCGGCACCGACGGCCGGCTGGCGCTGCTCGACGACCAGGACCGCAGCCGCTGGCGCCGCGACGAGATCGACGAGGCACTCCTGCTGCTGTCCGAGCCGGTCCTGGCCGGTCCCATCAGCCCGGTGGCCGCCGCCTACGTCGTACAGGCCCGGATCGCTGCCGAGCACGCGACCGCAGCGACACCAGCCGACACCCGCTGGGACCGGATCGTGGCCCACTACGACGTCCTCCTCGAGCTGACGCCCAGCCCGAGCGCCCGGCTGGCGCGCGCGGTCGCCGTGGCGCAGGCAGCCGGGCCGGGGGCGGGGCTCGAGGCGATGGAGGGGATCGAGATCGCGGGCAGCCACCGGGTCGACGCGGTCCGTGCCGAGCTGCTGGCGCGCGCCGGCCGGGTCGCCGAGGCTCGCACGGCGTACGACGCAGCGATCTCGGTGTGCCGCAACGAGGCCGAGCTGGCGCACCTGGTCGAGCGGCGCGACCGGCTCGATGCTTGACCGGACCTGAATGCCTGGACCCTGAGAGCTGGCGCTCAGTCGAGGGCGCTGAGGTCGGGCGGTACGTCGACCGAGTGCTCGGTCAGCACCTCGATCGGGATCACCTCGAGGGCGCGGTAGTTCGTCGAGGCCAGCACCACCGGCGCGGCGACGCCGGCCTCGTAGGACTGCCGCCACCGGCCGGCCACCACGCACCAGCGGTCGCCGGGGTTGAGCCCCGCGAACTGCCACTCCGGCCGCGGTGTCGAGAGGTCGTTGCCGACCGCCCGCTGGTGCTCGAGGAACTCGCCGGTCATCACCGCGCAGACCGCGTGGAGGCCGGGATCGAGCGGCCCGCACATGCAGCTGCCGTCCCGGTAGAACCCGGTCAGCGGGTCGGTGCTGCACGGCTCGAGCGGCTCGCCGAGCACGTTGAGCTGGGTGGCGGGGTCGGGCTGCTCAACCACGGTACGCCTCCTGGTGGGCCAGCACGCCGTCGTAGATGGCGACGGTGCGGTCGGCGATCGCGGCCCAGGAGAACGACTCGATCGCGCGCTGGCGTCCCGCGTGGCCCATAGCCGTCGCCCGGGCAGGGTCGGACAGCACCGTCGTGAGCGCGTCGGTGAACGCGGCGACGTAGGCGGCGGGATCGAGCGGGGTCCCGCTGCCGTCGTCCGCCTGCTCGATCGGCACCAGCAGGCCGGTCTCGCCGTCGACCACGACCTCGGGGATGCCGCCGGTGGCCGTGGCCACGACCGCCGTCTCACATGCCATCGCCTCGAGGTTGACGATGCCCAGCGGCTCGTAGATCGAGGGGCAGGCGAAGACGGTCGCCGCCGTCAGCAGCGTGACGACGTCACGGCGGGGGAGCATCTCGCGCAGCCACACGACGCCGGTGCGGTCGGCCGCGAGCGAGGCGGCCAGGCCCTCCACCTCGGCCTCGATCGCCGGCGTGTCCGGCGCTCCCGCGCACAGCACGATCTGGACGTCCGGCGGCAGCGCCGCGCACGCGCGGAGGAAGAGCGGGAGCCCCTTCTGGCGGGTGATCCGGCCGACGAACACGACGCTCGGTCGGTCGGGGTCGACGCCGAGCTGCTGGACCCTCCCAGAGTCGTCGATCGGCGACCAGTCGTCGGTGTCGATGCCGTTGTGCACGACGTGGACCTTGCCCGGGTCGAGAGCCGGGTAGCAGCGCAGCACGTCGTCGCGCATCGCCGCGGAGACCGCGATGACCGCCGCCGCGGCTTCGTAGGCGGTCCGTTCGGCCCACGACGACACGGCGTACCCACCGCCGAGCTGCTCGGCCTTCCATGGCCGCAGCGGCTCCAGCGAGTGGGCGCTCACGACGTGCGGGACGTCGTGGAGCAGACCTGCCAGGTGGCCGGCGAGGTTCGCGTACCAGGTGTGGGAGTGAACCACGTCGGCGCCGCCGCAGGCGTCGGCGATGGCGAGGTCGACGCCGAGGGTGCGCAGCGCTGCGTTGGCGTGCGTGAGGTCAGCAGGATCGGCGTACGACGAGGTCAGCGGCTCGTCGCGCGGCGCCCCGAACGCGTGCACCCGGGCCTCGACGTCGTTGCGCGCCCGAAGCGCCCGGACCAGCTCGGCGACATGCACCCCAGCCCCGCCGTAGACCTCCGGCGGGTACTCCTTGCTGAGCACGTCCACGCGCATGCTCCGACGTTAGTGGCTAGTTTGTCGGGATGAGCAGGGAACCCCGGCGCAACGTCCTCGCGATCGTGCTCGCCGGAGGGGAGGGGAAGCGGCTGATGCCGCTGACGGCGGACCGCGCGAAGCCGGCGGTCCCGTTCGCCGGGATCTACCGGCTGATCGACTTCGCGCTGTCGAACGTCGTCAACTCCGGCTACCTCAAGGTCGTCGTCCTGACGCAGTACAAGTCGCACAGCCTCGACCGGCACGTGACCCAGACCTGGCGGATGTCGACCATGCTCGGCAACTACGTGGCGCCGGTGCCTGCCCAGCAGCGCGTGGGCAAGCGGTGGTACCTCGGCAGCGCCGACGCCATCTTCCAGAGCCTCAACCTGATCCGCGACGAGACGCCCGACATCATCGTCGTGGTGGGCGCCGACCACGTGTACCGGATGGACTTCAGCCAGATGGTCGAGCACCACGTCGAGACCGGCGCGGCGTGCACGGTGGCCGCGATCCGGCAGCCGATCGGGCTGGCGGACCAGTTCGGAGTAATCGACGTGAACCCCGAGGACACCTCTCAGATCCGGGACTTCCTGGAGAAGCCGAAGGACGCGATCGGGCTCCCGGACGACCCGAACGAGGTGCTCGCATCGATGGGCAACTACGTCTTCGACGCGGACGCGCTCGTCGAGGCCGTGACCCGCGACGCCGACCTCGACAACAGCGCCCACGACATGGGCGGCGACATCGTGCCTGCGTTCGTGCGGCGCGCACAGGCGGCGGTCTACGACTTCAAGGACAACGACGTGCCCGGCGCCACCGAGCGCGACCGCGGCTACTGGCGCGATGTCGGGACGATGGGCTCCTACTACGCCGCCCACATGGACGTCGTCAGCCCGCTGCCGATCTTCAACCTCTACAACTTCGCCTGGCCGATCTTCACCTCCTACGGCCCGCAGCCACCGGTGAAGGTGGTGCAGGGCGAGGGCGGCCACGAGGCGGCGATCGGAGACGCCGTGCTCTCGCCCGGAGTCGTGGTGAGCGGGGGCTCGGTCGACCGGTCGGTGCTGTCGCCCGACGTCCGGATCGAGTCGGGTGCGTCGGTCGACGACAGCGTGCTGCTCAACGGCGTGATCGTCGGTGAGGGAGCCGTCGTCAAGAACGCGATCGTGGACAAGAACGTGGTGATCCCGCCCGGCGCCGAGCTCGGCGTCGATCTCGACGCGGACGCCGCCCGCGGCTTCCAGGTCGAGGACGGGCTCACGATCCTCGGCAAGTTCCAGCCGTTCCCGCAGTGACCGCATGAACGCCGGGGCGAGGGTCCGGTGGTTGAGGTGCGAGGAGCGCCAGCGACGAGCCTCGAAACCCCCGCACCTCAGAGGATCCCGGCCGCGCGGGCCGGTGCGGCGTAGGCCTCGGCGAGCGACTCGACCGTCTCGTGCGCGTTGAGGCCGCTCGGGTTCGGGACCACCCACAGCTCGGCACCGGCCAGCAGTTCGGGCTGGCGCCCCAGCACCGCTCGTCGTACGCCGAACGCGGTGCGGTACGCCGTGATGCCCGCGACCGCCACCACCCGGGGCCGGACCCGCTCGACCGTCCCGACCAGGGCCGCGGCCCCGGCGCGCAGCTCCTCGGCGGTGAGCTCGTCGGCCCGGGCGGTGGCACGGCGTACCAGGTTGGTGATGCCGAGGCCACGCGCGAGCACCGCGGCCCGGTCGGCGTCTGTCATGCCGGCCGCGGCGCCGATCGGATCGAGGAGGATGCCGGCCCGGTGCAGGGCGGGGTAGAAGCGGTTGACGGGGTGGGCGAAGTGGGTCTGAGTGGCCGCGGTCCACAGGCCCGGGTTGATGCCGACGAACAGCAGCCGCACGTCCGGTCCGAGCAGGTCGGGGACCTCGGCGCCGCGGTAGGACTCCAGCTCGGCGCGGGTGAACCGGGCCACCGGCTCAGCCGCGCCTGCGGTGGATCACCGCGATCCCGTCGGGGACGGAACGCTGGGACCCGTCGGAGGGCTGGTTGAGCACACGGAACCTGCCCTTGCGGGTGCGGCCGGCGATCGTCGTCGACCCGCCGCCGTCGAGGTTGAGCGCGGCGTCGGCGCCGAGCCGCTTCATCATCCGCGCCAGCTCGAACATGGTGTAGCCGCGGCTGTGCGGCTGCCGGCCGTCGATCGCCAGCAGCAGGATCTGGCCGGTGTCGCGGTCGATCCCGACCGCGGTGCGGGGGTGGAGGAACCGGTCGTCGGTGACGGCGATCCTCCCGCCGTGGAGCAGCACGCTCTCGCCGCTGATCGCGAACACGGGCTGCCTCGCGAGCCGCCACCGGATCGTCGCGGTGGACCCGACCCGAAGCTGCTCGAGCTGGGCTGCGCCATGCCCGCGGCCCACCAGGACGATGCCGCTGATCGGCTTGCCCACGGTCAGGTCGGTCGTGTTGGCGACCACCATGCCACCCTCGACGACGACCATCCGGACATCCCGCTTCTGGCCGTCGGTGATGGAGTAGCCGGCGGTCTCGCCCCACTGGCGGGTCCAGACACCGATCGCGCCGGCCCGGGCCCGCGGCGAGTTCACGTTCGTCAGCGGGAGCTGCGGGTGTTCCGCGATCGAGGCCTCCAGCGGCACTCGGCCGATCCGCGACGTTCCCGCGCGATCGGTCCAGAACGCGTTGTTCCAGGTGTAACGAGCGGCGTGGAGGAACCCGCGCTGCCGGTCCTGGCCGACGCCGAGCGGTGCGCCGGTGTCGTAGATGTCGAAGAAGCCGCCGTTGACGCCGGCGACGGCGCGGTCGCGGCGGAGCAGCCCGGCGAGCGGCGCGCGGTCGGGCACCTTCGTGCCGGAGGCGTAGTCGATGCTCACGCCCCTGACGCCCGGGTTGATCTTCAGCAGGTAGGCGCGGATCTGGCCGCGCGCGTCGGTGCGGTCCCACCGCTTGAAGTGGACGCCGGGGGCGATCCGCCACGAGCGCAGGTTGTCGACCCGCGGCCTGGCGCGCAGGTACGTCGGGACGACGGCCGCGATCTCGCCCGGCTCGCCGTCGGAGGTCTGACGTGGCTGCTTCTCCCCGGCCGGCTCCGGGTCGCCGGTCAGCCGACCGCGGTCGTCCGACCGGTCCGGCGTACCGCCCGGCAGGACGGTGAGCACCAGTGCCGCCACGAGCAGCACGACGAGCAGCAGTCCGACCCGGAGACGCATGGGTTCCACCGTAGGTCGGAGGTCGGGCCGATCTGCGGAGGCGCGCACTAGTCTGCGCAGCGTGGCCGAGCCGTGGAACGTCTTCGTCGAGGGAGACAACCTGGCGGTGCTGCCCGCGCTGGAGCCGGTCGACCTGATCTACATCGACCCGCCGTACAACACCGGCAACGAGTTCGCCTACCACGACCGGTACGGCGAGCACGAGGCGTGGCTGTCCATGATGCGGCCGCGGCTGGTCGCCGCCCGCGAGGTGCTGCGCGAGACGGGCGCGATCTTCGTCAGCATCGACGACCACGAGGTGGCCCACCTGAGGCTGCTGCTCGACGAGGTGTTCGGTGAGCCGAACTTCCTGGCGCAGATCGTGGTCAACCTCAACCCCAAGGGCCGCCAGCTCGGCGCCGGCTTCGCGACCAGCCACGAGTACCTGCTCGCCTACGCCCGCGACGCCCGCCGGTGCGTGCTGGACGCGTCCACGTCGGAGTCGGTCGACCCGCGCGACTTCCCGCTCTCGGACGGGGATGGCCGCCGCTACCGGCACCTGCCGCTGCGCAACACGAACAAGAAGTTCAACCCGGTGAGTGCGCCGACCCTGCACTTCCCGGTACACGGCGACCCGGCGAGCGGGAGGGTCGCCACCACGGCGTTCGCGGGCTCGGTCGAGGTGGTGCCGGTGTTCGGCGACGGCTCGCCGGCCGTGTGGCGCTGGTCGCGGCCGCGGATCGACGAGCGACCCGACGACCTCGTGTGCCGCACGGTGTCCGGCAAGCTCGGCGAGCGGGTCGACGTCTTCCAGAAGGACTGGCTCCACCGCGACGCGACGGGCGCCCGCCGCAAGAAGCTGCGGACCGTCTGGCTGGCCTCGGAGATCGGCTCGACCGACACCGCGGTCGCCGAGCTCAAGGAGATCGTCGGGCACGTCTTCGAGTCCCCGAAGCCGACCGGCCTGGTGCGGCGGATCCTGCAGACCATGCCCCCGGACGTCGCGGTGCTCGACTTCTTCGCAGGCAGCGGCACCACCGGCCACGCGGTCGCGCTGGCCAACGCGGCCGACGGCGGGCGGCGTACGTGCCTCTCGGTGAACTCCGCCGAACCCACCCGCCCCGGCTCCAACGCCCACCGCGCCGGACTGCTCACGGTCGCCGACATCACGCGGGCGCGGCTGCGCGCCGTGGCCGACACGGTCGGCGGCGGCTTCGACGACCGGTCGGATTCCGGTCGGCCACAATGAACCCATGACCTCCCGGGTGGCCCTGGTGACCGGCGCGTCGAGCGGCATCGGCGAGCGAACCGCGCTGCGGCTGCAGGACGCCGGCTTCGTCGTGTACGCCGTCGCCCGGCGGGTGGATCGGATGCAGGACCTGGCCGATGCCGGCGTCCACGTCTTCGCGATGGACGTCACCGACGACGCATCGGTGACCGGCGGCGTCGCCCGGATCATCGATGAGCAGGGCCGGATCGACGTCCTCGTGAACAACGCCGGCTACGGCTCCTACGGCGCCGTCGAGGACGTGCCGATCGAGGAGGCGCGACGACAGTTCGAGGTCAACGTGTTCGGCCTGGCCCGGCTGACCCAGCTCGTCACGCCCCACATGCGGGAGATCGCCGGCGAACACC
This sequence comes from uncultured Actinomycetota bacterium, assembly GCA_963826265.1. Lineage (GTDB taxonomy): Bacteria > Actinomycetota > Actinomycetes > Propionibacteriales > Nocardioidaceae > Nocardioides. Next base: position 739,718 of record CAWGWH010000001.1, read on the forward strand.
TCGCGCAGCGGCCGCGGATCGTCAACATCTCCAGCATCGGCGGGAAGTACTACGAGCCGCTCGGCGCCTGGTACCACGCGACGAAGTTCGCCGTGGAGGGCTTCAGCGACAGCCTGAGGATCGAGCTCGCGCCGTACGGCATCGACGTGGTCATCATCGAGCCTGGCCCGATCCGCAGCGAGTGGAGCGCGATCTCGCGCGACAGCCTGCTCGAGACCAGCCGCGGCGGCGCGTACGAGGAGCAGGCAGAGCGTGTGCACCACGTGATGGCGCGGGCCGACCGGCGCCGCCTGATGTCGAGCGGACCGGACGTCGTCGCCAAGAAGATCGTGGCCGCGGTGCGGTCCAACACGCCGCGGGCGCGCTACCCCGTCGGCCGCGGCGCCCGCTCGATCGTGCTCGCCCGGCGGCTGCTGCCCGACGCCGCCTTCGACTATGTCGTCAAGGGCATCTACGGCGTGCGCGGCCGTTCCGGTCGCCGCCGGCCAGGTCGACGAAGCCGCCCGGGCTAGACTCCGGCGACCTTCTCGAGCGCCTTCAGCTCGTCGTCGAGGTAGGTCAGCAGGTGCTGCAGATGCGGGACGGTGCGCCGGCAGCCGGTGAGGCCGAAGCACATCAGTCCGTCGTACGACGTGCAGGTGACGTTGAGGGCCATGCCGTTGATCGGGATCGACAGCGGGTAGGTGCCGAGCAGCTGTGCGCCGTTCCAGTAGTGGGTGGTGCGCGGGCCGGGGACGTTGCTGATGATCACGTTGTACGGCGGCCGCACGATCCCCTGCATCCGCAGGATCGGCGTGAGGATGGCCGGCGCCTGACCGACGGCGCTCATCGCAAGGATCTGCACCGGCGTCATCGACGACAGCGCCTCCTTGCCGTCGCGCATCGACCCGTGCACCGCCTGCAGCCGATCCTCCGGGTCGGCGAGCTGGGTGCCCATCTGGACCATGATCGAACCGACCGCGTTGCCGCCCTCGGCCGAGGGCAGGTGCGACTGCTGGGCCTTGAGGCCGACCGGGACCATCGCGACCAGGCTCTGCTCGGGCAGCGCCTGCAGGTCGAGCAGGTAGGTGCGCAGCGCGCCGGAGCACATCGTGATCACCACGTCGTTGATCGTGGTGCCGGTCGCCTTGCCGACCGCGCGCAGCCGCTCGACGGGCCAGTCCTGCGCGGCGAACCGGCGCGACCCGGTGATGGACTGGTTGAGGATCGTGCGGGGCGCGTACAGCGAGAGCGGGGAGGTCTCGTTTCGCAGGCTCTTGCGCAGCGTCTTCACCAGCGCACTGGGGAGGCCGGCCGCCTCGGCGCTGATGCCCAGCGCAGTGCGCAGCGCCTGCACCGGCACGTCGCCCGCGCCGTGCTCGACCTTCTCGCCCTCCTTTCCAGCCTTGGAAGCGCCAGCCTTGGAGCGCTCGGGCATCACGGCCCACGGCGCGGGCATGTCGCGCCGCTCGGGGTCGGTGCTCAGGACGCTGGCCAGCAGCCGCATGGCGCTGACGCCGTCGACCAGCGCGTGGTGGGTCTTGATGTACATCGCCACCCGGCCGTCCCGCAGACCCTCGATGACGTGCGCCTCCCACAGCGGCCGCTCCCACGCGAGCCGGGTGCTGTGCAGCCGTGAGCACAGCTCGAGGAGCTCGCGGACCCGGCCGGGCTTCGGCAATGCGCTGTGGCGGACGTGGTGCTCGATGTCGAACTGCTCGTCGGGCCGCCACACCAGCTGACCCGCCGTGCGGGGCGATCGGTACGGCCGCTTGAGGAACAACGGGGCGAGCTCGTCGACGTCGCGCATCGTCTCGAACATGTCCCGGACGTAGTGGCGACCCGCGCCCTCGGGCTTCTTGAAGAGCTCGAGCGCGCCGACGTGCATCGGCATGTTGCGGTTCTCGGCCAGCAGGAACGCGGCCGACGTCGGGTCGATCGGTGAGACCACGGTGCCTCCTCGGGACTCGTCGATCCTAGTGGCGGGTCGCTTGCGCCGATCGGCTCGCGGGTGGATCGTGCCCTTGCACCATCATCGATCCGTCTCGGGAGCCCCCATGATGCGCCGTACGACACGTCCGCTTGGCCTGCTCGTCACCCTCCTCGCCCTGCTTGTCGGAGCGCCCGCGGTGGCGTACGCCGAGCAGTACTCCGCCCCGCTGCAGACCGCGGTGGCCGACCTACCGGTCGCCACCGAGGTCCGCACCGGGTATGACCGCGACCTGTTCCAGCACTGGATCGACGCGGACGGCGACGGCTGCCACGCGCGCAACGAGGTGCTGCTCGCCGAGGCCGACGACCCGCCGACCGTGACCGGCACCTGCACCCTCAGCGGCGGGCGCTGGTTCTCCTACTACGACCGCGTGTCGTGGACGAACACCAGCGACCTGGACATCGACCACATGGTGCCGTTGGCCGAGGCGTGGGACTCGGGTGCGCGGACCTGGTCGAGCACCGTCCGCCGCGACTTCGCCAACGACCTCGGGGACTACCGGTCGCTGGTCGCGGTCACCGACAACGTCAATCAGGCCAAGGGCGACCAGGACCCGGGTACGTGGCTGCCGCAGTACGACCGGTGCCGCTACCTGCGCGAGTTCGTCGCGGTCAAGCACCGCTGGCGGCTGAGCGTCGACTCGGCAGAGAAGTCGGCGATGACGTCGCTCGCCTCGTCGTGCACGAACTCGACGATCACGGTGACCCGGGCCCGCTGAGGCACGTCAGCGGTTTCCCCGGATATCCGGGGAAACCGTGACTTCCAGGCCGAAGTTTCACTCGGGGAGTGACCGACTCGCTCATGAGGTTCCCCGGAGTCCGCGTCCCGGTCCGTGGACGGACCGCGCGGAGTCCACAAGTGACGCACAGAGCGCCAGATCCACAGGCGGTACGCCGCAGGTCGGCGCGTGTCCGTCCGCCTCCCTAGCGTCGCGATCGCGCCGGATCCCCCGGTGCGACCGACGAGGGGAGACAAACGATGAAGCGAGTCTGGACGGGGCTGGCGATCGCGCTGGTGGCCGTGGTGGCGGTGGTGACCGGCGCGGGCGTCGCGGTGGGGCTGGGCCCCGCCACCGAGCCGGACACGATCGTGAAGGTGGAGGGCGACGCGGTGAACGGCTTCGGGATCTACTACTACGACGGGTCCTCCATCTTCCCGCCGACCGACTCCGAGGCGGCGGCCGAGTGCGCGGAGTACGACACGATGCGGGCACGGGTCCGCTGCCGGACGTCGGTGCGCGTCTGGTACCGCGACCTGGCCGACCTGCAGCGGTCGCTGGCCTGGGCCGTGGCACGATCGCCGGGTGACCCTGGGTGACCCGCGGTGGGTGCTCCACGTCGACCTGGACATGTTCCTGGCCGCGGTCGAGGTGCTGAGGCGGCCCGAGCTCACCGGCCTGCCGGTAGTGGTCGGCGGCCGGGGGATCGTCACCGAGCGGGCGGTGGTCTCGACCGCGTCGTACGAGGCGAGGGAGTTCGGGATCCGCTCCGGAATGCCGTTGCGGACGGCGCACAAGAAGTGCCCGGACGCGGTGTTCCTCCCGGTCGACTTCCCGGTCTATGAGGCCGCCTCCGCTGAGGTGATGGCCGCGCTGCGGTCGCTGCAGTGGGGCGGGGTGCCGGTCGTCGTCGAGGTGCTCGGTTGGGACGAGGCGTTCCTGGGCGCCGGTGCCGGCCACGGTGACCTGGGCGACCCGGTCGGGTTCGCCGGCCGGGTGCGGGGGGCGGTGCTGGCCGCGACCCGGCTGCACTGCTCGGTCGGCGTCGGCAACAACAAGCTGCAGGCCAAGATCGCCACCGACTACGGCAAGCCCCGCGGGGTCTACACGATCACCGACGAGACCTGGTTCGATGAGATGGGTGACCGGCCGGTCCGGGCCCTGTGGGGCATCGGCGCCAAGATCGCCGGCCGGCTCAACACCCATGGGATCGAGACCGTGCGCGACCTCGCGGCGTCGAACACCACAGTGCTGGCGGAGGAGTTCGGGCCGACCATGGGGCCGTGGTTCCACCGGCTCGGCCGCGGCGTCGACAGCAGCCTGGTCGACGCGACGCCGTGGGTGGCTCGGGCGCACGGGCACGAGGAGACCTACCAGCGTGACCTGGAGTGGGAGGAGGTGCCCGACGCGGTCCGGGTGCTGACGAGCCGTGCGCTCGAGAGCATCGACGCCGAGGGCCGGCCAGCGATGCGGGTGCACCTGAAGGTGCGCTACCGGAACTTCTTCACGCTGACCCGCTCGCGCAAGCTGAAGGAGCCGACCCGCGACCTCACGGTGCTCGGCGACACCGCGGTGGCGCTGCTGGAGAAGGTCGAGCAGGACAAGGCGGTGCGGCTGCTCGGCGTCCGGCTGGAGATGGTGCCGCCCGAAGGGGGCTACTGACGGGCGGTGGCGAGCGAGGCGTAGAGCTCGTCCACCACGGAGGCGACGACGGCCACCAGGTCACCACCGGAGCGATGGGCCACCTCGCGCTGGCGCTGGTAGGACGCGCCGTGGCTCGGGATGTCGTCGACCGACCGCAGCTCGTCTGCGCAGCCGAGCCGGGCAGCGACCGGCTCGAGCCGGGTCAGGAGATCCGCGAGGTCGTCGGTCACGAGCCGTTCGCGGCAGGCGGCGTCGATGATGATCTCGGCGTCGAGGCCGTACCGGGCGGCGCGCCACTTGTTCTCCTGGACGTGCCACGGCGGCAGGCTGGGGAGCGTCTCGCCCCCGGCGAGCCGGTCGTCGAGGTCGACGCAGAGACAGTGCATGAGGGCGACCAGCGCCGAGAGCTCCTCCAGGGTGGAGACGCCGTCGCACACCCGGTTCTCGATCGTCCCGTTGTGCGCGGAGGGCCGGATGTCCCATCGGACGTCGGCGAGGTCCTCGATGACGCCGGTGGTCACGGAGTCGTGGCAGAAGCCCTCGAACTCGGTCCACGTGTCGAACTGGAACGGCAACCCGGCGGTGGGGAGCTGTTGGAACATCAGGGCCCGGTTGGAGGCGTAGCCGGTGTCGGTCCCGGCCCACACGGGTGAGGACGCAGAGAGCGCCTGGAGGTGCGGGAACGTGTTGAGCAGCGACGACAGCACCGGCATCACCCGCTCGACGGCCGGCATCCCCACGTGCACGTGCACGCCCCAGATCAGCATCTGGCGGCCCCACCACTGGGTGCGGTTCATGAGCTCCTCGTACCGGTGGCCCGGCGTCAGGTGCTGCGCCGACCAGGCAGCGAACGGGTGGGCGCCGGCCCCGAACAGGTCGACCCCGACCTCGTGGGCGGCGGGCACCACGACGGCGAGGGTCGAGCGCAGGTCGGCCATCGCCTCGCTCACCCCACCGCACACGCCGGTGACGATCTCGACCGTGTTGCGCAGCAGCTCCTTGTGCAGCCGGCCCGGGTCGTCGAGCCGCGGCCCCGCGGTGTCGAAGAGTGACTCGGCGCAGTTGGAGAGGTCCCTCGACGCACGGTCCACGAGCGCGAACTCCCACTCGACGCCCAGCGTGGGGCGAGGTGAGGCCCGGAAGTCGATGCGCACAGGCTCAGTCTGGGGCGAGCCGGTGCAGCCAGGGAAGGTGAGTCTCGCCGTCGAACGGCACCTGGCGGCTCCGGACCGCGCCTTCGACCCAGTGTGCGGAGGCCAGCGCCCCCGCGACGACGTCCGGCGGGTAGGCGAAACGCACCCGGTGGTCGGCGAACTCGTCCTCGTCGTCCACCCACACGCGCCCGCTGAGTCCCTGGATCACGTCGAGGTCGAGGTCGACCGAGCGCACCACACCCCCGTCCCAGACCGGTGGGCTCGCCATGTCGACGTACAGCCTGAAGTCGCTGCCCGGCCCGTGGAACGTCGCCAGCCAGCCGCGCTCGTCGAGGGTCTCCGACGGCACCAGCCCGACCTGGTCGTTGGGCATGGTCACGTCGGCGCCCGGTCGTCTGAACCGGGTGCCGCGCGGGAACCCGATCCAGTCGCCGTGCTCGTCGGCGCCGAGATAGCTCCCGTCGAACACCCAGTGCGGCCGGTCCGGCCACTTCGTCATCTCGCAGCGCACCGTCGTGCCGGGCTCGAACCTCACGGCACCCACTCTGGCAGGATCGCCGACATGGAGGTGGCCCCGCCCCTGGACCGTGCGTGGTCGCGTGGGCGCACCTCGCTCGCGGCCCGGCTGGCCCGGCTGCGGTCGAAGTCGTGGCAGATCGGGCAGTGCGCGCTCGCCGCCGGTGTCGCGTGGTTCATCGCGGCCGACCTGCTGGGCCACACGACGCCGTTCTTCGCCCCGATCGCCGCCGTGGTCAGCCTGGGTACGTCTTACGGCCAGCGGCTGCGGCGGGTCGCCGAGGTGACGCTGGGCGTCGCGATCGGGGTGTTCGTGGCCGACCTGCTGGTCTCGGTCACCGGCACCGGCTGGTGGCAGCTGACGCTGATCGTGGCGCTGGCGATGACCGCGGCGTTCCTGCTCGACGGCGGGCAGCTGTTCGTCACCCAGGCCGCCGTCCAGTCGATCGTGGTGGCCACCCTGCTTCCCGATCCCGGACAGGGGCTGACCCGCTGGACCGACGCCCTGATCGGCGGCGCCGTTGCTCTGGTCGCGGCCACCGTCGTGCCCGCCGCACCACTCCGGCGGCCGCGCGAGCACGCGGCGACGGTGCTCCGCAAGGTGGCCGACCTGCTGCGCACGGCAGCGGACGTGATGGTCGATGGCGAGGTGCAGCCCGCCCTGGACCTGCTCGCAGACGCCCGCGACACGGACTACCTGATCCGCGAGCTCCAGGTCGCCGCCGACGAGGGGCTGGCCGTGGTGGCGTCGTCACCCTTCCGGGTGCGTCACCGGCCCGGTGTCAGGCGGATGGCGGAGCTGGTCGACCCGCTGGACCGGTCGCTGCGCTCGACCCGGGTGCTGGTGCGGCACACCGCCGTGGCGGCCTACCACCGCCGTCCGATACCGCACTCGTACGCCGTGCTGGCGCGCGAGCTCGCCGACGCTACCGACGTCGCGGCCGACGAGCTCGCCGCCGACCGGATGGCGGCGGCCGCCCGCGACCAGCTGCTCGCGGTCGGGGCGGCGACCGGGCAGGTCGAGCGCTCGCCGGTGCTGTCGGCCGAGGTCGTGCTGGCCCAGCTGCGTGGCGTGGTCGCCGACCTGCTCGTGCTCACAGGCATGGAGTCACTCGAGGCCACCGACGCGCTGCCGCCGCCGCCGGGCTGAGGGGGCCTGGGTTAGAGCGGCCGCGCCGGCAGCACTCGCTTCGCCGCGCCGGCGACGACGTCCTGGTAGCGCGAGCCGGCGAGCTTCGCGAAGTGGTGCAGCGCGTGCGCGTCCAGTCCGACCAGGCAGCGCGCCTGGTTCCTGAGCACCGCCCGAACGATGATCTCGGCGGCCCGGTCGGGTGTCATCTTGGCCAACCTCCGGTCGAACAGCTCGGCGGTCGCCTGCTTGTCCCCGCTGCCGGCGACCCGGCCGCTGCGAGCGATCGCGGTCTTGATCCCGCCGGGGTGGACCACGGTGACCCCGACCGGGTGACCCGCCACCAGCAGCTCTTCGCGCAGCGCCTCCGACATCCCGCGCACGGCGTACTTGGTGGCGTTGTAGAAGCTCTGGCCCGGGATCGACACCAGGCCGAAGAGCGAGCTGAGGTTGACGAGGTGGCCGTCCCCGGACGCGATCAGGTGGGGCAGGAACTCCTTGGTGCCGTGGACGACGCCCCAGAAGTTGATCCCGACGATCCACTCCATGTCGTCGTAGGACAGGTCCGCGAGGTCGCCGGTCAGCGAGACGCCAGCGTTGTTGACGACCACGTTGACCCTGCCGTAGTGCTCCGCCACCTCACGGGCGTACGACGCGAAGGCGGCGCGGTCGCCCACGTCGAGCCGCTCGGAGTGGATCGCCGTGGCGCCGGTCTTCTCGGCCAGGGCGACGGTCTCGGCGAGGCCCGGCTCATCGATGTCGGACAGTGCGAGCAGCGACCCGCGCGCGGCGGCGTCGAGGGCCAGCGACCGGCCGATGCCGGAGCCGGCGCCGGTGATGACGACGACCTTGTCGTGCAGGGTCTTCATGCGCCCACCTCGTAGGCGTCCGCATCGAAGCGGGACAGCAGCCGTCGGAACGTGAACGTGGCCCGCGGCCAGAGGGTCGTGTTGCGGCCGTGCTCGTCGAGGTACCAGCTCGCGCATCCTCCCGAGCTCCACACGGTGCGCCGCATCCGCTGCTGGAGGTCGGCGTTCCACGCCTCCTGGGCATCGAGCCGCGGCTCGACGGTGGCGAGCCCCTCGGCACGCACCGTGCGCACGGCGTCGCGGATGTAGGCCACCTGCGACTCGATCATGAACACCATGCTGGAGTGCCCGAGCCCGGTGTTGGGGCCGACGATCGCGAAGTAGTTGGGGAAGCCGTGCACGGTCGTGCCCTTGTACGCCGCCATGCCGCCGGCCGACCAGGTCTCAGCCAGCGAGCGGCCGTCGCGGCCCCGGACGTGGTGGGCGATCGGCAGGTCGGTGGTGTGGAAGCCGGTGGCGACGACCAGCACGTCGATCGGCCGCTCGAGGCCGTCGGCGGTCACGATCGCGTCGCCGGTGACCTTGGCGATCGGGTCGGTCACGAGGTCGACGTGCGGCTGGGTCAGCGCCGGGTAGTAGGTGTTGGAGATCAGGATCCGCTTGCACCCGATCGCGTAGTCGGGCGTCAGTCGTTCGCGCAGGGCGGGGTCCTCGATGGAACGCTCCAGGTTGCGCAGTGCCAGCAGCTTGGCGGGCAGCGCCAGCCTCGGCTGGCGGGTGAAGCCGGGGACATAGGTCTCACGGCCCCAGTAGATCGCCTGGCGGTAGACCCGCTGGACGGCCGGCGCGACCTTGAACAGCAACCGCTCGGGGCGCGTGTAGCGACGGTCGTTGCGGGGGAGGACGTACGGCGCGGTCCGCTGGTAGACGTCGAGGTGCCGTACCTGCTTCGCGATCTCCGGCACGATCTGGATCGAGGAGGCGCCGGTGCCGATCACGGCGACACGCTTGCCGGTCAGGTCGAGGTCGTGGTTCCAGCGGGCCGAGTGGAACACCTCGCCCTGGAACGTCTCGATGCCGTCGATCTCGGGCAGCTTCGGCTCCATCAGAGCGCCGGTACCGGTGATCAGAAACCGGGCACTCACCTGGCCCGCACTCGTGGTCACCAGCCACCGCTGGGTGTCCTCGTCCCAGCGGGCGTCCTCGACGACGGTGCCGAACCGGAATCGGTCGAGGACGCCGGACCGCGCGGCCACCCGGCGCAGGTAGTCGAGAATCTCCGGCTGCGGGGAGAACGACATCGACCAGTCGGGATTGGGGGCGAACGAGAACGAGTAGAGCTGGCTCGGGACGTCGCAGGCGGCGCCGGGGTAGGTGTTGTCGCGCCAGGTGCCGCCGACGTCGGAACCCTGCTCGACGACGAGGAAGTCGTGCTCGCCGTCCTCTTGGAGCTTGATGGCCATGCCGAGACCGGCGAAGCCGGCGCCGATGACCAGGTGGTCCACGGTGTGGGGAACCTGCGGGAACATGGTTCGACCGTAGTGGCGCTATTGAACATTCGTCAATAAGGTGGACGACGTGAGTCAGCCCACGGCCGCCCGCGTCTCGCGAACGCGGCTCAGCCCGGAGCAGCGCCGTACCCAGCTGCTCGACCTCGGCGTCAGCCTGCTCGCGACCCGGTCGCTCGACGAGCTCACGATCGACCTGCTGGCCGAGGAGGCCGGGATCTCCCGCGGGCTGCTGTACCACTACTTCGGCACCAAGCACGACTTCCACGAGGCGCTGGTCAGGCGGGCGATCGACGACCTCGTCGAGCAGACCGCGCCCCCCGCCGGGGGCGACCCGCTCGAGCGCCTGCTCGCCTCGGTCGCCGTCTACGTCGACTACGTCGTCGCCAACTACGAGGGCTATGCCTCGATCGTGAAGGCCGCGCAGGGAGGCAACGAGACGCTCCGGCGCCTGTACGACGGGGCGCGAGCGGCCCTCACCGACCGGATCTTCACAGCGGACGCCCAGGGGGAAGTCCTCCCCGACACGCCCGCGGCGCGGCTGATGGTGCGCGGCTGGGCCGCGCTGGCCGAAGAGCTCGTGCTCACCTGGGCGCGCGAGCCGGCCGGCGTCTCTCGCGAGGAGCTGATCCGCGTGATCACCGGTGCGCTGCCCGTGCTGGTGGACCTGACCCGCTGAGCGAGAATACCCGCGTTGTGGACATCACCTACCCGCCCGAGCTGCCGGTCAGCCAGCGCAAGGACGACCTCGCGAAGGCGATCCGGGACCACCAGGTCGTGATCGTCGCCGGCGAGACCGGCTCGGGGAAGACGACCCAGCTGCCGAAGATCTGCCTGGAGCTCGGCCGCGGCGCCAAGGGGCGGCTGGTCGGCCACACCCAGCCACGTCGGATCGCGGCCCGCTCGGTCGCCGAACGGATCTCCGCCGAGCTCGGCACCGAGCTCGGCGACCTGGTCGGCTACCAGGTGCGCTTCACCGAGCAGACGTCGAAGGCCGGCCGGATCAAGCTGATGACCGACGGCATCCTGCTCGCCGAGCTCCAGCGCGACCGGCAGCTGCGGAAGTACGACACGATCATCATCGACGAGGCCCACGAGCGGAGCCTCAACATCGACTTCCTCCTCGGCTACCTCAAGCGGCTGCTCCCCAAGCGGCCCGACCTCAAGCTGATCATCACCTCGGCGACGATCGACGTCGACCGGTTCGCCGACCACTTCGACGCGCCGATCGTCGAGGTGACCGGCCGGACCTACCCCGTCGAGGTCCGGTACCGCCCGCTGCTCGAGCTGCCGGAGGACGACGACGAGGGCGAGCCGATCCAGCGCGACCAGACCGAGGCGATCCGCGACGCGGTCACGGAGCTCGCCGGCGAGGGGCCGGGCGACGTCCTCGTGTTCCTGCCGGGGGAGCGCGAGATCCGCGACACCACCGACGCCCTCGCCGACTTGCCGCGAACCGAGATCGTCCCGCTCTACTCCCGGCTCTCGGCCGCCGAGCAGCACCGGGTGTTCAGCAGCCACCCGATGTCCGTACGACGCGTCGTGCTCGCCACTAACGTGGCCGAGACGTCGCTGACCGTCCCGGGGATCCGGTACGTCGTGGACACCGGCGTCGCCCGGATCTCCCGCTACTCCAGCCGCACCAAGGTGCAGCGGTTGCCGATCGAGGCGATCAGCCAGGCGTCGGCGAACCAGCGTTCCGGACGCTGTGGCCGCGTCGAGGCCGGCATCGCGATCCGGCTCTACTCGGAGGAGGACTTCGAACGTCGTCCGGAGTTCACCGACCCCGAGATCCTCCGCACCAACCTCGCCAGCGTCATCTTGCAGATGGCCTCGCTCCGGCTCGGCGACATCGCTCGGTTCCCGTTCGTCGAGCCGCCCGACCGTCGCCACGTCACGGCGGGTGTGCAGCTGCTCGAGGAGCTCGGCGCGCTGTCGAAACCGCCGGGACTGACCAGGATCGGCAAGCGCCTCGCTCGGTTGCCGATCGACCCGCGGCTGGGCCGGATGATCCTCGAGGCCGAGCGGCTCGGCTGCGTGCGTGAGGTACTGGTGATCGCCGCCGCGCTGTCGCTCCAGGATCCTCGCGAACGTCCGCTCGAGCGGCGCGCCCAGGCCGACCAGGCGCACGCTCGCTTCAAGCACGAGAGCAGCGACTTCCTGACCTGGCTCAACCTCTGGCGTCACGTCCGCGAGCAGCAGCGCGAGCTGTCCTCCAGCGCATTCCGCAGGATGTGCAAGCGCGAGTTCCTCAACTACCTCCGCGTCCGCGAGTGGCAGGACTTCGAGTCCCAGCTGCGGCAGGTCTGCCGCGAGATGCGCCTCGACGCCGGCCACCCCGCGGACACCCCCGACGCCGACGGCATCCACCAGGCGCTGCTGTCCGGACTGCTGTCCCACATCGGCCTGCTCGAGGAGCGCGAACGGAAGGACCGAGGCCCGCGCGAGTACCTCGGTGCTCGTGGCGCCCGGTTCGCGATCTTCCCCGGCAGCGTCCTCAAGGGGCGCAACCCGTCATTCCTCATGGCCGGCGAGCTGGTCGAGACCAGTCGGCTCTGGGCGCGCCAGAACGCCGCGATCAAGCCGGAGTGGGCCGAGCAGCTCGGTGGTGACCTCGTCAAGCGGTCGTACTCCGAGCCGCACTGGTCCAAGCGACGGGCCGCCGTCATGGCGCACGAGAAGGTGACGCTGTACGGCGTCCCGCTGGTGGCCGACCGGCTCGTGAACTACGGCCGGATCGACGCGGGCCTCGCCCGCGAGCTCTTCATCCGGCACGCCCTCGTCTACGGCGAATGGCACACACGCGCGCGGTTCTTCGCCGAGAACCGGCGGCTGCTCGAGGAGGCCGAGGAGCTCGAGCACCGGGCGCGGCGCCGCGACCTCGTGGTGGACGAGCACACGCTGTTCGAGTTCTACGACCAGCGGGTCGGGCCCGAGGTCGTGAGCGGCGCCCACTTCGACCGCTGGTGGAAGGAGGAGCGCCAACGGCGCCCTGACCTGCTGACGTTCGACCCAGCGATGCTCACCCACGAGACGGCCGAGGAGGTCGTCGAGAGCGACTACCCCGAGCAGTGGCAGAGCGAGGGCCTGACGTTCCCGATCAGCTACCACTTCGAGCCCGGCGCGGTCGACGACGGGCTCACCATCGACGTGCCCGTCGCGACCCTCAACCGGGTGGCTGACGACGACTTCTCGTGGAACGTGCCGGGGTTGCGCGAGGAGCTCGTCGCGAGCCTGATCCGCAGCCTGCCCAAGCAGCTGCGGGTCAGCTTCGTGCCGGCGCCCAACACCGCGCGGGAGTTCCTCGCGGCCGTTCCGCCCGGGGAGGAGCCACTGATCGACGCGCTGGAGCGCTACCTGCGCGGCACACGTGGGGTCGCCGTGCCGCGGGAGGCCTGGGACTGGTCGAAGGTGGCCGAGCACCTGCGCCCGACGTACCGCGTGCTCGACGAGCAGGGCCGTGAGCAAGCCCGCGGCAAGGACCTCGGGGCTCTCAAGGAGCCGCTCCGCCCGCAGTTCGCCGCGGCGGTCGCGGAGGTCGCGGCCGAGACCACCTCGACCGGCCAGACCCGCTGGACCTTCGGCGCGATCCCGGCCCAGCAGACCTGGCGCCGGGCCGGCCACGAGGTGCTCGGCCACCCCGCGCTGGCCGACGAGGGGTCCAGCGTCGGCCTGGTGGTGTGCGGCTCTGTGTCAGAGGCCGAAGCCCGGCACCGGCTGGGTGTCGCCCGGCTGCTGCTGCTCGCGCTGCCCAGGCCCGACGTGCTGGTCGGGCTGGACAACGCGGCCAAGCTCGGCCTCGCCGGCTCGCCGTACCCCTCGGTGGCCGACCTGGTCGAGGATTGCCGCCGGGCGGTCGTGCTGGCCGCGGTCGACTCCCGGTCACCCGTGCGCGACGGGTCCGCGTACGACGTCCTCGAGGCCGATCTGCGTCGCGACCTCGAGCAGCGGCTGCGCGCGGTGCTCGCCGACGTGACCGCGTTGCTGGACCGGTGGCGACGGGTCGACCGGACTCTGTCGGGGCGGGCCGACCTCGCGACCCTTCCCTCGCTCACTGACATGCGGGACCAGCTCGCCCGGCTGGTGCACCCGGGGTTCGTGGCCGAGGCCGGGCTCGACCGGCTGCGCCGCTACCCGACGTACCTCAGCGCCCTGGAGCAGCGGCGGCAGCGCCTAGACGAGCAACCGAACCGTGACCGCGAGCCGCTCGCGCGGGTCGTCGACCTCCAGCAGGCCTACCTCCACCAGGTCGAGGCGCTACCTGCGGACCGCCCGCCGACGGCCGCGCTGCGGCAGGCGCGCTGGCTGCTGGAGGAGTACCGGGTCTCGCTCTGGGCGCAGCAGCTCGGACCCGAGAAGGTGAGCGACCAGCGTGTCCGTGCCGCTCTTGCTGCCGCGGCGTCCACCGCGACGTAGCCTGATCAGGTGAGCCAGCGACCGCACCACCGGCCGATGCTGCCGGGCGACCGCGCCATCGAGGCGAGCTCCGGCTCGGTCGACCCGGCCGAGCTCGCCGAGGCGGCCGACCGGGCCGCCACGCTGCTGGTGCGCGGCGCCCACGACAGCGACGACGACGGCATCGCGGAGCGCCTGCTGCACCTCGCCGACACCGAGGGCATCGAGACCATCGCCGAGGTGTGGGCCAGCGCAGCGGGCGACACGCTCGCTGGCTGCCTGTGGCGGCTCTACCTGCTCCGCTCCTGGGTGTACGCCGACCCGGCCGGCGTTGCCCGCGAGTTCGAGGCCGGGCGAGCACGGGCGCCGGTCGCTCGCGTCGTCGCCGGCGTCGCCGACCCGCCCGGGCCTGACGAGCTGAAGGCGATGATCGACCAGGTGCTGCGCGGGATCGCGGAGGGCGAGTTCGCAGACGTCCTGTTCCGCGCCGCCGCGTTCGCTCGGGTCGTCGCGACCGGTCGCGCGGGCATCGCATCGGTCGACCACCACGACGTCGCCCGGATGCTCGGCCTGGCCGAGCAGCTCGAGGCGGCAGGTCACCAAGAGCTCCACCATGGGCTTGCGTGACTTGTAGAATCGTCTAGGTGTGCCGGGCCGCGGCAGCCCCGGGTCCCAACATCAGCCGCTACGAGCGGCCGCGCGCCGTGAGGCGCTCCCGGTCCGGCACACGATGACCCCTCACTCCCCGAGTCGTGCCCTATGCGCGTCGAGTCGTGCCTCATGCGCCCCGAGTCGTGTCCCATTCGCGTACGGCCCCGAACCAGGCACGACTCGACCCGAACCAGGCACGACTCGATCCGAACGGGACACGATTCGCGCGGTCAGAAGGTGGCGAGGACCTCGGTGAGGACTGCCGCGAGCCTGCGGTCGGGAGAACGGACGCCGGTCACCTCGACCAGTGACACCCACTCCCCGTGCCGGACCGTGCCCAGCGCGGCGTCCCGCTTCCGCAACCGGTTGGCGCACTGGTCGCGCCACGCGAGCAGCACCGCGTCCGCTCGGCGCGCGGACGCGCGGTCGGCGAACTCAGCCACCGCCTGCACCGCCACGCCCCGACGGCGTTCGAAGTCGCGGAGCCGGGCCAGGGAGGCGCCGATGTCGACCAGGCTGGCGCGCTGGCAGTCGCTGGCCAGCCGGCCCCGCTCGTCGTAGGTCCGCGACACCGACCACCGGGTCCCCAGCGCGGACGCCGCGAGCAGGTGGGTGTCGGCGTCGGGCGACCCGAACAACGGGTCGGGCGGCGTGGACTCCTCCGACTTCGCGCGGGGTGCGACGATCCGCCGCTCGCGTGCCTCGCGCGGTGGTCCCTGCACCTCACCCCGCTCCGAGGTCGCCTTCGACCGGTCCCCGGATCGGTCCGACTCTCGCTGCTCGACGCCCGGGCGCTGCGGTTCGCGGTCGGCCCGGTCGCCGCCTTCAGCGCCGCAGCTCGTCGTCAGGAGCACACCGAGGGCCACCAGCGCGGGCCAGGTCCGAGTCATGCCGTTCAGCGTAGGGACGGCCCGTCCCACCAGGCGGGTACGACGCGCCCGGCAGGGTGATGACTCATCGGTAGGCTGTCCCGGCGACCAGGCGCGGACTGGCGCAGACGGGCACGAACGGGCGGAGGGATCACGAGTGCGGACGACACGGCGGGGCGCACGTCGGGTCCGGTTCGCAGGAGCGGTCGCGGCGCTGTTGCTGGCCTCGGCCGCGG
This sequence comes from uncultured Actinomycetota bacterium, assembly GCA_963826265.1. Lineage (GTDB taxonomy): Bacteria > Actinomycetota > Actinomycetes > Propionibacteriales > Nocardioidaceae > Nocardioides. Next base: position 755,319 of record CAWGWH010000001.1, read on the forward strand.
TCGCCGGCTGCGAGGCCGACTCGGGTGCGATTCCCACTCCGGACGAGTCCGACGGCGTCCCGGTCGATCGGACCCTCAGCTTCGCGGTGTACGGCCCCGAGAACGAGCTGGCCGCCTACCAGTCGCTCGTGGCTGTCTACAACTCGCTGTACGAAGACGCGGAGATGGACCTCCAGAGCTACCCCTCCCGCGAGGCGCTGATGGGCACCATCCGCGAGTCCGGGGAGGTGCCGGACGTGTTCCTGGCCTCGGGCCGCGACCTCGCGTGGCTCGCGCAGCAGCAGCTCGTGGAGCCGGTCGACAGCCTCCTGATCGAGCGCGGGCTCGACTTCGGCGACCTCTACTCGCGCGACGCGGTGCTCGCCTTCAGTGCCGAGGACCGGCTGTACTGCATGCCGGTCGGCATCTCGCCGATGGTGCTCTTCTACAACACCGAGCTGGTCGACTTCGACGCCATGGCGCTGCGGGAGCTGCCCGTGCCCCCGGGCGAGCAGAATGGCTGGGACTTCGAGGAGTTCGCCGCGGCGGCCGAGTTCGCGAGCCGGCCCCGACGCGGTACCCGCGCCATCCACGTGCAGTCGACCGTGGAGGGCCTGGCACCCTTCATCTATGCCGGGGGCGGCGACGTCTACAACGACCCGGTCACCCCGACGTCCCTCGCCTTCTCCTCCGACGGCAGCCGCTCCGCCCTCGAGCAGGCGCTGACCGTGCTGCGGGACCCGCGGCTCACCCTCAGCGACGTCGAGCTGCAGCGGCGTTCGGCGCTGGAGTGGTTCAAGCGCGGCAAGCTCGCGATGATCCCCGGCTACCGGGACCTGGTCCCGCAGCTGCGCGAGGTGCTGGGTCTCGAGTTCGACGTGATCGGAATGCCGTCGACCGAGCGGAACGCCACTGTCGGCAACGTGACCGGGATGTGCGTGTCGGCCGACGCCGACAACACCGCGGCCGCCGCAGACTTCCTCGTCCACATGGCGTCGTCGGTCTCGGTGCGCCGGCTGGCCGCGGAGGGCTACCTCGTGCCCGCCAACCTCGAGGTCGCGCTGTCGCCGGACTTCCTCCAGCCGGGCCGGGCGCCCGACCACGCGCTGGCGTTCGTCAACGCCATCCGCACGATCGTGCTGCCGCCGCTGATCGACGACGAGGCCGAGCTCGAGCTGGTCGTCGCGGACAGCCTCGATGAGATGCTGACCGCGCCGATCCTCACCGACCTCGAGGAGCTGACGACGCGGATCGACGAGGAGTCGCGGACCGTTCTCGACCCCGAGGGCCTGGCCGAGGAGGAGTCCGAGAGTCCCTGACTCAGCCGCTGCTGTTCGGCGCGCCCACCTCGGCGGCGTCGGCGGCCAGGATCGCCTCGGTCAGCACCGGCACGGTGAGGGCTCGCTGCCAGCCGCGGGCGCCGTACTCGGCGAGCCGCTGGTCGACGGCCTCGGCGAGCTGGGTGGGTTCGCGGGTGGCCGGTGGCGTCCAGAGCAGCCGGCGCACGTGGTCGGGCGTGAGCAGGTTCTCCACCGGGAGGCCGTGATCCTCGGCGAGCTCGGACAGCGCCGCCCGCGCGGTGGAGAGCCGGCGGGCGGCGACCGGGTCCTTCTCCGCCCACGCCCGGGGGAGCGGCGGCCCGTCTCCCCTCGGTGCGCGGGACGGCAGCTCGTCCTCGGGCAGCTCGGCCACCTCGCGCAGCGCCCCCACCCACCGCGACGCGTAGCGCTCGGCGCCACGGCCGTGGAACCCCGGGGTCTTGAGCAGCGCCCGACGATGGGTCGGCAGCTCGGTGGCGGCCGCCACGATCGCGGCGTCGGGCAGGATTCGGCCAGGTGTGACGTCGCGCTCCCGGGCGATCTCGTCGCGCGCCAGCCACAGCGCGCGAACGGCGCCGAGCGCCCGGCGGCCGCGGACCTTGTGGAGGCCCGACGTACGACGCCACGCGTCGACCCGCGGCGCCGGCTGGAAGTCGCGCAGCGCTTCGAACTCCTCGGCGGCCCACTCCGTCTTGCCCTGCTCCTCGAGCTCTGCCACGAGCAGCTCGCGCAGCTCGGCGAGCAGCTCCACGTCGAGCGCGGCGTACTCCAGCCAGGGCTTGGGGAGCGGTCGGGTCGACCAGTCGACCGCCGAGTGCTCCTTCGCCAACCTGACACCGAGCTCGAGCTCCATCAGCGCAGCCAGCCCGACCCGGGGGTAGCCGAGCAGCCGGCCCGCGAGCTCAGTGTCGAACAGCCGATCGGGGCGCAGCCCCAGCTCGCGGAGGCACGGCACGTCCTGGGTGGCCGCGTGGAGGATCCACTCGGTGCCGCGCAGCACCTCGGCCAAGGGCGCCAGGGACTCGAAGGCGATCGGGTCGACCAGGTGGGTGCCCGCGCCCTCGCGGCGCAGCTGGACGAGGTAGGCGCGGGAGGAGTAGCGGTACCCCGAGGCCCGCTCGGCGTCGATCGCCACCGGGCCGGTGCCGGCGGCCACGGCCTCGCAGACCGCGGCGAGCGCCTCGGGGGTGTCGACCACCGGCGGCAGCGGCTCGCGCAGCGCGAGGAGCGGTGCCTCCGGTGCTGCCTCCTCTGCCGGGGTCTCGTCGAGGTCGGGCTCGTCCGTCTGGTCAGGCATCGGGTCAGGTGCCCCCGCCGGGGCCGCGCTGCCCGCGGCGGCTCGGCATCGCGGTCACACCCTCCGGCACCGGAGGCAAGCCGGCGGCCGTGCACAGCAGCTCACCCCAGGCCTCGACGTGGGCGCCGAGGTCGTCCGGGGAGTCGGTGGGCGTCCAGGACGCACGGATTTCGATCTGAGCGCTGCCGCCGTCCTCGGCCATGCTGCCGAAGCTCTCGGTGGCGACGCGGGTGACGGTGCCCGAGGCCGCGGTGTACGACGCCTGGTGCGCGTCGAGCGCCTCGGTCAGCCACGACCAGCCGACCTCGGCGAGCATCGGGTCGGTGATCATGTCGACCTCGATCTCGGCCCGGGCGTACCCGACGCAGCGGAACGTGCCCGACCACGCCTCGTTGCCGTCCGGGTCGTGGAGCAGGATGATCCGGCCGGTCCCGATGTCGGTGTCGTCGACGGTGACGTCGGCGCTCAGGGCGAACGCGTGCGGGGCGATCCGCTGAGGTGCCGGCATCTCCTCGCAGAAGACCTCCGGGCGCAGTCGCGCGGCCCGCATGCTCTCGACGCCCGCCCGGAACTCGGGCGGGGTCCCGCCCGCACCCGTACCCGGGTGCGTCTCGTGCCGGACGACCATGTGCTCACAGTAGGTCGCTGCGGGTTGCCCCGATGGGGGAACACGCCGTTCGACCTGCGAGGCTTCCCACCATGACCGGCCCCATGGACGTCCAATGGACGCGGTAGCCGCACCTCTTTCCGAGAGCGTGTTCCTCCGGGCGGCCCGCGGCGAGGACGTCCCGCACGCCCCGGTCTGGTTCATGCGGCAGGCGGGCCGGTCGTTGCCGGAGTACCGCGCGATCCGCGAGGGCACCGCGATGCTCGAGTCCTGCATGGACCCGGCCCTGGTCACCGAGATCACGCTCCAGCCGGTCCGTCGCTACGGTGTGGACGCCGCGATCTTCTTCTCCGACATCGTGCTGCCGCTCAAGGCGGTGGGTGTCGATCTCGACATCGTGCCCGGCGTCGGCCCGGTGGTGGCGTCCCCGGTCGAGACGCTGGCCGACGTGTCGGCGATCCCGGACCTCGAGCCCGGCCACGTCGCCTTCATCACCGAGGCGGTCCGGTCCCTCGTCGGCGAGCTCGGCGGTACGCCGCTGATCGGCTTCGCCGGCGCCCCGTTCACCGTCGCGTCGTACCTCGTCGAGGGCGGGCCGTCGAAGGACCATGCCCGCACCAAGGCCATGATGTTCGGCGCACCCGACGTGTGGGACGCCCTGCTGCGCAAGATCGCCGGTATCTCCGCCGCCTATCTCGAGGTCCAGGTGGCCGCCGGCGCCTCGGCCGTGCAGCTCTTCGACTCGTGGGCCGGGGCCCTGACCCCCCACGACTATCGCGAGCACGTGATGCCGCACTCGGCCGTCGTGCTCGAGCGGGCCGGGCGCCTCGGGGTCCCGCGCATCCACTTCGGTGTCGGCACGACCAACCTGCTGTCAATGATGGCGGGGGCCGGCGCCGACGTCGTCGGCATCGACTGGCGCACCCCGCTGGCCACGGGCATCGCGCAGGTCGGCGACCGCGCCGTGCAGGGCAACCTCGACCCGACCCTGGTGTTCGCGCCGACCGAGGTGATGCTGCGGCGAGCCGCGGAGATCCTCGACGCCGGCCGGGCCGCGCACGGACACGTGTTCAACCTGGGTCACGGAGTGATCCCCAGCACCGACCCCGACCAGCTCGCCCGGCTCACGGACTTCGTCCACGAGTACCGGCCGGCGGGTTGATCAGTCCTTCTTCGCGACCGCCTTCGCAGGTCGCTTGGCGGTCCGTTTCCTGGTGGTGGCGGTCGCCTTCTTCGCGATGTTGCGGGTCTGCTTGAGCGCCACCTCGAGGTGGTTGCCCGCGGGCCGGGTCTCCAGGTATGGCTGGTCGCTCACGAGGGAGCCGAGCTTCGTGTGCCCGAACGTGCGCGGGTCCCATGACGGGTGGCTCCGCGCGAGGTGGTTGCCGATGGCGCCCAGGGTGGTCCAGCCGTCGTCGCCTGCCGTGGCGTTGACCGCCTTGGTGAGCAGGCTCTGCAGGTTGAGCACCGGCGCGTCATCCTCCGCGCCGGTGGTCTCCGGCTGGACCTCGGGCTGGGCCTCGCTCCCGAGCACCTCCAGGGCGATGAACTTGTCGCATGCGTTCTGCAGCGACACCGGAGTCCTGCGCCGTCCGAGTCCGTAGACGGTCTTGCCCGACTCGCGCAGTCGTACGGCGAGGCTGGTGAAGTCGCTGTCGCTGCTGACGATGGCGAACGCCTCGACGTTCCCGGCGTACAGCAGGTCCATCGCGTCGATGATCAGCGCGCTGTCGGTGGAGTTCTTGCCGGTGGTGAAGGCGTTCTGGTGCATGGCCCGGATCGCACGGGTGTTGAGCTCGCGGCTCCAGCCGGTGAGCCGCTGGGAGCTGAAGTCGCCGTAGGCACGCTTGATCGTGGGCGTGCCGTACGTCGCGAGCTCCTCGAGCACCGCCTCGGCGTACTTCGGCGAGGTGTTGTCGGCGTCGAAGAGGACGGCGATCCGGACGGCACTGGAGTCGGTGTCCACCCCACCACCCTAGGGCCGCGGGTCAGGCCTCGGCCGTCGGGCGGCGCAGCGGGCGGCGCGCCAGCCAACGTCGGGCCGCCACCGCGCCGGGGATCCCGACGAAGAGGCCGACCACCGCGAACGGGAGCAGGGCGCCGCTGACGGTGGCCAGACCGGAGCCGAGCTCGCCGAGAGCGTGCCAGCCGTCCTTGAGCCCGCCGACGAACGCGACGTCGTCGTCCTGTTCGTCGGTCTTGGTAGGCGGTCCGGGCGTGGGCTCGAGGTAGACCGTGAGGGTCGACATGGCCGCCTGGTCCTCGAGGTAGGCGAGCTGTCCCTTGAGCGAGTCCAGCTCCGCTTGGCGCCGGCTCAGCTGCGCCTCGATCGCGACGATGTCGCGGATGTTCTGCGCGCGGGTGAAGAGCACCTCGACCCGCTGGAGGCTCTGCTCCTGGGCCCGGACCCGGGCCTGCGTGTCGATGATCTGGCCGGTGACGTCCTCCGCCTTGCGGGTCGAGCCCGTGACCTTGCCGAGCTTCCCGATGTCGATCATCGCCTCGTCGAAGTCCGCGGCCGGGATCCGCAGCACGACCCGTGAGAGCCGGACCTCGCCGTCGGAGCTGGCCGTGGTCTTCTCGTCGGCGATCGTGCCGCGGTAGGCGTCGACGACCTTGTCCAGATCGAACCGCGCCGCCGCGACGTCGTCGCTCTGCACCGTCATGGTGCCGACCTGGATGATCGCCTGCTCCTGCAGCGCGCCGGTCGAGCCGGCGGGACGTTCGACGAGCGAGTTGGGCCCACGCTCCGACGCAGCATCCTCCACCGCGGCTCCGACTGCGGACTCGTCGAAGGATCCGAGGTCCTCGCCCGACTGAGCTGCATCGGGCGCCATGCCGGAAGCCGTCTCCGCGTCTTCGCCGGAGCCGTCGCCCCCGCAGCCGGTCAGGCCGAGCGCCGCCAGTAGGAAGAGGGCCGCGAGGTGCTTACGCCGAGTGCTCATAGGGCTGGGACGTCCGGCGGGTCAGGCCGGTTCCGGGCTCAGCCGGCCAGGCCGAGGAGCAGCGCCAGACCGAGCCGCCACCAGAGGAAGCCCGGCGGGGTCGGGGGATCAGGGTCGGACGGCTCGGTCACGAGCCGGAGCGTGATCGTCGGCCGGCCCACCCGCCGCGTCAACGCGGCCAGGGCGCCCTCGTGGCGGGCGAGCTCCGCGCGCCTGGTGCGCAGCTCCGGCCTGACGGCGGCGAGGGCCTCGACCCGGGCGAGTGCCGCCCGCTGCGCCACGACCACCGACTCGAGGTCGGCGATCCTCGTCGCCAGGTCCTCGGCCGTGACGGACTGGTCCACCAACGTCCCGAGCTTCCCGAGCCGGTTGGCGGCGGTGTCGAACCGTCGCGCCGGGACCCGGATCACGACCCGGACCTGCCACACCTGGCCGTCCGAGACGAGCACCGCCTGCTCGGTGGTGATCTCGCCGCCGAGCTGCTCGACCACGGTGTCGAGCCGGTGGCGGACGGCGCCGACGCGGTCGTGCTGGACGGTGAGAGTGGCCTCCTGCGCCACGCCTTCCTCCGCGACCGCCGGGGAGGTCAGGCCCAGCACGCCGCCCAGCAGGGCGACGGGCAGGAGTGCGCGCCAGGGGTTCATGGTGGTCGGACGGTAGCCGCCTGAGAGCCGTTCCCTACGCTGTTCCGGTGAAGTCGCGGTCCGGTCGGGTGGTGGTCGTCGGCGGCGGCATCGCCGGGCTGACGGCCGCGTACGAGCTCGGCGCAGACCACGAGGTGCTCGTGCTGGAAGGGGCCCCGGACGTCGGCGGGAAGCTGCGGCGGGCCGAGGTTGAGGGGGTCGCGGTCGACGTCGGCGCCGAGGCGATGCTCAACCGCCGGCCCGAGGGCGTCGACCTGCTGCACGACCTCGGGCTGCCGGTCGTGCACCCGGCCTCGACCTCCTCGGCCGTCTGGAGCCGGGGCTCGCTGCGCCGGCTGCCGCGCACGCTGCTGGGCGTCCCCTTGGACCTGGACGACCTGCGCGAGTCGGCCGTCCTCAGCGACACCGGGCTGGCCCGCGTGCTCGCCGAGCCGGGTCTGCCCGCGAGCGACGTCACAGACGACCGCACGGTCGCTTCGCTGGTGGCCGAGCGGCTCGGCGACGAGGTCGTGGAACGGCTGGTCGAGCCGCTGCTCGGCGGCGTGTACGCCGGGCACGCCGGTCTGTTGTCGGCGGCCGCCACCACCCCGCAGCTGGTCGCGCTGGCCCGACACGGCTCGCTGGTCGAGGCCGCGGCCGAGCTGCCGACCTCGGACGTCCCTGTGTTTGCGGGAGTGCCAGGCGGACTCGGGACCGTGCCGTCCGCTCTGGTGGACAGCGGTCGCTTCGAGCTCATGACCTCCGCTGCGGTGCGTGGGCTCACTCGACCCCGGGGCGACCGCTTCGCCATGACGGTCGGCTCGGCCCACGACCCGCGGCGGATCGAGGCTGCGGCGGTCGTCCTGGCCTGTCCGGCGACTCCGGCCGCCCGGCTGCTGTCCGAGGTGGCACCAGTCGCCGCCGCCGAGCTGGCCGCGATCGAGTCGGCCTCGATGGCGATCGTCACGCACGCGTTCCGGGCCGACGACCTGGGCGATCTCGCCGGGACGACCTGCTCCGGGTTCCTGGTGCCGCCGGTCGAGGACAGGGCGATCAAGGCGGCGACGTACTCCTTCGCGAAGTGGGCGTGGGTGAGGGAGGCGGGTGCCGGGCTGCGCCTGCTGCGCACGTCGGTCGGGCGGCACCGCGAGGAGGCGACGCTGCAGCGGCCGGACCGCGCGCTGATCGCTGAGTCGCTGGCCGAGCTCGCAGCGCTCGCCGGCATCGATGCACCGCCCGTCGCGAGCCACGTGCAGCGGTGGGGCGGGGCGCTGCCGCAGTACGCCGTGGGTCACCTCGACCGGGTGGCCCGGATCCGGGCCGACGTGGCCGCGGTGCCGGGGCTGGCGGTGTGCGGTGCGGCGTACGACGGCGTGGGCATCCCGGCGGTGATCGGCTCGGCCCGCCGCGCCGTGGCCTCGCTCACCCGGGCAGAATGAGCACATGGCCAAGGCACGGGACATCAACGCGACGATCCGCTACACGATGTGGTCGGTCTTCCGGCTGCGCGACGTGCTGGGCGACCCGGACCAGGGAGCCGACCGCGGCGCCGAGTCGGCCGAGGTCGCCGACCTGCTCGACAAGCTTGCCGCCGACGACGTCGTGACCCGCGGCGTCTACGACCTGTCCGGCTTCCGCGCCGACGCCGACGTCCTGGTGTGGTGGCACGCCGCGACACCCGAGGGGGTCCAGGACGCCTACACCCGCTTCCGCCGGACCCGCTTCGGGCGCCGGCTCGACCCGGTCTGGAGCCAGGTCGCGCTGCACCGGCCCGCCGAGTTCAACAAGGGCCACGTGCCGGCGTTCATGGCCGACGAGGACCCGCGCGGCTATGTCTGCGTCTACCCGTTCGTCCGTTCCTACGAGTGGTACCTGCTCCCCGACGAGGAGCGGCGCGCGCTGCTGGCGGAGCACGGCCAGCTGGCCCGCGAGTACGCCGATGTCCGGGCCAACACCGTGGCCTCGTTCGCCCTCGGTGACTACGAGTGGATCCTCGCGTTCGAGGCCGACGAGCTGCACCGGATCGTCGACCTGATGCGTCACCTGCGTGCCTCCGGCGCCCGCCGGCACGTCCGGGAGGAGATCCCCTTCTACACCGGCCCCCGGGTCGAGCCCTCCGAGCTGCTCACCCGCTTGCCCTGAGGGAACCGGGTCGGCGCCGAGACCGTCGAACGGTCATGAGACACGTGCTGGCGGCCGCCGCCGATCTCCAACTGGGACTGGGCCGACCACGTGGGCGAGTTCGAGGACGTGTCGGGCACGCGGTGGGGCGAGTTCCACCTCGTCGGCACGTTCGACGGCGAACGTGTCACGGCCAGCCAGGTGACGCCGACCGACGAGTTCGACGCGCCTGACGGGGACGACGCGGACCAGATCCTGACGAGCTGCGAGGAGCCCGAGGGCGGCTGGGTCGCGGACTCCTCGCTCGTGGGATACGACGACCAGGACGCAGCCTTCAGGGCAGCAGGCCGGCTGCCGGACTACGCGGGCGCCTCCTCGACTCCAGCCGCGACCCGCGGCCGCTGGAGCAGCTCGACCAGGCGCTCGCCGACGGCGGGAACGACAGCATCGACGTCGACACGTGGATCGTGAACGTGCGGGTGACCGAGGACCCGGCGCGACGACGACGCGGTCGGGCTCGGCGTCGTCTACGACGACGGCTCGATCCAGGCGTGGTTGGACGAGGAGTACGGCGAGGGTCTGGTGCGGGTCAGCTCAGCCCTTGTCTCGACGGTGGGATGAGCTGACGGTTCGGGCTTGTGACGCGAGTCACGTCATGGTTGTCTGGTCCGTGGCCGTCGAGGAGCTCGGGACCCGGGTGTCCGGTCACGGCCCCCTGGGTACCTGGAGAAACGGCCGTGAACCGATCACTTCGCCAGTCCGTCACCGCGATCGCGGTGGGAGCTCTCGCTGTTGGCGGCCTCGCCGCCGGCATCAACGGCGCCGGCACCGCCGCGCCTCAGCGGGCGCCCGCCGGCGAAGGCCAGCCGGGAGCGCTCGGGGCCCATCTAGAGCAGCTCAAGCGCGCAGCCCCGGGCGGTCAGGAGATCCTCGAGGGTCCCGGCTCCGCAGCCGAGGCGGCGTTCATGGAGCGTGCATACCCCGCCAGCACGATCTCGATCACCAAGCTGGAGGCGGCGAAGGAGTCGTTCCAGGCAGTCGTCGCGAGGACCACCAGGACCACTGCGCGTGAGCGGGTCGCCCGGCCCCAGGCCAAGGCGGCCAGGTGGACGCGCTTCGGCCCGAGCCGGGCGCTCTACCCCTACACCGAGCGCCGCAACTCGAGCAACTACGTGCCCAACACCTACGTGGCCGGCGGCCGCACCACCGACCTTGCCGTCGCGGAGACGTGCGTGGCCGGCAACTGCCGGATGTACATCACCGCCGCCGGCGGCGGCGTCTGGCGCACCAACGACGCGATGGCCACCAACATCAAGTGGACCTACCTCGGCGGCCCGCTTGGCATCAACGCTGCGGGCAGCGTGACGATCGACCCGACCGACTCGTCCGGGCGGACGATCTGGGTGGGCACCGGCGAGGCCAACGTCTGCGGCAGCGGCTGCGTGGCCGGCGTCGGAATCTACAAGTCCACGAACGGCGGCAACACCTGGACCGGACCGATCGGGCGCCCCGCCCTCGGCGGGAAGGGCATCGGCGAGATCGTCATCGACCCGCGCGACAACGGCACGATGTACGCCGCCACGACGACGGCACTGCGCGGCATGTCCTCCAGCTGCTGCGTCGGCGTCACCCGGCCCGTGCCCGGCGCCGCCCAATGGGGCCTCTACCAGTCCACCAACGCCGGCGCGAGCTGGGAGATGATCCACAACGGGACGATCGACGAGAGTGCCTGCACCGGCTCGATCGCGCAGTACAACAACACCGAGCCGTGCTCCCCGCGCGGCGTACGACACTTCGAGCTCGACCCGAACGACCCCGACACCATGTACGCCGGCTCCTATGCGCGTGGCATCTGGCGCTCGACCGACACCGGCAACACGTGGGAGCAGATCCAGCCTTCGCTGAACGCCGCGGTGATCACCACGCGGCCCTCCTTCGACGTCGTCGCCCTCGACGCGGACACGACGCGCATGTACGTCCACGAGGGCAACGTCGGGACGCCGTACTCGCGCCTTTTCCGCAGTGACGACGTCGCGACCGGCGTGCCGGTGTTCACCGACCTGACCAGCGCCAACTCGGCCGACTCCGGCTACGCGACGTACAACCAGTGCACCGGCCAATGCTGGTACGACCTGTTCGTCACCAGCCCTGACGGGCACCCGGACATGGTCTACACCGGCGGTTCCTACGTGTACGGCGAGACCGGTGGCATCTCCAACGGGCGTGGCGTGGTGCTCTCGACCGACGCCGGGGTCAGTGGCACCGACATGACGATGGACGGCACCGACCCGGTGCACCCGAACGGGCTGCACCCCGACCAGCACGCGCTGGTCGTGCACCCGGACAACCCGGACGTGTTCTTCGAGGCCAACGACGGTGGCGTGATGCGCTCGAACGGCCGGTACAGCAACGTCTCGGCGTGGTGTGACGACCGTGAGCTCACCGTGCCCGCGGACCTGGCGCGCTGCCAGCAGCTGCTGTCGAAGGTGCCCGAGCGGTTGATCGGCATGAACAACGGCCTCGACACGCTGCAGTTCATCAGCCTGTCGGTCAGCCCGTTCGACAACAACCTCATCAACGGTGGCACCCAGGACAACGGCACCTGGCAGACCAACGGGAACACCACCACCTGGAACAACATCATGATCGGTGACGGTGGCTGGTCCGGCTTCGACGTGGCGAAGCGGAAGTTCCGGATGCACACGTTCTTCGACGCCTCGCCGGAGGTCAACTTCGACAACGGCGACATCGACGACTGGATCTGGACCGCGGACCCGATCTACGGCCAGCCGGGCACCCAGTTCTACGCGCCCATCATCACCGACCCGGTGGTCGCGGGAACCATGTTCGCCGGTACCGGCCGCTCGGTCTACCGGACCACGACGTACGGGCTCGGTGATCGCACCCTCGAGGAGGCGCAGGAGATCTGCAACACCTGGGACGGCACGTTCGCCGAGCAGTGCGGTGACTGGGAGCAGACGGGGCTGGTGGCGCTCACCGACGCGGCGTACGGCGACCGCGCGGGAGGCAACGTGGCCGCGGTCGAGCGCTCCACCCGCAACCGGAGCACCGCCTGGGCGGCGACCAGCACCGGTCGGCTGTTCCTGTCGACGAACGCCGCGGCCGAGCAGGCCTCCGCCGTGACCTGGCGGCGCCTGGACACCGACGCCACCATCGACCCGAACCGGTTCGTGAGCAGCATCGCGATCGACCCGAGGAACTCCAACACCGCATACGTCTCCTACAGCGGCTACAGCGGGAGCACGCCGACCACACCCGGCCACGTCTTCAAGGTCGTGTGGAACGGCACCTCGGCGACCTGGACCGACATGTCGGCCAACCTGGACGACATGCCGATCACCGACCTCGTGCGTGACCGCAACGGTGACCTCTACGCGTCCTCGGACTTCGGCGTCCTCAAGCGCCGGTCTGGGAGCAGCTCGTGGCTGCTCGCGGCGAAGGGCATGCCGAGGGTCGAGGTCGCAGGGTTGACCATCGAGCCGGGGCAGAAGTGGCTGTACGCCGCATCCCACGGGCTCGGGGCGTGGCGCGTGAAGCTGCGTTGAGGCGGTCTGTGACACCCTTCCGGCATGCGCGGTAGGGCGGACGGCTGGCGCACCGCCGGTGCGCTGGCCGTCGCCGTATTGTTCGCGCTGCCGCTGCTGCTGATGGTGTCCGGGTCGTTGCGGCCCGTTGGGACGGCGGCTCCGCCGACCCCCGACCTGCTGCCCTCGCCCGCCAGCGTCGACAGCTACCGGGTGGCGGTCGAGCTCGGTGGACTGGGCCGGGCCGCGCTGGTCTCGCTGGCCGTCGCGGCGCTGGCGGTGCCGCTGAGCGTGCTGGTCGCCTCGTGGGCTGGGTTCGCGATGACCCAGGTGTCGCGCCGCTGGGCGCAGGCGTTGGCCGCGGCCTCGGTGGTGGCGCTGATGGTCCCGGTCACCGCACTGCTGGTGCCGCGGTTCGTGCTCTACCGGATGCTCGGGCTCACCGACACGCTGGTCCCGCTCGTGCTGCCCGCGCTGCTCGCGACCTCTCCGTTCTACGTGCTGGTGTACTACCTGGCCTTCCGCGCGGTGCCCGGCGACCTCTTCGACGCCGCCAGACTGGCCGACCTGTCGCCGCTGCGGACCTGGTGGCGAGTGGCGATGCCGCTCGTGCGACCGGTCTCCGCGGCGGTTGCGGCGCTGGTCTTCGTACTGACGTGGTCGAGCTTCGTGGAGCCGCTGGTCTACGTCTATGACCGCGACCTGTTCACGGTGCCGCTGGCACTGCGGTCGCTGTCGACCCTCGACCGCTCGGACTACTCGGTCTTCCTCGCCGGAGCGGTGCTCGCTAGCATCCCGGCGCTGGTGCTGTTTGCTGTCGCGCAACGTTGGTTCCTGCAGGTCGACCGCCGCCCCGGCTGGTGGGGTGGGGGAGATGTTCGATGACCACACGATCCCGGGCTGTCGCGGCCTGCCTGGCCGGCGTCCTCGTCGCTCTGCTGTCCGCGAGCTGCGGCAACTCCCGTGAGGAGGGGGTGGTCTCGGTGCTGCTCTTCGGCGATCCCGAGGAGCTGGCGGCGTACCGGGCGCTGATCGACGACTTCGAGGCGCAGTCGTCGGTCGACGTGGAGCTGGTGGAGGCGAGCGACCGCGACGACCTGATCGCCCGGCTGTCGACCTCGATCGCGGGCGGCAGCCCCCCCGACGTCTTCCTCCTCAACTACCGCTACTACGGCCAGTTCGCCGCGAGCGACTCCATCGCCCCGCTCGACGACCGGATCGCGTCGTCGGACCGGCTCGCTGCCGAGGAGTTCTACCCGGTCGCGATGGACGCGTTCACGTGGCAGGGCGAGCAGCTGTGCCTGCCCCAGAACGTCTCCAGCCTGGCGGTGTACTACAACCGCGACCTCTTCGAGGAGTACGGCGTCGCGGAACCACCCGCCGAGTGGACGTGGAACGACCTGATCGAGACCGCCGTCACGCTGACCCGTGACGCGCGCGGCAACCGGGTCGTCGGCACCGAGAACGAGGCCGGGAGCGTCGTCGACCTGTACGGCCTGGGGGTGGAGGCGTCGTTGATCCGGCTGGCGCCGTTCGTGTGGTCGAACGGCGGGGAGCTGACCGACGACCCCGACCAGCCGACCCGGTTCACGCTCGACACCCCTGAGTCACGAGAGGCGCTGCGGAACTTCTTGGAGCTGCGTCAGGCCTACGGTGTGATCCCGACCGACGCCGAGGTGGAGGCGCTCGACGACGAGAGCCGGTTCGCGAACGGCAAGCTCGCCATGCTGCTCTCTTCCCGCCGGGTCACGACGACGTTCCGCTCGATCGAGGACTTCGAGTGGGACGTCGCGCCGCTGCCGGTGTTCGACGAGCAGGTGGGCATCTTGCACTCTGACGCCTTCTGCATCACCGCCGCGAGCCCGCGCCAGGACGATGCCTGGAGCTTCGTCGAGTACGCGCTCTCGGCCGAGGGGCAGGAGGCACTGGTCGCGACGGGACGCACCGTGCCGTCCAACATCGAGGTGTCACGGTCGGACGCCTTCCTCGACCAGGGGTTGCCGCCGAGCCGATCCGAGGTGTTCCTCGAGGCGGTCGAGCGGGTGCGCTCGACCCCGGTCATCTCCACCTGGCCGGAGATCGAGGACGTTACCGGCCCGATCCTCGAGGACGGCCTCTACAAGGGGCTCTCGGTCGACGACGTGGTGCGGCGGATCGACGAGGAGACCCGAGAGCTGTTCGCGCGCGCGGAGGCCCCGTGACCCCGCCCGCGTCCGGCGGGCTGGAGCTGGAGGGCGTGCGGGCGGCGTACGGCGATCGCGAGGTGCTGCACGGCCTGGACCTCGCCGTGGCACCCGGTGAGCTGGTGGTCGTGCTCGGGCCGTCCGGGTCCGGCAAGTCGACGCTGCTGCGGGTCATCGCGGGTCTCGAGCCGGTGACCGGCGGTCGGGTCCGGTTGTCCGGTCGTGACGTGACCAGGCTGCGACCGGGACGCCGGAACGTCTCGATGGTCTTCCAGACCTATGCGCTCTTCCCGCACCTGACCGCCCGCGACAACATCGGCTTCGGGCTGGCGGTGAGCGACACGCCGCGGGCAGCGGCGGGCGCTGCGATCGAGGAGGCGGCTCGGGCCGCGGGGTGCCGGGGGGTCCTGGACCGGCGTCCGGGACAGCTGTCGGGAGGGGAGCGTCAGCGTGTCGCCCTGGCGCGGGCCCTGGTGCGGCGACCGGACGTCTTCCTCCTCGACGAGCCGCTGTCGAACCTGGACGCCGAGCTGCGCGTGCAGACCCGCACCGAGCTGCGCGCGCTGCACGATCGCGTCGGTGGCACGACCGTCCACGTCACCCACGACCAGACCGAGGCGCTGACGCTCGCCGACCGGGTCGCGCTGCTGGTCGACGGGCGGATCGAGCAGGTCGCGACTCCAGAGGAGCTGTGGGTCAGGCCGATGACCTGGTTCGCGGCGCGGTTCGTCGGTAGCCCCGCGATGAACCGGTTGGGGCTCAGGAGTCCACTGCGGCCGGCCGGATGTGGTGACGAGCTGATCGTGGGGGTGCGTCCGGACGACGTGCGGCTCGGACAGCCCGGCCCACCCGAGGGCATCAGCGGGACCGTGCGAGGGGTCGAGGTGGCTGGGGCCGACGTGCACGTCAGGGTCGAGGTGGCCGGCGACGAGGTGGTGGCGCGGGTGCCGCTGTCTCGGCGTCCCGCGCTCGGCGAGGCGGTCCGCGTGGAGGTCGCACCGGGTGACGTCCATCTGTTCGACGGCGTCTCCGAGGAGCGGGTGGCGCGGTGACGACGACCGGCCCGGGTCGACGCGATCGCTGGCAGACGGGGCTGATGCTCGCGCCGTTCGCGACCGGCCTGCTGGTGCTGGTTGCGGCGCCGGCGGTGGCGACCATCGCTCTCTCGTTCGCCGAGTACGACCTGATCCGCCCGGCCACGTGGGTGGGGTTGGACAACTACGTCGAGCTCGTGAGCGACGACATCTTCCGGCGAGCGCTGGTGAACACGCTGGTCTTCGCGGGGATCGCCACCCCGTTGCGGATCCTGGTCGCGCTCGGCCTGGCGCTGCTGCTCCACCGGAGCAGTCGCGGGGTCGGCACCGGCCGAGCCGTGGTGATGCTGCCGAGTGCCGTGCCGGAGATCGCCTACGGCCTGCTGTGGCTGTGGCTGTTCAACCCGATCTACGGCCCCGTGAACACCTTCCTCACCGTCGGCGGGCAGGGCGGACTGACCCTGCTCGGGCGCACCCCGCCGGCGTGGCTGACCGACCCCAACTCGGCTCGCGCGGCCATCATCGTGATGAGCCTGTTCACCGTCGGTGAGATGTTCTTCATCCTGCTCGTCGTGCGGCAGTCGTTGTCCCGGGAGGTCTACGAGCTGGCGACGATCGAGAATGCCACCGCGTGGGACGTGCTGCGCCGGGTGACGCTCCCGCTGCTCGCGCCGGTGCTGGTGTTGCTGCTGCTCCGCGACACGATCTTGAGTCTGCAGCTGAACTTCGTGCCGGCCCTGGTCGTCACCGGTGGCGGGCCGCCGCCGTACGCGACGACCTACCTGTCCCTGTTCGTCTACCGGAACGGGTTCGAGTACCTCCGGTACGGGTACGCCGCCGCCGCGACCGCGGTGATGTTGCTGGTCACCGTGGCGCTGATCGCCGTGCAGTGGCGGCTGGTCCGCAGGCTCCGCGGCACGTGGGCTGCGCCATGACCGGCGCGGATCCGGAACCTGCGGGCGGGGCGACCCGTCCTACCTGCATGCGCCCGATGACGATCGTCGCCGCGCTGACGGCGACCTGGCTGCTGCTCGCCGCCTGCGGCACCGACGCCGGCGACCCCGCAACCGACCGGGGCAGTGATCCTGACGCCACCGCCCGCCCGACGCGGGTCCCCGCGGCGGCGGGAACGGTCAGCACCCGCGGCGTGGTGACGGTGAGGGATGACGGCCAGCCGGTCGTGTGCCTCGGCCCGGTGGCGGAGTCGTGGCCCCCGCAGTGCGACGGCCCGCCGCTGGCGGGCTGGGACTGGCGTCGGGAGCGGCTGGTGCTCGGACAGCCCGGGGCCGGCCACTCCTACGAGCAGGCGGACGGCGTGCGCTGGGGACGGTACTTCCTGACCGGGTCCTGGGACGGCCGCGTGCTCACTGTGGAGACGGCCGTGCCGGAGGCGCTCTACGACGCCGCGCCCGAGGAACCAGGAGATCTGCCCGACCCCGAGCGGGACCTCTCGCCGGCCGAGCTCGACGCGCTCGCGGCCGAGCTCGGCGGCAGCCTGCCCGGTGCCCTGTCGTCGTACGTCGACACCGGGCGGGCCTTTGTCGACGTGGTCTACGACGACGGCTCGCTCCAGGCCTGGGCGGATGCGACGCACGGGCCGGGCGTGGTGGTCGTGAACCCGATGCTGGTGGACGTCTGAGAAGGACGTTGTCAGTCCTGCTGGACGGGCTCCAGCGTCAGGCTGATCGAGTTGATGCAGTACCGGTCGCCGGTCGGGGTTCCGTAGCCGTCGGGGAAGACGTGGCCGAGGTGCGAGCCGCAGTTGGCGCACCGGACCTCGACCCGCTTCATGCCGTGGCTGGTGTCCTCGATGTACTCGACGGTGTCACTGATGGGCTGGTAGAAGCTCGGCCAGCCGCAGCCGGAGTGGAACTTGGTGTCGGACTCGAAAAGGGTGGCCTGACAGGCCTTGCAGCGGTAGACACCGACTGTCTCGGTGTCGGTGTACTCGCCGGTGAACGCTCGCTCGGTGCCGGCCTCGCGCAGCACCCGGTACTCGTCGTCGCTGAGCTCTTCGCGCCACTCGGCGTCCGACTTCTCCACCTGGTAACTCATGGTCGCTAGCGTAGAACCATGGCGAAAACCCCCGCAGCGATGGTGGTGGCCGGTGGCCGGGAGGTCAGGGTCTCGAGTCCGGACCGGGTGATCTACGAGGCGACCGACCACACGCCGGAGGTCACCAAGCTGATGGTCGCGGAGTACTTCGCGAGCGTCGAGGACGGCCTGATGCGGGCGCTGCGGCACCGGCCGACCGCCCTGGAGCGCTGGACCTCCGGCGTGCGCGAGGGCATGAAGCTCGCGACCGGCCCGATGGACAGGGACGCCGACGCGTTCTACCAGAAGCGGGTCCCGAAGGGCGCGCCCGACTACCTGGAGTCTGTCGGCATCACCTTCCCCTCCGGCCGGACCGCCGAGGAGATCTGCCCGACCGAGATCGCAGTGCCGGTGTGGTGCGCCCACATGGGCACCCTCACCTTCCATCCCTGGCCGGTGCGTCGAGACGACGTTGATCGTCCCGACGAGCTGCGGATCGACCTCGACCCTCAGCCGGGCACGACGTTCGGCGACGCCGTCCGGGTGGCGGGAGTGGCACGCGAGCTGTTCGCCGACCTCGGCATCACCGGCTTCGTGAAGACCAGCGGCAACCGGGGCGTGCACATCTACGTCCGGATCCGGCCCGACTGGGAGTTCGTCGACGTCCGGCACGCGGCGATCGGGTTCGGCCGCGAGCTGGAGCGGCGAGATGACCAGGTCACGACCGCGTGGTGGAAGGAGGAGCGGGGGGAGCGGATCTTCGTCGACTTCAACCAGAACTGCCGCGACCGGACGATCGCCTCGGCGTACTCGCTGCGGCCGGTGCTGGGCGCTCCGGTGTCGACCCCACTGGCTTGGGAGGACCTGGCCGAGACCACGGACCCGCGCGAGCTGAACGTCTTCACGGTCCCGGAGCGGCTCGCGGCCGGCGATGCGTGGGCTGCCATCGACGACGTCGCCCACGGCCTGGAGCCGCTGCTCGACCTGTGGCGCGCGCAGGGCGAGGTCGAGTTGAACTACCCGCCCGACTACCCCAAGATGCCCGGCGAACCGCCCCGGGTGCAGCCGAGCAAGAAGGTCGCCGAGCATTGGGACGAGGAGGGCAACTGGATCGGCGGCGACCGATGAGCGAACAGTGCCCGGAACGCGAAGCGGCCCGCCTGGGAAACCAGGCGGGCCTACTCCTCGCGACGCCTCAAACCCCCCGGTGATCGGCGTCGACCGATCAAAATTCGGGTGACCTCAGAACCCCCCGGATCTGGTGGACCCCCCTGTGGCGACTCATAACCCCCCGGTTCAGAGCCTCCGTGTCAGCGACGGAAAGCTGACATCAGGAACCGTACGTTTCGCCGCGCCAGGAGGCACCCCCGAGCCATCCACACGATCTCCACGAAACGGTAACAGTACGGTTGAACCGCAGTTCAGACCCCGCTGACGCCCTCGCCGCCGCCGGCCTGTTCGTCGAACGTCTCGTGCTCGAGCAGGTGCAGCACCGGGACACCGAGCTTGCGGCGCGCTCGTGAGGTCCAGTCGAGGTGGAAGAACTCCGCCACGACGTGGGGCCTGGTCAAGATGATCGCCTCGCGGCCGTCAACCTCTGCGATGGCATCGGCCAGGGCGTCGATCGGCGGTGCGGACACCACCGAGCCCTCCGCACTCGCGCCCTCCGCGCGCAGCGCGTCCAGGCAGAAGCCGAGGTCGCGGTCGGAACGCTCCTGGCAATCGCGGCGGACGGCGTCGAGGTCGACGTCACTCATCACCATGGCCGGCGACGACATCACCTCGCCAGCGGCGAGCGAGCCCATGGCCGACTCGATCCGGGCGGCTGCGTCCTCGAGGGGGAGCAACACGGTGTAGTGGACGCGCTCGTCGATGCCCTCGTGCAGGGAGCGCACCTGGCGCGCGTCGAGATTCGTCAGTGCCCGCTCGACGAGCAGCACCACGTGGTAAGTCCCGGTCCGGCCGTCGGTCGGGCTCGGGGCCTCAGGCAGGTCAGCACTCATGACGTACCTCCGGATAACACTCTACCTAGGTCGTAGCCCACTGGCTCCTCCAACTGGGCATAACCGCACGACTCGGGATCGCGATCGGTGCGCCATCGTTTGAAGTGCGCCGTGTGGCGGAACCGGCTGCCCTCCATGTGGTCGTACTTCACCTCCAGCACGCGCTCGGGCCGCAACGGCGTGAACGACAAGTCCTTGCCCTGGCTCCAGCGGCTCTGGGTGCCCGGTGCCCGGCCCGGGTTGGCGATCAGGAACTCGCTCCAACGACCCCACGGGTGCTCCTCGATCGGGCACACCAGGGGTTGCAGCTCCTCGAACAGCTCGGCTCGTCGCTGCTCGGTGAAGGAGGCGCTCACGCCGATGTGCTGGAGCTCCCCGTCGTCGTCGTACAGGCCGAGGAGCAGGCTCCCGATCAGCGGCCGCTCAGGAGTGGAGGTCTTGTGCTCGCGGTAGCCGGCGAGCACCGCCTCGGCGGTGCGCTCGTGCTTGATCTTCAGCATGGTGCGGGCGTTCTGCTCGTACGGCGCCGTGACCGGCTTGGCGATCACGCCGTCGAGCCCGGCACCCTCGAACTGCTGGAACCACGACTCGGCCTCGGCCGGGTCGGTGGTGGTGCGCGTGAGGTAGCAGGGCCCGGCGAGGCCGGCGAGCGCCCCCTCGAGCGCGTCGCGGCGCTCCGACAGCGGCCGCGCGGCGTACGACTCGTCGCCGAGGGCGAGCAGGTCGAACACGACGTAGCCGGCCGGCGTCTCGTGGGACAGCTTGTCGACCCGAGACTCTGCCGGGTGGATCCGCTCCTGCAGCACCTCGAACTCCAAACGCGATCCGACGGCCACGAACAGCTCGCCGTCGAGCACACACCGGTCCGGCAGCTGCTCGCGCGCGGCCGCCACGATCTCCGGGAAGTAGCGGGTGAGGGGCTTGGTGTTGCGGCTGGTCAGCTCGACCTCGTCGCCGTCCTTGAAGAGCAGGCACCGGAAGCCGTCCCACTTCGGCTCGAAGCTGAAGCCAGGGTCCTGGGGCACCCCCTTGACGGACTTCGCGAGCATCGGCCGCACCGGGGGCATCACGGGAAGGTCCACGTCGCTGAGGTTAGCGCCGCGGCGCCACCGGGACTCCGATGGCGCCGCGGCGCAGCTGCGAGGGTCGGGCCGGACAACCGGTCGCCACGGCTCAGCGGCCGGTGAGAACCTTGCGCACGCTGTAGAACTCGGGCTTGCGCGACCAGTCCGAGCTGATCAGGCCGTAGCGGGACTCCGGGTCCGAGCCGGAGCCGGGGTCGTCGAGCAGCTCGTACCGGAACGCCCTCCGCACCCTCGGGTGGTCGGCGATGGTCTCGATGGCTTGGGCGCCGTACTTGGCGGCGTCGTTGGTCGTCGTCGCCTTCTGGCCGGATCCGCCGGAGTACGTCGTCCAGCCGGTCTCGCTGATCCACACCGGCATGTCCGGGTACGCGATGTCGACCATCTTGAGCCGGTCGGCGAGACCGGTGGTGACCTCACCGCCCCGCGGGTAGGAGTGCAGCGAGACCCTGTCGCACCACTGGTCGATGCCCTTGGCAGCGAGCGCGCGGTATCCCGCGCCCCGGGTCTCGTACTCCTTGCGGTCGTGAAGCGCCGGGGACAGCACCTTGACGCCTGCGAGCTCGGGGTTGGCGTTGCGGGCGTCCCAGATCGCGCGCTGGATCGCGACCGTGCGTGCGGCCCAGTCCGAGACCCCGGTGTTGTTCGGCTCGTTGACGCCCTCGAGACCGATGACGACGTCGGCGTAGTCAGCTGCGACCTGATTCACGCGCGCGGTGGCCTCTGTGGGGGTGAGCCGCCAGGCCGGGACGACCGGCATCAGCCACTTGATGCCGTAACGACGGCACAGCTCGGCGGTACGCCGGCACTGTGCCTGTTGGGGCACCACGAGACCGCGGATCTGCTTGACGCCGAGCTCGGCGAGCAGCGCCATCCAGCGGTCGGTCTGGCCATACATCGGGTCCTTGGCCCAGCTCGGATGGACCACGACGCCGTAGGCGGCGGCCAGTTGACGCTGGGTGGCACCGGCGGCAGGGGAGTGCAGGCCCGAGATGACACCGGTCGTACCGGCGGCTGCAGTGGCCGCGCCGGTTGCGGCAAGGAAGCCGCGTCGGGTGAGGGGCATGGAAGAGAGCTCCTGATCGGGGGCGGGGGTCGGGCCCACAGGTCACGATTCGGTAACGGCGGCGGGCCAGCGCGCGACTATGCCACCGGAACCAGCCAGAAGCAAGCAAAGTCGGCGTCGATGTGACGTGGCTCACAGTCGCCACGCCCAGGATCTGCGGGAGGCATACCAGTAGTAGGTTGGGTTCGGCTGGTTCGTGGGTGCCAGTGATGACCGGGATCGGGTCCGAGGGAACAAGGGGACGTCATGCGGGGTGACGCGGCTACGTTGGGTGGGTCCGCGCGAGGGCTCGGGCTCAGGCGGCGACGGCTGAGCCTGGGCATCAAGAGCGTGCGGGAGTTCGCCGAGCGATCCGGGGTGAGTCGGGAGGCGGTGACCGCGGCGGAGAACGGGACGGCCTCGAACCGCACCTATGGCCGCCTTGAGGCGTGGCTGAGCCGTGCCGAGCACGCGGACGCGGCCGAAGCGCGCGACGAAGGGCAGGTGGAGTTCCGCGTGTCCGGCGGGCTGGGGGTAGATGTCGTGATCCGTGGTCCGGTCGCGGACCTGGACCAGCTCGAGGCGTCCGTCACCCGGCTGATCCGTGAGGTGCGGCAACGCGCCTCGACAGACGGCGGGTCCTGACCTTCGGTCCCGCGCCGCAGTGGTTTGGCGGCAACGCGGGGCGGGAAGTGTGCTCTCACCACACCGACGAGGGGGAGCCGATGGGTAAGGACCCAGACCAGCCGGGCTACGAAGCGCGCCACGACCCGGGTGACCCCCGCCAGGTCGGCAGCGGCAAGGAGTTCGGCGCCTCCCAGGTCGAGGACGGTGAGACGTCGACGTTCGAGGCGCTCACCGCCGAGGACGCCCAGAGCCAGCTGTTCGACCGGCTCGGCGACATTACGGAGCGGGTACGCCGGCACTGGGACGACCACGAGAGCCAGCCGGCGTGACCCGCCTGCCCCTGGTCGCTGCCCTGTTCGCACTGTCGCTGGGCCTCGCCGGGTGCGGGGAGGACGAGGCGGGTGATGACGTCACCCGCCTCCACGAGACGTTCTGCGGCGACCTCACCGACGCCGCGTTCGAACAATCCGAGGTTTGGCTGGTCAACAGTCTGGCGGACGAGGAGGTTCAGTCGGCGACCTGCACGATCACGGGTGCCGAGCACCGGATCGACGTCGTGGTCCACGTGGGCGAGAGTGCCCGGGCGCACTTCGACCAGTCCTCCGGCGAGCTCGAGGACGGCGCGGTCGGCTTCGACGGCGCCGAGGTGAGCAGCGCGGACGGCTGGTGGACGGCCGGCCGGCGGTACGTCGCCGACCTCGGCGGCACGTCGGTCCGGGTGGCAGACGTCGTGATCGGCGGCGACGTCTTCGCCCGGCTCCAGCTGGTGGAGCTACTCGGTGGGAAGCGGCGTGACCTCGATCAACGACGGGACCTGGCGCTGCGACTGGCCGACGACCTGATCATGGCAGTGCCCGAGGCGCTGTCGGCCGAGTGACTCGCTGGGGCTCAACCTTCCGACATCAGCGCCGCGACGTGCTGATCAGCGACCGTGGAGGACCCGCCGCACCGCGCGGAACTCGGGCTTGCGCGACCAGTCTGCGCGGACCAGGCCGTAGTGAGCACCCGGGCCGCTGCCGTGGCTGGGGTCGTTGATCAACTCGTAGCGGAACGCCTTCTGCACCCGCGGGTGGTCGGCGATCCTCGGGATCCCCCGAGCGGCCAACTCGGCGGCCCTGGCCTCCGAGGTCGGGCGCTGCCCTGATCCGCCGGAGTAGTTGGTCCACCCGAACTCGGTGACCCACACCGGCTTGCCCCTGTACGCGATGTCGACCAGCTTCAGCCGGTCGGCGAGACCGGTGGTGATCCTCCTCCCGCGTGGGTAGGAGTGCAGACCCGCGACGTCGCACAGCTCGCCGATGCCCTTGCGCTTGAGCGCGCGGTAGCCCGCGCCGTCGCTCTCGTCCTCGTTGCGGTCGTGCAACGACGGGGAGATCACCTTGACTCCCTTGAGCGCGCGGTGGTTGTTGCGGGCCTCCCAGATCGCGCGCTGGATGTCGACGGTGCGCTCCGCCCAGCCCTTCCTGCTGGTGTCGGGCTCGTTGATGCCCTCGAGACCGAGCACGATGTCGGCGTAGTCATCGGCGATCTGGTGGACGCGCCGCCTGGTCTCCCGCGGGGTCAGGCGCCCGTCCGCGGTGACCGTCATCAGCCACTTGATGCCGTAGCGGCGGCACAGCCGAGCCGTGCGCCGGCACTCGTCCTGGTGGGGTACGACGAGACCGCGGATCTGCTTCACGCCGAGATCTGCGAGCAGTCCCATCCAGCGGTCGGTCTTGCCCCACCGTGGGTCCTCGGCCCAGCTCGGGTGCACGACGACCCCGTAGGTACGGCGCAGCTGGCGTCGGGTGGCGGCGGCCGCGGGGGAAGGGAGCCCCGAGATCACTCCGGTCGTACCGGCCGCGGTGGCGGCGCCTGTCGCGGCAAGGAAGCCGCGTCGAGTGGTGGGCATGGTGACAACTCCTGGCCGGGGGCGGGGGGCGCCCGCACGTCACGATTCGGTAACGGCGGCGGGCAGCGCGTGAGTATGCCAGCAGACCCAGCCGGGACGCAAGCAGCCGGCTGCACTGCCCGCCGGGGTGCTGCCTCGCCGGGCGGGCCCTAGCCTTGGGGGCCTATCCCCGGTTGGTCTGCCGGCAGGGCCCGCCTGACTTTGAATCAGGACTAGCGACGTAGGTTCGACTCCTACCCGGGGAGCGACGGGTTGCTGCTCGGGTTCAGCGCTTGACGCAGACGTACTCGTAGGCGTCTGGGGCCACGACCGGGATGATCAGCCGGTTGAGGAAGTGGATGCGCCGGAAGAAGGCGTCCCGAACCCCGGTGCTGAGGTGGGAGAGCAGCACGAACAAGAGCCGCTCGACGCTCGCGTGCGGCCGGTCCCGCCGCCGGGCGACGAGGTCGAAGCCGGCCTCGTCGAGGAGTCGGCGCAGGGTGGGGTCGTGGTGGATCTGGCTGGTGTTGGCCACCAGGATGTACCAGCGCGAGCCGAACATCCGGCCCCACCGCGACCGGTTGTCGTAGGTGTTGAAGGCCCACACCCCACCCGGCTTGAGCGCGGCGTGGAACTTCGCGATCACCGCGCGCGGGTCGCGCACGATCGTCATCACACCCCAGGAGGCGATCACGTCGTACGTCTCGGGCGAGAGGTCGACCTCCTCGATCGAGGCGCCCGAGACCGGTACGCCCCAGCGCTTGCTGGCGTAGGCGGCCATCGGCCGGGAGATCTCGATGCCCTCTGAGGAGAAGCCCGCCGCCTTCGCCTCGGCCAGGAAGAAGCCCGCCGCCGAGGCCACCTCCAGGAGTCGATCGCCGCGCGCGTGCTCACGGAAGCGCTCGATCCGTCCGGCCGCCGTACGACGCAGGTACCGCTCCCCGCTGAGGAAGGAGTAGTAGTTGAGGTTGTTCTCCCGGCCTTCGTAGAACTCCTCGGAGTCGTAGACGGTGCGCAGCGACTCGACCGTCATCCGCGGGTTCATGTAGAGCGTGCTGCACTCCGTGCACGTGCCGAAGTGCAGCTCGGTGCCCTGGAACTCTTTGCGCAGCGGACGCCGGACCCGGTCGCCGCCGCACACCGGGCACGACGTGGGCTCGAACCTGAAGTCTCCCAGCTGTCGGAAGTCGGGCCTCTTGGGATCAGCTGGTCCGGGTCCCGGCTGGTCGGTCACGGTGCCTCCTCCGCCCGGGTGTCTGGCCCGCGCGCTCGGCCGCAACGGTATAACGCGTGACCGGTTCGACTCCTACCCGGGGAGCAGACAGACTGCACGCCATGGACGAGCTGACGGTGATCGTGCTGGCCGCCGGGGGCGGCACGCGGATGAAGTCCAAGACCATGAAGGTGCTTCATGAGGTCGGTGGCCGGAGCATGATCGGCCACGTGCTGGCTGCTGTGGGCGAGCTGGCGCCGCAACGGGTGGTCGCGGTGGTCGGGCACCAGCGCGAGCAGGTCGGACCGCACATCCACGAGGTGCTGCCCGATGCGGTGCTCGCCGTCCAGGAGGCGCAGAAGGGCACCGGCCACGCGGTCCGGGTCGCGGTCGAGGCGGCCGCCATCAGCGGGGGTACGGTGCTGGTCGCGACGGCCGACACCCCGTTGCTGCGCGGGGAGAGCCTGCGCGCGTTCGTCGGCGAGCACGAGGCGGCCCAACGGGCGGTGAGCATTCTCAGCGGCCAGGTCCCCGACCCCACCGGGTACGGACGGGTGGTGCGCGACGACCAGGGCGAGGTGGTCGCCATCGTCGAGGAGAAGGACGCGAGCGCGGAGCAGCGTGCGATCTCCGAGATCAGCAGTGGGATCCTCGCCTTCGAGGCGGCGTTCCTGGCGTCGGCGCTGCCGCGACTGGGCAACGACAACGCCAAGGGCGAGTACTACCTGACCGACACGGTGCAACTGGCACAGGACGATGGGCTGACGGTCGGCGCCTACCCGATCGACGACGTGTCGGAGACCGAGGGGGCCAACGACCGCGCGCAGCTCGCCGAGCTGGGCCGCAAGCTCAACCGGCGGATCGTCACCGGGTGGATGCGTGAGGGCGTCACCGTGATGGACCCGGCCACGACCTGGGTCGACGCCGACGTCGTACTGGCGCCAGACGTCACGATCCTGCCCGGCACCCAGCTTCTGGGGGCGACGGTGATCGGCGAGGACGCCGTGGTCGGCCCCGACACGACTCTCAAGGACTGCGAGATCGGGGATGGGGCGCAGGTGACCAGGACCCAGGGCGAGCTCGCCGTCGTCGGCGCCGGCGCGACGGTCGGCCCGTTCTCCTACCTCCGGCCGGGCACCCGGCTGGGGGAGCGCGGCAAGATCGGCGCCTTCGTGGAGACCAAGAACGCCGAGATCGGCGACGACTCGAAGGTGCCCCATCTCTCGTACGTCGGCGACGCGACGATCGGCCGCGGGTCGAACATCGGGGCCGGCACGATCTTCGCGAACTACGACGGCAGCGCGAAGCACCGCACGACGGTCGGCGACGGGGCCAAGACCGGCTCCAACAACACGTTCATCGCACCGGTGACCATCGGCGACGGAGCCATGACCGGTGGGGGGACCGTGGTGCGCGAGGACGTCCCACCCGGGGCACTTGCGGTGTCCGCGGGGCCGCAGCGAACGCTGGCGGGCCATGCGGACCGGAAGCGGGAAACGGCCGGTGAACGGGGCCTGGACCGCGACGCGGACCCCGGAGTTGGGTCATCGTCCCCGGGTGAGTCAGAATCCTGAGTGCACCCATCCTCCGGCGAGCAGGAGCGCACTCGACGTGACCGGAATGAAGCGGACCACCGAGAAGAACCTGATGGTCTTCAGCGGGCGGGCTCACCCCCAGCTCTCCGAGGAGGTGGCGACGCTTCTCGGCAGCGGGTTGGTGCCGACCTCGGCATACGAGTTCGCCAACTCCGAGATCTACATCCGGTACGAGGAGTCGGTCCGCGGCTGCGACGCCTTCGTGATCCAGAGCCACACGGCGCCGATCAACGAGTGGATCATGGAGCACCTGATCATGGTCGACGCGCTCAAGCGAGCGTCGGCCAAGCGGATCACCGTGGTGCTGCCGTTCTACGGCTACGCACGCCAGGACAAGAAGCACCGCGGTCGCGAGCCGATCTCGGCGCGGCTGATGGCCGACCTGTTCAAGACCGCGGGCGCCGACCGGCTGATCGTGGTCGACCTGCACGCCGACCAGATCCAGGGCTTCTTCGACGGGCCCGTCGACCACCTGATGGCGCTGCCGATCCTCGCTGACTACGTCCGTCAGAAGTACGGCGACCAGCAGCTCGCGGTCGTCTCGCCGGACGCCGGTCGGATCAAGGTCGCCGAGCGCTGGTCGGCCCGGCTCGGCGGGGTGCCGCTGGCCTTCATCCACAAGTCGCGCAACATCGACCGACCCAACGAGGTGGTCGCCAACCGGGTCGTCGGCCAGGTCGAGGGCCGCATGTGCGTGCTGGTCGACGACATGATCGACACCGGCGGCACGATCGTGCAGGCGGCCGAGGCCCTGATGGACGACGGTGCCGCCGGCGTGATCATCGCCGCAACTCACGCGCTGCTGTCGGGCCCCGCGGTCGATCGGCTGAAGAACTGCACGGCCACCGAGGTCGTCGTGACCAACACGCTGCCGCTCCCCGACGACCGGCAGTTCGACAAGCTCACCTGCCTGTCGATCGCCCCGCTCCTCGCGCGTGCGATCCGCGAGGTCTTCGAGGACGGCTCCGTTACTTCCATGTTCGACGGCCACGCCTAACTGACTCAACGCGGTCGGAAGTTCTCCGACTGCCGCCGCATGATCTCGCGCATCGAGGTCCCTCGCGGTACGCCGTACACCGTGCCGGGGAAGTCGAGCCCCTCCTGCACGGCCCAGAGGTCGTCGTGCTCGCTCGGGGCGAAGAGCCGCGCCGGGTCACCCGCGGCGATCCAGCCGATCGGCACGACCGTGCCGGGCTCGAGGCGTGAGTTGACGTGGAGCACGCTGTTGATCCGGAGCTCCGAGCCGGTGCCGGCCGTCGAGCCCGGGAACATGGACACACCGGTGGCGATGAAGACCTCGTTCTCGGCCCGGGTGCCGTTGAGGTGCGTGTGCGGTCCGACCAGGACCGCGTCGCCGATCTCGACCGGATGCTCGGCGCGACCACGGAGCAGCGCGTGCTCCATGACCACCACGTCCTCGCCGATCCGGACCGGCCCCAGGTCGCCGTTGAGGATCGCGCCGGAGAGCACGCGCGACCCGGCCCCCAGGGTGACGTCCCCGGTGAGGACTGCAGTTTGTGCGACCGAGGCGGTGTGGTGGACGTAGGGCACGCTGCCGACGGTACGCCGGGGCTCAGCGCGTCCTGGTGAGGTCGTCGTACGCGTCCTCCCAGGCGCGGCGCAGCACCGTCGGCACATCGCCGCGGAGCACGTCCTCGAGCGCAGCGAGGTGCTCGTCGGCGAACGGAACTCTGGGGAACGACTTGCCGAGCCGCTCCTCGAAGCTCGGGCCGCGTCGCAGCGCAGCCGCCAGCCCCTCGTGGAGGTAGCGGGGCAGGTAGTCGTGCACCAGCGCGGTCTGCTCGGGATCCCAGAAGCCGGAGGAGATCGCTTCGAACTCCCGGTTGGACAGGCCGTCGTCGCCGAGCAGCCTCTCCCACGCCGCCGCCTTGGCTTCCAGGGTCGGCAAGGCGGCGTTCGCGCCGGCGGCGCCGAGCACACCGACGATCGTGCCGTCGCCGACCCGCTCCTCGTCGATCTCCTCCGCCGTCAGGGCGCCGAGCGCGGCGAGCCGGCGGATCGCCGTCCAGCGCAGGTCCGGCTCCACCGGGAGCCCGGTGTGGGTCTGCCGGTCGACCAGCCACTTCCCGAGCAGCAGCGAGTCGGGGCTGGTGGCGGCCAGGGTGCGGGTCAGGGCGACCGCGATCGGTTCCCCCGGGGCGCCGGCCAGGCCGGTCTCGCAGGCCGCGGCCACCAGGGCGACGGCATCCGGAACGGCGGCGGACGACAGGTGGTGGGCGACCAGAATGCCGTGCGCCCAGCCGAGCACGGACTCCACGATCGCCACCGAGCGCTCGCGGGGTGCGTGTCGAGTGACGAGCCCGAGGAAGTCCTCGGGTGCGAGGTCGCCGCAGCGCACCAGGTCGATCGCCGTCGCCCACACCACCGCGCGGGTCGAGTCGTCGGCGACCGAGGCCAGGTCGTGGCTGAGCGCCGACCACGACTCCGCGTCGAGCCGCAGCCGGGCGAACGTCTCGTTGCCGGCGTTCGGGACGACGACGGCGGCGCCAGGCAGCCGCACGGGGTCGTCTGCCAGGTCGATCATCGTGGTGCCGGTGGCGACCAGGTCGGTGCCGTACGTCGCCACCGAGACGCGGTGCGGCCGGCTGCCCTCGCGAGTCAGCAGGACACCGTCGTCGTCCCGGGTCGCGCGGATCGTGTCGAAGCCGGTCGTGCGCAGCCAGGCCTCGACCCAGCCGCGCACGTCGCGGTCGGTGGCGCCGTCGAGCGCGTCCACGAAGTCGGCCAGGGTCGCGTTGCCGAACCGGTGGCGGGCGAAGTAGGCGTTGACGCCGGCCAGGAAGGCCTCGTCTCCCAGCCAGGTGACGAGCTGCTGGATCGCCGAGTTCCCCTTGGCGTAGGAGATCGCGTCGAAGTTGTTGAACGCCTCGTCGACGTCCGCCACGTCGTCGGGCTCGGGGGCCACCGGGTGCGTGGAACGGCGCTCGTCGGCGGCGTACGCCCGGGTCTTGCCCGAGATCGAGAAGTCGACGAAGGCGCCGGTGAAGCCGGCCGCTTCGGAGACGCGGTAGCCCATGTAGTCGGCGAACGACTCCTGCAGCCAGGTGTCCTCCCACCAGGTCATGGTGGACAGGTTCCCGAACCACTGGTGCGCCATCTCGTGCGCGATCACGGAGCCGCGGCGGCGCCGCTCGCCCTCGGTGGGCGTGCCGACCGGCAGGATCTCGTCGCGGTAGGTGACGCAGCCGGGGTTCTCGAGCGCGCCCCAGTTCAGGCCCGGGACGAAGACCTGGTCGAAGCTGCCGAACGCGAAGGGCTCAGCGAACATCGTGAGGTACTCGTCGTAGCAGGCCTCCGTCACGGCACGGAGCTCGTCGGTGTCGCGGTCGAGCTGGCCGGCGAGGGACGCGCGAGCGTGCCAGGCGAACGGCAGGACCTGGCCGTCGGGCCCGGCGTGCTCCCACCGCATCGAGTGCCAGGGCCCCGCACACACCGTGAACATCGGCAGCGGGATCGGCGGGGTGGTGCCGAATCGCCAGTGGCCCTCGGACTCCTGGTCGGTGTGGCTGTCGAGGCGGCCGTTGGCCACCACCGACCAGCCGGTCGGGGCGACGACCGTGAGCGACACCGGGGCCTTCAGGTCGTTCTGGTCGAAGCACGGGAAGATCCGTTGGCACAGGTCCATGCCGACGTACGCGCCGACGTAGGTCTCGCCGTCGGACGGGTCGGTGAAGGTGTGCATTCCGTCGCCGTCGGTCACGTAAGGGAGCCGGGCCTCGACGGTGATCTCGTTGCTGCCCGCCGCGCAGACCAGGCCGATCCGGCGTCCGTCGTACGTCGAGGCGGGCAGTCCGTCGACGAGGACGTCGCGCGCTTTCGCGAGCTCGAGGAAGGTCTCGGCGCCCTCGGTGGCGCCGGTGAATCGCACTGTCGCCCGGCATCCGTAGTCGTCCCGGCCGGTGAGGTCGAGCATCAGGTCGTATGAGACGTCAGACACCAGGGCGGCCCGGGCCCGGGCCTCGACGAGAGTGAGGGACACGGCCAGGAGGCTACGCTTTGCTCTCGCGATTGGCGCGGGCGGCCGTCACGGGCATATCCTCGTTCGGTTGCCTCGGCGAGGGACGCCGGCCACCCAGTTCAGATCCAGGTGGTCGCGGAGTCCGTGATCGACAGGGCCGGTTCGAATGCCGCGCTGTCGCGCGGCGTTCGTCGTCTGGGGCCTAGGACGTACCCGACGACGAGGAGCAGGTCAGACCATGGCAGCCGAGAAGATCACCGCGGAGCAGCGCACCGAGTTCGGCAAGGGTGCCGCCCGCCGCATCCGCCGCGACGACAAGATTCCCGCCGTCGTCTACGGCCACGGCAGCGACCCGATCCACGTCACCCTGCCCGGCCACGACACGATGATGGCGCTCAAGCACGGCGGCGCGAACGCCCTGCTCGACCTCGAGATCGACGGCAGCAGCCAGTTGGCGCTGACCAAGCAGGTCCAGGTCGACCCGATCCGCCGGGTCATCGAGCACGTCGACTTCGTCGCGGTCAGGCGCGGCGAGAAGGTCACCGTCGATGTCCCGATCCACGTCGTCGGCGAGGCCGGCCCGGAGACCCTGGTCGTCACCGAGAACGCCACGGTGCAGATCGAGGCCGAGGCCACCAACATCCCCGAGTACTTCGAGGTCTCCGTCGAGGGCGCCGAGGTCGGCACCCTCATCCACGCATCCGACCTGGACATGCCTTCCGGCAGCACGATGCTGGCCGATCCCGAGCTGCTCATCGTCAACGTCACCCAGCAGCGCTCGGAGGAGGAGCTGGAGGCCGAGCTGGAGGAGGCCGAGGCCGAGGCCGGCATCGAGCGCGACGAGGCCGAGGAGGACGTCGAGGCCGCCGAGGGTGCCGAGGACGCCACCGAGGGTGGCGACGCCGAGGCTGCTGCGGAGGGTGACTCCGGGGAGTGACCTCGACCGAGGTCTGGCTGGTCGCCGGGCTGGGAAACCCCGGCCCGGCGTACGCCGGCCACCGTCATAACGTCGGCTACCTGGTGGCCGACGAGCTCGTCTCGCGCCTCGGCTCGCCGTTCCGTTCCCACAAGTCGGGGCACGCCGAGGTGGTCGAGGGGCGGGTCGGGCCGTTCGGCACGGACTCCGCCAGGATCGTCCTGGCCCGGGCGCGCGGCTACATGAACGAGTCCGGAGGGCCGATCAAGGCGCTCGTCGCCTTCTACAAGATCCCAGCCGACCGGCTCGTCGTGGTCCACGACGAGCTCGACATCCCGTTCGGGACGCTGCGCGTCAAGCTCGGCGGCGGCGACAACGGGCACAACGGGCTGCGGTCGGTGCGCTCGTCGCTGGGCACCGGTGACTTCTACCGGGTGCGGGTCGGCATCGGGCGGCCACCGGGGCGCCGGGATGTCTCCGACCACGTGCTCGGCAACTACTCCGCGGCCGAGCGTCGTGAACTGCCGTTCCACGTCGATCGGGCGGCCGACGCCGTGGAGTCGCTGATCGTCGACGGCCTTCCCGCGACGCAGCAGACATACAACACCGCTAGCACGTAAGAGCTCCCGCCGCGCCGGATTGCCGCTTTTGTCGGGGACTTGTTTCGAAGGTGGCATAGACATTTCCAACCTGTGCACGGCGCGCCCTAGCGTGACGCGCTCAGCCCCCGTTATGGTTTCACCCATCTCGCGGTTGGCCCGGGGGGGCCTGTACCGACAAGGTGCGCCGCCGCGAGACGGTAACCGGGGGGTTCCATGGCGCAGCCATACACGGCTGCCGCTGTCCCAACCGCACATCGTGCGCGTTCGGACCGGCGGCGGCTCAGCTTTATTCGTCCTGCTCAAGAAGACGTCGCACGTCCGCAGCGCGTCCACCAGCGCTGGCGCACGCTCGGCATCGCCGAGCTCGGCGTCGCGGTCCTGGTGGTCGTGGGTGGCGGGCTGCTCCTGTCGGCGCCGATGGCACTGATGCCGGTGCTGCTCGTGGGGGCCGGCTTCCCCGTCGCACGCAGCCTCGTCACCGGGTCCCAGCGTGGCACCAGTGCCGCGGCGATCGTGCGCTTCGGCTGGCTTTCAGTGCTCGTGTCCGTCGTCGCGCTGCGCGTCTTCGGTGCACCGTGGTCGCTTGTCGACCAGACGCTGATCATCGAGCTCGGCGCGGTGTTCTCGGCGGCCGCGGCGGCCGCCGTCGTCGGTCGCACGCCGTCGGCCCAACGGGTCATCGCCGTCGGTGACGTCGCGCACCTGATGAGCACCGCCACGCGGCTCTCGACGTCGCGCACGGCGTCCATGGTCGGCGGGGTCTCCGTGACCGGCGAGTGGCCCGGTGACGCAACTCCCGACGGCTTCCCGCCGGTGACCGACCTCGCTCGCGCGGCATGGCTGGCCCGCGAGGTCGAGGCCACGCACGTCGTGGTCCACCCCGGTACGGGCGTGGGGATCGACGAGATCCGCCGCCTCACGTGGGAGCTCCAGGACCTGCCGGTCACGGTGGCCGTCGCCCACCAGCTGCCCGACGTGGCCGCGCACCGGCTCGGTGTCGAGCTGCTGGACCACCAGCCGCTTCTCACCGTCGCCCGTCCGAGGCCGTCGTGGCTGGTCCACCACGCCAAGGCACTGCTGGACCGCGCGGCGGCCGGCGTGATGCTGCTGTTGCTGATGCCGATGCTGCTCGCGCTGTCGGTGCTGATCCGCGTCGACTCGCCTGGCAAGGCGCTGTTCAGGCAGATCCGCGTGGGACGTGACGGGAAGCTGTTCCGGATCTACAAGTTCCGGACGATGGTGGCCGACGCGGAGGAGCTCAAGACGTCCCTGGAGAACTCCGAGGGCAACGGCCTGTTGTTCAAGCAGCGCAACGACCCCCGGGTGACCCGGGTGGGCCAGGTGCTGCGCCGGACCTCGCTCGATGAGATCCCGCAGCTCATCAATGTGCTGAGGGGCGAGATGTCTCTCGTCGGACCGCGGCCGGCACTGCCGGACGAGGTCACCCAGTACAGCTGGCTCGAGCGGCGCCGGCTCGCCGTCACACCCGGGATCACCGGGGCGTGGCAGGTAGGCGGCCGATCCGAGCTCAGCCGTGAGGCCGCCATGGACCTCGACGTCTCGTATACCGACAACTGGTCGCTCCGCAGCGACATCGCCATCCTCGGCAGGACGATTCCGGCCGTCATCAAGGGAAGGGGGGCCATGTGATGGCCACCGCCAAGCAGAAACTTGCTCGTGCCGCGACCGTCGCCGGCCTCGTCTCGACTCTCGGGCTGGGTCACCTGGCGGCGAACGCCTCGCCGTATCCACATCCCACCGTCGTCAGCGAGGCACCGGTGATGGCGATGCCGGTTCTGGCCACGACCGCGGGTCAGCCGAAGCCGGTCGGGTACACGATCGCCGAGGCGGGCAACCAGATGGTCGTCGGCGGCCGTTTCCAGACGGTCGAGAACGGCAACCGGTCCGTGCAGTACACCCGCCGCAACGTGTTCGCCTTCGACGCCACCACCGGTGCGGTCAGCGCCGGCTTCGCGCCGAACGTCGACGGTGACGTGTGGGGTACCTGGTCCGACGGCACCTCGGTCTACATCGGCGGCGGGTTCAAGAACGTCAACGGTGTGCCTCGGCCCGCTCTGGCGAAGCTCGACCTCGCGACCGGCCAGCTCGACGCGAACTTCCGGCCCACGTTCACCGGTGGCCGAGTCTCGGACATCGCCATGGTCAACGGTCAGCTGATCGTGTCCGGAACGTTCCAGAAGCGGATCGTGTCGCTGAACCCGACCACCGGCAAGCCGACCACGTACCTGAACCACGCCGTCGGCGGGCGGCTGCCGAACAGCAACTCGGCCCAGGTCTTCCACTTCGACGTCAGCCCTGACGGCCAGCACCTGGTGGCGGTCGGCAACTTCCTGACCGTCGATGGCCAGCCTCGCCCGCGGGCGTTCATGCTCGACCTCGGCCCGACCTCGTCGACGCTCTCGTCGTGGAACTACGAACCGTTGGGGCTGGCGTGCTCGTCAGGGCGCCAGAACGCGCAGGCCTACGTCCTCGACGTCGACTTCGCGCCAGACAGCTCGTACTTCGCGTTCGCGGCCTTCGGGTTCATGTACCAGTCCGGCCAGCGCGGCTTCCAGCTGTGCGACTCGGCGTCCCGGTTCGAGACCGACAACCTGAACCCGAGTCAGCCCACGTGGATCAACTACACGGGCGGTGACTCGCTGAAGGCGGTCGCCGTGACCGGCGCCGCAGTCTACGTCCAGGGTCACAGCCGGTGGCTGGACAACCCGTTCGGCCGCGACTTTGCAGGCCCCGGCGCGGTCTCGCGGCCCGGCGGCGGCGCGATCGACCCGGTGACCGGCCTGGCGCTGCCGTGGAACCCGGTCATGCCACAGCAGGCCGGCGGGTTCCAGATCCTGCCGACGGCCACAGGTGTCTGGTTCGCCACCGACGGGATCCGGTTCGGAGGCAAGTACCGGCGAGGCATCCGCTTCGCGCCTCTCCCCTGAGGGAGGACGCGACGCGGTCGGGTGAGGGCGCACCCCTGGCGCCCCGATCGGGTGGGGTCGGTCCCGGCGGCCCCACCCTCCCGAGTTGCGAGCTGGGCTCGGTCAGACCCTTGGCGATGAAGCCGGTCAGACCGGGCCCAGCTCGACCACTCGACCACGGTCACACCGGGCTGGCGCACACCTCGTCGTAGGTCTGTTCGAGACGGACCAGGTCGGCGGCCGGCGAGTAGATGTCCACGTAGGTGTCGCGGCAGCGCTTGCGTAGGTCAGCGGCGAGCTCCGGGCGCTGCACCAGCTCGGTGAGACGGGCGCTCAGACTGTGGGCCACTCCCGTCTCGAAGGTCCAGCCGCACCCGGCCGCCATCACGTCCTCGCAGATGTTCTCGAGGTCGGACGTGAGCAGGGGCGTCCCCACGGCGAGGCTGCGCAGCATGACCAGTGGCTGGCCCTCGTACCACTCGGACGGGACGAGCACGACCTCGGCGTCCCGCATCCGGCTGGTGACGGTGTCCTCGTCGACCCAGCCGAGGAACTCGATGGAGCTGTCCTGGGCGGCAGCCGCCTCGACGACCGGGCGCAGCTCGCCGTCGCCGGCGATCACCAGCTTCATGCCGGGCGGGACGCGCTTCCAGGCCTCCAGCAGGGTCACGACCCCCTTGATCGGGATCAGCCGACCGGCGAAGACAAGCTCGCGCGGCCCACCCTCCCGGCGACCCGCGGCGCCTGGGTCGGGGACGGAGTTCGGCTTCACGAAGATCCGGTCCGCGGGGTAGCCGTCGCGCACCATCAGCCGGCGCGCGAAGTCGGTCAGCGTCAAGTAGCGGGTCACCGCCTTGTGGAACGTGCCGGCGGCACGGTGGATGCCGAGACCGAGCGTGAGCGCGGTGGTCGCCGCCCTGCTGTCGTGGTAGCACGCGTGGCGGATCCCCGGCAGCTTGAGCTTCGAGCCGACGCAGTCCTCGCAGATCTTGCCGTCGCGGACGCAGGTCCCGACGACGCACGAGTAGCGGTAGGAGTGGAGCGTGGTCACCGCGGGCACGCCGGCCGCATGAGCGGCTCGGAACACCGACGGTGAGAGCAGTGGGAACGGCGTGTGCACGTGCACGACGTCCGGTTTGAAGGCGGCGATCCGCGAGCTCACATCGCGGGCGGCCTCCACGTTCCAGACCGCCTTGGCGCCCGCACGCCAGGCCGGCAGGCCGAGCGTCTCTGCGGCCGGCAGCGTGAACTGCTCCACGTCGTGCCCCGCGTCGGCCAGGATCGTGCCCTCGTGCGCGAGCACCTCCATCGCGCCCCCCAGCGATGCGTGGTGGTTGTGAAGCTGCAAGACCCTCACGCCGTACCTCCTGCCGTCAGCCACTCCGGCCACTGTTGCCTGTCCTGGCCGAGCATCGCACGCAGTCGCACCAGGTCGTCGGCGAACAGCGGTTCCAGCTGGTCGCGCGCCGCGGCCGGCAGCACGTCTTGCCGGAGCAGGGTGCGCCGGATCCGCTCCCGGAACCGGTACGACGTGTGCTGCTTGACGAACGTTCGCACCCGCTCGCTGCCTACCGCCCAGCCGAGCACGGTGTGCGCGGCGGCGAACCGGGGCCGGCCGGAGATGTTCACGCGCGGGATGTCCCGGCCCGCCCCCGCTCGGTCGAGGACTCCGAGGAAGTCCAGCACCCGGCCGAGCGTGCCCTCGTAGTCGCTCTCGAGGTCGTCGAAGAAGAACACGCCGACTCGGTCGCGGGGAAATGCGTCGAGCAGGGCCGCGACCTGGTCGGCATACCGGCTCTGGGAGGTGTAGTGCCAGATGTGGTGCCAGCCGGCCGCTTTGCGCTCCTCCTCGAGGGCCACGGCGTCGAGGAAGTCCGCCTCGGTCTCGAAGCCTCGGGCCCGCATGTACTGGTGGCTCGACCAGGCCCGGGCCACCGGCTCACGAAGCATCACGATGAGCTTCATGTCCGGGTTCACGGCCTTGATCTCGGGGATCGACTCCTGGTGGTAGTACATGGTCGACACCGAGGCGTCGCCCAGTGCGACGTAGTCGTGCTCGGCGGGGTACAGGGCGAGGTAGGCGTCGCGGTCGGTGACCGCCACGCGGTTGATCGTGTGGGCGTCACCCGGCGCAGTGAACGCGGCACCGGTTCGGTGCAGTGCGAAGTAGTGGGGCTCCTTCGGGTCGGTGACGAACACGCGCGGGTGCGAGCGCAGGCCCTCCACGAGCCCCGTCGTTCCGCAGCGCGCGGCGCCGACCACCAAGAACGTGGGCGTGGTCATCCTGAGTTCCTCCCTCGATCCGCGATCGCCGCCCGGTAGGCGGCCTCGAGTCGTCCCGCGACCAGCCCCGGTGCGAACCGGGTCTGCGCGCGTTCAACACCTGCCGCGGCGTGAGCTCGGGCCAGCTCCGGCTCCCGGCGGAGCCGATCCATGGCTTCCACGAGGAGCTCCGGCCGGCCGAGCGGGACCACAGTCCCGGCCGGGGGCTCGTCTCCCTCCAGGAGCACCTCGGACGGGCCGTCGACGTCGGTGGAGACGACGGGCAGCCGGCAGGCCATCGCTTCGGCGATGACGAGGGCGACCGTCTCGTAGCGCGAGCTCAGCAGGAGCGCGTCGACGGCCCACAGCCACGGCCGGACGTCGTCGGTGCCGCCCATGAAGCGGATGGACCGGTCCCACGTAGACGGCGCGGCTGCCGCCAGGTCTGCCACGTCGCCCGGTCCGACGAGGTAGAGGACCATGCCGTCAGGCCGCTGCGCCTCCCAGGCAGGGACCAGCAGGTCCTGTCCCTTCTGGAAGGCGATCCTGCCCAGCACCAGCACCGCGAACTCGTCGCCGAGCCCCAACGCTGCCCGGGCGGCGCGCCGCTCGTCGTCGGTGGGCGGCCGCAGGTGGTCGAGGTCCACGGCGACGCTGAGCACGTCGCCGGGGATCCGCACACCGATCTCGTGGCCGCGGTCGAGCTCGGCCTGGCAGTTCGTCACCAGCCGGTCGGTACGTCGAGCCGCGGCCCGCTCCGCCAGCCGGACCCCGGCGGCCGGTGCCGCGCTGGCGAACAACCGGTCGGACCAGGCGTGCGCCTGGTAGACCACCGGGACGTCGAGTCCGCGCAGCGCGAGCGGTGCCCGCCCGAGCTGGCCGGCGACGAAGGAGTGGAGGTGGATGACGTCGGGGCAGACCTCGCGGACCGTGCGCCGCAGCTCACGGATCGCGGCGGGGTACCCGTTCGGCCGCCCGCGTCGTACCCGCCACGGGTGTCGGACCACGCCGGGCACGTCGGTGGGGTAGTCGACCGGTGTGAGCAGGTGGACCCGATGACCGGCCCGGACCTGCTCGGCAGTGAAGTGGTCGACGAGTGTCACCACGCCGCCCCAGGTCACCTCGCTGACATGGAGGACGTTCAAAGGGGCGGCGCTCATGACCCTCCCCGGGCGAGCCGCTCGACCAGCGGGCGCGCCCAGCCCCGGCGGTCCGTCGGGCCGGCCGGGTCGTCCACCCGCTCAGCGATGAAGCGGAGGTTGACGGCTATCAGGTAAGCGGCGATGGTCACGTCGGCCTGCTCCGGTGTGAGACCCCAGTCGGCCGCCAGCGCATCGCGTGCGTCCACGAGCCAGGCGTCCTCGGCGTCGGCGGTGGTGCCGTCGCGCAGCCGCCGGGTCTGCGCGAGGTAGTGGATGTGGTCGAACCCGGAGAGGACGTCGTCCTCGTAGTGCTCCCAGTCCCAGAGCAGCACGTCGCCGCTGTCGCGCACCATGTTCCACGGCACCCAGTCGCCGTGCCAGGACGCCGTCGTCACCAGCTCCCTGCCGTGGTCGGCCACCAGCCGGCGGAGGTGGTCGACGATCCAGTCGGCGTCCGGCGTCACGCTGGCGAGCTTGGCCGCCTCGTCGGACAGGCGCCGGACCAGCGGCGTGTCCGCCAGCGGCAGATCGTCGCCGGAGCCGGTCCGGGTCGCCAAGGCGTGCATGGCGGTGAGCGGAACGCCCTCGGAGGCCGGCGCCGCACTCGGGGTGAGGGCGCCGATGCACAGGACCGCCGCATCGTCCTCGACGACCCACCCGAGCACCGGCGGCGGCACGATGCCGGGCACCGGCCGTTCGGCCAGCTCGTGCAGCCGGTCGCGCTCGGCCGCGAGCCGGTCGATGCCGGCCGCGCGAGCGCACTTGGCGAACGCCAGCGAGCCGCCCGCGGCGTCGAGCGCCTGGAGCACGACCGCCCGGCCGTGCCGGCGACGGCCGAGCCGGATGACGACGGCGTCCGACTCCGGCACCAGCCGGCGCACGATCGCCACCAGGCCTGTCACACCCGGCACCGTCACTCGAGCGAGACCGGGCGCCCGCCGGAGCACGCCGCGCCGATGGGCAGCCATGAGCGCGCGGGCCAGCACGGCTGCCCGCTGGCCGTCGTCGGACCGGGCAAGGGCGCCCGCGGCGCGGGCACTGCCGGACGGGATCAGGAACACCGGGCTGGACATGCTGGGCAGCACGAGGTACTCCTCGGAACGGCCGGCGCGTGGGCGTGCCACGCGACTCACGCCGATCGGGATCGGGTCGGGCCACACCGCGCGGAGCCGCGTGGTGAGCTGTTCCCGGATCGGGGGGCCGCTCATGCAGGGACCCCGGGCAGCCGGACCTCGGGACACTCCTCGTCCCACGCCTGCGCCCACTGCAGCCCGCGCCGCCGGTCCTGCTCGGCCACGGCCGAGTGCATCGCGAGCCGGGCATCGTCGTACAGCTGCTGGAGTCGCTCGAGCTGCTCGGAGCTGCACGTGGACAACGCGTCGTCGAGCTGCTCGGCAGGCACCGGGCGGGTGAGCAGCGAACGCACCTTGCGGATCCGCTCGCTGCCGGCGGTCCGACGCAGCCACGGGTAGAGGCCCGCTCGACGCACCGAGCGGCGGGCGACCCGGACCAGCGGATGCCGGTAGGCCACCACGGCGTTGCGATGGGCGGTCGCGTCCTCGGGCTCGCCGATCAGATCGGGGTCGAGACCGGCGGCCTCGCACACCAGGCCGGCGACCAGCCGCGCGTCCGCCTTGAGGACGGGGAACGGCACGAGCAGCAGGTGCTCTGCCGGTAGGTGCTCGGTCAGTGCCTGCCACCAGCGGCCGTAATCGCTCGCGCCGCTGTAGACGTCCGAGAACGTGAGCGCCTCGCCGAGCGTCGCGGCCGGCTCATTGGTGAAGTAGTCGCGGTGCAGCTGGAAGTGGGACACGAGTCGGGCGATCGGGTGCCGGATCGCGTACACGACCACCGGCCGGGCGTCGGCTGCGAGCCTCGGGATCGCCTCGGGGAAGTGAGCGAACGTGTACGACATGCTCCCGTCGAGCCGCAGCAGTCCTGGCCGGCGGGGGTCGTAGAGGCCGTCGTACCACCGCGGGCCGCGGTCGTACTCGCGGCTGAAGTAGTTGGATTCCTTGACCGCGCCGGGGTCGATGCCGGGGTGGGTCGCCAGCAGGGCAGACAGGAACGACGTCCCGGACCTGGCCGCGCCAGCGACCACCACGTCCGGACCAATCGTCCCCGGTCCGGTCACTTCTCCCCCTGGGTGCGCATCAGTGCGAGACAATCGCTCGCAGGGACGGTTTAGAGTCGAGCCTTGCGGTCCGGCTCACCGCGTCCGACGTCGGCGTGCGTCACACACGCCAACCGACTAGGAGAGCGTAACGGGGGAGAGGCACATGGATCAGCCGATCGGCGGTATGAGGCGATCGCGCGTCAGCAATCTGGTGCGCCAGAAGCTCCCCGGGCCGGTGGCGAACGCCGGCAGGGGCGCGGCCCGGCTGGCCGGGACGACCACCGCGTCGTGGCGTCCGCTGCCCGACTTCCTGGTCATCGGTACCAAGAAGGGTGGCACCACCTCGGTCGCCAACTGGCTGGTCCAGCACCCGCAGGTGATGCCGATGTTCCCGCGGTTCCAGCGCCACAAGAGTCCGCACTACTTCGACATCAACTACCACCGTGGCGAGGCCTGGTACCGCTCGCACTTCCCGACCGCAACGGCGAGAGAGCGGCACGCCCGCAAGGTCGGCCCCGTCCACGCCGGCGAGGCGTCGCCGTACTACATGTTCCATCCGGCGGCGGCCGACCGGATCGCAGCGACGATGCCGGAGGTCCGGCTGGTCGCGGTGCTCCGTGAACCCGTGTCGCGCGCCCACTCGAACTACCACGACCGGGTCGTGGCCGGCACGGAGACGCTGCCGACGTTCGAGGCGGCGCTCGACGCCGAGGAGGCGCGGCTGACGGGTGTCACCGACGAGTGGTTGGCCAAGCCCGGGCACTACAGCTTCTCGCACGACCACCACACCTACCTCGCCCGAGGTAGGTACGCCGAGCAGCTGCGCCCGTACTTCGACCGGCTCGGTCGTGACGCGCTGCTGGTTCTGCCGCTGGAGGCACTCAAGCGCGAGCCGGACAAGGCGTTCCGCCAGATCGAGGAGCACCTCGGTCTCGACCACCACGAGGTCGTGCTCGAGGAGCGCAACGTCCGCCGCGGGAACCCGAAGATCGACCCGGCGACGCGGGAGCGACTCTCCGCCTACTACGCGCCGTACAACCGGGAGCTCGCGGAGCTCCTGGGTGAGGACTACGGGTGGTAGCACGCATCCACGTATCCTGCCGAGCCAACCAGGGCCGGAGCCCGGTGTTCGCGGAGCTCCTCCGCGAACAAGCGGCAGAGCGCGGGGTCGAGGCGCTGATCACCAGCAGCGGCCTGGAGGCCAGACCGAACATGATGCTGCTCCCGGCGATGTCGCACGCGTGGTACCGCCGGAACCACACGGTGCTCGACCACCTCTCCCGGGTCTACGACCCGGCGGAGGCGATGGCGGCCGAGGTGACGCTGGTCTTCGAGGAAAGGCAGCGATCGCGGCTCGTCAACGAGCTGCCGGAGCTGGTCCACCGCGTCTACACCGTCCGAGAGGCCACTCGGCTGGTCAGCAGCCCGCGCTGGGAGTCCGCGTGGTCAGGTAGGTCCCTCGTGATCACCCGCCTCCACCGGATGCGCGGGTTCGTCGAGCCGGGTGACGACAACACCCCCGACCCCGCGCGGATGCGCCGGTCGGCGTGCCGCCGGCTGCTGGCCGAGCTCGAGGAGTCCGCCGCGCTGTTGGGCGCCGCATTCTTCGGCCCCGGTCGGGGTCAGCCCTAGGCTCCTAGGCCTCGTCCTCGTCGAACGGCTCGCCGTACCCGTAGTAGGACTGCTCGTGCTCGGTGAGGCCGGACCACACGACACCGGTGACCGGGGAGCCGACCCGGTGCAGCCGCTCCAGTGCGCCGAGCAGCTGGTGCTCGCGGCTCTGCCGGTTGCGGACGGTCAGCAGCACCCAGTCGGCGTGGTGGGTGATCTCGAGCGCATCGGCAACGCTGAGCACCGGTGGTGTGTCGACCACGACGAGGTCAGCCTGTTGCCGCAGCTGGAGCCAGATCGCCGCGGCGCGTGGTGACGCCAGCAGCTCGGCCGGGTTTGGTGGGACGGTGCCCGCGCCGACGATCCGGAGGTTGGGCTCGGCGGTGTCGACGCGCACCTTCGGCTTCTGGCCGGCCAGCAGGTGGGCGAGACCGCGCGGGGTCTCCACTCCGAACAGGCTGCTGATGGTGGGCTTGCGCAGGTCGGCATCGACCAGCAGCACGCGGAGCCCGGTGCGGGCGGCGGTGACGGCGAGGTTGCTCGCCACCGTGGTCTTGCCCTCCGCTGTCAACGCCGAGGTCACGACCAAGATCTCGCCCAGCTCGCTCGGGCGGCTCTGCGAGCGCGCGGCGGCGAGGAACCGGAGGTTCGTGTTGAGGGCGCGGAAGGCCTCGCTGACCGGTGACCTGGGCTCGACCAGCGCCACCGGCCGGGCCGGTTGCTTGCGGATGTCGAACGGGATCCGACCGAGGACCGGGACATCGTCGAGGAGCGACTTGAGCCGTCCCTCGTCGCGGATCCGGTCGTCGAGACGGTCGCGACCGTAGCCCAGCACGGCGCCCACGATCAGTCCGATCACGCCTCCGAGCAGCGCCGCCCGCATCGGCTTGGGCTCTGCGGCGGACACCGGGACCTTCGCGTCCTCCAAGATCACGCCGCCCGCCGCGACAGGTTCCTCGTCGATCCGAGTCAGCGAGATCTCGGCCGTCAGCTCCGCCGAGCGGAACCGAAGGCTCTCCACCAGCGCCTCCGCGTCGGCTCGTTCGTCGTCGGTGGCCCCGGCGAGCTGCTCCAACGCCTTGTCCAGCTCGGTCTGAACGAGGTCGCGCTCCTCGATCAGGTTGATGGTGGCCTGTTCAATCACGGCCGCGGCGGCGTCGACCTGGTAGGCGATGTACTGCTCCGCGAAGGCGTCGGTGACGGCCGCCGCCTCCTGTGCGGTCGGGCGGAGGGCGCGGACGACCACGACCCGGGTCTGCTCGACCGTGGACACGTCCACCGAGTCGAGCAGCTCCGGAGCGTCGATGTTGAGGTCCAGGTCGTCGACGACCCGCCGGGCGATCGCGACGGAGTCGACCAGCTGCGCCAGCGTGGCGACTTCGGTGGCATCCATCCGCTGCCCACCCGTCGCCTCGGAGGACGTGGGCTCGAGCAGCAGCCTCGTCTCGGCGGCGTACATCGTCTCGGCCCGCAGGCTGAGGCCGAACCCAAGGGCGGCCCCGAGGACCAGCAGGACCGCCGGGATCCGCCATTGGCGCCGCAGGATCGCGACGTGGTCGCTCAAGCGCGTGACATCGGTGTCAACCATCTGACTCATGGTCGAGGCAGTCCCCCTCTTCTGCTCCCGTTGGCGTCCGGCAGGGCCCACGTGCGTGTCAGAATGTGCCGGACCGGCCCCATGGTAGGGGACCAGTCAGGGTCGACGCGGCCAAAGGCCATAACCGTTCGGCAAGGGGGAGGTGGTCCGATGCGGTGGCTGTTCCTGCTCCTCATGGCCCTGCTCCCGCTGCAGTGGTTCGTGGTCGGGGCCGGGCTCCGGGTCCACATGGCGGCCATCTTGCTGTTCGGTGCCGTCGTCGTCGCCACGCACGGCACTCACCTGGCGGTGCGGGTGATCCGGCTGGCGGGGCCGTTCATCGTCGCGAACTTCGCGCTGACGGTCATCTGGGTGTTCGCGAACCGCTACCACGGCTTCGGCGTGCGCCAGCCGGCCGAGCAGATGCTGCTGCTCGGCGCCTTCGTGGCGGTGGCCGTCGCGACCCTGGCGGTGCTGCGTGAGCCCGGAGGTCGCGGTGTTGCCGCGCTGCGG
Organism: uncultured Actinomycetota bacterium; assembly: GCA_963826265.1. Classification (GTDB taxonomy): domain Bacteria; phylum Actinomycetota; class Actinomycetes; order Propionibacteriales; family Nocardioidaceae; genus Nocardioides. The sequence continues at coordinate 800,085 of CAWGWH010000001.1, forward strand.
TGGTCGACGTGGGTCTGCATTGTCTCCCTGGTGTCCGCCATGACCTGGTCGATGGCCGTCAACGGCGTCAACGCCGCAGAGGTGTTCGCGCGCACCATCACCTCCGGTGACCCGCAGGTCCTCCAGCGCGAGCTGTTCCGGTCGGCATTCGGCGGCTTCGGTCTCGCCGAGGAGAACGTGTTGGGAAACATCCGGCACGAGGTCTTCGGGGCGCTGTTGCTGGCCCTGTGCGTGTCCTCCGCGTGCCGGCTCATACGACCGTTCGCCACCCGCCGTGCCTCGGCGATCTACCTCCTCGGGCAGGGGCTCGCGGTCTTCCTGCTGCTGCTGTCGATGAGCCGCTCGGTGATCCTCGCGCTCGCGGTCTGGCCGCTGCTCGGGCTGCTGCGTCAGGTACTGGCCGGGCGCATGACCCCGCGTGGCGCCGGCGCCGGGCTGCTGTTGGCCGGCGGGGTCGGGCTGCTCGCTGCGATCGGCGTGCTCCAGGTGCTGTGGATCCGCTTCACCCAGGACACCGGGTCCTACGAGGCTCGCGACACCCTCCTGCAGACGGCGTACGCCAACCTCGGCCGGAGCCTCGCGACCGGCGGGGTGACCACCGAGTCGGCGAGCTCCCACATCTTCGTGATCGACACCTGGCTCCGCGCCGGGATCGTCGCCTCCGTGGCCGCCCTCGTCGTGGTCGTGCTGGTGTGCGGGCTGTTCGTCGCGCTCGCGTTCACGCTGCCCCACGAACCCGCGTGGATGCTGCCGGTCGTGGCGATGCTCGCGCTCCCGGTGGTTCGCTTCTTCACCGCCGGCGGCGGTCTCATCCCGCCCGTGCAGTGGATCGCCCTCGGGGTGGTCGCTGGCTTCCTCGCCTATCGTGCCTACCTTCGTGAGACCCCGACCTCCATCCGCGACTCCGCGCCGGTCGCGGGCCGCACCGCATGAGACGTCCCGACGCGGTGTCCGTGGCCCGGGCACTCAGCTGGTTCACCGCGGCCTACGGGCTGGCTCTGGTCGGCTACCTGGTCATCAACGCGGTGTCGAGCCGGTGGCTGGGAACGGCCGAGTACGGCTACTTCGTGATCGCGGTGACCACCTCGCTCGTCATCGGCCAGCTGGGTCTGTTGGGTGCGCACCGGGGTGGACTGCGCGACGCGGCGGTCATGGGCGACACCGACGACCCCGAGCGACTGGCCCGGCTCCGTTCCGACGTCCGGGTCGCGCTGCTGCTCACCCTCCCGCTGGCGGCGGCGGTCTCCGGCCTGGTGATCAGCCTGATCACCGGCGACACCACCGGCACCCGGATCGTCGCCGGGGCCGGGTACGCCGCGCTGGTGTGGCTCGGTGGGGTGCAGAAGCTCTGGGCGAACCTGCTGCGCGGACTCGGCGCGATCCGCTTCGCCAGCCTGCTCGAGGGGCGCTCCGGCGGTGGGCTGGTCAGCCTGGGCCAGGCGCTCGCGCTGCTGCTCGTGTGGCGTCTGCTCCCCGACACCGGCCTCACCGGTGCGCTGGTCGCGATGGCGATCGGGTTCGCAGGCCCGGTCGTGGCGGCCGGACTGATGGTGCGGCGGCGCTGGGCGCACATTCCGGGACGCACCTCGCTGTGGCGGGCCACGCGCAGCTCGGTGTCCCGCAACTGGCGGTTCGCCGTCAACCAGCTCGCCGTGTACGCCGCGTTGACGGTCGAGCTGTGGGTGGCGGGCCTCGTGTTCGACGCCGTCGACGCGTCCCACTACTCCGCAGCGCAGCGGCTCTCCCTGGTGCTCATGATCCCGATGACCGCGGTCCAGGTCGTGTTCGCGCCAGTCGCAGCCCGGATGCTCGACCGGGGCCGCACCGCCGATCTGCAGGCCGTGCTGCGGACCGGGGCGACCGCCGCCGGGGTGGTCACCTCGTTCGTCTGGATCCCCATGCTGGTCGCACCCGGCTTCGTGCTCGCCGTCGTGCTCGGCGACCCCTTCCGCGGGGCGGCCGCGCCGCTGGTGGTCCTCACCATCGGCGGCCTTGCCAACGTCGTGGTCGGCCTCGCAGGTACGGCGCTGACCATGTCGCACCGCGAGGGCGTGGTCGCCGCGGTGCAGACCGGGTCCGTCGTCGCCCGCGTGGTGCTGGGATTCGGTGCTGCGATCCTCTGGGGTCCGGTCGGACTGGCCGCCAGCGCCGCGCTGGTGGCCGTCGCCACGTACGCCCTGATGTGGTGGCAGGCGTGGCGGCTGCTCGGCGTACGCACCGACATGACGCTGCGGCCCCGGCTAGGCCTGTTCAAGCGGACCACTGCCTGATCTAGGGTGACCCGCGTGATCAGCACCGACATGGACGACCACCAGTTCGCGGTCTTCGCCGCGGAGGCTGCCGGCGCCCGGCTGCTCGAGGTGCGGGAGCAGGGGCTGGAGGGCAGGGCGCTCAAGGACGCTGGCGACGCCGCGGCGCAGGAGCTGCTGGCCGCGCTGCTCGCCGAGCACCGCCCGGCTGACTCCGTGCTGAGCGAGGAGGCGAGCGACGACAAGTCGCGGCTCGACGCCGACCGGGTATGGATCATCGACCCGCTCGACGGGACCCGCGAGTTCTCCGAGCCGCCGCGCGACGACTGGGCGGTGCATGTCGCGCTGTGGGAGCGCACCGCGGGGGAGCTGACCGCCGGTGCGGTCGCGCAGCCTGCGCTGGGCGAGACGTTCAACACCGGCACCCCGGCCCAGGTGCCGCCGCGGACCAGTGACCGGCCTCGGATCGCTGTGTCCCGGACGCGACCGCCGGCGTTCGTCAAGGCCCTGGCCGAGGAGATCGACGCCGAGCTGGTGCCGATGGGCTCCGCTGGCGTGAAGGTGATGAGCGTCGTGCGCGACGTCGCCGACGCCTACGTGCACGCGGGCGGCCAGTACCAGTGGGACAACGCCGCACCGGTCGTGGTCGCCCGCGCCGCCGGCCTCCACTGCTCGCGGGTCGACGGCTCGCCGCTGGTCTACAACGAGGACGACACCGCCCTGCCCGACCTGGTCGTGTGCCGACCCGAGCTGGCCGAGGAGATCCTTGGCTTCGTGCGACGCCACGGCACCGTCTGACCGACCCGGTGATCCGGCACGCACTCGTCGACGCCGACGGTGTCCTGCAGGACCTGCCCGGCGGGTGGGTGGCCGCCTCGAGAACGAGGGCTCGTGCCCCTCGCTCCGTGGGACCCTCGAACCCGTAGCCCTCGCGCAGCCACCGGCGGATCTCGGTGGGATCGACCGTCCCCTCCTGCGCCACAGAGCGCTCCGGCAGAGTCCGTAGGTGTTCGACGACGGCCTCGGTGGCGGTGTCGAGAAGCGTGCGCAGATCCTCGGTGTCGGTCTCCAGAGCGCCGGTCGACGAGACCTCGGGGCTGTCATGAACCATGCCCGCCACGATGCACCAACGAGTGCCCAGGCCGCACCCGGAGCGGTGCCAACCATCGTCGAGATCGCGCCTACTGCCGGCGCCCGCTCAGCCACTCACCGACCGGCACCGGCCGACGCTCGGCGTACCCCTCCGGGAGCAGGATGCTGCCGCGCCGGGTGATGTAGTAGATCGGCCACTGGTGATAGCCGAGGTACGCGCGCGGCCGCCGCTGCATGACCTCGGCGTAGAGGGTCACGCCGCGCACGTACGCGGTCGAGTTGTTGTAGTGGTAGAGCGCGTCCGCCGCGTCGTCGGCGAACCCGTGGTCACGAAGCAGTCGGGCGGCCGCCGGGATGGCGTCGCGCGGGTCGCGGACATCGCCGCCGGCGCCGTAGCGGTCCCAAGTGGCCGGGATGAACTGCATCGGCCCCTGGGCGCCCGCGACCGAGGTCCCCTGGATCCGGCCGAAGCCGGTCTCGACCAGGTTGATGGCGGCGAGGTACTCCCAGTCGACGCCGTAGCGGCGCTCGGCGTCACGGTAGTGGCCGCGCAGTTCCGCAGCCGGCCGCGGCGCGACGATCCGCCACGCCGGGAGCTCGGTCGCGAGGTCCGCGGGGCGACTCGGGTGCATCGAGCGGAACTCCCGCCGCGCCGCCACGTTGTCGGCCGCGACGCCGCGCAGCGATCGGGGCAGCAGCGAGCGAACCCGGGCGTCCCATCCAGGATGGTCGGCCAGCTCGCGGTAGGCGAGCTGTTGTGCGTGAGCGGCGGCCGCCAGCTCTCGTGCCGAGGTCCCCCGGTCCGCGATCGCTCGTTCCGCCGCGACGATCTGGGCCGCGGCCGTCCTCGGCGTGTCCGGCCGCACCGGGTCCGTGGTGAGCGGGGCGGCGGGCGCGGACGGCAAGTCTGACGGGGTCCCGTCCGGGGGCGAGACGACGGCCGACGGTCGGCGCTGCGGCTCGGGGTCTGGCTCGGAGCCGCCGGCACACCCGGCGGTCAGGGCCGCGGCCATCACGGCCGCCACGGCTCTTCGGAGTCCCATCCCGCCACCGTAGACTCGACCTCGCAACCCCCTACCGAGCCCGGTCGGGGGCTGCCTGCGTTGCCCGCCGCCCCCCTCGAGAGGAAACCGTGAGCCTCACCGGCCTCACCGCCGCTGTCCTGTCCGAACCGGTCATCGCCCAGGCGATGACCGACGCCCGGGGCGCGGTCCTGCCGACTCTGGACCTGACCGGGCCGGCCGGCGTCCGCCCGTTCGTGGTCACCGGGCTCGCCGAGCAGCAGCGCACGGTACTGGCGGTCACCCCGACCACCCGCGAGGCCGAGGATCTGGTGGCCGCCCTCGGCGACCTCCTGGCGCCCGACGACGTCGCGTTGTTCCCGAGCTGGGAGACGTTGCCGCACGAGCGGCTCAGCCCGCGCAGCGACACCGTCGGACGCCGGCTGGCGGTGCTGCGTCGGCTCTGCAAGCCCGACGACGCCGGCTCGCACGGCCCGCTGCGGGTGGTCGTCGCCCCGGTGCGTTCGGTGCTCCAGCCCCAGGTGCCCGGCCTCGGTGAACTCGTGCCGGTCGAGCTCGCCCCCGGCGACACCGTCCCGCTCGAGCAGGTCGTGCAGCGGCTCGCCGACGCGGCGTACTCGCGTGTCGACCTGGTCGAGAAGCGCGGCGAATTCGCGGTGCGTGGTGGCATCGTCGACGTCTTCCCGCCCACCGACGAGCACCCGGTCCGCGTGGAGTTCTGGGGTGACGACGTCGAGGAGGTCCGCAGCTTCGCGGTCGCCGACCAGCGCACCCTCGAGCCGGTCGACCGGCTCTGGGCGCCGCCGTGCCGCGAGCTGCTGCTCACCGAGGAGGTACGACGTCGCGCAGCCGCCCTGGGACAGGCCCACCCGCAGCTGCTGGAGATGACCGACAAGATCGCCGCGGGGGTCGCGGTCGACGGGATGGAGTCGCTGGCGCCGGTGCTGGTCGACGAGATGGAGCTGCTGGTCGACCTGCTTCCGGAGGACTCCCACGTGTTGGTGCTGGACCCGGAGCGGGTCCGCTCCCGCGCCCACGACCTGGTGGCGACCAGCGAGGAGTTCCTCGGTGCCAGCTGGGCGGCCGCGGCCTCCGGCGGGCAGGCGCCGATCGATCTCGGCGCAGCGTCGTACCGCTCCCTCGGAGACGTGCGGCAGCACGTCCTCGCCCGCAGCCAGGCGTGGTGGAGCGTCAGCCCGTTCGGCATCGAGGGGTTCGAGGCGGGCGACGACGGGGCGGTCGAGTCGCGGGCTCTCTCCGCACGGGTGGTGGAGACCTACCGGGGCGACCTCGAGCAGGCGGTCAAGGACGTGCGCGGCTGGCTGGCCGACGACCACCGGGTCGTCGTGGTCCACCAGGGTCATGGTCCTGCGCAGCGGCTGGTCGAGGTCCTCACCGACCACGACGTCCCGGCGGCACTGGTCGAGCCCGACGACCTCGAGCCGAGAGTCGGTGTCGTGACCGTGTCCTGCGGCGCGCTCGACCACGGCTTCGTCGACCCCGCCACCCGGCTCGTGCTGCTCACGGGGGACGACCTCACCGGCCAGAAGTCCTCCACCCGCGACATGCGGCGGATGCCAGCCCGCCGGAAGCGGCAGATCGACCCCCTCGAGCTGGTCGCCGGCGACTACGTCGTCCACGAGCAGCACGGGGTCGGCAGATTCGTCGAGATGCGGCAGCGCGAGGTGCAGGGCGCCGTCCGCGAGTACCTCGTCCTCGAGTACGGCTCCTCCAAGCGTGGCGGCCCGCCCGACCGGCTCTACGTCCCGGCCGACGCGCTCGACCAGGTGACGCGGTACGTCGGCGGCGAGCAGCCGTCGCTCGACCGGCTCGGCGGCGCCGACTGGAGCAAGCGCAAGAACCGCGCCCGCAAAGCGGTCCGCGAGATCGCCGCCGAGCTGATCAAGCTGTACGCCGCACGCCAGGCCACGCAGGGTCACGTGTTCGGCCCCGACAGCCCGTGGCAGCGCGAGCTCGAGGACGCGTTCCCGTTCCGCGAGACGCCAGATCAGCTGAGCACGGTCGACGAGGTCAAGGGCGACATGATGCGCAGCGTCCCGATGGACCGGCTGGTCTGCGGCGACGTGGGTTACGGCAAGACCGAGATCGCGGTGCGGGCGGCGTTCAAGGCGGTCCAGGACGGCAAGCAGGTGGCGGTGCTGGTGCCCACCACGCTGCTGGTCACCCAGCACCTCTCGACGTTCACCGAGCGGATGAGCGGCTTCCCGATCAACGTGAAGCCGCTGTCGCGGTTCCAGACCGACACCGAGGCGAGGGCCGTCGTCGCCGGGCTGGCCGACGGGTCGGTCGACATCGTGATCGGCACCCACCGGCTGCTCAACCCCGACATCCGGCTCAAGGACCTCGGCCTGATCGTGGTCGACGAGGAGCAGCGGTTCGGCGTCGAGCACAAGGAGCAGATGAAGCGGCTGCGCACCAGCGTCGACGTGCTCTCGATGAGCGCGACCCCGATCCCGCGAACCCTGGAGATGGCGGTGACCGGCATCCGCGAGATGTCGACGATCACGACGCCGCCCGAGGAACGCCACCCGGTGCTCACCTACGTCGGCGCGTACGACGACAAGCAGGTCACGGCCGCGATCCGGCGCGAGCTGCTGCGCGACGGGCAGGTGTTCTTCATCCACAACCGGGTCAGCTCGATCGAGAAGGCCGCCGCCCGGCTACGGGAGCTGGTGCCGGAGGCGCGGGTCGCCACCGCCCACGGCCAGATGGGGGAGCACCAGCTCGAGCAGGTGATGCTCGACTTCTGGGAGAAGCGGTTCGACGTCCTCGTCTGCACCACGATCGTCGAGTCCGGCCTCGACGTCTCCAACGCCAACACGATGATCATCGAGCGCGCGGACACGCTCGGCCTCTCGCAGCTCCATCAGCTGCGAGGCCGGGTCGGACGCAGCCGCGAGCGCGCGTACGGCTACTTCCTCTACCCGGCCGAGAAGCCGCTCACCGAGACCGCGCACGAGCGGCTCGCGACGCTGGCGCAGCACTCCGACCTCGGCGGCGGCATGGCGATCGCGATGAAGGACCTCGAGATCCGCGGCGCCGGCAACCTGCTCGGCGGTGAGCAGTCCGGGCACATCGCCGACGTCGGGTTCGACCTCTACGTCCGGCTGGTCGGCGACGCCGTCCAGGAGTTCAAGGGGGAGGGGGAGCCGGAGCTGCGCGAGGTGCGGATCGAGCTGCCGGTTGACGCCCACCTGCCGCACCACTACATCCCGAGCGAGCGACTGCGACTGGAGATGTACAAACGGCTGGCCGAGGTGCGGGCCGACGAGGACGTCGACGTGCTGCGCGAGGAGCTCGTCGACCGGTACGGCGAGCCGCCCGAGCCGGTCGCCGCGCTGCTGCTCGTGGCACGGTTCCGGGCGCGCGCTCGGCAGGCAGGGGTCGGCGAGGTCACCATCGCCGGCCGCAACGTGCGGTTCGCGCCGGTCAGCCTGCCCGAGTCGCGGGTGGTCCGGCTGCAGCGGCTGTACCCGAAGAGCATCGTCAAGGCCCAGCTCGACACGGTGCTGGTGCCGCGGCCCGGTACGCCGGGACAGACGGGTCGTCCGCTCGAAGGAGTGGCCCTGCTTGAATGGGCCCGTACTGTCATCGACGCGGTGATCGACCCGAAGGAGCAGCAGGCGTGACCAAGTCCCAGTCCGTGGGTGCCGTTGCGGCGCTGGCCGTGCTCGCACTCACCGGATGTGGCGCGCTCCAGCCGGGGGCCGCCGTCCAGGTCGGGGACGAGACGATCACGGCCTCCCGCCTCGACGAGGTGACCTCCGACTTCTGCCGGGCCATCGAGCCGCAGCTCGAAAGCCAGGCCGAGTCGGTCCAGAACTCCTTCCTCCGCAGCTACGTGGCCGGCACCATGGCGCTCCGGTCGGTCGCCGACCAGGTCGCCGCCGAGTTCGGGGTCGAGGCCGGCGGTGAGGAGTACCTCCAGCAGCTCGCGGACCTGCGGCAGGGCATCGAGTCGGTGCCCGAGGACGTCCGGGACTCCGTGATCGAGGTCGAGACGACGGCGGCGTACGTCTCGGCGGTCCAGACTGCCGTGGGCGAGGAGGTGCTGGACGGCGTCGGCGAGGACGCGGAGCTCGCTGCGGCCGGCCGCGAGGAGTTCGACGCGTGGATCTCCGAGCACGGTGTGGAGTTCGACCCGTCGCTCAACACCGAGATCAAGGACGGCGTCTTCAGCGTCCGTGACGCCGCGGTCTCGTTCGCGGTCAGCGAGCGGGCGACGTCGGGTATGGCGGAGCAGCCGAACGCGGCGGCGGCCCGCGAGCTCACCACCGCCCAGCGCTGCGGGCGCTGACCCGAGCCATGGCTGATGCGGCCGCCCCGTCGCCGGACGACGAGGCGGTCCTGGAATTCCTGCAGGTGATGCGTCGGCTGCGCGCCGAGTGTCCTTGGAAGGCCGCCCAGACTCACCGCTCGCTCGCGCGCTACCTGCTCGAGGAGACGCACGAGACGCTCGAGGCGCTGGACACGGGCGACCGCGACCACCTCCGCGAGGAGCTCGGCGACCTGCTGCTCCAGGTGTTCCTCCACACGGCGATCGCCGAGCAGGCCGGAGACTTCACGACCGGCGACGTGGCGCGCGACATCACCGAGAAGATGCACCGCCGCAACCCCCACGTCTTCGCCAGCGGTGGGCCCGGCGAGGCCGCCGACCAGCTCGATCCCGCGGCGGTCAACGAGCTGTGGGAGTCGAGGAAGGCGGCCGAGAAGCAGCGGTCCTCGCTCACCGACGGGCTCGCACCCGGGCTACCCGCCCTGCTGTACGCCGACAAGGTGCTCGACCGCCTCGGCCGGGCGGGCACGGTGCCCGCCGTAGCGGCCGCCGGCGGTCCAGGCGACCTGGGTGACCGGCTGCTCGGCCTCGTAGCCGAGGCGCGCGCCAGCGGGACCGATCCCGAGCAGGCGCTGCGCGACGCCGTCAGACGGCTACTCTGACGGCTGTCACACCGACCGGTCGCGGAGGTCGACGAGGGCGACCACCGCGGACGAGGCGACGGGGAGCCGCCGGGTCCGCCAGCCGTCGCCGCTGTCTGTGCCGCAGAGCTGCGCCTTTCGCCGCAGGTCGACGCACACCAGGTTGTGCACCTTGACGCCGCGGACCTCGACGACGGCTCGCACCAGGTCGAGCGACGGGGCGAGGGCTGGCCTCAGGGAGATAGTGGCGCGCCCCGGCGCGGCCGGCTTGCGGCGCGCGGCCGCGCCCACGACCCGGTAGCGCAGCTCGAAGACGGTCGCCGATCGGTCCAGCTCGATGACGGTCGTCACCTCGATCGTGGTGACCGCCGTCACCCGCTCGCCGTCGGCGTAGAGCCGGACGTCCTCCAGCCGCGGTAGGGCGCGCGCGCCGTCCTGAGCCGGCGGAGGCAGGAGCGAGAGCTCGTCGAGGGGTTCAGAGGTGCGCGCCCGCTCGGCCACCTCGACCTGCCCGCGGTCGGTCAGGGCGACGCTTTGGAAGACCCCGAGCGTCGTCAGTCCTGGCACCCGCCTCGGACTGTTGCCCCGCGGCGGTTGGTCCCCGGCCGGCCGGGCCGTGTCCTCGGCCGTCGGCGAGCCGGACCCGGGGTCACCGGCGCGGATCGCGGCGTACCCCGCGCCGCCGCCGAGCAACAGCACCGTCGTGATGACCGCGACCCGACGGACCGAACGCCCGTCGAACCGGACCCACCGCCGCAGGTTCGCCCGTGGGCGGTGGTCCCAGTGTTGGCGGAGGTTCGCCCGGGGGCGGTGCTCCCACCGTTGGCGGAGGTTCGCCCGGGGGCGGTGCTCCCACCGTTGGCGGAGGTTCGCCCGGGGACGATGTTCCCAGCGTTCGCGCAGGTTCCAGTCGGGGCGGTGCTCCCACCGTCGGCGGAGGTTCGCCCGGGGGCGGTGCTCCCACCGTTGGTGCAGGTTCCACCGCAGGCGCTGGCGCCGCTGCCGCCGGAGCTGCTGGTGCAGCAGGTGTCGGTTGGTCGCGTCCGACTGCCAGCGAGCGCGGCGCTGTCGGAAGTGCTGCATGGTCCCCATCGTGGTGTCACCCCCCCGAGGCACATCACGTTCCGGACGCGCCCCCGCGCGACCGATCCGGCGAGCGTACCCGCTCGTCACGTGGGTCGAATCCTCCGTTCGGAGGATCCCACCCTGCCTAGACGGTCGCATACGGCGGGAATGGTCGGCAATGGCCGACCGAGGGAAAGATCAGGCGCTCAGGCCGCCGGATCGGGAAGGTCGACGAGGGCGACCACCGCGGACGAAGCGACGGGGAGCCGCCGGGTCCGCCAGCCGTCGCCGCGGTCGACGCCGCAGAGCTGAGCTGGCGCAGGCAGCTCGACGCACACCAGGTTGTGCACATCGGTGCCGCGGACGTCGACGACGACCCGCCCGTCCCGGAACGTCGACACGAGGGCGGGGCGCAGGGAGAGCGTCGCGCGTCCCGGTGGGGCGGGCTCGCTGCGAGCGGCTGCGCCCACGACCCGGTAGCGCAGCTCGATCGACGTGGCCGGCACTGGGAGCGTTACCTTCGTGGCCACCTCGATCGTGCCGGGCACCGGCACGGGCTGGCCGTCCGCGGAGACCTGGACGTCCACCAGCCGAGGCGTTCCGTCCGAGCCGGCGAGGGCCGGCGGGGGCGTGAGCGACAGCTCTTCGAACGGGGTGCCGGTGCGGGCACGCTCGGCCACCTCGAGCTGCCCGACATCGGTGAACGCCACGAGCAGGTGGATCCCGGGCATCGTCCGCCCCGGCATCCGCCCCGGCCGCGGGTCGGAGGGGGACTGGTCCGCGGCCGTCCGTGCGGTGCCCTCGGCCGACGGCTTGCCGTTCCCCGGGTCGCCCCCTGGGCGGATCGCGGCATACCCGGCCACGCCGGTGAGCAGCAGCACCGAGGCGACGAGGACGGCCAGCCGGGCCGAGTGCCCGTCGAACTGGTGACGTTGTCGCCGTAGCTCCCACCGCAGCCGCCGCCGCCGCTGCTCCCACACCTGCGCTCGGAACAGTCGTCGGTAGCTGGCGTCTGCCCGCCAGCCCGCCCAACGACGCTGGAACCGCCTCAGCACCTGCATCGTGGTGTCACCCCCCCGAGGCACATCACGTCCCGGGCGCACCCCCGTGCGTCCTGTCTGGCGAGCGTACCCGCTCATCAGATGGGTTAAATCCTCCGATCGGAGGTTCCGTCCCTGCCTAGACCGTCGCATACTGCGGGTCTGGTCGGCAATGGCCGATCGAGGGGGAATCGGGGGGTTCTGCCATGACCGCACGTCGTTCATCTGCTCTGCTCGCACTCGTGCTGGTCGCTCTCGCGACCCCGGCGGCGGCTCGATCGGCACCACCGGCACCACCCGGCGAGGTCTATCTCGTACAGGGCGTCATCGGTTCCACCTGGGATTTCAGCGTCGACGGAGAGGTGGTCCAGGACGGCGTCGCCGCCAAGGAGATCGTGCCGGCCGAAGACCTCGGACTAGGCAGCCACGCGATCACCGCGACGTCCGACGACGGCACCACGGTCGAGGCCACGATCGACGTGAAGGAGGGCCAGAGCCTCGACGTCGTGCTGCATCTGCCGGTCGAGGCGGACGGGACGCCGGTCCTCACCAGCTTCGTCAACGACCTGGCGGCGGTGCCGGCGGGCAGCACCCGTCTCTCGATCGCCCACACGGCTGCCGTCGGTCCAGCCGACATCAAGGTCGACGGCAAGGTGCTGTTTGCGGATGTCGCCAGCGGTGAGGAGCTCACGGTCGTCGTGCCGGGCGACACCTACCGGGTCGCGGTCGTCCCTGCGGCGACGAACGCCCCGCCGGTCCTCGGGCCGGTCGACCTAACGGTCCCACCCGGGAAGCTGATGCGCGTGTTCGCCGTCGGGGTCGCTGCCGAGGGCACGATGGACGCGATCGTGCACACCATGGACGCCCCGGTCTCCGGGTCTCAGGAGCGGCCCTCCGACGTGCCCGGCGGCTCGGGCGGGCCCGCGCACGCCGATCACGAGGCCGGTGGCACGGGCCTGCTCGGCTGGACCGGCCTGGCTGGGTTGGCAGCCGCGCTCGTGCTGCTCGGTGCGGCGCTCGTTCGTCGGGGCGTCCCGGACCACGCATGACCCGCCGCGGCGGGCGGCTGGCGGCGGGCACCCTGCTAGGGGTGCTCGCGGTCGGCCTGCTCGTCGCGGCCCAAGCGTCGTCCGAACCTGCGACCGATTCCGCACCACCGGCGGACCGGCCGGCCACGTCCGTGAGCCCGTCCGTCAGCCCGCCCGTGAGCCCGCCCATCGGCCCGTCCGACGTACCGGACGACGTATCGGACGACGGGGCCCCACCGGCGGCCACCGGTCAGGCGCTCCCGCCGCAGTGGCCCGAGTTCGAGCCGGGCCGGCTGTCGCTGGGAGAGGCGGCCGACCGGGTGACCGCCTTTGTCGACCCGGTCTCGGTCGAGGGTGGCACCCTCGGGCTTCCCGAGGACGCCGACCGCGTCGGGTGGTGGCGCGGCGGGTCGCTCGCGGGCGCACCGTTCGGCACCGTGGTCGTTGCCGGCCACCTCGACTCCGACATCGACCCGGCGGGCTACCTCGCATCGCTCGCGGCGGTCGCGCCCGGCGACGTCGTCGAGCTGACCAGCGAGAGCGACGGGCAGCGCTACCGGGTCACCCGCAACTACCTGCTCCCACGCGCCGACCTCTCCGCCCGCTCGGACCTGTTCGATCAGCAGCGCCCGCACCGGCTGGTGCTGATCACCTGTGGCGGCGCGTACGACGTGGCCGCCGGCCGCTACCAGTTCAACCGGATCGTGGTCGCTCAGCCCGTCGGCTGACAGTGGAGGTCAGAAGAGCTGGCCGAGCTGGTCCCACAGCAGGATCGTGGAGAAGACTCCGTAGAAGAGGACCGCCCAGATGATCGCCCCGAACCGCACGCCGCTCAGCCCGATCTCGCGGGGCAGGACGCCGCGGTTGAGCTTCAGCAGCAGACAGGAGTAGATGAACATCACCACACCGTTGAGCGCCGATGCGATTACCAGCAGCAGGAGCGGCTGGTCGACGCCGGAGAGCAGGATGATCGAACCGATGACGATCATGCCCCACACGGTGACGAAGTAGAGCTTGCTCTCGCTCCACGTCTGGTTGTCGCGCAGCGCCCCGGTCTTGAGGACGTCCGCGGTCAGCCGCGCCACCATGTCGAGGACTGTCAAGTTGGTCGAGAACAGGACCACGCTCCCGATCAGCCAGAAGATGGTGCTGAGCCAGCTGCCGTAGTCAGCCTCGAGGGCCTGGCCCTGGAGATTGATGAAGTCCAGCTGCTCCGCCGTGCCTCCGGTCCCCACCGTGACGAACGTCAGGGTCATGAACACCAGGAGGGCGATGCCGCCGATCAAGAGGAAGGTGAGCTGCTGCTCCCGGTCGGCCACGCGCCACCACCCCTGCCACCGGCGGAGGTTCTCGGGGCTGCGCTTGAAGAAGTACCCGGTCGTGGGGGCCGCGACCTCCTCGCCGGTGAAGGGCGAGACGACGCGCGGCATCCGGGCGCCCATGCCCATGCCCTTGTCTCGCACCCAGTTGGACTGGACCAGGTTCATCACGCCGCCGGCGCCGGCGAACGCGATCGCACCCATCAGGACCGCGATCGGGATGCTGTCGATCGCGTCGGGAATCTTGTTCACCTCGACGAAGCCCTTGCCGAGCGCCGTGTAGCCGTCGCTGCCGAGCAGCGCGACCGCGGCGTACACGATGAACAACACGATCACGGCCACCATGAAGAACTGGATCTTCTCGACCGTGCGGTAGACGATCGGCGAGACGGTCAGCACCACGCCGATCAGGATCAGCACGCCGATCGTGACGTAGGGGATGGCGTCCTCGGAGAACCCGAGCGCGAACGACGCCGTGGTGGTCCCGCCCGTGGCCCAGCCCGGCCACATCCACGCGCCGATCGCCATCACGATGAACAGCACGCCCCACGGTTTCCACAGCCGGGTGAACCCGGTGACGGCGGTCTCGCCCGTCGCGAGCGTGTAGCGCTCGATCTCCATGTTCAGGAAGTACTGCGTGGTGACGCCGATCATCACCAACCAGACCAGCGCCAGCCCGACCTGGGTGGTGATGTAGGGCCACAGGATGAACTCGCCGGACCCGATCGCGCCGGCCAGCAGCAGCACGCTGGGGCCGACGACCTTGCTCAGCGGGGCCGGCTCCGGCAGGTCGGCGTACGTCGCCGGGGATACGTGCTGGTGCGGGATCTCCGTGGCCACACCCCTGGCTTCGGTGGATTCGCTCATCACTGCTCTCCTTGGGTTGTCAGGGCATCTGCTCGTACGCGGGGACGGTGAGGAAGTCCTCGTAGGTCTCCGACAGCGCCGTCTGTGTGAACAACGCGCGCGCGTCGCCCCAGCGACGGTCGGGTTCCGACTCCGCGGTCAGCTTCTGGTGCTCCTCCTCGACGATCTGCTCGACCAGGTCGCGCGTGACCGGTCGGCCGTCGGCGAGCGGGGTTCGGTGGTGCAGCCACTGCCACACCTGCGACCGGGAGATCTCGGCGGTGGCGGCGTCCTCCATGAGGTTGTCGATGCCCACCGCGCCGATGCCACGGAGCCACGCCTCGAGGTAGGAGATCCCCACCCTCACGTTGGTGCGGAGTCCCTGCTCGGTCACCTGGCCCGGGAGGCCGGAGAGATCGAGCAGCTCGCCGGCCGAGACGTCGACGTCGTCCGGGGTCCGGTGCCGCTGGTCGGGGGCCTCTCCGAGGACCTCGGTGAACACCTCGGCGCAGAGGTCGACCATGCCGGGGTGGGCCACCCACGACCCGTCGAAGCCGTCCGCGGCCTCGCGGGCCTTGTCGTCGCGCACCTTGGCGAACGCCTGCTCGTTGACCGCTTCGTCCTTGCTCGGGATGAACGCCGCCATGCCGCCGATCGCATGCGCGCCGCGCCGGTGGCAGGTGCGAACCAGGAGCTGGGTGTAGGCCCGCATGAAGGGGACGGTCATGGTGACCGTGCTGCGGTCCGGCAGCACGAACTCGTCACCGCGGTCGCGGAAGAGCTTGATCATGCTGAACATGTAGTCCCAGCGCCCGGCGTTCAGCCCGGCCGAGTGCTCGCGGAGCTCGTGGAGGATCTCGTCCATCTCGAAGGCCGCCGGCACGGTCTCGATCAGCACGGTGGCGCGGATCGTCCCGCGGGGCAGGCCCAGCTCCTCCTGCGCCCGTACGAAGACGTCGTTCCAGAGCCGGGCCTCGAGGTGGCTCTCCATCTTGGGCAGGTAGAAGTACGGGCCGGAGCCGCGCTCGAGCTGCGGGCGGGCGCAGTGGAAGAAGTAGAGGCCGAAGTCGACCAGGCTGCCCGACATCCGCTCGCCGTCGACGAGCAGGTGCTTCTCGCTCAGGTGCCAGCCGCGGGGACGGACCACGATGGTCGCGAGGTCGTCGCCGAGCCGGTAGGCCTTGCCGTCCGGGTTGGTGAACGCGAGCGCCCCGGCCACCGCGTCACGCAGGTTGAGCTGGCCCTGGACCAGGTTCTCCCACAGCGGGGTGTTGGCGTCCTCGAGGTCGGCCAGCCACACCTTGGCGCCGGAGTTGAGCGCGTTGATCGCCATCTTCGCGTCGGTCGGGCCGGTGATCTCGACCCGCCGGTCGACCAGGCCGGGGGCCGGCGGCGCCACCTGCCAGTCGGCCTCGCGCACCGAGCGGGTCTCCTCCAGGAAGCCGAGGTCGGTGCCGGCCGCGATCGACGCGTACCGCGCGCGGCGGGCGTCGAGGAGCGTCCGCCTCCGGGGCTCGAACTCCCGGTGCAGCGTGGCGAGCAGATCGAGCGCGTCGGGGGTCAGGATCTCGTCGAAGTGGGCGTGCAGTGGCCCGGCGACCTCGACGGAGCGCCCGATCGACTCCTGCATCGGCATGACGACCTTTCCACCAAGTGGAAGTACGCTTCTACCATCTAGGAGACTAGGACGCGGCGATGGCGGGGTCAACGGCTGCCGTGACGCGGGGAGGCGGACGACGGATGGGCTCGATCGGGCGGGCGTTCGAGATCGTGGAGGTGCTGGCGGAGCACGCCCCGATGTCGCTCTCGGCCCTGGCGCGCCAGGCGGGCCTGCCCCTGAGCACCGTGCACCGGCTGGTCGGGACGTTGGTGTCGCTGGGGTACGTGCGCGCCGACGCCGAGAAGCGGTACGCGCTGTCGCCGCGGATGATCCACCTGGGTGAGCGCTCGGGGCGGATGGTGTCGCACTGGGCCGTCCCGTACCTCGCACGGCTCGTCGACGAGCTCGGAGAGACGGCCAACCTCGCGCAGCTGGACGGCGACCGGGTCGTGTACGTCGCGCAGGTGCCGTCGCGCCACTCGATGCGGATGTTCACCGAGGTCGGGCGCCGGGTACACCCTCACTGCACGGCGGTCGGCAAGGCGCTCCTCGCCCGGCTTCCCGAGCCACATCTCGACTCGCTCGTCCGGCGCACGGGGCTGCCGGCCAACACCTCGCACACGATCACGACGGTGGACAGGCTGCACGACGAGCTCGCGACGATCCGCGACACCGGCTACGCCGTAGACGACGAGGAGCAGGAGCTCGGAGTGCGCTGCGTGGCCGTCGCCCTGGACCAGGGGCCGTTGCGGCTCGCGCTGTCGGTGTCGGGGCCGGTGCCTCGGATGACCAGCGACCTGGTCGATCGCGCCGTACCGGCCCTGCAGACGATCGCGGCCGAGTTCGCCGCCGACCTGGCTGCGCCGGACAGGGCCGAGCTCTAGATCGGGGCGCCACTAGTCTGGCGGTGATCGGACCCACGACCCCAGGAGCACACCCATGGCCGTCATCTCCGCCGTCGGAGCCCGCGAGATCCTCGACTCCCGCGGCAACCCCACCGTCGAGGTCGAGGTGCTGCTCGACGACGGCTCCTTCGCGCGGGCGGCGGTGCCCAGCGGCGCGTCGACCGGCGCTTTCGAGGCGGTCGAGCTGCGCGACGGCGGCAAGCGCTACGCCGGCAAAGGCGTCGCGAAAGCCGTCGCCGGTGTCGTCGACCGGATCGGGCCGGAGCTGACCGGTCTCGACGCCGACGACCAACGGCTCGTGGACCAGGCGATGCTCGGCCTCGACGGCACGCCCAACAAGGCCTCCCTCGGGGCCAACGCGATCCTCGGCGTCTCGCTGGCCGTGGCGCGGGCCGCGGCGGAGTCCGCGGCCCTCCCGCTCTACCGCTACGTCGGCGGCCCCAACGCCCACATGCTGCCGGTGCCGATGATGAACATCCTCAACGGCGGCGCCCACGCCGACACCAACGTCGACGTGCAGGAGTTCATGATCGCGCCGATCGGTGCGGCCACGTTCCGCGAGGCGGTCCAGCAGGGCGCGGAGGTCTACCACGCGCTCAAGGCCGTGCTGAAGAAGAAGGGGCTCGGGACCGGGGTCGGCGACGAGGGCGGCTTCGCCCCCGACCTGCCGTCCAACCGCGATGCCCTCGACCTGATCCTCGACGCGATCAAGGCAGCAGGCTTCAAGCCCGGCCGGGACATGGGGCTGGCACTCGACGTCGCGGCCTCGGAGTTCCACGAGAAGAAGAAGTACGTGTTCGAGGGCAAGAAGCTGTCGTCGGACGACATGACCGCTTACTACGCCGACCTCGTCTCGTCGTACCCGATCGTGTCGATCGAGGACCCGCTCGACGAGGACGACTGGGCCGGCTGGAAGACCATCACCGACGAGCTCGGCTCGCGCACCCAGCTCGTCGGCGACGACCTCTTCGTCACCAACGTCGAGCGGCTGCAGCGCGGCATCGACGGTGGTCAGGCCAACGCGCTGCTGGTGAAGGTGAACCAGATCGGCTCCCTGACCGAGACCCTCGACTCGGTCGACCTCGCGCACCGCAACGGCTTCCGCTGCATGATGAGCCACCGCTCCGGCGAGACCGAGGACACCACCATCGCCGACCTCGCCGTCGCCACCAACTGCGGTCAGATCAAGACCGGCGCCCCGGCCCGGTCCGAGCGCGTGGCCAAGTACAACCAGCTGCTGCGGATCGAGGAGGAGCTCGGCGACGCGGCGCGGTACGCCGGCGCGGGCGCGTTCCCGCGGTTCGGCGGCTGAGCCGACTACCGTGGGGCCGGTGAGCGATCGACGCAGCCGGCCCGGCGGGCCCCGTCGGCCCGGCCGGCGAGGCGTCGGCCGAGCGAGCCCCCGATCGGTCGTCGACGCCAGCGGGACCGGCGTAGCCGTGTCCGGGCGGCGGCCGCGGATCACCGGCCGGGCCGCCGTGCTGCTGCTGGTGCTGGCCGTGCTGGCGGTGTCCTACGCGTCGTCGCTCAAGGCCTACCTCCAGCAGCGGGCGCACATCGAGGACCTCAAGAGCCAGATCGAGAAGACCTCGGCCAGCATCGACGAGCTCGAGCGGGAGAAGCGACGCTGGAACGACGAGGCGTTCGTCCGGGCCCAGGCCCGCGAGCGGTTCGGGTACGTGATGCCCGGCGAGACGTCGTACGTCGTCCTCGACGAGCACGGCGAGCCGGTCGAGAGCCGCGCGCGGCTGCACGACGCCGAGGAGCTGCTCGCCGAGCCGCCGACCGCGTGGTGGGCTGACGCGTGGGAGTCGGTCGAGCTGGCCGGCGACCCACCGCGCGACGAGCCCCCGCCCGCGACCGACCTGGACTCGCCCCGATCGTGACGCCAGCCGACGAGGGGGCCCACCCGGCGACCTCCGACATCAGGGCGATCGAGCAGCAGCTGGGCCGCACCCCGCGCGGCATCGCCGCGATCGGGCATCGCTGCCCGTGCGGCTCGCCGGACGTGGTGACCACGGAGCCGAGGCTGCCGAACGGCACTCCCTTCCCGACGACCTACTACCTCACCTGCCCCCGAGCCGCGTCCCGGATCGGCACACTCGAAGGCTCGGGCCTCATGAAGGAGATGGAGATCCGGCTCGGCTCCGACCAGGGGCTGGCCGCCGCCTACCGGGCTGCCCACGAGGCCTACCTCGCCGACCGGACCGAGCTGGCCCGCTCGGTGGGGCAACGGGTGCCCGAGATCGAGGGCATCTCGGCAGGCGGGATGCCTGACCGCGTGAAGTGCCTCCACGTGCTGGCCGCGCATGCGCTGGCCGCCGGCCCCGGCGTCAACCCGCTCGGCGACGAGGTCCTCGAGACGCTGGGCGACTGGTGGGCGCCGGGGCCCTGCATCGGCGCCTCCGGTGGTTGAGGTGCGAGCGCAGCGAGCCTCGAAACCCCCGGAGGCTCCGGTCGCCGCGATCGACTGCGGCACCAACACCATCAAGCTGTTCATCGGTCGGCCACCGGAGGCGACGGTCCGCGAGACGCGGATGGTCCGGCTCGGCCAGGGCGTGGACGCGACCGGCGAGCTGGCGGGGGAGGCTCTGGCACGGACATTCGCCGCGATCGACGAGTTCGCCGAGCTGATCCGCCGACACGACGTACCGGCCGGACGGGTGCGGTTCTGTGCCACGTCCGCGACCCGCGACGCGACCAACGCCGACGCTTTCCGCCGCGGCGTGGTCGCGCGGCTCGGGGTGGCGCCTGAGGTGCTGAGCGGCGACGAGGAGGCGGCGATCGGGTTCGCCGGCGCGATGAACGCGCTCCCGGCCGACCTCGCGACGCCGGTGCTGGTGATCGACATCGGCGGCGGTTCCACCGAGGTGATCCTCGGCGACCGCTCCGGGGTGATCGCCGCCCGCTCCATGGACGTCGGTTCCGTGCGGCTCCACGAGCGGCACGTGCACTCCGACCCGCCGAGCACCGCGGAGGTCGCCGCGGTGGTCGCCGACGTCGACGCCCACCTCGACCGGTGTGGCGTCCCGTTCGAGGAGGCAGCGACGGTGGTCGGCATCGCGGGCACCATGACCACGCTCGCGGCTGCGGTCCTCGACCTCCCGGCCTACGATCCCGACGCGGTGCACGCCTCCGCGCACGACCGGGCAGACGTTCTCGCGGAGATCGGCCGGATCGTCGCCATGACCGTCGAGCAGCGTCGCGCACTGCCGTACATGCACCCCGGCCGCGCGGACGTGATCGACGCCGGGCTCGTGATCGCCGAGCGGGTGCTGCGCCGCACCGGCGTGGACCGGCTGGTCGTCAGCGAGGCCGACATCCTCGAGGGCATCGCGTGGACGATGGCTAACCTCTCCTGATGGACGACGACGGATCCGGGGCGCTGTTGGCTGAGCAGGTCGCGTACTACCGCGCGATGGCCCCGGAGTACCTCCGGGACCTCATGGTCTCGAGCACGGTGGGACCGTTCTACTGGGCCTCGACACATCACGGCAGACTGGCGGCGTGACCGACCTGCCGCACCCGGTGACTGGTGAGCCCTTCCCATCGCCGGTGTCGCCGGGTACCGGGTGGCCGGACGACCCGGCGTCCGCGACGACCCCGGTGGCGCGATCGGCCGCGCAGGTACGACGGCTGGCGGCCGATCCCGAGCTGGCAGAGCTGGACGGCCGGCTCAGCGTGTGCCGCGCCTGCCCCCGGCTGGTCCGGTGGCGCGAGGACGTCGCGGAGGAGAAGCGGGCGTCGTTCGCCGGGCAGCCCTACTGGGGCCGCCCGATCGCCGGCTGGGGGTCGGCCACGCCGAGCCTGCTGATCGTGGGACTCGCCCCGGCCGCCCACGGCGGCAACCGCACCGGCCGCGTCTTCACCGGCGACTCCAGCGGCGACTGGCTGTTCGCGAGCCTCCACCGGGTCGGGATCGCGACCCAGGAGACCTCGGTCCACGCCGGGGACGGACAGGCGCTGGTCGACGCCCGGATGGTCGCCACCGTGCGGTGTGCACCACCGCAGAACAAGCCGACCATCCGCGAGCGGGACATCTGCGAGCCCTGGCTGACCCGCGAGGTCGCGCTGCTGCGGCCACACCTGCGCGTCGTGGTCGCGCTGGGGGCTTACGGCTGGGCAGGCGCGCTCCGCGGCCTGGCCGCGGCCGGCGTCGCCGTACCCTCCCCGAGGCCGCGGTTCGCCCACGCTGCCGAGGTGGAGCTCGGCGGCCTCGTGCTCCTCGGTTGCTACCACCCCAGCCAGCACAACACGTTCACCGGCCGGCTCACCCCGACCATGCTCGACGACGTGTTCGCACGCGCCCGCGCGATCGCCGCGCTGACAGAATGAACCGGCCCCGGTATCCCAATCGGCAGAGGAGACCGCCTTAAAAGCGGTTCAGTGTGGGTTCGACCCCCACCCGGGGCACACCTGAGAATTTCCAGTTCGGGGAACAGCGAACAGCGCGCCCTCGTTGATTCGGTAACTGGTCCGTAGACTGGACCGACAGGCAGGTCGTCAAGTCGACGTCCGCCAGGCCTCCAAGGAGGAGACCATGCAGAGCAACAACCCCGTGTTCCGCAACTCGGACGCGTTCAACGGGTCCACCAATGCCTACGGCAACCAGACCTACCCCGGCAACGGTGCGGCTCACGACGCCTACGGCCAGCAGGCCCAGACCGGGTACGCCGAGGCCCCCACCGGCACCGGCGAGCGGATGACCATCGACTCGGTCGTCCAGAAGACCGGCATCTCGCTGGGCATCGTGATCGTCACGGCGGCCATCACCTGGTTCGTGACCGGCGACATCAGGACCAGCGAGGACAACCTCGGCACGCTCTATGGCGCACTGATGCTGGGTTCGCTCGGTGCCTTCGCACTGTCGATGGTCAACTCGTTCAAGCGCGTGATCAGCCCGCCCCTCGTCATCGCCTTCGCGGCCCTCGAGGGCGTCGCCCTCGGCGCGTTCAGCAAGCTCATCGACGCGATGTTCGTCAACGAGTCCGGGCTCGGCAACAACATCGTGCTGCAGGCCGTGCTCGGCACCTTCGCCGCGTTCGCCGGCACGCTGGCGGCGTACAAGTTCTTCGACATCAAGGTCGGCCAGAAGTTCCGCACCTTCGTGATCGCCGCGATGTTCGGCATGGTCGCGCTCGGCCTGCTCGAGATGGTGCTGGGCTTCTTCGGCAACGCGATGGGCTTCCTCGGCTTCGGCGGCCTCGGCCTGCTGTTCTCGTTCGCGGGCCTGGTCCTCGGCGTCTTCATGCTGATCCTCGACTTCGACTTCGTCGAGCAGGGGATCGCGGCCGGGATCGACGAGCGGGAGTCGTGGCGCGCCGCGTTCGCGCTGACCGTCAGCCTGGTCTGGATCTACACCAACCTGCTGCGCATCCTGGCGATCTTCAGCTCGGACTGACGTACCGGTTCACGACCGACGGCCTCGCCCACCCGGGCGGGGCCGTCGATCATTGCTCGCCCTGGAACTAGGCGAGCACCGCGAGCGCCCGACGGTTGTCGTCGGTGGGGCTTCCCTACCCCGGCCGGATCAGGAGGGGACGGTCTCGACCGCCTCGGGCGCCTCGGCGTCGGTCACCGGGTGCCGGCGGCGGTGCCGCAGCTCGACCCACATGCCGCGCACGCCCCGGCGCGAACCCGCCACCTCGGTGCCGTCGAGCTCGGTGCCCGGGGTAGCCGCGGCCTCGATGGCCGCCTGTGCCACCGGTCGCAGCCCCTCGCCGCGGAACGGCTCGGGCTCCTCTGACGATTCCGGCCCCAGCCCGAGTGCGGCGAGCGCCGAGGGGAGCAGCACGTCGGCCAGGGCTCGGTAGCCGTCGGCCGACGGGTGGAACCGGTCGGGGCCGAACAGCAGCGCCGGCGCGGCGTCGAACTCCGGACCGAGGATGGTGCCGAGCGAGACGGTGCGGCCGCCCTGCTCGACGACCGCGATCGCCTGTGCGGCGGCCAGCCGGCGCGACCAGCCGCGGGCCAGCTGCTTGAGCGGCGGCGGGATGGGGCGGATCGTGCCGAGGTCGGGACAGGTGCCGACGAGGACCGCGATGTCCGCGTCGCGGAGCCGGCGTACGGCTTCGGCGAGGTTGCGGACCGACGAGGCCGGCAGGACCTGGTGGGTGATGTCGTTGACGCCGATCAGGATCACGGCGAGCAGGGGGTCGGTCGGCAGCACCCGGTCGACCTGGCCGGCGAGGTCGGAGGACTGGGCGCCGACCGCCGCGAACCCGCGCAGGTGCACGCGCCGGTCGGCGGCATCCGCCAAGCCGGTGGCGAGGTTCGCCCCGGGGGTGTCGACGATGAGGTCGACGCCGTAGCCGGCGGCACTGGAGTCGCCGAGCAGGGCGACCTTGAGGGCCGGACCTGGCCGGCCACGGCCGTACCAGCCGGTCGGGTCGGGCGGCGGCTCGCTGCGCGGCTCGCCGATCGCCTTGCGGGCCAGCTTGGCCTCGGCGGCCAGCAGTCCGTAGAGCCCTCCGCCCAGCAGCGACAGACCGCCCCCGCCGTACGCGGCGGCGGCGGCCAGCTTTCGTGCCGCTGCTGCCTTCCCCACGCGATCACGATACGCATGCCCGGGAATCTTCCGTGGCGGGTTCGTGGCAATAGATTGACGGGATGCAGTACGTCGACTCCTTGCTGGACCTCATCGGCCACACCCCCCTGCTGCGACTCCGCCGCTCCCTCGACGGGCTCGACGGCCCGCTGGTGCTGGCGAAGATCGAGTACCTCAACCCGGGGGGCTCGGTGAAGGACCGGATCGCCACCCGGATGATCGAGGCGGCCGAGGCGTCCGGTGAGCTGCAGCCCGGCGGCACGATCGTCGAGCCGACGTCCGGCAACACCGGCGTCGGACTCGCCATGGTGGCGCAGGAGAAGGGCTACCGCTGCGTCTTCGTGTGCCCCGACAAGGTCAGCGAGGACAAGCGCAACGTCCTCAAGGCGTACGGCGCCGAGGTGGTCGTCTGCCCGACAGCGGTCGCGCCCGAGCACCCGGACTCCTACTACAACGTGAGCGACCGGCTCGCGTCGCAGCCGGGTGCCTGGAAGCCCGACCAGTACTCCAACCCGAACAACCCGCGCTCCCACTACGAGACGACCGGCCCCGAGATCTGGGAGCAGACCGAGGGCCGGGTCACCCACTTCGTGACCGGCATGGGCACCGGCGGCACGATCACTGGTGTCGGCCGCTACCTCAAGGAGCGTTCTGCCGAACGAGGTGGGCCGTCGGTCCAGGTGGTCGGCGCCGACCCGGCCGGCTCCGTCTACTCCGGCGGCACCGGCCGGCCGTACCTGGTCGAGGGCGTCGGCGAGGACTTCTGGCCCGACACCTACGACCGCGACGTCGCCGACCGGGTCATCGAGGTTTCCGACGCCGACTCGTTCGCCTACACGCGACGACTGGCTCGCGAAGAGGCGCTGCTCGTCGGCGGCTCGTCCGGCATGGCGGCCTACGCCGCGAAGCAGCTGGCCGAGGAGCTGGCCGCCGAGGGACGCACCGACGCGGTGATCGTGGTGCTGCTGCCCGACTCCGGTCGCGGCTACCTCACCAAGGTCTTCAATGACGACTGGCTCGCGCAGTACGGGTTCCCGACCGGCGACGCCGGCGCCGACCACGAGCAGACGATCGGCGAAGTGCTGCGCGGCAAGGACGGCCGGCTGCCGGACCTGGTCCACACCCACCCGGCCGAGACGATCGCGGAGGCGGTCCACATCCTCCAGGAGTACGGCGTCTCCCAGATGCCGGTCGTGCGCGCCGAGCCGCCGATCGTGGCAGCAGAAGTCGCTGGATCGGTGTCCGAGCGCACGTTGCTCGACGCGCTGTTCGCCGGCAGAGCCCGGCTCACCGACCCTGTCGAGGAGCACATGTCCGATGCGCTCCCCAGCATCGGCTCCACCGAACCTGCCTCCGCCGCGGTGACCCTGCTCGAGGGCTCCGACGCGGTCCTCGTGCACGAGGACGGCAAGCCCGTGGGCGTGCTCACCCGCCAGGACCTGCTGGCGTTCCTCGCCCGCGGCTGACCGATTGCCGGCGGGCGGCTAGCCCGTTCGGACTACCCCGGTCACCGGGCCGTAGGACGGGAAAAGTCACTCTTCGAGGTGCGCAGTAACACTTCCCCCACGTGCGGTGAAAGCCCGCAGGATCTCGCGTACTCCGCCCCCATTTCCTCCATACGTTCCTCTCTCGTGCGGTCCGCCAGCGGGGTGGACGCAGGAACGAACGGGATTCAGACATGAACAAGATGATCAAGGGCTCCATCGCCGGGGCAACCGGCGTCGCGCTCCTCATGGGCGGCTTCGGCACCTACGCCCTGTGGAGCGACAGCGAGAACCTGGCCGCCAACGGCGTGCAGTCCGGTGAGCTCACCATCGACACCGAGGCCGGCGTCTACGACGACGCTCGCACCACCGGCGCTCCGAACGACTGGAACGCCAGCGACCTGATGGTCCCGGGCGACGTGATCACCTACACCCAGACCTTCGACGTCTCGGGCACCGGCAAGAACCTCGCAGGCACGATCGTCCTCGACGTCGAGGACCTGGTCAGCGACTTCTCGACACTTCAGTACGACGTCGACGTCGTCGCCAGCGGCTCGGGCGCCACCGACATCACCAAGGACTCGGCCACCACGTTCTCCTTCGTGGACCCGTTCGGGACGGCCACCCTGACCGCGACCGTCACCTACACGCTGCCCAGCGGCACCGGTGGCACCGTGGACCAGGACAAGTCGGCGGACACGCCGGCCTCCACCTTCACCATCAGCCAGTCCTGAATCCGGACCCAGAACTGATCTGATGATGTCCAGGATCCCGCTCATCGCCACCGTGGTCGGCGCCCTCCTCGTCGGGGGCGCCGCCACGGGGGTGACGCGTGCGTCCTGGGCCGACCAGCGGTCACTCCATGCTCACCAGGTGACCGCAGGCAGCATGAGCTTCGCGGCGACCTCCCCGGGCGCAGTGACGGTGAGCCAGGCGGCAGGTTCGACCGCCGACACGTCGTTCGTGCTGGACGACACCTCCGCGGGCAAGAACCTGCAGCAGCGAATCACCGCCACCGTCGCAACCACGCCAGCCGGCGTCACCGCGACGGTCGGGACGAGCTGCGCCAGTGCCACGACGGCCTCGGTCTTCGTGGACACCACCCCCACCTCCCCCAACCAGACCCTGTGTGCGAAGGTCACGTCGTCCACGACAGCCGTCAGCGGCAACGTGACCATCAACCTCTCCGGCGCACAGCGGCCGACCGGCTGGGCGACCCCCCTCCTCACGCTGACGTTCCAGGTCACCGTGACCCCCGTGGCGCCCACCACCACCTCCTACTACCTGGAGAACCCGGGCACCGGGAACACCTCCTCGAGCACACACCTCAACCTGGTGACGACCGCGCCGACCCTCGCCACGCTCCCCAACTACGACACCAACCGGGACTCCTTTGCGGGGCTGCTCCTGGCCAAGGGCTCGGGCCTGAACGAGACCGACAACACCAAGAACCAGCGGTGGTCGGTCAAGGGCCCGATCGTGGGCAATGTGCCCGTGAAGCTCCGCCTCTGGAGCGCGATGAAGGGCTTCGACACGTCGAAGAAGGGCTCCGTCGTCGCCGGGCTCTACGAGTGCAACGACAACAACAACTTCAATGGCTGTACCCAGCTCGCCACGGCCCAGGTGGCGCCGGCGACCGCGTGGAGCGCCGGCAGCAGCACCTGGGTCCAGAAGGTGTGGGACTTCGGCACCGTCAACCTCAACGTGCCCAGCAACCGACGCCTCTACGTCAAGCTCGCGGTCAACTCCGCCAGCGATGACGACATGTGGTTCGCCTACGACACCGCCGCTCAGTCGAGCGCCCTCGAGATCGGCTGAGTGACGACATGGACACCGTGACCGTGCAGGCGACCCCGCCCGCAGCGACCTCCGCTGCGCCTTCCTCGGCGCGCCGGCTGCTCACCCAGACGTTCAGCTGGGCCCTCCTCACCGCTGTGATCATCGCCGCCCTCGCGCTGATCGTGGTCCCGAAGGCGACCGGCGCCCAGCCCCTGACCGTCCTGAGCGGCTCGATGACCGGCACCTACGACATCGGCGACGTCGTCATCGTGCGGCCGGTCGACACCGATCAGCTCGGCGTGGGCGACGTCATCACCTTCCAGCCGATCTCCGACGACCCGGCCCTGACCACCCACCGGATCGTCGAGGTGACCTACGGCAGCGAGGGGACCAGGTTCGTGACGCAGGGGGACGCCAACGGCGCGATCGACCTCGAGCCCGTGAAGCCGGAGCAGGTCATGGGCGAGGTGTGGTACTCCGTGCCCATCGTCGGCTACGCGTCCGTGTGGATGGCGTCGAGCTGGCTCGGCACCGCCGTCCAGCTCGTCGCACTCGGTTTGCTCCTCTACGGCGCCTCCTTCATCGTGGCCGGCCTCCTCGAGCGCCGGCGCCGTACGGAGGTGCCGGCATGATCGCGCGACGGATCGGCTCGGTCCTGCTGCTCCTCGGCCTCGTGTGCGCCGGGCTGGCGTTCTCGGCACCCGCCCAGGCGGACACGTCGGGCCTGCAGGTGTCGACGAACCCCCACGGGCCGTTCCGTGACCAGCTGCGCCGACACCTCTTCGCCGGCGCCGGCGAGCTCGTGCCGGGCGACCAGCTCACGCGCAGGTTCTACGTGCGCAACGGGTCCGACGTGGTCGCGCGTACGACGCTGGCGGTGTCCGACTCCGGGCCGGACAACGAGCTCGCGGACGCGATCGACGTCGGCGTCGACCTCGGCGGAGTCCACAGCGACGGTCCTCTGCACACCGACGATCCCGACTGCAGCCTGACGGTTACGGGTCCGAACCTCGCCCCTGGGGCCGTGCAGGCGATCGACGTGACCCTGGACTTCCGCGACGCGGACGCCATGGTGGCGATGGACCAGCGCGCCTCCCTCGACCTGATGGTGACGCTCACCCAGGTTGCCGAGACGGGCGTGATCGAGACCTGCGGCGAGCAGGCGACGGCCGACCCGGTCGAGAACGACGGCCAGTCGGGCGGTGACACCTGCCGAGACGGTGCGGTCGTCACGGTCACCGGCACCCAGTCGTGCGTGCCGACCTCGGTGGACGCGGGGGGACGCGGGGATACTGAGGCCCAGCCCACGGTCCGCGAGCGGGTCACGCGCAGTGCCTTCCCTGCCCTCGTGCTGCTGGGCCTCGGTGGGGGCCTCGTCATCGGGGCGTGGCCGCTGGCGCGCCGACGCCGCCAGGAAGCGTGACGCGGGCGCCGTCGCGTTCAGGCAGAGAGGTATGCGGTTGTCGCTCGGGTCTACCGTGAACGGGTGACCCAGGCATCCGAGAACACCACCGTGGGCGGGCTACGCGAGCTGGGGTACGCCGCGACCCCGCTGCGCGACGAGATCCGGGCGAACCTGCTGGCGAAGCTGGCCGCAGGGGAGGATCCCTGGCCGGGGCTGCACGGGTTCGACGACACGGTCGTCCCCCAGGTTGAACGGGCGCTGATCGCCGGCCACGACATCGTGCTGCTCGGCGAACGCGGCCAGGGCAAGACACGCCTGCTTCGCGCCCTGGTCGGGCTGCTCGACGAGTGGACTCCGGTCATCGAGGGCTCCGAGCTGGGGGAGCACCCGCTCGAGCCGATCACGCCGGCCTCACGACGCCGGGCCGCCGAGCTCGGTGACGACCTGCCCGTGACCTGGCGCCACCGCGACGAGCGGTACTCCGAGAAGCTCGCCACTCCCGACACGTCGGTGGCCGACCTGATCGGCGACGTCGACCCGATGAAGGTCGCGGAGGGCCGGCTGCTGGGCGACCCGGAGACCATCCACTTCGGATTGATCCCCCGCAGCCACCGCGGCATCGTCGCGATCAACGAGCTGCCTGACCTGGCCGAGCGGATCCAGGTCGCAATGCTGAACGTGATGGAGGAGCGCGACATCCAGATCCGCGGCTACGTGCTGCGGCTGCCGCTGGACGTGCTGGTCGTCGCGAGCGCCAACCCCGAGGACTACACCAACCGGGGTCGGATCATCACGCCCCTCAAGGACCGGTTCGGCGCCGAGATCCGCACCCATTACCCGCGCGAGCTCGCCGACGAGGTGGCCGTGATCCGGCAGGAGGCCCACCTGGTCGCCGAGGTGCCCGACCACCTGGTCGAGACCCTGGCCCGGTTCACCCGTCAGCTGCGCGGCTCCAACGCCGTCGACCAGCGCAGCGGCGTCAGCGCCCGGTTCGCCATCGCCGGCGCCGAAACCATCGCGGCCGCTGCGCTGCACCGGGCCACGACGCAGGACGAGGAGCACGCGGTGGCGCGGGTCGTCGACCTCGAGACCTCGGTCGATGTGCTCGGCGGCAAGATCGAGTTCGAGACCGGCGAGGAGGGTCGCGAGCACGAGGTGCTGACCCACCTGCTGCGGACCGCGACCGCCGAGACCGTGCGCCACCACCTGCGAGGTCTCGACTTCGCGCCGCTCGTCGACGCGATCGAGGAGGGCCGGATGATCACCACCGGCTCGCAGGTCGCCGCCCGCGACTTCCTGTCCGGCCTGCCGGCGCTGCCGCCCGACCAGGCCGGCGAGACCGACCTCTACGACCAGGTGTGCGACCGGTTCGAGGCCGCCGACGACGGCACGCGAGCGTCCGCCATCGAGCTCGCGCTGGAGGGGCTGTACCTCGCCCGCAAGATCGGCAAGGACACCGACGGCGCAGAGACCGTCTACGGGTGAGTCACCGATGAGCCGCTACACGAGGTACGACGGAGGCGACCCGCTCGCCCCGCCGGTCGACCTCGCCGAGGCGCTCGACGAGATCGGCCAGGACGTGATGGCCGGCTACAGCCCGGAGCGGGCGATGGGCGAGTTCCTGCGCCGCGGCGGCAGCGACCAGACGGGCCTCGACGAGCTGGCGCGGCAGATCGCCGAACGGCGCCGCGAGCTCCTCCGCAGGCACAACCTCGACGGCACCCTCGACCAGGTGCGCGAGCTGCTCGAGAAGGCGGTGCTCGAGGAGCGCAAGCAGCTCGCCCGGGACGTCGAGATGGACGACGCCGACCGCGCGATCCGCGAGATGCAGCTGGAGAACCTTTCGCCGAACCCAGCGGCCGCGGTGATCGAGCTCGCGTCGTACGACTGGCAGAGCCGCGAGGCCCGCGAGGCCTACGAGGAGATCAAGGACCTGCTCGGCCGTGAGCTCCTCGACCAGCGGTTCGCCGGCATGAAGCAGGCGCTCGAGAACGCCACCGACGAGGACCGGGCGGCCGTCAACGAGATGCTCGACGACCTCAACGAGCTGCTCGAGAAGCACCGCCGGGGCGAGGACACCCCACAGGATTTCGACGACTTCATGGACAAGCACGGGGACTTCTTCCCCGAGAACCCGCAGAACATCGACGAGCTGCTCGACGCCCTCGCGGCCCGCTCGGCCGCCGCGCAGCGGATGCTCAGCTCGATGTCACCCGAGCAACGCGAGCAGCTGATGCAGCTGTCGCAACAGGCCTTCGGCTCACCGGCCCTGACGGAGCAGCTCGCCCGGATGGACGCCAACCTGCAGGCGCTGCGGCCCGGCGAGGACTGGTCGGGCTCGGAGCGGTTCGAAGGCGGGCAGGGACTCGGGCTCGGCGACGGCACCGGTGTGCTCCAGGACCTCGCGGAGCTCGACGCCCTCGGCGAGCAGCTCTCCCAGTCGTACGACGGGGCGCGGCTCGATGACGTCGACCTCGACGCGCTCGCCCGCCAGCTCGGCGACCGCGCGGCCGTCGACGCGCGCACGCTGCAGCGACTGGAGCAGGCGCTGCGCGACAGCGGCTACCTCAAGCGCGGCTCAGACGGTCAGTACCGGCTCAGCCCGAAGGCGATGCGCCAGCTAGGCAAGGCGCTGCTGCGCGACGTCGCGGAGCGGATGTCGGGCCGGCAGGGACAGCGCGAGCTGCGCTCCGCCGGCGCGGCCGGGGAGCTCTCGGGAGCGACCCGCGAGTGGCGGTTCGGCGACACCGAGCCGTGGGACCTGCCGCGCACCGTCCTCAACGGCGTCCGACGTCGTGTCACGGAGCGGGGTGGGAGTGGTCGGCTGCTCGAGATCGAGGACGTCGAGGTCCAGGAGACCGAGGCCCGCACCCAGGCCGCGGTGGCGCTCCTGGTCGACACGTCGTTCTCCATGGCGATGGACGGCCGGTGGGTGCCGATGAAGCGCACCGCACTCGCGCTCCACACCCTGATCCGCAGCCGCTTCCGGGGCGACGCGCTGCAGCTGATCGGCTTCGGCCGCGCCGCGCAGGTGATGGAGATCGAGCAGCTCACCGCCCTTGACGCCCGCTGGGACAAGGGCACCAACCTCCACCACGGGCTGCTGCTCGCCAACCGCCACTTCCGCAAGCATCCGAACGCGCAGCCGGTGCTGCTCGTGGTCACCGACGGGGAGCCGACCTCGCACCTCGAACCCGACGGCGAGGTCTACTTCTCCTACCCGCCCCACCCGCTGACGATCGCCTACGCCGTGCGGGAGCTCGACACCGCGGCCAGGCTCGGCGCGCAGTCGACGTTCTTCCGGCTCGGGGAGGATCCCGGCCTGGCGCAGTTCATCGAGTCGATGGCCCACCGGGTCGGCGG
Source organism: uncultured Actinomycetota bacterium (assembly GCA_963826265.1). Taxonomy (GTDB): domain Bacteria; phylum Actinomycetota; class Actinomycetes; order Propionibacteriales; family Nocardioidaceae; genus Nocardioides. The sequence continues at coordinate 831,767 of CAWGWH010000001.1, forward strand.
CCGCGTGATCGCACCCGAGCTCGACGACCTGGGGGCGGCCGTCGTCGGCAGCTACCTCGGCGACCGATCGCCCGCCTCGGCGTACCGCGAGCACTTCGGCGACTGGTACGGCGGCCGCGGGTTCTGGGTCGGCAGCTGAACTTCCGCGGCGTGTGGCTGACACCTACCTATCGGGCGTTCTCAGGCACACGAGGCGGGTGGAGCAGCGCAGCCAGCTCCTCGACGCCGTCGACCAGCCGGGTCCCGGGCCGGGCCCAGGCGGCGTTCGCGTCCACCGCGTGCACGGGTACGCCGGTGGGCAGCACCTCGGACGCGACCAGCTCGTCGGCCAGCGCCGTCGCGCCGGCCAGGTCGTAGCCGCAGGGTGCGACCACGACGACCTCCGGCGCTGCCGCGCGGACGGCCTCCCAGGTCACTCGCACCGACTTCTGACCCGCGGTGCCGAGCAGCGGCTCGCCGCCGGCGGCCTCGATCATCTCGGGCACCCAGTGGCCCGGCGCGTACGGCGGGTCGGTCCACTCCAGCAGCATCACCCGCCGTCGCGGGCGACCGGCAACCCGGGCCCGCACGCGCGCGAGGCGCTCCCGCTGGTCGGCCACCAGTTCGCTTGCCTCGCCCTCGTGGCCGGTCGCCTTGCCCAAGGTCTCGATCGAGGCGAGGACCTCGTTCAGCGTGTGCGGATCGATGGTCAAGACCTCGGCCGTGCAACCGAGGTGCGCCAGGGCGTCGTCGACCACGGACACGTCCACGGCACAGACCGCGCAGAGGTCCTGGGTCACGACCAGGTCGGCGTCGAGCCCGGCGAGCGCGTCCTCCGAGAGGTGGTAGAGGTCCTCGCCGCGTGACATTGCGCCCGCGACGTACGCGTCGATCTCCGCAGGCGTCAGCCCCTCGGGCATCGCCGAGGTCGAGACGATCCGGCGCTCCCGCGCCTCCGGCGGATAGTCGCACTCGAACGTCACACCGACCACGTCGTCCCCCGCGCCGATGGCGAAGAGGATCTCGGTGGTCGAGGGGAGCAGCGACACGATCCGCACGCACCCGACTGTAGGGCCGACCCTACGATCGTCCGCATGAGCGAGGCACTGGCGGGACTGGAGCAGCTCGCGCGCGACCGCACCACGAAGGAGGGTCTGGTGGCCGCGTTGGCCGCGACCCGGGAGCGGGCCGAGCCGGCGCGACAGCGCGTGGCGGACGCGCGGACGCGCCTGGCCGACGAGCACGCAGACGTGGCAGCGCTCGAGTCTCTGTCGATGGCCCGGATCCTGGCCGGGCTGCGTGGTCGCCGCGACGCCGAGCTTGATCGGGAGCGGGCCGAGGCGGCGGCCGCGGAGTACGCCGTGGCGGAGGCCGAGGCACGCCTGGCGGCTGAGGAACGCGAGATCGCCTCCCTCGAGGCGCGGGTCGCCGAGCACGGCGATCTCGACGCCCGCCGTACGGCGCTGCTCGACCAGCGGGAGCAGGAGGTGCGCGCCGACCCCGCGGCGACGGCTGCCAGCGAGCGGCTCACGGCCTTGGTCGGCCGGGTCGGCGAGCTCAGCGCTCGCGCGACCCAGCTCGCGGAGGCCGATGCGGCCGGGCGGGCGGCCCACCAAGCGCTGCAGGAAGCGGCCCGGCACCTCGGCAGCGCCGGCTCCTGGGCGACGTACGACACGTTCTTCGGCGGCGGGCTGCTTGCCGACCTGGCCAAGCATGACAAGCTCGATCGTGCCGGGGCGGTGATGCAGCGGGCTGACGCTGCGCTGCGGTCGCTCGCCACCGAGCTCGCCGACGTCGGCATCGGCCCGGTCGAGGGCGTCGGCATCACCGAGCTCACCCGCACGCTCGACGTGTGGTTCGACAACATCTTCAGCGACTGGGCGGTCCGTGACCGGATCGCGCAGGCGTCCGACCGGGTCCAGCAGCTGCTGGCCCAGGTGGTCGCCATCGGGCAGGACCTGGAGCGTCGGCAGCAGGAGACTGCCGAGCAGCTCGCCTCGAGCGAGGCCGAGCGCGAACGCCTCCTCACCTCGGGCGCGTAGGTGTCCGTGGACGTCTCCGTCGAAGTGCTGCTCTGGCTCGCGCTGGCGGGCTTCGCGGCCGGGTACGTCGACGCGGTGGTGGGTGGCGGCGGCCTGATCCAGCTCCCCGCGCTGCTGCTGGGCCTGCCGGGCGCCACGCCCGTCGAGGTGCTCGGCACCAACAAGCTGGCGTCGATCTGCGGGACCACGGTCAGCAGCGCGACGTACTACCGGCGGGTGCGGCCCGATCCGCGGACCTTCCTGCCCCTGATGGCGCTGGCGTTCGTCGGCTCGGTCGGCGGCGCTCTGGTGGCGACCCAGATCCCCAAGTCGGCGTTCGACCCGATCGTCCTCGTAGCGCTGGTCGTCGTCGGCGCGTACGTGCTGCTCAAGCCGGAGCTGGGCGAGGCGACCGCGCTCCGCTGGTCCGGTCACCGGCACCTGGCCGCCGCGATGGTGACCGGGCTGGCGATCGGCTTCTACGACGGTGCGCTCGGCCCCGGCACCGGCAGCTTCTTCGTGTTCACGCTCGTCGGGCTGCTGGGCTACTCGTTCCTCGAGGCCAGCGCGAAGGCCCGGCTCGCGAACTGGACCACCAACCTCGCCGCACTCGTTGTGTTCGTGCCCGCCGGCGCCGTGGTCTGGAAGGTCGGGCTGGTGATGGGTGCCACCAACCTGCTCGGTGGCTACCTCGGCGCCCGGACCGCCATCGCCCGGGGCAGCGGCTTCGTGCGGGTCTTCTTCGTGCTCGTGGTCTCGGCGTTCATCGTCCGGATCGGCGGTCAGGTGCTCGGCTTCTGGTGAGGTCTTCGGAGCCTGTCCCTCACCGGGTGGCGAGGACGTACGGCGGGCGTTCCGCGAGCGTGGGTGGCGGCGCGGGCGTCTCGACCGTCACCGTGGCCAGGATCGCGGCCAGCAGGAGCCCCCACATGCAGGTGGGACGCTCGAGTGCCTGGTGTGGTTGTCTTGCCGCCATGCACCAGGTCCAGGCCGTCGTGTCCCACCGCAAGGGCGAGCCGGTCTCGCTCGAGACCATCCACGTCCCCGACCCGGGGCCCGGCGAAGCCCTGGTGACCGTGCTGGCCTGCGGGGTCTGCCACACCGACCTCCACTACCGCGAGGGCGGCATCAACGACGAGTTCCCGTTCCTGCTCGGGCACGAGGCGGCCGGCGTCGTCGAGGCGGTTGGCGACGGCGTCACCGACGTGGCACCGGGCGACTTCGTGATCCTGAACTGGCGTGCCGTGTGCGGCGCCTGTCGCGCGTGCGACCGCGGCGAGCCCTGGTACTGCTTCGCCACCCACAACGCGACCCAGAAGATGACCCTCGCCGACGGGACGCCACTCAGCCCGGCCCTCGGCATCGGCGCCTTCGCCGAGAAGACCCTGGTGGCCGCCGGCCAGTGCACCAAGGTCGACCCGTCCGCACGGGCGGCTGCGGTCGGACTGCTGGGCTGCGGTGTCATGGCCGGCCTCGGCGCCGCCCTCAACACCGGAAACGTCAGCCGGGGCAAGAGCGTCGCGGTGATCGGCTGCGGCGGCGTCGGAGCCGCCTCGGTCGCGGGGTCCGCGCTGGCCGGCGCGTCGACGATCATCGCGGTCGACATCGACGACCGGAAGCTCGAGGGCGCCACGAAGCTGGGCGCCACGCACACCGTCAACAGCACCGAGCGAGACCCGGTCGACGCCATCAAGGAGATCTGCGGCACCGACGGCTCCGACGGCGCGGACGTCGTGATCGACGCTGTCGGCCGGCCCGAGACGTGGAAGCAAGCGTTCTACGCCCGTGACCTGGCCGGCACCGTCGTCCTCGTGGGAGTGCCGACCCCCGACATGAGGGTGCCCGACATCCCGTTGCTCGACGTCTTCGGTCGCGGCGGCGCGCTCAAGTCGAGCTGGTACGGCGACTGCCTGCCGAGCCGGGACTTCCCGATGCTGGTGGACCTCTACCAGCAGGGCCGGCTCGACCTGGACGCCTTCGTCACCGAGGAGATCGGGCTCGGCGACATCGAGGCGGCCTTCGACCGGATGCACGGTGGCGACGTACTGCGCTCGGTGGTGATCTTCGAGTGACGGCGCGGGTCGACCATGCCGTCGTCAGCGGCACCTTCTCCCTCGATGGCGAGACGTTCGACGTCGACAACAACATCTGGGTCGTCGGCGACGACGTCGAATGCCTGGTGATCGACGCGCCCCACGACGTCGATGCCATCCTGGAGGTGGTCGCCGGCCGGACGGTCAAGGCCATCGTGTGCACGCACGCGCACGACGACCACGTCCGCGTCGCACCCGAGCTCCGGGAGCGCACCGGCGCTCCGATCCTGCTCCACCCGGACGACCGGCCTTTGTGGGATCTGACGCACCGCGACCACCTGTGGGACGCCGACCTCGCCGACGGCCAAGCAGTGAAGATCGCCGGGGCCGCCGTCACGGTGCTCCACACGCCGGGACATGCCCCCGGTGCGGTGTGCCTCTACGTCCACGACCTCGGCTGTGTGTTCACCGGCGACACCCTCTTCCAAGGCGGGCCGGGCGCGACCGGCCGTTCCTTCAGCGACGCCGGCTTGATCGTGGAGTCGATCCGGCGCCAGCTGTTCGCATTGCCCGACCACACGGTCGTCCACACCGGCCACGGGGACGACACCACGATCGACGCGGAGCGACAGGCGCTGGATGGATGAGTCTGCGGCTCGCCCTGCTCGCCCTGGCCCTGCTGGTTACCGGCTGCGAAGGCGGGCCGAGCGAGCCGGAGGCTGACGCTTCCCCGAGCATCTCCGCTAGCGAAGCGTCCCCGGCGGACCCGACCGAGCCGACCGAGTCGACCGAGCCGACCGAGCCGCCGGGCCCGGCCGACCGGCTCGGCCTGACGACGGGCTGGGGGCCAACCGAGGCCGAGCTCGACCGCGCCGTACGCAGCGCCCGGCGGCTGTCGCTGTCGGAGCTCGCCGGCCAGGTGATCGTCGGGTCGTGGTCGGGGACGGCGGCGCCGGTGCGCACCGTCCGCAGCCTCCACCTCGGTGGTGTGATCGCGTTCGACGACAACGTCACCTCGGCGCGGCAGATCGCGGCCGTCAACCGCACGCTGCGTCGCGGGGCGCGCCGGCCGTGGCCGCTGTTCCTCTCGGTCGACCAGGAAGGCGGTGTCGTGGAGCGGGCGCCGACGACCGGCTTCCCCGCCTTCATGAGCGCCGGGGCTGCTGACGATGCGGGCCTGGCCGAACGTGCCTACGGCCGCTACGGGGCCGAGCTCGCCGGGCTCGGCTTCACCGTGGACTTCGCGCCCGTCGCCGACGTGACGATCGGCCCGGACGACCCGACCATCGGGTCGCGGTCGGCGGGCTCCGACCGGGACCTGGTCGTCGAGCAGGTCGCCGCGGCCGCGACCGGACTCGCGCGGGGCGGCGTGGTGCCGGTCCTCAAGCACTTCCCCGGCCACGGGTCGGTGGCCGCGGACAGCCACCTCACCCTGCCCGTCCAGACCCGGTCCCAGCGCGAGCTGCGACTCAGCGACCTGGTGCCGTTCGCTGCCGCCGTCGACGCGGGACAGCCGGCGGTGATGGTCGGACACCTCGACGTCCGCGCGGTGGACCCGCGGGTGCCGTCGAGCCTGTCGCGTCGCGTCGTCACCGGACTGCTGCGGCGCGAGCTCGGCTTCGGCGGGCTCGTCGTCACGGACTCGTTGCAGATGGCCGCCGTCACCCGGGGCCGTCAACCGTCCGCCGTGGCGGTGCGCGCGATCCGAGCCGGAGCGGACGTGCTGCTGATGCCACCGGACCCGGCGGTCGCGCGGAACGCCCTGGTGCGCGCAGTACGCCGGGGGAGCCTGTCCCGCTCCCAGCTGCTCCGGTCCGTCTCCCGCCAGATCGCGCTCCTCACCCATGCCGAGCAGGGCACCGTTCGGCCGGCCCCTGTCGGCTCGGCGCGATCGGCCTCGCGGCAGCTCTCGGCTGCGGCGATCACGGTCGTCTCCGGCCCCTGCGACGGACGGCTCGTCGAGGACGCCGTGGTCCCGGTCGGGGACCGTGCGGGCGTGTCCGCGTTCGTCCGGGCGGCCCGCTTCGCAGGGCTCGAGATCCTGGTGCGCCGCGAGCCGCCCAAGCGGCTGGCGGAGCCCCGTTCACGTCGCGAGCGTCGCCTGCTCGCAGCGTGGCGGGCGGAAGAAGAGGTGCGGCTCTCGGCAGGCACCCGGATCGGCTTCACGGGGTACGCCGGGGGGCCGGTCGCCGCGGAGATCGCGGTCGCGACCGACACGCCGTACCCCCTCGGGCGGTCCCGCGCCAGGGTCCGGATCGCGACGTACGGCGACACTCCGGGCGCGATGGGGTCCCTGGTCGACGTGCTGGTCGGGAAGGCGTCGGCGCCGGGCCGGCTGCCGGTCGAGGTGGCAGGACTGCCACGGCGGGGCTGCAGTCACTAGTGTCGGCGAAAGCAGTCGCAGCCAAGGTCGGAGGGGCCATGTCCCAGGTGCAGCAGCACAAGTTCCAGCTCGACGAGAGCGAGATGCCCACGCGTTGGTACAACGTGCTGCACGACCTCCCGACGCCACCGCCGCCGGTGCTGCATCCGGGGACCGGGCAACCGGTGGGGCCGGACGACCTGGCGCCCCTGTTCCCGATGGACCTGATCCTCCAGGAGGTCTCGACCGAGCAGTACGTCGACATCCCGGAGGAGGTGCTCGACGTCTACCGGCTGTGGCGGCCGAGCCCGTTGTATCGCGCGCACCGGCTGGAGAAGTCGCTCGGGACGCCGGCGCGGATCTACTACAAGTACGAGGGCGTGTCTCCTGCGGGCTCGCACAAGCCGAACACCGCGGTGCCGCAGGCCTTCTACAACGCCAAGGCCGGGATCAAGCGGCTGACAACGGAGACCGGAGCCGGCCAGTGGGGCACGGCGCTGGCGTTCGCCTGCGCACAGTACGGCCTGGACTGCGAGGTCTGGCAGGTGCGGGCGTCGTACGACCAGAAGCCCTACCGCCGGATGATGATCGAGACGTTCGGTGGCACCATCCACCCCAGCCCCTCCGAGCTGACCGAGGCCGGGCGCGCGATCCTGGCGAAGCACCCCGACTCGACCGGGTCACTGGGGATCGCCATCAGCGAGGCGGTCGAGGTCGCGGCGCACGACGAGACGACCAACTACTCGCTGGGCAGCGTGCTCAACCACGTGCTGATGCACCAGACGATCATCGGCGAGGAAGCGCTGCTCCAGCTGGCCATGGCAGGGGAGACCGCTGATCTCCTCGTCGGCTGCACCGGGGGCGGGTCGAACTTCGGCGGGTTGATGTTCCCCTTCCTGCGGGAGAAGTGGGCGGGCCGGATGAGCCCGTCGGTGCTGGCGGTGGAGCCGGCCGCGTGCCCCTCGTTGACCCAGGGAACCTACGCGTACGACTTCGGGGACACCGCGGGGATGACGCCGTTGATGAAGATGCACACGCTCGGCCACGACTTCGTGCCGGATCCGATCCATGCCGGCGGCCTGCGCTACCACGGCATGAGCCCGCTGATCAGTCACCTCTACGAGACCGGCGAGATCGCGGCGGTCGCCAAGCCACAGACCGAGTGCTTCTCTGCCGGCGTCCTCTTCGCGCGCTCGGAGGGCATCGTGCCCGCCCCGGAACCGACCCACGCCTTGGCAGCAGCCGTCGAGGAAGCGTTGCGGTGCAAGGAGACCGGTGAGGAGAAGGTGATCCTGACCGCGCTGTGCGGGCATGGCCACCTCGACCTTGCCGCCTACGACGCGTACCTGTCCGGCAACGTCGTCGACCACGAGTGGGGCGACGCCGACACCCAGGCCCAGGTGGCCGACGCGCTCTCCCGGCTCCCGGCGCTGGCCTAGACGCCGCGGGTCAGAAGGGCTCGACCAGCAGCGCCGTGCCGTGCCCGGCAACGCGGGTGAGCACCAGGGTCGCGGTCACGTCGCCGTGCAGCGCCAGCCGCTGCCGCAGCCCTTCGGGGGTCACCGAGACGCCCCGCTTCTTGATCGTCAGGGTGCCGATGCCGCGCTCGCGCAGGGCCGCCTTCAGCTGCTTCTCCCGGTACGGCAGCACGTCGACGACCCGGTAGCCGCGCGCGAACGGGGTGTGGAACGCCTGGTCGGAGACGACGTAGGCGATGTGCTCGTCGAGCAGCCCGCCGCCGACCCCGGCCGCGACCGCCGTCACCAGGCCGGCCCGGATCACCGCCCCGTCCGGTTCGTAGAGGTAGTCACCGACCGGGCGCACGCCGGCACCGGAGTCCTCCTCGTCGGTGATCGTGGCCAGGCCACCCTGGCCGATGACCGTCGCGCGTCGCCGTGTGGTGCACAGCCGGCCCGACCACAGGGACGCCTCCTTCACCTCGCCGTGGTCGCTCACCCACTCGGCCTCCACCCCGTCCGGGACGAGCTCGTGAGGGATCCCTGGTGCGACTTTCACGCACGCCGGCCGACGCAGCAGCTCTTCGACGAACGACCACGGCGGGTTCCAGCCTTCCGGGGAGAAGATCCTGCCCCGGCCTGAGCGGCGGGCGGGGTCGGCGTACGCCACATCGAAGGGGCTGGTGTCGACCGTCGTCGCGTCGGCGATGGCCACCGCGCCCGGAAGGTCGAGCGTCGCGAGGTTCGCCTCGGCGACCGCCACCCGCACCGGGTCGAGGTCGACCCCCGCGGTGGTGATGCCGGCGGCCGCACACGCGACCAGGTCGCCGCCGATGCCGCACCCGAGGTCGATCAGCGACGCGGTGGCGGCCGCCCGCAGTCGACCGGCCCGGTGCGTCGCGACCGAGCGCCGGGTCGCCTGCTCGAGCCCGTCGGGGGTGAAGTACATCCGGGCCGCCAGGTCGCCGAACTTCGTCTCGGCGCGCCGGCGCAGGTCGATCTGGGTGAGGGTCACGGTCACCTGCGCCGCCGTGGCACGCCGTCGGAGAGCGTTCTGGAGCGCGAGCTCGTCGCCGGAGTAGCCAGGGTCGGCCGCGGCGGTCGTGGCGTCCGTCAGCAGCTGCTGCCCGTCGTCGGTGAGCAGCCACCGGAACGCGTCGAGGTCCATCGGGTGAATCCTGACAGAGCGCGGTCGACCCACTCCCTGATCCCCACCCTCTCTGGCACTCACTCGGGGCGAGTGCTAACGTCGGCGTTGGCACTCTCGCCCTGAGGGTGCCAGCGCTTGCGAGAGACGCACGACCCCCGCGACGGCGTGCGTCTGGCGCAGGCTCCAACGTCCCGGAGCGCCTGTAGCTCCTTCACAGGTCGCATGACACTGAAGAGAAAGTAGAGGTTGATCAGAAGTGTCGGTCAACATCAAGCCCCTCGAGGACCGGATCGTCGTGAAGCCGCTCGACGCTGAGCAGACCACCGCCTCCGGCCTCGTCATTCCCGACACCGCCAAGGAGAAGCCCCAGGAGGGCGAGGTCCTGGCGATCGGTCCCGGTCGCATCGATGACAACGGCAACCGCGTCCCGCTCGACGTGGCCGTGGGCGACAAGGTCATCTACAGCAAGTACGGCGGCACCGAGGTCAAGTACGCCGGTGACGACTACCTCATCTTGTCCGCCCGCGACGTCCTCGCAGTCGTTTCCTGAAGCATTACCGGGTCGTGTGCCTGAGAGAGCGCGAGGGCGCACTGTCAGGCCCACGACCCGGTCTCGTTCCCGAGTAGGAGAGTCATGCCCAAGATCCTGGAGTTCGACGAGAAGGCCCGCCGCGCGCTCGAGCGCGGCGTCGATGCCCTCGCCAACACCGTCAAGGTCACCCTCGGCCCCAAGGGCCGCTACGTCGTGCTCGACAAGAAGTGGGGGGCGCCGACCATCACCAACGACGGCGTGACCGTTGCTCGCGAGATCGAGCTCGACGACCCGTTCGAGAACCTTGGGGCCCAGCTGACCAAGGAAGTCGCCACCAAGACCAACGACGTCGCCGGTGACGGTACGACGACCGCCACCGTGCTCGCGCAGGCGATGGTCCACGAGGGTCTGCGCGCGGTTGCCGCCGGTGCGAACCCGATGGGCCTCAAGCGGGGCATGGAAGCGGCTTGCGCCGCGGTGGACGCCGCCCTGGGTCAGGCTGCGCGCGAGGTCGAGACCAAGGAAGACATGGCCTCGGTCGCCACGATCTCCAGCCGCGACGCCCACATCGGCGACCTGCTCGCCCAGGCCTTCGACAAGGTCGGCAAGGACGGCGTGATCACTGTCGAGGAGTCCAACACCATGGGCACCGAGCTGGAGTTCACCGAGGGCATGCAGTTCGACAAGGGCTACATCTCGGCGTACTTCGTGAGCGACCCCGAGCGGATGGAGGCCGTCCTCGACGACCCCTACATCCTGCTCCACCAGGGGAAGATCTCGGCTGTCGCCGACCTGCTGCCGCTGCTCGAGAAGGTGATCACGGCCGGCAAGCCGCTGTTCATCCTCGCCGAGGACGTCGAGGGCGAGGCGCTCTCGACCCTGGTCGTGAACAAGATCCGCGGCACGTTCAACGCGGTGGCCGTCAAGAGCCCCGCGTTCGGTGACCGCCGCAAGGCGATGATGCAGGACATCGCGACCCTGACCGGCGGTCAGGTCGTCGCCCCCGAGGTCGGGCTCAAGCTCGACCAGGTCGGGCTCGAGGTGCTCGGCCAGGCCCGGCGGATCGTCATCACCAAGGACAACACGACGATCGTCGAGGGCGCGGGCGACTCCGCCGAGGTCGAGGGCCGGGTCAACCAGATCAAGGCCGAGATCGAGAACACCGATTCCGACTGGGACCGCGAGAAGCTCCAGGAGCGCCTCGCGAAGCTGGCCGGTGGCGTGTGCGTGGTCAAGGTCGGCGCCGCCACCGAGGTGGAGCTGAAGGAGAAGAAGCACCGGATCGAGGACGCCGTATCGGCGACCCGGGCGGCCATCGAGGAGGGCATCGTGCCCGGCGGTGGCTCGTCCCTGGTCCACGCCGTCTCGGTGCTCGAGGACGACCTCGGCCTCACCGGTGACGAGGCGGTCGGCGTCCGGATCGTGCGGCGCGCCGCCGACCAGCCACTGCGCTGGATCGCCGAGAACGGTGGGGTCAACGGCTTCGTCGTCGTCGCCAAGGTCCGTGAGAAGGGCACCGGCACCGGCTACAACGCCGCCACCGAGGAGTACGGCGACCTGGTCGCCCAGGGCGTGCTCGACCCGGTCAAGGTGACCCGGTCCGCGCTCGTCAACGCCACCTCCATCGCGGGCATGCTGCTGACGACCGAGACCCTGATCGTCGACAAGCCCGAGGAGGACGAGGAGACCGCGGCCGGCCACGGCCACGGGCACGGTCACGGTCACTGACGAACCCGACGCGACCCGCCCCGCCGACACCGGCCGGGGCGGGTTCGTCTTCCTGGTCCCGCTGATCCTGGCGGGGCTCTCGATGCTGGGACCGTTCAGCATCGACACCCCCTTCCCGGCCTTCCGCGCCATGGCGGAGGACTTCGACGTCACCAGCGCCGACATGCAGCTGGTGGTCTCGGCGTACCTCGTCGCCTTCGGGGTGATGAGCCCGTTCCACGGCCCGCTGTCGGACGCCCTGGGTCGCAAGCCCGTCATCATCGGCGGCGTCGTGCTGTACGCCGCCGCGTCGGTCGGCTGCGCTCTGTCGCCCAACCTCGAGACGCTGCTGGTGTTCCGGGTCCTGCAGGGCCTCACCGCCGGCGGCGGGGTCATCGTCAGCCGCACCATCATTCGCGACGTGTACGAGGGAGCCGAAGCGCAGCGCCTGATGAGCCGGGTGATGCTGATCTTCGGCATCGCGCCGGCCATCGCACCGGTCATCGGCGGCGCGCTGCTCCAGCTCGGCGCCTGGCCGATCGCCTTCTGGTTCATGGCGGCAGTGGCCCTGTTGCTGACCGCCGTGGTCGCGGTCGCACTCCCCGAGACCCACCCGGCCGAGCGCCGGATCCCGCTGCGGTTCGGCGCCCTGGTCCGCAGCCTCGCGTCGGTGGCCAGGTCCGCGACCTTCCACCGAGTCGCCTGGGCCGCTGCCCTCAGCTTCGCGGGTCAGTTCATCTACATCACCAGCGCGTCGATCCTCGTGGTCGACCTGCTCGGGCTCGGCGAGCTCGACTTCTGGATGCTGTTCGCGCCGCTGGTCGGCGCCGTGATCGTGGGCTCCCAGATCAGCAGCTCCGCGGCCGGCCGGATCTCCGGCAATGCCCTGGTCACCGGTGCGCTCGGCTTCTGCGTCGTGGCCGCACTGGGCAACATCCTGATCGCGGCCGTCGCCGGACCGGAGCTGCCGTGGGTCGTCCTGGGCCCGGCGCTGCTCGGCCTCGGCACCGTCACGGCGTACCCCACCATGCAGCTGATCCTGCTCGACATGTTCCCGCTCGGCCGCGGCTCGGCGGTCTCACTGTTCACGTTCTTCACGCTGCTGCTCAACGGCCTGATCGCCAGCCTGCTCGTGCCGCTGGTCACCGGTTCGGTGCTGGAGCTCGCGGTGGCGTCGGCGGCGATCGTCACGGCCGGGCTGGCGTGCTGGCTGTGGCATCTCACGGTCACACGCAGTCGGGCTCCAGCGGTGGCCGGTTGACGTCGTCGCGCAGCCACACGTAGCGCCCGTTGCACACCGTGCCGTGCACGGCGTACCGCTCCTCTAGGGCCGGCCGGATCGGGCCGGCGAGGTGGTCCCAGGCCCAGCCCCGCGCCTGCATCACCACCCAGGTCGGAGCGTCCGGGCCGGTGAGGAGGTCCTGCAGCTGTTCCAGCTCCGGGTCCAGGGTTCGCATCGGCAGGCTCCACAGGTAGGGATACGGCGCCGCCAGCCCACTTGCGAGCACGAGGTCCGCCTTGCCGCCGTACACGACGATCGTGTCCCCGGGCTCCGCAGCGTGGCCGATCGCCTCCCCGCTCCTGGCCTCGAGCGGCGGCCCGACTCCCGCCTGGTACAGGAGCAGCCAGAGCAGGCACGACACCACCGACGTGGCGGCCGTGAGGACGATCAGGATCCGCGCCCGGCGGGCGACGTGGGCCCGGACCGCGAGCAGCAACGTCGTGCACAGCACCAGCCCCGGGACGAGCACGAACAGGTACGGCCTCCAGAAGCTGCCGCCCAGCAACAGCCCCGCCCCGTCGGCCACCAGGACGGCCACGGTGGCGACGACCAGGGTGGGGTCGAGGCGCCTGATCCGTGCCCGATGCACCACCACCCCTCCGACCACGAACCCCATGCCTGTGGCGACCACGATCCCCAGCAGCAGCAACGCTCGGTCGAGGGGCCCGCCCGGGGTCCCGGCCGCGATCACCTCCAGCGCCGTGGACCGGAACCCGAACACCGTGTACCAGAGCGCGTCGAGCCGGACGCCCGACCCCGCGGCCCACGCGACCGTGGCCAGGACCGGGACTGCCGCCCCGGCCAGCGCGGCAGTCCCCAGCCGCAGCAGTCCTCGCGTGGTGATCCGATGGGTGAGGCGCGCTCCCACGAGCATGACGGCGCCGAACACGAGTCCCGCAACGAGGTTCTGCTTCATCCCGAGGGCAAACGACGCCGCGAAGCCCGCTCCGCACGCGTGCAGGACCGCCCACCGGTCAGGATCCTGCCGGACCAGCGCGCGGAGCGTCAGCCAGAAGCTGGCAATCACCCACGGGATGCCGAGCAGCTCGCCCTTGACCATCACCGGGTCGATCATCGCGTTGGAGGTGAGGGCGGCGGTCAGCACCGCGACCCATGCCCCGGTGCGGGCCTGCAGCCCCTGGTCGTCCGAGCCCACGTAGCGGACGGCGGCGCGCGCAGTCGCGGCGGCGAGCAGCACGAGCACGGCACAGCCGAGGGCGCCCAGCACGCGAACGAAGGCGGGGCCGCCGACGGCGTCGGAGAGTCCGAACAGACCGATCAGGGTCGGCGGCCGGTCCACGAAGTGGTCGCCGTACACACTGCCTGGCGTGGGGTCCCATTGCCTGGCAACCAGCGTGTAGCCGCTCTCGTCCGGCCCGGGCGGGTACAAGGCACCGGGGAAGCGCAGCACGACGGCTGCCGCGGCCGCGGCCGGAACGACAACGCGCGGGTCGAATCGAGCGAGCCGTTCCCCCATGCCCACAGCGTGACAGGCCCAGGCGGCTCGTACACTGACCGCGTGGAGGTCCCAGACAAGTTCGCCGCCCTCGGTCTCACCTACGACGACGTCCTGCTGCTGCCTGGTTACTCCGACCTGGCGCCCAGCGACATCGACACCACGACCCGGCTGACGCGCGAGATCACGCTGCAGGTGCCGCTGGTCAGCGCCGCCATGGACACCGTCACCGAGTCGCGGATGGCGATCGCGATGGCCCGCCAGGGCGGGCTCGGCGTCCTCCACCGCAACCTGTCGCTCGAGGACCAGGCCTACCAGGTCGACCTCGTGAAGCGGACCCAGACCGGGATCATCTCCAACCCGGTGACGATCGGCCCCGACGCGACCCTGGAGGACCTCGACCGGATCTGCGGGGAGTACCGCGTCTCCGGTCTGCCGGTCGTCGACCTCGACAACCGGCTGTTGGGCATCATCACCAACCGGGACCTGCGCTTCACCCCGGTCGCCGAGTGGTCATCGACCAAGGTCGACGAGGTGATGACGCGGATGCCGCTGATCACCGGGCCGGTCGGCATCGCCCGCGAGGAGGCGACCGTGCTGCTGCGCAAGCACAAGCGCGAGCGGCTGCCGTTGGTCGACGCCGAGGGCCGCCTCGGCGGACTCATCACGGTCAAGGACTTCGTGAAGTCCGAGCAGTTCCCCAAGGCGTCCAAGGACGACCACGGTCGGCTGATGGTCGGCGCGGCGATCGGCTACTTCGGCGACGCATGGGAGCGGGCGACCACGCTGATCGAGGCCGGGGTCGACGTGCTGGTGGCCGACACCGCCCACGGCAACGTCCGGATGCTGCTCGACATGGTGCAGCGCCTCAAGACCGACCCCGCGACCCGCCACGTGCAGGTGATCGGCGGCAACGTGGCGACCCGCGAGGGTGCTCAGTCGTTCGTCGACGCCGGTGCGGACGCGGTGAAGGTCGGGTTCGGACCCGGCTCCATCTGTACGACGCGCGTGGTGACCGGGTGCGGCGTACCCCAGATCACCGCGGTCTACGAGGCGTCGCTGGCCACCCGGCCGGCCGGCGTGCCATTGATCGCCGACGGCGGCATGAAGTACTCGGGCGAGATCGCGAAGGCGATCGTCGCCGGCGCCGACTCCGTCATGGTCGGCTCGATGCTCGCGGGCTGCGAGGAGTCCCCCGGCGAGGTGGTCTTCGTCAACGGCAAGCAGTACAAGTCCTACCGCGGCATGGGATCGCTGGGCGCGATGAGCAGCCGTGGCAAGAAGTCGTACTCGAGGGACCGCTACTTCCAGGCCGAGGTCGGCAGCGACGACGAGATCGTGCCCGAGGGCATCGAGGGCCAGGTCGCCTACCGCGGCCCGCTGTCCGCGGTCGCCCACCAGCTGATCGGCGGCCTCACCCAGTCGATGTTCTACGTCGGCGCGCGGACCGTCCCCGAGCTGCAGGAGAAGGGCCGGTTCGTCCGGATCACGTCCGCCTCACTCACCGAGAGCCACCCACACGGCGTACAGATGACGGTCGAGGCTCCGAACTACTCCGGCCGCTGACCAGGCAGGTCACTCCTCGTCGAGGTAGAGGCAGAAGGGGTGGCCGGCCGGGTCGAGCATGACGCGGACGTCGTCCTGCGGCTGGAACTCGGCCAACGTCGCGCCCAGCCCTTCCGCGTCGGTGACGGCTGAGGCGACATCGGCGACGCCCACGTCGAGGTGCACCTGCATCTGCTGGTCGCCCGGGCCCGCCGGCCACACGGGCGGCACGTGGTCGGGCTCGAGCTGGAAGGCGAGGTACGTCGTCCCGGCCAGCTTGACGGTCACGAACTCACCGTCGCGCAGGTTGAGCTCGCCGCCGAGCAGGTCGGCATAGAAGCGACCGAGGCCCGGCGGGTCCGGCGTTCCCAGGACCGGACCGACCCAACCTGTGAAACCGCGCACGGGTGCCATGGCCGACATCGTGCCCGATAGCCTGCACCGGTGAGCGAGATCGAGATCGGCCGCGCGAAGCGTGGCCGCCGGGCCTACTCCTTCGACGACATCGCGATCGTGCCCTCGCGGCGCACGCGCGACCCCGAGGAGGTCAGCGTCGCGTGGCAGATCGACGCCTACCGGTTCGAGCTCCCGATCCTCGCCGCGCCGATGGACTCCGTGATGTCGCCCGCGACCGCGATCGCGCTCGGCCAGATGGGCGGGCTCGGGGTCCTCAACCTCGAAGGGCTCTGGACCCGGTACGACGACCCGACCGACCTGCTCGAGGAGGTCGCGAGCCTGCAGGGCGCCGACGCGACCCAGCGAATGCAGCAGATCTACGGCGAGCCGGTGAAGCCGGAGCTCATCACGTCTCGGCTGAAGGAGATGCGGGCCGCCGGCGTCACCGTCGCGGGCTCGCTGTCGCCGCAGCGGACCAAGGAGTACGCCAAGACCGTCGTCGACGCCGGCGTCGACATGTTCGTCATCCGCGGGACGACCGTGAGCGCGGAGCACGTGTCCAGCCAGGCGGAGCCCCTCAACCTCAAGGAGTTCATCTACGAGCTCGACGTGCCGGTGATCGTCGGTGGGTGCGCGACCTACCAGGCGGCGCTGCACCTGATGCGGACCGGCGCCGCCGGCGTGCTGGTCGGATTCGGAGGGGGAGCGGCCCACACGACCCGCACCGTGCTCGGCGTGGCGGTGCCGATGGCGAGCGCGGTCGCGGACGTCGCCGCCGCCCGTCGCGACTACCTCGACGAGTCCGGCGGCCGCTACGTGCACGTGATCGCCGACGGCTCGATCGGCCGCTCCGGCGACATCGCGAAGGCGATCGCCTGCGGCGCCGACGCCGTGATGGTGGGCTCGCCGTTCGCCCGCGCCACCGACGCCCCCGGCCGCGGCTTCCACTGGGGCGGCGAGGCCCACCACCGTCAGCTGCCGCGCGGCGAGCGGGTCGAGTTCGCCCCCGTCGGGACGCTGCAGGAGATCCTGTTCGGGCCGTCGCGGGTCGCCGACGGCACCATGAACCTGATGGGTGCCCTGCGACGCTCGCTTGCCACGACCGGCTACACGGAGGTCAAGGAGTTCCAGCGGGTCGAGGTCGTCGTCGAGTAGCCGTCACCGCTCGTCGAGGCCGCGGGTGCCGCCGAGCGCGTGCACCGCCTCGCGGATCCGCTGCAGCCGGTCGGCGGGGACATCGCGCGTGATCCGGATCGGCTGCCCGCCGCCGTACACGTTCCACGACGTGGGGACGTACGCCGCGTCGGTCACCTGGAACCGGCCACCGGGCCGCTCGCGGAACGTGAACCGGACGCTGATCCCCTCGTAGGTGTAGGGCCGTGCCGTCTCCTGCTGCGCGATCATGTTGCCGAGCCCGAAGGCCACCCACTTCCCGTTGACCTTCGTGATCGGCTGGACGACGTGGGCGTGCTCGCCGTACACGAGGTCGACCGCCGGCGATCGGGTCAGCCGACGCGCCAGCGCGACCTGTTCGGGATTGGGGAGGGTGGTGTACTCCCAACCCCAGTGCAGCGCCACCAGCACGACCTCAGCCCCCGCCTCCCTCGCCCGGCGCGCCTGGGCGAGCAGGTCGTCGGCATCGAGCATCGAGACCGACCACGGCCGGCCCTCGGGGAGCGGGAATCCGTTGAGGCCGTAGGTGCCCGCGACGATGGCGACCCGGACGCCGTTCGCCTCCAGGATCACCGGACGCCGGCGCTCGGCCGCGGTGCGGAACGTGCCGGCGTGCCGTACCCCGGCCCGCTCGAGCAGCGAGGCGGTCCGGTGGAGGCCCCCGAATCCCTGGTCGACTGCGTGGTTGGACGCCGTCGTGCAGGCGTCCCAGCCGAAGTCACCGAGCCAGCGTGCGATCTCGGGAGGCGCCGCGAACACCGGGTAGCCCGAGTACGGGCCACCCGGCTCGGCGAACGGCACCTCCTCGTGACAGATCGCGAGATCCGCACCGCGCACCAACCCTCGCAGTGCGGCGAACATCGGGTCGAAGTCGAAGCCGCCCCGGCCGCGGCCGGTGCGGGCGTGGTCGGTGGCGGCGCTCTGCCAGACCGTGTCGTGCCACAGCAGGTCGCCGCCCATGGTGATCGTCACCCGACGCGGCGGCTCGGGTACGGGCTCAGGCTCGGGCTCGGCAGGACCGGAAGGGGCAGCCCCGGACCGCGGCTCAGCGGCCGGCCGCTCCGGCCCTCCCGGCGCGGCTGCCAGCACCACGCGGCCGGGTGACTCGGCCGGGGCGGGCGCCCGCTCGGACGCCGGCAGGCCCCACGAAGCCGCCGCGAGGACCAGGCATGCGAGGGCACCGAGCAGCGCACGTCCCTGCCTCCCCGCGACCCCCGTCATGCCTGATGGACGCTCGGAGGACCGGATCGGTTGCCACCGTCCCGGGTCGGGTCGCCTGCCACGGCTGCGACACTAGGGCCATGACCGGTGCCCTCAGCCCCGCCGCGCGCGAGGAAGCACTGGAAAACCTTGCGGCTGCCACCGCCGAGCAGCCGCTCGACGTCCTGGTCGTCGGCGGCGGCATCACCGGCGCCGGGATCGCGAACGACGCGGCCACCCGCGGCCTCTCGACGGGGCTGCTCGAGCAGCGCGACCTGGCCTCGGGCACCAGCAGTCGCAGCAGCAAGCTGATCCACGGCGGTCTGCGCTACCTGGAGATGCTCGACCTCGGCCTCGTCCGCGAGGCCCTCCAGGAGCGCGGCCTGCAGCTGACCCGGCTCGCCCCGCACCTGGTCCGGCCGGTCCCGTTCCTCTACCCCCTGCACCGGACCCGCGAGCGTCCGTACGTCGGAGCCGGCCTCGCGCTGTACGACGCGATGGCGATGGTCGGAAAGTACGACATGGGCGTCCCCAAGCACCGGCACCTCTTCCGCAAGCAGGTCGCACGGATCGCGCCCGACCTGCGCACCGAGGAGCTCAGCGGCGCCATCCGCTACTACGACTGCCAGGTCGACGACGCCCGGCTGGTCGTCGCGGTCACCCGCACGGCGGCGTCGTACGGCGCGCAGGTGGCCACGCGAACCCGCGTCACCGGGTTCCTCCGCGACGGCGACCAGGTGGTCGGCGTACGCGCGACGGACCTGGAGACCGGTCGCGAGCTCGAGGTGCGGGCGCGGGTCGTCATCAACGCCGCAGGCGTCTGGACCGACGAGATCCAGCAGCTCGCCCGGGCCGGCCAGCTCCACGTGCGCGCGTCCAAGGGCATCCACCTGGTCGTCCCGCGCGACCGGATCCGCTCTGAGTGCGGCCTGATCACCAGGACCGAGAAGTCCGTTCTCTTCGTCATTCCCTGGGGTGACCACTGGATCATCGGCACCACCGACACCCCGTGGGACCTCGACCGCGCGCACCCGGCGGCCAGCCGGGCCGACATCGACTACCTCCTCGAGCACGTCAACCGGATCCTGCGCGAGCCGCTCGACCACAACGACGTCGAGGGCGTGTACGCCGGGCTGCGGCCGCTGCTGTCGGGCGAGACCGAGCCGACCTCGCGGATCTCCCGCGAACACACCGTGAGCGTGCCGCTGCCCGGGCTGGTGCTGATCGCCGGAGGCAAGCTCACGACCTGGCGGGTGATGGCCAAGGAGGCGATCGACGCGGTGGTCGACCTGCTGGAGGACACCCAGGCGCCGGTCCGGATCTGCATCACCGACCGGGTGCCGCTCGCGGGTGCCGCGGGGTTCGAGGCCAGGCAGAACCAGCGGGTGATGCTGGCGCGCCGGTCCGGACTGTCGCTGGCGCAGGTCGACCACCTGCTCGGCCGGCACGGCGGCCTGATCGACGAGGTGCTCGCGATGATGCGCCGCCGGCCCGAGCTCGCCGAGCCGCTGCCGGGCGCCGAGGGCTACCTCTCGGCGGAGGTCGCGTACGCCGTGACCCACGAGGGTGCCCGCCACCTCGACGACGTCCTGGCCCGGCGCACCCGGATCTCGATCGAGACGTTCGACCGCGGCACGCTGGCCGCACGACCGGCCGCCGAGCTGATGGCCGTCGAGCTCGGCTGGGACGCCGGCCGGCTGGACGACGAGGTCGACCACTACCTGCGCCGGGTCGAGGCCGAGCGGCGGTCGCAGCGGATGCTGACCGACCAGGAGGCCGACGAGGCGAGGGTCAGCGCTCCCGACATCGTGTGAGGCAACGTGTAGACGTTGCACGTCCCGTCCCTCGCGAGGCACCCTGGGGGACGGACGACACAAGGTGGTGGAGGGCTATGACCAACCTCTCGAACGCAGGCGCGCCGATGCTGGCGGAGGAGGACCGGCCTGGCCTGGTCGACCTGGTGCGGCAGGTGCGTTCGTGCACAGAGGCGTCGTCTGACCCCGCCACGATCGCGAACGCCGTGGCCGAGGTGCTGGTGGCGGCCCGGCCGACGACGGAGCTGCTCACCGAGGAGGAGCGGGCCGGCAGCTCCGACGGCTACATCCGCCACACACTGCACGCGGAGGCCGACTTCTCGGTGGTGGGTGTCGTGTGGCGGCCCGGTCAGGTGACCGAGGTCCACGACCATCTCGTGTGGTGCACGTTCATGATCCTGCAGGGCACCGAGTCCGAGACCCTCTACCGGTACGCGGACGAGCAGCTCAGCGAGGTCGGCCGGCGCGAGCGACCGGTCGGCTCGGTCAGCGGCACCGCCCCGCCCGACGACATCCACCGGGTGGCCAACACCGGCGACGAGGTCGCCATCACGCTCCACGTCTACGGTGCCGACCTCAGCGAGGGCACCAGCGTCCGGCGTACCTACGACCGGCCCGGCTGACGTCTCCTGATCACTTGACATCAAAACGTCATGTGTCAATCCGCACACCGGGCTACCGAGGGGTAGATCACGCGACGGAGGTCACATACTCTCCGTAGGTATGAGCGCGCAGACCCCCTCCGGCCGCCCCCTCCTCGACGGGCCGGCCGACCCCGAGCACGACCCCACCGCGTCGTACGGTCTCGAGCCCGAGTACGTCGCCCGGCTGACCCGCCGGGTCGTCTCCAGCACGGGTGAGTCGGCCGCCGTCCACTCACCGCTGCGGGGCGAACCGCTGGCACACGTACCGCAGTCCAGCGACGCCGACGTCGACGAGGCATTCGCCAAGGCTCGGCGGGCGCAGGAAGAGTGGGCGAGCACGAGCCTCGACGAGCGCTCGACCATCCTGCTGCGGCTGCACGATCTGGTGCTGGACCGGCAAGACGAGATCCTCGACCTGATCTGCTGGGAGTCGGGCAAGGCGCGCAAGCACGCCTTCGACGAGCCGATCCACATCGCGCTCACCGCCCGCTACTACGCCCGCACGGCCCACGACCACCTCGACACGCAGCGCAAGATCGGCGTCGTCCCCGGCCTCACCCGGGTCGACGTCAATCAGGTGCCCAAGGGCGTGGTCGGGATCATCTCGCCCTGGAACTACCCCTTCACGATGGCGCTCTGCGACGGCCTGCCGGCCCTGCTCGCGGGCAACGCCGTGGTCGCCAAGCCCGATGCCCAGACCATGCTGTCCGCGCTGCTGGCCGCCGAGCTGCTCGAGGAGGCCGGGTTCCCGGCCGACCTGTGGCAGGTCGTGGCCGGGCCCGGCTCCCGCGTGGGTACGGCGATCATCGGCCGGGCCGACTACATCTGCTTCACCGGCTCCACCGCGACCGGCACCCTCGTCGCGAAGCAGTGCGCCGAGCGGCTGATCGGGTGCTCGCTCGAGCTCGGCGGCAAGAACCCGCTGCTGGTGCTGCGCGACGCCGACGTCGAGAAGGCCGCCGAGGGCGCGGTCCGGGCGTCGTTCTCGAATGCCGGCCAGCTGTGCGTGTCGACCGAGCGGCTGTTCGTCGCCGACCAGGTCTACGACCGGTTCGTCGAGCGGTTCGTGTCGCGCACCGAGGCCATGACGCTCGGAGCCAGCCTCGACTGGGGCGTCGACATGGGCTCCCTCATCAGCCAGGACCAGCTCGACACCGTCGAGGCGCACGTCGCCGACGCGGTCGCCAAGGGTGCCCGGGTGCTGACCGGCGGCCGGCACCGTCCCGACCTCGGCCCCTACTTCTACGAGCCGACCATCCTCGAGGGCGTCTCACCCGACATGACCTGCTTCGGCCACGAGACGTTCGGCCCGGTGATCGCGCTCTACCGCTTCCACGACGAGGCCGAGGCGGTGGCGCGCGCCAACGACGGCGAGTACGGCCTCAACGCCGCCGTCTACAGCCAGGACGGCGCCCGAGCCCGCGACCTCGCCCGCCGCATCAAGTGCGGCACCGTCAACATCAACGAGGCGTTCGGCGCGACGTTCGCCAGCATCGACTCCCCGATGGGCGGGATGCGGCAGTCCGGCATGGGCCGCCGCCAGGGCAGCGAGGGCATCCACCGCTATACCGAGTCGCAGTCGGTCGCGACCCAGCGGCTGATCCGGTTCGCGCCGATGCTGGGGATGTCCGACGCGACCTACGCGAAGGTGATGACCGCCAACCTGCGGCTGATGAAGAAGCTCGGACGGGCCTGATGCCGCACTACGACGTCCTGGTCGTCGGGTCCGGGTTCGGCGGGTCCGTCGCCGCGCTCCGGCTGACGGAGAAGGGCTACCGGGTCGGCGTGCTCGAGGCCGGTGCCCGGTTCGAGGACGACGACTTCTCGAAGGGCACCCTCGACCTCACCCGCTACCTCTGGGCGCCGGCGCTCGGCTGCTACGGAATCCAGCGGATCGACGCGGTCCGCGACACCCTGATCGTGGCCGGGGCGGGCGTCGGCGGCGGCTCGCTGGTCTACGCCAACACCCTGTACGAGCCGCTCGACCCGTTCTACCGGGACCCGTCCTGGGCCCACATCACCGACTGGAAGTCAGAGCTCGCGCCCTACTACGACCAGGCCAAGCGGATGCTCGGCGTCACCGAGTACCCGTTCCGGACCCCGGCGGACGACGTGATGGAGAAGGTCGCCGGCGAGATGGGCGTCGCTGACACGTTCCACCCGACCCCGGTCGGGGTGTTCTTCGGTGGCCCGGGGCAGGAGCGCGGCCACGAGGTCGCAGACCCGTACTTCGGCGGCGCGGGCCCGTCGCGTCGTACCTGCCTCAACTGCGGGGAGTGCATGTCGGGCTGCCGCCACAACGCCAAGAACACCCTGGTCAAGAACTACCTCTACCTCGCCGAGAGTCTCGGCGCCCGGGTGTTGCCGTTGAGCACCGTGACCCGGATCCGGCCGCGCGAGGCGGGCGGGTACGACGTGACGATCCGCTTCACCAAGGCGAAGCGGGCGACCCCGCGGACGACCCGGACCCTCACTGCCGACCAGGTGGTGCTGGCCGCGGCCTCGCTCGGCACCCAGAAGCTGCTGCACCGGATGAAGGACGAGGGGCACCTGCCGCGGCTGTCCGACCGGCTGGGCTACCTCTCGCGCACCAACTCGGAGTCGATCCTGGGCGCGATCGCGCCGAAGTCCGACCCCACCGACTACTCCGAGGGCGTGGCGATCACCTCGAGCTTCCACCCGGACGAGCACACCCACATCGAGCCGGTGCGCTACGGCCGCGGCCACAACACGATGGCGATGCTGCAGACCGTGCTGACCGACGGTGACGGGCCGGCGCCGCGGTGGCGGACCTGGCTGCGCGAGCTGTGGCGGCAGCGGGCCAACATCGGCGACCTGTTCGACCTCCGGCACTGGTCCGAGCGGACCGTCATCGCGCTGGTGATGCAGAGCCTCGACAACTCGATCACGACGTACGGCACGCGCGGCAAGGTCACCGGCCGCTGGCGGATGTCCTCGCGGCAGGGCCACGGCGCCCCGAACCCGACCTGGATCCCGGTCGGCAACGAGGTGGTCCGCCGGATCGCGACCCACCTCGGCGGCGTGCCCGGCGGCAACATCGGCGAGCCGTTCAACATGCCGCTGACCGCGCACTTCATCGGCGGCTGCACGATCGGCGACTCCATCGACTCCGGCGTCGTCGACCCCTACCAGCGGGTCTACGGCCACCCCGGGCTGCACGTCGCCGACGGCGCCGCGATCTCGGCCAACCTGGGGGTGAACCCGTCGCTCACCATCACCGCGCAGGCCGAGCGGGCGATGGCGTTCTGGCCCAACCAGGGCGAGCCCGACCCGCGCCCTACGCTGGGCTCGGCGTACGACCGGATCGACCCGGTCTCACCCCGCTCGCCGGCGGTGCCGGACGGCGCCCCGGGAGCGCTCCGGCTGCCCATCGTCGGCGTCTCGTAAATCAGTGCGTGCCGGGCCGTAACCACCCCCGCCCGGCGTCGTTTGGCAGGACGAGGCCCGGCACGTGCTCCCTCCCGACGCCGGGTCGTACGAGGTTCAGGGCCCGGCCACTCTCCCTCCCCGGCCGGGCCCTGACTCCTCGTCCGAGCCCCGAGCGCTGCGAGGGACCGACGCCCGGGCGACGGCGCGGCACCCGGATCAGCGCCGGCGAGGCGCGGTTGAGGATGCTGGTGCCATCCGAGCGGAACGCGGCAGATCCCGGCGTTGCGTGTGCGGTGCGGCCTAGCCTGTCTGCATGCGACGCTTCGACGACGAGGACCTCACCGGCGCAGAGTTCCGCGAGTGCGACCTGAGTAGAGCGCGGATGGTCGGCGTGGTCATGCAGGACGCCGAGATCGACGGCCTGGTCACCAATCTCGTGGTCAACGGGGTCGAGGTGATGCCGTACGTCGAGGCGGAGCTCGACCGCCGCCACCCGGTACGGCTGCTGATCCGCTCCGATGAGCCGGCCGACCTGCGAGAGGCCTGGCGGCAGCTGGGGGACGACTGGGCGACCACCACCGAGCGAGTCCGGTCCATGCCCGAGAACAGCGAACATCACGGCGTCGACGGCGAGTGGTCGATGGTCGAAACCCTGCGTCACCTTGTCTTCGTACACGACTCCTGGTTCCGACGCTGCGTGCTCGGGCTCACCGAGCCGTTCACGGCCATGGGACTGGGTCCAGCTGTCGTCATGGACCAGGAGGAGAACGGGCTCGACCCGTCCGCCCAACCAAGCCTCGACGAGGTGCTCGCCGTACGAATCCGGCAGGCTTCGGAGATCGAGACATGGCTGGCCGAGGTCACGGCTGATCGGCTCGTGCAGACCGCACCGGTGCCCGACGACGACAGATGGCCCCCGTACGCCAAGGGGCGGACAGTGCGGCAATGCCTCGGCACCGTGCTCGACGAGGAATGGGCTCACCACGGGTTCTGCAAACGTGACCTGGACAAACTGTCGCATCAGGACTCTTCGCCCACCGCCGCGATCACCCGATCACTGGCACCCTGAGTCACAGCCCGTGTTGGTGAGGCCGGGGTCACCCGGCCCGATCGCGTCGAAGAGGGCTCGCCGAGCACGAGGACAGCAGGACCGAGCCGAGGCGAAGCCACGGGAGCGGCCTCGATAGGCTCCGGTCATGACGGACCTGCCCGAACACGACCTGGTCCTCGTCGTCGACTTCGGCGCCCAGTACGCCCAGCTGATCGCCCGGCGGGTGCGCGAGGCGAAGGTCTACTCCGAGATCGTCCCGCACTCGATGCCGGTCGAGGAGATGCTCGCGCGGCAGCCGAAGGCGATCGTGCTCTCCGGCGGCCCCTCGAGCGTGTACGCCGATGGCGCACCCGGCATCGACCCGACCATTTTCGCGGCCGGGGTGCCGGTCTTCGGCATGTGCTACGGCTTCCAGCTGATGGCGCGCGGGCTGGGCGGCGAGGTCGCCCACACAGGTGCCCGTGAGTACGGCCGGACCCGGGTCAGCGTGGCCAAGGCCGGCACCCTGCTCGCCGACCTCCCCGCCGAGCACACGGTCTGGATGTCCCACGGCGACTCCGTGGCGGCGGCGCCGGAGGGCTTCGACGTCCTCGCTTCGACGACGGTCACGCCGGTGGCGGCGTTCGAGGACGTGGGCCGCGGCCTGGCGGGCGTGCAGTGGCATCCCGAGGTGCTCCACACCGAGCACGGCCAGCAGGTGCTCGAGCACTTCCTGCTCGAGATCGCCGGCTGCCGGCCGACGTGGACGATGCTCAACATCATCGACGAGCAGGTCGAGCTGATCCGTGAGCAGGTCGGCGATGGTCGGGCGCTGTGCGCCCTGTCGGGCGGCGTCGACTCCGCGGTGGCGGCGGCGATCGTCGAGCGGGCGATCGGCGACCGGCTCACGTGCGTGTACGTCGACCACGGGATGATGCGGCTCGGCGAAACCGAGCAGGTCAAGCGCGACTTCGAGGCGGTCTTCAGCGATCTCGACGTGGTCGACGCGGCCGGCCAGTTCCTCGACGCCCTCGAGGGGATCCATGATCCCGAGGAGAAGCGGAAGATCATCGGCCGCGAGTTCATCCGGACCTTCGAGGCCGCCGAGGTGCGGGCGTTCGGAGACCTGGACGCCGGCGACGGGGCCACGGCGTACCTCGTCCAGGGCACGCTGTACCCCGATGTCGTCGAGTCCGGTGGCGGCGCCGGCACGTCCAACATCAAGTCCCACCACAACGTGGGCGGCCTGCCCGACGACCTGCAGTTCGAGCTGATCGAGCCGCTTCGGACCCTCTTCAAGGACGAGGTGCGCGCGGTCGGCGAGCAGCTGGGCCTGCCGCCGTCGATGGTGTGGCGCCACCCCTTCCCCGGCCCCGGCCTCGGCATCCGGATCATCGGCGAGGTCACCCGCGGGCGGCTCGACATCCTGCGCCGTGCCGACGCGATCGCCCGGGAGGAGCTCACCAGGGCAGGCCTCGACCGGGACATCTGGCAGTTCCCCGTCGTACTGCTCGCCGAGGTCCGCTCGGTCGGAGTCCAGGGCGATGGCCGCACGTACGGCCACCCGGTCGTGCTGCGCCCGGTCACCTCCGAGGACGCCATGACCGCCGACTGGGCCCGGCTCCCGTACGACGTCCTCGAGACGATCTCCACCCGGATCACCAACGAGGTGCCCGAGGTGAACCGCGTGACCCTGGACATCACGTCGAAGCCGCCCGGCACCATCGAGTGGGAGTGAGCCTGCCATCTCCTCATCTAGGCTCGCGGGCATGGACCTGGCGGCGTTGACGGCTGAGGTGGACGCCCTGCTCGTCGATGCGGACGCGGCACTGGAGCGCGACTACCCAGGTGAGCGACCCGGGCGGCAGCCGGTCCACACGCTCTACCTGCCGGCGGACCGGTTCCACAAGGGTTCGGTCCACGAGCTGGGCCGGGACGCGCAGCGGGTGGTGCTGGAGCACGGGGAGGAGTTCCTAGCACTCGTCGACGGTGACGACGACCTGATGCTCCGGGTGCTGGCCAAACTCGACTCCGAGCCGGTGGAGGACCTGCGGATCGACTTCGAGGACGGCTACGGCGACCGCGGAGACGACGAGGAGGACGCCGCCGCCGAGGCAGCCGGGAAGGCCCTCGCCACCGCGCTCGACGAGGGTGGCGCGCCGCCGTACAGCGGGATCCGGATCCGGAGCTTCGAGCGACCCACACGTGAGCGGTCTCTGCGCACCCTGGTCGGCTTCCTCGAGGCGCTCGGCAAGGTCCCCGACGGCTTCGTGGTCACGCTGCCCAAGGTCACCGCGGTCGAGCAGGTCACGGCGATGGTGCTGGCCTGCGAGCGCGTCGACCAGAGCCTGGGAGGCCGGCTGCGGTTCGAGGTCCAGGTCGAGACGCCGCAGTCGGTGATCGGCGCCGACGGCCGGGTTCTGCTGGCACCGATCATCCGCGCCGGCGGCGACCGGCTCACGGCGTTCCACTACGGCACCTACGACTACAGCGCCGCGTGCGGGATCGCGGCCGGCGAGCAGTCCCTCGAGCACGCGGCCGCCGACCACGCCAAGGAGTTGATGCAGGTGGCCGTCGCCGGGACCGGGGTGCGGCTCTCCGACGGCTCGACCAACCGGCTGCCGCTCGGAGACCAGCTCGTCCCTGGCTGGCAGGAGCACTACCGGCTGGTGCGGCGGGCGCTCGAGCGCGGCTTCTACCAGGGGTGGGACCTGCATCCGGCCCAGCTGCCGACCCGGTTCGCGGCGACGTACGCCTACTTCGGGGCGGGGCGCGACGAGGCGGCGGCCCGGCTGCGCGCGTACCTCGAGCGCGCCGACAGCTCGATCCTCGACGAGCCTGCAACTGCCCGGGCGCTCTCGGACTTCCTGGTCCGCGGCCTCGACTGCGGTGCCCTCGACTCGACGGAGGTGGCCGCGGCGACCGGGGTCGAGACCTCCGAGCTGATGAACCTCGCGCGACGTCCGGAGGTCGCGTGACCATGGGGATCAAGCTGGGGCCCAACCGCTACGGCAAGGCCGAGAACCGGGTCGTGCGGATCGTCCGCGACACCCAGCGCCACGAGATCCGCGACCTCAACGTCTCCACCTCGCTGTGGGGGGACTTCGACGCAGCCCACGTCGAAGGTGACCAGTCCGCGGTGCTGCCCACCGACACCCAGAAGAACACCGCGTTCGCCTTGGCCAAGCAGGTCGGGGTCGACTCGATCGAGGACTACGCCATCGCACTCGGCCGCCGGCTGGTCGCGGCCACCCCGGCGGCGGCCGGGGCGCGGGTGCGGGTCGAGGAGCACGCCTGGGACCGGATCGCGGTCGACGGTCGTGAGCACGACCACGCGTTCGTACGTCGAGGCGGGGAGGTCCGCACCACCGAGGTCGAGGTCGACGAGGGCGGGGCCACGGTCACGTCGGGGTTCACCGACCTGGTGCTGCTCAAGTCGACCGGCTCGGAGTTCAGGGACTTCCTGCACGACGAGTACACCACGCTGCCCGACGCCGACGACCGCGTCCTCGCCACGTCGCTGACGGCGAGCTGGCGCTGGTCCGGTTCGGCCGAGGTGGACTGGAACCCGGCGTACGACGAGGTCAGGTCCGCCCTGATGGAGGCGTTCGCGACCACCTACAGCCGGGCGATGCAGGAGACGCTGTGGGCGATGGGCCGCGCCGTGCTCGAGCTGCGCCCCGACGTCGAGGAGATCTTCTTCGCCGCACCCAACAAGCACCATCACCTGGTCGACCTCTCGCCGTTCGGGGTGGCGAACGACGGCGAGGTCTTCATCGCCGCCGACCGCCCCTACGGCCTGATCGAGGCCACCATCACCCGGGACGACACATGACCCTCGACGACCTCAACGGCCTCCCCGAGGCCGAGGCGCGGCCGCTGCTGGCTGCCTGCCTCGACGTACCGCGCTGGGTCGACACGGTGGTCGAGGGCCGGCCGTACGCCGAGGTCGGCGCGCTTCTCACCGTCGCCGAGGTCGCGGCGAGCTCGCTGTCCGACGACGAGCTCGAGCAGGCGCTGGCCCGCCACCCCCGCATCGGCGAACGTGCCGGCGCCGGACACGACACTGCGAGCTCGGAGCGGGAGCAGGCCGGGGTGGACGCCACCGACGCCGACCTGGCGACCCGGCTCGCCGACGGCAATCGGGCCTACGAGGCCCGGTTCGACCGGGTGTTCCTGATCCGTGCGGCTGGCCGCGACGGCCACGAGATCCTCGCCGAGCTGACCCGTCGCCTCGGCAACGACGACGCGACCGAGCGCGCCGAGACCGTCCGGCAGCTGCGGGAGATCGCACTGCTCCGACTCGAACAGGTGGTGGACTGACGATGGCCACGCTGAGCACCCACGTCCTCGACACCGCGGCCGGCCGACCCGCCGCCGGCGTACCGGTCGCGCTGTTCGACCTGGACGGCGAGGTGCTGGCCGAGGCCGAGACCGACGACGACGGCCGGGTCGGATCCCTGGGGGGCGACCTCGCGGCGGGCACGTACCGGCTGCGGTTCGTCACCGACGTGCACCTCGGCCCGCACGCGTTCTTCCCCGAGGTGGAGGTCGTGTTCCGGGTGCGCTCCGACGAGCACCACCACGTCCCGCTGCTGCTCAGCCCGTACGGCTACTCCACCTACCGTGGCAGCTGAGCCCTACGACGCCGTCGTCCGTGCCGCCCGCGCGGTCGTCGCCGGTGAGGTGCGGCCGGTCACGATCGGGATCCGCGAGGGCCGGATCGCCACCCTCGACGCCGAGCTGTCACCCGGCGCTGCGCCGGACCTGGTGCTGGCCGACGACGAGGTGCTGCTGCCGGGCCTGGTCGACACTCACGTCCACGTCAACGAGCCGGGCCGCACCGAGTGGGAGGGCTTCGACACCGCCACCCGCGCCGGCGCCGCCGGCGGCGTCACGACGATCGTCGACATGCCGCTGAACTCGATCCCGCCCACCACGACCGTCGCCGGGCTGCGGGCCAAGCAGGACGCCGCACGCGACCGGGTCCACGTCGACGTCGGCTTCTGGGGCGGCGCGGTGCCGGACAACCTGGCCGACCTCGGCCCGCTGCACGACGCAGGCGTGCTCGGCTTCAAGTGCTTCCTGCTCCCGTCCGGCGTCGAGGAGTTCCCGCCGCTCGACGCCGCCGGGCTGCGGGCGGCGATGGCCGAGCTCGCCCCGCTCGACGCACTCCTGATCGCGCACGCCGAGGACGGCACCGAGATCGCCGCCGAGCCGCCGCACGGCCGGGACTACGCGAGCTTCCTCGGGTCGCGGCCGCCCAAGGCCGAGACGGTCGCGATCGAGCGAGTGGTCTCGGCCGCGCGGGAGACCGGCGCCCGAGCCCACATCGTCCACCTCTCCAGTGCGGACGCGCTCCCAGCGATCCGGGCGGCCCGCGCGGAGGGAGTGCGGCTGACCGTCGAGACCTGCCCGCACTACCTGTCGTTCGTGGCCGAGGAGATCCGTGACGGCGCCACCGAGCTGAAGTGCTGCCCGCCGATCCGCGACGCAGCCAACCGCGAGCTGCTCTGGCAGGCGCTCGCCGACGGCGACATCGACCTGGTCGTGACCGACCACTCGCCGTGCACCCCCGAGCTCAAGCGGCTCGACAGCGGTGACTTCGGCGCCGCCTGGGGCGGTATCGCCTCGCTGCAGCTCGGGCTCCCCGTGGTGTGGACGGAGGCACGCAGCCGCGGACTGGGACTGCCGGACGTCGTGCGCTGGATGTGCGAGGCGCCCGCGGACCTGGTCGGGTTGTCGCACAAGGGCCGGTTGGCACCCGGCTGCGACGCGGACCTCTGCGTGCTCGCCCGGGACGAAGGGTTCACCGTCGACCCGGCCGCGCTGCGCCACCGCAATCCCGTCTCGGCGTACGCCGGGCGTACGCTCACCGGCACGGTCCGGCAGGCCTGGCTGCGAGGGAGACCCGTCGACCCCGATGGCGACAGCCCCGCCGGCCGGTTGCTGAGAAGGGAATGACGATGACCTACTACGTGCCGCGAGGCGGGTTGCCGGGCCAGGACGAGCTGACCACCGACCGCGCGGTCTTCACCGAGGCGTACGCCGTGCTGCCGCGCGGCACCATGCGCGACATCGTGACCAGCCGGTTCCCCCACTGGGACGACACCCGGGCGTGGGTCCTGGCCCGACCGCTCTCCGGCTTCGCCGAGACCTTCAGCCAGTACATCGTCGAGGTCGGCCCCGGGGGCGGCAGTGACCGGCCCGAGGATGCCCCGGGGGCAGAAGCGGTGTTGTTCGTCGTCGACGGGTCACCAACGCTGACCATCGGCGCCACGGACCACGAGCTGCGGCCGGGCAGCTACGCCTACCTCCCGTTGACGACCCCTTGGCGGCTGCGGAACCGGACCGACGCGACCGCGACGTTCCACTGGATCCGCAAGGCCTACCAGGACGTCGAGGACATCGACGGCCCCGAGGCGTTCGTGACCCACGAGGACGACGTCCCACTGCAGCCGATGCCCGGCACCGACGCGTGGAGCACCCAGCGGTTCGTCGACCCCGACGACGTACGCCACGACATGCACGTCAACATCGTGACCTTCGAGCCCGGCGGCTCCATCCCGTTCCCGGAGACCCACGTGATGGAGCACGGGCTCTACGTGTTGGAAGGCAAGGCCGTCTACCTCCTCAACAAGGACTGGGTCGAGGTGCAGGCCGGCGACTTCATGTGGCTGCGGGCGTTCTGTCCGCAGGCCTGCTACGCCGGTGGGCCGGGCCGGTTCCGGTACCTGCTGTACAAGGACGTGAACCGTCACGCCCGGCTGTTGCCGTGAGCCCGGAACGTGCGCCACAGGGCGCCGCGGCTCACCCCGCGGCGGTGGATCCGACACCTGCCGTTCCCAGGCTGTGACCCCGAACACGTAGACTCGGCTGGGAGCGGGTCGTCGTTCGGCATGGATAACCGACTCCCGTGGGCACGACTGAACCATGCGACGGGCCGACCCGCGCGCGTGGAGGGAATCTGATGAGCCGGACGCTGACGATCACCGTCAACGGTCAGCCTCGCCCGCTTGCCGGGACGCGGGTCCATGCCACGGCGCTGGACTTCCTGCGCGACCAGGGACTCACCGGCGCCAAGGAGGGCTGCGCCGAGGGGGAGTGCGGCGCCTGCTCGGTCCTGGTGGCGCGCCCCGACGGTGAGGCGACCACCTGGACCGCACTCAACGCGTGCCTGGTGCCCGCCGCGTCGCTCGACGGGCAGGAGGTGGTCACCGCCGAAGGACTCGGGTCGCCGGACCGCCTGCACCAGGTGCAGCAGGAGCTCGCCGACCGGGGCGGGTCTCAGTGCGGCTACTGCACGCCCGGCTTCGTCTGCAGCATGGCGGCGGAGTTCTACCGCCGCGACCGCACGCCGACCGAACCCGACCACGAGCACGGCCCGAACGGGTTCGACCTCCACGCGCTCAGCGGCAACCTGTGTCGCTGCACCGGCTACCGACCGATCCGCGACGCAGCCTGGGCATTGACGCAGCCCGAGCCCGAAGACCCGCTCGCGAGCCGGCTCACCAGGCCCGCCCCAGCGCCGGCACCGACCCGGATCGACTCCGACGGCGGCAGCTTCCGGCGGCCGGCCACGCTCGAGGAGGCGCTCACCGTCCTCACCGACCACCCCGACGCGACGGTCGTGGCCGGCAGCACCGACGTCGGGGTCGAGGTGAACCTGCGCGGCCGGCGGCCGGCGTACGTCGTGGCGGTCGAGCGGCTGCCCGAGCTGCGGGGTCTCGAGGTGAGTGACGATTCGGCCACCCTCGGAGCCGCCCTCACGCTGAGCGAGCTGGAGGAGGGGCTGGCCGGCCGGGTGCCGCTGCTGGACCAGGTGTGGCCGCAGTTCGCGTCGCGACTGATCCGCAACGGCGCCACCCTCGGCGGGAACATCGCGACCGCCTCCCCGATCGGTGACCTCCCGCCCGCGCTGCTCGCGCTGGAGGCGACCGTGCTGCTGGCCTCGCTGCGCGGCGAGCGCGAGGTGCCGCTGGCCGACTACTTCACCGGCTACCGGGAGACGGTGCGCGAGCCCGACGAGCTGATCCGCGCCGTCCGGGTACCGCTGCCGAGCAGCCCGCTGGTCGCCTTCCATAAGGTGGCCAAGCGCCGGTTCGACGACATCTCCGGCGTCGCCATGGGGTTCGCGCTCGACGTCAGTGACGGCACGGTAGGCCGGGCACGGATCGGCCTCGGCGGGGTCGCGGCCACGCCGATCCGGGCGCTGGCGACCGAGGCCGCCCTGGAGGGTCGGCCGTGGAGCGAGGAGACCGTCGCCGCGGCGGCCGAGGTGCTGCGCGGGGAGGGCACCCCGATCGACGACATGCGCGCGAGCGCGGCGTACCGGTCCGCGATGCTGGCGAACGCGTTGCCGCGGCTGTTCGCAGAGGAGACGGCATGAGTGAGCTGAGCAGGCGACCGGAGGGTGCGGTGGTGGGCGAGCAGCTCGCGCACGAGAGCGCGGAGCTTCACGTCACCGGGCACGCCCTCTACACCGACGACCTGGGGCCGCGGATGCCGCGGCTACTGCACGCCCACCCGGTTCAGGCGCCGCACGCCCACGCGCGGGTGACGGCGCTGCGGGTCGAGCCGGCGTACGACGTTCCCGGTGTCGTGCGGGTGCTGACCGCCGACGACGTCCCGGGCGTCAACGACGCCGGGGTGAAGCACGACGAGCCGCTGTTCCCGAGCGAGGTCATGTACGTCGGCCACGCGGTGTGCTGGGTGCTGGGAGACACCGCGGAGGCCGCCCGGCTGGGTGCCGCCGCCGTGGAGGTCGACTACGAGCCGCTGCCGTCGGTCGTCGGCCTGCGCGAGGCGATCGCCGCCGGGTCCTTCCAGGGCGGCCAGCCGACCGTGGTCCGCGGCGACGTCGAGGCCGGCATCGCCAGGTCCGCCCACGTGTTCAGCGGCGAGACCGAGATGGCCGGCCAGGAGCACTTCTACCTCGAGACCCATGCGTCGATGGCCCACGTCGACGAAGGGGGCCAGGTGTTCGTGC
Organism: uncultured Actinomycetota bacterium; assembly: GCA_963826265.1. GTDB lineage: Bacteria > Actinomycetota > Actinomycetes > Propionibacteriales > Nocardioidaceae > Nocardioides. The sequence continues at coordinate 865,927 of CAWGWH010000001.1, forward strand.
AGTCGAGCACCCAGCACCCGACCGAGACCCAGGAGATCGTCGCCCACGTGCTGGGGGTCCCGAGCAACGAGGTGACCGTGCAGTGCCTGCGGATGGGCGGCGGGTTCGGCGGCAAGGAGATGCAGCCCCACGGCTACGCCGCCATCGCGGCCCTCGGAGCGACGCTGACCGGCCGCCCGGTCCGGGTCCGACTCAACCGCACCCAGGACATGACCATGACCGGGAAGCGGCACGGCTTCCACGCCGAGTGGCGAGCGGGCTTCGACGCCGACGGCCGGCTGCAGGCGCTCGACGCCACCCTCACCTCCGACGGCGGCTGGAGCCTCGACCTGTCCGAGCCGGTGCTGGCGCGGGCGTTGTGCCACGTCGAGAACGCCTACTGGATCCCGCACGTGCGAGCCAACGGCCGGATCGCGCGCACCAACAAGACCTCGCAGACCGCGTTCCGCGGGTTCGGCGGACCGCAGGGGATGTTGGTGATCGAGGACGTGCTCGGCCGCTGTGCTCCGCTGCTCGGCCTCGACCCCGCCGAGCTGCGGCGCCGCAACTTCTACGCCGAGGGCCAGGAGACGCCGTACGGCCAGCCGGTGCGCCACCCGGAGCGACTGGTCACCGCGTGGGAGCAGCTGTTCGCCGACGCCGACCTGACCCGGCGTCAGCAGGAGGTCGCCGCCTTCAACTCCGAGCACCCCCACACGAAGCGGGCGATCGCGGTGACGCCGGTGAAGTTCGGGATCTCCTTCAACTTCACGGCCTTCAACCAGGCCGGTGCGCTGGTGCACGTCTACAAGGACGGCTCGGTGCTGGTGAACCACGGCGGCACCGAGATGGGCCAGGGCCTGCACACCAAGATGCTCCAGGTCGCCGCCACCGCGCTCGGGGTGCCGCTGGCCCGGATTCGGCTCGCGCCGACGCGCACTGACAAGGTGCCCAACACGTCGGCGACCGCGGCGAGCTCGGGCGCCGACCTCAATGGTGGCGCGGTGAAGGACGCGTGCGAGCAGATCCTGGCACGGCTGGAGCGGGTCCGCGCCGGCCGTGACCTCCCGTGGGAGGAGCTGGTCAGGGAGGCCTACTTCGGCCGGGTCCAGCTCTGGGCTGCCGGCTTCTACCGGACCGAGGGGCTCCACTGGGACTCCACCGTGATGCGCGGGCACCCCTTCAAGTACTTCGCGTACGGCGTCGCTGCGGCCGAGGTCGAGGTCGACGGCTTCACCGGCGGCTACCGGACCCGCCGGGTCGACATCGTCCACGACGTGGGCGACTCGCTGTCGCCGCTGGTCGACCTCGGCCAGATCGAGGGCGGCTTCGTCCAGGGCGTCGGCTGGCTGACGCTGGAGGACCTGCGCTGGGACGAGTCCGATGGCGACGGGCGCGGTCGGCTGCTGACGCAGGCGGCGTCGACGTACAAGCTGCCGGCGTTCTCGGAGATGCCGGAGGACTTCCGCGTGTCGCTGCTCGAGCGCGCCCACGAGGACGGCTCCGTCTACGGCTCGAAGGCGGTGGGCGAGCCGCCGCTGATGCTGGCGTTCTCGGTGCGCGAGGCGCTGCGGCAGGCCGCGGCCGCCTTCTCGGAGCAGCCGAGCGGCGGGGAGGGTGTCAGCGTCGACCTGCCGTCGCCGGCGACGCCCGAGGCCGTCTTCTGGGCGATCGAGCGGGCCAAGGACGGTGACCGCACCGGGCGCGTCACGATCGGGTCGGTCGAGCCGGCGCAGCCGGCTGCCGACAGCCCGCCGCTGCGGCCGCGCTCGGAACACGCCGGGGTGGAGGCCTAGCGATGCACTGGAGCGAGGCGGTACGCCGACTGCGTGAGGACCGAGCGCCGGGCGTGCTGGTCACCGTCGCCGACGTTCGCGGCCACGCGCCGCGCGCTGCCGGCGCCAAGCTGGTCGTCGCCGCGGACGCCACCTGGGGCAGCATCGGCGGCGGCAACCTCGAGGAGACCGCGATCGCGCGGGCACGGGCCATGCTCGACGCCATGCTCGACGGGGGCGCGGCCACACCCGAGACCCTGGAGGTGTCGCTGTCGGACAAGGCCCGGACCGAGCACGGCCGGCAGTGCTGCGGTGGCGAGGTGACCGTGCTTCTCGAACCGCTCGCGGTCGTGCCGGCGGTGGCGATCTTCGGGCTCGGCCACGTGGGCCTGGAGCTGGCGCGGATCCTGGCCCGCCACGACCTCGAGCTCCACCTGGTCGACTCCCGTCGGGACCAGCTCGACCCCGATCGACTGGCGGTCCTCGACGACGCGGTCGCCGGGATCCACGTCCACCACGCACCGGTGCCGGAGGTGGAGCTCGGCAGCGTGCCGCGCGGCGGCCACGTGCTGATCCTGACCCACGACCACGCCGAGGACTTCGCACTCTGCGACGCAGCGCTGCGCTGCGCCCACCTCGGCAGCATCGGACTGATCGGGTCGTCGGCGAAGTGGACGCGCTTCCGGCAGGGGCTGCGTGTCGAGGGGCACGAGGAGGCCGTGATCGACCGGATCGCGTCGCCGATCGGCCAGGCTGTCGAGGGTGGCCCCGTCGTGGCCGGCAAGGACCCCGCGGCGATCGCGCTCTCGGTGGCCACGTCCCTGCTGTCACGGCTTGCGACCGAGCGGGTGCACCGGTGACCGGCCGGTGACGATCTACCGCGCGCGGGTCCTCGACACCCCGGAGGACCCGTTCCAAGGCGGCACGCTGCGCGCCGACGACGACTGCGCGTTGGTCGTCCACGACGAGGTCATCGTGGCGCGTGGCCCGCTCGCCGACGTACGCCGGCACGACCCCACCGGCCTGGTCATCGACCTGCGCGACGGCTGGCTGCTGCCGGGGCTGGTCGACACCCACGTCCACTACCCGCAGGTGCGGGTGATCGGTGCGCTCGGCATGCCGCTGTTGGAGTGGCTCGAACGCTGCGCGCTCCCGGAGGAGTGCCACCTCGCCTCCGAGGACTATGCGCGGCTGGTCGCCGAGGAGTTCTGCGCGAGCCTGATCGCCGCCGGCACCACCACCGCCTTGGTCTTCGGCTCCCACTTCAGCGGCGCCGTCGAGGAGCTGTTCACCGTCGTGGACCGCTACGGGCTGCGGGTCACCAGCGGGCTGGTGGTCAGCGACCGGGGGCTGCCGGATCCGCTGCTGACCACGCCCGAGCGGGCCCATGCCGAGTCCGTGGCGCTGGCCGAGACGTGGCATGGCAGGGGCCGGATCCGCTACGCGGTCACGCCGCGCTTCTCGTTCTCCGCAGGGGAGGGCATGTTGGCGGCCTGTGCCGCGGCGGCCGAGGACATCGGCGACGCGTGGTTCACGTCCCACGTCAACGAGAACTCGGCCGAGGTGGCCGAGGTGGCCCGGCTCTTCCCCGGTTCGGCCCACTACGTCGGCACGTACGACGACCACGGGCTGCTCGGTACGCGGTCGGTGCTGGCCCACGACGTGCACGCCACCGACGTCGAGCTCGAGGTCCTGGCGGCCCGCGGCACGGCGGTGGCCCACTGCCCGTCGAGCAACTCCGCCCTGGGGAGCGGCTTGTTCCCCCTCGCGCGTCACCTCGACCACGGGGTCCGGGTCGCGCTCGGCTCCGACGTCGGCGCCGGCACCGGTTTCTCGCTCTTCAAGGAGGGGCTGCAGGCCTACTTCGTGCAGCGGCTGCTCGCCGAGCAGGGTCGACCGCTGACACCGGCCCAGCTGCTCCACCTTGCTACTGCCGCCGGCGCCCAGGCACTCGGCCTCGATGACACGGTCGGGGACCTGTCCCCGGGCAAGGCGTTCGACGCCGTCTGTCTCCGCCCGGTGCGCGGCACCGCGCTCGACATCGGGCTGCGGCACGTCGACACGGCCGAGGACGCCCTCGGCAAGATCTTCGCCCTCGCCTCCGACGCCGACGTCGCGGACGTGTGGGTGGGCGGCCGGCAGGTCGCCTCCGGCGGCTTCGTCCGTCGCGTCCCCGGCGAGCGATAGTCCGCCGCCGGAACCACTCGGATCGCGGTCTCGGAGGTGCTTCCGGGGGCGGACTATCTGCCAGGGATCAGGCGGCGAGCGGCCCCCACGATGTCGGCCTCGCTCACGAGCACCGTGGCGGCGGCCGGCCCGAGCGGGATGTAGGAGTCCGTGCCGGCGACGCGGGCGAGGGGGGCCGTGCAGCCGGCCTCGACCAGGGCGGCGACCACCGACTCGCCGACCCCGCCAGACGCCCGACCTTCGTCGACGACCAGGACGCTGCGCGCCTGCTCTGTCGCGGCCACCATCGACCGCACCGGCAGTGGGGTCAGCCAGCGCAGGTCGAGCACGGACGTGGTGAGGCCGTGCTGCCGGAGCGTGGTCGCCGCGCGCAGGCTCAGGTGGACGCCGTTCCCGTACGTCACCACGAGGACGTCCGGGGCCTCGGTGCCTCCGTGGAGGCCGACCTCACCCAGGGCGATCGGGGTGGGGGAGTACGGCGCGGTCCAGGCGCCGTCTCCGCCGACGAGGTCGCGGGTGTGGTACCGCGCGATCGGCTCCACGAAGACGCAGACCCGGCCCTCGGACCGGGCCAGGTCGAGGCAGCGGCGCAGGAGCCCAGGGGCATCGGCCGGATGGCTCGGGACCGCGACCACGATGCCCGGGACGTCGCGCAGCACGGCCAGCGAGTTGTCGTTGTGGAAATGGCCGCCGAAGCCCTGCTGGTAGGCGAGTCCGGCGACGCGGACGACCATCCCGTTCCGGTACTGCCCGTTCGAGAAGAAGCGCAGCGACGCAGCCTCGCCACGCAGCTGGTCCTCGGCGTTGTGTAGGTAGGCGAGGTACTGGATCTCCGGGACGGGGAGAAAGCCGGCGAGCCCGGCACCCAGGGCGGTGCCGAGGACGGTCGTCTCGTCCAGCAGCGTGTCGAACACGCGAGCGGTGCCGAACCGCTTCTGCAGGCCTCGGGTGACGCCGTACACGCCTCCCTTGGCGCCGACGTCCTGTCCGAACACGAGCACGTCCGGCCCTTCGGCCAGGGCGTCGGACAGCGTCCGGTTGATCGACTGCGCCAGTGTCAGTGACTCGGGTACCGGGACGGCCCGAAGCCCCCGCCGGGCGACGCCGGCCGACGGATCCACCAGGGCGAGCGGCGCCACGACGTCCGCGCGGCTGGCGAGGTGGGACTCCTGCCGGACCTCCTCGGTCGCCGCCCCTACCTGGTCGCGCACGGTCTCGTAGTCCGCGACGACGTCCGCAGCACTGCGCAGACCGAGCCGGACCAGCGCCAGGGCGGTCGCCACGAGCGGGTCGCGGTCGTGGTCTCCCTCGATCGCGGCCCGCGACCGGTAGGCCATCTCGACGTCGGACCCCGCGTGGCCCATCAGCCGCACCGTCCGCAGGTGGAGCGCGGCCGGCGCACGTGTCTCGCGCACGTACGCCAGCGCCCTCTCGGTCACCTCGAGGAGCTGTTCCGGGTTGGTGCCGTCGGCGTGGTGGCACGGCACGCCAGGGATGCTCCCGAGGACCGCCTCCGGCCAGCCGCTGGGCGTTCGGGTGCTGATCCCGAGGCCGTTGTCCTCGCAGACGAGCAGGATCGGACAGGCCAGGCCGACCCGGTGCACGTACGCCGCGGCGTTGAGCGCGCCGGCCGCCGTGGAGTGGTTGACCGAGGCGTCGCCGAAGCTGCAGAGCACGACGGCGTCGTCCGGCCACGGTGTCTCCCGGTCGAGGCGACGCGCGAGGCCGAGCGCGAAACCCAGCCCGACCGCACGAGGTAAGTGCGAGGCGATCGTCGAGGTCTGTGGGATCACGTGCAGGAGCGGGTGTCCGAAGACCTTGTGGCGGCCGCCGGAGATCGGGTCCGCCACGGAGGCGGTCAGGCCACGCAGGACGTCACGGACCGGGTCGACGTCGACGCCGGACCTGGCCGCGCGAGCAGCACGCGCGGCGTACCAGCCGCCGGACCGGTAGTGGAGCAGCGCCGGATCGGTCGGCGCGGACAGCAGGCCGAGCGCCGCGTTCGACTCGTGGCCGGCCGAGCCGATCGTGTAGAACCCCTCGCCGTCGGCGGCGAGCCGTCGGGCGGCGAGGTCGAGGTGTCGGCTCTGCGCCTGGGCATGGAACAGCGCCAGCAGCTGCTCAGCGCGCTCGGTGCCTGCACCTGCCTCGGGTCCGGGCGCGGCCAGCACCCGGCGCGTGAAGTGCTCGTCGATGGCTTCCACGAGCACCAGTGTCGTGCGTCAGCCAGGTTCGCGGAGCCAGGGGTCCTTGAGGTCGAAGTACGTGGGCTCGCCGATGCCGAGCGAGTTCAGCTCCTCCATCATGGCGACCATCTCGGCGGGGGGTTCCTGCTGCTCGCCGGCCCGGGCCGCTTCCTCCGAGGTGAAGTAGATGGCCATGGTCCAGGCGTCCTCGTCGTGGGAGACGTTGACGGTCCCGAGGATCTCCGGGCGGAACGACTCCCAGTCGGTGGTGTCGTCGGCCATGAGCTGGCGGGCCCGCTCCGGGTCGCTCGTACGTCCCTGCATCACCTGCACGAACCCGGCCTGAGACGGGTCGCCTGGGGTGTCGACGTCGACCGTCGTGCTGTTGTGGAACTCGGGCTCGCCGTCGAACAGCTTCGCCGACATCTGCCACCACGCGTCCTGCTCGGGGCGGTCGCCGTTCTGCATGGCTGCCTCCTCCGACTCGAAGCGGGCGAGCGCGATGAACCGGCCGTCATCCGTCACCCCCATGGTGCTGCCCAGCCAGCCGATCGAGCCAGGAGCCAGCTCCTCGACCCATCTGTCCATCTGGGCGCGCACCTCCCCGGCGTCGGCCACCTTGCCCTGGATCACCTGTACGAACATCGTTGGACCTCCCTCGCGCGCGAACGCCTTGTCCGGACCTCCTGACGCTACGCCGATCGGGACGGGACGGGAATCGCTCAGATGGGGTAGCCGACTAGATGCCCAGCGATCGGCCGATGATCTCCTTCTGGATCTCGGTGGTGCCGCCGTAGATCGTGGAGACCCGGCTGTCGAGGAACGCCCGGGCAATCGGGAACTCGGTCATGTAGCCGTAGCCGCCGAAGAGCTGGACCCCCTGGCTGACCAGCTTGTTCTGGAGCTCGGTGGCCCACCACTTGATCATGGCGGCGTCGACCGGCGTGAGGTCGCCGTCGAGGTGCTTGCGCACGCAGTCGTCGAGGAAGGCGCGCGCGATCCGGGCCTCGGTGGCCATCTCGGCGAGCAGGAACCGGTTGTGCTGGAACTTCCCGATCGGGCGGCCGAAGGCCTCGCGGGTCTTGGCGTAGTCGAGGCACAGCTCGACGACCGCCTCGACGGCGGCGACCGCCTGCGCGCCGATGATCAGCCGCTCCTGGGGGAGGTTCATCATCAGGTACACGAACCCCTGGCCTTCCTCGCCGAGCAGGTTCCGCTTCGGAACGTGGACGTCGATGAAGGACAGCTCGGCAGTGTCCTGGGCGTGGAGGCCGATCTTGTCGAGGTTGCGACCGCGCTCGAAGCCATCCATCCCGCGCTCGACCACCAGCAGGCTGATGCCCTGGTGACCGGCGTCGGGGTCGGTGCGCGCCACCACGATCACCAGGTCGGCGTTGATGCCGTTGCTGATGAACGTCTTGGACCCATTGAGGACGTAGTGGTCGCCGCCGTCGACCGCCGTGGTGCGCACGCCCTGGAGGTCGGAGCCGGCGCCGGGTTCGGTCATGGCGATCGCGGTGATGATGGCGCCGCTGACGCAGCCGGGCAGCCAGCGCCGCTTCTGCTCGTCGGTCCCGAGGGTCGTGAGGTACGGGACGATGATGTCGCTGTGGACCGAGAAGCCCGGTCCGGAGGCACCGCACCTGGTCTGCTCGTCGGAGAGCACGACGTTGTAGCGGAAGTCGGAGACGCCGGGGCCGCCATACGCCTCGGGTACGTCGAAGCAGAGCAGCCCGGCCTCGCCGGCCTTGAGCCACAGGTCGCGCGGGACGATGCCGTCGTTCTCCCACTGCGCGTGGTGGGGGACGACCTCCCGCTCCATGAACGTCCGCGCGGTCTTGCGGAAGTCCTCGTGCTCGGCCTCGAACAGCGATTCGTGGTGGCTCACGAGACCCACTCCTTCACCTGGGCGATGGTCGCCGCCGGGTTGTCGCTGGCCGGCATCACCGTCAGGTGGGTGACCCCGGCCTCGCGGAAGGCGGCGATCCGCTCCTTGACGTACGACGCGGGGCCGACCAGGTTGCTGGCCTCGAGCCACTCGGTGGGGACCAGTGCCTCGGCCTCCTTCTTCTTCCCCGAAAGGTAGAGGTCCTGGATCTCCTCGGCCTCCTTCTCGTATCCGTAGGACCTGGCGACGTCGTTGTAGAAGTTCTTGCCCTTCGCGCCCATCCCGCCGACGTACAGGGCGAACACCGGCCGTGCGAAGTCCAGCAGCTCCTTGGTCTCCGGACCCTCGCCGATCGCGACCATTCCTCCGGCGGTGACGCCGAGCGGGCCGAGGTCGGCCGATCGCTTCGCAGCGCCGGCCGCGAGCGAGTCCCCCCAGACGAGGTGGGATCGCTCGGGGTGGAACAGGTGGGGGATCCAGCCGTCGGCGATGGTCGCCGCCTGCTCGACGGACTTGGGGCCCAAGGCCGCGATCCAGATCGGGATCGTGTCGCGCTCGGGGTGGTTGAGCATCTTGAGCGGCTTGCCGAGACCGGTGACCCCGCCGTCCTCCTTGGACAGCGGGAGCTTGAAGACGCCGTCGGAGGTGAGCGTCTCGCGCTTGAGGCCGCGGCGCACCAGGTCGACGATCTCGGCGGTGCGGCCCAGCGGCTTGGAGTACGGGACGCCGTGCCAGCCCTCGATCACCTGCGGCCCCGACGCCCCGATCCCGAGCACCGCGCGGCCCCCGGAGACGTTGTCGAGCCCGGCGGCCGTCGAGAGCAGCGTGCCGGGCGTGCGCGAGTAGATGTTGAGGATGGCGGAGCCGATCTCGACGGTCTCGGTGCGGGCTGCCAGATACCCCATCAGCGTGGGGGAGTCGAAGCCGTACGCCTCGGCGACCCAGACGATGTCGATCCCAGCCTTCTCGAGCCCGGCGATCTGGTCGGCCGCGGTGCGGGGGTTGCCGTCGTACATCAGCGTGTAGGAGAGCTTCACCGCGCCATCGTGACAGTAACGCTGTCACGATCGCAAGGAGCCCGAGTGCCGATCGACCAGCTGCACGGTGCGATAGGCCGCGATCAGCCAGTTGCTCACCGCGAACCGGTGCCGGACGATCCCGCTGACGGCCTGCACCAGACCGACCAGCAGCATCAGCCCGGCGTACTGCACCAGCGCGCCGCCGTCGCGTGCCGAGACGCCCTCGTCGATCGCCCGGCCGAGGACGAACGGCATCACGGCCTGCGAGCTGGCCCAGATGATTCCGAAGAACATCCCGCCGAGCAGCGTCTGCCACTGACCCTTGGCCACCCACCACAAGAAGCGGCCCGGCGACCTGACGTCGGCGGTGCCGGGATGGTCGAGAGGCAGAACCCGCACCAGGCCAACCCTAGGCAGCCGCGAGGCGTGGCTCGACCGGTTTAACTCACGTGGCGAGGTCCTCCACGACCTCGGCGCCGGGGAGCCGCGCCAGCGTGGTCCCTGGCACGAGCAGCTTGGACCGTCGTACGCCGGAGCCGATCAGCGCCACCTCGAGCGCGGCGACCCGGGAGTCGACCAGCAGCCGCCACGACGCGGGCAGCCCGACGGGTGTGATGCCGCCGTACTCCATACCCGACTCCTCGACCGCTCGATCCATGGAGAGGAAGGAGCACTTGCGGACGTCGAGCAGCCGCTTGACCCGGTTGTTGACGTCGGCTCGGGTGTCGGCGCGGACCAGGCACGCGGCGATCCGCTCCTGGCCGTCGCGGCGGCCGGCCACCACGACACAGTTCGCGCCCGCGTCCAGCGGCACGTCGTAGGCAGCCGAGCAGGCGGCGGTGTCGGCCAGCTCCGGGTCGATCTCGGCCACGCCCACGTCGGCCGCGTGCGGCCACGACGCCAGCGCCTCCCGGACCGGTACGCCGAGCAGGTCCGGCCGCTCCTCGAGCGTCCGGACCTGCAGCGTTCCCAGCGTGCGTCGTGTCATGCGGTCACTGTAGGCAGCCGCTCAGGGGAGCTGGCGGCTGCGTCGCCGCGCCGAGACGGTCATCGCGACCAGTCCCGCCCCGCCCGCGAGCACCCACGGCACCGGCAGCAGCCACCGCACGTCGTCATTGGCGACCACGTCACCCACGACCAGCGCCCACACCAGGACCAGGCCCAGGAAGGCCAGGCCCATCACGAGGTGACCGACGTTCAAGGGGTGCCGCCAGCTGTCGACCACAGACTCCGGGCTGCTTACGTCGGTGTCGGTGCGATGCGGGTCGTCCCCGTACAGGTCGTCGTAGGCGGTGGTCTCGTCATACTCGTTCATCTCAAGCTCCTCGGTTCTTTGGTCACGTGGATCTCAGCTACCCGTCCGGACATCGATCGCGCCGACACTGAGACGGACGTCGATCTCCAGGGACGGGACGCCCGGCCCGCCGTCGTGGGAGGCGGTCTCGGTCCAGTCGATGCCACCGCCCTGGGCGCCGAAGAGGTCGTAGCCCCCGGGCCCGTCCACGTCGGCGGTCACCTCGACGTCGACGTCCTCGGGGACGATCACCTCGATCGCGCCGACCTCGCCGGAGATCTCGATGGTGCGTCCGTCGAGCTGCTCGATGTCGTTGACCTCGCTGAGGTCGAGGACCTGCTCGCCTGCCTCCAGGTAGTAGGACTCTGCCACCTCTGCGGAGGTCGCCGGGTCGTGCACGATCGTCTCGCCGTCCCAACGGTCCGCGACGGTCGCCGCCGTGAGGCCGAGGCTGGCGATCAGCCCGAGGAAGATCAGCCCGCCGGCGCGGCCGATGACCGAGCCGACCAACAGCATCGCGCCGATCACGCCGACCGCGAGCGCCGCGTAGGCCGAGTCCACGATCGGCACGCCGGCCAGGTCGACGATGCCGAGAGCGCCCATGCTGACGGCGAGCAGCGCCAGCGTGAACCAGAACAGCTTGGGGCCGCGCTTGCGCGGGTCGCGGGGCGCCGGCGCGACGTACGCCGCCTGGTAGCCGCCCTGGTAGCCGCCGTGCCCGGTGTCGTACGGGCTTCCGGCGGCGCCGTACTGACCGGCGTACTGCCGAGTCTCCGGGCCGTACTGCTGGCCGGCCTCGACGGTCTCGTCCGTCGGCGCGTCGGTCGTCTCGGCGCCCTCGACGGTCTCGCCGACCGACGCGTCGGCCGCAGGAGCAGCGGACGGAGCGGCGGCAGGGGCTGCGGCCGCCGGCGCAGCGCCGTACGCCGGATGGCCGTAGCCGGGTGTGCCGGCAGGGGCGCCCGCGGTCCCCCCGCGACCGCGGCCGTTCCGGCTCAGCCACACGAACGCGATCAGGCCGATGATCGCGAGCGGCCACGGGAACCAGTAGGCGCCCCAGGAGTCGCCGACCAGCGCGAGCGCCGCGATCACGCCGATGATGATCAGCGCCACGGTGCGGCTCTTGTCGTCGAGCTGCACGGTTGCCGACTGGGATCCGTCCTCGGGCACCAACAGCCAGCAGGCGCCGTACACGATCAGGCCGGCGCCGCCGAAGAACGTGAGGACCACGAAGGCCACCCGCAGGATGACCGGGTCGATGTCGAGGTGGCGGGCCAGGCCGCCGGCCACGCCCGCCACCTTGCGGTCGTGGACGGAGCGGCGGAGCCGGCCGAGGTCGCGGATCTCGTCGCGTGAGGGCCGGGGACCGGTGTCCGCGGCAGGTGTGTCAGGAGGTGTCGTCGTCATGTCATCCAGCGTGCTGCCATCGAGCTCTCGAGACCATCGGGGACGACCCTGATCATGCCCGGTCCCGGCGGGTTTCGGATCAGGGTCGGCTCGGGGTTTCGCCTCATGGTCCGGCCCCGTTCGCTGTGTGACGATGGACGTGAGATGAGCAGCACCAGCGCCGCCGGCGCCCCACCACACAGCGCGCCCCCCACCGTGCGGCGCGCTTTCCGCGACACCCAGGAACCGATCATCGGCGGCGTCGCGGGCGGTCTCGCGCGCCACCTCGGCATCCCGAGGATGTGGGTCCGGGCCGCGTTCATCATCGCCGCCACGCTAGGCGGCATGGGCGTCTTCATGTACGCCGGCCTGTGGCTCGTGCTGCCGGGGGAGTCCGCCTTCCAGACGGCCGCGCCGGGCATCGAGGGCGCCACCCGTGGTGGCCGCCGGCCCGGCAGGATCCGGCGGCTCACCGACCTGGGCCCGGCGATCGTGCTGGCGGCGCTCGGCATCGGCGGGGTCCTGCTGCTCGGGTCCTTGCTCGGGCAGGGGACGCTGTTCTTCGCGATCGCGCTCGGTCTCGCCGGCGTGGCCCTGCTGTGGCGGCAGGCCGACGAGGCACAGCGGGAGCGCTGGCTCGACTCGACCGGCCGGGTCGACCCGGTGCGGGTCGTGTTCGGCAGCCGGAGCTGGGCGTCGTACGCCCGGATCGGGGTCGGCCTCCTGCTGATCGTGCTCGCCCTGGTCCTGGCGTCTCTGCGCGAGGGCGGCTCGCTCGAGTTCGCGCGTGACGTCACCGCCACCGCGCTGCTCGCCGTGCTCGGCCTCGGCGTCGTGGTGGGGCCGTGGATCTACCGGCTCGCCGCCGACCTCACCGCCGAGCGCGCGGAGCGGGTGCGCAGCCAGGACCGGGCCGACGTGGCCGCGCACCTCCACGACTCCGTCCTGCAGACCCTCGCCCTGATCCAGAAGAACTCGCACGACGGCCCGCTGGTCCACCGGCTCGCCCGCTCCCAGGAGCGCGACCTGCGCGCGTGGCTCTACTCCGAGGAGTCCATCGACGACACGACGGTCGCCGGTGCGCTGCGGCGGATGGCCGCCACGATCGAGGACGCCCACGGCATCTCGGTCGAGGTCGTGGCGGTCGGCGACCTGCCGTACGCCGACTCCCTGTCCGCCGTCGTGAAGGCTGCCGGCGAGGCGGTCACCAACGCCGCCAAGCACGCGGGCGTCGAGCGGGTCGACGTGTACGCCGAGATCACCGACGCGGCCGTGGACGTGTTCGTGCGCGACCGTGGCGTCGGCTTCGACCCCGATACCGTGGCCGAGGGGCGGTTCGGGCTCCAGCACAGCATCCGCGACCGGATGGACCGTCACGGCGGCACCTCCGAGATCCGTTCCACCCCCGGCGAGGGCACCGAGGTCCGGCTGCACCTCCCCGTGACCACAGGAGACTCCGATGACCAGTGACCAGAACCCCGCCCGCGGCCCGAGCCGCGTCGTGCTCGTCGACGACCACGCGATGTTCCGCTCCGGTGTGCGCGGCGAGCTGGCCGCGCACGCGGACGCGGTCGTGGTGGTGGGCGAGGCAGGCGACGTCGACGCGGCCGTGAAGGTCATCGAGGCCGAGTCGCCGGACGTCGTACTGCTCGACGTGCATCTGCCCGGTGGCGGCGGCGTCCAGGTCGTGAAGCGGGCGCAGAGCCCGGCGACGAAGTACCTCGCACTGTCGGTGAGCGACGCGGCCGAGGACGTGATCGGCACCATCCGTGGCGGCGCCCGCGGCTACGTCACCAAGACCATCACCGGGCCGGAGCTGGTCGACGCGATCCGGCGCGTCTCCGATGGCGACGCCGTGTTCTCGCCGCGGCTGGCCGGCTTCGTGCTGGACGCGTTCGCGGGGTCGATCGAGGTGGCCGCTGTTGATGAGGACCTCGACCGGCTGACTGAGCGGGAGCGGGAGGTGATGCGGCTGATCGCCCGCGGCTACGCCTACAAGGAGGTCGCGAAGGAGCTGTTCATCTCCATCAAGACCGTGGAGACCCACATGTCCTCGGTGCTGCGCAAGCTGCAGCTCTCCTCGCGCCACGAGCTGACCCGCTGGGCATCCGACCGACACCTGCTCTGAACCGCACCAGCAACGACGATTGACACGGCGCGCCGCGAGCGGTTCCGTAGAGGGGCCCGATCCCCACTCGGAAACGAGGCGTCATGGCCGAGACCAGCGTCCCCCCGACCACCGTCGACGAACCGGACGAAGGCGGGCTCCGGAGATCCATCACCGGCAAGCAGCTCTTCTTCTACACGCTGGGTGACGTCCTCGGCTCGGGCATCTACGTCCTGATCGGACTGGTCGCCGCCGTGGTCGGCGGCGCGTTCTGGATCGCGTTCGGCGTCGGCGTCACGATCGCTGCGATCACCGGTACGGCGTACGCGGAGCTGGTCACGAAGTACCCCCAGGCAGCAGGTGCCGCGCTGTACGTCAACAAGGCGTTCCGCAACAAGGTGCTGACGTTCCTGATCACCGTGTGCTTCCTGTCCGCCAGCTTCGCGGCCGCCGGCGCGCTGGCCGACGGCTTCTCGTCCTACTTCGCGACGTTGTGGGAGGGGCCGCCTGCGCTGCTGGTCACGCTGCTGTTCATCGTGGTGCTGAGCGTCGTCAACTTCATCGGCATCACCGAGTCGGTCGTGATCAACATGGTCATGGCCTTCATCGAGATCGCCGGTCTGGTCATCGTGCTGATCATCGGCATCTGGTTCATTGCCGAGGGCAATGCGGACTTCGGGGTGCTGGTCGAGTTCGAGAGCCGGAACCTCGACGGAGACCCGGTCAGCCCGGCGCTCGCCATCCTCGCCGGCGTGGCGCTCTCGTTCTTCGCGATGACCGGGTTCGAGAACACGGCTAACGTCGCGGAGGAGACGATCGACCCGCACCGCAACTTCCCCCGGTCGCTGATCGGCGGCATGATCACGGCCGGTGTGATCTACGTGCTGGTCTCGATGGCGGCGGCCCTGACCGTTCCCACCGACACCCTGGCCGACTCCGGAGCCGCCCTGCTCGAGGTGGTCGAGGCCGGGATCCTGCCGATCGACACCGGCTTCATGAGCACGCTGTTCTCGGTGATTGCCTGCATCGCGATCACCAACACGACGCTGGTGGCGGTGGTCACCCAGCCGCGGATCCTCTACGGCATGGCCAACGAGGACGTCGTGCCCGGCGTGTTCGCCAAGATCCACCCCACGCGCCGCAGCCCGTGGGTCGGCCTGCTCTTCAGTGGTGCGGTGGTGTGCGCGCTCCTCGTGGTCGGCACGTTCGCGCCCAACGTCGAGGGGGCCCCCCTGATCGAGCGGTTGTCCCTCGTCACGGTGCTGTTCTTGCTTTTCATCTACTCCCTGGTGATCATCGCCTGCCTCAAGCTGCGAGGGCAGGACGAGGACGAGCGGACCTACCGTGCCAACACGCCACTGCTGCTGGTCGGCCTCGTCGGCAACGCGGCGATCCTCTACTGGTCGATCAACGACGACCCCACCTCGCTGATCTGGTGCGCCGGTCTCATCGGCGTGGGAGTCGTGCTGTTCCTCGTCGAGTACCTCTTCGGCAAGCGGTCGCGCCCACCCGGTGTCGAGCGCGGCGACCCCGAAGCCGCGAACGAGAGGGGAATCTGACCATGCATGTCGTCGTCGCCACGGACGGCAGCCAGCAGTCGCTGCGGGCCGCCAAGCAGCTGAAGTCTTTCGCTGACCCCGCCAAGATCACCGACATCTCGGTGGTCGCGGTGATCCGGCCGTTGGCCGCGGTCGCGTTCGCCGACGACCTGTCGTCGCAGGCGCGCCGGCGGGCCGACCTCGAGACCGGCGGTTTCCGCGCCGCCGCGCAGTCATCGGTCGAGACGGTGGCCGCGGTGTTCGACGGCTGGGGCCCGAAGGTGCACCAGCGGATCCGGTCGGGATCGCCGGCCAACGAGATCATCAAGGCGGCCAAGCAGCTGAACGCCGGGCTGGTGGTCGTCGCCAGCGGCGGCCGGGGCATCAGCGACACGGTGCTGGTGGGCAGCACCGCGCAGCGCGTCCAGCACTACGCGCCGTGCCCCGTGCTCGTCGTACGTCCGGCGCCGAGGCAGCGCAAGAAGTGACCTGACCGCAGGCTACGCACGGCTAGGCTCGGCGCATGGACCTGGCTCGGCTGATCCTGCTCGCCTTCCACCTGCTGGGGTTCGCCGCGCTCTTCGGCGGGCTGGTCGTGCAGGCGCGCGAGCCACACAAGATCGTGAACGGTGCGATGCGCGACGGCGCCGGCACCGCGTTCCTCGCGGGTCTGTTGCTGGTCGGCGTGCTCGAGGCCGGCGACGAGCCGGTCGACCACGTCAAGATCGGCGTGAAGTTCGGCGTCGGCCTGGTGATCCTGGTGCTGGTGATGGCCAATACCCGCAAGCCGCAGATCCCGCAGGGCCTTTGGGCCGGCCTGCTGCTCCTCACGCTCGCCAACGTCGGCCTCGCCGTCTTCTGGGCGCCCGCCCACACCTGACCCGCGCGACCGGCGTTCGCTGTAACACGCTGTTTGCGCGACTCCCACGCCGCTGCAGCGTGTGAGTAGTGAGATCGACGACGTACTAGATGGGGCGGCGGCGTCGGCGCGGTGGGCGCGTCACGATGTACGGCGCCAGATCGTCGATGGACGTACCGAACCGGGCACACGTGTCGAGGTACTCCCGCTCGAACCGAGCCAGTGCCGCGCCCCTCCGCGCGCCCCAGAAGTCGGCCCACACGATCCGTGACACTCCCAACTTGAAGCCGCAGACGAAGTCCTGCCGGAGCTTCTCGTCCTCCAGCACCTGCTCGGGCGGAACGTCGGCGAGCCCGCCGTCCTCGACCCGGCGGTATTTGAGGAATCCATCGATCTCGAAGATGTGACGGCCCAGTCGCAGGTCGCAGAACACGGTTCGACCTCCGTCCGACAGCCCGAACTGCGTCTGCGGCCTGCTGTGTCCGAGTTCGGTCACGAGGCCGCGGCCGAGTGTCTCGGCTACTGAGTCACTCCCCGGATCCGAAAGGTCGAGGGCAGTTTTCGAGCGGTTGACGTAGGGCCACGAAACCATCGCCTCGATCGCCGCCACGATCGCGGATCTAGCTACGCCGAGGCGGAGCGCCGAGTCCATCGCGACCGTTCCGTACGGCTCACCGTGCTCGCGGGCGATGTCCGCGGCCGTCCGGGCGGGGTCGAGCACGCGGCGACCGTTCACCTCGACGACCTGTGCGTCGTCGTACGGGGCCAGGTGATGCTTGACGCCGTGACGCAGATGCGACCCGACGACACCGGGACGCGTCAGGTGGGTGTAGGCCGTTCGGGGATCGAGGATGTCAAGGCCGAGCTCGTCGGCGGCGCTGTCGTGGCTCATCACGTGCGGCATCGACACCCGGATCGATGCCGCCCGGTCGCGCAGCAACCGCTTCTCGCGGCGCGCCGACAGCGCGGCCACGAAGCCCGCCTCCGCGTAGACGCCACGGCGCACTGCGATCCAGACGCCGCTGCGGACCAGCCGGTCGATTCCGCGGGGGTCGACCCCGCATTCGATCGCCTGTCGGCGGGTGATGAGGCCGTGCTGGGTGGTCATGAGGCCGAGGACGTCGGGTCGCATGGGTCAGAGGCTGCGTGCGTCGAGGCATGGTGTGGGTCCACAGGCATTTCGCCAGTGGACGGCCCGGTTCGGGCGAGCCTTGTGGACGGTTCGCGGTCCTGCCGGGAGGCATGGATCTGCCACGTCGTTCGCACCGCTACCACGCCGCTGCAGCGTGTGAGGTGAACGGCGTGTTACAGCTTCTGGTCCCGCCGGGACAGGATGTCGGGGCGGAGCCGTAGGGTTGGTGTGACATGAGTACCCCGAGCCCGTTGCCCGGTTTCGAGCACCTCGCGGCCACCGACGAGGGCGGCGAGGAGACCGCGCGACGGGGGCCGACAGCCGAGGAGCTGCTGGCCGGCCTCAACGAGCAGCAGCGGGCGGCGGTCGTGCACGCGGGGGCGCCACTCCTGGTGGTGGCCGGCGCCGGCTCGGGCAAGACTCGCGTGCTCACCCGGCGCATCGCGTGGCTGATCACCGAGCGGAAGGCCCACCCGGGGTCGGTGCTGGCGATCACCTTCACCAACAAGGCCGCGGCCGAGATGAAGGAGCGGGTCGAGGACCTGGTGGGCCGGCGCGCCCGGATCATGTGGGTCAGCACGTTCCACTCGGCGTGCGTGCGGATCCTCCGCAAGGAGATCGACAAGTTCGAGTTCAAGTCCTCGTTCTCCATCTACGACGCCGCCGACTCCAAGCGGTTGATGACGCTGGTCGCGAAGGACCTCGAGCTCGACCCGAAGCGCTACCCGCCGAACGTGCTGCTGCACTGGATGTCCAACCACAAGAACGAGCTGCGCGACCACGAAGAGGCCACCCGCGACGCGCGCAACCACTTCGAGGAGACCTGCGCCTCGGCGTACTCGCTCTATCAGCGGCGCCTCAAGGCCGCGAACGCCCTCGACTTCGACGACCTGATCATGACGACGGTCCATCTCTTCCAGGCGTTTCCCGACGTCCGGGAGAACTACCGGCGCCGGTTCCGGCACGTGCTCGTCGACGAGTACCAGGACACCAACCACGCCCAGTACGCCCTGATCCACCTGCTCTGCGCTGACAACCCGGAGGACCTCGATCCGGAGGCGGATCGGGTCGAGCCCAGCGAGCTGATGGTGGTAGGTGACGCCGACCAGTCGATCTATGCGTTCCGCGGCGCCAGCATCCGTAACATCCTCGACTTCGAGCAGGACTTCCCGAACGCCGAGACCATCATGCTGGAGCAGAACTACCGCTCCACGCAGACGATCCTCAACGCAGCCAACGCCGTCATCACGCGCAACCAGGGCCGCAAGCCCAAGCGGCTGTGGTCCGATGCGGGCACGGGGGAGCGGATCGTCGGGTACGTCGCCGACGACCAGCACGACGAGGCGCGGTTCGTCTCCGACGAGATCGACCAGCTCACCGACAAGTCCGGCGTGCGGGCGGCCGATGTCGCGGTCTTCTACCGGACCAACGCCCAGTCGCGGGTGTTCGAAGAGGTGTTCATCCGCACCGGCCAGCCCTACAAGGTGGTCGGTGGGGTGCGCTTCTACGAGCGGCGCGAGGTGCGCGACGCGCTCGCCTACCTGCGGATGCTGGTCAATCCGGCCGACGAGATCTCGCTGCGGCGGATCCTCAACACCCCCAAGCGCGGCATCGGCGATCGGGCGGTCGCCTGCGTCACCGTCCTCGCCGAGCGAGAGCGGCTCACGTTCTGGGAGGCGCTGCGTCGATCCGACGAGGCGCCCGGGCTGGCGTCCCGGTCGCACAACGCGATCGCCGGCTTCGTCGCGATGGTCGAGGAGCTGCAGTCGATGGTGGCGGCGGGGGAGCGGCCCGACGTCGTCCTGGAGTCGGTGCTCGACCGGTCCGGCTACCTCGCCGAGCTGGAGGGTTCAGACGACCCGCAGGACGAGACCCGGGTGGAGAACCTCGCCGAGCTGGTGGCGGTCGCGCGCGAGTTCGCCGACGACCCCGATGCCGCTGCCCTCGGCGGCGGGTCCGGGCTCGACCAGTTCCTCGAGCGGGTCGCGCTGGTCGCCGACACCGACCAGATCCCCGACGCTCCCCCAGAAGGCGAGGGCTCCGGTGAGGACACCGGCGTCGTGACCCTGATGACGTTGCACACAGCGAAGGGGCTGGAGTTCCCGGTGGTGTTCCTGACCGGCCTCGAGGACGGTGTCTTCCCGCACGCCCGCTCCCTCGGAGACCAGCCGGAGCTCGAGGAGGAGCGCCGGCTCGCGTACGTCGGAGTCACCCGGGCCCAGCATCGGCTCTACCTGTCGCGGGCGGTGGTCCGCTCGGCATGGGGTGCGCCGTCCCACAACCCCGCCTCGCGCTTCTTGGACGAGATGCCGGTCGACCTCGTCGACTGGCGACGAACCGAGGCGGCCCAGAGCCAGTGGCACCGCCCCGACCTGTCGGTGGGCGGCCGCTCCTGGGGCTCGCCGACTCCGGCCGGGCGCCAGAACTTCTCGGCCGCAGCGGCCCGCGCCGACGCCGCGTCGAAGGCGAAGCCGACCCGGGAGATCCCGTCCCTCGACCCGGGCGACCGGGTCCAGCACGACAGCTTCGGGCTCGGCACCGTGGTGGCCCTCGAAGGGGTCGGCGACAAGGCGGTCGCCTCGATCGACTTCGGGAGCGAGGGCGTGAAGCGGCTGCTGCTCCGCTACGCCCCGGTCGACAAGCTCTGAGGCGCCGACCGCTACGGCGTGACGCCGTGGACCAGGAACGCCGAGTACGGGTCGACCGGGTCGCCGCCGCCGGGGCGGACCTCGAGGTGCAGGTGCGAGCCGGTGACGTTGCCGGTGGAGCCGACGGCGCCGATCACCTCGCCGGCGCTGACCTCCTCGCCCTCGCTGACGCTGAAGCTGCTCTGGTGGCAGTACCAGATCTCGGTGCCGTCATCGAGCGTGACGACGGTCTTGTTGCCATAGGAGCCGTCGTAGCCGACGGAGGTGACGACGCCGTTGGCGACGGCCATGATCTCCTGGCCCTCGTAGCCGTTGAAGTCGAGGCCGGTGTGGTAGCTGGCCCACAGGCCGTACTCACCGAACGAGGCGGTGGTGATCGACGGGCTGACGGGCAGCACCCACAGGTTGAGTGCGATCTTCTTGGACTGCTGCTCGGCCTTGGCGGCGAACTCGGCCAGAGCCGCGCTGCGCTGCTTCGAGAGCTCCTCGGCCTGGGCCACCAGGGCGGAGTCGGCAGCGGCCGAGAGGGCTTGGCGGTTGCCGTTGCGCGACACCGTGCCGCGGCCGGCGAGCAGGTCGTTGCTCGACTGGCCGCTGGCACCGCCGAGCGCGCTGGCCGCCATCACGCGGCCGTCGGATGCAGCCGTGAGGGCCGGGTCGGACACGACGACGGCGCCCCCTGCCGACACGGACAGCGCCGCGATGCCAAGAAGCACGGGTACGGACGGGAGGCCGCGGAAGAGCGGACCACGAGATCCGGAGTGCTTGCTTGCCTTGCGCCGACCGGGAGCGGGGCTCACCACGGGCGCCGGCCGCGCCGCAGGCGTGGCCGAGGCGGGTCGTCGGCTCAGGCCGCGACGATCCGCTCGATGGTGACCCATCCGTGTGTGCTCCCAAAAGCTCGGGGGTGGAGACAACGAGCAGAGACTGTAACGGATGGGTCACGGGCAGGGGAACTCCTGGGTGTCCCTTTGTGGAGGACAAGCGACGTGGGACGGTCGCTATCCGGGTCGGCTAACCTGCGCCCATGACCGCTACCAGCCCCGAGACCGGTCGGATCCGGATCGTCGTCGGCAAGCCCGGTCTCGACGGTCACGACCGCGGCGCCAAGATCGTCGCCCGCGCGTTGCGGGACGCCGGCTATGAGGTCATCTACACGGGTTTGCACCAGACCCCCGAGCAGATCGTCGAGACCGCGATCCAGGAGGACGCGGACCTGATCGGACTCTCGGTCCTGTCGGGTGCGCACATGACGCTCTTCAAGAAGCTGGTCGAGCTGCTCGCCGAGCGCGACGCTTCCGACATCGTCGTCTTCGGCGGCGGGATCATCCCCGAGGAGGACATCCCGGTGCTCGAGGAGCTCGGTGTCGCCAAGGTCTTCACACCGGGCGCGGCGACCCACGAGATCACCGGCTGGGTTGCGGAGCACTTCGCCAACGGCTGATACCGGCATGACCGCCCGAGCGCCGGGTACGGGCCGGGTATGCAGACCACCTCACGCATCCTGGACTCCAACGTCGACACCGTGTGGTCGGTGCTCGGCGACGGGTGGCTCTACCCCCTCTTCGTCGTGGGTGCCTCCCGGATGCGGAAGGTCGACGACCACTGGCCAGCGCCTGGGTCCAAGCTGTACCACTCCGTCGGCAGCTGGCCGGCGCTGCTCGACGACGACACCGAGGTGCTGGACGCCGATCCTCCCCACCGGTTGCGGCTGCGGGCGCGCGCCTGGCCCTCCGGGGAGGCCGAGGTCGAGTTCACGCTCGAGGCCCAGGGAAGCGGCACCCTCGTGGAGCTGCGCGAGGACGCTGTCGCTGGCCCCGGGGCGCTCGTCCCGTCCGTGCTCCGGCACCCGCTGCTGCTGTGGCGCAACACCGAGACGCTCCGCCGTCTCGCGTACGTAGCCGAGCACCGCGGGACCAGATGACGTTCTCAGCGCCGCTGACCCGACCTGCCAAGAGCCGCGCCGCGAGGCTAGGGTGCGAAGCGCGAACCCCCGCGCTCGTCGAACCCGACGTCGAACACAGCAAGGACTGGTCGGACAGTGGACTTGATGGAGTACCAGGCGAAAGAGCTCTTCGCCAAGCACGGAGTGGCCGTCACGCTCGGCAAGACCGTCATGACCCCCGAGGACGCTCGCGCGGCGGCCGCGGAGATCGGCGGCGTCACTGTCGTCAAGGCCCA
Source organism: uncultured Actinomycetota bacterium (assembly GCA_963826265.1). Lineage (GTDB taxonomy): Bacteria > Actinomycetota > Actinomycetes > Propionibacteriales > Nocardioidaceae > Nocardioides. Next base: position 888,106 of record CAWGWH010000001.1, read on the forward strand.
GGTCAAGGCCGGCGGCCGCGGCAAGGCCGGCGGCGTCAAGGTCGTCAAGACGCCGGAGGAGGCCGAGGAGGCCGCCCGCGCGATCCTCGACCTCGAGATCAAGGGGCTGCCCGTCAACCGGGTGCTCGTCGTACCCGGCGCCTCGATCGAGGAGGAGTACTACTTCTCCTACCTGCTCGACCGTGCGAACCGCTCCTACCTCTGCATCGCCAGCGTCGAGGGCGGCGTGGAGATCGAGGAGGTCGCCAAGACGAACCCGGACGCCGTCAAGAAGATCCCGATCGACGCGCTCACCGGTGTCGACGCGGCCAAGGCCGAGGCCATCGTCGACGAGGCCGGCTTCCCGGCCGCCCTGCGCGACCAGGCGATCCAGATGCTCCAGCAGCTCTGGGCGGTGTTCGTCGAGGAGGACGCCACTCTCGTCGAGGTCAACCCGTTGGCGCGACTGGCCGGAGACAAGCTCGAGGCGCTCGACGGCAAGGTGTCCCTCGATGACAACGCAGACTTCCGGCACGAGGACCACGCGACCTTCGAGATCCGCGAGGAGTCTGACCCGCTGGAGGCCAAGGCCAAGGACAAGGGCCTCAACTACGTGAAGCTCGACGGCCACGTCGGGATCATCGGCAACGGCGCCGGCCTGGTGATGTCGACCCTCGACGTCGTCGCGTACGCCGGGGAGCGGCACGGCGGCGTGAAGCCGGCCAACTTCCTCGACATCGGCGGCGGCGCGAACGCGCAGGTGATGGCAGACGGCCTCGACGTGATCATCCACGACGAGCAGGTCAAGAGCGTGTTCGTGAACGTCTTCGGCGGCATCACCGCCTGCGACGAGGTGGCCAACGGCATCAAGGGCGCTCTGGAGATCCTCGGCGACGAGGCGACCAAGCCGCTGGTCGTACGTCTGGACGGCAACAACGTCGACCAGGGCCGGGCGATCCTCGACGAGCTGAACCACCCCCTGGTGACCCAGGTCGGCACGATGGACGGCGCGGCCGACAAGGCCGCCGAGCTGGCGAACGCCTGAGACGGAGAAGGACCATGTCGATCTACCTGAACAAGGACTCCCGGATCATCGTCCAGGGCATGACCGGTGGGATGGGCTCCAAGCACACCACCCTGATGCTGCACGCCGGCTCGAACATCGTCGGCGGCGTCAACGCCCGCAAGGCCGGCACCACGGTCGAGCTCGCCGGCCAGGAGCTGCCGGTCTTCGGCAGCGTCGAGGAGGCGATGAAGGAGACCGGCGCCGACGTGTCGGTCGTGTTCGTGCCCCCGGCGTTCACCAAGGACGCCTGCATCGAGGCGATCGACGCGGGCATCGGCCTGCTCGTCGTGATCACCGAGGGGGTTCCGGTCCAGGACTCCGCCGCGGTGGTGGCGTACCTGGAAGGCAAGACCACCCGGATGATCGGCCCCAACTGCCCCGGGATCATCACACCCGAGGAGTCGCTGGCCGGCATCACGCCCCACACGATCGCCGGCACGGGCCCGATCGGGCTGGTGTCCAAGTCGGGCACGCTGACCTACCAGATGATGTTCGAGCTGCGGGACTTCGGCTTCTCCACCGCGATCGGCATCGGTGGCGACCCGGTGATCGGCACGACTCACATCGACGCGCTCGAGGCGTTCGAGAACGACCCCGACACCGAGGCGATCGTGATGATCGGCGAGATCGGCGGTGACGCGGAGGAGCGGGCCGCGGACTACATCAAGGACCACGTGACCAAGCCGGTCATCGGGTATGTCGCAGGGTTCACCGCCCCCGAGGGCAAGACCATGGGCCACGCCGGCGCCATCGTGTCCGGCTCTTCCGGCACCGCCGCGGCGAAGAAGGAGGCACTGGAGGCCGCCGGGGTAAAGGTCGGCAAGACGCCCTCCGAGACCGCCGACCTGATGCGGGAGATCCTGAGGGAGCGGGCCTGAGCCCAGCTCCGCTGGTGAAGGCGCTCGTGCTGCCGAGCCCCTTCCTCCCCGACGTGGCCTACGAGCCGTGGGTCGCGTCGCTGGGGAGGAGGGGGCTCGAGGTCGCCCTGGCCCCGGTGCCGTCACCGCCGCGGGGCGAGGAGCTGTGCCGGGTGTGGTCCGAGCTGGCTGATGGCGACACCGTTCTCCTGCCCCACAGCAACGCCGGCTACCTGGCGCCTGTCGTGAGCGACGCGTCCGACGGGGCGCCGATCGTGTTCGTCGACGCGGCGCTTCCCGAGCCGGGGCCGGTCACCCGGTTGGCACCGGAGGGCTTCCGGGACTTCCTGGCCGGAATCGCCGATGAGCACGGGATGCTGCCTCCCTGGACGCGATGGTGGCCGCGCGCGGACTACGACGCGGTGCTGCCCGGCGACTGGTTCGACGAGGTCGACGTAGCGGCGCCAATGGTGCCGCTGTCATACGTCGATGCGGAGGTCACCCTCCCGCCCACCTGGGAGCGCGGGCAGCGCGCATATCTGGCGTTCGGCGACACCTACGCCGACGAGTGGGACCGGGCCGGGCGGGCTGGCTGGCACAGGCGTCGTCTCGGCGGGGGCCACCTGCACTGGCTCGTCGAACCCGAGGTGACCGCAGGGGTCACTGCGGCACTAGTTCACGAGGTACGCGCGCGACCCCGGTGAGCTGGAGCTCCAGGGTCATCTGCGCGGCGGCTTGGTCGATGGGGTCATCGGAGATCAGGCCGGAGCCGACCGGTTCGGTGAGGACGGTGGTGCCGTGGTGGTTGACGCGGCGGTAGCGGCCGTGTGGGGTGCGCCAGACGTAGTCGCCTGGCCCGAGTTGTCGGACCCGGTAGCCGGCGTGGGTCTTGGCTCGGTGGCCGGTCCGGCCCAGGGGTTGGGCGTTGTGGTCGCCGGTCTGTCCCTTCCGGCCGGGTGTGTAGGGGATGACGTGGTCGTCGTCGAAGCGGCGGGTGACCTGGTTGGCGTGGGGGAAGGAGTCGGCCAGGGTGCGGAGGTGGATGCGTTCGTCGAGGGAGTCGGGGTGTTCGTAGGCGTCGAACGCGTGTTGGTCGGCCAGGTCGATCACCGGCCTCACCGAGACCTGGGCGTGGCCGAGCCAGGCGGGGATCTCGCCGGCGAGCACCGGTCCGATCTCTTCGACCCGGCACAGGCCGTGGTCGGTGCGGACCGCGGCCTGGTGCAGGTGGACGTACAAGACCACGCGGGGTCGCGCCGCGGCCGGACCGGCACCGGCCCCACCGGTGAGCAGGTCGAGCAGGTCCGCGGGGCGGGCCAGCCACCCGAACGCCTCCGAGCGCAACACGTCCTTGCTGGTGTCCTCGGGGAAGGAGGGTGCGAGCAGGTCCGCGACCCGGTCGACCATCGCATCCACCCAGACCGCGTCGCCGGCCCTGACCCGGGCGATCACGTGGCGGAGCCCGAACTCATCGGTCCGCGACAGCGAGACGTAGCGGCGGCGTTTCTCCGCCTCCAGCTTCGCGGCGTGAGCCGTGGGGTCGGCGGTGATCACCTTCGCCTTGACTACCTCCAGCAGCCGGGCCGGGGACACCTCGCCCAGCTCGGCGGGCAACGCTAGGTCGACGGTGCGCACGGACGCCTGGTCGAGGTCGCGGCACATCGTGGCGGCCTTCCGCGCCAACCACGCCTCCAACCGCAGGTCCTGGACCGCGGTCCACCAGGTGGGAGCCGGTGCCGCAGGTCCAGGGCGTCGGCCACCAGCCGACGGGACGCGTGGGGGTGGACCCGACGGGAGATCGCCAGCTCGACCAGACACAGCTCCTGCACCCGCGGCGTCCCGTCCCCACCGACGTCGACCAGCCGATCCTCACCACACCACTCCCGCCGATCACCCGGACCCAGCTGCGGATCCGCCGCATGCAGATCGGCCCAGTGCGCCGCCAACGCCAGATCCCGAGCCTCCGCCCGACGCCGCGCCACCAACTCGTCCTCGACCGCCGCCAGCGTCGCCGACGCGTCGAGGTCCTCGAGGTCGAGGGTGTCGGGAAGGTCGTTATCCATGACGCTGACGCTAGCCGCGACCACTGACAGCCACCCTCGACCCGCGCCCCTCGTCCACAACCGTTCGACCGCCGGCGCGATGACAGTGGTCGTGACAACGGATCACGACCGCCCGGATCTGCCGAGATGAGTGCACGGATCGGTCACGGTGGCGGGGTCTCGAGGGCCCGCTTGACGAGGGCGTCGACCATCCATCGCTGGAGGTCGCTGACTTCTGCGGGCGCGAGCCCGGCGACGTCGCTCAGCCAGACTCGGGTCTCGATGCCACATGCGGCGCGGAGTGCCAGCGCGAGCCGGTGCACGCTCTCGTCGCCGATCGACTCGGCGATGGGCGCGAGCGCATCGAGGAACCACGGGATGACGCGGCCCTGGCGCAGCGGCAGCTCGTGCGGCACCTCCCCCAGCGAGAGCCGCAGCATCGCGCGCTGCTGCGGCTCATTCTCTTGCACGAGGCCGATGACGAACTCGGCAACGGCCTCCACGCGTTCGTCCAACGCTTCCGGCGGCGGGTCGGGAAGGACTGACGCGGCTCCTGTCTCCGGGAATGCCGCAGCGAGAAGTTCGGCCCGTGACGCGAAGTAGCGGTAGGCGGTGGGGCGAGAGATCCCGGCAGCCTCGGCGACCTCCTCGACGCGGGGCGTGTCGCCAGCGGTGATCAGTTCACGCGCTGCAGCGATCAGTTGGTCGCGGGTGCGTTGCTTCTGCCGTGTACGACCCGACTCGAGGTAGTCCGTTGACATGGTCTTCATGATATGTCACTCTCATTACGAGACTCAAGTCTCATGAATGATCGGAGTGTCAGATGACTGAAACGAAGACGACGCTCGCGCCGGTGATCCGACGGGCAGGCGAGGGCGAGAAGCGATGGTTCTTCGGCGGTGGAGTCTTCACCTGGAAGCTCAGCAGCTCCAACGAGGACATCCACCTGTGGGAGGTCGACATGGTCGAGGGCAAGTGGACTCCGGTCCACACGCACCCGGTCTCAGAGTCCATGTGGGTGCTTGAAGGGCAGATCCAGTACCGCATCAACGAGGACGAACACGAGATCGGACCCGGCGACCTCGTCATGGTGCCCGCAGGCGTACCCCACGCCTTCATTGTCAAGAGTCCGACAGCCAAGGTGATCGGAATCCAGCCAACCTGCGAATGCGAGCCCTTCTACCGCGGCGCCAGCGAGCCCCTGGAGGGATCGTCGTGCATCGTGGACTTTGACCGAATCGCGCAGAGCGCCCAGGAGAACGGCGGCATCGAGATCGTGGGCCCCCCACCGTTCTAGTGCGCACTCATCTGGCTCCCCTCTGTGTCAAGCAGTGGGTTGGGGGCTTTGGTCGTGGAGGTCTTTCGGGCTTGGCTGACCGGTTGTAGCGTCGGTTCTGCGGGTCCGGGAAGTGGCTGATCCGAAGTGTCGATGAGCGGGTGCGAGTCGACCGCGCTGGATTGAAGTGACGCCCCGCAGTGCCCTCCCGGATCCGTTTCGCCTGCCGTGGGGCCGGTGGCCTTGGCGTCGGCGACGAGGCGTCGGTAGATGACGTCGGAGAGCCGGCGTTTGAGGCAGCGCAGCGCTTCCATGGGGGTCTTGCCCGCTGCGAGCTTGCGCCGGTAGTAGGCGCGGCCTTCGGTGTCGTGGCGCAGCTGGACGATGGCGGCGATGTGGATGACGTGGTTCATCCGGCGGTTCCCGGCGCGGGAGAGGCGGTGGCGGATCTGTTCGCCGGAGGAGGCGTCCAGGGGCGCGGTGCCGGTCCAGGAGGCGAATCGGTTGCGGGCGGCGAAGCGGGCCACGTCGCCGACGTCGGCCAGGTTCCGGGCGGCGCCCGCAGGGCCGATGCCGTGGATGTCGAGCAGGGTGGATCCGCGGGCCAGGACAGCGGTCTTGAGTTCGGCCTTGATCTTCTTCAGCTTCGCGTCCACTGCGACCAGGTCGGCGAGTTGTTCGGCGGCCATCCGGCGGCGGGTCTTCCCAGCCAAGTCGCGGGGTCTGACCGAGGCGAGCATCGCCTTTGCCTGCAGGGCAGAGAGGTCCTTCTTACGTTGTCCGGGGATGAGCTCGGAGAGCAGCCGCTGGAGCCGGTTGAGGGTCTGCACCCGACGGTGGGCGAGCTCGTCGCGGCGGTCGGTGAGCATCCGCAGCACCTCGAGCTCCTCATCGGGTGCGAGCACCCGCAGCCCCGTGGTGCGCAGCGCCACCATCGCGATCGAGTGCGCATCCCGGGCATCGGTCTTGCGGTTGTGGCCGGTGTCGAAGAGCCGGACTCGGGCAGCCAGCTTGGCCGGGACATCGACGACGTGCTCGCCGGCCTCGACCAAGCGCTGCGCAAGCGGACGACCGGCACCGTTGGCACCCTCGACCGCCCAGACCCGCTGCGGCCACGCCCTCACATGCGCGCGCATCGCCGAATATCCGGCCTGGTCGGTAGTGAACCTGCCCGATCCCAACAGATTCCCGCGATGGTCGACGACCTCGATGGTCGCCGACAACTTGTGGGGATCAACTCGATGATCACCTCTGTCATGACGCTCCTGGCCTTCCTCGAACCGATGGATGGACGGCGAGGAGGGCAGCGCTACTACGAGCTGGGCAGTCCCGTCTTGAGCCACGCCTCGTCACGGTGACCGGCGGGCCGCAGTCCAGATGAGAGCCACACCCAGCTGGGTGGGCAGCCGCGATTGAGAGCGTCCCGCCGGACACCTGGACCGAGTCTGGCCAGACACCGATCCTGCGGAAAGTCTCTTAGTAGCCGAGATGAGTGAACAGCTGTCTCGTGCGGCCGAGGGCATCTACCGGGCAGTTGACCTCACTTTCACGCTGCTGCAACGGCGTGCTAGAGGGGTCAACGACGTGGTAGTCGGGAACAAGTGCGGTGACCGCTCATGCCGCTGAGCGGTCATGCCGATAACAGGCGCGGCTGTAGTTCTTCAACGCGGTCTCACAGGGTTGTTGGAGTGAACGCACGCCGAGTAGGTTGCCGCTGAGGCGTTCGCCCTCATCCTAGGAGGCATCTGCTATGCCCGAGTTTCCGTCGCTGGGCCACGTCGCGGTGACGGTCACCGACCTGGACCGCAGCACGCAGTGGTACACCGCGTTGTTCGGTTCGGAACCTGTGCTCGACGAAGACGAAGAGAGCGGCGCGTTCCATCACACGGTCTATGCCCTCGCGGACGGACATCTGTTCGGACTGCACACCCACACCGAGCCGACCAACGAAGCCTTCGACGAGCGGAGGACCGGTCTCGACCACGTCGCGTTTGCATGCAGGGGGCGCGGCGAACTGCAGCAGTGGGCAGATCGCCTCACCGAGCTGGGTGTCTCCCACGGCGGGATCAAGGACGCGGCCTACGGTTCCGGCGTCTCGTTTCGTGACCCCGACGGCATCGCGCTGGAGTTCTTCGCACCACCCGGGGTCAACTGAGTCACCGCCTGGCTTACTGGCGTGGTCTCGGCCGTGGACTGCAGGTCCGGGGAGAGCATCCGCTCATGCCGCTGGTCGTGCATTGGTCTGCCGATGGTCGGGCGGGTGTGTGTGGGCTCAACACTGGAGGGGTACCCGGTTACGGCGTCGGTTTTGATCCGCGGGTGCGCGACCGGCTAGTTCGTCCCATAGCGCGGGCGCGTCACGACGAGCGCCACAACGCTGAGCACGGCGAAGACACCGTCAGGGATCCACGTGCCCAGCAGGATGCAATGGGCGAGGAAGAACGCCGGCAGCACCCACAGCGCGAGCCAGGCCCAGCGCTCACCGGAGTTGATCCCGGCGGTGGCGAGTGCGATCACGAGGATTCCGAGTGCCACGCCTGCGCTGGCGATGAGGGCCTTGGCGTCGTCGGGGAATTGCGTCTCACTGGTGTCGGCGTAGACGGAGGCGAGGAAGACGATCATGAGCAGGCCGAAGGCCACCATGAGGCCCTGGGATGTTCGCTGGATTCCGGTCATGACATTGGCCTTTCGGTCGTCGGGTATGGGACGCCGTCGACGCTAGGAATCTCCACCGCCCGCGACTACGTGGTCGACCGTAAGGTCTGAGCATTACGGTCGACCGCAAGGCGGTGAGCCGCTGCCGGAGCGAGAATGGTGGCGTGCTGGAGATCCTCGTTGTGCCGGCGTGCTTCCTTGGGGCGGGCCTGATCGGCTATCGCCTCGGCACGCCACCGCGTGTGGTGGGCGGGCTGGTCGCTGTCGGCTGCTCGCACCTGCTGGCGTTCCTCGGCGCGAACCAGGCGCTGACCACCGGCGGCGCGGCCGCTGACTGGATCCACCTGGTCTCGCAGTGGCTGTTCCTGGGCGGCTTCGTCGCCTTGGTCTGGCTCGCGGCGAGCTACCCGACCCAGCGCCCCTCGACCACGCTGGTCGCCGCCGCGGGGGCGGTCGGCGTCACCGGCCCCCTGCTGGCCGCCGTGTCCGGCCCCACACCCGCGTTGGTCGACGACAACCGCGAGCTCGGCCCGCTAGCCCACGTCGTCCCCGAAGCCCTCGTTGGCGTCGCAGCTGCGCCCTTGTTGCTGCTTCCGGTGCTCGCGGTGGTCACGTTCGTGGCGCGCTACCGGCGCGCCGAAGAGGACGATCGTGCTGCGATGCGGTGGCCGATCGCCGGGCTTGCCCTCATCTCGGCACTCGTGGTCGCCGGGACGCTGCTCGGCCCCGATCAGCAGGGCGCGGTCACCGCACTGTTCTTGCTCGGCGCTCCGATATTTCCCCTTGCGCTGGCGTTCGGCCCCGTCGCACGACGCCTCGACGCCCTGTCATCCGACCTAGCCGAGGTCCGCGACCGGCTTGCCCGTCGGACCCGACCCCCTGTGCCTCGGGGCGTACTGGCCCGGCTTACGCCGCGAGAACTGACGGTCCTCGCGGCGATGGCTGAGGGCATGGCTAACCCGGTGATTGCCCGGACGATGCATCTCTCGCTGTCGTCGGTCGAGAAGCACGCGACGTCGATCTTCCGGAAACTCGATATCCCGGAGGGCCCCGAGGTTCACCGCCGAGTGGCCGCCGTCGTCGCCTATCGAGATGTCCTCGACATGGGCAACCAAGACTAGCCTTCCCGGCCCGGCTCGGCGCGATCGGACGCGACGCCGGATCCTCGGCTCGGAGGCCCGGGTGATTCGCCACCTGCGTGCTCACCGACCATCAGCAGCCGGCCGCCGTGAACCGACACATGGCGGCCACCACCGACCCGGTCGTGGCGATCTGCTCCTCGACCTGCTCGTCGGCGAACGACCGGCTGCCTTCGTTGCTGCTCTGGTCGATCAGCACCGCCCGGCCGAGCCGGGTCGCGTGCACCACGGTCAGGCCCACTCCGGGGGAGCCCTCGTACTCGCTCCACCGCAGCAGGGCCCACGACTCGCCCCCGACCGCCGTACGCCGGACGTCGCTGACAACCTCGTAGCCGTCGCCGTAGTCCTGGCGCGGGCAGTCGCGCCAGAACGACGTGAGGGCGCCGGTGAACGCGACGGCGGCCCCCGCGTCGTCGAACGTGACCAGCTCGCGGGCGCGGAAGTCCTCGACGTTGTTCCAGTCGGCCCGCAGTCGGTCCCGGACGTCGGTGGCGGTGAAGGAGCTCTCGCACAGATCCCAGGTCAGCGGCTCGAGAGTGCGGTTCGGGCCGCGCAGTCCGTAGCGCGGCCCCGGCTCGGTGGTCTCGTCGTCCGGCCAGCCGGCGGCGAGCGGGAAGTCGTCCGGGATGTCGCCCGGCGCGGAGCACCCGGTGACGCCGAACGCGCACATGCCCTCGATGATCGGCGCGATCGTCCGCTCGTGAAGCGCGATGCCCTGGCCGAGGGTGTCTCCCGGCAGGTACTCGCCGCTCTGGGCTGTCACCAGCACCGCGTTGCCGACCCGCACCAGGTGCCAGAAGGTCGCGCCGAGGTTGACCATCCCGTTGGTCTCATAAGTGCGGACCACCCGGACCGCCTCGTCGCCGAGGTCGGCGTCCCTTGCCTCGCTCAGCCAGAGCGTGGCGCCGAACTCGTCCTCGGGGCACGCCCGCACCGCCTCACGGGCGCGGACGAGCAGGGTATGTGCGGCCTCGTCGTCGGTGTACACGCGCAGGTCGCGCAGGTCGGCGAACTCCGGACCGGTGGCGCCGTCGCGCCGGGCGTCCGTCACGTCGTCGACCGGGAACGCGTCGGTGCCGCAGAACGGCTCGGTCACCGCGTCGGCGGAGCGCTCGAAGTCGCCGCCGTCCGCGGGGAGCCCCTCGGAGACGACGAGGTCGGCCGGGATCGTCGTCAGCCACCCGTCGTACGCCGCGGGCGTGAACGAGTCCGCCGGCCGGTCGCTCTGCGACGGACTGTCGATGGGCGCCGGAGCCGTCGACGGTGCGGGCGACCCCGTCGGCGCGGTAGAGATGGGAGCCACCGGGTCGGATGAGCGCCCGAAGTCGTACCGGTCGGTGGCCACGACCGCCACGGGCACGGTGACGAGAGCGACGACGCCGGCCACCAGGCCGGCCACAGCGATGCGTTGCACAGTCGGCTCCTTCCTCGCCATGGAGACGCGGGAAGGAGACAGGAAGTTGCCGGCTAGGGCTGCTTCGCCTTCGGCAGGTGCGGCAGCCGCAACGTCGCCCGCTTCGCCAGCGAGGCGAAGTCGGCGGCGTCCATGAACGCGCCGGGCGCCGGCAGGAACCCGACCTGCGCGACGCCGCTCCCGTCGCGCGCGATCGCCATCAGGTAGGTGACCGACTCGTCGTCGCTCAGCTCGGAGGTGACGCGCCAGACCGTGAGGTCGGTCCGGTCATCCGACGACGACTCGATCTGCTCGACCTCGGCCCCGAGGTCCCGCTCCTCGCACGACGCCATCCGGTCGCGGACGGTCGACACGAACGCCTTCGCCCGTGCCTCGGTCATGGTGCCGACCGTCTCGGTCAGCCCGAACGCGCGCGGGAGCTCTGCGCGCGGGATGACGAACGTGCGTGTCATCGCGTTCGACATCTGCTTCTGCGAGAAGTCGGTGCGGTCGCAGCCGGTGGCCGCCGCGTTGGTCCGTGCCTGCAGCGGCGGGGTTCCGACCCACGCGTGATCCACGCCAGTCACGCGCGGCAGGTCGGCCTCGATCAGCAGCCCTGGCACCCCGCCGACCCGGAGCGGGGCGGTCTCACGCACCTCCGGCTCGTTGGCGCAGCGGACGTTGGGGGTGGCCGTGCAGAGGCCGTTGATGGAGCCGGCGAGGAAGCCCGCCGCGTCCTGGAGGTCTGGCTCGGCCTCCCCGGTGGTGCTGGTCGAGACGATTGTGAGGATCTGGCCCGTGCGCGCCACTCCGACGACGTACGTCGAGGCGGGGTCCTTCCAGCCGCGCAGGTAGAACAGGGTGGCGCGGTCGCCGATCCCGGAGACCGTGTGCGTGCCGATCAGCTGGGTTCGCGGGGTGATGCAGCCGGCGTACCACTGCAAGGCCTTCTGCTCGGCCCGCTTCGACAAGCGCGTGGTGCGGGACAGCTCGGCGTACTGGACGGCGGACACCTCGGCCTCGCCCTTCCCGGGCGACGTGGAGAAGGTGCGGACCATGGTCGCCATGCCGTCGGGGTCGGCGTACCGCTGCTGCTGGCAGGGGGTGACCCGACCGGAGCCGCGGCTGTTGTCGCCGGTGCGGCTCTCCCGCCAGGCCTGGCCGTCGACGAGCAGGGCGAGCTCCTCCCCGGTGAGCAGCCGGTCGGGGGTGAAGGCCTGCTTCGGTGAGCTCGCGCCGTCGACCGGCGCGACAGACGCGTCAGGCTCCGCCCCGAGCGGCTCGCGCTGCCCCTCCAGGGTCGCGCCGCTGACCATGCTGCCGGTGGCGAACACCGCGGCGACCGCCACGACGGCGCCGACCAGGGTGTGGGTACGGCGACGGCCGGCACCGGCCCGGCGGAGGATGGTGGAGCGCGGCCAGGTCGAGTCCTCGACCCGGGCCCGCATCGGCTCGAAGAGCCTGGGCACCTCCTGGGGCGTCACGCCGCGTGCCGCGGTGAACCGTTGGGTCGCGGTCGCGAGCTGGCGGTCGGACTCCGCCACCGGGATGCCCAGCTCGCGAGCCCGCTCCGCCCCCGGCAGGGCCGTCAGGTGGTGGAGGAGGAGGGTCTTGCGCTGAGACCACGAGAGCTTGCCGAGGGCGTCGAACGTCGACTTCTCGTCGGGACCCAGGGTCTTGTCGCGGTGCCAGAGCCGCGCGGTGTGGCGCCGCTGGGCCTGCGACCAGGCGTGGGGCCGGACCCAGGCCTCGGGGTCGGGCATCCGGCTGACCTTGCGCCAGTGGTGCCACGTGACGATGAACGAGTCGCGCACGGCCGAGCGGGCGGCGGGCAGGTCGCCGGTGAGGGCGTACGTCTGGAGCAGCAGCCGGGCCCTGGCGTCCTTGTAGAACGCGTCGAACTCGTCCGGATGGATCATGGCCGGTCCACTGTACGAGCCGGGGCGGTGCAGATGCACACCGGCGTGGGAGCGCCGAACCGCCTCGGGACAGGGCGAAGATGAGCGGGCCATGACTTCGCTGCTCTCGGCCCCTGCTCGCCCCACGGCTCCCGCGGCCGACCCGCGCCAGCGACGGCCGCTGCTGCTCGTCGGGGTGCTCGGTGGCGGGCTCGCGGCGGGCGGTCTGCTGGTGGTCTGCCTCGGCCTGGCCGTCACCGGGTGGTTCCTCTCCGACGCGGCGTCCCACGGTGCACCGCGCGACGCGCTCCGGGTCGGTGCTCTGGGCTGGCTCACCGGCCACGGCTCGGGTGTCGGTGTCGAGGGCGTCGCCGTCACCGCGATCCCGCTGCTGATCACGCTGCTCGCGGCCTGGTCGTGCTGGCGGGTCGGGTTGCGCGTGGGGCACTCGGTGTCCGGGCACGGACCCGACTCCGACCAGATCTCCGACGGGGAGCGCGACTGGACGGTGCCGGTGGCCGTCGCCTGCTTCGTGGTCGGGTACCTCGCCGTGCTGCTCCTCACCCTGCGGCTGGCCGCGACCCCCGCTACGTCGCCGGCCGCGACCGCGGCGGTCGGGTGGTCGCTGCTCCTCGCCGGGTCCGTGGGCGGGTCCGCGGTCGCCGTCGGCAGCGGACGCGCCGCGATCTGGGCCGCCATGCTGCCGGGCAACCTGCGCGCGACCGCAGCCTGCTGCCGGGCGGTGCTCCGCGCGGTGCTGCTGGTCTCGTTCGTCACGCTGGCCGTGGCGTTCCTGCTCGACGCGGCCACCGCCCTCAACGTGCTCACCGAGCTGCAGCTGTCCCAGGGCGAGATGGTTCTCTTCGCGGCAGTCACACTGCTGGTGCTCCCCAACGCGACCCTGTTCGCGGCGGCGTACCTGCTCGGGCCGGGATTCACGGTCGGTGCGCAGACCCTCGTCTCGCCCACGATGGTCGTCACCGGCCCGCTCCCGGCGTTCCCGCTGCTCGCCGCGCTGCCCGACAGCGGCCCGGTGCCCGGGTGGGCGGTCGGGCTGATCGCGGTCCCGCCGCTCGCCGCTGCCGTCGGCGCCGGTCTGGCTCAGCGCCGCCGGCCCACGGTGCGCTGGGAGGAGGGCGCGCTGCGTGGCTGCGCCGGCGGCGTCGCGGCCGGGGTGCTCCTCGGCGGGCTCGCGACGGTCGCGGGCGGCGCGGTCGGCCCCGGCCGGATGCGGTTCGTCGAGCCGCTGGTGTTCGACGTGCTCGTCCACGCGATCACCGCGCTCGGGATCGGCGGGCTGGTGGGCGGGCTCGCGATGACGTGGTGGCAGCGCCGCACCTTCGATCGCGCTGGCTAGAGTTCGCGCCGTGCGGCTCGTCGTCCTGGTGTCCGGCTCGGGCACCAACCTCCAGGCCCTCCTCGACGCGACCGCCGACCCGGCGTACGGCGCCGAGGTGGTCGCCGTGGGTGCCGACCGCTACGGGATCGAGGGGCTGGCTCGCGCCGAGCGGGCCGGGATCCCGACATTCGTACGACGGGTGAAGGACTACCCCGCGCGCGACGACTGGGACCGGGCGCTCGCCGAGGCGGTGGCCGCACACTCACCGGACCTGCTGGTGTCGGCCGGCTTCATGAAGCTGGTCGGCGAGGCGATCCTCGGGCGGTTCCCGATGGTCAACACGCACCCGGCACTGCTCCCGTCCTTCCCCGGCATGCACGGCGCCCGCGACGCGCTCGAGCACGGCGTGAAGGTCGCCGGAGCCACGCTGTTCCTCGTCGACGGCGGCCTCGACACCGGCCCGATCCTGGCGCAGGTCGCGGTGCCGGTCGCGGACGACGACACCGAGGAGTCGCTGCACGAGCGGATCAAGGTCGGCGAGCGGGCGATGCTGGTCGAGACGGTGGGCCGGATGGCGCGTGCGGGCTGGTCCGTCGAGGGGCGCCGGGTCCGGATAGGCTGACGTCCCGTGTCGACAACGCCCGTTTCTGGCCGCATCCCGATCCGCCGCGCACTCGTCTCGGTCTACGACAAGACCGGCCTCGACGACCTGGCTCGGGCCCTCCACGACGCTGGGGTCGCCCTCGTGTCCACCGGCGGCTCCGCCGCCCTGATCGAGGGCCTCGGGCTGCCCGTCACCAAGGTCGAGGATCTCACCGGGTTCCCGGAGTGCCTCGACGGCCGGGTCAAGACGCTGCACCCGCGGGTGCATGCCGGTATCCTCGCCGACCGGCGGCTCGAGAGCCACGTCGAGCAGCTGCGCGAGCTCGAGATCGAGCCGTTCGACCTGGTCGTGTCGAACCTCTACCCGTTCACCCAGACCGTCGACTCCGGAGCCACCCCCGACGAGTGCGTCGAGCAGATCGACATCGGCGGCCCCTCGATGGTGCGGGCCGCGGCCAAGAACCACCCGTCGGTCGCGATCGTGACGTCCCCCGCCCGGTACGCCGGCGTACTGGCCGCCGTGGCTGCCGGCGGCTTCACCCTGGCCGAGCGGCAGCGGCTGGCCGCTGAGGCGTTCGCGCACACCGCGGCGTACGACGTCGCGGTTGCGGAGTGGATGGCGCAGGAGCTCGCGGCCGACCCCGAGACCTGGTGGCCCGACTTTGCCGGCCTGACGCTGGACCGAGCGGCGGTGCTCCGTTACGGCGAGAACCCGCACCAGCGGGCGGCGCTCTACACCATGCCCGATGCCGGCGACGAGCTCGCCACCGCCGAGCAGCTGCACGGCAAGGACATGTCCTACAACAACTACGTCGACGCCGATGCCGCGCTCCGCGCCGCGAACGAGCAGGGCGACGTGCCGACCGTGGCGATCATCAAGCACGCCAACCCGTGCGGCATCGCGACCGCTGCCGACGTGGCCGAGGCACACCGCAACGCGCACGCGTGCGACCCGGTCTCGGCCTTCGGCGGGGTGATCGCCGTGAACCGACCGGTGTCGGTCGCGATGGCCGAGCAGGTGGCCGAGGTCTTCACCGAGGTGATCGTCGCCCCGGCGTACGAGGACGGCGCGGTCGAGGTGCTGCAGGACAAGAAGAACATCCGGATCCTGCGCACCGAGGGACGCGCTGGCGTCGGGCTCGAGTTCCGTCAGATCTGCGGCGGCGCGCTGGTGCAGATCGCCGACGCGATCGACGCTCCCGGCGACGACCCGAGCACCTGGACGCTGGCGACCGGCGAGGCGGCCTCGGACGAGACGCTGCGCGACCTCGCGTTCGCGTGGCGTGCCTGCCGGTCGGTGAAGTCCAACGCGATCCTGCTCGCGAAGGACGGCGCCTCGGTCGGCATCGGCATGGGCCAGGTCAACCGGGTCGACTCGTGCCGGCTCGCGGTCGACCGGGCGGGCGCGCGGGCGGCCGGTTCGGTGGCGGCGTCTGACGCGTTCTTCCCATTCGAGGACGGGCCGCAGATCTTGATCGAAGCCGGCGTCTCGGCCATCGTGCAGCCGGGTGGCTCGGTCCGGGACGAGCTGACGGTCAAGGCTTGCGAGGCCGCCGGGGTGACGATGTACTTCACCGGCACCCGGCACTTTGCGCACTGATCCGCCTGAGAGGATCATCCCGTGACTGCACAGCGCCTCGACGGCACCGCGACGTTGAACACCATCAAGGCGGAGCTCACAGAGCGCGTGGCCAAGCTGAAGGAGCGCGGCGTCGTGCCCGGGCTCGGCACCGTCCTGGTCGGCGACGACCCCGGCTCACACTGGTACGTCGGCGCCAAGCACAAGGACTGCGCCGAGATCGGTATCACCTCGCTGCGGCGCGACCTGCCGGCCGGGAGCAGCCAGGAGGAGGTCGAAGCCGTCATCGACGAGCTCAACGCCGACCCGGCCTGCACCGGGTTCCTGGTGCAGCAGCCGACCGGGCTCGACGAGTTCGCGCTGCTCTCGCGGGTCCATCCGGACAAGGACGTCGACGGTCTTCACCCCTTCAACCTCGGCAAGCTGGTGCTCGGCAAGAGCGGCCCGTTGCCCTGTACACCGGTCGGCGTGATCGAGCTGCTGCGCCGACACGACGTCCCGATCGCAGGAGCGGAGGTGGTCGTGGTCGGCCGCGGGCTCACGGTCGGCCGGCCGCTGGGGCTGCTGCTGACACGTCGTTCGGAGAACGCGACGGTCACGCTCTGTCACACAGGGACCCGCGACCTGGCGGCTCACGTGCGCACCGCCGACATCGTGGTGGCTGCGGCCGGCGTGCCTGACATCATCACCGGCGACCTGGTGAAGTCCGGCGCCGCCGTGCTGGACGTCGGAGTCTCCCGGGTCGACGGCCGGATCGCAGGAGACGTCGCAGAGTCGGTCTGGGAGACCGCCGGCTGGGTCTCGCCCAACCCCGGCGGCGTCGGCCCGATGACGCGGGCGATGCTGCTCACCAACATCGTCGACGCGGCCGAGCGCTCGCTGGCGTGACGGTGTCAGAGACCGAGGAACCCCTCCCCGCCGAGGGCGACGAAGGCGACTCGGGCCAGCCGCGCCGCTACCCCTCGACCCTGGGCGGGGCGCTCTACCTGCTGGCGCTGGCCGCCGTCGTGGCCGGCACCGCGATCGCGGTGTTCGACGGCTGGCGCAGCGGCGTCCGCTGGATCGGCGGCGGACTGGTCTTCGCCGCCGCCTGTCGGCTGCTGGTGCCGGGTCGCCAGGCCGGCATGCTCGCCGTACGCAACCGGTGGATCGACGTGGTCCTGCTCGCCGGAGTCGGCGGGCTGCTGTTGTTCCTGGCCGGGTCGATCCCCGACCAGCCGCTCTAGATCAGCCCGAGCTCGGTGACGGCCGAGCGCTCCTCCTCGAGCTCGGCGGCGGTGGCGTCCATCCTGCCGCGCGAGAAGTCGTTGACGTCGAGCCCCTGCACGATCTCCCAGCCGCCGTCGCGCGTGGTCACGGGGAAGGAGTAGATGAGGCCCTCGGGCACGCCGTAGGAGCCGTCGGAGCGGACCGCCATCGACACCCAGTCGTCGGCGGCCGAGCCGAGCAGCCAGTCGCGGGCCGCGTCGATCGTGGCCGACGCGGCCGATGCAGCGGACGAGGAGCCGCGGGCATCGATGATCGCGGCGCCGCGCTTCGCGACGGTCGGGATGAAGTCGTTCTCCAGCCACTCCTGGTCGCCCACGACCTCGGCGGCGTTGCGGCCACCCACCTCGGCGTTGAACAGGTCGGGGTACTGGGTGGCCGAGTGGTTGCCCCAGATCGTCATCTTCTTGATGTCGGTCACCGGGGCGCCGGTCTTGGCGGCCAGCTGCGAGATCGCGCGGTTGTGGTCGAGCCGGGTCAGGGCCGAGAACCGCTCGTCGGGGATGTCAGGCGCGTTGGTCATCGCGATCAGCGCGTTGGTGTTGGCGGGGTTGCCGGTGACGCCGATCCGGACGTCGTCGGCGGCCACGTCGTTGAGGGCCTTGCCCTGGGCTGTGAAGATCGCGCCGTTCGCCTCGAGGAGGTCGGCCCGCTCCATGCCGGGCCCGCGTGGACGCGCGCCGACCAGGAGGGCGAGGTTGACGCCGTCGAAGATCTGCTGGGGGTCGGCGCCGATCTCGACGCCGGCCAGCTGCGGGAACGCGCAGTCGTCGAGCTCCATGACGACCCCTTCGAGCGACTTGAGTGCGGGCTCGATCTCGAGGAGCCGCAGCTCGATCGGCCGGTCCGCCCCCAGCAGCGATCCGCTCGCGAGACGGAACAACAGGCTGTAGCCGATCTGGCCGGCGGCGCCGGTGACGGCCACCTTGAGGGGAGAGGTCACGTCGTACTCCTTGGCTCAGACTGTTCCTGGTGGGACCGGCTCCGACGCTAGCAGCGGTGCGCCATGCTGTGGCCATGCACCCTGTACGACGACTCGCGGTGCTCGCGCCGGCCGTCGCGCTGTTGTTGGCCGGGTGCGGGGCCGGGCCGGAGCTCGCCCCGCCGACCGGCGTCGACGAGCTGCAGATCCCGACCGAGAGCCCCGACCCCCGCGACTTCGTGGGCATCGTCGACAACCCGTGGTTCCCGCTCGAGCCGGGCATGACGTGGGAGTACGACGTGAGCGGCCAGGCCGGCGCACTGACCGTCACGGTCGAGGCCGGGCCGGCCGTGGCAGGCGTCGCGACCACGGCCCGAGTGGCGGAGCAGGACGGGACCGACACCGTCGACTGGTTCGCGCAGGACGAGGACGGGAACGTCTGGTGGTTCGGCCGCGAAGGCGTGTGGCAGGCCGGCCGGGGCGGCGCGGAGCCGGGACTCGCGATGGCTGCGGAGCCGCGGGTCGGCGACGGCTACCGCACTGGTTACGACGTCGGTGTCGTGGAGGACCAGGCCGAGGTGGTCTCGCTCGAGGAGGCCCTCCAGATCGAGGCCGGCGACTTCTCGGACCTGCTCGTCACCGAGAACACCACCCCGCTCGAGCCGGGAGTCGTCGAGCGCCGCTACTTCGCGACCGGCGTCGGACTGCTCTACGTGGAGACCGTCAGCGGCGCCGCGGAGTCAGTCGAGCTGGTTCGCTACTAGCGCTGCGGCCGGATCTGGGTGCGCTCGGCGTCGCCCTCGTCGTCGGGCGGCCACCCAGGCTGCTGCGCCTGCTGCTGGGCCTGCTGCTGGGCCTCCCACGCCGCGATCTGCGCGGGCGTCCACTGCTGCTCCTGGGCCTGCTGGGCCTCCCACGCGGCGATCTGTTCCGGCGTCCACTGCGGTTGTCCCCACTGCTGCTGCGGCTCGGCGACCGCCTGACGCGCGGCTGGGGCGGCCTGGTCGGGCGCCTCGTTCCACTGCTGCTGGTACCGGTCTGGGGCGCCGTACCCCGGCACCGCGCCGGGCGGCGCGAACGCGCCGGCCGCCGCCCGCGGACGGGGCTCGCCGAACAGCAGGTTGTAGGTGTACCCGGCGATCGCGCCACCGAGCAGCGGGCCGACGACGAACACCCAGACCTGGGTGATCGCCTCGGTGCCGGCGAACAGCGCCGGTCCGATCGACCGGGCCGGGTTCACCGAGGTACCGGTCGCGGGGATCGCGACGAAGTGGATGGCCGCCAGCGCGAAGCCGATCGCCAACGGGGCGAGGGCGGGGTGCTCGTTGCGGTCGTCGGTGACCGCCAGGATCACCCAGACGAAGACCATCGTCAGCACCAGCTCGAGGAGCAGGGCGGCCCACAGCGCGTAGCCGGCCGCCGAGGCGTCGCCGTACCCGTTCTGCCCCATGTTGCCCTCGGCGCTGAACCCGTCGAACCCCTGCATCAGTCCGAACAGCACGGCCGCGCCGAGGATCGCGCCAGCCAGCTGGGAGACGACGTAGACCGGCACCTGGTTCCACGGGAGCCGGCCGCCGAGGGCGGCTCCCACGGACACCGCAGGGTTGAAGTGCGCACCGGAGATCCGGCCCACCGCATAGATCATCACCATCAGCGCGAGGCCGAAGGTGAGTCCGACTGTGGTCGTGGTGCTGACGAAGCCGGGGCCGGAGGCGGTCTCGCTCCAGAACACCACCGAACCGCAGCCGAAGAGCACGAGCACGAAGGTGCCGAGAACCTCCGCGGCGACCAACTGCAGTGTGGACGCGTCATCCATTCCGAGATTCCCCCTGGGTCGGCGACGGGCGGTGCCGTGGTTCGGGTTGCGCATCCACTCTAGTAGCGTCCGAGGCGTGACGGACACCGCTGGCTCCACCATCATCTACACCCAGACCGACGAGGCGCCGCTGCTCGCGACGTACTCGTTCCTGCCGGTCATCGAGGCGTATGCAGCCAAGGCCGGAGTCGCCGTCGAGACCCGCGACATCTCGTTGGCGGGTCGGATCATCGCCCAGTTCCCCGACCGGCTGACCGACGAGCAGCGGATCGGCGACGCGCTGGCCGAGCTGGGCGAGCTGGCGACCCGGCCCGAGGCGAACATCATCAAGCTGCCCAACATCTCCGCCTCCGTCCCGCAGCTGAAGGCGGCGATCAAAGAGCTGCAGGACCAGGGCTACGACCTGCCCCACTACCCCGAGAACCCGCAGTCCGACGAGGAGAAGACCGCCCGCGCGGCCTATGACAAGGTCAAGGGCTCGGCCGTCAACCCAGTGCTGCGCGAGGGCAACTCCGACCGCCGGGCGCCGGCTTCGGTGAAGAACTACGCCAAGAACCACCCGCACCGGATGGGCGCCTGGTCCGCCGACTCGCGGACCGCGGTCGCCACCATGGGCCACGACGACTTCCGCTCCAACGAGAAGTCGGTCGTCGTCGACCATGACGACACGCTGCGGATCGAGCTCGAGACGGCCGACGGCACCACCGTCCTCAAGGACGACGTGACCGTCCTCGCCGGCGAGGTCGTCGACGCCACGTTCATGGACGTCGCCGCGCTGCGCCGGTTCCTCACCGAGCAGATCGCCCGGGCCAAGGCCGACGGCGTGCTGTTCTCGGTGCACCTCAAGGCCACGATGATGAAGGTCTCCGACCCGATCATCTTCGGCCACGTCGTCCAGGCCTTCTTCCCGACCCTCTTCGAGCAGTACGGCGAGCAGCTGGCGAGGGCCGGTATCTCGGCCAACGACGGGCTCGGTGCCCTGCTCGCGGCGGCGGCGGACCTGCCCGACGGCGAGGCGATCAAGGCCGCGGTCGAGGCCGGACTGGCCGACGGACCCGCGATGGCGATGGTCGACTCCGACCGCGGCATCACCAACCTGCACGTCCCCTCCGACGTGATCATCGACGCCTCGATGCCTGCCATGATCCGCGGCGGCGGCCACATGTGGGGACCCGACGGGCAGGAGGCCGAGACCCTGGCGGTGATCCCGGACTCCTCCTACGCCGGCGTCTACCAGGCCGCGATCGACGACTGCCGGACCCACGGCGCCCTCGACCCCTCGACCATGGGCTCGGTGCCCAACGTCGGGCTGATGGCGAAGGCGGCCGAGGAGTACGGGTCCCACGACAAGACGTTCGAGATCCCCGCCGCCGGCACGGTCCGCGTGGTGTCGTCCGACGGGACGGCGCTGATCGAGCACGAGGTGCAGCCGGGTGACGTGTGGCGCGCCTGCCAGACCAAGGACGCCTCGATCCGCGACTGGGTCAAGCTCGCTGTCACCCGGGCCCGCGCGTCCGGCGCCCCGGCCGTCTTCTGGCTGGACGAGACCCGTGCGCACGACGCGAACCTGATCGCCAAGGTCGAGGAGTACCTGCCGGAGCACGACACGGATGGCCTGGAGCTGCCGATCATGGCCCCGGCCGACGCCTCGGCGTACTCCTTCGAGCGGATCCGGAGGGGCGAGGACACGATCTCGGTCACCGGCAACGTGCTCCGTGACTACAACACCGACCTGTTCCCGATCCTCGAGCTCGGTACGTCGGCCAAGATGCTCTCGGTCGTGCCGCTGATGAACGGCGGCGGGCTCTTCGAGACCGGTGCCGGCGGGTCGGCCCCCAAGCACGTCCAGCAGCTGGTGCAGGAGAACTACCTTCGCTGGGACAGCCTCGGTGAGTTCTTCGCGCTGGCCGCGTCCTTCGAGCACCTCGCCGAGCGCGAGGGCAACGCCCGTGCGCAGGTGCTGGCCGACACCCTCGACCGGGCGACCGGGACGTTCCTCAACGAGGACAGGTCGCCCACCCGCAAGGTCGGTGGCATCGACAACCGCGGCTCGCACTTCTACCTCGCCCTGTACTGGGCGCAGGAGCTGGCGCAGCAGACCGAGGACGCAGACCTGGCGGCGGCGTTCGCCGGGCTGGCCGAGACGCTGTCGGCGCAGGAGGACGCGATCGTCGGTGAGCTGGGCAGCGTGCAGGGCGAGCCGGCCGACATCGGCGGCTACTTCCGGCCCGACCCGGACAAGGCCGCCGCGGTGATGCGCCCGTCGACGACGTTCAACGAGGCGCTGGCGTCGCTGTAGCCGGTGCCCGCGCCGTCGACCGCGACCGGCGCAGCCCCGGCACCAGGGCCAGGCTGACCAGGATCGATGCCGCGGCCATGATCGCCATCGCCTGGCCGGCGGCGCCCGGCCCGACCCCGAGCAGGTCGGCGGCGGTGCCGGCGAGCAGCGCGCCGACCGCCTGACCGGCCCGTAGGCCCGCGGCGCGCAGCCCGAGCATCTGGCCGAGGGTGTCGGCCGGGGTGTGGGCGACCATCCGCTCCTGCAGCGGCAGGCTGTCGGCGTACCCGATCGCCGCGACCAGGCCGAGCGCCATCGCCACCCAGATCGACGGGTGGAACCAGAACGCGAGGAACGGCACGGCGAGCAGGAAGCGCAGTGGGTTCACCAGCCGGTCGCGCACGTGGTGCGGCAGGAAGCGGCCGACGACGACGTCGCCGGTGAGCATGCCGGCGGCGGTGGCCGCGAGCAGGTAGCCCGCCTGCTCGCCGGCGAACGGGATGAACAGCGCTTCGCAGCCGACGATCAGGCCGTTCGGCACCCACGAGGAGAGGTAGAGCGGCCGCAGCACACGCGAGCCGAGCAGCAGCCGGTTGACCTCGCGGGTACGCCGGAGCACCGGCCCGCTCGCGCGGGCTGCCCGGTCGGCGAGCCTGGTCCGGAACAGCAACGCGGCCACCGCCGAGGAGGCTGCGGCGAAGAGGAACAGACCCTCAGGCTCGAGCACGATCAGAAGCAGCCCGCCCACGCCGTACGCGACGATCTGCATCGAGCCGACGGCGATGTTCAAGGTGGCGCGGCCGAGCACGAAGGCGTCGCTCGGGAGCAGGTCGGCCATCAGCGCCACCCCGGCCCCGGCCGAGGCCGAGAGCACCAGCCACACCACCGCGAGCAGACCGAAGCGGACTGGCCAGGTCAGTCCGGGCAGGGCTTGGGCGAGGTCGGCGACCGCGACCACGACCGCGACCAGGACCAGCGCGCGGCGAGGCCGCATCGTGTCGGAGGCGGCGAGCACGAACCCTGAGGCCAGGAGCGCCACCAGCGGGCCGCCGAACATGCTGAGCCCGGTCAGCACAGCCGAACCGGTCTCGGCGTGCACGATCGTGCCCAGCGCCAGGCCGGACGTCGCGCCCGCGACCATGGTCAGGCACTGGGCGACGAAGAGGGTGCGGAACTCCGCGACCCCGAACAGCTCCCGATAGGTCTTCACGGCGTCATCGTGGGGCGGGCCGTCACCCGCACGCTAATCTTTCGCGTGGAGGCGAAACATGGGCACCTGGCTGCTGTCGGCGGACCTGTTGGCCCGCGCCCGGTTCGTGGTCTCGCCGATGGCGGACGTCGTCGGAGCGCTTGGCGCGCTGGGTGAGCCGCGCGGTCCCACCGACCGGACGTTGGTGGCGCTCCACGGGGACGCGTTCGCCGCGATGCTCGCCGAGCACCCGGGGCGAGCCGCCGTGCTCCGCAGCCGCGCCCGGCCCGGCTGGGTCGCCGACTTCCTCTGCATCCCCCCGCTCGGAGGGCCGATGTCCTTCGCCGAGGAGCTCGCGTTGATCGAGGAGCTCGGCGACCGGCGGATCCGGGCGGACCTCGCCGAGACGGTGCGCGGGCCGCTGCCCACGGTGCTGCGGCGGCCGGGAGTCACGGGCCACGCCACGGGGTTGCTCGAGTGGGTGTGGACCCACGTCGTCGCGAGCGACTGGCCGCGCCGCGAACGGGTCCTCCGTGCCGACATCGTCTCGCGTACCTCCAGGTTGGCCAGGCACGGCTGGGAGGCCGTGCTGTCCGACCTCGGCCACGACCGCGCGTGGCTCGGCGGCGGGGAGCTGCGGATCAACGTGGCAGACCACCCGACCCGCGACCTCGACGCAGCCAGCGAGCTGTACTTCATCCCGCGGCACGGCACCGGCAGCTCCGTCGGATGGCACCTCCCCACGCGGTACGCCGTCTACTACTCGGTCACCGGCGTGCTGGCCGAGGGCGATCCCGGTCGCTCGGGCGGGGTCGCCCGGCTGGTCGGGGCCAACCGGGCGCGGGTGCTCGTCGAGCTGGCCACGCCCGTCAGCACCACCGGCCTGGCCGCCGTCACCGGGCTGCCGCTCGGCTCGGTCGGCGGCCACCTCAAGGTGCTGCGCGAGAGCGGTCTGGTCGAGCGACGCCGCTCCGGTCGCGAGGTGCTCTACTGGCGCACCGCCCTGGGGGACGCGCTGGCCGCCGCCGGCCGACCGGCCATCGGACCCGCCGACAGCCCGATCGACGTGCAGGTCACATGACGGCCCCGGAATGACGGCCGGGGACCCACTGTTGCCGCCTGGTGTGACCTCGACCGCCACCGCGACCGTTCCGGCCCCGCACCCCACCGCCCGACACCTGACGCTGGCGGTGCTCGCCCTCGCGATGGGCGGCTTCGCGATCGGCACCACGGAGTTCGTGTCGATGGGCCTGCTCCCGCAGCTGGCGCGCGGCGTCGAGGTGAGCATCCCCTCGGCCGGGCACGCTATCTCGGCGTACGCCCTTGGAGTCGTCGTGGGTGCACCCACGGTCGCGTTCCTGGCGGCCCGACTGCCACGCCGCTCGCTGCTGGTAGGCCTGATGGCGGCGTTCGCCGTCGGCAACGCCGCCTCCGCCCTGGCCCAGTCGTACGACGGGCTGCTGGTCGCCCGGTTCGCCGCCGGGCTCCCGCACGGCGCCTACTTCGGCGTGGCATCACTGGTCGCCGCGAGCATGGTGCCGGCGGACCGCAAGGGCAGGGCCGTGGCGTCGGTGATGCTCGGGCTCTCGGTCGCCAACGTGGTCGGGGTCCCCGCCGCCACGTGGCTCGGCCAGAACCTCGGCTGGCGCTCGGCGTACTGGCTCGTGGCCTTGCTCGGCCTGCTCACGGTCGCGCTGGTGCTGGCGTTCGTGCCGAGCGGCCCGGGCGACCGGGACGCCACCTGGCGCCGCGAGCTCACCGCGCTGCGACGGCCGCAGGTCGTGCTGACGCTGCTCGCAGGCGCGGTCGGCTTCGGAGGCATGTTCGCCGTCTACACCTACGTAGTCCCGACTGTGACCGAGGTGGGCGGCCTGCCGGAGTCGGTGGCGCCGGTCTTCCTGCTCGCGTTCGGGCTCGGCATGGTCGCCGGCACCTGGCTCGCAGGTCGGCTGGCCGACTGGTCGGTGATGAGGTCGATGTTCATCGGCGGCGCCGGCCAGGGCGTGCTGCTGCTGGCGTTCAGCGCGCTTGCCCCGACCGGCTGGGGAACGCTGCCGGTGGTCTTCGGCATCACAGTCACCGGCTCGGTGCTGGTGGTCAGCCTGCAGCTGCGGCTGATGGACGTCGCCGCCGAGGCCCAGACCATGGGTGCGGCCATGAACCACGCCTCGCTCAACGTGGCCAACGCCCTCGGTGCCTGGCTCGGCGGCCTGGTGATCGCCGCCGGCTGGGGCTACCGCGCGCCGGGCGTCGTCGGTGCGGGGCTGGCCGTCGGCGGCCTGCTGGTGCTGGCGATCGCCGCCGCACTGGCCCGGCGTCAGCCGGCCGACGTGACCAGGTAGTCCATCCCCATCCGCTCGCGCACCTCGGCGAGCGTGGCGTCGGCGACCTCGTTGGCGATCGCGTTGCCGCGGACGAGCACGCCGTCGACGTACGCCGGGTCCGCCTCGAGCTCGGCTCGGCGTGCGCGCATCGGGGCCAGTACCTCGTTGAGCGAGTCGGTGACCCGCTTCTTCAGGCCGCCGCCGCCGCCGTCGCCGATCTCTTCGGCGATCGTGGTGGGATCGGCGTTCTCGCACAGGGAGGCGATCAGCAGCAGGTTGGCGACCTCGGGGCGGTTCTCGGGGTCGTAGGCGATGTGCCGGTCGGAGTCGGTCTTGGCGCCCTTGAGCTTCTTGGCGGTCTCGTCGGCCGTCATCCGCAGCTCGATGACGTTGCCCTTCGACTTGCTCATCTTCGTGCCGTCGGTGCCGAGCACGTTGGTCGCCGTCGAGAGCAGCGCGTCCGGCTCGGGGAAGATCGCGCCGTACCTGTCGTTGAACCGGCGCGCCACGACCCGGGTCTGCTCCAGGTGGGGGAGCTGGTCCTTGCCCACCGGCACCACGTTGGCCTTGCAGAACAGGATGTCGGCGGCCTGGTGGACCGGGTAGGTGAGCATCAGGCCGTTGATGGACTTGATGCCGGCCGTGGCCGCCTCCTCCTTCACCGTCGGGTTGCGCTGCAGCTCGGCGACGCTCACGAGAGAGAGGAACGGCAGTAAGAGCTGGTTGAGGGCGGGAACCGAGGAATGGGTGAAGAAGGTCGCCTGTTCGGGATCGAGGCCCGAGGCGATGTTGTCGAGCAGCAGGCTGCGGACGCTGCCGCCGATGTCGCCGACCGACTCCCGGTCGGTGATCACCTGGTAGTCCGCGATGAGCTGGAAGATCTCGACGCCGCGGCGCTGCAGCCGGATCCGGTTCTGGATCGAGCCGAAGTAGTGGCCGATGTGGAGCGCTCCCGTCGGCCGGTCGCCGGTGAGCATGCGGAACTGGCCGGGGTCGGTGCCGATCCGTCGCTCGATCTCGGCGCTGCGCGCCACGGCGGCTTGGAAGGAGTCGCTCACGACGCACGATCCTATCGAGGGCCCGGCCGGCTCCCGTCCGGTGGTTCGCTAGGGTCGCGGGATGCCCACCATCGGCGTTGCGATTGCCCTGCCGGAGCCGTGGGCCACCCAGTTGCAGGAGTACCGGACGGCTCTCGGCGACGAGACGGCGGGACTCATCCCCACCCACATCACGCTGGTGCCACCGGTCGAGCTCACCGAGGAACAGGTCGGTGACACCGCGCGCCATCTCGAGCAGGCTGCGGCGGCCGCCGACTCGTTCCTCATACACCTGCGCGGAACGGGTACGTTCCGCCCGGTCTCCCCGGTGGTGTTCGTCTCGCTGGTGCAGGGCATCTCCCAGTGCGAGGCACTGGCCGACCGGATCCGCCAGGGACCGCTCGCCGTACAGCTGCAGCACCCGTACCACCCGCACGTGACCGTCGCCCACCACCGACCCGAGGACGTCATGGACCGAGCCTTCGCCGAGCTCGCGACGTTCGACTGCACCTTCGATGTCGAGCGCTTCCACCTGTACCGCCACGACCACGAGACCGGCTGGCGGCCGGTGCGCGACTTCGCGATGCGGGCGGCCCCGTGAGCTCGCTCAAGGAACGGGCGCAGGGCCGGATCACCGAGATCCGGACTCGCCGCCCGTTCATCGACCACGTGGTCCGGATGGTGGAGCACTACGGCGAGGTCAAGGGCAGCCTCCAGGCCGGGGCGGTCACCTACTTCGCATTCCTGTCGTTCTTCCCGATCCTGGCGCTCGCCTTCTTCGTCGTCGGCTACGTCTCGAAGGTCTTCCCCGACGCGCGGGACGTGCTGGTCACCGCTCTCACAGGTCTGTTCTCCGGCATCGACCTCGACCTCGCGGGCTTCGAGGACGGCGCCGGGGTGGCCGGCATCATCGGCGTGGTCGGGCTGCTGTACGCCGGGCTGGGGTGGCTGTCGGCGATGCGCGAGGCCCTGATCGTGGTGTTCGAGGAGCCCCTCCGCGAGCAGCCGAACTTCGTCGTCGGCAAGCTGCGCGACCTGGTCACGCTGATGCTGATCGGGGTGACCCTGCTGGTCAGCGTGGCGGTCACCGGTCTCGTCACCGGGTTCGCGTCCGACCTGCTCAGCTGGGCGGGGCTCGGTGAGGAGCTGAAGCCGGTGGTCACGCTGCTCACGGTCGCGCTCGGCCTCCTCGCGAATGTGTTGCTGTTCTTCATCATGTTCGAGCTGCTGGCGCGCCCCAACGCGCCCCGTCGTGCGCTGC
The DNA here is from genome assembly GCA_963826265.1 of uncultured Actinomycetota bacterium. Classification (GTDB taxonomy): domain Bacteria; phylum Actinomycetota; class Actinomycetes; order Propionibacteriales; family Nocardioidaceae; genus Nocardioides. The sequence continues at coordinate 916,025 of CAWGWH010000001.1, forward strand.
TGTCAGGCGCACTGCTGGGCGCACTCGGCTTCGAGGTGCTCAAGCGTCTCTCGTTCCTGCTGCTCGCCACCACGAAGAACTCCGAGGCTTTCCAGATGTTCGGGATCGCGCTGATCCTCGTGGTCTGGATCTACTACTTCTCGCGGGTCGTGATGTACGCCGCCGCGTGGGCCCAGACCGCCCCCCAGACCCGGGCCCAGCGGGAGCAGGAGGCCCTCGCCGCGGATCGGAGCGAGCGCGCCATGAAGGAGCTCACCGAGGTCGAGCTGCGGGAGACCTCACCCACCGGCCCGTCCTCCCGCATCAGCCCCAAGGTCGCCTTCGCCGCCGGCGGCGCCTCCATGCTCGGCCTGGTCGCCCTGCTCCGCCGCCGTACCGACGACTCGTAGGTCGGCCCGGGGGTTTCGAGGCTCGTCGCTGGCGCTCCTCGCACCTCAACCACCGGTCCTGACGACTCGTAGGTCGGCCCGGGGGTTTTGAGGCTCGTCGCTGGCGCTCCTCGCACCTCAACCACCGGTCCTGACGACTCGTAGGTCGGCCCGGGGGTTTCGAGGCTCGTCGCTGGCGCTCCTCGCACCTCAACCACCGGTCCCGGACTCACAGTCGTACCTGGGCGGGTAGCGCTTGCCCGGTGGTTGAGGTGTGAAGGCGCCCTGGCGCCTGAGCCTCGAAACCCCCGGGCTCTCCATGCCTACTGTCCACAGGTCACGACACCACGGTTTGCGCGGCCGGCTCGCGGGCAGATCCCGTGCATGCCCTGGACCTACATCCTCGAATGCGCGGACGGCTCCTTCTACGTCGGCAGCACCGTCGGACTGGAACCTCGGGTCGCCCAGCACCAGGCGGGTGAGGGATCGCGCTACACCAGCCGTCGTGACCGGTTGCCGGTTCGGCTCGTCTGGTCGGGGTACTTCGATCGGATCGATGACGCGTTCTGGTTCGAGAAGCAGGTGCAGGGGTGGAGCCGAGCGAAGCGCATCGCGCTGATCGAGGGCCGATGGAGCGATCTTCCGGAACTCTCGCGGCGGCCCTCTGTGCGGGACGCTCCGCGGGAAGAGTGACGACTCGACATGAGGAGGCCTCCGGGGGTTTCGAGGCTCGTCGCTGGCGCTCCTCGCACCTCAACCACCGGAGGCTGGCGCTCCTCGCACCTCAACCACCGGAGGCTGGCGCTCCTCGCACCTCAACCACCGGAGGCTGGCGCTCCTGGCACCTCAACCACCGGAGGCTGGCGCTCCTGGCACCTCAGCCACCGGAGGCTGGCGCGCCTGGCACCTCAATCACCGGGGCCCGGTAGCGGGGCACTAGCCCGCGGCGTCATCGGCCGTGGCGCATCGCGGCGTGCAGGTCCCAGTTGAGGCGGGAGATCACGTCCAGCGGGATCTCCTTGGGGCAGGCGGCGGTGCACTCGCCGATGTTGGTGCAGCCGCCGAAGCCCTCGGCATCGTGCTGGGCGACCATGTTGACGACCCGGCTGTCGCGCTCGGCCTGACCTTGGGGCAGCTCGCCGAGGTGGGTGATCTTGGCGCCGAGGAAGAGCGACGCCGAGCCGTTGGGGCAGGCCGCGACGCACGCTCCGCAGCCGATGCAGGTGGCGGCGTCGAACGACCGGTCCGCCTTGTCCTTCGGCACCGGGGTGGCGTGCGCGTCAGGGGCGGCGCCGGTGTTGACCGAGATGTAGCCGCCCTGCTGGATGATCCGGTCGAACGCCGAGCGATCGACGACGAGGTCCTTGACGACCGGGAACGCGTCGGCCCGCCACGGCTCGATGGTGATCGTGTCGCCGTCGGTGAACGAGCGCATGTGGAGCTGGCAGGTGGTGGTGACCTCGGGGCCGTGCGGCTCGCCGTTGATCATCAGCGAGCAGGTGCCGCAGATGCCCTCGCGACAGTCAGAGTCGAATGCGACCGGCTCCTCACCCTGCTCGTTCAGCTCCTCGTTGAGTACATCGAGCATCTCGAGGAACGACATGTCGGGGGAGACGTCGTCGACCTGGTAGGTGTGGATCCCGCCGCGATCGGCCGTGTGGGTCTGGCGCCAGATCTTGAGAGTCAGCTTCACTTGTACGACCTCTGCTTCATCTCGACGAACTCGTAGACCAGGTCCTCCTTGTGCAGCACCGGCCGCTCGCCCTCGCCGGTCCACTCCCACGCGGCGACGTAGGAGTACTGGTCGTCGTGCCGCAGCGCCTCGCCGTCCTCGGTCTGGGACTCGGCGCGGAAGTGGCCGCCGCAGGACTCACGCCGGTTCAGGGCGTCGATGCACATCAGCTCGCCGAGCTCGAGGAAGTCGGCGACCCGGCCGGCCTTCTCCAGCGACTGATTCATGGAGTCGGCCGTGCCGAGCACCTTCACGTTGCGCCAGAAGTCGTCGCGGAGGGTGCGGATCAGGTCGATCGCCTTCCTCAGGCCGTCCTCGGTCCGCTCCATGCCGCAGAACTCCCACATGATGTTGCCGAGCTCGCGGTGGTAGGAGTCGACGCTGCGGGTGCCGCTGTTGTTCATGAAGTGGTCGATCCGCGACTGCACGGTCTGCTGCGCCTCGAGCACCGCCGGATGGTCCTCGGGCACCCGGTCGAACGGGCCGTCCGCCAAGTAGTCGCGGATGGTGTTCGACAGCACGAAGTAGCCGTCGGCCAGACCCTGCATCAGGGCCGAAGCCCCGAGCCGGTTGGCGCCGTGGTCGGAGAAGTTCGCCTCGCCGGTCACGAACAGGCCCGGGATCGTGGACTGCAGGTCGTAGTCGACCCACAGACCGCCCATGACGTAGTGGACGGCGGGGTAGATCCGCATCGGCACCGTGTACGGGTCCTCGCCGGTGATCCGGGCGTACATGTCGAAGAGGTTGCCGTACTTCGACTCGATGGCCTCACGGCCGAGCCGCTCGGTCGCCTCGGCGAAGTCGAGGTAGACCCCGCGGCGTACGCCGTCGACCTCCGGGCCCACGCCGCGACCCTCGTCGCACATGTTCTTGGCCTGCCGGGAGGCGATGTCGCGGGGGACCAGGTTGCCGAACGCCGGGTAGATGCGCTCCAGGTAGTAGTCGCGGTCCTCCTCGGGGATCTCCCGCGGGTTCTTGGTGCAGTCGGCCTTGTTCTTCGGGACCCAGATCCGGCCGTCGTTGCGCAGCGACTCGCTCATCAAGGTGAGCTTCGACTGGTGGGCACCCGACACGGGGATGCAGGTCGGGTGGATCTGTGTGTAGCAGGGGTTGGCCATGAGGGCGCCCTTGCGGTGGGCGCGCCACGTCGCCGTGACGTTGCAGCCCATGGCATTGGTCGACAGGAAGAAGACGTTGCCGTAGCCGCCGGAGGCGAGCACGACCACGTCGGCGAAGTAGGTCTCCAGCTCGCCGGTGACCATGTCGCGCACGATGATCCCGCGCGCGCGGCCGTCGACGACGATCAGCTCGACCATCTCGTGCCGCGCGTAGCAGCGCACCGTGCCCGCGGCCACCTGCCGCTCGAGCGCCTGGTAGGCGCCGATCAGCAGCTGCTGGCCGGTCTGGCCGCGCGCGTAGAACGTGCGCGACACCTGCACGCCGCCGAAGGAACGGTTGTCGAGGAGGCCGCCGTACTCGCGGGCGAACGGGACTCCCTGTGCGACGCACTGGTCGATGATGTTCGCGCTGACCTCGGCCAGCCGGTAGACGTTCGACTCACGACTGCGGTAGTCGCCGCCCTTGATGGTGTCGTAGAAGAGCCGGTAGGTGGAGTCGCCGTCACCCTTGTAGTTCTTCGCGGCGTTGATGCCGCCCTGGGCCGCGATCGAGTGCGCGCGCCGCGGTGAGTCCTGGTAGCAGAAGGACTTCACGACGTACCCGGCCTCGCCCAGCGTGGCCGCGGCGGACGCGCCTGCCAGACCGGTGCCGACCACGATGATCGACAACCGCCGGCGGTTGGCCGGGTTGGCGATCCGGGCCTCGAACTTGCGGGTCTGCCAACGCTCGTCCAGCGGGCCGCCCGGCGCCTTGGTGTCGCCGATCGGGTCACCCGGGGTGTAGTAGTCGGCGGCGTCGTCGTACTGCTCGTGGCCCTCGACGGTGTGGGACGGGTCGAATGCACTGGTGGTGTCGGGCATGTCGGTCATGGCAGCTCCTCAGTCGATGACGCCGGCGAGGACGAAGATCGGGACCAGCGAGAACCCGACCGTGATGATCAGCGCGAGCGAGAGGCCGAGCACCTTCGCGTTGCTGCGTGCCCGCGCGTTGTTGGTCAGGCCGAGGGTCTGCGCCGCACTCCAGATCCCGTGGTGGAGGTGGGCGCCCAGCATGGCCATGGCCACGAGGTAGATCAGCGTCATCCACCACAGGTCGAAGGTGTCGACCAGGAGGTTGTACGGGTCGTCCGTGGCTCCGCCCTGCGGGTTCACCTTGCCGATGGTGAAGTTCAGCAGGTGCCACACGATGAAGACGAGGACCGTGAGCCCACCCCAGCGCATCATTCGGCTGGCGAACGTCGCGCCCGTGTGCTTCTTCACGACGTACTTCACGGTGCGAGCCCGGCCGGCCCGGCGCCACAGGACGACAGCGGAGTAGACGTGGACGGCGAGCGCGGCGATCAGGCCGACACGGAGGATCCAGAGCAGCCCGCCGTGCGGGAGCAGCGGCTCGCCGATCTCACGCAGGTGCTCGGCGTACTCATTGAAGGCGTCATGACCGGCGAAAGCCTTGAGGTTGCCGTACATGTGGGCGAGCACGAAGAGGATGAAGACGACTCCGCTCACTGCCATCAACATCTTCAGCGCGATGGTCGAGTGCGTCGAGCGCGCCCCCTTGACCAGGGGTTTGGAAGGGATGTGCGTTGCCACGTCCGGAAACGCTACTCCCCGCGAGGTCCCGCGTGCGGCGTGGGGGAGTGTGAGATTTCCCCGCCCTTCCTCAGCGCGGGATCAGCCGAGGGGGAGGGTGACGCGCAGCGTGGTGCCGGCGTCAGAGGTGTCGATCCCGATCTCCCCGCGGTGCCGGTCCACCACGACCCGCCGGGCGATGTCGAGCCCGAGGCCGGTGCCGCGGCCGACGTCCTTGGTCGTGAAGAAGGTGTCGTACGCGCGCGCCGCGACCTCGGGTGACATGCCGTGGCCGGTGTCGCGGATCTCGACGACGATGAGCCCGTCGCGGGTGCAGGTGGCGACGGTCAGCGTCCCGCCGTCGGCCATCGCATCGATCGCGTTGTCGACCAGGTTGGTCCACACCTGGTTGAGCTCGCCGGCGTAGCCGTCGACCTGGGGCAGGTCCTCGGCGTACTCGCGGACGACGGTGACGCCACCCTGCCGCAGCTTGTGGCCAAGCATCGTCAGCGTGCTCTCGAGGCCCTCGCGCACGTCGACCGGTTGCAGCGTGGCGCGGTCCATCTGCGTGTACGAGCGGACGGCCGAGACGAGGTCGGACACCCGCCCGGTGGCCTCTCGCACCTCGGCGAGCAGCCGCTGCGCGGTGAGCGCGCTGCCCACCCATGCGAGCGCCGGGGCCAGCGCCGCGGGGGGCACGAGGGCCTCGACCTGCGCGCACCAGGCGGCGTCGGTGCCGGCCGCGGTCAGCGTGCCGGCGAGCCGCCACGGGTCGGGTACGCCGCGGGCCTCGAGCCAGGCGGCGACCTCCTCTTCGCGGTCGGCCGCTGCCAGCGGGTCGGTGGACGCGGCGGGTGGGACCACCGAGCGGCGCAGCTCGTCGAGAGCCGTGAACTGGGGTGCGGTGAGGTCGCCCCGGGCGAGGTCGCCCAGGGAGTCGAGGAGGGTCCCGCACGTCTCGTCGAGGGAGTCCACGGCCCGACCGGCCGCCGCGACCGGGTTGTTGAGCTCGTGTGCAAGCCCGGCGGCGAGCGTGCCGAGACTGACCAGCGCGTCACGCTGCCGAGCCGTCGACTCGATCGACCGCGCGGTGTTGAACAGCCCGCTGATGAGGTGCACCGCGAGCGGGAACCACTCCTGCATCTGGGTGCGGAGCACCTCGGCGGGGACCCGCAGCATCCGGCCCGGGTCGGCACCGCGGCCGGTGGCGAGGTAGGTGCCGTGCTCGTCCCACGCGAGGAAACCGCCGGCCCAGCGGCCGGGTACGTCGATCCGGCCCACGACCGTCTCGTCGCGACCGGCGTGCCGAGCGAGCTCGACCGAGCCGTCCACGAGCACCCACCAGTACGCCGCGAGGTCGCCCTCGTGGAAGAGCTCCTCACCCGGCACGATCGCGACCTCGTCGCCGCCGTCGAGGAGTGCCTGGACCTGGGCGTCGGTCACCCCGTCGAACAACGGGAACCCGCGGACGTCCTCGAGGCTGATCATGGCTGCATCACGTCACGTCGTGGCCAGGTAGCGGTGGACCAGGTGCACGGCCATCGCGCCCTCACCGACGGCCGAGGCGACCCGCTTCATCGAGTCCTGTCGGACGTCGCCGGCCACGAAGACGCCGGGCACGCTCGACTCCAGCCCGAACGGCGGCCGCTCCAACGGCCACCGGACGGCCGGGAGCCGCTGCAGCTCGGGACCGGTGACCACGAAGTCGTGCTCGTTGCGCACCACGTCGTCCCCCAGCCAGGTCGTGCGCGGCGCCGCGCCGATGAAGACGAACAGCCAGCCGGCCGTCACCGTCTCGGGCTCGGCGTCGTCGGTCCTGAGGGTCAGGCACTCCAGGTGGTCGCGACCGCTCGCCGACACCACCTCGGTGCCGCACCGGACCTCGACGTTCCCGGTCGCCTCGATCCGCTCGATCAGGTAGCGCGACATGCTCGCCTCGAGCGATGCGGCGCGGACCAGCATCACCACCTGCTTGGCGTGGCGCGAGAAGTTCAGCGCCGCCTGGCCCGCGGAGTTCGCGGCCCCCACGACGTAGACGTCCTCCCCCGACAGCTGGGCGGCGTCGCTCGCGCTGGCGCCGTAGTAGACGCCGCGTCCGGCGAGCTCGTCGACGCCGGGTGCGGGGAGCCGGCGATAGGACACGCCGGACGCCACCACCACCGCACGCGCCTCGATCTCAGCGCCACCGGCCAGCAACACCGCGCGTACGGGGCCCCGCGACTCCAGCCCCACCACCTCGCGGGCCACGATCATCTCGGCACCGAACCGTCCGACCTGGGCGATCGCGCGTTGCGCGAGGTCCGACCCACTCAGCCCGCGCGGGAAGCCGAGGTAGTTCTCGATCGCGGCGCTCTGGCCCGCCTGGCCGCCCGGCGCCTCGCGCTCGACGACCACGGTGCGCAGTCCCTCGGACGCGGCGTACACGGCTGCCGCGAGCCCGGCCGGGCCGGCTCCGACGATGCACACGTCGTAGAGGGGCTGCTCGGCGCGGGTGCGCAGCCCCAGCGCTTCGGCGAGCTCGAGAGTGGTGGGGGAGCGGAGGGTGTCGGCCTCGGGCAACAGCACGAGCGGCAGGTCTTCGGGCCGAGCCTCCGCGATCCCCGCCAGCCGCTGCCCGTCGTCGAGCTCGACGTCGAGCCAGAGGTAGGGCACATGGCTGCGGGCGAGGAACGTCTTGACCTCGTGGGTGCGGTCGGACCAGCGGTGCCCGACGACGCGGAGCGTCGCGTCGTGCTGCGGGTGGTCGCGCTGCCATGCGTCGAGCAGGTCGTCGACGACGGGGTAGAGCCGTTCCGCGGGCGGGTCCCACGGCTTGAGCAGGTAGTAGTCCAGCCCGATGTCGTTGATCGCCGTGATCGCGGCATCGGTGTCGGCGTACGCCGTGAGCAGCAGCAGCTTGGCGTCGGGGGCGTGCGCGCGGGCCTGCGTCAGCATCTCGACGCCGGTCATCTGCGGCATCCGCTGGTCGGTGATGATCAGCGCGACCGGCTGGTCGCGCAGCGCGAGGCGGGCCAGCACGTCGAGGGCCTCGGCGCCGGACGTGGTGCGGACGATCCGGTACTCCGCGTTGTAGTGGGACCGGAGGTCACGCGCGATGGCATCAGCGACCAGCGGCTCGTCGTCGGTGACGAGGATCGTCGCTCTGGACATGCACGGGCCCCCCTCGAAGACATGTGACCCCAAGACGTGTTTCACGTCACATCGGAGGCTACCCCGGCGCACGTAGGATCCGCGCTGCGTGCGCGTCCACTTCCCCTGCGTGGGCGTTTTGTAGAGACTCGGCCCCGTTGTCCGTAGCCAAGCTGGAGGTGCAGATGCCGTCGTCGGACGTGGGGGTCACCGGACCCGCTCGGGCCCGGATCGAGGAACGGACCCTCCGCACCGACCGGTGGTGGCTGGCACCCATGACCACGTTCGTGGTGTTCAGCGCGTTCGTCGTCTACGCCACCTGGCGGGCGTTCTCGGGGGTCCACTACTACGCCTCGCCGTACCTCTCGCCGTTCTACTCGCCGTGCCTCGGTGACTGCGTCGAGGGCGCGTCGGACTTCGGCCAGCCGTTCGCGTGGTTCCCGCTGTCGGCGGCGCTGATCATCTTGATCTTCCCGCTCGGCTTCCGGATGACCTGCTACTACTACCGCAAGGCGTACTACCGCGCGTTCTGGCTGAGCCCGCCGGCGTGCGGCGTGGCCGAGCCCCACCTCTACAACTCCGGCGAGGCCCGGCTGCCGCTGATCCTCAACAACCTCCACCGCTACTTCTGGTACGCCGCGGTGCTGGTCGGACTGGTGCTGAGCTTCGACGTCGTGCTGGCATTCCGCAACGAGGACAAGGAGTGGGGCCACATGGGCCTCGGCAGCCTCCTGATGCTCGTCAACGTCATCTACATCTGGCTCTACACGCTCTCCTGCCACTCCTGCCGGCACGCCGTGGGCGGCCGGCTGCGACACTTCAGCAAGCACCCGGTGCGCTACCGGCTCTGGACCTGGGTGTCCCGGCTCAACGTCAGGCACGCCCGCTATGCCTGGATCTCGTTGTTCTCGGTGGCGCTGGTGGACCTGTACATCTACCTGCTCGCCAGTGGCCGCATCGAGGATGTGAGGTTCTTCTAGTGAGCGGAACGATGGCGGGACCGGACAGCGACCGGCACCCGATGACCGGCAACGCGACGTCCTACTACTCCGAGGGCGGGAGTGAGCGGCACCAGTACGACGTCGTGGTCGTCGGCGCCGGTGGGGCCGGACTGCGCGCCGCGATCGCGGCCCACGAGGCCGGCGCAAACACCGCCATCGTCTGCAAGTCGCTGCTGGGCAAGGCCCACACCGTGATGGCGGAGGGCGGCATCGCCGCCGCGATGGGCAACCGGTGGCCGGAGGACAACTGGGAGGTCCACTTCCGCGACACGATGCGCGGCGGGAAGATGCTCAACCACTGGCGGATGGCGCAGCTCCACGCGCAGGAGGCGCCGGAGCGCGTGATGGAGCTCGAGGACTGGGGCGCGCTGTTCGACCGTACCGAGGACGGTCTGATCAGCCAGCGCGACTTCGGCGGACACCGGTACGCCCGGCTCGCGCACGTCGGCGACCGTACCGGCCTCGAGATGATCCGCACCCTCCAGCAGCGCGCCGTCCAGATCGGGATCGACGTGTTCATGGAGTGCACGGTCACCGAGCTGCTCAAGGATGGTGACGCGATCTCCGGCGTCTTCGGCTACTGGCGAGAGACCGGGCGGTTCGTGACGATCGAGGCGCCGGCCGTCGTCCTCGCCACCGGCGGCATCGGCAAGTCGTTCAAGGTGACGTCGAACTCGTGGGAGTACACCGGCGATGGCCACGCACTGGCCATGCGGGCCGGGGCCTCGCTGATCAACATGGAGTTCGTCCAGTTCCACCCGACCGGGATGGTGTGGCCACCGTCGGTCAAGGGGCTGCTGGTCACCGAGTCGGTGCGCGGCGACGGTGGCGTGCTGCGCAACTCCGAGGGCAAGCGGTTCATGTTCGACTACATCCCCGACTTCTTCAAGGCGGAGACCGCCGACACCGAGGAGGAGGCGGACCGCTGGTACGACGACAAGAAGAACAACCGCCGGCCTCCCGAGCTGCTGCCGCGTGACGAGGTGGCGCGGGCCATCAACTCCGAGATCAAGGCCGGGCGCGGCTCACCGCACGGCGGGATCTTCCTCGACATCGCATCGCGGCGCGACGCCGAGTTCATCCGCAAGCGGCTGCCGTCGATGTACCACCAGTTCAAGGAGCTGGCCGACGTCGACATCACCGCGGAGCCGATGGAGATCGGTCCGACCTGCCACTACGTCATGGGTGGCATCGAGGTCGATCCTGACACCGAGCTGAGCTCCGTCACCGGCCTCTACGCCGTGGGTGAGTGCTCGGGTGGCATGCACGGCTCCAACCGGCTCGGCGGCAACAGCCTGTCCGACCTGCTGGTGTTCGGCCGCCGGGCGGGCGAGTCCGCGGCGACGTACGCTCTGCAGTTCGGCGACGGCGGGCTGGAGCAGCGACCGGCCGTGTCCGGCGCGATGGTCCGCGAAGGGGAGTGGACGGCTCTCGCGCCGTTCCAGTCCGAGGGCGGTGACAACCCGTACACCATCCAGCTGGATCTCCAGGACGCGATGAACGACCTGGTCGGCATCATTCGCACCAAGGCCGAGCTCGAGGAGGCGCTGGTCAAGATCGAGGCTCTCAAGGAGCGGGCCGCGACGATGGGCGTCGAGGGGCACCGGCAGTACAACCCCGGCTGGCACCTGGCGCTCGACCTGCGCAACATGCTGATCGTCTCCGAGTCGATCGCCAAGGCGGCCCTCGCCCGCGAGGAGTCCCGCGGCGGTCACACCCGCGACGACTTCCCGGGACCGAACCCGAAGTGGGGCACCAAGAACCTCGTCGTACGGCTCGACGACTCGGGCACCGGCGTCACGCTCGCCGAGCAACCGCTGCCCCAGATGCCCGACGAGCTCATGCAGTTCTTCCAGTAGCGCTACTTCGAGGAGTGACCACCTGAATGGGATACGACCTGAAGCTGCGCGTGTGGCGCGGTGACGACACCGACGGGGAGCTGCGCGACTACACGGTCGAGGTGTCGGAGGGTGAAGTGGTCCTCGACGCCCTCCACCGGCTGCAGGCCACCCAGTCCGGCGACCTCGCGATCCGCTGGAACTGCAAGGCGGGCAAGTGCGGCTCGTGCAGCGCCGAGATCAACGGCCGGCCGCGACTGCTGTGCATGACCCGGCTGTCCGACTTTGATGAGTCCGAGCCGATCACGGTGACCCCGATGCGGACGTTCCCGGTGATCCGCGACCTGGTGACCGACGTGTCGTTCAACTACCGCAAGGCCCGCGAGCTGCCGTACGCCGAGCTGCCACCGCGCGACGCCGACGGCAAGCGCCGGATGATGCAGGTGGACGTCGAGCGAGGCCAGGAGTTCCGCAAGTGCATCGAGTGCTTCCTCTGCCAGAACGTCTGCCACGTCGTCCGTGACCACGAGGACAACAAGCAGCACTTTGCGGGCCCGCGGTTCTTCATCCGGTACGCCGAGCTCGACATGCACCCGCTCGACACCCACGACCGCCGCCAGCTGGCACAGGAGGCCGCCGGGCTCGGGATGTGCAACATCACCAAGTGCTGCACCGAGGTCTGCCCCGAGGGCATCAAGATCACCGACAACGCGATCATCCCGATGAAGGAGCGGGTCGTGGACCGCAAGTACGACCCGCTGGTGTGGCTCGGCAACAAGATCGGCGTCCGCAACAAGGACAACGACGGACGTACAGAGGTGTGAACGATGGTCGGCTTCCGCGACGACTTCGACGAGCCCCGGCTCGACCGCTCCGTCTGGCTGCCGCACTATCTGCCTGCCTGGAGCTCGCGGGCGGCGACGGCGGCCAGTCACCGGGTCGAGGACTCCTGCCTGGTGCTCGACGTTCCCGTCGACCACCCGGTCTGGTGCCAAGGTGACCACGAGCCGCCGCTGCGCTGCTCGGGGATCCAGTCGGGCAGCTTCTCCGGGCCGGTCGGGAGCATCCGGGGGCAGCAGCGGTTCCGTGAGGGCCAGACCGTCCGGGAGGAGCAGCCCCGCTTCGAGGGCTGGCTGCCGTCGTCCGGCCACGTCGAGATCCGGTGCCGGATGACGCTGTCGCCGCGCTCGATGGGTGCGCTCTGGCTGGCGGGCTTCGAGGACGACGACGGACAGCTGCAGTGCGGCGAGCTCTGCGTCGTGGAGATCTTCGGCCGGTCGGTCAGCGAAGGCTCGTGCGAGGTGGGGATGGGCATCAAGGCGTTCCGCGACCCGGCGCTCACCCAGGACTTCGAAGCGCCCCGGCTGCCGATCGACCCGGCCGACTTCCACACGTACGCCGTCGACTGGGACGCGACCGAGGCGGTCTTCTCGGTCGACGGTGAGCCGATCCGGCGCTGTCCACGACCGCCGACGTACCCGATGCAGGTGATGGTCGTGGTCTACGACTTCCCGGAGTGGTCGGTCGGCGACGACGACCACCTGGTCCCCGAGCTGGTCGTCGACCACGTCGCCGGCTGACGAGAATCCGGTCAGCGGGTGACCGGAGGGCTCCCTAAGGTGGGAGCCATGGACATGAAGCTGGAGCTGGTGATGGTGCCCGTGACCGACGTCGACCGGGCCAAGGAGTTCTACGTGAAGGCCGGGTTCGTGTGCGACCACGACCAGACGGTGAGCGAGGAGGTCCGGTTTGTGCAGCTCACGCCGCCGGGCTCGGGCTGCTCCATCGCGGTCGGCAGAGGAATCACCAAGATGGAGCCGGGATCGCTCGACAACCTGCAGATGGTGGTGGCCGACGCCGACGAGGCGCACGCCGACCTGACCGAGCGCGGGATCGAGGTCCGAGGCGTCGAGGACCTCACGTGGGGGCGCTTCGTCTACTTCGCGGACCCCGACGGGAACGGCTGGGCCCTGCAGGAGCTGCCGGACTACTCCGCCACGGCCTGAGGTTGTCAGTGTGGCGTCATGCGATTCGTGCGCATTGGCGCTCGCACCGTATGACGTACCGGCCCTTCGCGATCGTCGGCTCCAACGGCGCCGGCAAGACCACCCTGGCCAAGCTGCGTACGTCGTGCTCATGGTGGTCGGGGCCGCGGTCCTGATCCGGCTCGGGGTCAAGGCGTGGCGCGGAGCGTTGAGCCTTCTACCCGCAGTTCGTGCCCGCCGACCGGCCACTGTTCGTGACGAGGGCCGGACTCGCCCTGCTGCAGGTGGCCCTGGAGACCGCGCTCTACCTCTCGCCGGGCACGGTGCTGATCGGGCTGGGGCTCCGGGTGGCGGTCAGCTCTCGCTGAGCGGCGGCGCCTCGGTGCAACCGTGCAGGCACACGTCGTGGCGGCGTACGCCGTCGGGCGCAGCGGGGTCGCGCAGCGGGAGGAAGCCGCGCCGGATGCCCTCGCGCCCGAAGCCCGCCGCGAGCGCGACCCGGCACGAGGCCTCGTTCTCCACGCTGTGGTCGAGCTGGACCCGCGCCAGCCCTCGACCGTCGGGCGCGAGGAGCCAGCGGGTGAGAGCCACGATCGCCCGACGACCGACGCCTCGACCGCGGGACGCGGGGTGGACGCCGTACCCGAGCTCGGCGATCCCGAGCTTCTCGCCGGTGGTCCAGCGCCACGAGATGTTGCCGAGGAACATGTCCTCGTTGGCTGCGGGCGTGACGACCAGGGTGCCGGGCGAACGCTCTTCCCACGACGACTGCGACTTGCTGATGTGCTCGGCGAGACCGGCTGTGTCGGTCGGGAGCGTCAAGAACGCAGGCGAGGCAAAGGTGAGGTGGTCCGGGTCGTGCAGCATCTCCAGCCAGCGCTCGGCGTCGCCCTCGCGTGCCGGGCGCAGCAGCACCCCTGATCCGTCGTCGATCCCCGGCTCGGCCACGGGGGCACGGTAGTCGGTGCAGTCAGCCCCGTGGGCGAGCCTCGTCGCGCTTCATGAGGCCGGGCGGTTCGGCCGTCCGGCGCTCGGGGCCGCCGGCCCAGCGGGGCTTGCCAGGGCCGAGATCGTGGGCTCTGCCGCCCACTGCCTTGCCTACGTCGTGGGGGTGCGGTTTGGTGCCGCACGCGACCTCGGGGTCGAACGGGAAGGTCTCGGCCTCGCGTCCCGGCGCAGCCTCGGCCACGCAAGCGGTCCACTCCTGCTTGGCGGTCACGAACGCACGCTGTGCGGCGTGCTTTGCATCCTTGGCCTTGGCTCGGGACTCGCCGGCCGACTGCGATGTCGACTCGTCGGCGACCGGAGCGGCGCCCGGGCCGGCCGCCAGGACGTGGCCCGCGAGACCGCCGGCCCCGAGCGCGGCCAGGACTGCACCGGACACCACCGCGAGCTTCATGGCCTCAGCGTGAGGCGGACCCTGTGCCGTCGCAACCGGAATCGGAAAGATTTCACCGACCAGCGCGGCCCTACGCTGTGGGCCCATGACGCTAGAGACCGACCCGGCCCCGCGCGACTGGTGGAAGTCCGCCGTCGTCTACCAGGTCTACCCGCGCAGCTTCGCGGACTCCGACGGGGACGGGATCGGCGACATCACGGGCATCCGGCAGCGGCTCGACCACCTCGAGCGGCTGGGCGTCGACGTCCTGTGGCTCAGCCCGGTCTACCGGTCGCCGATGGACGACAACGGGTACGACATCAGCGACTACCAGGACGTCGACCCGCTGTTCGGGACGCTCGCGGACCTCGACGGCCTGATCGCAGACCTCCACGAGCGCGGCATGAAGCTGGTCATGGACCTCGTGGTGAACCACACGAGCAGCGCGCACGCGTGGTTTAAGGAGTCCCGGTCGAGCAAGGACGACCCGAAGCGCGACTGGTACTGGTGGCGCCCGCCGCGGCCCGGCCACGCCGCCGGTGAGCCCGGGGCCGAGCCCACCAACTGGGGCTCGGCGTTCTCCGAGTCCGCGTGGACCTTCGACCCCGAGACGGGGGAGTACTACCTCCACATCTTCGCCGCGAGCCAGCCCGACCTGAACTGGGAGAACCCGGAGGTCCGGCAGGCCGTCTACACGATGATGAACTGGTGGCTCGACCGCGGCGTCGACGGCTTCCGGATGGACGTCATCAACCTGATCTCCAAGGTCGTCCACGACGACCCGCCCGACCTCCGCGACGGCATCGTCGGTGGCCCCGACCGCCAGGCCGGCCCGATCGACACCGTCCGGTTCGGTGACCCCGGCCCGTACGTCCTCCACGGCCCCCGCGTGCACGAGTTCCTCCAGGAGATGCACCGGGAGGTCTTCGCGCACCGGCCGGCCGGGCTCCTCACGGTGGGTGAGACCCCGGCCACCACGGTCGAACAAGGGCTTCTCTACACCGACCCGGCCCGGGGCGAGCTCGACATGGTCTTCCAGTTCGAGCACGTCGACCTCGACTCCGGTCCCGGCGGGAAGTGGGACGTGGTGCCGATGACGTCCCGCGACCTGGTCGACTCGCTGGCCCGGTGGCAGGAGGGAATGGGCGACATCGGCTGGAACAGCCTGTACCTCGGGAACCACGACCAGCCGCGTTGTGTGAGCAGGTTCGGTGACGACTCGCCGGAGCACCGGGTGCGCTCCGCGAAGGCGCTCGCGACCCTGCTGCACCTGCACCGCGGCACGCCGTACATCTACCAGGGCGACGAGCTCGCGATGGCCAACGTGCCGTTCCGCGACATCAACGACACCCGCGACATCGAGTCGCACAACGCCTACCGCGCGGCGCTCGTCCGCGGCCAGGACCCCGACCGGGCGATGGCCGCGATCCGCTACAAGGGCCGAGACAACGCGCGTACGCCGATGCAGTGGGACGCGACCGAGCACGCCGGCTTCACCACCGGCAGCCCATGGCTCGCGGTCAGCCCCGACCACGTCACGGTCAACGCCGCGGCCCAGATCGACGACCCCGGCTCGGTCTTCTCCCACCACCGGCGGCTGATCGAACTTCGCCACCAGGAGCCGGTGGTGGCGCACGGGAGCTACACCAGGCTGCTGCCGGACGGTGAGCATGTCCACGGCTACCTGCGCAGCCTCGACGGCCGCGAGCTGCTGGTGGTCGCGAACCTGTCAGGAGAACCCGCGCTCGAAGCGGCGGTACCGGACGCGGCGGCGTGGGCAGCCTCCGAGCTCGTCCTCACCAACGCGGGCGACCCCGCCGAGCGGGACCGGATCGTGCTCGGATCCTGGGAGGCGCGGGTCTACCGACGCGGGTGAGGCGTACTCACTCGGTGGTCGCCAGAGTGGCGCCGAGGCCGATCATCATCACGCCGCCTGCGGCGCCCATCGCGTCGAGCCGCCGCGGCTCGCGGGCGAACCATCGTCGGGCGGAGCCGGCCACGGTGGCCCAGACGCTGTCGGACACGACGGCGAGTGCCGCGAACGCAACGCCCAGCGCGAGTACCTGCGGGAGGGCCGCTGCCCCGGGGTCCGTGAACTGAGGCAGGAAGGCCACGAAGAACACGATCGTCTTGGGGTTGCTGACACCTACGAGGAACCCGGTGCGCAGGGACTGGCCGGGCCGCTCGGGCGTACGTTCGCCCGCCAGCAGCGCGGTCCGGGCGTCGGCTCGGTGGCGGATCGCCTGCACGCCGAGCCACACGACGTAGGCGGCACCGGCCACCTTGATCACGATGTACGCCGTCGTACTGGCCGCCACCACGGCTCCCAGCCCGACGGCGACCAGCACGATCTGGGCCAGCAGCCCGAGAGCGTTGCCGACCACCGAGAGCAGCGCGTCGTGCAGGCTCACGGTCAGCGCCCGCCCGAGCGTGAAGAGCAGGCTCGGGCCTGGGACCTGGATGAACAGCAGGGACGCGAGCAGGAACGTCACCCACTGGGTGGTGCTGGGCATGCAGGGAGTATCGCGCGGCTCCGCGGGCGACGGCGAGCGGTTTCGAGGGGTGGCCGCGGGGCGGGGATTGATCACACTCGGTGGCCCACCCGGCGGGGCCCTCCTATCGTTCGGCGTATGACGTCAGAGGAGCCCCTCGAGGGTGGGCTGGACGAGCCGGCGGAGCTCGAGCCCGACCAGGGAGCCCTCGCGCTCGCGGACCCCTCCGACACCCACACCCGGGCAGACTGGGAAGCGGCCGCGGCAGCGGTGCTCCGCAAGAGCCGCCTGCTCGCCACGGACGATGCCGACTCCGAGGTGTGGGCGCGACTGACCCGCACCACCCTCGACGGACTCGCCGTGCCTCCGCTCGGCACCCCCGAGCTGCTCGAGGACCTCGAGACATCCGGTCGCCCGACCCGCGTGGGTGGCTGGGACGTCGTGACCCGCCCCTCCGACAACGAGCGGGCGCTGGCGGACCTCGACACCGGCGCCACCGCGCTCTGGGTGGCCGCCGACGCCGACCTCGCGGCCCTGCTGGCCGGGGTGCTGCTGGACCTCGCGCCCGTCGTGCTCGACGGCGCCGCGCCCGACCAGGCGCGCGCGTTCCTCGACGTCCTGGGGTATGCCGAGCCGGCGCTCGGCACCAACCTCGGCGCCGACGCGGCGGGTGAGCACCTGGTCGAGATCGCCGGGCTCGCCCGCAAGGCCGGGGTGCTCGCAGCCGTGGTCGACGGGACGACCGTCCACGACCGCGGTGCCTCGGACGTGCAGGAGCTCGGATACGCCGTCGCCGTGGCGGCCCGCGCCCTGCGCACCCTCACGAGGGCGGGCTTCCCCGTCGACGAGGCCGCGGGGCTGCTCGAGCTGCGGCTCGCCGCCACCGACGAACAGTTCGTCACCATCGCCAAGCTGCGTGCAGCCCGGCGGCTGTGGGCGCGGATGCTCGAGCTGAGCGGCGTTGATGCCCCGGGCCAGGTGCGGATCCATGCCGTCACCAGCCGGCCGATGCTCAGCGCCTACGACCCGTGGGTGAACATGCTGCGCACCACGGTCGCGGCGTTCTCCGCCGGCGTCGGCGGCGCGGATGCGATCACCGTCGTGCCGTTCGACAGCCCGCTGGGTGAGCCCGACGGCTTCGGGCGCCGGATCGCGCGCAACACCTCGCACCTGCTTGTCTCGGAGTCCCACCTGGGCCGGGTCGCGGATCCCGCCGGCGGCGCGTACGCCGTCGAGAAGCTGACCGACGACCTGGCACTGGCCGCGTGGGAGGAGCTCGGCCGGATCGAGTCCGACGGGATGGACGCGTTGGCGGAGCGGATCGCCGACGTCGTCGCCCGCCGCGACGACCAGGTCGCCCACCGGACGCGGCCGATCACCGGCCTGACGGAGTTCCCGAACCTCGCGGAGACCCGGCCGACGCGCACCGGACCCGGCGACGACGTTCGCCGGTACGGCGCCGCGTTCGAGGCGCTGCGCGACGAACCTCCGTCCGCCCCCGTCTTCCTGGCCACGATGGGCACCGTGGCCGCCCACACCGCGCGCGCGATGTTCGCCGGCAACCTGTTCGCGGCCGGCGGGATCGCGGTCGAGCCGGCGGGTGCGACCGACGGCGTCGATGCCGTCCTGGCCGCGTACGACGGCCAGTCGGTGGTGTGCGTGTGCGGAACCGACCCGGCGTACGCCGAGTGGGGGACCGCGCTGGTCGATGCGCTGCGCGAAGCAGGCGCCCGTCACGTGATCGTGGCCGGGAAGGCCGACGTCGGCGCCGACGACCGGTGCTGGGCCGGGATGGACGCGCTCGCCTTTCTGTACCGGACCCGGGAGGTGCTGGCATGAGTGTTCCCGAGAGCTTTGCCGGGTTGCCGTTGGGCGCAGGGGGTCTCGAGACGGTGGCTGCGCGACCTCCTGGACTACCGACCGACGGCGAGCCGTGGCAGAGCCCTGAAGGGATCGACATCCTCCCGACGTACGGACCCGAGCACGTCGAAGCGCTCGACGCTCTCGACACCTGGCCAGGGCTCAGCCCGTTCCTGCGCGGGCCCTACCCCACGATGTACACCACGCAGCCGTGGACGATCCGCCAGTACGCCGGCTTCTCGACCGCCGAGGAGTCCAACGCGTTCTACCGGCGCAACCTGGCGGCCGGCCAGAAGGGGCTGAGCGTCGCGTTCGACCTCGCCACGCACCGTGGATACGACTCCGACCACCCCCGCGTCCGCGGCGATGTCGGCATGGCCGGGGTCGCGATCGACTCCATCTACGACGCGCGCGCCCTCTTCGACGGCGTCCCCCTGGACGAGATGTCGGTGTCGATGACGATGAACGGCGCGGTGCTGCCCGTCCTGGCGCTCTACATCGCGGCCGCGGAGGAGCAGGGGGTGAAGCCGGAGCAGCTCGCGGGGACCATCCAGAACGACATCCTCAAGGAGTTCATGGTCCGCAACACCTACATCTACCCGCCGGCGCCGAGCATGCGGATCATCTCCGACATCTTCTCGTTCACGGCCGAGCGGATGCCCCGCTTCAACTCGATCTCCATCTCCGGCTACCACATGCAGGAGGCCGGTGCGACCGCCGACCTCGAGCTCGCCTACACCCTGGCCGACGGCGTGGAGTACCTCCGGGCCGGCCTCGACGCCGGCCTCGACATCGACCGGTTCGCACCGCGGCTGTCCTTCTTCTGGGCGATCGGCATGAACTTCTTCATGGAGGTCGCCAAGATGCGCGCGGCCCGCGCGCTGTGGGCCCGGCTGGTGCGCCCGTTCGACCCGCAGAACCCCAAGTCGCTCAGCCTGCGCACCCACTGCCAGACCTCCGGCTGGTCGCTCACGGCCCAGGACGTCTTCAACAACGTCGGCCGCACGTGCATCGAGGCGATGGCCGCCACCCAGGGACACACGCAGTCGCTCCACACCAACGCGCTGGACGAGGCGATCGCGCTGCCGACCGACTTCTCGGCGCGGATCGCCCGCAACACCCAGCTGCTGCTCCAGCAGGAGAGCGGCACGTCCCAGACGATCGACCCGTGGGCCGGCTCCTACTACGTCGAGCGGCTGACCCACGACCTGGCCGAGCGCGCCTGGGCCCACATCCAGGAGGCCGAGCAGGCGGGCGGCATGGCCGCCGCGATCGAGCAGGGCATCCCGAAGCTGCGGATCGAGGAGGCGGCTGCGCGCACCCAGGCGCGGATCGACTCCGGGGCGCAGCGGGTGATCGGCGTCAACACGTTCCGGCTGGCCGACGAGGACCCGCTCGACATCCTCAGGGTCGATAACAACGACGTCTACCGCCAGCAGGTCGCCAAGCTCGAGCGGCTGCGGGCCGAGCGTGACGACGACGACGTACGCCGCAGCCTGGAGGCGCTCACCCGCAGCGCGGAGAACGGGGAGGGGAACCTGCTGGAGCTCGCGGTCGGGGCCGCCCGCGCGAAGGCCACGGTCGGTGAGATCTCCGATGCCATGGAGAAGGTGTTCGGCCGTCACCAGGCCGTGATTCGTACGATCTCCGGTGTGTACCGGGACGAGGCTTCCAGATTTGGTCAGGGCGACGGCGAGGAGCTGGTCGGCCGGGTGGTCGCCGCCGCCGAGGAGTTCGCCGAGCAAGAGGGCCGCCGGCCGCGGATCCTGGTCGCCAAGATGGGGCAGGACGGCCACGACCGCGGCCAGAAGGTCGTGGTCAGCGCGTTCGCCGACCTCGGTTTCGACGTCGACGTCGGCCCGCTGTTCTCCACACCCGACGAGGTCGCGCAGCAGGCAGTCGACGCAGACGTCCACATCGTCGGCGTCTCCTCGCTCGCGGCCGGCCACCTCACCCTCGTCCCTCAGCTGCGACAGGCGCTCGCCGACCACGGCCGCGAGGACATCATGGTGGTCGTCGGCGGCGTGATCCCGCCCGACGACGTACCCACCCTGCGGGAGATGGGCGCGGCCGCGGTGTTCCTGCCCGGCACCGTGATCGCCGAGTCAGCGCTCGGCCTGCTCCACACCCTGTCCGAGCAGCTCGGGCATGGGTCCTAGGCCCTCGTGACCGACCTCGAGCGGCTCGCCGCGGACGTCCGCGACCGGCAGCGGGCAGCCGTGTCCCGCGCCATCACGCTGATGGAGTCGACGAAGGCCGAGCACCGCGCGGCCGCCCGTGACCTCCTGGGGCTGCTCGGTCCCGGCGACAGTGTGCGGGTCGGCATCTCCGGCGTCCCCGGCGTCGGCAAGTCCACGTTCATCGAGCAGCTCGGTGGTCGGCTGACGGGCGCAGGGCACCGGGTCGGCGTGCTGGCCGTGGACCCGTCGAGCGTGCGTACCGGCGGGTCGGTGCTCGGCGACAAGACCAGGATGGCGACCCTGGCGCACGACCCGAACGCCTACATCCGCCCGTCGCCGACAGCCGGCACCCTCGGGGGTGTCGCCCGGGCGACCAGCCAGGCGATGACCGTGCTCGAGGCGGCGTCGTACGACGTGGTGCTGGTGGAGACCGTCGGGGTCGGTCAGTCCGAGGTCACCGTCGCCGGGATGGTCGACACGTTCCTCTTCCTGACGCTGGCCCGGACCGGCGACCAGCTGCAGGGGATCAAGAAGGGGATCCTGGAGATCGCCGACGTGATCGCGGTCAACAAGGCCGACCAGAACCACGAGGGGGAGGCCCGGTCCGCGGCCCGAGAGCTCGCGGGGGCGCTCCGGATGGTGCGCGGGCACGGCGAGTGGGCGCCGCCTGTGGTGACCTGCTCCGGCCTGACCGGCGTCGGGGTGGACGACGTCTGGCAGCGGGTGCTCGCCCACCGGGAGCACCTCGGTCGCGACGGGCTGGCCGACAAGCGGGCCGAGCAGCAGCTGCAGTTCACCTGGACGCTGGTCCGCGACGAGCTCGCCGACCGGTTGCGGCGGTCGCCCGGGGTGCGGGACATCCGGGCCGACGTCCGGCGTCGGGTCCTGGCGGGCGAGCTCACCGCGCCACTGGCCGCCGACCTGGTCCTCGAGGCGTACGACGCCGGCTGACACCTTCCTGGGGGTGTCCTGATGTCCGCCTGATGCACTCCTGACACCCTCCGGACACTCTTCGTGCGATCCGGCTGACATAAGTGGCCGCTTTACCTCATGTGGCGGATGCGGCGCGCCTACGCGCCGACCGACGGTGCTGTCTCGACACCGTGAACAAGGGGAGAAAACACGATGCATCGATCCGTCATCGCCATCGCGAGCCTCGCGCTGGTGAGCGCGCCACTCGCAGTCTCGTCGGTCGCCGCGGCCGAACCGTCGGCGAACCCGCCGACCGTCCTCGCCCGCGGCCAGGTCACGCCGCTCAGTCTCGACGTGACGCCGCGCGGGACCCTCTGGTACTCGCAGAACTTCGCCGGGCTTCTTACGAAGAAGCGGCCCGGCAAGGAGGCGAGGGTGATCGCCGGGACGAAGCGGGGCAAGGAGCTCGGAGCCGTCTCGGTCCACCGAGGTGTGGTCACCTTCGCCACGACTGGGCCCCAGGGCCGCACCGAGCTGAGGGAGCGGCGCCGCAACCGCTCGATCCACACCGTCGCCAACCTCTCGAGGTTCGAGCGGAACCGCAACCCGGACAGGGCTGCCGTCTACGGCATCCCCGACCTCCCCCAGGACTGCGCGGACGAGTGGCCGGTCGACCAGTTCGGACCGCACACGTACACCGGAATCGAAGAGTCGCACCCGTACGCCACGGTGACGATGAGGGGAACCCGGTACGTCGCCGACGCGGCGGCCAACGCGATCCTCGCGGTCTCGGAGTCCGGCGCGGTGAGCACGGCCGCGATTCTGCCGCCGCAGCCGACCGTGATCACGGCCGAGGCGACCGAGGCGACCGACATCCCGGCGTGCGCGGAGGGTGAGACCTACGCCTTCGAGCCCGTCCCGACCGATGTCGAGCGCGGCGCCGACGGCATGCTCTACGTGTCGCTGCTGCCCGGCGGTCCTGAGGACCCGAGCCTCGGTGCCCGCGCCTCGGTGCTGCGGGTCGACCCTGTCGCCCATACGTCCGAGGTGGTGGCCGGTGATCTGCTCAGCGCCACGGGACTGGCCGTGGCGAGCAACGGCGACGTCTACGTCGCCGAGCTGTTCGGCAACCGGATCCGCAGGATCGCAGACGGCGAGGACCACGCGGTCCGCTGGCGGAAGACGAACATGCCAGGCGACGTCGAGTTCGCGAACGGACGCGTGTGGGCGACCCGCAAGGTGCTCGCGAGTGGGCAGGTGGTCCGGTTCCCGCGGTGAGCCCGTCCTGAAAACAGCACGGACCGGCGCCGCCCGACTGGGGTCGGGCGGCGCCGGGTCACACGTCGAGCAGATTGCTCGCGCGGGCGCGCGGTGCCGTAACCTCGTGGGGCCATGCTGACCGACGCCTCCGCCACGATCGACGCCGTCGTAGAGAAGTACTCCGACGACCTGATCGAGCTCCGCCGCGACCTCCACGCCCACCCCGAGCTGTCGTGGGCCGAGCGGCGCACGACCGACACCGTGGCCGAGCGCCTCGCCGCGGCCGGGCTGCGTGTGACACGCCTCGAGGGCACCGGCCTGATCGCCGACGTCGGCGACTACGGGCCACTGGTGGCGCTGCGTGCCGACCTGGACGCGCTGCCGGTCGACGACACCACCGGCCGACCGTGGGCGAGCACCGTTCCGGGGGTCGCGCACGCCTGCGGCCACGACGTGCACACCGCGGGCCTGGTCGGCGCGGGCCTCGCGCTTGCCGAGGCCCACCATCGCGGCCACCTCCCCGGTCGGGTCCGACTGCTGTTCCAGCCGGCCGAGGAGGTCATGCCCGGCGGCGCCCTCCACCTGATGGACCGCGGCGCCCTCGACGGCGTGCAGCGGATCTTCATGCTCCACTGCGACCCCACGGTCGACGTGGGCTTCGTGGGCGTCCGCGACGGCGCCCTGACCGGCGCCGCCGATGCGCTGTCGGTCCGGCTCTCCGGCCGCGGCGGGCACACCTCGCGCCCACACCTGACCGAGGACCTCACGTTCGCGCTCGGCAAGCTGGTCGTCGAGCTCCCCGCCATCTTGTCCCGCCGGCTCGACCCCCGCGCCGGGGTCAGCGTCGTGTGGGGCATGCTCCGCGCCGGCGCGGCCCACAACGTCATCCCCCGCGGGGGGTACGCCGCGGGCACGGTCCGGATGCTCGACGCGGTCGCCTGGGGCGAGGCAGAGTCCCTGGTGCGCGTCCTGATCGACGAGATCGTGGCGCCCTACGGCGTGACCGCCGAGATCGACTACAAGCGCGGCGTGCCGCCCGTGGTCAACGAGCACGTGTCCACCGAGCTGCTCGGGGCCGCGGTCCGACGGGTACTCGGCGACGACGGCCACGTCTCGACCACCCAGAGCCTCGGCGGCGAGGACTTCGGCTGGTACCTCGCGCGGGTACCCGGGGCGATGGGGCGGCTCGGCACGCGTACGCCGGGCGGCCCGACGTACGACCTCCACCAGGGGAACCTGACCGTCGACGAGCGCGCCACACCGATCGCGGCCCGCGTGCTCGCCGAGGCCGCTCTGAGCGCGCTGGTCACCGCTCGCTGAATGCGCCTCCTCGGCCCGAGCCGGCTGTTAGATTGCCCGCTGTGAAGACTCGGGTAGCACGATGGTTGGCAGCAGGTCTCGTGGGTATGACGGCCGTGGCGGGCTCTCCGGCAATCGCCGAGGCGATGCCAGATGAGGGCGGCGCACCGATGCGGGCGGCGGGTGCCCACTGGGACACCTACGAGAAGACCGTCATCGACTACGGCACCGTGCGTCTGGTCAACCTCAACCGGTGCGTCTTCTACAACTTCAGGGCGACCTTCAAGGTGAGGGTGGGAGGCACGACCGGCAAGAAGGCGCCGCCACGCTACAACGTGTGGGCGTTCGAGAACCCACGCATGGTCAACCCGTCATTGGACGTGTACTTCAAGCGCACCTGCGAGTTCGACTCGAGAAAGCTGAAGTCTTCGAGACTCACCACTCGGACGGCGGTGAGCTCGGCACGCCTGACTCGCAACTTCTGCTCGTTCAATCCGTCGATCTCCGCGTCGTTGCCCTGGAGCGTCTCAGTCGGGATCGCGCCCAGCTGTGACGACGACTCGTCGAAGCGCGCCGGTCGCACGCGGGTTCTCGAACCCGGGTCGCCGCAGCACCGGTTCGCCATCAGCTCGACCGGCAGAGCGGCCACGTGGCAGAAGTCGAGCGACAGCTTCCTCTTCAAGAAGGTGGACAAGAAGATCAAGCTCTGCTTCCGCGGGCGCTACTACTTCGACGTCCAGAACGCCGCAGGGGACAAGAGCGAGGACGTCACGGTCAACGGCACGCGCAGCGCGATGTGTCTTCCGGTGGCGTACTGGGCCTGGGACGTCACCGGTCGCGACTACTGACGCTCCCGGTGGGACGCACGGGTTGATCACCGCTCGGTAACAACTCACCTGTTATCGCCAAGGCGCCCTTGCACCCCCCGTCGCGGGGATTAGAGTGCGTCTGATCTCGCGCCTGTTCCGCGGCGCGGACATATTTCAAGGAGGCATCTTGCGTCGTCTGACCAAGATCGGAGCAGCCTCGGCGGTGCTGGTACTCGCACTCGCTGGTTGTGCCCAGGAAGATGAGGGTCCCGGCGAGGCGTCGCAGGACCTGTGTGACGGCGGGGGCGACGGCCCCAAGGTCGGTCTGGCCTACGACGTCGGTGGTCGCGGCGACCAGTCGTTCAACGACTCGGCCGCGGCCGGCCTGCAGCAGGCGATCGACGAGCTCGACGCGTCCTGCACCGAGGCCGAGGCCCAGGACGGCGAGCCCGAGTCGGCTCGTGAGGACCGGCTGCGCGCGCTTGCCGAGGACGGCCACAACCCGATCATCGGCGTGGGCTTCGCCTACAGTGACGCGGCCAACATCGTCGCCCCGGACTTCCCGGACGTGAACTTCGGCGTGATCGACGGGTTCGACCCCGACGAGGAGCCGAACGACAACGTCGCCTACCTCGGCTTCGCCGAGAACGAGGGCTCCTTCCTCGTCGGCGCCGCGGCCGCACTGACCACCCAGAGCGACCACGTCGGTTTCGTGGGTGGCGTCAACACCCCGCTCATCCAGAAGTTCGAGGCCGGCTACATCGCCGGTGTCGAGGCGGTCAACCCGGACATCCAGGTCGACGTCCAGTACATCGAGGAGAGCGACCTGGCCGGCTTCAATGACCCGGCGGGTGGCAAGAACGCCGCGACCGGCATGTACGACGGTGGCGCCGACGTGGTCTACCACGCCTCCGGTGGCTCGGGTGCCGGTGTCTTCGACGCGGCGGTCGACGCCGGCGAGGGCATGTGGGCGATCGGTGTCGACTCCGACCAGTACCTCACCGCTCCAGAGGAGGCTCAGCCGCACATCCTGACCTCCATGCTGAAGCGGGTCGACGTGGCGACCTTCGACATGGTCCAGTCGATCGCCGACGGTGAGCCGCTCGTCAGCTACCAGGTCTACAACCTGGAGGCCGACGGCGTGGGCTACTCCACGTCGGGTGACTTCCTCAGCGAGGACACGATCAGCCAGATCGACGAGTTCGCAGAGCAGATCAAGTCGGGGGAGATCACCGTTCCCGACGCACCCTGATCCAGCGGCGAGGTGAGTGAACGGACCCGGGGCACGCGGTAGCGTGACCCCGGGTCCGTCCCATCTGGGGGGACGCCCGCGCAGGGCCCCCGTTCCATCCACTTCGTTCGAGGGAGGGCGATGAGCGCCGTTTCATCGGCCGAGGCGACCACGAGCGCCGGCCAGGACGCGATCGAGGTCCGCGGTGTCGGCAAACGGTTCCCCGGCGTCATCGCGAACCACGACGTCGACATCACGATCCGCGCGGGCACCGTCCATGCTCTGATCGGCGAGAACGGCGCGGGCAAGTCCACCCTGATGAAGATCCTGTACGGCGTTCAGAAGCCCGACGACGGAACGCTGGTCGTGGGCGGCGAGGAGGTGTCGTTCCACTCGCCGACCGACGCGATCGCACACGGCATCGGCATGGTCTTCCAGCACTTCATGCTCGCCGACAACCTCACCGTCCTCGAGAACGTCGTGCTCGGAGCCGAGAAGCTGCACGGCATCGGCGACGCGGCCCGCGCCAAGATCGAGGAGATCTCGCGGGCCTACGGCTTCGGGCTCGACCCCGACGAGCTGGTCGAGCACCTCGGCGTCGGCGAGCGGCAGCGGGTCGAGATCCTCAAGGTGCTCTACCGCGGCGCGAAGATCATCATCCTCGACGAGCCCACCGCGGTGCTCGTGCCGCAGGAGGTGGACGCGCTCTTCGACAACCTGCGCGAGCTCAAGGCCGAGGGCCACACGATCCTCTTCATCTCCCACAAGCTCGACGAGGTGCTCGCGATCGCCGACGACATCACGGTCATGCGGCGCGGCACGACGGTGGGCGAGGCGAAGCCCGAAGGCACCACCAAACGCCAGCTCGCCGAGCTGATGGTGGGCTCGGAGCTCCCGTCCCCCGAGACGGCCGAGTCGACGGTCACCGACCAGGTCCTGCTGGCGGTCGCCGACCTGACGTTGACCGACCCTTTCGGCCGACAGCTGCTCTCCGACATCGACCTCACCATCCACAAGGGCGAGGTGCTCGGCATCGCGGGAGTCGAGGGCAACGGCCAGGCGGAGCTGGTCGAGACGATCATGGGGATGCGCAAGCCGACCGTCGGCACGGTCTCGGTCGGAGGTCAGGACGTCACCGCCTGGGACACCCGTGACCGCCGGATGGCCGGGATCGGGTACATCCCGGAGGACCGGCACCGTCACGGCCTGCTGCTCGACGCGCCTCTGTGGGAGAACCGGATCCTCGGCTTCGTCAACCGGCGTCCGGTGTCGAAAGGCTTCCTGCTCGACCGTGGTGGTGCACGTGGGGACACCGACCGGATCGTCGAGCAGTACGACGTTCGCACCCCCGGCATCGACACCCACGCCCGCGCGCTGTCCGGCGGCAACCAGCAGAAGCTGATCGTCGGCCGCGAGATGAGCGGCGAACCGGCGCTTCTCATCGCCGCCCACCCGACCCGCGGTGTCGACGTCGGCGCCCAGGCCGCCATCTGGGGCCACATCAAGGAGGCCCGGCGCAACGGACTGGCGGTGTTGCTGATCTCGGCCGACCTCGACGAGCTGATCGGCCTGTCCGACCGGATCGAGGTCATCCTCCGTGGCCGCCTGGTCGGCGAGTTCGACCCGCAGACCGTCACGCCGCAAGACCTCGGCTCGGCGATGACCGGTGGCCACGACGACGAGGCAGGCGCATGAGCACCGTCAGCCGGGTCCTCGGCGCGCTGATCGCGCCGTTGGTCGCGGTCGTCGCGGCGATGCTGATCACCAGCGCCGTGATCCTGGCGTCCGGCAGCTCCCCGGGCGACTTCTGGTCGGTCATCTTGTCGACACCTGCGGACCGGGTCTACGTCAACATCGTCAACCAGTCCTCGATGATCTACCTGTCCGCACTCGCGGCCGCGATCGGGTTCCGCATGAACCTGTTCAACATCGGCGTCGAGGGGCAGTACCAGGTCGCGTCGTACGCTGCCGCCGTCGTCGTCGGGGCGGCGTTCGTCCCCGGTCTGCTCAACGTGGCGCTCGGCCTGGTCGTGGCGATGGTGGCCGGCTCCGTCTGGGCCGGCATCGCGGGGCTCCTCAAAGTGACCCGGGGGGTCAGCGAGGTGATCTCGACGATCATGCTGAACGCCATCGCGCTGACCCTCGTGGGGTACTTCCTCAACACCTACGGCGTGCGCGCCGGCAACTCGCGGCGAACGGCCGAGATCCCCGAGAGCAGCCAGCTGGGTGGCTGGGCCCCGTTCCTGGAGCGGGACGGCGCGATCTGGTCACTGTGCGTGCTCGCTGTCATCGCTGGAGTCGCGTTCTGGTTCGTCGTCAACCGCACCAGCTTCGGGTTCGACCTGCGGGCCACCGGCATGTCCGAGACCGCTGCGGTGGCCTCCGGCGTCAAGGTCGGCAGGATGGTCGTCATCTCGATGATGCTGTCGGGTGCGATCGCCGGACTCGTGTGGATGCCGGCCTTCTTCGGCGCCGCCCACAACTACGGGTCGACCTTCCAGCCCCTTCTCGGGTTCACGGGGATCGCCGTGGCGCTGCTCGGCCGCAACAAACCGGTCGGCATCTTCTTCGGGGCGGTGCTCTTCGCGTTCCTCAACGAGCAGTCCAACCGGCTGGTGTTCGACACCGACATCTCGCAGAACGTCGTCCAGATCACCCAGGGCGTGATCGTGCTCGCGGTCGTCGTCGCCTACGAGGTCGTCCGCCGCCGCCAGATCGCGGCCGAGCAGAACCGGGTGAAGCGGCAGCTCGATGCCGGCAGGTCCGCGGCCGACGTGGCGGTGTCCGCATGAGCACGCTCACCGCATCGCCCGCCCCGCCGGTCGAGCAGGCCTCAGGTAGCCGCTGGACCTGGCTGGTGGTCGCGCTGGGCGTGGTCGTCGCCGTCTCCGCGGTCCGGGTCATCACCGGCGAGCACGAGATCGACACGCCCGGCAGCCTGCGGGCCGCACTGGTCGCCACCTGCCCGATCCTGATGGCCGCCCTCGGCGGTCTGTGGGCCGAGCGTGCCGGCGTCGTGAACATCGGCCTCGAAGGCCAGATGATCCTCGGCACATGGGGGGCGGCGTACTTCACCTACTTCTACGGGCCGTGGGTCGGCATCCTCGGAGCTGCGCTGCTCGGCGCGATCGGCGGCGCCCTGCACGCCCTCGCGACGGTGACGTTCGGCGTCGACCACATCGTGTCCGGTGTTGCCATCAACATCATCGGACTCGGTGCCTCGCGGTTCCTGGCGGAGGCCTACTTCGCCGACCTCGACGGCGGCGGACCGCGGCAGCTGACCGGGCTCGACCGACCACCCAGCATCACCGTGCCGGGTCTCTCAGACGCCGCGAACTCGCTGGCGGAGCAGCACTGGTTCATCGTCTCCGACATCGCGTCGGTCGTGGCCGCGTTGACGACCCGGCTCAACGTGATGACCGTCCTCGTCTTCGTGCTGGTGGGGGCGTCCGCCTGGGTGCTCTGGAAGACCGCGTTCGGGCTGCGGCTGCGTTCGTGCGGTGAGAATCCGCAGGCGGCCGAGAGCCTCGGCGTCAACGTGATCCGCTACAAGTGGATCGCCGTCGTGGCCTCCGGTGCCTTCGCCGGCATCGGTGGCGGGTTCCTCTCGCTGGTCGCCTCCAGCGGCTTCGTGACCAACCAGACGAACGGCCGTGGGTACATCGGCCTCGCGGCGATGATCTTCGGCAACTGGCGCCCCGGTGGCATCCTCACCGGCTCGCTCATGTTCGGCTACACCGACAGCCTGCGGCTGCGCTCCACGAGTGCGGTGCACGCGCTGCTGCTGCTGGTGGCGATCGGACTGATCGTGCTCGCGATCTGGCGGTTCGTGAAGGGTGTTCGCACCCAGGCAGTCGTGTTCGGCGTGGCCGGCGTGCTGTTCCTGGTGTGGTTCCTCCTCACCGAGTCGGTGCCGCGTGACTTCACCAGCATGACGCCCTACGTCGCGACCCTGCTCGTGCTGGCGTTCGCGTCACAGCGACTACGAATGCCCAAGGCCGACGGCCAGATATACCGGAAGGGCAGCGCAGGGTGACCACCCCGTCGCTGCCGGCTCCGGGAGACGACCAAGCGTGGGACGAGGCTGCCTGGGAGGAGCTGCGCGCGGTCGCGGTCGACGTCATGGGCCGTGCCTACGCGCCGTACTCCCACTACCCGGTGGGGGCGGCCGCCCGGGTAGACGACGGCCGCGTGGTATCGGGCTGCAACGTCGAGAACGCGGCGTACGGCGTCGGGCTGTGCGCGGAGTGCGGCCTGGTGTCCGCGCTCCACGCCAGCGGAGGTGGGCGGCTGACCCACGCGATCTGCGTCGACGGGTCGGGCGCCGTGATCATGCCGTGCGGCCGGTGCCGGCAGCTGTTGTTCGAGAACGGCGGCCCGGACCTGCTGCTGATGACTGTCTCGGGCGTGCGTCGGATGGACGAGGTGCTGCCGGATGCGTTCGGTCCCGACAACCTCGCTTGACCTGACCGCGGCCGAGGTCGTCGCCGACCCGTACCCGTCCTTCGCCGAAGAGCGAGCGCGGCACGAGGTCGCGTGGCACGAGCCGAGCCGGATGTACCTCACTTTCAGCCACGCGACCGTGTCGACCGTGCAGCGGACCCGCACCCTGGGCCGGCTGTGGCAGGACAAGGAGCCGGCCGGCTACCTCGAGCCGTTCAACCTCCTGCACCGCAACCAGATGATGGAGAACGAACCGCCGGAGCACACCCGGCTGCGGCGGCCGGTGGCGTCGGCGTTCGCACGCGGGCACGTCGAGCGGCTGCGGCCGCGCGTGCGCGAGCTGGCCGGCCAGCTGCTCGACGAGGTCGACGGCTCCGGCGAGTTCGACCTGATCGGGGGGTACGCCGAGCCGCTGCCCGTCCTCGTGATCGCCGAGCTCCTCGGCGTACCGGCCTCCTATGCTCACTCACTGCGCGACTGGTCGCAGTCGATCGTGAAGATGTACGAGCCGGCCCCGTCACAGACCGTCGTCGACGCGGCCGTGTCCGCCGCGACCGACTTCGCGGGGTTGGTCCGCGAGCTGTTCGCGGAGCGGCGGCAGCGGCCCGCCGACGACCTGATGAGCGACCTGGCGGCCACCGAGCTCAGCGAGGACGAGCAGGTGGCGGCGGTCGTGCTGCTGCTCAACGCTGGGCACGAGGCGTCGGTCAACGTGTTCGGCAACGGCGCGGTCGCGATGCTGCGCCGGGGCATGCGGCCCGGCGCCGACGTGGCGCTGACCGTGGAGGAGATGCTCCGGTTCGACGCAGGCCTCCAGTTCTTCGAGCGGACCGCGACCGAGCCGGCCGCCGTGGGCGACGTGGTCGTCGAGCCGGGCCAGAAGATCGCGGCCTTGCTGGGCGCCGCCAACCGCGACCCGGCCGTCTTCGAGCGACCCGACGACTTCGACGTCGACCGCGAGCCCAACCCGCACCTGGCCTTCGGGGTCGGCGTGCACTTCTGCCTGGGAGCACCGTTGGCGCGGATGGAGCTGGTCGAGTCGGTCGGCGCGCTGTTCGACCGGCACCCGGGACTCGCGCTGGCCGGCGAGCCGGAGAGCCGGGGCACGTTCGTGCTGCGGGGGTTCCGTAGGGTGCCGGTGACCGGACAGGGAGGGTGAGCCGATGAATGAGCGTCACGATGCCGTCGAGGTGATCGTCGGCAAGCGCGACGGCGACGAGCTGTCCGACAGCCAGATCGACTGGGTGATCGACGCGTACACCCGCGGCGAGGTCGCCGACGAGCAGATGTCCGCGCTCGCGATGGCGATCCTCCTCAACGGGATGAACCGCCGCGAGATCGCCCGGTGGACCGGCGCGATGATCGCCTCGGGGGAGCGGATGGACTTCTCGTCGCTGTCGCGGCCGACCGCCGACAAGCACTCCACCGGGGGCGTGGGCGACAAGATCACGCTGCCGCTCGCGCCGCTGGTGGCCGCGTGCGGCGTCGCCGTACCGCAGCTGTCCGGGCGTGGGCTGGGGCACACGGGTGGCACGCTCGACAAGCTCGAGGCGATCCCCGGCTGGCGGGCCGCCCTCTCCAACGAGGAGATGTTCGCCCAGCTGGAGGACGTCGGCGCCGTGATCTGCGCGGCCGGCGACGGACTGGCGCCCGCGGACAAGAAGCTCTACGCGCTACGCGATGTGACCGGCACGGTCGAGGCGATCCCGCTGATCGCGTCGTCGATCATGTCCAAGAAGATCGCGGAAGGCACGGGCGCGCTCGTCCTGGACGTCAAGGTCGGCACCGGCGCGTTCATGAAGAGCGTCGACCAGGCGCGCGAGCTGGCCGAGACCATGGTCGGCCTCGGCACCGATGCCGGCGTCCACACCGTCGCGCTGCTCACCGACATGAGTACGCCGCTCGGTCTGACCGCCGGCAACGGGCTCGAGGTCGCAGAGTCGGTCGAGGTGCTGGCCGGCGGCGGACCGGCGGACGTCGTCGAGCTCACCGTCGCGCTCGCGAAGGAGATGCTGGCCGGTGCCGGGGTCACCGACGTCGACCCGGCCGACGTGCTGGCCTCGGGTCGCGCAATGGACGCCTGGAAGCAGATGATCCGCGCCCAGGACGGTGACCCGGAGGCCGACCTACCGACCGCCCGCCACACCCACGACGTTCCCGCGCCGGCGACCGGCGTGCTCACCCGGCTCGACGCGATGGCCGTCGGCATGGCCGCCTGGCGGCTGGGCGCGGGCAGGGCCCGCAAGGAGGACCCGGTGCAGGCCGGTGCCGGCGTCGTCTGGCACGCCCGGGCGGGGGACGAGGTCACCGAGGGACAGCCGCTGTTCACGCTGCATACCGACGACGAGGACCGGTTCGACCGGGCCCTCGCCTCCCTGGCGGGCGGGTTCGAGATCGGCGATGCCGACGACTACTCACACTCGCCGCTGGTGATCGACCGGGTCGGCGCCTGACAGTGGTGCTGGACACCGACGCGGTACGGGCCGCCGCGGCCCGATGGATCTGGGTGCCGGTCGACGCCACCGAGGTCACCACCGACGACTACCGGCTCTCGCACTACACCGACTACTCCAGCGTGCAGTGGTCCCGGACGAAGCGTCCGGTCGCAGGGCTTCTCGAGGAGGTGATCGACCACGTCCGCGCGGCCGGGCGGCCGAAGCTGCGCTGGTGGGTCGACCAGCGCACTGAGCCCGCCGACACCGAGCAACAGCTGGCCGCTCTCGGGCTGACGTTGACCGAGCGGCTCGAGGTGCTGGCGCTCCCGGTCGGCACGGAGCTGCCGGTGCCGGTCGACGTCACCGTCGCCGAGGTGCGAGACCGGGCTGGTGTCGAGCTCGCCTCCCGGCTCCAGCGCGAGGTCTTCGCGCAGTCCCCGGACACCGAGGCCCACCTGGCGGAGCAGACCCGGCTGGCCACGCTCCCCGACGAGGAGCGCCTGAGCCGCTGCTACGTCGCGTACGTCGACGGCGAACCGGCCGCGGCCGGCGGCAGCACGATCGACGGCGACGCGCTCCGGTTCTGGGACGGGTCGGTCCTGCCGGCGTACCGCGGGCGCGGTGCCTACCGGGCCCTGGTCGCCCACCGGCTCCGCGAAGCCCGCGGTACGACCGCCGAGTTCGGACTCGTCAAGGCCGTCGACGACACCTCCGCGCCGATCCTGAAGGGGCTCGGCTTCTCGGCGTACGGCGAGCAGCGCTGCTGGTCCCGCACCCTGTGAGGCCGAGTCGTGCCTCATTCAGCGCGAGTCGTGCCGCATTCCGATCGAGTCGTGCGTCGTTCGAGAACGAGACACGACTCGGCCCGAACGAGGCACGATTCGACCGGAACGAGACACGACTCGGCCGGTCAGGGGAGGAGGAGGACGACGGTCTCGGCGACGCAGGCGGGCTTGTCGCCGTTTTCGATCTCGATCACGTGGCCCAGGGTGAGCTGCTTGCCCGACGGGAGGTCGGTGACCTCCTTGACCGAGACGGTGTCGCGCACGCGGGAGCCGACCCGGAGCGGGGCGGGGAAGCGGACCTTGTTCACGCCGTAGTTGAGCTTGGCCCCCGGGGTGTCGAGGGCGATGACCTGCGCGCCGAGCAGCGGGATCAGGGACAGCGTGAGATAGCCGTGGGCGATGGTGCCGCCGAACGGTCCCGACGCGGCCCGCTCCACGTCGACGTGGATCCACTGGTGGTCGCCGGTCGCGTCGGCGAACCGGTCGACCCGCTCCTGCTCGATCGTCAGCCAGTCGCTGGTGCCCAGCTCCTGCCCGGCGGCGGCGGTCAGCTCGTCGAAGTCGGTGAACGTGCGCATGACTGGAAGGATAGGGACGTGACCCCTCCCAGCCGCGACCAGGTACGCCAGGCACCCAAGGTGCTGCTCCACGACCACCTCGACGGCGGGCTGCGTCCGCAGACCGTGCTCGAGCTCGCCGACCAGTGCGGTCACGAGCTGCCCGAGGGCAGGACCGACGCCGAGTCGCTGGGCCGCTGGTTCGCCGAGTCGGCCGACTCGGGCTCGCTGGTGCGCTACCTCGAGACGTTCGACCACACCGTCGGCGTGATGCAGTCCGAGGCCGCCCTGACGCGGGTCGCGCGCGAGTGCGTCGAGGACCTCGCCGCCGACGGGGTCGTGTACGCCGAGGTGCGCTACGCGCCCGAGCAGCACGTCACCACCGGCCTCTCGCTCGACGCGGTGGTCGGCGCCGTGCAGGCGGGGGTCGACGAGGGACTGGCCGCGGCAGGCGGCCGGATCGTGGTCCGGCAGCTGCTCACGGCGATGCGGCACCAGGCGCGGTCGATGGAGATCGCTGAGCTGGCGGTCGCTTGGCGCGACCGTGGCGTGGCCGGCTTCGACATCGCGGGCGCCGAGGCGGGCTACCCGCCGACCCGGCACCTCGATGCCTTCGAGTACCTCCAGCGCGAGAACGCCCACTTCACGATCCACGCCGGCGAGGCGTTCGGGCTGCCGTCGATCTGGCAGGCGATCCAGTGGTGCGGCGCCGACCGGCTCGGTCACGGGGTGCGGATCGTCGACGACATCACCGTGGGGCCGGACGGCGAGCCGCGGCTCGGGTTGCTGGCGGCGTACGTCCGCGACAAGCGGATCCCGCTGGAGATGTGCCCGGCGTCCAACGTGCAGACCGGCGCCGCAGACTCGATCGCCGAGCACCCCATCGGGCTGCTCACGAAGCTGCGGTTCCGCGTCACGGTCAACACCGACAACCGGCTGATGAGCAAGACGTCGATGACCGACGAGATGACCGCGCTCGTCGACGCGTTCGGCTACGGCCTCGACGACCTGCGCTGGTTCACCATCAACGCGATGAAGTCGGCGTTCCTCCCGTTCGACGAGCGGCTCGCGATCATCGAGGAGACCGTCAAGCCAGGGTACGACGCGCTGACAGCAACGCCCTGACCTCGCCGTACGCCTGCTCGGGCGAGACCTGCCGGCAGCCGAGCGCGACCGCGTGCCGGACCACCTCGCCCTGGCCCCGCATCAGCGCCCAGCCGCGACGCACCAGCACCAGCGGCGGCTTGCGGTGCTCGCGCAGGTCACGGGTCAGCCGCCGCCAGTAGGTGACCAGCGGGTGCTGGGTGACGCAGTACGCCGCCGCGACCAGCCCCTCGCCGTGCCCGGCCGGGACCACTTCCTGGGCGAAGATCCCCTCGGCCAGGAACCACGGGCTGCCGCCGAGATCGAGCACGTGCTCACCGTGGCGGGCGCTCTTCGCGATGTCGTACGTCGGGACCGTCGCCACCCCCTCCGCGCACAGCGTGCGGATCGCGGCGACAGCGTCGTCACGCAGCCAGGAGTCGGGGTGGTCCCAGTCGCTGAGGCCGGCGTTCTGCCCGTCCGTGATGGTCGGCAGCGTCGGGTCCGTCCCGTCCTTATAGAAGTCGTCGAGCCGCAGCACCGGCAGCCCGAGCCGCTCGGCGAGCCGCGACTTGCCGGCGCCGGAGGGACCGGCCAGCACGATCACGCGGGCGGCTGGTGTGGGCACCCGGCCATTCTGCCCGGTGCCGTCGGCGCGAACGTGCCGAGGTCGCGCACGTCGTACCCAGCCGGGTAGGAGCGGACGTTCGGCAGGTCGCGGACGTAGAGCGGGGTCAGCCGCGGCGGCTGCCGCCTGAGCCAGGCGCCCCGCACCCGGAGCGCGGCTCTGGCCGCGCGCCGTTCCGCGGCGGTCGGGCGCGGGTAGCGGAAGGCGTCCAGCAGCGGGTCGTCCATGTAGGCGCGTGAGAAGCGGATCACCGCGCGCGCCGGCGCCCGGTCGTTCGGCGGGAACGTCGACATCAGACGCAGGGTCGCGTCGGCGACCTCACGAGCGCGGGGGTCGTAGGCGAAGTGCGCGGTCTCGTAGTCGTCCATCAGCGACCCGAACTCCTGCCACGTCCCTGGCATCTCCTTGATCCCCATGTGCCGCCCGAGGTCGCGGTAGTAGTACGCCGAGGCGACCTTCTCCGTCTCGGTGAGCGGCCGCCAGCCGTAGTGGTCGAGCCAGCGGATCGGCACCGTCACGAACGTCGCGAGCACGTAGCGCAGGTCGTCGTTGCTGATCTCGTACATCCCGTGCATCTGGTTCATCCGGCGAAGTGCCGCTCGCCCCTCCGCGGAGTCGAGGCCGTGCTCGCCCATCGCGTCGAGCAGCAGGGTGGTGTCGTCGTACCGTTTCTGCGTCCGCTCGGTGAACTCCCCGGTCTGCTGGAGCAGGACGCCGATGCTGGGCACGGCGTAGGTCCGGAACAGCGCGAAGGACAGGGACTGGTTGAGGTCCCACGGGAACTCGTGCCGCGCGATGATCCCGTAGATCTCAGCGCAGTCGGCCTCCGGATCGAGCCGCTCGAGCCGCCGCAGCCAGAAGTCGCGGGGCAGCCTGGTTCGCATAGTGACAGTCTTGCTGTCACGGTCTGCTTCGGCAACCGTGAGGTCGTGATCAGCGCGGCAGGATGACGAACCAGGGGCGGTCCCAGCCGGCGAGGTCGAGTGTGCCGGCGAGGAAGTCGCTCCGGTCGACCCGGACCGTGTCGCCCGCGGACGGCTCGTAGACCCGCACCCGGTCGTCGGCGTCGCGGCCGGTGACGAGGACGACGTGGCGGGGGAGGCGGTCGTTGCCGACGTACACCGGGACCGGCTGGTCTGCCCGGACGATCCGCTGCCAGGCTCGCGAACGACTGCGGACGTGTGCGACCTGGTGCCCTCCGGGCAGCTCGCGGGCCAGCGCCCACGGTTGGGTGCCGAGGGCTCGCGGCCAGGGCAGCTGGAACCGGCCGCGCGCGTCGCGGAGCCGGTTCGTACGCCGATGGGTCCGGAGCGCCTCGTCGGCGAATCGTGCCGCGGGGTCGGTGCCGTCGCCGACCCAGCGCGCGTAGGCAGGCTCGGCCAGCATCCGTGACATGACCAGCACCGCGGCGCCGCACGACCTGCGGTCAGGCTGTCGGAACTGGCCCATCAGTGGTCGCTCAGACCCCGATCGGGTGCCAGACCGTCTTGGTCTCGAGGAACGCGGTCATCGCCGCGATCCCCGGGTCGGCCGTCCAGTCCGGCTCGGCGTCGGGCGCGCGACGGACCCGCTTGAGGTTCTCCGCGGCTGCCTGCTCCAGCGAGGTGGCGAGCTCGGCGTCGCCCGCGATGCCGGTCAGGTCGATCCCGTTGACGTCCATGTGGGCGGCCAGCCACGGCGCGGTCGTCGCCGCGTCGCCGGTCAGGATGTTCACGACCCCGCCGGGCACGTCGCTGGTGGCCAGCACCTCGGCGAACGTCACGGCCGGCAGCGGCCGGGAGTACGACGACATCACGATCGCGGTGTTGCCGGTGACGATCACCGGGGCCACGACGCTGACGAGGCCGAGCAGCGAGGACTCCTCGGGCGCGACCACGGCGACCACGCCGGTCGGCTCGGGGGTCGACAGGTTGAAGAACGGTCCGGCGACCGGGTTGGCGCCGCCGACCAGCTGGGTGATCTTGTCGGCCCACCCGGCGTACCAGACGAGCCGGTCGATCGACGCGTCGACGACCGCGTTGGCCCGCGCTGCCGTGAGGCCCTCGGACTGCCGCACCGCCTCGACGAACTGCGGGCGGCGGTCCTCCATGACCTCGGCTACCCGGTAGACGATCTGGGCCCGGTTGTACGCCGTGCGGCCGGACCAGTCCTTGACCGCGCCGCGAGCCGCGACGACCGCGTCGCGGGCGTCCTTGCGCGAAGCCTTGGCGGCGTTCGCGACGAACCGTCCCTTCGCGTCCTCGACCACGTAGGAGTAGCCCGACTCCGAGCGGGGGAACTGCCCGCCGATGAAGAGCTTGTACGTCTTGCGGACGTCGACGCGGCTCATCGAATTGATCTCCTTGTGGTTTCGGGGTCCCCGCGGAAGCGCGAACGCTCCGCGCGCAGCGCGCTCACTTCGCGGTTCCGTGGGGTGAAAGATACGCCTCGAGGCCGTGGCGGCCGCCCTCGCGACCGTAGCCGGACTCCTTGTAGCCGCCGAACGGGGAGGTGGGGTCGAACTTGTTGAACGTGTTGGCCCAGACAACGCCCGCCCGCAGCGCGTTGGCCACCTTGAGGATCCGCGAGCCCTTGTCGGTCCAGACCCCGGCCGAGAGGCCGTACGGCGTGTTGTTGGCCTTCTCGATCGCCTCGGCGGGCGTGCGGAAGGTCAGCACGGACAGCACCGGCCCGAAGATCTCCTCGCGGGCGATCCGGTGCGCCTGCGAGACGCCGGTGAAGACGGTCGGCGGGAACCAGAAGCCGTTGCTGGGCAGGTCGCACGGTGCCGACCAGCGCTCGGAGCCCTCGGACTCGCCGACCTCGGACAGCTCGCGGATCCGGCCGAGCTGCTCAGCGGAGTTGATCGCGCCGACGTCGGTGTTCTTGTCGAGCGGGTCGCCGACCCGCAGTGTCGACATCCGGCGCTTGAGCCGGTCGAGCACCTCGTCGTACACGTTCTCCTGCACCAGCAGCCGGGAGCCGGCGCAGCACACGTGACCCTGGTTGAAGAAGATCCCGTTGACGATCCCCTCGATCGCCTGGTCCATCGGGGCGTCGTCGAATACGACGTTGGCGGCCTTGCCGCCCAGCTCGAGGGTGACCTTCTTGTCGGAGCCGGCGACCGCGCGGGCGATCGCCTTGCCGACGGCGGTGGAGCCGGTGAAGGCGACCTTGTCGACGCCGGGGTGCTCCACGAGCGCCGCACCGGTCGCGCCGGCGCCGGTGATGATGTTGACGACGCCGGGCGGCAGGTCCGCCTGCTGGCAGATCTCCGCGAACAGCAGCGCGGTCAGCGGCGTGGTCTCGGCCGGCTTGAGGACGACCGTGTTGCCGCAGGCCAGTGCGGGCGCGATCTTCCACGCCAGCATGAGGAGCGGGAAGTTCCAAGGGATCACCTGGCCGGCGACGCCGAGCGACTGGTTACCGAAGCCGCTGTACTCGAGCTTGTCGGCCCAGCCGGCGTAGTAGAAGAAGTGCGCCGCCGCGATGGGGACGTCGACGTCGCGCGACTCCTTGATCGGCTTGCCGTTGTCGATCGACTCCAGCACCGCCAGCTCGCGGCCGCGCTCCTGGATGATCCGGGCGATCCGGTAGAGGTACTTGGCACGTTCACGGCCCGGCAGCTTCGACCAGACGCGGGTATGGGCGCGTCGGGCGGCCTTGATGGCGGCGTCGACATCGGCCTCGTCGGCCTCGGCGACCTCCGCGAGCACCTCCTCGGTGGCCGGGCTGATCGTCTTGAAGCTCTTGCCGTGCCCGTCGACGAACTCGCCGTTGATGAAGAGGCCGTACGACGGCTTGATGTCCACGATGGCCCGCGACTCGGGGGCCGGTGCGTAGTCGAATGTCATGAGAGCCCTCAGTCGAGCGTGAAGTAGTCGGGACCGGAATAGCGTCCGGTCGTCATCTTGGTGCGCTGCATGAGCAGGTCGTTGAGCAGCGTGGAGGCGCCGAACCGGAACCAGTCCGGGTCGAGCCAGTCGGGTCCGGCCACCTCGTTGACCATCACGAGGTACTTGATCGCGTCCTTGGCGTTGCGGATGCCGCCGGCGGGCTTCACCCCGATCAGCTGGCCGGTGGCGTCGCGCCAGTCGCGCACCGCCTCGAGCATGACCAGCGTGACTGGCAAGGTGGCGGCCGGCTGCACCTTGCCCGTCGAGGTCTTGATGAAGTGGGCGCCTGCCATCATCGCGAGCCACGAGGCGCGTCGAACGTTGTCGTAGGTCTGGAGCTCGCCGGTCTCGAAGATGACCTTGAGGTGTGCCCGCCCGCACGCTTCGCGGACCTGCACGATCTCCTCGAACACCTGCAGGTAGTGGCCGGCGAGGAAGGCGCCGCGGTCGATCACCATGTCGATCTCGTCCGCCCCTGCCTCGACCGCGTCCTTCGTGTCGGCCAGCTTGATGTCCATGGCGGCGCGACCGCTGGGGAAGGCGGTGGCCACCGCCGCGATGTTGACGCCCGAGTCGCCGACGACCTGCTTGGCGGTGGCGACCATGTCGGGGTAGACGCAGACGGCCGCGACCTGGGGACAGCTGGGGTCGGCGGGGTCGGGGCGCAGCGCCTTGCTGGCCAGCGCCCGCACCTTGCCAGGGGTGTCCGCGCCCTCCAGGGTGGTCAGGTCGACCATCCGGATCGCGAGGTCGAGGGCAAAGGCCTTGGAGGTGGTCTTGATGGATCGCGTGCCGAGCCCGGCGGCGCGGGCCTCGGCGCCGACCTGGTCGACGCCGGGGAGGCCGTGCAGGAACCGTCGGAGGGAGGCCTCGGAGCGCGTGATCTCCGTGACGTCGCCAGCTGCGTCGCTGGGCGATCGACCGGTGGAGATGGAGGTGGCTGTCACCTGTTCAGCATAGGACCGTGAGCACGACGGGCGGCAATCCCGTGGAGGGCGATCGGCCACCGCGGGACCGGGATCGGGAGAAGCGCACCGGTTCGGGGTACTCTGGGCTCGTCCCGGCAGTCCGCCGGGCACCCGACGACGACCCCGGACCAGCCGGTTCGAGCGAGGTAAGACCGTCGGGCTCGATCTCGAGGGGTCCAGGCAGCACGAGCAGACGGGCGGCCCGGGACGGACACGTACGGGTGTGCGTGGGGTTTCGCGGTGGTGTTCCGCCGCAGGAGGAGTGGAGTGGCACGACAGGGCCAGCGCCGGTCGAGCGGGTCGCGTACGACGACCCGCGGGCGGCGCCGCGACCAGGACAACGACGGCATCATCCCGGTGCTCGCGCAGGCGGTGCGCGAGGTCGAGAACGGGGTGATGCGCGGCCGGGTCGACGGCACCCGCTTCCAGGTGGTCGCACTGCTCGTGCGCGAGGAGCGGGCGCGGCTGAAGGCCGACGACACGCTCGACGAGCAGCGCCGGGCCACTGAGCTCAAGCGGCTCGACGGCATCGCCACCATCCTCGCCCAGACCGCCGCCCGCGAGCCGTCACTGTTCCTGCGGCTCGGCGAGGACGCCGAGGTCACCGACGGCGTACGCAGCCTCAAGCGCGACCTGCAGGAGCGTGCCGGCCTCGAGCCGGCGCCCGAGGCCGAGTCCGAGCGCCCGGCGTCCAACTCCGCCCTGCGGCCCGAGCGGCAGGTCGTGCCCCAGTCGGTGGTCCGTGCCCAGCTCGCCAACCCGTTCATGGTCCCCGACTTCAGCGCCGTGCCGGTGCTGCCGAAGGAGCGCCGACTCGCCGGGTGGGAGCTGATCGGGCCGCTGCTGAGCTCGTTCGAGCACCCGGCGCCCGGCGTGCGGTCGTGCATGGACCTGCCGCCGGCCCGACCGCAGATGCTGCCGCCCGGCCTGGAGCTGATGGACCACCAGGCGCGGCTGCTCTCCGCGGTCGGCGACGGGCACCGGACGTTCCTGCTGGCCGACGAGCCCGGCCTCGGCAAGACCGCCCAGGCGCTGCTCGCGGCGCAGACCGCCGAGGCCTACCCGCTGCTCGCCGTCGTCCCGAACGTCGTCAAGACCAACTGGGCGCGCGAGGCCGCGCAGTGGACGCCGTCGAAGACGGTCAGCGTCGTGCACGGCGACGGTCTCGCCGTCGACGGCTTCGCCGACATCATCGTCGTCAACTACGAGATCCTCGACCGCCACGTCGGTTGGATCGGCGACCACGGGTTCCGCGGCATGATCGTGGACGAGGCGCACTTCATCAAGAACAAGGCCTCGCAGCGATCGCAGCACGTCCTCGAGATCGCCGAGCGCGTACGCCGCCGCGTGGCCCGGCCGCTGATGATGGCCCTGACCGGCACGCCGCTGATCAACGACGTCGACGACTTCCTCACCATCTGGCGGTTCCTGGGCTGGATCGAGGAGAAGAAGCCCGGGCCGCGGCTGACGGCGGCACTGGAGGAGACCGGCATGACGCCGGCCGACCACGGCTTCTACCCGGCCGCCCGCGAGGCGGTCGTCGATCTCGGGATCGTGCGGCGCAAGAAGGTCGACGTCGCCGCCGACATCCCGGCCCGCCGGATCGCCGACCTGCCGGTCGAGCTCGCCGAGGCCGACGGGCGCTCGATCCGCGAGGCCGAGCGCGAGCTCGTGCTGCGGCTCGTGCAGCGGTACGACGCAGCCATGGCCACCCGCCGGAGCGGGCCCGGGGCCGACGGGATCGACCTCGAGCTGGTCCGCCGGGTCGCCGGCAGCGAGCTCGCGGACTCCGAGGACAAGACGACCGGCGACAACGTGTTCGCGATGGTCCGCCGGATCGGCCAAGCCAAGGCCGGGTTGGCGGCCGACTACGCGGCGCAGCTGGCCCGCAGCGCCGGCAAGGTCGTGTTCTTCGCCAAGCACCTCGACGTCATGGACGCCGCCGGCGAGGTGTTCACCCGGCGCGACCTGCGCTGGACCGAGATCCGGGGCGACCAGACCCGAGCCGCGCGGCAGCAGGCGATCGACTCCTTCGTCAACGACCCGGACGTCGCGATCATCGTCTGCTCGCTCACCGCCGCCGGCGTCGGCATCAACCTGCAGGTCGCCTCCGACGTGGTGCTCTCCGAGCTGTCGTGGACCAATGCCGAGCAGACGCAGGCGATCGACCGGGTGCACCGGATCGGACAGACCGAGCCGGTCACTGCGTGGCGGATTCTGGCGGCGCAGACCATCGACACCCGGATCGCCGACCTGATCGACAGCAAGGCCGGGCTCGCGGCGGTCGCCCTGGACGGGGCGGAGGAGGAGGCGACCTCGACCGCCGACGTACGGCTCGAGGCGCTGGTCGCGCTGCTGGTCGAGACCCTGGAGCAACGGACCCCGTGACCGCGGCGTGTGCCTGAGAACGCCCTCTGGGTAGGTCTCAGGCACACGCCGCGGCTGGTGGGGCTGCGGTCAGATGCCGGCGGCGGCCTTGACGTCGGCGCGGATCGCGTCGAGCCTGCCGGCGGCCGAGATCCGGGCGGCGTCGACGTCTCCGCCTGCCGGGCCGTTACCGACCGGCACGACCACCTCGAGGTAGGCCTTCAGCTTCGGTTCGGTGCCGCTGGGGCGGACGATCACCCGCGCCTCGTCGGCCAGCCGGTAGCGCAGCCCGTCGGTCGGCGGGAGGTCGGCACTGCCCTCGGCGAGGTCGTCGACCGACTCGACGGCCAGGCCCCCCAGGCTCGTCGGAGGGGTGCGTCGCAGCGTGTCCATCGCGCGCGCGATCTCGGACAGGTCGGTGACCCGCACCGACAGCTGGTCGGTCGCGTGCAGCCCGTGCGCGTGGGCCAGGTCGTCGAGCAGGTCGACCAGGGTGCGGCCGTCCGCCTTGGCCCTCGCTGCGAGCTCGCAGAGCAGCAGCAGCGCCGAGACGCCGTCCTTGTCCTTCACGTGCTCGGGGTCGACGCAGTAGCCGAGCGCCTCCTCGTAGCCGAACGCGAGGCCCTCGACCCGGCTGATCCACTTGAAGCCGGTCAGCGTCTCGACGTACGGCTGGCCGTAGGCGGCCGCCTGCTTGCCGAGCAGCGACGACGACACGATCGAGGCGGCGTAGGTGCCCTGCTTGCCCGAGGCGAGCAGGTGGTGGGCCAGCAGCGCGCCGACCTCGTCACCGCGCAGCATCCGCCAGCCGTGGGGGCCGGGCACGGCCGCGGCGCACCGGTCGGCGTCGGGGTCGTTGGCCACGACCAGATCGGCGTCGATCCGGTCCGCGAGCGCCATGGCGAGGTCCATCGCGCCGGGCTCCTCGGGGTTCGGGAACGCCACCGTCGGGAACTCCGGGTCGGGGTGCTCCTGCTGCTCGACGACCGACGGTGCTTCGAAACCGGCCGTCTCCAGCACCTGCAGCACCGACGTGCCGCCGACACCGTGCAGCGGTGTGTAGACCGTGCGCAGGTCGCGCGGGCCGTCGGCGGCGAGCTCGGCCACCGTGTCGAGGTAGCGGTGCACGATCTCGTCGCCGAGCACGCGGCCCGCGTCACCGCGCGGGATGTCGGCGACCACGCCGACGGCGGCGATCTGCGTGGCGATGCCGGCGTCGGCCGGTGGCACGATCTGGCTGCCGTCGCCGAGGTAGACCTTGTAGCCGTTGTCGCGCGGCGGGTTGTGGCTCGCGGTGACCATCACCCCCGCCACGCAGCCGAGCTCCCGGATCGCGAACGCCAACAG
Organism: uncultured Actinomycetota bacterium; assembly: GCA_963826265.1. Classification (GTDB taxonomy): domain Bacteria; phylum Actinomycetota; class Actinomycetes; order Propionibacteriales; family Nocardioidaceae; genus Nocardioides. The sequence continues at coordinate 960,674 of CAWGWH010000001.1, forward strand.
CGGCGTGGGCAGCGGCCGCGGCATCACCAGCGCCGAGAACCCCGCCCCGGTCATCACCTCCGCGGTGTCGCGCGCGAAGACGTCGGAATTGCGGCGCGCGTCGTACCCGATCACGACCGGGCTGCCGCGCCGGGCACCCTCCGCCGTGAGGTACGCCGCGAGCCCGGCGGCCGCGCGCAGCACCACGACCCGGTTCATCCGGTTGGGTCCGGCGCCGAGCTCGCCGCGCAGTCCCGCCGTGCCGAACTCCAGCGTCCCGTCGAACCGCTCCGCGAGGTCTCCGCTGTCCCCGCCTGCCTCGACCTCGGCCACGACCCGCTCCAGCTCGGCCCGCGTCTCCGCGTCGGGATCGTCGGCGAGCCAGGCCCGGGCGCGGTCGGTCAGGGACGCGGTGTCGACTGGGTCGACTGGGTCGACTGGGTCGACTGGGTGGACTGGGTCGGGATGACTCATGGCACGCAACCTAGACCCCCGCCATGATGGTCCGCATGGGTGACCGACCGGTGGGGGAGCTGATCGAGGAGCTGGCGGCACGGCTGGGTCGGTCCGAGTTCATCCGCGTGTGCGTGGCGCTGCTCGAAGGGGCGCCACGCGAGGACCACCTCGACACGTTGCCGTGGCTCACCGGCCACGACTGGTCGGAGGGTGAGCCGGTGCGCGACGCGGGGACCTGGCACGACTACTGGGTGCGCACCTGGGGTGCCCGCGGACTGCTCCACGTCTGGGACGACGCGGCGACTGACGCGGTCGTGAAGGGACTGGCCGACGAGCACTGGCGGCCCGCGGAGATGTGTCTCAAGGTCACCGCGCGGCACGACGTCGCCGGTGCCGGGGACGGCGCCGCGGCGCTGGCAGACCACGTGCTGCCCCGCGTCCGCGCTGCCGCGATCCGCGCGCTCGCGGTCGTCGGCGACACCGAGCACGTGGTCGTCGTCGCCGACGCGGTCGACGACCCGGACCCCGCTGTCCGCGCGGCCGCGGCGCGAGCCCTGGAGCAGCTGCGGCAGCGGCTGGACCTGCCATGAGCCGCCGCTACACGTTCTGCCACCGCTGGACGGTCGCCGCGCCGGCCGACCGGGTCCAGGAGGTGCTCGCCGACCTCGAGCGCTACCCGGACTGGTGGCCGCAGATCCGGGCGGTGGCGAAGATCGACGACGACAACGCCCGCGTGCTCTGCCGCTCGGTGCTGCCGTACGACATCGACCTGCTCCTCACCGCGATCCGCCGGGACCCGCTGGAGCTCGAGACGACCCTGTCCGGTGACCTGGACGGTACGGCGCGGTGGCGGCTTCACCCGGACGGCGACCAGACGCGGCTGGAGTACGAGCAGGACGTGCTCGTCACCGGCCGGCTGCTCGGGTTCCTGTCGATCGCACTGCGCCGCCCGCTCGCCTGGAACCACGACCGGATGATGGCCGGCTGCCGGGACGGCCTGGCGGCGTATGTCCAGACCTAGCCGTCCTGCTCGATCCTGGCCATCCACCCGATCCCGCGCGCCTCCAGCACGGCGAGCTGGGCCCAGGCGGGGGACGCCTGGAGGTTGTGCTGGTCGAGCACGGCGGCCACCGGTCGTCCAGCACCTCGCGCAGTCGGTGGGCGAACGCCACCGGCTCGCCCTGCTGGCTGGGCTCTCCTCCGCACGCCGTCGTACGGGCCGTCATCAGCACCCTCCGGACCGGGTCCGCCCGTCGAAGTCGTACGGCGTGGCACCGGTGGTCTCGCCGTCGTCCCACCCGAGCGAGATGTCACCGAGCGAACGGTCCGGGCGCACCGTCACCTGTACGAAGAACGTGTAGCGCGTCTCCGGCTCCAGCTGTGCCCCCTCGAGCGGCACCCGGTCGGCCCAGGTGTGGACGTCGGCCATCGAGATACCGCCCGCGCCGAGGTCGAGGACGCCCCCTTCGGAGATCGCTGTGCGGGGGAGCTCCGCCAGCCACGCGCCGGTCACCCGCAGCGCGTCGGCCTCCTCCGAGACGTCGGCGTCGACGAGTGTGATCGGCCGGCTCGCCTCCACGTCGTCGAAGATCATCATCCGCCGGTGACCGTCGGGGAAGCAGCTGATGACGGTGCGGCCCTTGGTGGAGTACCTGAGCGGCTCGCTCGGCTCCTCGGTCGCTTCAGGCTCTTCCGCGGGCGGCTCGCCGGCGGTGTCGGATGGTGCGGGGTCCGCCGCCGGACCGGGGTCCTCGTCGGACGAGCACGCGGTCGTCAGCAGGCAGATAGCGAGCAGCAGTGCGGTCCCGAGACGTCGCACCGGTCAGATCTTCCCGACGATCTGCCCGAGCAGCCCGCCCATGCGGGCGGCCGCGGTCCGGCCGGCCTCCAGCACTTCCTCGTGGTTGAGGGGCTCCCCGGAGATCCCGGCCGCCAGGTTGGTGACCAGACTGATGCCGAGCACCTCGAGTCCGGCCTCGCGGGCGGCGATCGCCTCGAGCGTCGTACTCATGCCGACCAACGTTCCCCCGATCGCGCGGACCATGCCGATCTCGGCGGGTGTCTCGTAGTGCGGACCGGGGAACTGGACGTAGACGCCCTCGTCGAGGGTCGGGTCGACCTCGCGGCACAGGGCGCGGAGCCGACTGGAGTAGAGGTCGGTGAGGTCGACGAAGTTCGCGCCGTCGATCGGCGACGTCGCCGTCAGGTTGATGTGGTCGGCGATCAGTACCGGCGTCCCTGGGGACCAGGTCTCCTTCAGGCCGCCGCAGCCGTTGGTGAGCACGATCGCCTGGCAGCCCGCGGCGGCGGCGGTGCGGACCGGGTGGACGACCGCGGCGACCCCCTTGCCCTCGTAGAAGTGGGTCCGGCTGAGGAACACCAGCAGCTGCTTGTCGCCGGCCCTGATGCTGCGGATCTTGCCGCTGTGGCCGGCGACGCCCGCGGCGTGGAAGCCCGGGAGGTCGGTCGTGCTGATCTCGGCGGTGGCCTCTCCCAGCGCGTCGACGGCGGGCAGCCACCCCGAACCCAGGACGAGGGCGAGGTCGTGGCGCTCGACGCCGGTGAGGCGGGCCAGGGTGTCGGCGGCCTCGCGGGCCAGCTGTTGCGTGTCGGTCACCACCGCATCCTAGGGATCGGCGGAACCTCGCACCGCCTACAGCCCGGTCGAGCGGCAGGGGCGGCGGCGGAGGGCGGCGACGTAGTCGGCCGGAGCGTCCGCGGCCTCGGCGGCGTCCGCCAGCACGCCGAGGTACGACGCGGAGGGGAGGCCGCCCTCGTACGCGTCGAGCACGTAGGTCCACACCAGCAGCTCACCGGTCAGCGTCGACACCCGCACCTTGGTCTTGCGGTAGAGCCCGAGGTCGGCGCCCTCCCAGCCGTCGAGGGCGGACTCGTCCTCGCGGGTGACGTCGTAGACCGCCACGAAGACCTGCTCGATCGGGTCCTCCACGATCGTCGACAGCGCGCCGTCCCAGCCGTGCTCCTCGCCGCCGAACGTCAGCCGCCAGCCGGTCAGCCAGCCGGTGGTGTGCAGCGGGGAGTGAGGACACCGCTCACCCATCCTGGCGGGATCCAGGTTGGTCCCGTAGGCGGCGTACAACGTCACGGGCAGCAAGGCTAGCGGGGGAGCGGGCCCATGAGACGCCCGCGACACCGGTCACGGGGCTGGTTCACTAGGCTGGGCGCGTGAGCGACAACCACTTCGATGTCCTGGTCCTCGGCGCCGGCCCCGGTGGGTACGTCGCCGCGATCCGAGCCGCCCAGCTCGGCAAGCGGGTCGCGGTCGTCGAGGAGAAGTACTGGGGTGGTGTGTGCCTGAACGTCGGGTGCATCCCGTCCAAGGCGTTGCTCAAGAACGCCGAGCTCGCCTACACGCTGGCCCACGAGCGCGACAAGTTCGGCATCGAGGGCGAGGCGACGATGAAGTTCGGCCCCACGCACGCCCGCAGCCGGCAGGTGAGCGAGGGGATCGTCAAGGGCGTCCACTTCCTCATGAAGAAGAACAAGATCACCGAGATCCACGGCTGGGGGACGCTCACCAGCAACACCGGGATCGACGTCAAGGACGCTGACGGCAACACCACCGGCTACACCTTCGACCACCTGATCCTCGCCACCGGCGCCACGGTCCGGATGCTCCCGGGCATGCAGGTCAGCCAGAACGTCGTCACCTACGAGGAGCAGATCCTCGACTCGGAGCTCCCGTCGAGCATCGTGATCGGCGGCTCCGGCGCAATCGGCGTCGAGTTCGCCTACGTCATGAAGAACTTCGGCGTCGACGTGACCATCGTCGAGTTCCTCGACCGGATGGTGCCGACCGAGGACGCCGACGTCTCCAAGGAGCTCCTCAAGCACTACAAGAAGCTCGGTGTGAACGTCCTCCTCAAGACCAAGGTCGAGAACGTCGAGGACACCGGTTCGGGCGTCCGTGTGACCGTGTCGCCGGCGGACGGGGGAGAGTCGCAGGTCATCGAGGCCGACAAGATGCTGGCCGCGTTCGGGTTCGCCCCGCGGATCGAGGGCTTCGGGCTCGAGGCCGCCGGCGTCCAGGCCACCGACCGCGGCGCGATCGGCGCCGACGAGTACGGCCGCACCAACGTCGAGAACGTCTACGCCATCGGTGACTGCACCGGGAAGATGATGCTCGCCCACGTCGCCGAGGCACAGGGGATCGTGGTCGCCGAGACCATCGCCGGCGCCGAGACGATGCCGGTCGACATCGACATGGTCCCGCGAGCGACGTACTGCCAGCCCCAGATCGGCTCCTTCGGCTACAGCGAGGACCAGGCCAAGGAGAAGGGGTACGACGTCAAGACCGCGACGTTCCCGTTCACGGCCAACGGCAAGGCGATGGGGCTCGGCCACGCGGTCGGGTTCGTGAAGGTCGTCGCCGACGCTCAGTACAACGAGATCCTCGGCGCCCACATGATCGGCCCCGACGTCACCGAGCTGCTCCCGGCCCTGACGCTAGCGCAGCGGTGGGACCTCACCGCCGACGAGGTCGGTCGCAACGTGTTCGCGCACCCGACCCTGTCCGAGGCGGTCAAGGAGGCGATCCACGGGATCGCCGGCCACATGATCAACCTCTGACCCGTGGCCACTCACCGCGTCGTCATCATCGGGGGCGGCCCCGGCGGCTACGAGGCCGCCCACGTGGCGGCCCAGCTCGGGGCCGAGGTCACCCTCGTCGACTCCGACGGTGTCGGCGGGTCGGCGGTCCTCACCGACTGCGTGCCCAGCAAGACGCTGATCGCCACCGCGGAGGTGATGACCGAGCTGAGCGAGGCGTCCGAGCTCGGCGTCCGGTTCGAGGACCCCGAGGGCGACGAGGCGACCGCGATCAGCGTCGACCTGGCCCGGGTGAACCAGCGCGTCAAGCAGCTCGCGACCGACCAGTCGACCGACATCGCGGGCCGGCTCGAGCGCGACGGCGTCACGTTGCTCCGCGGCCGCGGCGCGCTGGCCGGCCCCGACCGGGTCGAGGTCGAGCCTTCGTCCGGAAGTCCGCGGATGCTGCGTGCGGACGCCGTGCTCGTGGCGACCGGCGCCGCCCCGCGCACCCTGCCCGGCGCCCAGCCGGATGGCGAGCGGATCCTGACGTGGGAGCAGGTCTACGACCTGACCGAGGTCCCGAGCGAGCTGGTCGTGGTCGGCTCCGGCGTCACCGGCGCCGAGTTCGCCTCGGCGTACCTCGCCCTCGGCATCCCGGTCACGCTGGTCTCCTCGCGCGACCGGGTGCTGCCCGGCGAGGACGCCGACGCCGCCGCCGTGCTCGAGGAGGTCCTCACCCGCCGGGGCATGAACGTGCTCTCGAAGTCCCGGATGGATTCGGTGACGCGGGACGGCGACGTCGTGACGGTCACCCTCACCGACGGCCGCAGCGTGCAGGCCTCCCACTGCATCCTGGCGCTCGGGTCGGTCCCCAACACCGGCGACCTCGGCCTCGAGGAGGCCGGCGTGAACCTCGACGAGGGTGGCTTCATCACCGTCGACCGAGTCTCACGCACCTCGGCACGGGGCGTGTACTCCGCCGGCGACTGCACCGGCGTGCTGATGCTCGCCTCGGTCGCCGCCATGCAGGGCCGGATCGCGATGTGGCACTTCCTCGGCGACACCGTCCACCCGCTCGACCTGCGCAAGGTGTCCTCCAACGTCTTCACCGCACCGGAGATCGCCACCGTCGGCTGGTCGCAGCAGGCCGTCGACTCCGGCGAGATGCAGGCCGAGGTCGTGACGCTCCCGCTGTCCGGCAACCCGCGGGCCAAGATGCAGGGCGTCCACGACGGCTTCGTGAAGCTCTTCTGCCGTCCCGGCACCGGCATCGTCGTCGGCGGCGTCGTCGTCGGTCCCCGCGCCAGCGAGCTGATCCACTCGGTGTCGATCGCGGTCGCGGAGTCGCTGACCGCCGATCAGCTCGCCCAGGCATTCACCGTCTATCCGTCGATGAGCGGGTCGATCGCCGAGGCGGCCCGCCGGCTGCACCGGGTCTGAGCCCTCGTCCCAGTCGGCGGTGTAGCAAGAAGACCTACGCAACGGGACACCTTTCGCGGTTCGCCCTAAGGTGTTGCCCGATGCCCGACAGCTGGCTGTCCGATACGCGCACCTCCTACGACACCGACGCCTCCGGCTACGCCGAGAAGGTGGATGGCTTGCTGGACGGGAGTGCCTACCTACGCGCGAGCCTGGCGTTGTTCGCAGAGTTGGTGCGCGATGCTGGGGGCGGGTCCGTCGCCGACGTCGGCTGTGGACCGGGCTACGTCACGCGCCACCTCCATGACCTCGGCGTGGACGCGTTCGGCATCGACCTCTCGCCCGAGATGATCGCCATCGCGAAACGCGACTACCCCGACCTCCGGTTCGAGGTGGGGACGATGACCGACCTCGACCTGGCGGACGACTCAGTCGCTGGCGTACTCGCCTTCTGGTCCGTGATCCACGTGCCCGATCACTCTGTGCCCGGGGTGTTCGTGCAGTTCCGTCGAGTGCTGCGCCCGGGAGGTCCGCTGCTGGTTGGCTTTCATGTCGGTGACGAGGCTCGCCATACGTCTGAGGGCTACTCGGGTCGCTTGATCAACGTCGACAGTTACCGGCGCCGGCCGGACCAGGTCGCCCGCTGGCTCCGGGAGGCAGGATTCACGATCGAGGCCGAACTGGTCATGCGACCGGATGAGGAGGTCCCGGGCGCGATCATCTTCGCGCGAGGTCACGTGTGACCGATGGGCATCGGGTTTGACCCGCATGTGAGGATGGCCCACATGTCTTCTCGGGGGATCCGCTTCGTCGCGCTCGCTGCCGCCGCTCTCCTCGTCGTCACGCCGACCGGTCCGGCTGCAGCCGACGATCCGCCCCACGTCGTGCCCGACAACGGCACCATCACATTCACCGGCCAGGGCGAGGGTCACGGCAGGGGGATGTCGCAGTACGGCGCCTACTCGGGTGCCCGCGACGGGGTGACGTACCGCCCGATCGCCAAGACCTACTATCCCAGGACCCGGTGGGCGCGGGCGAAGGGCTCGATCGAGGTAGCGGTGCTCGGAGACGACGACCGCGATCTGGTAGTGCTCCATCACGACCGGCTGAGCGTCCGCAGCCTCGCGTCGGGCCGCTCCTGGGCCGCCGACGCGCGCAGGGCGACGAACTGGCGGGTCAGGCCGAGCGTCTCGGGCGTCAACGTGGTCTCGTTCTTCAACGGCCGGTGGCGCGCGTGGAAGAAGATCCGCGGCACAGTCCAGTTCGCGGCCGGTGGGCGACCGCTCACGCTGGTGACGCCCGACGGCCGGGTCCGCTACCGCGGTGCGCTGCGGTCCGCGAAGGACGACTTCGGCGACCGCGTCACCGTCAACGTCGTCCCGCTCGAGACCTACGTGCGCGGGGTCGTCCCTCGCGAGATGCAGGCCGGGTGGCCGCAGCACGCGCTGCGCGCGCAGGCGGTCGCCTCGCGGACATACGCCGCGTGGCGGCGCACCCGCCCGCTAGACCGTGCGTACGACATCTGCGACACCGCCCTGTGCCAGGTCTACGGCGGCTCGAGCGCTGAGCAGCGCGCGTCCGACAAGGCTGTCCGGGGGACCGCCCGCGAGATTCTCACGTTCCGCCGCAAGCCGGCGTTCACCGAGTACTCCGCCAGCAACGGCGGGTACACCGTGTCCGGCGGCAGGCCCTACCTGCCCGCGAAGCGGGACCCCTACGAGGGGACCTCCTCGGACTACTACGGGTGGACCGTCACCGTGACGGCTGCCCAGCTCGAGCAGTTCTACAACTTGGAGAACCTCACTGCGATCCAGATCGCCGATCGTGACAACAAGGGCCAGTGGGGCGGCCGGGTGACCGAGCTGCTGGTCACGACCGAAGGCGGCACAAACCCCGGCACGTACCCGATCAACGTTGCCCGGTTCGTGTCCAGCTTCGACCTGAAGTCTTCGCTGTTCCGGATCACCTCGGCGGGCTGACGACGTACCCTCGGCGGATGCGATACCCCCTCGCAACCGCCCTGACAGCGACCGCGCTCGCCGTCGGCTCGTTCGTCGTCGCGCCCCCGGCGTCCGCAGCCGACCGCTGGGACGTGCCGCGTCAGGCGACGATCTCGATCAAGGGTCACGGCTACGGCCACGGGCGCGGGATGTCGCAGTACGGCGCCGAGGGCGCGGCCCGGGAGGGGCTCGGCTTCCGGCAGATCGCGTCGTTCTACTACCCGGGCACCGAATGGGGCAGGGCGCGCGGCCGGATCACGGTGCTGCTGACAGCCGACACCAGCGACGACCTGGTCGTCCGGGCGCGCTCCGGGCTCACTGTCCGGGACAAGGGCTCCGGCGAGACGTTCACCCTGCCCGACAACGGTGCCGTCGCGTGGCGCGTGGTCCGGGTCAGCGGCACCTACCGGGTCCACGTGCTTCGCGAGCGGTGGCGGCGCTGGCGGGTGCTGGAGGGACCCGGATCGTTCGCGGCCGGCGGCGATCCGGTCAGGCTGGTGACCCCGACCGGTGTCCGTGCCTACCGCGGCTGGCTGACCACCGCCCAGCCGCCGGGCAGCAGCGGCCTGGTCACCGTGAACGACGTGTCCCTCGAGGCGTACCTACGAGGCGTCGTGCCACTTGAGATCCCCGCGTCGTGGAGCGCGGCCGCCGTCCGGGCGCAGTCGGTGGCGGCGCGCACCTATGCAGCCCATGAACGCGCCCACCCCCGCTCGTCGGCCTACGACATCTGTGACACGTGGTCGTGCCAGGTGTACGGCGGCGCCGACGCTGAGCACCCGGACTCCGACGCGGCGGTCATCGCGACCCGGCAGCTCGCCCTCCACCACGACGGCGACCCGGCCTTCACCCAGTTCGGCTCGAGCAGCGGCGGCTGGACCGTCGCAGGCGGCGTCCCGTACCTGCCCGCACAGCCGGACCCGTACGACGGCTGGTCGGGCAACTCGAACCACGACTGGAGCCTGCGGGTTACCGACCGGCGCTTCGAGTCGGCGTTCCCGTCCCTGGGCAACCTGCGGCGGATCGTCGTCGGGTCGCGCGACGGCAACGGCCAATGGGGTGGCCGGGTCGTCCAGCTGCGGCTCGTCGGATCGCAGGACACCGTGACGATCTCGGGGGACGCGATGCGCTCCGCGCTGGGTCTCAAGTCCACCTGGGTGACCTTCCGGGTGCGCTGAGCGGCCGCAAGGGCGACCGCCAGCCGACCGATCTCCTTCTGCTGTTCGGGGGACAAACCACGCTGCGTGCGTCTACGGTTCTCCCACCTGGCACACCCCCCTTTTCTCAGGAACCCCAGGAGCCTCGATGAGCCTCGATGCAGCCTCGGCCGAAGCCGCTGCCCTGACGCACACGTCCCGGTCGATCCGGCTCGTGGCCGCCGCCGTCATGTCGGTGATGGTCGCCGGCCTGCTGCTCGCGACCCGCTGGGCCTGGGTGTCCGACAGCCCGCTCGCGACCGCCGTGGCGGTCCTCGTCTGGTGCTACAGCATGCTCGCCGCGATCCCGCTCGTGGTCGTGATGCGACGCCTGGACCGTGGCGTCACCGGGGCGGAGGCCGAGCGGCATGGTGCCGGCGCCACCGTCTACCCGTTCCCGACCATGCACGCGAAGGTCAGCTGAGTCCCGGTCAGCCCCGGATGAGGCAGAACGGGTGCCCCGCCGGGTCGAGGTAGACCCGGAACCCGCCGTCCTTCGACGGCTGGTGCTCGTGCTTGCGCGCCCCTGTTGCGAGCACGAGGTCCTCCGAGGCATCCATGTCGGGCGTGGCCAGGTCGAGGTGGATCTGTTGCGGATGGGCACCGCCGGGCCAGGTCGGCTCGACCCAGTCGTCGATCCGCTGGAAGGCGAGCGCGGTGCGGCCGTCGGGGTTGTCGGGCGTGATCCCGCCGTCGGGTGGGACGAGCGTGGCCCAGTCGCGGCTCGACCGATCCTCCAGCGCCCACCCGAGCACCGCCGCGTAGAAGCGGCCGAGCTCGAGCGCGTCGGGACAGTCGACGATGACCAGGTCCAGCTGGGGCTTGATGTCCATGCGCCGACGCTACGGCGGGTTCCGGACGATCGGCGTCCGTCATGAGGTCGACGCGAAAGTCGGTAGATTTCGATTGACAATCGATAGGTAGTGCCTGATAGTCGATCCATGCTGACGACACGACAGGTGGTGCTGCTGCTCCGGGTGCTGCTGGCGACGGCGTTCGTGGCCGTCTTGGTCCTCCAGGTGATGAGCGTGCCGGGAACGCTGGCCTACCGGGCCGAGGTGAACCCCGATCTCGGGTGGCGCCGCTGGGTGCTGCTGGGGGTGCTGGAGGCCGAGCTGCTGTGCGCGCAGGTCGTGATCGTGTGCACCTGGAAGCTGCTCGGCTTGGTCCAGCAGGACCGGATCTTCACCGAGGACGCGCTGCGGTGGGTCGACGGGATGGTCGCGGCGCTCGGCGTCGGCTGGCTGGCCTGGGCCGGGCTGTCGCTGGCCATCGTGCTGGGGGCCGACGACCCGGGGACGCCGCTGGCGCTGGCGATCATGCTGCTGGCCGGCGCCGTCTTCATCCTGATCCTCCTCGTGATGCGCGCGTTGCTCCGCCAGGCGACCACGCTGCGCGCCGACATGGAGGGGGTGATCTGAGTGCCGATCGTCGTCCGGATCGACGTGGAGCTCGCCAAGCGCAAGTTGAGCGTCGGGGACTTCGCCGAGCAGATCGGCCTGACCCCCGCGAACGTGGCAGTCCTCAAGAACGGCCGCGCCAAGGCGGTGCGCTTCAGCACGCTCGAGAACATGTGCCGGGTCCTCGACTGCCAGCCGGGCGACCTCCTCGAGTGGGTCGAGGAGTGACCCCGGTGCCCGCCGGGCTGCCTCAGGGACGCCCACGAGATCTCCCCGAACCCGGCCGTTCGGCATGTCCGACGGCACCGATCCGTGGCACGGTGACGTCGTGATCCAGACCGAGGAGCTCACGAAGCGGTTCGGGCGCGTCACTGCGCTCGAGTCCCTGTCGGTCGACGTCGAGCCCGGCATCACCGGGCTCGTGGGTGCGAACGGCGCCGGCAAGTCGACCCTGCTCAAGATCCTGCTCGGGCTGATCCCGGCCACCGAGGGGTCCGCCCAGGTCCTCGACCTGGACGTCCGGACCCACGGCCCGGAGATCCGCGAGCGGGTCGGCTACATGCCGGAGCACGACTGCCTGCCGCCGGACGTCGCCGCGACCGAGTTCGTCGTCCACATGGCCCGGATGTCCGGACTGCCCCAAACCGCCGCCCGCGAGCGTACGGCCGACATCCTGCGCCATGTCGGGCTCTACGAGGAGCGGTACCGGTCGATGGGCGGCTACTCCACCGGCATGCGGCAGCGGGTGAAGCTCGCCCAGGCACTGGTCCACGACCCGGGACTGGTGATGCTCGACGAGCCGACCAACGGGCTCGACCCCGCAGGCCGCGACGACATGCTCGACCTGATCCGCCGGATCGGGACCGAGTTCGGCATCTCGGTCATCGTCACCTCACACCTGCTCGGCGAGCTGGAGCGGGTGTGCGACGGGATCGTGGTGATCGACGGTGGCCGGCTGCTGCGGCACTCGACCACCGCGTCGGTCACCGAGCAGACGCCGGTCGTGGCGGTCGAGGTGGACGGCGATCCCGCCGCCCTCGTCGCCCGGCTGGGCGATCGGGGCGTCGGCGTGCAGCTGCACGGGGGACTGCTGCACGTCGACGTGGCCGACGACTCGGCGTACGACGTGGTGCGCGACGTGGTCGCCGAGCTCGGACTCGGGCTGGTGAGGATGGAGCGCCAGCGGCACCGGATGACGGAGATCTTCACCGAGGGGAGTGCCGCTCATGTCTGACCAGCAGACGGTCGGCCCCACTGGCGGGCCCACCGGTGCGATCCACGACATCGGCTACCGGCACTACGACGGTCCCCGGCTGGGAGCGTCGTACATCCGGCGCTCGCTCTACATCGACACGCTGCGCGGCGCGTTCGGCCTCGGCCGCTCCGCGCGGTCGAAGGTGATGCCGTTCCTGCTGCTGGCGTTGATGGTGCTACCGGCGGTCGCGATCGGGATCGTCACCGGCTACTTCGGGTTCGACGAGCTGCCGCTCGACTACCTTCGCTACACCTTCGCGTTCCAGGTGGCGATCACGATCTTCCTCGGCTCGCAGTCGCCGGCCGCCATGTCGCGCGACCTCCGGTTCCGGGTCGCGCCCCTGTACTTCTCGCGACCGCTGAGCCGCCGGCAGTACGTCCAGGCCAAGTACGCCGGAGTGACGACCGCGCTGTTCATCCTCACTGCGGCGCCGCTGACCCTGCTCTTCGCCGGAGCGCTGCTGGCGAAGCTGCCGCTGGACGAGCAGCTCCCCGACTACCTCCGCTCGATGGCCGGTGCGCTGGTGCTGTCGGTGGTGCTCGCCGGGATCGGACTCGTCGTCGCGGCCATGACGCCGCGCCGCGGTCTCGGGGTCGCCGCCGTGGTCGGCGTGCTGCTGGTCCTCTCCGGCATCCAGGCGACGGTCCGCGGGCTCGCCGAGGAGTTCGGCAACGACACCTTCGCCGGGTACGCCGGGCTGATCTCACCGTTCTCGCTGGTCGACGGGGTGGTCGCCACGGCGCTCCGAGGCGACTCGGTGATGGCCACACCGCCCACCGGCGTACTCATGGGTGCCGTGTTCTGCCTCGTCACCGCTGCGATCGTGGTCGGCTGCTACGCCGCGCTTCTGGCCCGCTACCGGAAGGCCCTTTCATGAGCACGCTGGTGCTGGAGCAGGTCTCCCGCTGGTACGGAAACGTGGTGGCGGTCAACGACGTCACGATGCGGCTCGGCCCCGGCGTCACCGGCCTGCTCGGGCCGAACGGCGCGGGCAAGTCGACGCTCATCAACATGATGGCGGGGTTCTTGGCGCCGTCGGCCGGCACCGTCACGCTCGACGACCGGCCGCTCTACCGCGACCCCGAGATCTATCGCGAGGTCGGGCTGGTCCCCGAGCGCGAGGAGATGTACGACGCCGTCACCGGCTGGGCGTTCGTGCTGGCGAACGCCAAGCTCCACAAGCTGCCCGAGCCGGAGGTGGCCGCGCGCCGCGCGATCGACACCGTCGAGATGGCCGACGCCGAGGGCCGCGACATCCGCACCTACTCCAAGGGCATGAAGCAGCGGATCAAGATGGCGACCGCCATCGTCCACGACCCGACCGTGCTCCTCCTCGACGAACCGTTCAACGGCATGGACCCGCGCCAGCGACTGCACCTGATGGAGCTGCTCCACCAGCTCGGCGACGAGGGCCGCACCATCCTCTTCAGCTCCCACATCCTCGAGGAGGTCGAGCAGATCGCCGGCCGGATCGAGGTCATGGTCGCCGGCCGGCACGCCGCCTCCGGCGACTTCCGCGAGATCCGGCGGTTGATGACGCAGCGGCCGCACCAGTACACGATCCGCTCCTCCGACGACCGCGCGCTCGCGTCGGCCGTGATCGCCGAGCCGAGCACGTCCGGCGTCGAGCTGATCCCGGACGGCGCCGACGGCACGGCCGTGTTCGTGCAGGCCACCGACTTCGCGGCGTTCGTGCACGCGCTGCCGCAGGTCGCGTCTCGACACGACATCCGGCTGCTGGAGGTCCGACCGGCCGACGAGTCCCTCGAGTCCGTCTTCTCCTACCTGGTGGCCCGATGACCGACCTGATCAACGGAACCGTCGCCCGGCTGACCGCAAAGAGCCTGCTGGGTCGCAAGCGCACGCTGCTGCTGATGCTGCTGCCGCTCGCACTGCTCGGGCTGTGCACCCTGGCCCGCATCCTCGCGGGACTCGACTCCGGGATCGCCGAGGAGCTCGAGCGCGGGCTCTCCGCCGACCTGCTCGGTGCGTTCGGGATCGCCATCATGATGCCGCTGCTCGGCTTGATCGCCGGTACCGGCTCGATCGGTCCCGAGATCGACGAGGGCTCGATCGTCTACCTGCTCGCCAAGCCGCTCAACCGGTACTCCATCGTGGTCACTAAGCTCCTGGTCGCCCTCGGCGTCATCACGGCGTTCGGTGTCATCCCGGTCGCGATCTGCGGGGTGGTGCTGACCGGTGAGCTCGGTCCGGTCGCCATCTCGTTCGCCGTCGGCGCGTTCGCCGCGGGGGTGGCCTACTGCGCCTTCTTCCTGATGCTGTCGGTGATCACCAAGAACGCGGTCGTGGTCGGCCTGATCTACGCCCTGATCTGGGAGTCCCTCGTGGGCGGCCTCGTCCCCGGTGCCCAGGACCTCTCCATCCAGCAGTGGTCGCTCGCGGTCGTGCAGCAGGTCTTCGGCGACGGCGCCTACCGGCTCGGCATCGGCTCCGCCGTGGGCTTCACCACCGGCCTGGTGCTGCTGATCGTGGTCGCGGTCGGCTCCACGGCGTACGCCGGCCGACGACTGCAGACGTTGCGGCTGAACGACGACGCCTGACGGGGCACAATACGGAGCGGGGGGAGGCTCCGTGGGCGAGCAGGACATCCAGAGCACGGGCGCGGGACACCGTCGGACGTGGAGCCGGCGCGTGCTCCTGGCCATGCCCGTGGTCGGGGGAGCCGCCGCGGCGGGCGCGTGGGCCCTGACCCGCGGCGTCGAGCCGACCATGACCAGCCCGCTGGCGGCCCAGGCGGTGCACGAGGGCTACGGCGTGTGCCAGCACGTGAACTTCCAGACGAGCGTGTACCAGCACCAGGCCGCGATCATGGAGCGCTACGGGCAGATGGGAGTGGCCCAGATGCGCTCCCTGTACGTGCCCGGGCTGGCCAACTTCGACGTCGCGGTCGCCGGCGCGCGCCGGCACGGCGTCCGCTGGAACGCCACCGTCGCCACGGTCGACACCACGCAGGACGAGATCGAGGAACGGATCGCCCACATGGCCGCCAGCACCGCAGACCTGATCGGTTGGGTCGAAGGGGTCAACGAGCCCAACGAGGGCTCGGACTGGGTCGGCCCGTGCGCCGAACGTCAGCAGTGGATCCACGACGCCGTGCGCTCCCACCCTGAGCTGGACCACGTCGTGATCCTCGGGCCCTCCATGCACGACGTCCGGCTGGCGAACGCTGGCGGCGTCCACTGGCAGGAGCTCGCCGACGCCGGGATCGCCGACCACATGGACGTGTGCTCCGTCCACAGCTACCCCAGCGCCTCCACACCCGACAACCGGCGGGAAGAGCGGGTGCAGTGGGTGTACGACGCCTTCGGGGACGGCTACCCCGTCAAGTTCTCCGAGTGGGGCTACACCAACACCCTCGGGCCGGCGTCGGAGCGGACCGGCGGCGCACGGCCGATCAGTCCGGCCGCGTCCGCGGTCTACGACTGCCAGGCCGTCCTCGACTTCGCCAACCACGGCTGGGAGGTCGTGCGGTACGAGTTCCTGGACGACCCCGACGAGAGCGGTCTCGACACCGAGTCCAACTACGGGTTGTGGGAAGTGGACAGCACCGAGGGCGACCCGGACCTGACCTGGACACCGAAACCGGTCGTCGCGCCGCTGACCGAGATGCTCCGCTCGTTGCGCGACCCCGGTGAGTCCTACGCGACGACGCGGGTGCTGCTCGGGGTCGACGCGCCCGACGACGTACGGACCTGCCTGACACAGAAGCGGGACGGTGCGACGACCCTCTGGCTCTGGCGGCACGTCGAGGTCTGGGACCCGGACGGCGAGGTCGACCTGGACCCCGGCACCGTCACGGTGACGATTGAGCAGGCCCGAGGCGCAGTGCGGAAGGTGAGCGTCGGCCCGATGCCGCTGGCGGTGCCGATCCGCGACGCCTGATAGGGCTTCCGTTCTACGAGCGGCTGGCCGCTCGTCAGTGCTCGGGTGCGTGATCGTCAGGGTCCGGCGGCCGTCGCAGGTCGGCCTCGATCTCACGCGCGCGGCGACGCTCGAAGAGCAAGATGAGCACAGCGATCCCCACCATCACGACGATGGTGATGATCAGAGCGTACGTCGCTGAGCCGATGCGACTTCGTACCCACCCAGGGCAGGCTCATCCTGACGAAAGGAACGCAGATGCCAGAACTGTTGGTGGACTTCATCACCTCGCTCGACGGCTACGCCTCGGCGGAGGGTTGGCCGGGCTGGTGGGGCCTCGAGGGCCCGGAGTATCTGGGCTGGCTCGCCGAAGCGCCGGAGCGTAACTACACCGTCCTGATGGGAGCGAACACCTACCGGTTGATGTCGGGCTTCGCCGCGTCCGGCGAGGGGCTGGATGAGCTGACCGAGGCGTCCAAGGTGGTGTTCTCCTCCACCTTGAAGGAGCCGCTGGACTGGGCCAACTCGCGGCTGGTCGCCGGTGACCCGGTGGAGGCGGTGCGGTCGATGAAGGCGGAGGGCTCCGAGAGCATGTACACGATCGGCAGCCTCACATTGTGCCGGTCCTTGCTCGAGGCCGGACTGGTCGACCGGTTCCGCGTGGTCGTATTCCCTGTCATCACCGGCAGCACCGGGCGGGAACGGATCTACGACGAGTACCCCGACATCGGGCTGGAGCTGGTCGACAGCCGTACCTTCGACGGCCGGATCCAGCTGCTCGAGTACGTGCCCACGGTTCTCGCTGGTCCACCGCTGGGCGAGGCGACGCCGTAGGGACCGGCTAGGCGATGCCACCTCCGGCGACCAGCAGGATCGCTGCCGTCGTACCGGCCAGCAAGTGGCGGGTCTGCAGGGGTCGTCAGGTGGGCGCGTCGCCGTACGAATCGCCTTGATGAGCGAGCGCCGTGAGTACGACACGATCGCTTCGGTGCCACAGTTGACTCCATGGAGGTTCGACCGAGCCGGGCCGAGGATCGACCGGCAATCGAGGCGTTTCTCGCCGAGCACCACTCCGTTCGCATCGCTCGTCGGGGCGAGCTCGTCGACCCCTTGCGCCATCACGCCCTACTCGCGTGGGCGGGCGACGAGCTGGTGGGTGTGGCGACGTACGCGATCGGCGAAGCCGACTGCGAACTGCTGACGCTCCACGCCCGCAGCAGGTTCACGGGGACGGGGTCCGCCCTGCTGACCGCCGTGCAGGAGGCCGCTCGGCGCAGCGCCTGCACTCGGCTGTGGGTGGTCACCACGAACGACAACGTGGATGCCCTACGGTTCTATCAACGTCGCGGCCTCCGGCTCGCCCATCTCCGCGCGGGAGCCGTGAACCAGAGCCGTCGGACGCTGAAGCCCGAGATTCCGGTCCTCGGGTCGCACGGCATCGAGATCCGGGACGAGCTCGAGCTGGGGATCGACCTCCGCCCGAGCCAGCTCCGCGACGACGAGCGCTGCGAGCAACCGTGACCAGGTGGAAGGTCACTCATGCGTCGTTGACCCAGGCGAGGCCCCCGGCTGGGCGGGCCCCGCCTGAGTCTGGGGGGAGGGGGTCAGTCGTCGGCGGTGTTGTTCAGCACCTCGTAGTCGGCGTCCAGCTCCACGTCCCACTCGATGTTGTCGCCATCGCGGACCTCGACCTCGTAGGCCTCACCGCGGTCGTCACTGGCCTCGACCTCCTCGAGGGTGCCGCCGCCGACGGCGTCCAGAGCGGCCTGCCCGGCGGCCGCGCGCTCCTCGGCGCTCAGCGCACGGTCGTCGGCGTCACGGTCGTTGTCGTCGTTGTCGTCCCTGTCGTCGGAATCCCGGCTGACGACGTTCAGGTCTTGGTCGAGGTCGATGTCGACCTCGGTGCCGTCGTCCATGCGCACTTCGACCTCGTAGGCCTCGCCGAGGTCGTCGCTGGTCTCCACGTCGACCGCGGTGCCGCCACCGGCGGCCTTGACGCCCGCGGCGCCGACGCGGTCCCGCTCGCTCCGCTGGACGTTGTCGTTGGCCGACGCCGACCACACCGTGCCGCCGATGCCGATGACGGCGACGGCCGCGATCGTGGGGAGGATGATGCGCTTCCTGCGGAGCTCGGTGGGGTTCATTCGTCGAGGGCCTCTCGGCTTGGTGGGCTTCCGTGCTGGTCGACACCAGCGTGCAGCACCCTCACTGAACGCCACCTGAACGCGTATGAAAGGCGCTTCAGGTCGAGAGGTCGGCGTCCGGGCCGGTCCCGGGGGTGGGGAGGCGTACCACGAACCGGGCGCCGCCCAGAGCCGACGACGAGACGTCGACAGACCCGTCGTGAGCGGTGACGATCTCCTGGACGATCGCCAGCCCGAGACCACTCCCGCCACCGTCACGAACGCGGGCCTCGTCGAGCCGCACGAACCGGTCGAAGACGCGCTTCCGGTGCTCCGCTGGGATCCCGGGGCCGTCGTCCTCCACGACGAGCTCGACGCCCTCCTCGGTCTCACGGACTGCGAGGGCGATGGCATCGTCGGCGTGCCGGGCCGCATTGTCGATCAGGTTCTGCACCACCTGGGTGAGCGCGACCCGGTCGCCACGAACTCGGCCGGGCCCGATCCCGGACGCGTCGAGGCGCAGGCCGGGACGGCGCACGCGACGGGCAACCGCCAACGCCACGTCGTCGAGGTCGACGTCGTGATGCGACCGCGTGATCGCTCCCTCGTCGGCTCGGGTGAGGAGCAACAGCTGATCCACGAGACGCTGCATCCGCGCGGACTCCTCGAGAACAGCATCGGCGAGCTCACCTTCGGGCAGCGCACCCGGATGTGCCCGCGTGACCTCGGCCGTCTGCCGGATGCTGGCCAGCGGCGACCGCAGCTCGTGAGACGCATCGCTGACGAACTGCTGCTGTCGGCCGCGTGAGTCCTGCAGCCGTTCCAGCATCTGGTTCATGGTCCGCGCCAGACGATGGATCTCGTCGCGCGAACGCGGCTCGGGCACTCGTCGGTCCAGCCGGTCACTGGTGATCTGCTCGACCTCGCGCCTGATGCGTTCGACCGGTTCGAGCGCCTTGGTGGCCACCATCCACGTCGTACCGCCCACCAACAGCAGCACCAACGGCAGACCGATCAGGAGGGGCAGCACCAGCGCAGCCGTCGAGTCGGAGACGACCTCGAGCGATACGGCGACCGCGACGACGTACGCCTCGTCCTCCCCGGCGTCCTGGGTCACCACGAGGTAGGGATGGTCGGCGCCCGGGAGCCTCACCTCGTCGGTGTCATCGGCCGGCAGCGGCCGGCCGAGAGGCTGGGACGCGCGCACGACGGTGCCGCCGGCGTCGGTCACCTGCCAGACCAGGTCGTCGGGCTCGTCCCGATCCTCGTCGTCGATCGGGCCGGCGTCGGGCAGCCCCGATGTCTCGATCTCCGCTGCCAGAGCACCAGCCCGCTGCTCGGCGGTGGTCTGCAGCCCGTCGCGCAGGGACTCGCGGACCAGCGCCACGAGCGTGACAGCCCCGAGGAACAGGACGACCGCCACCACCAGCACGGCCGCGACCGTCGTGCGGACCCGGACGGACGCGCGGCTCCAGCGCGCCTCAGCCACCGTCGCTCGCCAACCGGTAGCCCGCGCCCCGCAACGTCTGGATCGCCTCGCGCCCGAACGGGCGGTCGACCTTGTTGCGCAGATGCCGGATGTAGACCTCGACGATGTTCGGGTCGCCCTCGAAGTCGACGTCCCACACGGCCTCGAGGATCTGCTGCTTGGAGAGCACGTCACCAGGATGGCGGGCCAGGAACGCCAGCAACGAGAACTCCCGGGCGGTCAGCTCGACCTCGACGTCACCGCGCCAGACCCGGCGGGCTGCGGGGTCCACCCGGATGTCTCCCACCGCGAGCTGGGTCGGCCGCTCCCGCGCGCCCCGACGCGCCACCGCGCGCAGCCGGGCCACCAGGACCGGGAACGAGAACGGCTTGGTCAGGTAGTCGTCGGCACCGGTGTCGAGCCCCTCCACCTGATCCCACTCGCCGTCCTTGGCGGTGAGCATCAGGATCGGGGTCCAGTCCTTCTCCGCGCGCAGGGTCTCGCAGACCTTGTACCCGTTGATCCCCGGGAGCATCAGGTCGAGCACGATCGCGTCGTACTCGTTCTCGCGCGCGAGCCACAGCCCGTCGGTGCCGTCGTGGGCGACGTCGACGGCGAAGCCCTCGGCCTCGAGCCCCACTCGCAGCGAGCGCGCGAGCCGCTTTTCGTCATCGACGACGAGCACGCGCATGGATGCCTCCCAAGGGTCAGGACCGTCAGTCTCAAGCATCCACGCTGAAGGTCCGCTGAACCCGCGCGTCCGTTACAGATGCGAGGTTTCCGTTTTCTCAACCAATCACGAGGATCAGGTCGCCGCCGTCGACCTGCTGGGTGCCGGAGATCGCGAGCCGCTCGACCTTGCCGCCGTTCGGGGCGGTGATGGCGGCTTCCATCTTCATGGCCTCGATGGTGGCGACAGTGTCGCCGGCGTTGACGGTGTCGCCCTCGGCGACGACGAGGGTGACGGCGCCCTGGAAGGGGGCGGCGACCTGGCCCGGCTTGCTGGGGTCGGCCTTCTCGGCCGCGGCGACCTCGGAGGCGACGTTCTTGTCGCGGATCGAGAGGGGGCGGAGCTGGCCGTTGATGGTGGCCATCACGGTGCGGTAACCGCGCTCGTCGGGCTCGCCGATCGCCTCGAGGCCGAAGAGCACGGTCTTGCCCTCGGAGATGTCGGCCTGGTGCTCGTCGCCGTGGCGCAGGCCGTAGAGGTAGTCGAGGGTGGGGAGGGCGGAGACGTCGCCGTACGTCGCGCGGGCCTCCTCGAACTCCTTCGTCGGGCCGGGGAACAGCAGCCGGTTGAGGGTACGGCGGCGGGAGGTCCGGCCGCCGGCGAGACCGGCGCGGTCGTCGTCGTCCAGCTCCTCGGACGGCGGCCTCCAGGTGCGGCCCTCCAGCGCCTTGGTGCGGAACGGCTCGGGCCAGCCGCCGGGCGGGTCGCCGAGCTCGCCGTTGAGGAATCCGATGACCGAGTCGGGGATGTCGAACTTGCCGGGCTCGTCGGCGAACTCGGCCGGGTCGGCACCGACGGCCACGAGATGGAGGGCGAGGTCGCCGACCACCTTGGACGTCGGGGTCACCTTGACCACGTTGCCGAGGATGTCGTTGGCGGCGGCGTACATGTCCTCGATCTGCTCGAACTTCTCGCCGAGGCCGAGGGCGATCGCCTGCTGCCGCAGGTTGGAGAGCTGGCCGCCGGGGATCTCGTGGGTGTAGACGCGGCCGGTCGGTGACGGCAGGCCGGACTCGAACGGGGCGTAGACCCGGCGGACCGCCTCCCAGTACGGCTCGAGCTCGAAGAGCGCCTCGAGGGGGAGCCCGGTGTCGCGGTCGGAGTGTTCGGTGGCCGCGACCAGCGCGGACAGCGACGGCTGCGAGGTTGACCCGGCCAGTGGCGCGCTGGCGGCGTCGACCGCGTCGACCCCGGCGTCGATCGCCGCGAGCAACGTGGCGAGCTGGCCGCCGGGGGTGTCGTGGGTGTGCAGGTGCACGGGCAGGTCGAAGCGGTCGCGCAGCGCCGTGACGAGCGTTCGGGCAGCCGGGGCGCGCAGCAGCCCGGCCATGTCCTTGATCGCCAGCACGTGGGCGCCGGCGTCGACGATCCGTTCGGCCAGCGCGAGGTAGTAGTCGAGCGTGTAGAGCGTCTCGCCCGGGTCAGACAGGTCGCCGGTGTAGCAGAGCGCCACCTCGGCCACGGCGGTCCCGGTCGCGCGCACCGCCTCGATCGCGGGCCGCATCTGCTCCACGTCGTTGAGCGCGTCGAAGATCCGGAAGACGTCGATCCCGGTCTCGGCCGCCTCCTCGACGAACGCCTGCGTGACCGCGGTCGGGTATGGCGTGTAGCCGACCGTGTTGCGGCCGCGCAACAGCATCTGGAGGCACACGTTCGGCGCGGCCTGGCGCAACGCGACCAGCCGCTCCCACGGGTCCTCCGATAGGAACCGCAGGGCAACGTCGTACGTCGCCCCGCCCCAGGTCTCCAGCGACCAGAGCTGCGGCGTCATCCGGGCCACATGGCCGGCGACCGCCGTGAGGTCGCGGGTGCGGATCCGCGTCGCGAGCAGCGACTGGTGGGCGTCGCGGAAGGTCGTGTCGGTGACGGCGACCCGGTCCTGCGCGCGCAGCCGCCGCGCGAACTCCTCCGGCCCGACCTTCAGCAGCAGCTGCCGAGTGCCGTCGGGTGCTGGGACGCGCAGGTCGAGCGGCGGCAGCTTGGTGGCCGGGTCGAGGGTGACCGGCGCCTCGCCGTACGGCTGGTTGACCGTCACGTCGGCGAGGTAACGCAGCAGCTTGGTGCCGCGGTCGCCGGCGCCGCGCGCGATCAGGAGCTGCGGGTGGGTCTCGATGAACGACGTCGTGACCCGGCCGGCGGCGAAGTCCGTGTCGTCGAGCACCGCCTGCAGGAACGGGATGTTCGTGGAGACGCCGCGGATCCGGAACTCCGCGACCGCCCGCCGTGCCCGCGCCACCGCGACGTCGAACGTGCGGCCGCGGCAGGTGAGCTTGGCGAGCATCGAGTCGAAGTGCGCGGAGACGTCTGCGCCGGTGTACGTCGTGCCGCCGTCGATCCGCACTCCCGCGCCGCCGGGAGAGCGGTACGTCGTGATCCGGCCCGTGTCGGGCCGGAAGTTGTTGGCCGGGTCCTCCGTCGTGATCCGGCACTGCAACGCGGCGCCGCGGAGCTGGACCATGTCCTGCGACAGCCCGAGGTCGGCGAGCGTATCGCCGGACGCGATTCGCAGCTGCGCGTGCACCAGGTCGACGTCGGTGACCTCCTCGGTCACGGTGTGCTCGACCTGGATCCGCGGGTTCATCTCGATGAAGACGTAGCTGCCGTCGGGGTCGAGCAGGAACTCGACCGTGCCGGCGTTGCGGTAGCCGATCTCGGTCGCGAACCGCACCGCGTCGGCACACATCCGCTCCCGCAGCGCGGGGTCGAGGTGGGGGGCGGGCGCGATCTCGATCACCTTCTGGTGACGCCGCTGCACCGAGCAGTCGCGCTCGAAGAGGTGGATCACGTTGCCCTCGGCGTCCGCGAGGATCTGCACCTCGATGTGGCGCGGGTCTACGACCGCCTGCTCGATGAAGACGGTCGGGTCGCCGAACGCTCCCTCGGCCTCGCGCATGCAGGTCTCGACCGCCTCGCGCAGCTGGGCCGGGTCGTCGACGCGGCGCATGCCTCGCCCGCCGCCGCCCGCGACGGCCTTGACGAACAGTGGCGTGGGGCCCATCTCATCGAGCAGGGCTTGGGCCGCTGCGACGAGTGCGTCGACGTCCGTGCTCGGGTCGACGGACCGGAGGGTGGGTACGCCGGCTGCTCTGGCCGCCGCGATGGCGCGGGCCTTGTTGCCCGTGAGCGTCAGCACCTCGGCGGTCGGGCCGACGAACGTGATGCCCGCATTGGCACAGGCCTCGGCGAGTGCCGGGTTCTCGGACAGGAATCCGTAGCCGGGGTAGACGGCGTCCGCCCCCGAACGGACCGCTACGTCGACGATCGCCTGCGGGTCGAGGTAGGCGCGGACCGGGTGGCCGCGCTCACCGATCTCGTACCCCTCGTCTGCCTTCAGCCGGTGCTCGGACCCGCGGTCCTCGTGCGGGAACACCGCGACCGTCTCGGCGCCGAGCTCGTAGGCGGCACGGAACGCCCGGATCGCAATCTCGCCACGGTTCGCGACGAGGACCTTCGAGAACATGACGCCCACGCTAGTGGCCGACGCGCCGTGGAAGCCGGGCTGGACGGATCGCGGGACGACTCGGGCGATCATGGGGACGGTCGCCCCCTTCCCCTGGAGATCCGATGCGTCGCCTGCCGTGGGTACCCCCGGCCCTGCTCCTCACGACTCTCATGGTGCTCCCGTCCAGCGCCGTACCCGTCGCCGCGCCGTCGTGCCAGGGCAAGACGGCCACGCTCGTAGGGACCCGTGGGGCTGACCGGATCACCGGGACAGGTAGGGCCGACGTGATCGCCGGACTCGGCGGGGACGACGTGATCGTGGGACTCGGAGGGTCCGACCGGATCTGCGGTGGTTCGGGCGCCGACCGCCTGACGGGCGGGCGCGGCCACGACGACCTCTACGGCGGGCTCGACCAGCTCGTCGACGGGCCGGCCGGGACCTACCTGCTCGGTGATGTCCTCACCGGCGGACCGGGCGACGACCTGCTCGCCGGTGGGATCGACAGGCGGACAGCCGACTCACGACGCCGCCCGGACACCTACTCGTACGCCGACGCGCGCCGGCGGGTCGTCATCGACCTGTCCGGGGCGACCACCCCGGGCACCGGCACCGCGCGGCGATGGGGCACCGACACGATCGTGCTCGGGCCGACGCACGGCGTGGTCGGCTCGCCCCACAACGACCGGATCACCGGCTCGAGGTACCGCGACCGGATCGATGCGGGCGGAGGCGATGACACGATCCTGGCCGGGGGCGGCTCCGACCTGGTCTACCCCGATGGGTTCTCCGGCACGGAGGGCGACGACACGGTGGACGCGGGCACCGGCCACGACCTGGTCAACAGCCGCACCGGCCGCGACCGGATCAGCACCGGCCAGGGCGCCGACTTCGTGGAGGCGTTCAGCGAGCGGCCGAGCGTCGTCGCGCTCGGGCGCGGTGACGACTACGCCGGGCAGCTGATCACCCCGGGCCGCGGCGCTTCCTCGGCCGGCGGACCCGGGACCGACGTGATCTCGTTCTACGCCCGGCTGATCGCGGGACGGTTCACTGTCGACCAGCGCTCCGGCACGACGTACGCGTCGGGCGCAGTGGAGGCCCGCGGATCGGTCAGCGGCTTCGAGAGCCACCGCCTGATCGGGTCGGTGCCGTGGCGATTCATCGGCACTCCCGCGGCTGACCGCGTGTGGGCGATCACCGGCGGTCCGCTGACCGCGCGAGCCGGCGACGGGCCGGATCAACTGACCGGGAGCGAGCTCGCCGACCTGCTCGACGGCGGCGCAGGGACCGATACCGGGAACGGTCGGGGTGGCAAGGACGACTGCCGGAGCATCGAGCGCGGGGACTGCTGAGGGCCGACGGCGCGCCATCTAACGCCGTGTTACCGACTGCCCCCGGGTCTGCAACCTTCTGGGAACAGCAGATGACCCGGCGTTACCGCGGGCGGGACGATGGGAAGAACTGGGCCAGCAGGCCGGGGACGGCGGCGTCCGCGACGGCCACCGCGTCGGGGGTGGGCACGTCGAGGGCGGTGACCGACTGGCTGCCGCCGGCGGTCGTGGCTGTGAGGGTGGTGAGGCCGGCGCGGCGCTGGAACCACGTGCTGCGGAGGTTCCACCCGATGATGGCGTCGGCGGCGAGCAGCTCGCGCTTGCGGGTGAGACTGCCGGAGCGGGCGACGAACCAGCCGTCGACCAGGGTGTGGCCCAGCGAGCGGGCGCGGTCGACCGCGAGGCCGACGCCGAGCAGCAGGGGGAGCACGGCGAGCACCGCGACCCGGGCCCAGCCGACGCCGACGGCGATGGCGACCACGGCAGCCGCGACGACCACGGCGGGGACGACGGCGCGGACGTAGCGGCGGGTGCGGGCCCGCGGGCCGTGGTCGCGCAGCGGCGCGTGGACGGGCTCGGGCGTCCCGACCACCTCGGCCGCGACCCGGTCGACCAGGTCGCGCGGGGTCGGCGGCAGCAGGGTCGCGCTGCCGGAATCGCTGCGGTTCAGGCCGGTGACGATCGCGTTGAGCCGGCCGCCACGGACCAGCCGCAACCCCCACGGCTCGCCGACCGCGGCGCCCCGCAGCCGATCGTCGTCGAGGCTGGTCTCGCGGGTGGTGAGGAGCCCGCGGCGTACGTGCCACGAGCCGTCGGGCGTGGTGTGACTCAGCGCGAAGTTGCCGTTGGAGACGAGGTAGCCGAGCACCGCGAAGACGGCCGCGATCACCGCGACGGTGACGAGCAGCGCCGGGATCGCGACCAGCGCGGCCGCGCTCACGGCCTGGTCGATCTGGTCGCCGTCGACGTCGATGCCCGAGAAGACGCCGAGGCCGTCGAGGACCTGGCTCCCGACACCGATCACACCGGCGGCGAGCACGAAGCCCGCCGAGGTGAACGGCGCGAACCGCAGCCAGCCGGCCTCGAACCGGGCCACGACCTTCTCGCCACCCGGGACCGGGCCGCCCTCGCCCTCGGTGGGCGGGCCCGGCCGGGCGATCGAGGTGAGCAGCCGCTGCCGCAGCTCGCGGGCGTTCTCGGCGGAGAGGCCGTCGAGGTCGAAGTCGTCCTCACTGGTGCCGGTGCCGATCCGGACCGTCACCAGGCCCAGCAGCCGGTGGATGGGTGATGCGGTGAGGTCGACGGTGCGCACCCGGTCGAGCGCGGTCGTGGCGAGGTGGGTGCTGATCAGGCCGCGCTGCAGCTCCACGCGGTCGCCCTGGATCCGGTAGCGGGTCGTGGCGTAGCGGACGATGCCGATCGTGATCGGGATGACGACGATGAACAGCTGGAAGTACGTGCCGCGCTGGGTCGCGGTGCTCGCGAGGAACAGGCCGATCAGGACCGGCAGGAACTTCACGATCTCGCGCACCGGATGTACGAGCAGCATCCGGGTGTCGAGCCGCTGCCAGGGAGTCTCGGGCGGCGGCTCTGGCCGTGTCTCGGGCGGGGGCCCGACCGGGAACGGCTCGCTCACGTGGCGTCCCCGGGCACGGCGTCGGCCCGCCGGGCGAGCTGCTCCACCAGACGCCGGGCCAGGTCGCGGTCGAGGCCCTCGATCGCGAGCGCACCCGCGGCCGACGCGGTCGTGACCGTGACCGAGGCCAGCTTGAACAGCCGGGCGATCGCGCCCTCCTCGTAGTCGACGGTCTGGATCCGTGACATCGGCGCGATCCGCTGCTCGATCGACCACCAGCCGGTCTGCGTGTAGACGGCGGTCTCGGTCACCTCCCAGCGGTGCACGGCGTACCGCCAGCGGGGCATGAAGAACGTGTACGCCGCGAACGCCAGGCCCACCAGCAGCGCCGCCCACCACGTCACCGGCACCAGGTCCCAGATCAGCGCCACGGCCAGCAGCACGCCGTAGGTGAAGACACTGTTGACCAACGCGACCACGGTCCACATCAGCCGGGCCCGCAGGTCGACGCGCTCGGCCGGCTCCCGCAGCCGGTGCTCGGCGCCAGGGTCGGTGGGAATCGTCACGGTCAGACCCTACGGGGCCGGTCAGTAGCCGGTCAGTACGGCAGAGGCGCGAGCAGGCTCAGCAGCCGGCCGACCTCGGCGGCGACGGCATCGCGCCCGGGACCGAGGTACTTCCGCGGGTCGACGACGGCCGAGTCGGCCAGCGCGTCGCGGACCGCGGCGGCCATCACCTTGTTGAGCTGGGTCGCGATGTTGACCTTGCGCATCCCGTGCGCGACCGCGCGGCGCAGGCCGTCGTCCGGGACGCCGGAGGAGCCGTGCAGCACCAGCGGCACCGGCACCGCGGCCGCGATCTCGCCGATCAGGTCGTCGTCGAGCTCGGCGTCCCGTGTGAGCATCGCGTGCGACGACCCGACCGCCACGGCGAGCGCGTCGACACCGGTGTCGGCGACATACGTCGCAGCCTCGTCGGGCCGGGTGCGGACGCCGGCCGCGTGGACGCCGTCCTTGCCGCCGACCTCGCCGAGCTCCGCCTCGACCCACGCCCCGGCTGCGTGGGCGCTCTCGACGACCGACCGCGTGGCCGCAACGTTCTCCTCGTGGGACATCGCCGACGCGTCGTACATCAGCGACCGGACGCCGAGGTCGATCGCCTCGTGGACCAGGTCGAGCCGCATGGCGTGGTCGAGGTGCACGACGACCTCGACGCCCGCGTGCCGAGCGAGCGTGAGGCAGGCATGGGCGAGCGGGGCGAACGCACCGTGGTAGGCCACCGTGTTCTCCGAGATCTGCAGGATCACCGGCCGACCCGCGGACTCCGCGCCGGCCACGATGCCCTCCGCGTGCTCGAGCTGGATCACGTTGAACGCGCCGATCCCGGCGCCGGCGCCGGCGGCGCGACGGGCGAGGTCGGGCATGTCCGCGGCGGTCACGAGAAGTCCTGGACAGCCAGCGGGCGGGCGGCGACGCGGTCGCGGTGTGCCCGGTAGCGCGCGGGGTCGACCGACCCAGCCACCGGCGACGCGACGGCGGCCGCGGCCAGCGTCACCGCGTCCTCGGCGACCTCGGCCGGTGCCTCGCCCGCGGCCAGGCCGCGCGCGATCGCGGCCGCCGCCGCGTCGCCCGCACCGGTCGGGTTGCCGGAGACGCCGGGTACGGCAGGCACCACCCAGCAGCCGTCGGGTGCGGCGACCACGATCCCGTCGGCGCCGCAGGTCGCGAACACGGCGGCGGCACCGCGCTCGACCAGCGATCGGGCTGCCCCTGCGACGTCGGTGACGGGTCCGCACAGCTCGGCTAGCTCGTCGGCGTTCGGAGATAGAACAACTCCCGGGACGTCCGCAGCCACGGCCAGGGCCTCCCCGGACACGTCGACCAGGCACGGGACGCCGTGCTGGTGGGCGAGCCGGGCGAGCTCGGCGGGCAGGCCGTGACTCACGCCCGGCGGCAGGCTCCCGGACACGACCAGGCAGCCGGCCTCGGGCAGCAGTCTGGCCACCCGCTCCCGCAGGGCCGCCTCGGCCGCGGCCGGGTCGCTCGGCGCAGCCCCCGCCTCCCAGAGGGAGGTCGTCCGGTCGCCGTCGAACACGGCCACCGTGGTGCGGACGTGGGGCAGCACGTCGACGAACTCCGCCCGGACGCCGAGTGCTTGGACGTCCCCGGCGAACTCCCGGGTCGCGAAGCCGCTGGCCACCACCGGCTCGCCGAGCGACGCCAGCACCGACGCCACGTTCACGCCCTTGCCGCCGGGGCGGCGATGGACGGTGGAGACCCGGTGGACCTCGCCCGGCTCGAGGCCGGGGGTCGTGTAGCTCACGTCGTACGCCGGGTTCGGCGTGACGGTGAGGATCAGCCGACCCATGCGCCGCCCCGCATCACGCGGGCGACCCGCCACTCGTCGGTCAGGGAGACCACGTCGGCCCGCAGCCCGGTCGCCAGCGCGCCCCGGTCGGTGAGGCCGAGCAGGGCCGCTGGGGTCGTGCTCGCGGCCGCGACGACTGCCATCGGATCGATCCCGGCGACCGTGACGCAGCGGTGCACGAGGTCGGCGAGGTGGGACGTGCCGCCGGCGATCGAGCCGCTGTTCGTCGAGGCTTCGGCGATCCGGGCGACGCCGTCGGTCACCCGCACCGCCAGCGACCCGAGCTCGAAGTCGCCGTCGGGCAGCCCGGCCGCGGCCATCGCGTCGCTGACCAGCACGATCTGCCCGCCCGGGTCGACGTCGAACACCATCGCCACCGTCTCGTCGGCGAGGTGCACGCCGTCGGCGATCAGCTCGACGGTCGCCGCGCCCCGGGCGAGCTCGCGCAGCGCGGCCCCCGGGGCGCCCGGCTCACGGTGGTGGAGCGGCGTCATGCCGTTGAACAGGTGCGTCACCAGCGGGGTACGCCGAGCGCGCAGCGCGGCGGTGAAGGTACGGACGTCGGCGTCGGTGTGCCCATGGGCGGCCAGCACGCCCTCGTCCTCGAGCAGGGCCGCGACGGCGTCGGCCCCGGCCAGCTCCGGGGCGAGCGTGACCATCCGGACCGTGCCGCGGCCGGCCGCGAGCCAGGCGCGGGCGGCCTCGGGGTCGGGCGCGGCAAGCGCGGCCGGGTCGTGGGCGCCGCAGCGGGCTTCGCTGAGCCAGGGCCCCTCGAGGTGACTGCCCACGATCGTGGTGCGTCCGCCCTCGACCACGTGGGCGATCGCGGCGACCTGGTCGGTGAGCGTGGCGGTCGGCGCGCTGACCAGGCTGGCCAGCATGCTGGTCGTGCCGCGGGCGAGGTGGTGGGCGGCGACCGCCGCGATTGCCTCGTCGTCGGAGGTGGTCACGGTGTGGCCGCCCCCGCCGTGACAGTGGCCGTCGACGAAGCCGGGCACCAGCACCCCGGCCGGCTCGGGGGCGTCGCCCGCCCAGCCGGCACGCGGCCCGACGTAGCCGAGCCGGTCGCCGCGGACCTCGACCACGCCGTCTGCGACGACCGAGGTCGGGGTGACGACGGTCCCCGACAGCGCGGTGCTCCTGAGGGTCACGTCTCCGCCTTCCATCCGTCGAGCGCCAGCATCGCGGCCCCGACGACCCCGGCCCGAGATCCGTGGACCGCGGTGGCGAGGGCTGGCGGCGGGACGACGCGCGCCCGGTGGGCGAGGGCATCACGCAGCGGATCGAGCAGGCGTGCTCCGGCGTGGCCGAGGCCGCCGCCGATCACGACCAGCTCCGGCCCGAACAGCAGCGCGACGGTGGTGAGGCCGTGGGCCAGTGCCTCGACGGCGTCGGTCCAGACCTGCCGCGCCACGGGGTCTTCATCGAGCCGGTCGGCGACCTCCTTGGCGCCAGCGACCGGACGACCGGCCAGCTCGGCGTACCGCTTCGTGATGGCGCCTGCGGACGCCCACGCCTCCAGGCAGCCATCGCTGCCGCAGCCACACCTGACGCCGGGCCGGACGATCACGTGGCCGAGCTCGGCGGTGGCGCCGCCGTCGCGGGACACCAGCCGGCCGCCGGACAGCAGGGCGGCGGCGATGCCGGTGCCGATCGGGACGAAGACCAGGTCGGCGACGCCGCGCCCGGCGCCGGTTCGGTGCTCGGCGACCCCGCCGGCGGCCACGTCGTTCCCGATCCGGACCGGCAGCGACCAGGCGCTTCCGAGCGACTCCACCAGCTCGAGGTCGCGCCAGCCGATGTTGGCGCTGTAGCTCGCGATCCCGGAACTGGGGTCGACGACGCCCGGCACGACCACACCGGCTCCGACGACCGCGCCGGCGCCGGCCTCGGAGAGCAACGCCTGTCCGAGCTTCGCGATCGCGTCGCGGGCGCCGTCGCCCCGCGGTGTCGGGGCGTCGCGGGCAGCCAGCACTGCCCCGTCCGCATCGACCAGCTCCCCCTTGAGGGTGGTGCCGCCCACGTCGATGGCGAGGGCGAGCGCGGGAGTCATGAGTCCAGAATGATGGATCGCGTCAGGTTGCGCGGCTGGTCGGCGTCCAAGTTCCTGTCGGCGGCGCGCAGCAGGCACAGCCGGTGGACCTTCACCAGCTCCGCCAGCGGGTCGAGGTCGGAGTGGAGCAACGTCGCGCCGGTGACCCGGACGTCACGCTCGAAGTTCGGGATCAGCGGCCCGAAGGCCCACACGGCGCGGCCGGGCGCGGCGATCGAGATCGGGCCGTGGCGGTACTCCGTCTGGTGCCACGACTCGGTCCACGCCTGGGTGGACTCCTTGAGCTTGAGGGCCGCTTCCTCGGCCAGGCCGTAGGTCCAGCCGGTGCCGACGAAGCTGATCTGCTCGGCGGCGCGGACGTCGTCGAACCAGTGGTCGTCGAGGGCGACGACGGCGCGTGCCTCCTCGGCGGCCCGGGTGAGGTCCTCGCCGAGGTGCCAGCGGAACATCGCGGTCGCGGTCGTCATCGTGCGGGACTGCACGACCGACTGCTCATCGACGTACCCGAGCGAGATCACCTCGCCCCGCTCGGCCACCGGCGAGGCAGGGTCGGCGGTGATGACGGTGACCGGCGCCCGGCCGTCGAGCCGGTCGAGCGCCTGGAGGATCTCGGTGGTCGTGCCGGAGCGCGTGATGGCGATGATCCGGTCGTACGGACGCGCGGGCACCGCATCACCGGCCGGCCAGGCGGCGGTCTCACCGAGCCCGGCCGCCTCGCGTTTCGCGGCCACAGCGTGACCGACGTAGAGGGAGCTGCCGCAGCCGAGGATGCCGACTCGCTCGCCCGGCTGGGGGAGCAGTGCGGCGTGCTCGCGGGCGATGGCGCGCGCCGCCAGCCAGTCGTCGGGCTGGGTGGCCAGCTCGGCCGCGAGATGCGCTCCGGCTCCGGGCAGCAGGTCCGTCGAGTTCACGCGTGGAGTCTAGGCAGCGATGATCGAAAGTGGCAAGACTGTTGACTCAACGATCAGAAACGCGCAACGGTGGGTTCATGTCAGGGCACCCCGCACGCGCGACCCACACCTCCGTGCAGGTACCGGCGGCGAGCTTCGGGTCGCCTAGCCCGCTGCCCCAGCTCACCCCGATCCGCGCGCTCCCCGACACCGAGCCCGGGCCCGGCGTGCCCGAGGAGATCCGGCAGCGGGCGGCGTACGGGCGGCTCAGCTCGCCCCTGCCCTACGCCGTCCAGAACGGCTACGACCGCGACCCCGTGCCGGCGAGCATCCCGGCCGTGGCGCTCGACAACGGGGTGCTCCGTGCCGTGGTGCTGCCGGGACTCGGCGGCCGGGTCTGGTCGCTGACCGACCGGGTGCGCGACCGCGAGCTGCTGTTCGTGAACCCGGTGCTCCAGCCCGCGAACTTCGGCCTCACCGACGCATGGTGCGCCGGCGGCATCGAGTGGAACCTCGGGAGCACCGGGCACGCCACCACCAGCTCCCGGCCGGTGCACGTCGGGGTCCTGCGTCGGCCCGACGGCGACGTGGTGCGGCTGTGGGAGTGGGAGCGCACGCGCGACCTGGTGCTCCAGGTCGACCTCACGCTCCCCGCCGGCAGCGACCGGCTCTTTGCCTCGACCCGGATCGTCAACCCCGACCCCGAGGACAGGCCGCTCTACTGGTGGACCACGATCGCGGTGCCCGAGACCGAGGGCACCCGGGTGCTCGTCGAGGCAGACTCCGCCTGGCGCACCGACTACGACGGACGGCTGGCCGAGGTGTCCGTGCCGCACCCCGACGACCCCGGCCTCGACGTCAGCCGGCCGCTCGCCTCGCGGATGGCGGCCGACTACTTCTACGACGTCCGCGGCCAGGAGGGCCGCCACATCGTCTCCGTCGAGCCCGACGGTCGCGGCTTCGCGCAGTCGAGCACCGCGGCGCTGCGCGGCCGCAAGCTGTTCCTCTGGGGCCACGGTCCGGGCGGCCGCCGATGGCAGGAGTGGCTGTGCGGACCGGGTGCGCGCTACGCCGAGATCCAGGCCGGCTACTGCCCGACCCAGCTCGAGCACGACGTCATGCCGGGCGGCGGCGAGGTCTCGTGGACCGAGGCCTTCGGCGCCGTCGACCTCGACCCGGCCCTCGCCGCTGGCCCGTATGCCGAGGCGGCGGCCCACGCCCGCAGCGCGGTCCACGCGGCCGTACCGCCCGACGACCTCGAGGCCCGGCACCGCGCCTGGCGTGTCGAGGTCGCCGACGCGCCGGTCGACGAGCTGCTCGCCACCGGGTGCGGCTGGGGCCGGGTCGAGCACCTGCTCCGCGGAACCGAGCCGACCTCGGCCCTGCCGTTCCCGAGTGTCGACGACGACAGCGTGCCCGCCAGCGCTCTGCTGGCCGGGGACCGTGAGGAGTTCGAGCGGACCGTCACCCGGCTGCCGGTGCCGCCCGTGTCGGCCCGGTGGGCAGCGGCACTCGATGCCGCCGACCGGCAGGTCGGGTCGCACTGGTGGCTCGACCACGCCCGCGCCGTCCGCCACCATGCCGCCGGCGAGCCGGCGGAGGCGAAGGCGGCGTACTCCCGGAGCATCGAGGCGTACCCGACCGTGCCGGCGCTGCGCGGGCTCGCGGTCCTGACCGCCGAGCGGGGCGAGCTGACCGAGGCGGCCGAGCACTACGAGCGGGCGCGAGCTCTCGACCCCACCTGCCGCCCCCTCGTCACCGAGCAGCTCGACCTGCTGCTCGCGGCCGGCCGGCCCGAGGCCTGCCTGGCCGTGATCGAGGCGTCCCCGAGGACGGTCCGCGAGCACGGGCGGACCCGGCTGCAGCAGGCACGGGCGTTGGCCGCACAGGGGCAGCGCGAGGCGGTCGACGCACTCCTGGTAGACCTTGCGGTCGAGGACCTGGCCGAGGGCGACCGCGCGATCGGTGACCTGTGGCGCGAGCTGCACCCCGGTACGGAGGTGCCCGCCATGCTCGACTTCCGGATGACTGAGTGAGCACGCCCGATGATCGAACATGCTCGATTTGGGTCTTGATCTATCAAGTCCACACATTCTAGTGTCGTCCCACTGGGCATAGCCCACGGTCACCCAAGGAGAAACTGATGCCCCATCCCGTCCCTCAGTCCCGCCGGATCTTCCTGCAGCGAGCCGGTGTCGCCGCCGTCGCGGTGGCAGGAGGCTCCACGTTCCTCAACG
Organism: uncultured Actinomycetota bacterium; assembly: GCA_963826265.1. Lineage (GTDB taxonomy): Bacteria > Actinomycetota > Actinomycetes > Propionibacteriales > Nocardioidaceae > Nocardioides. The sequence goes on from CAWGWH010000001.1 coordinate 995,026, forward strand.
CGTGCGCGTCGTCGGGAGGTGACAACACCGACGAAAACCGGGGTGAGCGCACCGACGAGAACCCGTTCGGCGTGGCCGCTACCGCGCCGCTGTCGGTGGTGATCTTCGACGGGGGCTACGGCGACGACTACGCCAAGTTCCACGAGGGGCTCTACACCGACAAGTTCGCGGACGCCGAGATCACCCACAAGGCGATCACCGACATCCGGCAGCAGATGCAGCCGCTCTTCAACGCGGGCACCCCGCCCGACGTCCTGGACAACGCCGGCGCCGAGGCGATGCCGATCTCGACCCTTGCCGACACCGGCCAGCTGGCCGACCTGAGCGAGCTCTTCGCGGCCGACGCGATCGGCTTCGACGGCATGACCGTCGAGGAGACGCTCAACCCGGTCGCGATCGAGTCGGCCAAGTACGACGACAAGCCGCTGGTCCTCAACTACGCGCTCCAGTGCTACGGCCTCTGGTACAACCGCGCGCTCTTCGACGAGAACGGCTGGGAGCCGGCCGAGACGTGGACGGACTTCCTCGCGCTCTGCGAGGAGATCAAGGGCGCCGGCATCGCGCCGATGGCGCACCAGGGCAAGTACCCCTACTACATCCAGCAGACCCTGATGGACCTCGCCGTGAAGCACGGCGGCCCCGAGGTGGTCTACGCGATCGACTCGCTCGAGCCGGACGCGTGGAAGCACCCGTCGATGCTGATGGCGGCCGAGGCGATCGCCGAGCTCAAGTCCAAGGGCTACATGCTCGAGGGCACCGAGGGCCTCGACCACATCCAGTCGCAGACCGCGTGGAACGAGGGCAAGGCCGCCTTCATCCCGTGTGGCTCGTGGCTGGAGAACGAGCAGAAGAGCGTCGCCCCGGAGGACTTCATCACCAACGTCGCACCCACCCCGCTCATGGACGGCGCGACGCTGCCGTTCGAGTGCGGCCGCAACGAGGCGGCGGAGGCGTTCATCGTCCCGGCCAAGGCCGAGAACGTCGCCGGTGGCATGGAGTTCATGCGGCTGATGCTGTCGAAGGAGGGCGCGGCGGAGTTCACCAAGCTCACCGCGGCCCCGTCGGTGGTCAACGGCGCGACCGAGGGCGTCGAGCTCACCCCGGGCGCGCAGTCGGCGATCGACTTCATCGAGGCCGGCGGCGCCGACAACTGGAACTACTACTACGCCATCTGGTACACCCCGCTCGACCCGCTGATCCAGACCGCGGTCGGCGAGCTGGCGGCCGGCCGGATCGACGCGGCCGAGTTCTGCCAGAAGGCGCAGGACGCCGCTGACGAGGTCGCATCCGACCCGAACACGCAGAAGCGCACCCGCGCCTGAGCGCCGGCTGATCCAGCACGGGCGACGGAGAGGTCACGTAGATGCATCACGGGAGATACCGGTTCATCATCGGCTTCCTGCTCCCCGGAATCGTGATCTACGCGATCTTCGTGATCTCTCCGTTCGTCCAGGCGTTCCACTACTCCCTGACGGACTGGACCGGCATCAGCCCGGAGTTCGAGTACGTCGGGTTCCAGAACTTCGAGCGGCTGCTCGACGACTCGCTGTTCCACACCGCGCTGAAGAACAACGTGCTGCTGCTGGTCTTCGTCCCGGCCGTCACGATCCTCCTGGCTCTGGTGTTCGCGTTCCTGCTCAACGTCGGTGGCAGCGGGTCCAGCGGCGGCATCCGTGGCATCAGGGGCAACGGCTTCTACAAGCTGGCGTTCTTCATGCCGCAGGTGCTGTCGGTGCCGGTGATCGCCGTGATCTGGGCGGTCATCCTCGACCCGCGGCCGACCGGCCTGGTCAACTCGGTGCTCGGGGCCATTGGCCTCGACCGGCTCGGCTGGCTCTCCGACCCCAACCTCGCGCTCTGGTGCGTGATCTGGGTGCTGGTCTGGGGCAGCGTCGGGTTCTACCTGGTGCTGTTCAACGCCGCGATGAGCTCGATCCCGCGCGACATCTTCGAGGCCGCCGCGCTCGACGGCGCCGGCCGCTACGTCACGTTCGTCCGGGTTACCGTGCCGCTGCTGTGGGACACCATCCAGACGTCGTGGGTCTACCTCGCGATCCTCGCGCTCGACGCCTACGCCCTGGTTGCGGTGATGACCGCCGGACCTGGCGGGCCTGACAACTCGACGCAGGTGATAGCGCTGCAGATCGCGCAGAACGGCTTCCAGTTCGGCCGGGCCGGCTACGCGTCGGCCATGGGTGTCGTGCTGTTCTTCCTGACCATGCTGATCGCCGCGGCGATGCTGCGCGCGACGCGACGTGAGCGCATCGAGTACTGAGGGGGTGGGCAAAGTGAGCGTGACCGAGCAGCGCGACCAGCGCGACCAGCGCGAGCAGCAGGACCGGCGTACGACGTCGCCGGGCCGCGGCGCCGACACCGGTGTCAACGTGCTGTCCCACGTCGTCCTCCTCGGCTGGGCCGTGATGGTGCTGGTGCCCTTCGTCTGGGCACTCGTCGCGTCGACGAAGACCTCGCGCGAGATCTTCTCCGAGCCATGGTCGCCGCCCGAGTCGCCGCAGTGGGACAACTTCTCCAGCGCCTGGGACAAGGGCGTCGGCGACTACCTGCTCAACAGCATCGTCGTCGTCACCGGCGGCGTACTGCTCACGATGCTGCTCGGCTCGATGATCGCCTACGTGCTGGCGCGCTACCGGTTCCCTGGCAACCGGGCCGTGTACTACCTGTTCGCCGCCGGGATGATGTTCCCGGTGTTCCTGGCGATCGTGCCGCTGTTCTTCGTGGTGCAGGGCCTCGGGATGCTCTCGACGTACCACGGCCTGATCCTGGTGTACGTCGCCTACTCGCTGCCGTTCACGGTGTTCTTCATGCACGCGTTCTTCCGGACGCTGCCGACCGAGATCGCCGAGGCCGCGGTCGTCGACGGCTGCTCCCACACCAGCGTCTTCTTCCGGGTGATGCTGCCGATGGCCAAGCCCGGGCTGCTCAGCATCGGCATCTTCAACGTGCTCGGGCAGTGGAACCAGTTCGTGCTGCCCGCGTTCCTCTCGCCGGAGAAGCCGGTGCTGGCCCAGGGCATCGCGACGCTGCTGGCCAGCCAGCGCTACGAGGGCGACTGGGGCGCGCTGTTCGCCGCGCTCACCGTCGCCATGGTCCCGGTCGTGATCGTCTATCTCGTCTTCTATCGCCAGGTCCAGGCCGGCCTCACCTCCGGCACGTTGAAGTAGCCCCCACGGCGCAGCGTCCTCCGCCAGAATGTCCGCGACCACCGTCCCAGAGGAGCCCGCGTTGTCCCGCCACTCTCGCCTCGACGCGATCCTGGAGCTGCTGTCCCAGCGCGGGAAGCTCGACGTCGAGGAGCTGGTGAAGGCGCTCGACGTCTCCGCCGCCACGGTGCGACGCGACCTCGACCGGCTCGCCGACCAGCAGCTCCTGACCCGGACCCACGGCGGTGCGGTTCCGACGGCGGCGTCGTACGACCTGCCGCTGCGCTACAAGGCGACCCGGTTCGCCGACGCCAAGCTGCGGATCGCGGAGGCCGCGGCGGCGATGGTCCGGGCCGGCCAGGTCGTCGGCTTCAACGGCGGAACGACGACGACCGAGGTGGCCCGGGCGCTGGCCCGTCGCGTGGAGCTGGCCGACGACACCACGCACTCGGCGCTGGTCGTGGTGACCAACGCGCTCAACATCGCCACCGAGCTGGCCGTGCGCCGGCACATCAAGATCGTGGCGCTCGGTGGGGTCGCGCGGCCGCAGTCCTACGAGCTGATCGGACCGCTTGCCGACGCCTCGCTCGGCCAGATCAACGTGGACCTGCTCTTCCTGGGGGTCGACGGGTTCGACATCGGGCACGGCGCGACCGCCTCCCACGAGGGCGAGGCGAGCATCAACCGGAAGCTGGTCGAGACCGCCGGCCGGGTCGTCGTCGTCGCCGACCACTCCAAGCTCGGGAAGTCGGCGTTCGCACGGATCTGTGACGCCAAGCAGGTCGACGCGCTGCTCACCGATGCCGCCCCGGACGCAGAGACCGCTGCCGCGCTGGCCGGGCTGGACGTCGAGGTCGTCGTCGCAGGTCAGACCTGAGGCGCTGGGCGGATCAAGTGGGACCGGCGCCAGGTCAGTCCTTGAGCTCGCAGATCACCGCGCCGCTGCTGACGGTGGCGCCGACCTCGGCCTGCAGCCCGGTGACGGTGCCGGCCTTGTGGGCCTTCAACGGCTGCTCCATCTTCATCGCCTCGAGGACCACGACCGTGTCGCCCTCGGCGACCTCCTGGCCCTCCTCGACGACGACCTTCACGATCGTGCCCTGCATCGGGCTCGTGACGGAGTCGCCGGACGCCGCGGCGCCAGCCTTCTTGCCACCTGCCCGCTTCGGCTTCTTGCCGCCGCCGGCCGCGGCCCCGCCGACACCTGCGAGGCCGCCAAGCCCGCCGGGCAGGACGACCTCGATCCGTTTGCCGCCGACCTCGACGGTGACCCGCTGCCGCTCGCCGGCCTCCTCGGCCTCGGCGGCGTCGCCGTCGTAGGGCTGGATCCGGTTGTCGAAGTCGGTCTCGATCCAGGTCGTGTAGACGGCGAACTCGCCCTCGCCAGAGGGGGTCGACGCGCCGATGTACGCCGGGTCGTCGATGACGGCCCGGTGGAACGGGATCACGGTCGGCATGCCTTCCACCACGAACTCGTCCAGCGCTCGGCGGGACCGCTCCAGCGCCTGGAGCCGGTCGCGGCCGCTGACGATCAGCTTCGCGATGAGGGAGTCGAAGGAGCCGGGGATGGTCTCGCCCTGGTCGTAGCCACCGTCGAGCCGGACGCCAGGGCCGGACGGGGCGTGCCAGCGGGTGAGCGTGCCGGGGGCGGGCATGAAGTTGCGGCCGCCGTCCTCGGCGTTGATGCGGTACTCGATCGAGTGGCCGCGGACCTCGGGGTCCTCGTATCCGAGCTCTTCACCGGCGGCGATCCGGAACATCTCGCGCACCAGGTCGATGCCGGTGACCTCCTCGGAGACGCAGTGCTCGACCTGCAGCCGGGTGTTGACCTCGAGGAAGGAGATGGTGCCGTCCCTGGCGACGAGGAACTCGCACGTGCCGGCGCCGACGTAGCCGGCCTCGCGCAGGATCGCCTTCGACGAGTCGTAGAGCCGCGCGACCTGGTCGTCGGTGAGGAACGGCGCCGGCGCCTCCTCGACCAACTTCTGGTGGCGTCGCTGGAGCGAGCAGTCGCGGGTCGAGACCACGACCACGTTGCCGTGCTGGTCGGCGAGGCACTGGGTCTCGACGTGGCGCGGCCGGTCGAGGAACTTCTCCACGAAGCACTCGCCGCGGCCGAAGGCCGTCACGGCCTCGCGGACCGCCGAGTCGAAGGCGTCGGGGACGTCCTTCATCTCCCGGGCGACCTTGAGGCCGCGGCCGCCGCCGCCGAAGGCGGCCTTGATCGCGATCGGGAGCCCGTTCTCCTCCGCGAACCTCACGGCCTCGTCGGCGTTCTCGAGCGGGTCCTTGGTGCCGGGGGCGAGCGGGGCGCCGACCTTCTCCGCGATGTGGCGGGCCTTGACCTTGTCGCCGAGGTTCTCGATCGCGCTCGGCGGGGGGCCGATCCAGACCAGCCCGGCGTCGAGGACCGCCTGCGCGAAGTCGGCGTTCTCGGCGAGGAAGCCGTAGCCGGGGTGCACCGAGTCGGCGCCGGCCTGCCGCGCGACCGCCAGGATCTTCTCGATGTCGAGGTAGGACTCGGCCGGGGTGGCGCCGCCGAGGCTGTAGGCCTCGTCAGAGAGCCGGACGAACAGCGCGTCGCGGTCGGGGTCGGCGTACACCGCGACGGACGCGATCCCGCTGTCCTTGCAGGCCCGGATCACCCGGACCGCGATCTCGCCGCGGTTGGCGATGAGCACCTTCTTGAGAGGAGTCGTCTCAGCCACGTCCGGCAGCGTATCGCCCCTGCCGGGTAGGTCCTCCGTGAGACCTGGCACGCGGGTCAGGCCGGGTGCGCCAGCCGGCCCAGGTGGCGCTGGAGGGGTCGCATCAGGCGCCAGTACGCGATGCCGACCGCCAGCGACAACAGCGTCGCGAGCACCGGGATGCTGTCCTGCAGCCGCGGGTAGACGAGCCAGTGCGTGATGTAGATGAAGAGGGACGCCGACGCCAGGGTGGAGATCGGGGTGACCAGGCGGCGCGGAACCCGCAGGGACGGGACGTGCACCAGCAGCGCGATCCCGCCGACGATCAGTGCTTCGCGCCAGAGGTCGCCGAAGTAGCCGAGAGTCCCGACCGCCGTGAGCACCACGACCGTCCAGCGGCGCAGCGCGGTGTCGGCGCGGACCGCGACCCAGCCCACGAGGAACCACCAGGCGACCACGCCGATCGTGTAGCGGGACGTGTCGCCCGACGCTTCCAGCCCCACCCAGGTGAAGCGGAGCGCGAGGCCGGCCAGCAGGGCGGCGAGGGCGAAGCCGTACGGCGCGCGCCGCTCCAGCCGGTCGATCGCCGGGACCGCGAGCAGCACCAGGACGACCAGCGAGGTCCAGATCATGGCCTCGAGGAACCAGAACTGCCACTGCCGGGTCCAGTGGTCCGGGCCGATCGCCTGGTTGAGGAACCCGACGGTGGCGGGCGCGTAGAAGCCGCCCATGATCCCGACCAGCCCGAGCCACAGGCTCGTGGGAACGACCAGCTGCGCCAGCGACGTCAACCCGTGCCGGAACCGGCCGACGCGGGTCTCCGCAGAGAGCTGGAAGCGTGCGAAGTTCCAGCCGGCGATCGCGAGCAGCAGGTGGGCGCCACCCATCACCATCCACAGGTTCGCGTGGCTGCCGACGATCATGACGATCGCCGCGGCCCGCAGCACCACACCGGTGTCGAGCCGGGTGCCGGTGTGGGTGGTGGGCGCGGCGGACAGGTCCGCGATCGGCCGGGTGTGCCAGTCGGCCGGCAGGTCGCCGAGCCGCTCGGAGAGCCGGGTCGCGAGCTCGACGTAGGACAGGGAGTCGCCTCCGAGGTCCACGAACGAGTCGGCGGTCGAGGCGTCGGGCCGGCCCAGCACCACGGCGTACTCCTCGCGCAGCAGCTCCGCCGTCAGCGGGGCGTCGCTGGTCGCGCCCACGCGGTCGACGAGCCGGGCCTGCTCGGTCAGCGCCGCGAGGTCGGGCTTGCCGCTGGGAGTGCGGGGGAACGCCGGCAGCGTCGTCACGCGGATCGCGCTGTCGGGCAGGCCGGACGCCGTCGCGAGCGCGCGCGCCACCCGGCCGGCGGTGCGCGGCCGGTCGGTGAACGCGTGCACCGTGTCGTCCACGACCACGCAGTGGACCGCGGCGTCGACCTGGGCCTCGAGGTGGTCGAGGTCGATCCGCAGCCCGAACAGCTTCGCGTGCCGGCCGCGGCGTCCGACGACCTTCCAGAAGCCGTCGACCTCGCGGGCCAGGTCGCCGGTCCGGAGCTCGGTGAGCTCGGCGCCGCGGGCGAGGTCGGCGGGCCCGACGGCGTACCCCTGCATGACGTTGGGACCCGAGTAGACGAGCTCGCCGACGCCGGGCTCGCTGACCTCCGTGACTTGCTCGAGCCGGAACGAGCCGCCCGGGATCGGGACGCCCACCGCGTCGGGGTGCTCGTCGGCCAGTGCGGGCGGCAGCCAGGCCATCCGGGCGGTTGCCTCGGTCGCGCCGTACATCACGACCAGGTCCCAGCCGGTACGCCGGCCGAGGTCGCGCCAGCGCGCGACCCGCTCGGGCGCCATCCGGCCGCCGGCCTGGGTGACGTAGCGCAGCGAGGGCAGGGCGCGCTCGGAGAAGCCGGAGCACTCGAGCTGCTCGAAGGTGTAGGGGACGCCCGCGAAGGAGGTGGCGCCGGCGTCCTCGGCCAACCGCCAGAAGCACTCGTCGACCACCGACAGGTCGGTGAGGACCAGCCCGGCGCCGGTCAGCAGGTGGCTGTGCACGACCGAGAGGCCGTAGCAGTAGTGCATCGGCAGCGACGTGATCGCGCGGTCGTCGGGCGTGAGCCCGAGGTAGTCTGCGATGCTCGCCGCGTTGGAGCGCAGGTTGTCGTGCGACAGGCGGACGAGCTTCGGCGACCCGGTCGATCCCGACGTGCTCAGCAGCAGCGCCAGGTCCGGGTGGAGGTCGTGGGCGGTGCCGGGGCGACGCTCCCGGAGCCGGTGCTCCCCGACGACCACGTCGGGGTCCCACGCCTCCGCGAGCCGCCGGGCCGGGTCTCCGGCCGGGGCGAGCAGCACGACGTGGCCGTGAGTCAGCGCGGCGAGGTACGTCGTCAGGGACTCGACCGTGTTGCGGCCCTCGACCAGCACCAGCCGGCGGGTGGTGCCGAGGAGTCTGGCGGCGTCGTCGACCCGGTCGGCGAGCGCCGCGTAGGACAGCCGGCCCTCAGCGGTGTGGATCGCGGTCCGGTCACCGTGGGCACGGAGGTCGAGCACGCGCGGCTGCGCGAGGACCTCGGGCGAGGTGAGGAGGGACGTCACCCAGGGATTGTATGAGGTAAGCCTTACCTCAACAATCCGGGGTCCGCTCTCGGTTCAGCGAGGGAGCACGAACACCGTGCCGGCGACGCCGACCCCGACCTCGGTCCCCGGCTCGGGGGCGGCCAGCCCCGGCACCCTGGCCACGAGCGAGGGGCCGTCGGGGAGCAGGTCGAGCCGCACGGCGGCGTCGTGCCCGTAGAAGGAGACGTCGCCGACCCGTGCCCCGGACCGGCCGGGCGTGATCGTCACCTGTTCGGGCCGGATCACCACCTCGACATCGCCGTCGGCGACGGTCCCGTTGACCGGCGCCTCCCCGAGCGCGCAGCGGGCGACGCCACCGCTCACGGTCGCGGGCAAGATCGCGGCGCCGCCGACGAACTGGGCCACCTCGGCATCGGCGGGGGTGCGGTAGAGGTCGCGCGGCCGGTCCGCCTGGACCAGCCGGCCGTGTCGCATCACCGCGACCTGGTCGGCGAGCGAGAGCGCCTCGTCCTGGTCGTGCGTCACCAGCACGGCGGTGGTCCCGGTGGCGTGGAGTGCGCGGGCGACCGCGCGGCCGGTGCTCACGCGCAGCGACGCGTCCAGCGACGAGAACGGCTCATCGAGGAGCACCACCGTCGGAGCGGGCGCGAGCGCGCGAGCCAGGGCGACCCGCTGCTGCTGACCGCCGGAGAGCTCGTGGGGGGCCCGCACGGCGTACGCCCGGGGGAGCTCGAGGAGGTCGAGCATCTCGGCGACCCGGCCGGAGCCGCGCTGGGCCTTCGGGAGGCCGAAGCCGATGTTGGCGGCCACGTCGAGGTGCGGGAACAGGGCGCCCTCCTGCGGCACGTACCCGACCCGGCGCTGCTGTGGCGGGATCGAGGTGCCCGAGCCTGCGACGGTGCGGTCGTCGAACGCGATCGTGCCCGCGTGGGGTGCCAGGAACCCGGCCACCAGCCGGAGCAACGTCGTCTTGCCGCAGCCGGAGGGGCCGAGCACTGCCGTCAGCGAGCCCTGCGGCACGAGCAGATCGATGCCGTCGACGGCGCGCACGCTGCCGAAGGAGTACGACACCCCGCTCAGCTCGACCCTGCTCACGGCTCGATCCTCTCGTGCCGGTCGGCCTGCCGCATCAGCAGGAGCGTCGCCGGGATCGAGATCAGGACGAGCAGCAGGGCGTAGGGCGCGGCGGCGCCGTAGCGCAGGTCGATCGAGGCTGACCAGAAGCTGGTGGCCAGGGTGTCGGTGCCGATGGGGGAGAGCATCAGGGTCGCGGTCAGCTCGGTCGAGATAGCGAGGAACACCAGCGCCGCGCCGGCGCCGATGCTCGGTGCGATCACGGGCAACGTCACCCGGCGGGCGGTCTCGAGCGGGCTGCTGCCGAGGCTGTGTGCGACGTCGTCGAGGACGACCGGTGCCTGCTCGAGCCCGGCGCGGAGCGTGACCACGGCGCGGGGGAGGAACAGGACGGCGTACGCCGCGACGAGCAGCAGCGCCGTCTGGTAGACGACCGGCACGACCCGCAGGCTCACCGTGACGAACGCGAGGGCCACGACGATCCCGGGCAGCGCGTTGGCGATGTAGGTGCTGCGCTCGATCAGGGTGGTCGCGGCGCCGCGGTGCCGAACCGCGAGCCAGGCGACCGGGAGCGCCAGCACGGTGGTGACGGCGGCGCCGGCCGCGGCCAGCCCGAGGGTGCTCACCGCGGCCGCGGTGAGCTCGCCGGCGGGGAACTCGGTGGAGGTGCCGACCCGCAGCCAGTGCGCCAGCGCGTACGTCGGGACGCCGACCGAGAGCCCGACGAACCCGGCCAGGACCGCCGTCAGCGGCCAGCGGGCGGCGCCGAGCGACACCGGCTCGAGGGACCGGGCGGCACCGTGCCCGATCCGGGCGAACCGTCGGTGGCCGCGCAGCCGCAGCTCGCCGAGGAGCAGCACCAGGCAGCACAGCACGAGCACGCCGGCGATCATGTTGGCCGCGGCGCCGTTGAAGGTGGAGCCGTAGAGGTCGTAGATCGCGGTCGTGAACGTCGGAAAGCGGAGCAGCTGGAGCGCGCCGAACTCGGCCAGCAGGTGCAGCCCGACCAGCAGGGAGCCCCCGAGCAGCGCCGGCCGCAGCTGGGGGAGCACGACCGTCCAGAACGACCGCCAGCGGCTCTGACCCAGCGACCACGCGGCCTCCTCCAGGGCTGGGTCGAGGCCGCGCAGCATCGCGACCACCGGCAGGTAGACGAGGGGGTAGTAGGACAGCGTGATGACCAGCAACGCCCCGCCGTACCCGAGGATGCTCCGCTCCAGCGACACCCAGGCGTAGCTGTTGACGAAGGCCGGCACCGCCAGCGGGGCGACGAGCAGGCCGTGCCACAGGTTCTTGAGGCGGATGTCGGTCCGCTCGACCAGGAAGGCCAGGCCGACGCCGAGCACGGCGCAGGCGACCATGCAGCCGACGGCCAGCCGCACCGTGTTCCAGAGCAGCATCCCGACCCGCGGTCGGACGATGAGGTCCCACGCCTCGGCCGGGCCGATCACCACGGCGTACGTCGCGACGAACCCGAGCGGCACCAGCGTGAGCAGCGCCACGAGCACGCCGGCGACGAGCAGCAGCCGTGGCGCGCGCCGGGTCGCGCTGTCGGGGCGACCTCGGTTGGGCTGCCCCTCTGCTGGTGAGGTGGTGGCGAGGAGCGTCAGAGCAGGCCGGCCTCGGTCATGAGCTCGGTGACCTGCGGACCGTTGAGCGTGAACGGGTCGATCTCAGGCGGCTCGAGCTCGTCGAACGGCTTCACCTCGGGGTCCAAGGTGGCCTCGGGGTTGAGCGGGTACTCCAGTGCGTACGAGTCGGCCATCGCCTGCTGCCCTTCGGTGCTGGTGAGGAACTCGACGAACCGCTGCGCGTTTCCGGGGTGCTCGGAGCTGGCGAGGACCCCCGCGCCGGAGATGCTGACGAACGCGCCCGGGTCCTGGTCGCCGAAGAAGTACAGCGCGGTCGAGCTCGAGTTCTCGCCCGCCTCCTTCTGGTCGCGGTACCAGTAGTAGTGGTAGGCGATGCCGGCGTCGACATCTCCCTCGTTGACGCTCTGCATCACGACCAGGTTGTTCTCGAGGATCACGCCGTTGGCCTCCAGGCCGGCGAGCCACTCGGCGGTGGCCTGCTCGCCCTCGGCGGCGAGCACCGCGCTTACGATCGCCTGGAAGTCGGCGCCGGTCGGGGAGAACCCGACCCGGCCCTCCCACTCCGGGTCTGCGAAGTCGAGGATCGACTCCGGCAGGTCGCTCTCGGTCAGGGCCTCGGTGTTGTACATCGCGACCGTGGATCGGGCCAGGATGCCGGTCCAGCTGCCCGAGCTGGGCACGTACTCGTCGGGGATCGGTGCGAGCGCCTCATCCGACACCGGTGCGAACAGGCCGGCGTTGTCGACGATGCTCATGGCGGGCGAGTTCTCGGTCAGGAAGACGTCGGCCGGCGACTCGGCACCTTCGGCCACCAGCTGGTTGGCGAGCTCGAGGTCCTTGCCGTTGCGCAGCTCGACGTCCAGCCCGGTCTCCTCCTCGAAGATCGGCACGATCTCGGTCATCAGCTCCTCGTGCTGGGCGTTGTAGATCACGAGGTCCGGGTCGCCCAGCAGTCCGCAGCCACCCAGCAGGGGAGCGGTGAGCAGCAGGCTGGCGCCGGCGAGGTGGACGCGCTTCGTCACAGTGGATCCTTCCGATCACTTAGGGCCGCCTAACCTTACCGCTTCGAGTTGGTGGGCACGCTGCACCCGGCATCCGGGGAAACCGGCACGGCGCCGCGCTGGTTAACAAACGCTAACCTGAGCGGGTAGCATCCGGGCATGAGCTTCGAGTTGTCTGCCGAGCACGAGCAGTTCCGGCGTACGGTCCGCGACTTCGCCGAGAAGGAGATCGCGCCGCACGCCGCGCAGTGGGACCGGGACCACCACTTCCCGGTCGACGTCGTTCAGAAGATGGGCCAGCTCGGGCTGATGGGGCTCACCGCGCCGGAGGAGTACGGCGGCGCCGGGATGACCGGCGAGGACGGCGGGTTCACCAGCCTGTGCCTCGCGATCGAGGAGATCGGCCGGGTCGACCAGGCGATGGGGATCACGCTCGAGGCGGCGGTCGGGCTCGGGATCAACCCGATCCTCACCTACGGCAACGACGAGCAGAGGCAGACCTGGCTGCCCGAGCTCGTCTCCGGCGAGAAGCTCGCCGGCTTCGGCCTGACCGAGCCCGGTGCCGGGTCCGACGCGGGTGCGACGCGGACCAGGGCGGTGCTCGAGGACGGCGAGTGGGTCGTCAACGGCGCCAAGCAGTTCATCACCAATGCCGGCTCCGAGATCACCTCCTGCGTCACCGTCACTGCCAAGACCGGCGACAGCGAGACGGGCCAGCCGGAGATCTCCGCGATCATCCTCCCGGCCGACGCCCCCGGCTTCACCGCCGAGAAGGCCTACGACAAGCTCGGCTGGCGCGCCTCCGACACCCACCCACTGACCTTCGAGGACTGCCGGGTGCCCGAGGCCAACCTGCTCGGCCACCGCGGTCGCGGCTATGCCCAGTTCCTCGCCACGCTCGACGACGGCCGGGTCGCGATCGCGGCCCTCGGCGTCGGCTGCATCCAGGCGTGCCTCGACCTGTCGCTCCAGTACGCCGGGGAGCGGCAGACGTTCGGCGTCCCGATCGGCCGCAAGCAGGGACTCGCCTTCCAGATCGCCGACCTCCGGGTGATGCTCGACGCGGCCCGGCTCCTGACCTACAAGGCGGCCGCGATGAAGGACGCCATGGACGCCGGCCACAGGGTCTCGACCAAGGACTTCAAGCAGGCCTCCTCCGTCGCGAAGCTCTACTCCACCGAGTCGGCCGTCACCGCGACCCGGATCGCGACCCAGGTGTTCGGCGGCTACGGCTTCATGGAGGAGTACCCGGTCGCGCGGTTCTACCGTGATGCCAAGGTGCTCGAGATCGGTGAGGGCACCAGCGAGGTGCAGCGGATGCTGATCGCGCGCGGCCTCGGACTCCCGGTGGAGTGAGCGCCCGATGACCGAGCGGGTCGGCGCCCACGTCGCGGCCTTCAACGACGCAGTGAGCTCGGGCGAGTGGGAGACATTCTCCGAGCGCTTCGCCGACGACGCGACGCTGGCGTTCGAGGGGGTGCCGGTCGGCCCGTTCACCGGCCGCCCGGCCATCGCTGCGGCGTACATCGCGCAGCCCCCCACCGACACCATGACCGTCGTCGGCGTGGACTCCGAGGGTGACCGGGACATGGTGCGCTTCGCCTGGAGCGCCGGCGGGACCGGGACGATGCGCATCACCTGGCGCGGCGGCTCGGTCGCCGCGCTGAGGGTCTCGTTCACCGGCTGAGGATGTCCACTGGCTACGCTTCTCGGCATGGGAGAGCGCTGGCAGCGACTCGCGGCGGAGTTCGGCCGATCGGCCGTAGCAGGGACCATCGCGTCGATCGTCGCGTTCGTGCTCTTCAACCTGCTGGTCCACTGGGACCCGGGCTACGACGCGGCGCTGCTGGAGGACCGCCCGATCACGGGGTTCCTGATCGCCAACGTGTTCTCGACGCTGCTGACCTACCAGCTCAGCCGGACCTGGGCCTTCCGGCACCGCGCTCCCGTCGGCTTCGCCGGCGGGGTCCCGTCGTTCTTCCTGATCAGTGGCCTCAGCATGGTGATCCCGGTTGCGTGCCTGTGGATCAGTCGGAACGTGCTGGACTACGACACCGCGCTGGCCGACAACATCGCCGCCAACGTCGTGGGCCTCTTCCTCGGTTTCGTCACTCGCTTCTTCGCCTGGCGGACCTTCGTCTTCCAGAACCGAGACATCTTTCCCGGGCCGCCCTACCGAGAGGTCGACCACAGCTCCGTCCAGGAGTGACCGAGCTCGGCGACCAGCTCCCGCACCAGCGGCAGGCTCACCCCGACGACGTTGTGATGGTCGCCCTCCAGTCCGGTGACGAACGCCCCGCCCAGACCGTCGATCGTGAAGGCACCCGCGACGTGCAGCGGCTCTCCCGAGGCGACGTACGCCGAGATCTCCTCGTCCGTCACCTCGGCGAAGTGCACCGTGGTCGACGCCGTGGCAGCGGCGACGTGACCGGTGGCGGTGTCGCGCAGGCAGTGGCCCGAGTGGAGCACGCCGGACCGGCCGCGCATCGTCTCCCACCGGCGCACGGCCGCGGCCGCGTCGGCCGGCTTGCCCAGGGCCTCGCCGTCGAGCTCCAGCACCGAGTCGCACCCGAGCACCAGCGCGTCCGCCGGCAGGTCGTCCCTTCCGGCCACGGCCGCGCACTTGAGCTCGGCCAGCTGCAGCGCCAGCTCCGCCGGGGGCAGGTCGGTGACCTGCGACTCGTCCACGCCGGAGACGATCACGACCGGCTCCACGCCCGCCGACCGCAGCGTCGCCAGCCGGGCCGGCGACGCGGAGGCGAGGACCAGCGTGGTCGGGTCCGGGCTCACAGCCGCGCCAGCGCCTGCTGCAGCGGCTCCAGCCCGAGCGCGCCCAGGTCCAGCGCCTGCCGGTGGAACGTCGCGAGGTCGAAGGCCTGACCCGTCTGGCCGGCACGGGACCGGGCCTGTTCGCGGGCCTCCAGCCAGATCCGCTCCCCGACCTTGTACGACGGCGCCTGGCCGGGCCAGCCGAGGTAGCGGTTCACCTCGAACCGGATGAAGGCGTCGTCCATCGCGCAGTGCTGGCGCATGAACTCGAGCCCGAGGTCGGGCGTCCAGCGCTCGCCGGGGTGGAAGCCGAACGGGTTGTCGGCGGGGATCTCCAGCTCGAGGTGCATCCCGATGTCGACGACGACCCGGGCGGCGCGGAGTGCCTGTGCGTCGAGCATTCCGAGCCGATCGGCCGGGTCGTCGAGGTAGCCGAGCTCGTCCATCAGCCGCTCGGCGTACAGCGCCCAGCCCTCGCCGTGGCCGCTGACCCAGCACATCAGGCGTTGCCAGCGGTTCAGGACGTCGCTGCGGAGCGCGGTCTGCGCGACCTGCAGGTGATGGCCGGGCACGCCCTCGTGGTACACGGTGGTGACCTCGCGCCACGGGTGGAAGTCCTCGATGCCGTCGGGCACAGACCACCACATCCGCCCGGGGCGCTGGAAGTCCTCCGACGGCCCGGTGTAGTAGATGCCGCCGTCGTTGGTGGGGGCCAGCATGCACTCGATCCGGCGGATCGGCTCGGGGATGTCGAAGTGGGTGTCGCCGAGCTCGCTCATGGTGCGGTCGGCGAGCTCCTGCATCCAGTCGCGGAACGCCTCGCGGCCGGTGATCCGGCGGGCGGGGTCGTGCTCGAGGTGGGCGACGGCGGCGTCGCGGTCGGCTCCCGGGAGGATCCGGCCGGCCGTGTCGTCCATGTCGTCCTCGAGCCGCTTGAGCTCGTCCCAGCCCCACGCATAGGTCTCGTCGAGGTCGATCGTGGCGCCGAGGAAGTAGCGGGACGCGAGCTGGTACTCGTCGCGGCCGACACCGTCGGTGGCCCGGCCCTGCGGCGCCAGCTCGTCGGTCAGGAAGGCCGCGAACTCGTCGAGGGCCTCGTTGGCGGAGGCTGCGTGCCGCTCGAGCAGCGGCGTGAGCGTGGGCACGTCGCACTGGGCGACCAGGTTGCCGAGCAGGTCGCCGCCCTGGCCGGTGCGACCGGTCCAGCTGGCGATCTGCGCCACCACCTCGCGGTACTGCCGCACGGCCGAGACCCGGCCGTTGGCGGCCTCGTCGGTCAGGGTCCGGCGGTAACCCTTCAGCGCCTCGGGCATCGCGGCGAGCCGGGCGTCGACGTTGGCCCAGTCCTGCTCGGTTCTGGTCGACATCAGGTCGAAGACCTCGCGCATCGCGTGCAGCCCGCTGCCGATCACCGACACCCTCGAGCGACTGATCCCAGCCTCGTCGAGCTCGACCTCCAGCCCGAGCCGCTCGAGGAAGGCGTCGCGGGCGACCGCCTCCCGTTCGTCGACCGGGCTGGTCGCGGTCGCGTCGGCGAGGGCCTTCCGGGTGAGCGCTTCGCGGGTCTCGAACCCCTCCGGCGAGAAGTCGGTCAGGCGGTCCTCGTAGCCGCTGACCCCCATGTACGCCGCGCTGATCGGGTCGAGGGCGGCGTACTCCTCGACGTAGCGGTCGGCGATCTGGTCGACCCGTCGTTCAGTGCCTCGGTGTTCGCTGTGTCGGTCGGTCACGGACCCCGACCCTAGGTGGTCGGACAAGCCCTCGACACCGAGTTACCGGCCACGGCACGATGACGGGATGCGCGTCGACTCGGGAACCGGACGACCGACCAGGGGTGCCTGGGTGCTGGTGGGGCTCCTGCTTTCCGCGACGGTGGCCGGGTGCGGGGTGACGCGCGGCGACGACAGCCGCGACCTGCTGATGATCATCCCCAACAGTCCGGGTGGCGGCTACGACCAGACCGGCCGCGCGGCGGTGAAGGTGATGGAGGGCGGCGACATCACGGGCGGTTCGTTCACGGTCGACAACATCGTCGGCGCCGGTGGCGCGGGCGCCATGACCTCGCTGATGGGCCGGGCCGGGGACGAGAACACGATGATGACGGTCGGGCTCGGGGTGGTCGGGTCGACGTACTCCTTTGCGAGTGAGTACGACGTCAGCGACGGCACGCCGCTGGCCCAGCTGATGAGCGAGCCCGAGGGCATCCTGGTCGCCGCCGACTCGCCGTACGAGACGGTCGAGCACTTCGCCGAGGCCTGGCGCGCCGATCCGGGCTCGATCGCCATCGGCGGCGGCTCGTCGCCCGGGGGCCCCGACCACCTCTTCCCGATGCAGCTTGCCGCCGAGCTCGGGATCGATCCCAACGACGTCAACTACGTGAGCTATGACGGCGGCGGGCCGCTCACGAGCGCGCTGCTGGGCGACAAGATCGCGGTCGGGTTCTCCGGGCTCGCCGAGTTCGCGGGGTACGTCGAGGACGGCGACCTGCGGGTGCTGGCCGTGTCGGGGGAGGAGCGCTATCCCGACGGCAGCCAGTTCGCCGACGTACCGACGCTCACCGAGTCCGAGATCGACCTGGTCTTCCTCAACTGGCGCGGCGTGCTCGCCCCGCCGGAGATCAGCGAGGAGCGGACCGAGGAGCTGATCGGCTACCTCGAGACGATGCACGACAGCCCGGGCTGGCAGGCGGCGCTGGAGGAGTACGGCTGGACCGACGACTTCAAGACCGGCGACGACTTCGCCACGTTCATCGACGAGCAGGACCAACGGGTCTCCGGGACCCTCGAGGAGCTGGGGCTGTTATGAGCGGGAGCGTGGAGAGCCCCCCGCCGGCAGCCGAGCCGAAGCGGATCGACAAGGCCCAGTACGGCCTGGCCGCGGCGCTGCTGGTCGTCGGCGTCTGGACGATCATCGACGCCCGCGGCCTCAACGTCGGCTTCGGCGACCCGATCGGCCCGCGCGTCTTCCCCTACCTCGTCGGGTCCGGCATGTGCGTCATCGCGGTGCTGCTCGTGGTCGCGACCGCTCGCGGCGACATCCCCCAGGGGGAAGAGGGGGAGGACATCGACCTGACGTCGCCCGCCGACTGGGTGACCGTCCTCAAGCTGGTCGGGATCCTGGTCCTGAACCTGCTCCTCGTGAACCTGATCGGCTGGGCGATCACCGGGGCGCTGCTGTTCGCAGGAGCGGCGTGGACGCTGGGCAGCAAGTCGCTCGTCGGTGACCTGATCGTCGGCGCGGTGCTATCGGTCGCGAGCTGGTACTTCTTCTGGTTCCTCGGCGTCCCGCTGCCCGCCGGCATCCTGGACCAGGTCCTCTGATGGAGACCCTCGACCTCCTCGCCGGCGGCTTCGCGGACGCCTTCACCCCGCAGCTGCTTCTCTATGCCGCCATCGGCGTCCTGCTCGGCACGTTCGTCGGCGTACTGCCCGGCATCGGCCCGGCCATGGCCGTCGCGCTGCTGCTGCCGATCACCTACGGCCTGGACGTCACCGAGTCGATGGTGATCTTCGCGGGCATCTACTACGGCGGCATGTACGGCGGCTCGACGACCTCCATCCTGCTCAACACGCCGGGTGAGTCGGCCTCGGTCATGACGGCCATCGAGGGCAACAAGATGGCCAAACGAGGCCGCGCCGCGCAGGCCCTCGCGACGGCCGCGATCGGCTCGTTCATCGCCGGCACCATCGGCACCCTGCTGGTCGCCTTCTTCACGCCGGCGATCGCCGCCCAGGCGGTCAAGGTCGGTGCGCCCTCGTTCTTCGCCATCATGCTGCTGTCGCTGGTGCTGGTCACGAGCGTGCTCGGCCAGTCAAAGATCCGCGGCTTCGCGGGCCTCCTCATGGGCCTCACCATCGGTCTCATCGGCATGGACCAGTCCACCGCGCAGGCGCGGCTCACGTTCGACATGCTCGAGCTGGCCGACGGCGTCGGGATCGTGATCGTGGCGGTGGGCGTCTTCGCGCTGGGCGAGGCGTTCTGGACGGCGGCCCACCTGCGCCGCAGGCCGGTCGACGTGACCCCCGTCGGCCAGCCGTTCATGGGCCGCGACGACTGGCGCCGATCGGCTGGCCCGTGGCTACGGGGCACCGCTCTCGGCTTCCCCTTCGGAGCTGTGCCGGCCGGCGGCGCCGAGACGCCGACCTTCCTGTCTTACGTGACCGAGCGGAAGCTCGCGAAACGCCGCGGCGACGACGACGAGTTCGGCCACGGCGCCATCGAGGGCGTGGCGGGCCCCGAGGCGGCCAACAACGCCAGCGCGGCCGGCATGTTCGTGCCGTTGCTTGCCCTTGGTCTCCCCGTGACCGCGACCGCCACGATCCTGCTGGCCGCGCTCACGTCGTACGGGATCGTGCCGGGCCCGACGCTCATGGACGAGCAGCCCGACCTGGTGTGGACGCTGCTCGCCAGTCTGCTGATCGGCAACGCGCTGCTGCTGGTCATCAACCTGCCCCTGGCGCCCCTCTGGGCCAAACTGCTGCGGATCCCGCGGCCGCAGCTCTACGCCGGCATCCTGTTCTTCGCCACCCTCGGTGCCTACTCCGTGGCCCAGGATCCCTTCGACCTGGGGCTGCTGCTGTTCTTCGGCGGTCTCGGGCTCGCGATCCGCCGCTTCGGAATCCCGGTCCTGCCGCTGATCCTCGGCGTCATCCTCGGCCCGCTGATGGAGGTCAAGCTGCGCGAGGCGCTCGACCTGTCCAGTGGCGACGTCAGCGGCCTTTGGAGTGAGGGTCTTGCCATCTTCGTGTACGTGCTGATCGTGCTGGCGCTGGTGCTGCCGGTCGTGCTCAGCCGGCTCAGGAAGCCGCAGGACCTGAAGGAGGAGGTGTCGGCATGACGGTGCTCGTGGGCTACATCCCCGACCAGTACGGCGAGGCGGCACTCTCGGCCGCGATCGAGGAGGCCGGTCGTCGGGCGACCGACCTGCTGGTCATCAACGCCTCGCGCGGTGAGGCACTGGTCGACACGCGGTACCTCGGCGAGTCCCAGCTCGGCGACCTGGAGCGACGGCTCGCGGAGTCCGGCGTCGCGCACGAGGTGCGGCAGTCCGTCGGCACTGACGCGGCGGACCAGCTGGTCGCGGCCGCTCGGGACGCCGACGACCCGGTGATCGTGATCGGGATGCGGCACCGCACCCCGGTCGGCAAGCTGATCATGGGCAGCACCGCCCAGCGGATCCTGCTCGACGCGCCGTGCTGGGTGATCGCGGTCAAGCCGTAACCGGCCCGGCGTACGTCACGTGGGTCGGCCACGCCACGCTGCTCCTCGAGCTGGCGGGGGTGCGGGTGCTGACCGACCCGGTGCTCACCCAGCGGGTCGGCCACCTCCGTCGGCGTACGGCACCGCCGACTCCGGCCGTGCGGCACACCGACGTCGTGGTGATCTCCCACGCCCACGGCGACCACCTCCACCGGCGGTCGCTGCGGTTGGTGCTCGGCGCCTCCCCACACACGCTCGTCGTGGTGCCGCGTGGCGCGGCGGTGCACCTGCCCGCGACCGGTTCCGCGCGCGTCGAGGAGGTCGTGGCGGGTGACGTGATCGAGCGCGAGGGGCTGCGCGTCGAGGTCGTGACCGCCCTCCACAGCGCCAAGCGCGGCCGGATCGACGCCCGCGAGGCGGCGGCGGTCGGGTACCTGTTCGAGGGCGACGGGCGGCGGATGTGGTTCGCGGGCGACACCGAGCTGTTCCCAGAGATGGCGCACCTCGGGCCGGTCGACCTCGCCGCGGTCCCGATCTCCGGGTGGTGGAAGACGCTGGGGCCAGGGCACCTCGACGAGCAGCGCGCGGCCGAGGCGGTGGCACTGGTCGGTGCGCGCAGCGTGCTGCCGATCCACTGGGGGACCTTCAGTCCCGAGGACCTGCTCGGCGGGCTGCCGCGCTGGCTCCCCGAGACGGCCCGGCAGTACGAGCGCGCGCTGGCGGAGCGGGGGATGCTCGACCTGCTGGTGCGGCTCGAACCCGGCGAGACCGCTCGCTGGTGAATGCTCCAAGAAACTTGTTCGGCGATGTCGAGAACGGCGTACCCGCTCCGTCCCCGGGGTGATCACCGAGGATGTCGGTGACGGACCGAAGGAGAAGACGATGGCGAAGTACCTGCTTCTGAAGCACTACCGCGGCGGCCCCGACCGCACCGACTACGGCTCGATCCCCATGCAGGACTGGACTCCCGAGGAGATCTCGGCCCACATCGCGTTCATGGACCACGTCGCCGACACGCTGCGCGAGCGGGGCGAGTTCGTCGAGGGCCAGGCGCTGTCCCCGGAGGGCACGTTCGTCCGGTACGACGGCGAGGGCAAGCCGCCGGTGACCGACGGCCCGTTCGCGGAGACCAAGGACCTGATCGCCGGCTGGATGGTGATCGACGTCGACTCCGTCGAGCGCGCTCACGAGGCCGCGGCCTTCCTCTCTTCCGCACCCGGTCGCGGTGGTCAGCCGATCCAGGAGTGGATCGAGGTGCGCCCGTTCCTCGAAGCGCCCCCGACCGACTCCGAGTGAACGAGCTGCTCCGGGACCTCGCTCCCCGCGTCCTTGGTGTCCTCGTCCGCCGCGGTGCCGACTTCGCGGCGGGCGAGGACGCCGTGCAGGAGGCGCTGGTCGAGGCGGTACGCCGCTGGCCGGATGCGCCACCGGACGACCCGAAGGGCTGGCTGGTCACGGTCGCGTGGCGCAAGTACCTCGACAGCTACCGGTCCGACACCGCCCGCCACGCCCGCGAGGAGCGGGTCATGGACGAGCCGGAGCCGGGTCCGACCGAGCAGGCGGACGACACGCTGCTCCTGCTGTTCCTGTGCTGCCATCCGGCACTGACGCCGGCGTCGGCAGTGGCCCTCACGCTCCGGGCCGTCGGCGGTCTCACCACCCGGCAGATCGCCGAGGCCTACCTGGTTCCCGAGCCGACCATGGCGCAGCGGATCAGCCGCGCCAAGCGCACGGTCGCCGAGCACCGCCTCGACCGGCGGGGCGACCTGCGCGACGTCCTCAAGGTCCTCTACCTGGTCTTCAACGAGGGCTACTCCGGCGAGGTCGACCTCGCCGCCGAGGCGATCCGGCTCACCCGCCAGCTCGCCGAGTCGTCGGACGAGCCCGAGGTCGCCGGGTTGCTCGCGCTGATGCTGCTCCACCACGCCCGCCGTGACGCCAGGTGGGCCGGAGCGGAGCTGGTGCCGCTGGCAGAGCAGGACCGGTCCCGCTGGGACACGACGATGGTCGCCGCCGGTGTCGAGCTGCTGCAAGAGGCGCTGGCCCAGGACCGGCTCGGCGAGTACCAGGCGCAGGCCGCGATCGCCGCCCTCCACTGCGACGCAGCCTCGGCCGAGCAGACCGACTGGCCCCAGATCGTCGAGTGGTACGACGAGCTGCTGCGCCTGACCGACAGCCCGGTGGTCGCCCTCAACCGGGCGGTGGCGGTCGGCGAGGCCGACGGCGCCCTGGCGGGACTGCGTGCGCTGTCGTCCGTGCCGGAGTCGGTGCCGCGGCGGGTCGCGGCCGAGGCCTGGCTGCGCGAGCACGCCGGCGACGCCGCAGCAGCCCGGACGCTCTACGCGACCGCCGCCCGGCAGGCGACCTCCGAGGCCGAGCGGAACCACCTCACCCGGCAGGCGGCCCGACTGCGCGACGCCTGAGCCGCCGCGACCTCAGGCGGACGGGTCAGACGAACGCGCTCGGGAACGCGTCGCGGCAGCAGCGGATGCCGCCCGCCGACGTCGCCGCGACCAGAGCCCGGGCGACCGCCCGCGTGACGCAGTCCGACGCCTCGATCAGCAGGGCGTGCATGGCTTCGGGACCGGGTGCTGGGGCGGCGCCGGTCGCGAGTGTGAAGACGGTGTCGCCGTCGAACATGGTGTGCACCGGGTTGATCGCGCGCGCGATGCCGTCGTGCCCGATGCCGCTCACCTTGCGGCACTGCGCCTTGGTGAGGGCCGCGTCGGTGGCGATCACCGCGAGCGTCGTCGCAAGCGGTGGGTGAGGCTCGGGCTCCCCGGCCGCCCGGTCGCGCGCGGCCTGCAGCTCAGCCGGGTCGGGCAGCCGCAGGTCGGGCAGGTCGCCGGACCGGCAGTGGCGTGCGGCGTACAGCTCGCCGGTGTCGAGGTCGAGCGCCGAGCCGACCGCGTTGACCACCACCAGCGCACCGACGGTGGTGCCGTCGTCGAGCCGCGTCGAGGCGGAGCCGATGCCGCCCTTGAGGCCGCCGACGCGGGCACCGGTGCCGGCACCGATCGTGCCCTCGCTCACCTCGATGTCGGCGGCGCCGAGTGCCTCGCGCCCGAGGGCGGCGTCCGGGCTGTTGGCGAACCCGCCGCCGCGGCCGAGGTCGAAGATCACGGCGGCCGGCACGATCGGCACGACCTCACCCGGTCGGGCGCCGACCGGGAAGCCGACGCCCTGCTCCAGGAGCGCGCGGGTGACGCCGTCGGCCGCGGCCAGTCCGAGCGCCGAGCCGCCGGTCAGCACGACGGCGTGGACCCGCTCGACGAGGTTCTCGGGCGCCAGCAGGTCGGTCTCCCTGGTCCCGGGGCCGCCGCCCCGGACGTCGACGCCGCCGACCGCACCCTCGGCGGGCGGCAGCACGACCGTGACCCCCGTCAGCCACCCCTCACCGGTCCGCTGGGCGTGGCCGACCCGGATGCCGGGGACGTCGGTGATCGCGTTCCGCACCTCGCGTCACCCGCCCTCGGGGAGATCCAGTTCCCGGCGCAGGGCGATGACGTGAGCGTGGAGGCGTGAGTCCAGGCTGACCGCCCATCCCGGCCAGTCTGGGTAGCGGCCCTCGGCGAGCAGGGCGCCGAGCGCAATCAGGTCGCCGACCGCGGTGACCCTGGCGAACAGCGGAAGCCAGCCGAGCTCCTGGTGGGACAGGTCGCGCACCCGCCGGTAGCCGTCGAGGAACCGCCGGGGCACCTCGGCGTCGAGGTCGAAGCCGTCGGCGACCGTCCCCCAGTCACGCAGTGCGAACGCCACGTCGGCCGCGTACCACCCCGTGTGCACCCGGTCCAGATCGATCAGGACGAGTCCGTCCTCGGTGAGCACCACGTTGTCGGCCTCCGGGTCGCCGTGCAGCACCCCGTGGACCTCCGGGTCGCGCGGGAGCTGGTCGAGCTCGTGGCGGAGCACGACGGCCAGGGCCGCGGTTTCCGCCGGGACGGGGGAGGTCGTGGGGACGCGCAGCCGCTCGGTGGCGTCCGGCACGTCGACCAGCCCGTGACCCGTCAGGTGGAGTCGACCGAGCGCCTCACCCCAGTCGGCCGCGTGCTCGACCAGGTCATCGCGTTCCTCGAGGGTGTCGCCCTCGGCGGCGGTCAGCACGTGCGCGACGTACGGGCCCTGCTGCTCGGTGAAGTGTCCCGACGAGGACGCGACCGCGCTCACGACCGGCGCGTCGGCCGCCGACCACGACGCGGCCGCCCGCGAGGAGCGCTCGAGCAGCGTCCGGTTGTCGTCGTCCTCGCGCTGCGGCCTGATCCGGATCGTGACCCGGCTCTCGCCGTCCCGCCGTGGCGCCACGAACACGTGGGAGGCGCTCGACCGTACGAACCGCGGCCGCCCCAGTCCCCACGCCTCCGCGAACCCGTCCGCCACCGGGCTGTGGCCGTCGTCGTCCACGGTCCGAGAGAAGCCCACCAGCTCATAGATCGGCAGCATGGCCCTGAGTATGGCGTGATTCGGCCGCGCGTCAGGTGTCTCGAGCCGACCGTGGGGGATCGGTGTCACCTGGTGACACAGGAGCCACACGGTCGATGAGGCAGTCGGTGTCGCACGGCGCGACCGACCCGTCCCAGCCCCGAGAGCGGAGGATCCGGCCCAGGGCGATCGCGACCCGACACGGCTCCAACACCTGTCCCCACCCGATCCTGACCGTGATCTGGCCGGCGACGGCCGCCTCGAGGTCCCGGTCGAGGTCGGCCCACCGGTCGTCACTGTCGACGTGGCCGAAGCGGCCGTCCAGCTCGACCAGGGTGTGTTGCCCTGTGTACTTCACGTCGCGGAACACGACACCGAGCTCCGAAACGACCCGAACCTGACGCTGGCCGGCGGGGAAGTCCATGGGCGCGCTCGACGCGGGCGAGATAGCGCTGCTCCAGCACTGAGCGAGCGCCCGACTCCACATCGGCCAGCAAGGTGACCAGTCCGGCTCTGCCTGGTAGTCGCGGCAGCTCCTCGAGCACTGCCAACAGCCTCCCGGGCGTCGTGAGACCCTGGCGGCACACGTCGGCCAGGACGGCGATGGCGCCGCTCTCACCGAGCCCGGAGGCGACCTTCAGCGCGGCGAACTCCACGGTGACCCGGGGAGGTCGCCGGCCCGGCACGATCCAGCGGGCTGCCCGCCCCACCCGCTCGATCCGAATGCCGGGTGCCGGGTCCGGGTTGCGAGCGGCGTCGACGACGAGGTGGACGATGCGCCCACCTACCTCAGCCCCATCGCGGTTCAGGCCAGCCGCTGCAAGGGCGCCCTCGCGGTGCAGGGCCGAGGGCCAGAAGCGCAGCGCAGCCGCCCACTCGCGTTGCCGCGCGGTGGGTCGACCGGTGTGGTTGACGTACACGCCGTCGTGGACAGCGGTCAGGTCTCGCCGCCGTTGCAGCCGGCGCACGTCGTTCGGAGACGCACCGAGGTCGATCAGCTGACGCCTCGACACCACTCCGTCCTGCCTGCGCAGCAGTCGCGCGAGTCCCGTCTCGTCGAGATGCATGGCGGCATCGTCTGCGGCCTGGTTCCTTTGCGCCACCGCCCGGCTGGCGACCTGTGGAGGACCGCGTGCAACTGTGTGGTCCTTGTGTCATCAGGTGACCTCAACCCCACACGGTCGAGCGAGGACCCACCTCAGGTGCCGCGGCCCCGGTGCTTGGGGAGAGCCGAGGAGCGCCAGCCGCCGGGGCCGTGGGAGTAGAACGGGCGGACCTGGCGGTAGGGGCTGTTCCACTCCGTACGTCGGCGCGCCGCCGGTTCGGAAGCTGAGCCGACCGCGGAGAGGACGGCGACGATCGCGGCGACCTCCTCCGGCGTCGTGTCGGGCGTGACGACCGTCAGGAGCGGCCGCTGGTCGTCGGTCACAGCGGGATGTTCCCGTGCTTCTTGGCCGGCAGCACCTCGCGCTTCGAGCGCAGCAGCCGCAGTGCCTTGACGATCTCGAGCCGGGTCTCGTGGGGCGAGATCACCGCGTCGACGTACCCGCGCTCGGCGGCGATGTAGGGGTTGGCGAGCGTGTCCTCGTACTCCTGGATCAGCTCGGCGCGCTTGGCCTCGACGTCGCCGCCCTCGCTCTCCACCGAGGCGAGCGTCTTGCGGTGCAGGATGTTGGCCGCCCCCTGCGCGCCCATCACCGCGATCTGGGCGGTGGGCCAGGCGACGTTCATGTCGGCGCCGAGGTGCTTGGAGCCCATCACGTCGTAGGCGCCGCCGTAGGCCTTGCGGGTGATCACCGTGACCAGCGGGACCGTCGCCTCGGCGTAGGCGTAGATCAGCTTCGCGCCGCGGCGGATGATGCCGTCCCACTCCTGGTCGGTGCCGGGCAGGAAGCCGGGCACGTCCACGAACGTGAGGACCGGGATGTTGAACGCGTCGCAGAACCTCACGAACCGAGCCGCCTTCTCGGACGCGTCGATGTCGAGCGTGCCGGCGAACTGCAGCGGCTGGTTGGCGACCACGCCCACCGAGTGGCCCTCGACGCGGCCGAAGCCGACCACGATGTTCGGCGCGAACATCGCCTGCACCTCGAGGAACTCCTCGTCGTCGAGTGAGGCGGTGATGACGTCGTGCATGTCGTAGGGCTGGTTCGGCGAGTCCGGGATCAGGGTGTCGAGCGTCCGGTCGAGGTCGGTGAAGTCGGGATCCGGCACCTCGTCGTACGTCGGGCCCTCGTCGAGGTTGTTCTGCGGCAGGAACGAGAGCAGCGCCTTGACGTACTCGAGCGCGTCGTCCTCGTCGGACCCCATGTAGTGGGCGTTGCCCGACTTGGTGTTGTGGGTGCGGGCGCCGCCGAGGTCCTCCATCGTGACGTCCTCGCCCGTGACCGTCTTGATGACGTCGGGACCGGTGATGAACATCGCAGAGGTCTGGTCGACCATGACGGTGAAGTCGGTGACGGCGGGGGAGTAGACGTGACCACCCGCGCAGTTGCCCATGATCAGGCTGATCTGCGGGATCACGCCGGACGCATGGACGTTGCGGCGGAAGATCTCGCCGTACAAGCCGAGTGAGACCACGCCCTCCTGGATCCGGGCGCCGGCCCCCTCGTTGATGCCGATGATCGGGCAGCCGGTCTTGATGGCGAGGTCCATCACCTTGGTGATCTTCTCGCCGTAGACCTCGCCCAGCGAGCCGCCGAAGACCGTGAAGTCCTGGGAGAAGACGCAGACCTGTCGGCCGTCGATGGTGCCGTAGCCGGTCACCACGCCGTCGCCGTACGGGCGGGACTTCTCCAACCCGAAGGCGGTGGACCGGTGGCGGGCCAGCTCGTCGAGCTCGACGAACGAGCCCTCGTCGAACAGGATCTCGATCCGCTCGCGGGCGGTCTTGCGACCCTTCGCGTGCTGCTTCTCGACCGCCTTGGCAGAACCCGCGTGGATCGCTTCGTCGAGCCGCCGCTCGAGATCCTCGAGCTTTCCCGCGGTCGTGTGGATGTCGATGTCAGCCGGGACGTCGGTGCCCTCACCGGGATGTGCGCTCACCCGTGTCAATGTAGTGCCCGTGCGCCCGCCTCTCGACTCCGCCCGCCTCTCCGAGCTCGGGATCGAGGTGGTGCCCGCCACCGGCTCGACGAACGCGGACGTGTCCGAGCGGGCGCGGGGCGGAGCTCCCGAGTGGACCGTCGTCGTCACCGAGCACCAGACCGCCGGGCGCGGTCGGTTGGACCGGACCTGGGAGACGCCGGACCGGGCGGCGCTGACGTTCTCGGCCCTGCTGCGACCCTCACTCGCCGGGAGCGAGTGGCCGTGGCTGCCGCTGCTGGCGGGGGTCGCCGTGGCCGGGGCGCTGCAGGAGGCGGGAGTCTCCGCAACGCTGAAGTGGCCCAACGACGTGTTGATCGACGGCCGCAAGACCGCCGGGATCCTCGCCGAGCGGCTCGACACGTCGGCCGGCCCGGCCGCAGTGGTGGGGATCGGCGTCAACGTCCACCAGGAGCAGGACGAGCTGCCGGTGTCGCCCGCCACGTCGGTCGCGCTCGCGACCGGCTCCGCGCCCGACCGCACCGACCTGCTGCTCGGGATCCTTGCCCGCCTCCGCCACCAGTACGACGCCTGGTCGGCCGGGGGCGGCGCGGCCGTGCGCGCGGCGTACCTGGACGTGTGCGAGACGGTCGGCCAGGAGGTGTGCGTGGCGCTTCCCGGCGGGGACGAGCTGGTCGGGCCGGCGACCGACGTCGACGAGGCGGGCCGGCTCGTCGTCGCGGGGCGCCCGGTTGCGGCGGGCGATGTGGTGCACGTGCGGCCGACCGAGTGACATGATTGACCCGTGGCCATCAACCCGAAGCTCCTGAACGAGGGCGAGCACGTCGTCGTCTCCACGCGGACGCACCCGAAGGCGCTGCTGGTGCCGCTGTTCGCGCTGCTCGTGACGCTCGCGGTGGCGGTGGTCCTCAACGGGCTCGGCTCCGGCGACGCGGCCGACATCATGCACCTCGTCGTGTGGATCCTCGCGGGGCTGGCGATCGTGTGGTTCGTGGTGCGGCCGCTCGTCACGTGGGCCACCACGACCTACACCTTCACCAATCGGCGGTTCATGAAGCGCTCGGGCCTGATCGCCAAGGAGGGTCGGACCATCCCGCTCAACCGGATCAGCGGGGTCGACTTCGAGATCGGCGTGATCGACCGGCTCTTCGGCTGCGGCACGCTCGTGGTCACCGACGCGAGCGAGCACGGTCACGTGCTGCTGCACGACATCCCGCGGGTCGAGCAGGTCCAGAAGACCGTCGCGGCCGAGCTCGAGACGGCTGCGGGTGGCCGCGGCCCCGCGCCGCACCGCTCGGACGATGGTTCCTGAGCAGGCCCCAGAGCCCCGCCCCGACCTGGATTCCCTGTCCCAGGCGATCCTCGGCGAGCAGCCGATCCACAGCGCGTTCGAGGTGGCCGACGAGACCGGCGTGACCATCGAGGAGCTGCGCCGGTTGTGGCGGGCGCTCGGGTTCCCGGAGGCCGGGACCGAGGTGGCCTTCACCCGGTCCGACGCCGGCGCGGTGTCGACGCTCACCAGCATCGTCGAGGCCGGCGCCATCGACTTCGACATGGCGGTGATGCTGACCCGCGCGGTCGGGCAGACGATGGCCCGGCTGGCCGACTGGGAGGTCGCGACGCTCGTCAACCGGGTCGAGGAGCTCGAACGAGGCGACGAGGCCACCGGCTCGCGAGCGGGCTCGGCGCTGCGGCTGCTCGACGAGGTCAACGAGCCCTTCGAGCAGCTGCTGATCTACGCGTGGCGCCGCCACCTGGCCGCCGCCGTCGCCCGGGTCCAGGCGCTCGGCGCGAGCGAGGCCGATCTCCACACGACCCAGCTCACGGTGGGCTTCGCGGACATCGTCGGGTTCACGACCCTGTCCAACGAGGTGTCGCGGTCACGGCTCGGCGAGATCGTGGAGACGTTCGAGTCCCGGTGCGCCGACGTCGTCGCGAGCCGCCGGGGCCGGGTGATCAAGAGCATCGGAGACTCAGTGCTGTTCGTGAACGACGATCCGATCGCGGCGTACGACACGGCCGAGGGGATCATCAACGTGATCGGGCGGGACCACCGGCTGCCCGAGGTGCGGGTCGGGCTCGCCAGTGGGGCGGTCGAGATGCGGCTCGGTGATGTGTTCGGGCCGCCGGTGAACATGGCCTCGCGGCTCACCGGCGTCGCCCGCCGGAACCGGGTCATCATCGACCAGGAGACTGCTGACCTCCTGCCCGACGACCAGTTCGAGACCCGGCGGCTCCCGGCCCGCCCGGTGCGCGGATTCGGCCTGGTCGAGCCGCTGACGGTGCGTAGACACTGAGCCGTCATTGATCCTGCGTTCGTCAACAAAATCGGCGTTTCGGCACGGGCGCGCCCGAGGATTCCTACCGTGTTGCCGTGCTAACTGTGCAGGACGTGAGCCTGGACCCCGCTACGCGCCGGGTCTGGGTGGGACCGCAGGAGGTCGTGTTCTCCCGCAAGGAGTTCGACCTGCTGTACGCCCTCATGTCCCGAGCCGGTGAGCTGGTGACCCGCGACGAGCTGATGCGGGACGTTTGGGACACCACGTTCTGGACCTCGTCGAAGACCATCGACGTCCACCTGGGGTGGGTACGCCGCAAGCTCGGCGACGACAGCCGGCGACCGCGGCTGATCACGACCATCCGCGGCCAGGGGCTGCGGTTCGAGGCCGAGGACGTGACCCGTCCCGCCCGGCGCAAGGGCATGGCCTAGCCTCTGCTGCGTGTCACCCGAGCCGCAGGACGAGCCCGGGCACGCGCCACGGCTCGCGATCGTCGGTGGCGGCCAGCTCGCCCGGATGATGGCGGAGCCGGCTGCCGCGCTGGCGCTTCCGCTGCGGCTGCTCGCCGAGGCAGAGGGCGTCTCGGCGGCGCAGGTGATCCCCGACCACGTGGTCGGCGACTACCGCGACCTGGCGTCGCTCCGCTCGGTGACCGACGGCTGCCAGGTCGTCACGTTCGACCACGAGCACGTCCCGACCGAGCACCTCCGGGCGCTCGCGGCGGACGGGCTCGCCGTGCGGCCCGGGCCCGACGCCCTGGTCCACGCGCAGGACAAGGCCGTCATGCGGACCCGGCTCGGCGACCTCGGCCTGCCGTGTCCGCGCAACGCGGTGGTCGCGTCGGTCGCCGACGTCGAGGCGTTCGGGTTCCCGTGCGTTCTCAAGACCACCCGCGGCGGCTACGACGGCAAGGGCGTCTGGTTCGTGAGCTCCGCCGAGGAGTGCGCCGAGCCGTTGGCCGCCGCCGAGGCGTCCGGGGTCGCGCTGCTCGCCGAGGAGCGGGTCGACTTCCGCCGCGAGCTCGCCGCGCTGGTCGCCCGCTCGCCGAGCGGCCAGGCGGCGGCATACCCGATCGTGGCATCGACCCAGCGCGACGGGATCTGCCACGAGGTGATCGCGCCGGCGCCCGACCTCGACCCCGACCTCGCTGGCGAGGCGCAGCGGATCGCGCTCACCGTCGCTCGGGAGCTCGACGTCACCGGGGTGCTGGCGGTCGAGCTGTTCGAGACCACCGACGGCCGAGTGCTCGTCAACGAGCTCGCGATGCGACCGCACAACACCGGCCACTGGACCCAGGACGGCGCGGTCACCTCCCAGTTCGAGAACCACCTGCGCGCGGTTCTCGACCTCCCGCTCGGGGCGCCGAACCCACGCGCCCGATGGACCGTGATGGTCAACATCCTCGGTGGCCCCGAGGGGGTCGGGCGGCTGTACGACGGCTACCCCCACGCGCTGGCCCGAGACCCCCGGCTGCGGGTGCACCTCTACGGCAAGCACCTGCGGCCTGGCCGCAAGGTCGGGCACGTGAACGCCTATGGCGACGACCTCGACGACTGCCTGGAGCGGGCGCGGCACGCCGCGGCCTGGTTCCGCGGCGACCTCGGCAACGCGAGCGAGTAACGCGTCACGGTCTCCGGACTCTGGGATTCTGGTCCCATGGCCGCCGAGACGCTCACTCGGACCGTGGCCGCGCCGCGGCGGCGTGGTGAGCGGCTGGTCGGCCTCGACGTCGCCCGCTGCCTGGCGCTGTTGGGCATGGTGTCGACCCACGTGCTCTCGCCGGTCACCCCGGAGGGGGAGATCAGCTGGACCCAGGACCTGGCCGGCGGCCGGGCGTCCGCCCTGTTCGCGGTGCTCGCCGGGGTGTCACTCGCGCTGCTCTCCGGGCGCCGGACAACGCCCACCGGCCGCGCCCGCTGGGTCGCGGTCCGCGCGCTCGGCGTACGTGCCCTCCTGATCGCGGCGCTCGGCCTCACGCTCGGGCTGCTCGACAGCGGGCTGGCGGTGATCCTCACCTACTACGGCGTGATGTTCCTGCTCGCCCTGCCGTTCATCGGGCTCGGCGCCGGCTCGCTCGCGCTGCTGGCCGCTGGGTGGCTGGTGGTCGTCCCGGTGATCTCGCACCAGGTCCGCCCGATGCTCCCCGAGGCGCGCGGCGACAACGCGTCGTGGAGCCAGCTGGCCGACCCGGTGCCGATGCTGTGGGAGCTGCTGCTCACGGGCTACTACCCGGCGCTGCCCTGGCTGGCCTACCTGTTCGCGGGGATGGCCGTGGGCCGTAGCGACCTGGCGCGGCGTGCGGTGCAGGCTGGCCTGCTGGGCGGCGGTGTCGCGCTCGCCGTCGGCGCCACCCGGCTGTCGGACGCGCTGACTGCCACCCGATTCAGCGCTCGGGAGCTCTATGAGGCGGGGTTCGGCATGTACGGCACGACGCCGGCCGGCGGCGCCGACTACCTGCTGCTGGTGGCTCCCCACAGCTCGACGCCGTTCGACCTCGCGCAGACGATCGGCAGCTCGCTGGCCGTGATCGGTGGCTGCCTGCTCCTGCTGTCGTGGCTGCCGCCGCCGGGCGTGAGGTTCGTGGCGGTGCTCTTCGGCGCCGGCACCATGACGCTGACCCTCTACTCGCTGCACGTGTGGATGCGAACCGACGGCGTCTGGCCGCCGGAGGAGGAGTGGGCGATGTTCTGGTACGTCGTGATCCTCGGCGTGGTCGGCGCGGTGTTCGCAGCCGCCCGCGTGCGCGGCCCGCTCGAAGCCCTGATCGCCAGGATCGCCCGCTGAAGCCCTACGGTGATCCCATGACCGCACGCGTGGGCATCGTGATGGGCTCCGACTCCGACTGGCCGGTGATGCAGGCCGCGGGTGAGGCGCTCGCCGAGTTTGAGGTCGAGTTCGAGGCGGACGTCGTCTCCGCGCACCGGATGCCCGAGGAGATGCTCGCCTGGGGCAAGGAGGCGGCCGGTCGCGGGATCCAGGTCGTCATCGCGGGCGCCGGGGGTGCGGCGCACCTGCCCGGGATGCTCGCGTCGGTGACGCCACTGCCGGTGATCGGCGTCCCGGTTCCGCTCAAGAACCTCGACGGACTCGATTCGCTGCTCTCGATCGTGCAGATGCCGGCGGGGGTGCCGGTTGCCACGGTCGCGGTCGGCGGTGCCCGCAACGCGGGCCTGCTCGCCGTACGGATCCTGGCCGCGACCGACCCCGACCTGCAGCAGCGGATGGCCGACTTCCAGCAGCAGCTCAAGGAGTCGGCCCAGGCGAAGGGCGCCGTCATCCGCGGCGAGCGTCGGCTGGGGTTCTAGCGGAACCGACCGGCCCGCGAGGACGTCGAATCGCCATGATCGGACGCATCGTGGGGCTGGCGCTCATCCTCCCGCTCGTGGCGGCCTGCGGCTCGGACACCGCGACCCCCGGCGACGCCGACCCGACGCCCGACCAGGGCATCGGCGGCGACTACGTGTCCGACGGTCTGCCGGACCCCTTCGGCGAGGGTGACGTGCTGCGGTTGTCGCTCGCCGACGGCACGATCTCGTTCCAGGCGACGTGCAACACGATGTCCGGCAACGCCACGTGGGACGACGGTGCGCTGGTCGTGACGAACGTCGGCGGGACCGAGATCGGCTGTCCGGGCGCGGGTTTCGAGCAGGACGAGTGGCTCGTCGACCTCTTCACGAGCAAGCCGGGAATCCGGCTGGACGGCGACGACGTCGCGATCACCCGCGACGGGGACGAGATCTGGTTCGTCCCGGTCGGCGAGGGCGGCTCAGGCGCCGGCCCCGACGTCCCGCTGGACGGCACCGTCTGGACTCTGACCGGCATCGAGGAGACGGACGGCGACTCGGTCGGGATCATGGGCATCCCTCCGAAGGTCCAGGCGACGCTGACCATCGAGGGTGACCGGATCGAGGTGCACACCGGCTGCAACACCGGCAGCGGCATGGCCACCGTCATGGGCGACCGGCTGGAGCTGCGAGACCTCGGCTTCACCCTGATGGGCTGCCTCGGCGCGGCCGGGGAGGTCGAGCGCGGCGTGATGGAGGTCCTCGTCGGTTCGGTCCTCGACTGGAGCATCAGCGGCACCCAGCTGCGGCTGGCGAATGGCGACCACGCGCTCGTCTATGAGGCGGAGTGATCGGCCTGCCTTCCGGTGGTTGAGGAGTCGCAAACCATCCACAGCGAGGCTTCGTGCATGCGTTTCCACAGCGCGCCTCGGGGTCGGCCGGTTCTGTCGGTGAGGGTGGGTTGAGTCGGTGTCATGACAGCAGCCGCGCTCGATCCCACCCATCCGGTGGCCACCGTGGTGGCGTCGGTACGTCGCGAGCTGGGGTCGGTCGCAGGTACGCCGGTGTGGTCGATGTCGGCTTCGGAGACCGGTGACGCGCTGGTTGAGGTGAACCGGCTGGCGGCGCAGGTCGCGCACGTGAAGATGCGGCTGCTGTCCCACGCCGAGCGCGTCGAGGTCGGCTCCGAGGTGGGTGCGACCTCGCCGGCGAACTGGCTGGCGCACCAGACCCGCACCACCCGGCGGGCGGTGCACTGGGCGGCGCGGTTGGCGAAGCGGTTCGACCAGGCCCATCCGGAGGTCGGCACTGCGCTCGCGGACGCTGCGGTCACGCACGATCAGGCGCAGGTGATCGTCGACGCGGTCGACGCGCTGCCCACCGACCTGGTCGCCACCGACACCATCACCGAGGCGGAGTCGTATCTGCTCGAGCAAGCCCGCCACCACGACGCCAAAGCCTTGCGGGTCCTGGGACGACGGCTGCTGGAGGTGCTGGACCCGAGGCGGCCGATGCCGAGGAGGCCCGCCGACTGGAGGCCGAAGAGCAAGAGGCAGGGGCGAAGGCGTCGTTCACGATGTCCGATGACCGGCACGGCAGCTGTCATGGCCGGTTCACCGTCCCGTCCCTGGACGGGGCGATGCTGCGCAAGGCCCTGCTGGCGTTCGCTTCGCCGAAGCGCCACCCCGGCCTGGACTCCTCGACCCCGTCCCGGCGCCGGATGGGGCTGGCGTTCTGCGAGTACCTCGAGTCCCGCCCCGAGCACACCGTCACGAGTTCGGGTGGGGTCGCCGCGACCGTGGTGGTGACCATGACTATCGAGGCCCTGATGGGCGGCCTCGAGGCCGCCGGCCTCTGCGACGGGTCGAAGATCTCCGCCGGCGAGGCCCGCCGGTGCCCACCACGACCTCCCGTGGGGGCACTGGCGGCGACACCAACCTCGCCACCGGCCGACTGCTGTGCCTGACCGAGCCCCGTGTCACCTGACGGGGTCGCGGCATGAGCGCGCACATCGCGACTACCACGCCGTTGGCCCGTCTGGCACACCGTTGCAGCAGCGTGAAAGTGGGGCCGACGGCGTGGTAGATGCCCTCCGCTCGACCACACAGCCGCCAGGTCGAAATTCACCCCGACTAGGACCCCGATCACGACCGCGCCTACTAGGACGGCCAGCGCCGTGGCGATCGCGAGGGTTTGCTCATCGCGCTCGGATTGGCTTGTCACGAGGTCATTTCGCCTATTGCTGCGATCCCGCATTGACTGCAGCGTGGTCGGTGCTCCGCCCGATCGAGGCATGTCCGGGCGGATCTTGGAGCGCTCTGGGTCGCCAATGCTGCAAGATCGATGGCGTGGAGCACCGGCAGACGAAGCGGCCCTTCTGGTGGGGGCTAGTGCTCCTTCTTGACCGCGATCGCGGCGACGTTCCGGAGCAGACTCACGCTGCGGTCTCGCGATCGCGATCCGGCCTGGCTGTCAAGGTTCTGCACGCGCAGGACGTCGACCTCTCCGCGTTCGAGGCCGACGAGGTGTGCCCCCCACTGAGGTTGAAGTCGAGATCTACATCGGACCAGCCGCGCCTGGCCCAGTCGTCTGAGCGCGCACATCCCCGGCTAGCAGCTGTATCGGTGCTCGTCGCCTACCGAGTGATGTCAGGCGCGCGGCGACAAGGGGACTCCGGTCGGAACACGCGTACTCGCGGATCAGTGGGTCCGGAGGCGCTGGCGAAACTACCGCCCGCGCTCGACCACACCGCCTTGCGCGGAGTCAACCAAGCAGCAGCCGACTCCGTTGCGAGGGAGGTCTGATCGGGCGTAGGTTCGAGGGCCTTCACGCATTCCTATGTCGCCGAGGAGGTCACCGTGGATGCCCCTTATCAGGCCGCGCCAGACGTCCATGTGTTTCCGGCCAATCTACCCCTCCCTGGTGTAGGGGTTCTGCCGGTCAATGCCTATTTGTTGATGGCCGAGGAGCCGGTCTTGATTGACACCGGCATAGGAGTAGACGGTGATGACTTCTTGGCGGCAGTTGGTTCAGTAGTAGATCTTCAGAGTCTGAAGTGGGTGTGGCTGACGCATGACGACGCCGACCACACCGGAAGTATTCAGCGGATCATGGAGGCAGCGCCGAACGCCACACTTGTCACTCACGCCTTCAGTGCGCTGCGGATGGGAACGTGGTGGCCGGTTCCAATGGAGCGGGTTCACGCCATACGGTTCGGTGACGAAATTCATGTCGGGGATCGCACGCTGACGGCGGTCGCGCCGCCGCTGTTCGATAGCCCACTTTCGACGGGAGTGCTGGACCGCTCGACGGGCGCATTGTTCAGCGTGGACGCGTTCGGTGCGATCTTGCCCGAGGCGACCCAAGACGCTGCGGACGTGCCGCCGGACGCGCTTGCCGGTGGAATGCTGGCTTGGGCAACTTCGGACTCACCATGGGTACACATCGTCGACGGCGACGATTTCAATCATGTTCTTGACCGAGTCCGCCAGATTCAGCCAAGACAGATCTATTCGTCGCACCTACCAGCCGCCAGCGGCACGCAGCTGGAAGACTTCATCAAAGTCCTCGAAACCGTCCCTGACGCTGAACCGTTCGCGCCACCGAACGCCGAACAATTCGCGCAAATGATTGAGGCCCTGGGGGAGATGCAACGCGGCGAGCCTGGCGATGAAACGGTAACGGCCGGCGCCCCTACATAAGAACCGCCGCCAGCTGTGGGGTAGCGGCCTAAAGTCGCGCTTCTTGCCGGGATTCGCCGGCACGTCTCCCGGCTTCTGTGTCAAGACGTAGGTGGGGCTCATTCCCAGAGTAGAACCCTCGCTCGCACGCCGAGCGGAGGCCCTAGCCACGTAGCGGGGCTGCGCTCGAGGCGGACGCCGGTCTCACGAGCAGATGCTCTCAATCATCCGACCGCTCATCGGTGCGGGCGACCGCTTCACGAGGCCCTGAACGGACTGTTGGGTCAGTCGTCGCGTCCCCGGACCCGGCCGCGGAGCGCCTTGGTCTCGCCGCGACGCCGCTTGGCCTCGACCCGTCGCCGACGCGACGCCTTGGAGGGCTTGGTCGGGACCCGTGGGGGAGGTGGGGGTGTCAGCGCCACCCGGAGGGTCGCCGCTAGCCGCTGCCGGGCCGCGGCGCGGTTGCGGTGCTGCGAGCGGTGCTCGGCCGCGACGATCCGCACCGTCCCCACGCGGGCTGCCTGAGCGGGGCTGAGGGCGCTCGACAAGGCGGCGTCGAAGACCAGCTCGACCCGGCTGTCGGTGGTGTTCACCGATTGGCCGCCCGGCCCCGACGACCGGCTGAAACGCTCTTCGAGCTCAGCAGCCGGGATCACCAGCCCGTGGGGGAGCCCCGGCCCCGCCGGGACCCGCAGGTCATGCGTCATCTCAGCGCCCGCGGTTCCACTCGATCGCCGGGCAGGCGTCCATCACCATCGGGACCCCCGCCTCCGACGTACGCCGGAACGCGTCGTGGTCGACGACGCCGAGCTGGAACCACACCCCGCCGGCGCCGATCTTCACCGCCTGGTCGGCGAACTCGCCGGCGAACTCCGACCGACGGAACACGTCGACCACGTCGACCGGGAATGGCACATCGGCCAGCGTGGCGTACCCCTGCTCCCCATGGACCACCGGAGCGTCGGGGTGGATCGGCACGATCCGTTTGCCACGCCGCTGCAGCAGCGCCGCGATCCGGTAGGCCGTGCGCGAACGGTTGCCGGACAGCCCGACCACCGCCCACGTCTCGGTGTCATCGAGCAGGAAGCGGATGGTCCCAGGGTCCAACCAGTCGGCCACGTCGCCAGTGTGACCCACGCCGTACGGCGCGGGCACCTCGCGTCCGTACACTCCGCCCCATGACCGGCGCCATCAACGACTTCCCCCTCTACGCGCTCTCCGAGGAGCACCAGGCGATCCGCGAGGCCGTGCGGGCCGTCTGCGACGCCAAGGTGGCGCCGTACGCCGCCGAGGTCGACGAGCAGGCCCGCTACCCACGCGAGGCCGCCGAAGCGCTTCGGGCCGCCGACTTCCACGCGCCGCACGTCCCGGAGGAGTACGGCGGGGCCGGGGCGGACGCGCTCGCGACCTGCCTGGTGATCGAGGAGGTCGCCCGCGCCTGCGTGAGCTCGAGCCTGATTCCGGCGGTCAACAAGCTGGGTTCATTGCCCGTGCAGCTCGCGGGGTCGGAGGAGCTCAAGAAGACCTACCTGACCAAGCT
Source organism: uncultured Actinomycetota bacterium (assembly GCA_963826265.1). Lineage (GTDB taxonomy): Bacteria > Actinomycetota > Actinomycetes > Propionibacteriales > Nocardioidaceae > Nocardioides. The sequence goes on from CAWGWH010000001.1 coordinate 1,033,311, forward strand.
CGCCGCCGGCGAGGGCGGGTTCTCCTACTGCCTGTCCGAGCCCGACGCGGGGTCCGACGCCGGCGGCATGAAGTGCCGCGCGGAGCGCGACGGCGACGACTGGATCCTGAACGGTGTGAAGCGGTGGATCACCAACGCCGAGGAGTCGGAGTACTACACGGTCATGGCCGTGACCGATGCCGAGAAGCGGACCCGCGGCGGAGTCACGGCGTTCGTCGTGGAGAAGTCCGACGAGGGCGTCTCGTTCGGTGCGCCGGAGAAGAAGCTCGGCATCAAGGGCAGCCCCACCAAGGAGGTCTACCTCGACCACGTGCGGATCTCCGGCGACCGGATGATCGGGACGGAGGGCGAGGGCTTCTCGATCGCGATGCGCACCCTCGACCACACCAGGGTCACGATCGCCGCGCAGGCCGTCGGCGTGGCGCAGGGCGCGCTTGACTACGCGCTCGACTACGCCAAGGAGCGGCAGCAGTTCGGGAAGTCGATCGCGGAGTTCCAGGGGCTCCAGTTCATGCTCGCCGACATGGGCATGAAGGTGGAGGCCGCCCGGCAGCTGACGTACGCCGCGGCCGGCCGGTCCGAGCGGGGCGACCGGGACCTCACGTTCTTCGGTGCCGCCGCCAAGTGCTTCGCCTCCGACACCGCGATGGAGGTCACCACCAACGCGGTGCAGGTCCTCGGGGGCTACGGCTACACCCGCGACTACCCCGTCGAGCGGATGATGCGCGACGCCAAGATCACCCAGATCTACGAGGGCACCAACCAGGTGCAGCGGATCGTCATGGCTCGCCAGCTCCTGGCGGGGATCCAGTCCGAGCTCTGAACCTTCGCACTGCGCTTCGGCCCGGCGACGCTAGGCCTGGTCGCCCAGCGAGACGATGTGGTCGGGGAGCCGCTCGTTGTCGCCGTACATGAAGTGGTTCTGCATCCGCTCCGAGAACCTGCTGGCCTCCGTAGTCAGCCCGACCGCCTCCGCCACCTCGCGGATCAGCATCGGCGACGCACCGCAGCACACACCCAGGTAGTTGACGCCGAGGTCCGCTGTCTCGCGGGCGAAGGCACCCACCTCGTAGCGGTTGGCGTACAACGGGTCGAGGGCAGTGGGGAAGGTGCGCCCGTGCGGCGACGGCACGCTCGCACGATCGTCACTGAGGTTGAAGAACGTCGGCTCGGCCGGCGTCGTCCGGTACGGGATCGGCAGCGCGCCGACGTGGCAGGACACGGACGCCCGGATCTCGCGCAGCCACGGCACCATGGTCGCTGGTCCGCGGAAGCAGTTCATGCCGACGACGTCGGCCCCACCCTGCTCCAGCCGCTGGCAGGTCTCCACGATGCCGACACCGTCGGCCATCTCGTCCAGCGCCATCGGCGCCACGGTCAGCACCACCGGCAGCCCCGTCGACCTGGCCACCTCGAGGGCGGCGAGCGCTTCTCCGGCGTAGTAGAACGTCTCGCCGATGATCAGGTCGGCGCCGCCCTCGACGGCCCACCTGACCATCTCCTCGAACATCCCGCGCACGTCGGTCTGACGATCCTGGTCCGCCGGATCCCAGATGTTGGTGTTCGAGATGTTCCCCGCCATCAGGTCGCCCGGACGGGTGTCGGCGACCTCGCGAGCGATCTGCAGCGCTGCTCGGTTCAGAGGTTCCAGCAGGTCCTCCTTGCCGATCACCCGCATCTTCTCGCGGTGCCCGTTGTAGGTGAACGCCTCGACGATGTCGGAGCCGGCCCGTTGGTAGTCGACGTGCAGCGCCCTGAGGGCGTCGGGGAACTCCAGGGCCACCTCGGGCACGAACTCTCCGGCACTGAGGTAGCCGCGACGCTCGAGCTCGAACAAGAACCCTTCGGCGCAGATCACGGGACCCGCGTCGAGGCGTTCGGTCAGCTGGTTCGTGTCATTCATGGTTTCTCCTCGCGATGTGGGCGGGCGGGCGCGGACTAGAAGTCGTCGTCGAACGAGACCGAGCCGGACCCGCCGACCTGGTAGGCGGAGACCTTCCGCTCGAAAAACTTCGAGAGCCCCTGGACATCTTGCAGCTCCATGAACGCAAGCGGGTTCCTCGACCCGCAGATAGGCTCGAGTCCGAGCCGCTCCATGCGCCGGTCGGCGACGTACTCGAGATAGGAGCGCATGTCGGCGGTTGACAGGCCGGCGACGCCGCCGCCGAGCAGGTCCTCGGCGAACTGGGCCTCGGCGTCCACGCCGTCGATCAGCATCTGCTTCACCTCAGCCGCCATCTCGTCGTCGAAGAGCTCGGGCTCCTCCTCACTGACAGTGTCGACCACGTCGCAGGCGAAGGCCATGTGCATCGACTCGTCCCGGCTCACCGCCAGACGACCGGGGAGTCGTGGCCCCCGAAGTGGGTACCACCCGGCCATGACGCAACGAGAGACCGTGGCTCGCCTGCTGGACGAGCACGGCAGCACCTACGCCGACGAAGCCGGGATCACGCTGCGTGACAGGCCGTCACCTCTCTACCAGCTGCTCGTGCTCACCACCCTGGCGTCGACCCGGATCTCGACCGACATTGCGGCGAAGGCGGCGCGGGAGCTGTTCAGTGCGGGATGGCGCACGCCGCAGCGGATGAAGGACGCCACGTGGCAGCAGCGGGTCGACGCCCTCGGTCGCGGCGGCTACCGGCGGTACGACGAGAGCACCTCCACCAAGCTCGAGGAAAGTGCGACGTACCTGCTCGAGGAGCTTGGCGGAGACCTGCGGCGGCTGCGTCCTGGCCAGGAGGGTAGCGTCTCTGACCTCGAGGCTGCGATCGCCGACTTCCCGCGGATCGGTCCCACGGGTGCCGGCATCTTCTGCCGTGAGGTGCAGGCGGTGTGGCCGGAGGTCCGACCGTACTTCGACGAGCGGGCGCTCCGGACGGCCGCCGAGCTGGACCTCCCCACCGACTCCGCGCGGCTGGCCGAGCTGGTCCCGGCCGCGCGCACGGCACAGCTGGCGGCGGCTCTCGCCCGTCATGGCTAGTGGCGCCTGTGCGCGCCCGCCTGGCAACCGAGTCGGGCTCGGGTCCGGCTGTGACTGCTCAGTTGTTCGGAGGTGCCGACGAGATCGCCTCGACCAGCTCTCCGATGCGTTCCTCGGGCAGGTTCCTCGCAACGTCTGCCTGCGAGAGGATTCCCACGAGGTCATGCCCATCGATCACAGGTAGCCGGCGTACTCCATGGCTGGTCATGGTGCGCAGCGCCTCCTCGACCGAGTCGTCGGCGCCGATGGTGACCGGTTTGCCTTCCGCGAATTCGGACACCTTCGCCGACCCGGGGTCCCCGCCTTCCGCGACACACTTCATCACGATGTCGCGGTCGGTGATCATGCCGGCCAGCCGGTTGTCATCGCCACAGATGGGGAGCGAGCCGACGTCGAGGTCGCGCATCTTGCGCGCGGCGTCGGCCACGGTCTCATCGGTCGAAGCGCACGTGCAGTCGGTGGACATGATCTCTCGCGCGGTCTTGCTCATGGGTTCCTCCTGGGCTCGGCGGTGGGAGAACTGTCTCGGGCGCTGACGCGACCCTCTCGGTGCGTACCCGTTCCGGTTCCAGGCATGCCCCCTGGGGGGATCACTGATCGCCGGCGACACCCGGTACGGTCGCGCCATGGGCGACGAGTCCTCCTCGACCGTCCTCGTGGCGGCGGCCGCCAACCTGTGCCTTGCCGCGGCCAAGCTCGTCGCCGGACTCGCGTCGGGGTCAGGCGCCATGCTTTCGGAAGCAGCGCACTCGGTGGGCGACACGGTCAACGAAGCGTTCCTCCTCGTCGCGATCCGCCGCAGCAGCCGTCCCGCGGACCGTCTGCATCCATTCGGTTACGGGATGGAGCGCTACTTCTGGTCGCTGCTGGCAGCGGTCGGTGTGTTCGTGCTCGGCGCGGGGTTCGCTACGTACCAGGGCATCTCCACGCTGCGGCAGGACTCGACATCCGGGCCGGCGCTCTGGGCCTTCGTCGTGCTGGGCCTCGCGTTCGTCTTCGAGGGCTCGTCCTTGGCACGGGCACTGTGGCAGCTGCGGCGCGAGGCGCGCGACGCTGGGGTAGGCATGCGAGATCACCTGCGGGGCGAAGCTGACCCTGCGCTGCGCGCGGTGGTGCTGGAAGACAGCGCTGCGCTCCTGGGGCTGTCCCTGGCTGCGACCGGACTGACGCTGTCCGAGCTGACCGGGAGCGCCGTCGCCGACGGGATCGCATCGCTGCTCATCGCTGCGCTGCTCGGCGGGGTCGCCTTCGAGCTCGGCCGACGGAACCAGCACTACCTCATCGGCATGGCCGCCAGCCGGCCCATGATCCTGGGCATCGAGCGCCTGATCGCTGCGAGCGACGGGATCGACGACGTACTCGAGGTTCTCACGATGCGGCTCTCACCTGACCAGCTGCTGGTAGCGGCTCGGGTTGATCTGGCCGACGACCTGTCCCCCGAGCAGCTCGAGCACGCGGCCGACGAAGTCGAGCGGACGGTGCGGGTGGAGTTCCCGGAGGTTCGTCACCTGTTCCTCGACCCCACCCCCAAGACCGGCGAATGAGTCCCGGCTCTGTCCTGAACCGTTCCCGGCACCGGCGGTCGGTCGACGTGGCGCAGCCCGACTCCCGGGCCGTTGAGCCCGGCACTGACCGGTCGGCCACCATGCATGGACCGAACGGGTCATTTCCGTCGATTTCCCTACGCGGGGGCGGTGCCCTGGCTCACAGTTGACCTCGCAAGGCACGCCGGTCGGGGGATCGGGTGACGGGACGCAGAGGGGGCGAGATGGACACCACAACTACCGAGCCGTCGTGGGATGTGCTGGTGAGTCTGGTGGGACGCCGCGTGGTCGCCGCGTCCGGCACCGCCGACGGGCCTGTCCCACTCACGGTGGCCGACGTGACCGACGCCGTGACATGTGACGGGTGGACCACGTTCACCGTCATGCTGGTCGGCACCTCCGACGGACGCCTGGTGGCACCGGGCCGCTATGACGTGACCGTCGACGACCGCCACTTCGGCATGACCCTGACGTGGGTCAGGCGGGGCCGCCCTCACCAGCACTACCAAGCCACCTTCATCCAGCCCGTGACGGCGCTGAACCCCCCAGGTCGCCGCGCCGGTGAGACGACACGAGCGGTCAGCTGACCCTCCCCCCCTCGTCTCACCGAGCGCGGCGGATCAGCCGGTCCGGCCGCGCGGTAGCTGACCGGTGACGGTTACCACGCGGCGAGCCCAGCTGTCCTCGGGCGCGTCGCTGTCAGCAAGGCTGACGGAGCTGCCGCCGGTGGTCGTCGCCCTCGCTGTCGTCCGGGTCGATCGCCGGGCCCTCGGGCAGGGCGCCACCCTCGGCGGCCCAATCCGCTTCGGTCCCGTCGTCGAGTCGTGGGTCGGTGGACACGTCACGTCGCTCCTTGGTCATCGAGACCTCCCTCCATCCGGCTGGCGGTACCCACGGCGCCGGGCCGTCATACGCGACCACCCGTTCCCGCCGCCCTCCTGATCGGCTGCGGTCATCCGGTGAGGGCCGCGCTGTCGTCGGGGAACTCGGTCAGGTAGCCGTTGCGGACGCCCCACAGCACGGCCTGGGAGCGCGTGGTCACACCCATCTTGCGGTACGCCGTGCGGATGTAGGTCTTGACCGAGTTGATGCTGAGGCAGGCCTCGCGGGCGATGCTGAAGTTGTCGAAACCCTGGGTGATGAGCGAGACCACCTCGGCCTCGCGAGGGGTGAGCAGCGACGCGGCTGCCGGTAGCCGACCACGCGTCTCCCGGGTGCCGCAGTCGACCACGACTCGACCACGGTGGATGGCCTCCAGCCCGACCACGAGGTCGCGGGCGGGGAGATTCTTGGAGAGACAGCCGCGTGCCCCGTCAGCGAGGGCGAGCTGTACGAGATCGGGTCGCGGATTCCAGGTGTAGGTCACGAGCTTGCCGGCAGCGTCGGCGCCCCGCGCTGCATCGTGCCGCTGGGCCGTTGTGAGCGATGGCGCGAGCGAGTCGAACAGGAGCAGGTCGACCTCCTCGGTGGGGTGACCGTCGGATCCTGGTGGGACGACGACGACCCTGTGGGAAAACGGGGCGAGCATGTCGGCGAAACCTCGCGTGACGAGCTCGCACTCGTGAGCGAGGGCCACACGGACCGGAGGGCGGGGGACCTGGGTCTTGTTCATCCCCGCACGTACCCGTCGCGGGCGGATCCATGCCGGAACGCTCAGGAACCCACGTTCTCGGAGGCGTGGTCCCCGAGCGTCCGCTGGAGTGTCGCGTCCGGCGCCTCGAGGTACTGACGCAGGTCTTCGAAGATCCGCGAGAGCAGCCGCGACACCTGCATCTGGGTCACCCCGATGTCCTCCCCGATCTCGCGCTGGGTCCGGTCCTCGAAGAAGCGGAGCTGGAGGATCCTCCGATCCCTCTCCCCGAGCCGGCGCACCACGGGCGCCAGGGCGATCCGTGCCTCGGCGCTGCGGTGACCGCCGTCAGATCCCTCCAGAAGGTCTCCGACGGAAGTGCTGCTGTCCTCGCTCAGGGGTCGATCCAAGGAGGCGGGGACGAAGCACCCTTCTGCACCGAGCGCCTCCTCGACGTCCGAGCGATCCTCCCCGAGTTCCGCCGCCAGTTCCGCAGCGGTGGGCGACCGCCCGAGCCGACCGGCGAGATCCACCTGGACGTCCGCCACCCGGCCCTGGAGCTCCTGGACCCGGCGCGGCGGGCGCACGGTCCACCCCACGTCTCGGAAGTGGCGTCTGAGCTCCCCGCGGACGGTAGGAACGGCATACGAAAGGAAGTCGTGTCCGGCGTCGGGGTCGAAGCGGTGGGCGGCCTTGACGAGCGCGAGGTACGCCACCTGTTCGAGGTCCTCCACGTCCAGGCCGCGGTCGCGGTAACGGTGCGCAAGTGACCGCGCGACACAGAGATTGAGCTCCACGATCTGGTCGAGGAGGCGGCGCTTGCGCTGAGCGCTGGTCGTGTTGGCCAGGTTCTGGAAGAGGGCACTGGTGCGTGCCGCTCGGTCGGGGAGTTCGGTCGACGGAACGAGATGCGGCTGCTGGGACATGATGGCCTTCGATCGTCTGCGAGACTGACTCGGAGTCTTCGCGTGCCGTCGTCTCCAGCAGCGGTTCGAGGTGTTCGCCGGCCTGCTGCAGCCCGGCCCTCGACGCCGGGGCGACGAAACGTCGCCAATGGCCACTTTAACGTCGGCTGGCGGGCCGTGCCAAGCACAGTGGTGGACCGTTGCGTCTGACGCAACGACCAAGAAGGCTCGCGAGGCCCGTGGGGGGTGGGTGATGTCATCACCGGTGGGATCCTGCATGTTCCCGTCAAGCCGGGGGGCGCCCGAGTACCGGCGGACGAAGACGGCACCGAGCAGACCGCAAGCCGCCGAGGTGGCGTTGAGGCAATGTCACCGCCCCTTGAAGAAGATCGCCGATGTCTGGAGATCAGCGCACGGCGTGGGTCACCGTAGCCAGAAGAGGGAGCCCACAGCCTCCCAGCCCGCGCGGCACGTGCGACCGAGCCGTCCGTACCCACCGAGACCTGACTCACTCACGGGAGCTCTGACCGACGTTGAACCTCTCGCGGTAGGTCTGCAGGGCTTCGTCAAGGGCGACCGTGGCGACACGTGCGATGGGGCTCACCGTATCGACCAGCGGTTCATGGTCGGGTCCATTCCCGACCACGCGACCTGTGAGCAGCCAGGGAAAGCGGTCCTCCTCCTCCCCGAGCTCGGCGTACTTGCACAGGCGACGGGCTACCCAGTCCTCTACAGGACGTGGCCACCATGGTTCAGGCGAGACCACAGTCACAGAGAGTCCCGGCAGCGCTACATCGGCCTCGTAGTCTCGGCTAGGACCGCGACTATCCGCTTCTGGCCCCTTGGAGTAGCGAAGGAAGAGCGTGCCGTGGGTGTCCACCAACTCCACGACTTCGGTCAGGCTGGTCACCGCTCTCAAGGGAGTCATGGACGCTCGCTCTCGCACCTGCCGGCAGCCGGCACACCTCCAGAGCTTCCCCCGCGAACCTCGGTCGGGCGGTCTCTGAGGCGCACGCCGATGCCGACCGGCGAGACGGGACGGGAGGACGGGAACTCAGTGTCGCGGAGCATCGCGGGTCCACATTCGTGTCGAGGCCAACCATGAAAGGGGGCCGGCGGCCCGTCGCGGGGAAGCATCCCGAGGAGCGCTGCGTAAGGCCCCTTTCCAGGGCCGCCGGGGTAGCCCTGTACCCAGGTCGCGTTTGGCCGATTCTCACCTAGATGGGTGAGGCCTTCCAGCATGACGAGCCAAGGGTCAGGGTCGCCGTCGACCAGCACGCCGGGACAAGAAGCCCGCGAGCAGCTTTGCCCGCCACGGCATCAGGGGCGAATCGGGCTTGCCCGATCCGTCATCGCGACGTGTATCCACGAGATAGCGGAGATGTTGGTGGGCGGTCAGCGTGCGTGCCACGCTCGGCATCGCCGCTTCCGGGGTCAGGAGCCGGCGTCGATGTCGCCACGCCACGCCCCGGACTCGTTGCCCCGGCTCTCGATCAGCTCCTTGAAGCGATTCAGGTCGTTGGAGACCTGACGGTCGTCGACGTTGATCGCCGAACCCACCTTCTCGGCGACGTTGGAGGGCTGCCATTCGATCTGCACCATCACCCGTGTCTTGGTCTCCCCGAGACGGTGGAAGGTGACCACGCCGGCGTGCTGGGTGTCACCGCCTACGCTGCGCCAGGCGATCCGCTCGTCCGGGTGCTGCTCGGCGATCTCGGCGTCGAACTCGCGCTCGACGCCGGCGATGTTGGTGACCCAGTGTGTGTGGGTGTCATCGATCTGGGTGATCGACTCGACCCCGGACATGAACCGAGGAAAAGTCTCGAACTGGGTCCACTGGTTGTAGGCCGTGGAGACCGGTACGTCGACATCGATGGACTTCTGGACCTGTCCCATGGTCGGTCACTCCTCTGGTTGCTCATCTCTTGGTTCGGGTATCCGGGGCCGTACCCCCAAAGCCCAGCCGCATGCTGAGCAGCTCCTTTTCACGCAGGGCGCAGAACCGATACCTCCAGGATCAGGGCCGCAGCTTCTCGGGCAGGACCTTGTGGGTGGCGTCGCACCAAGGCTGGTTGGCCGACCTCCCGCAGCGGCACACGGCCGAGACCGGTCTGGTGGTTCGGTGCACCTGGCCGTCGGCGTCGGCGACGACGTGATCGCCGCGCAGCAGCATCGGTCCTCCTGAGCAGATCACCACGTCAGGGTGCTCGAATTGCTCGGACGGGCTCATGTTCTCTCCGCTTCCGGGACGTCCCAATGGTCGAAGAGGTGGGCGGCGTACCGCGACTCCAGGTCCAGGCAGGTGAAGGCGCCGAAGTACACGTCGTGGAGGAGGTCGGGCTCTGCCTCGACCAGGCTGCCGCAGATCACTCGCACCGCCAGCTGTTCGTGGACGGCGTCGGCCTCGACGTGTTCGGTGTAGTAGTCGGTGATCTCCGGTGGCATCTCCAACCGCTCCAGACCCAAGGCCAGGCGGCGCGAAGGCATGGAACTGGTCGCCTCGAAACAGGCCAGGTGTCCGAGCGCCGCCCCACGCAGGCGCCGGTGCAGGCCCAGCAGCGACATGGCGTTGTTCTGCTCGAGGATCTCCAGTGGTGCGTCGTCGACGTAGGCGCCGTACTCCGGATCGAGCCCGCAGGCGGCCAACCCCCTGGCGAACAGGTGCCGGTGCAGCCGATTCGGATCGCCGGTCCCGTACTCGTCCCACGCCAGCTCGATCAGCGCCGCCTGCGGTGCGACCGGGAGCCGGGGGATCACCCAAGCAGACGGGTCGAACTCCTTGAGGTGATAGATCGAGCGGTGCCGCAGGAGCTCTGACATCTGCTGGCGGCTCGCGTTCTGCTGGACGTAGGTCGACAGCGCTGGCCCCTCATGACTCCCGATGTAGTCGAACAAGGCGTCGGCGAACGGCTCGGTGCGCCCTGGGCCAGCCGCCGTGTAGCGCGCTCGGAGCTCGGCCTCGAACGTCTGCTCGAGACCGCGACGGAGCCGGAGCAGGTCGGGGTCCCACTCGAGCTCGTCGCTGACCCCGGCAATGCCCCGATAGTGCAGTTCGTAGAGGACCCACAGCGCGAGGTGGCCGTCCTCCAGCCCGTCCGGTTCGACCTTCGCCACCGCGCTGAGGTCGGCGTCGGTTTCACGGATCCGTGCGAGGAGGATCTCGCTGAGCGCGCCGCGTGGCGCCGGGATCACGGTGTGAAGACCACCTTGATCATTCCGTCCTGCTTCTTCTTGAACTTCGCGTACGCCGCCGGCGCCTCGTCCAAGGGCAGCCGGTGGGTGGCGAAGGACTCGGTCCCCAGCGGGTCGTCATCGTCGACCAACAACGGCAAGATGTCATCGGTCCACGCCCGCACGTTGGCCTGACCCATTCGCAGCTGGATCTGCTTGTCGAAGAGCTGGATCATCGGCATCGGATCGGCGGCGCCGCCGTACACACCCAGAATCGACACTGTCCCTCCGCGTCGGACACACTCGATGGCGGAGTGGAGGGCGGCGAGCCGGTCGAAGCCGACCTTCTTCATCACCGGACGGACCAGCGCGTCGGGCAGGAGACCCACGGCCCGGATCATCGTCTCGGCGACCGGACTGCCGTGCGCCTCCATGCCGACGGCCTCGATCACTGAGTCGGCGCCGCGGCCCGACGTACGGTCGCGTACCTCTGCCCCCAGATCGTCCACAGCATCGAGGTCGATCGTGTCCGCCCCCAGCGCCCCCACCCGCGCGAGGCGCTCGGGCACGCGGTCCACGACGATCACGCGGTGGTGCTCGCGAAGCGCGATCCTGGCGGCCATGTCGCCGATGGGACCCGCGCCGAGGACCAGCACGGTGCCGTCCTTGGGGGTGTCGGCGTAGCGAACCCCCTGCCAGGCCGTGGGGATCACGTCGGACATGAACACGAAGCGGTCATCGGGAGGCCCCTCCGGCACCTTGACCGGGAGAAAGTCGGCGAACGGTACCCGCAGGTACTCCGCCTGACCACCGGGGATCGCGCCATAGAGGCTGCTGTAGCCGAACAGGCTCGCCCCGGTTCCCTGGTCCCGGTTCTGGGTCGTCTCGCACTGGCTGTAAAGCCCTTGGTCGCAAGTCCAGCAGGCGCCGCAGCAGACGTTGAACGGCACCACGACCCGGTCGCCGACCTTGAGGTCGGTGACCTGGGGGCCGACCTCTTGTACGACGCCCATGGGCTCGTGCCCGACGATGTCGCCCGGCGTCATGAAGGGAGCCAGCGGTTCATAGAGGTGCAGGTCCGAACCACACAGTCCGGTCGTGGTGACCTCGATGATCGCATCGGTGGCGTCCTGGATCGTCGGATCTGGCACCTCCTCCACGCGCATGTCCCGCGGCCCCTGCCAGGTCACTGCCTTCATGTCTGTTCTCCTGCTCGGTGTGCGGTGGACTCAGGCGATCTTCGACTTGAGCAGCTGCTTGGCCTGCTCGGCGCCCTTCTTGCTATCGGCTTGCGCCTTGCGGAAGAACTCGGCGAGCTCGTCGTCCCCGTCGCGCTCGGCGTCCGCGATGTACTGCTCCAAGCGCAGCACATTGCTCAGGCAAGCCTCGGTGAACCAGATCAGGTTGTAGTCCTTGTCCTTGGTCCCCGTCGTGCTGCCGGTCTCAGTGGTGCTGCTCATGCCAGTGCTCCTTCGCTGTCGTGGTCGATCTGTCTCAGGGGCCCGGTCGCCCGGCGCCCATGGCGACCGCCCCTTCTGTAGGGGCTCATCTCGGGTACCCCGTCCACGTCGTCCTATGCGGGCGGACCTGGATTGCTCGCTTCGGGATTGATGGCAGCTGGCGTGGGTGCGTAGATCTCGACCGCGCGCGAAAGGGACTCGGTGACCGATGGTGACGCCGCCGCGGATGCCGCACGAGATGTTGATGCGCTACTGCGACGTGCCAGAAGGGCGGGTCCGGAACTTTGGCTGCAGGACCGGGGATTCGGCGCGCAAGAGGCACACTGATCGTGTGCGAGTCATGACGTGGAACGTCTGGGGCCGCTTCGGCCCCTGGCGACAGCGTCAATCGGCGATATCGGAGACGATCGCCTCAATTCGGCCCGATGTGGTTGGGCTCCAGGAAACGTGGTCGACAGGCAGTCTGGGTCAGGCGAACATCTTGGCAGCCAGGCTCGGACTTCAGGCGACCTTTGCGCCGTCACATATGCCGGATGACCCGGACGCGGATGTCGAGTTGGGGTTGGCTGTGCTGAGCAGGTGGCCGATGACCGGCGCAAGACCCGTACGAAGCGCAACCGGGGAGGGGCACCGCACCGTTGCGTTAGCGGTCGACGTGCATCATCCGGACGGCACCGTGCGTTTCATGACCGCTTGCCTGGACTGGGAGGAAGACCGGCATGACCTTCGATTGCAGCAGGCGCAAGAACTCCTGGCCATCTTGACATCGCACGAGTTGGACGGGCCCATGCCCGTGGTTCTCGCCGGGGACCTCAACGCACCGCCGTCCGCCCCCGAGATGCAAACGCTGGCCAGTGGACTGACCGACTGCTGGACTGTCGTCCAGACCGATCCAGGAAACACCTTCGCTTCGGCCAATCCCTTCGTGGCGGGGGATGACTGGCACGCCGACACGCGCATCGACTACATCTTCGCGCGAGCGGGGCGAGCTGAAGACCTGCTCCATGTGGAGTCAGCATCCCTGGCCGGCCGGCCACGCCCGGGGAGGAGCGTTCCCTCGGACCACTACGCCGTTGTCGTAGAGCTCTTTCAGAGCGAGTTGACGAATCGACAGGTCTGACTAAATCCACGTGCCAGCCCCAGTGCAGGTGCCGGTCGGGTCGGCTATCTTGTCTCCGTACTCGTCGAGCAGCAGGCGGGATCCGTTGACCTGTACCCAGGAGCCGGAATGCCCCTGAACGAGCTGGCCGAGGCGATCGCGTCCACGGCTCATGCCCTGGAGAGTCCGGACCGGCTGGACGAGGTGCTCACCGCGATCCTCGGTGCATCCCTCGAGGGATTGAAGGGCTTCGATCACGCCGGCTTGCTGCTGAGCGCGAAAGGCACGGTCGCCGCCCGGGTAGCGACCAGTGACCTGGCGGCGGGGCTGGACGGCGTGCAGGTGGCCGAGAACCAGGGCCCGGCGCTGGAAGTGATCGGCGGATCCCGCACCCTGCTGGTGCCGGATCTGCGTCGCGAGCAGCGATGGAGCCGTTACGCCTCGGCTGCAGCGCGCCGGGGAGCCGTGACCCAGCTGTCGGCTCGGGTGCAGTTCGATCGCACAGCCACTCTGGGCAGTCTCAACCTGTACGCGACCGAGGAGGTCGTGCTAGCGGACGAGGGTGAGAGCCTGGCCGAGGTGTTCGCCGCCCAAGCCGCCGTGGCCGTCGGCGGGGCGACGGTGGTGACCGGGCTGACCGAGGGCCTGGAGTCGCGGAAGCTGATCGGACAGGCGACCGGGATTCTCATGGAGCGGTATCGGATCGACGAGACGCATGCGTTCGCCTACCTGCGGCGCGAGTCGAGTCACCGCAACGTCAAGCTGCGTGAGATCGCGGCGGAGGTGACGCAGAGCGTGACGGATCCCGAGCGGAGTCCCTGAGCGCGAGGGGTACCGTGGAGACAGGCTCACCGGCCCAGTCCGGTCAGACGAGTCCAGACCCCACCGATCGAGACCGCGGTCTTTGAGGTCGTCCCCTTCGAACTGGCAGCGCCAACCGACGTCCCGAAGGGGCGGCACCCGTTGGTCTTCGCCCACCAGGTGTGTCAGCCACCGTCACCCTGGAGGACCTGTGTCCGACCATGAGATCCGGATTGCGACCGCCCTCACCGAGGCCGCCACCGTCATGAACGCACCTTTCACGCTCGAGGAGACTCTCGACGCCATCACTAGGGCGACCCTAGAAACCGTTCCAGGGTTCGACCACGTCGGCATCTCGATCACCCATCGCGACGGCAGGATCGAGACGCGGGCCGGCACTGACCGCTTGGTCTGGGAGCTCGACGATCTCCAGTACGGACTACGGGAGGGACCGTGCTACGACGCCATCCGGGGTGGAGGGGTCGTCACCGTGGCGAACGCCGCGGACGACCCGCGCTGGCCCCGGTACCTGCCGAAGGCGGTGCAGGCAGGATTGACAGCCCAACTGGCGGTCGGTCTGTACCGTGACCAGGACTCGCTGGGTGGACTGAACCTGTACTCGACCAACGGTGCCGGCGTCCACCCGGACGCGGTCCTGATCGCCGAGCTGTTCGCATCCCAGGCGGTGATCGCTCTCGGGCGGTCGACGGAGCACAGTCAGCTGAACGAGGCGCTCATGTCCCGCAAGGTGATCGGTCAGGCGACCGGAATCCTGATGGAGCGTTACCAGCTCGACGAGTCTCGCGCCTTCCAGTTCCTCATCCGGGCCTCCTCGACCAGCAACATCAAGCTCAGGGACGTGGCTGCTGAGCTGGTGCGCAGCACCAGCTCAGCCCACGACCGCCGTTGACACAGGCTCGGACCTCGATGCATGGGTTTGTGCAGTTGGGGAACAGGCACGCGAGGTGTTGAGGCGAGCCTAGGCTGCCCCCGCACCAGGCCGGAGCGGTCCAGCAGGGGGCCCCTCCGGCCGCCCATGCTCGATGCCCTTCACCTGACGGGCGCGATGACCTCGTCGAGGTGCGCGAGCAGGTCCGCCGGGTCCTCGAACACCCAGGCCGCTCCGGCCGCCCTGAGAAGCGCCTCTGGAACCCCGCCGCTGAGCACGCTGATGGTGGGGATCCCCGCGCGCCGAGCGGCCTCGACGTCCCACACGGAGTCGCCGACCAGGACGCTGGACGCCCCACGTACCCGCGCGATGGCGGCCTCCAGCAGCTCGGGGTCAGGCTTGGACTCGTCGGCGTCGTCGGCGGTGGTGGCCGCGTCGACGCTGTGTTCGGCGTCGAGCAGCCTGAAGGCGCGCTCGGCGTGCCGCGGGATGGCCGAGCTGGCGAGCACCACGTGAACGCCGCGATCACGGAGTGCGTCGAGAAGCTCTCGTGCCCCCGGCAGCAGATCAGGCTCCTCCAGCATCTCGTCGTACTCCTTCTCCCAGGCGGAGCGAATCTCGTTACCGTGAAGAAGCTCGGCCTCGTCCCCGGCGGCTGCGGCGACCAGGCGGTCGCCGCCCAGACCGATCTGCCGGTGGATCCGGGCGCACGGCACGTCGTACCCGTACCGACGCAGCGCGCGCTGCCACGCGATGGTGTGGTGGTAGGTCGAGTCGAGAAGGGTGCCGTCGATGTCGAGGACGACGGTGTCGACGCCGGCTGCTCGTGCGGTCATGGGATCTCCTGGGGTCGGGTCAACCGATCGGCGGTGTCTCGGGAGCGCCGCTCGACGAGGACGAGTCGCGCGTGAAGAAGGAGATTCTGCCGTCGGCCTCCAGGATGGCGAGGTCGACGTCCGTGAGGCTGCGGATGCCCTGCTGACGTGCGGCGGCCAGGAGATCGGTGTCAGACAGGCGCTGTTGTCGTGCAGGTTTCTCGAGCAGCTGGCCGTCCCGGACGACGACGACGGGGGTGCCGTTGACGATCCCGCGAGTACGTGGAAAGCGCCACTGGACCCAGGACAGGCTGACCGTCATCAGCGCGAAGACGCTCACGGCGATCACGCCACCCGTCACGGAGAAGTCCTGCTGCGTGATCGACTGCTGGACCAGGTCGCCCATGGTCACGAAGAGCAGCAGCTCGAAGGTGCTCAGCTCGCCGAGCGTGGTGCGCCCGACGGCGCGGGTCACCACCCACAGGAACACGAAGATGATGACGGCGCGTAGTGCGATCTCCATGATGCGGCCTCCTTCAAGGCATCAAGAACGTGGAGAAGTCCGTGGACACGACGGGCGCGCCATCCACGACGACGGCCAC
Source organism: uncultured Actinomycetota bacterium (assembly GCA_963826265.1). Taxonomy (GTDB): domain Bacteria; phylum Actinomycetota; class Actinomycetes; order Propionibacteriales; family Nocardioidaceae; genus Nocardioides. Next base: position 1,049,147 of record CAWGWH010000001.1, read on the forward strand.
CCGACCGTCGCGGCCGCGCTGGGCGGCCGGCTGGACGTAGGCGTCGTAGGCGACGACGAAGGTGTCGGCCCCAGGGGTGGTCGCGAAGGTCAGGTACAAGGTGTCTCCGTCACGGGAGGACTCGACGGGCTCTGGATGAAAGGCCTGGGTCTCAAAAAGGTCGAGGTAGGAGCCGCTGACGGCCAGCTGGAGCTCGCGCTCGAGTGGTGAGTCACGGTGAACGGTGACCTCCCACACCACGTCCAGGCCGGCGCGGGCGACGCGAGGATGCTCGACCGACAGTCGGTAGCCGCCGGCCTCGGAGGAGGCGACGACGGTGCGAACGCCGAACAAGGTGAGCGCGCTCGCCAGCACGAAGACTGCGAAACCGACAAGCGCCGCTCGGCGCAGCCATAGGGACCACGGTTGCGAGGTCTCGGCCAGGCCGTGTGCGGTCTCGGGAGCAGTCGTGGTCACAGCACCTCCGGTCGGGGACGGCCGCGCCGTACCCGGTGGTAGGCCGATGCATGCGCAGACCCGTGACGGGTACGGACGCGCCGCGGATCACGGCGGCCGCCGCACGGCTCACGCAGACCGTGAGCCGGCCGCCACCGCGTACCCGTCGACCCGGAGGTGATGACGTGCCGCAAAAGGCGTGGAGCAAGAAGCGCGAACGGCAGTACGAGCACATCAAGGAGGGACTCGAGGAGGGCGGGCGCAGCGAGGACGTGGCGGAGGAGATCGCGGCCCGGACCGTCAACAAGGAGCGCGCCCGCAGTGGCGAGGCGGAGGAGGCCAGCAAGACCTCCACCGACGATATCTCGTCGTCCCGCCGTGGCGGCCTGCGGTCGCATCGAGGCAGCGGCGGCCGAACCAAGGCCCAACTCTACGAGGAGGCCAGGAAGAAGAACGTCAAGGGCCGCTCGTCGATGACGAAAGCCGAGCTCGAGCGCGCTGTGGGTCGCTGACCGTCAGCCTGACGGGGACGGGCCGCGATCCGGCATGATCGCGACATGACGCCGGAGGAGCTCGCTCGCCGGAGCGCAGACGCGATGTGGGAGGGCGACCGCGCCAGCCAAGCGCTCGGCATGCGACTGGCGGAGGTCGGGCCGGGCCGGGCGGTCCTGACGATGACCGTCGGCGAGGACATGGTCAACGGGCACGCCATCGGCCACGGCGGGCTGACGTTCGCCTTGGCCGACAGCGCGTTCGCCTTCGCCTGCAACTCCTACAACCGGCGCACGGTCGCGGCGGGCGCAGAGATCCGGTTCCGGCGTCCGACCCGGCTCGGGGACCAGCTGGTCGCGACCGCGGTCGAGCGATCGGTCGACGGCCGCGACGGCGTGTACGACGTGACGGTGGCCGTGGGCGACGAGGTGGTCGCGGAGTTCGTCGGCCGGTCGCGGGAGATCGGCGGGGCGGTCTGGGAGCAACCGGCATGAGTGGCGAGGTGCCGCGTCTGGACCGCGCCGAGCTGGAGGCGCTGCAGCTCGAGCGGCTGCGCGCATCGCTCGCGCGGGCGGCGCGGGTGCCCCACTATGCCGCAGCCTTCCGTGAGGCGGGGGTGGATTCGGGCGATCTGACGAGCCTGGCCGACTTGTCCCGGTTCCCGTTCACGACCAAGGCCGACCTGCGGGACAACTACCCGTTCGGCATGTTCGCCGTCCCACGGGAGCAGGTTGCGCGGCTGCATGCTTCCAGCGGCACGACCGGCAAGCCGACCGTCGTCGGGTACACGCGGGAGGACATCGACACCTGGGCAGACCTGATGGCGCGGTCCATCCGAGCCGCCGGCGGCCGTCCGGGCGACGTCGTCCACGTGTCGTACGGCTACGGGCTGTTCACGGGTGGGCTCGGTGCCCATTACGGCGCGGAGCGGCTCGGCTGCACGGTGGTGCCGGTCAGCGGGGGCATGACCGAGCGGCAGGTCCAGCTGATCGTTGACTTCCGGCCTCGCGTGATCATGGTGACTCCGTCGTACTTCCTCGCGATCCTCGACGAGATGGAGGCGCAGGGGGTGGACCCGCACACCACGGGGCTGGAGGTCGGGATCTTCGGGGCGGAGCCCTGGACCGACCAGATGCGGCGGGCGGTTGAGGCCCGTTCGGGTATCCGGGCAGTCGACATCTACGGCCTGTCGGAGGTGATGGGGCCGGGCGTCAGCCAGGAGGCCGGCGAGACGCAGGACGGCTTGCACGTCTGGGAGGACCACTTCCTCCCGGAGATCGTCGACCCGGTCACGCTCGAACCGGTGCCGGACGGCGAGGAGGGCGAGCTGGTCTTCACGAGCCTCTCCAAGCAGGCGATGCCGGTGGTCCGCTACCGGACCCGCGACCTCACCCGGCTGCTCCCCGGCACCGCCTACCCGGCGTTCCGGAGGATGGCCAAGGTCACCGGCCGCACCGACGACCTGATGATCGTCCGCGGCGTCAACATCTTTCCGAGCCAGGTCGAGGAACAGATCCTCGCCGTCGAGGGGCTCACGCCCCACTATCTCTGCGTGCTGACCCGACCAGGCAACCTCGATGAGCTGACGGTCCGGGTGGAGGCCGCGGACGCCGTCGGAACCGACGACCGCGAGGCCCTCGGGAACCGGCTCGCGGAACGCGTCAAGAACCGGATCGGCGTCACCGCGCGGGTCGAGGTGCTGCCATCGGGTGCGCTGGAGCGCTCGCTGGGGAAGGCGAAGCGGATCAGCGACGAGCGCTGACCACCCGTCCAGCCGGTGGCGTCAGCGGGGGAAGCCGGTCGGCGTGCAGAGCCGCTTCGGGATGCTCTCGGTGTCGTCCTCGCGGATGTAGGTGAACATCTGCTCGGAGCGCTCGGGGTCCCAGTTGACTGCGAAGTCGGCCACCGGTACACCGCACGTCAGCCCGCTGTCGCCATCGACGCGGGTCATGGCCAGTGCCCATTGGGCGAGCGCGAACGGCGACGTGCCCTCGCTGACCCGGACCGCGCGGGCGCCGGCCATGTTGAGCCGGTAGTAGCGGACCGGGTTGATGACCGACCAGGGTGAGGTGGCCTCGCTGCCGATCGCGGAGACGACCTCACGCTGCCGGGCGGCGCGACCGAGGTCGCCGAACTCGGTGTCGGTCTTGCGGGAGCGGGCGTAGCCGAGCGCGGTCGGGCCGTCCACCTCCTGACAGCCCCTCTCCAGGTCGATCTTCGCAAGCGGGTCCTTCATGGCGAAGGGCGGGCACACCTCGATGCCGCCGACGGCGTCCACCAGGTCCACGAAGCCGCCGAAGCCGATCTCCACGAAGTGGTCGATCTTGATCCCCGTCTCGTTCTCGACGGTCTTCACCAGCAGCCTCGGGCCCTTGAAGGCGTACGCCGCGTTGATCTTGTTCGACCCGTAGCCCGGGATGTCCACGATCGAGTCGCGCGGGATCGACATCAGCAGGTTCGGTCCGGCGCCGGTGTGCAGCAGCATGATGGTGTCGGTGCGCTGGCCCGACGCGTTTCCGGTGCCGAGCTCCTTGCGCTCCTCCTCGGTCAGGTCGCCCCGGCTGTCGGAGCCGACCATCAGGTACGTCGTACCCGGCTGGTCGTCGGGGCGCCCGGACTCCGGGAACGCGTTGACCTTGTCCACCTTCGACCACGCCCACAGCGGGATGGCGATCAGGAAGACCAGCCACAGCAGGAGCAGGACCCACAGCCAGCGCAACTTGGGCTTCGGCCGCCAGCCGCGGTTGGTCGAGGGGCCGGAGACCGGCTGCTTCGGAGGTGGCGGCGAGGTCGGCGACGCCGGCCGCTGGCCGCGGGCGTCGCGCTTCGTGGCGGGCATGACCCGGGTGGCGTCTCCCTGGTCCGAACCCGGCTCGGTGGCTCGCGGCTGCTGCGGCATGGCGCGGGTCTCGTCACCGGAGGGCTGCTGTCCCTTCGCCCCGTAGAGCCAGTTGTACTCCGGGGAACCCTTCTCGGGACCCTGCCGACCATCAGCCATGGCGGAGAAACTACCGTGCCGACATGAGCGAGCAGCGGGCATCCCTGCCGCCCAGCCACTCCCGGGTCTCTCTGGCGAGCATGATGCACAGCACCGAGGCCAACCTGCTGGGCAACGTCCACGGCGGCGAGATCATGAAGCTGGTCGACTCCACGGCCGGCGCGGTCGCGCACCGGCACAGCGGCGGACCGGCCGTCACGGCGTTCATGGACGAGATGGCCTTCCTGCACCCGGTGCACGTCGGCGACATCGTGCGGACCCTCGCACAGGTCAACTGGGTGGGCACGTCGTCGATGGAGATCGGGGTCCGGGTCGAGGCACAGCCGTGGGGGAGCGCGGCGGACGACCCGCTCCACGTCGCCTCCGCGTACGTCGTGTTCGTGGCGATCGACGAGGACGGCCGGCCACGGCCGGTGGCGTCGCTGGCGCCGGAGTCGCCTGCCGAGGAACGACGGCTGCGCGAGGCCGAGATCCGTCGCCACCACCGGCTCGCCCGGAAGACCGAGATCGAGTCTGGCCGCGCACCCGCCTGATCGACCGGCGCGTCGTACCGCCTGTGACGCATGTGACTGGTGATACTGAGCCTCACGTTGCTTCCTTCCCCGAGCATCGAGAGGCACCGCCGTGATGTCTGGTCGTCCGTCGACCGCGAGCCCCGACGACGCCTTCCGTCGCCGCGCCGCCGACGAGCGCGCCGCCCGCGTCCGTTTCCGGCGCGCCATCGCGCTGATGGTGATGACGCTGTTCCTGCCGGGGTCGGCTCAGCTGGTGGCCGGCAACCGCGACGTCGGACGGGCCGCGATGCGGGTCTGGTTCACGGTCGTGCTCGGCGGCCTCGTCACGCTGGCGATCGCGCTGGTGCATCATCCGTTCGCGTTCTGGTTGGTCTCCGACACCACGGCTCTCGCCGTCCTCCGGTTCGGATTGATCGCGCTTGCGGTCGGCTGGGCCGTCCTCATCGTAGACGCCTGGCGGATCGGGCAGCCGCTCACGCTCAGCTACTCGCACCGCCGCGCCGTGGTCGGCGTCAACGGCGTCCTCTGCTTCGCCGTGGCCGGGGCGCTGCTGTTCGGCGCGCACCTGGTCAACGTGCAGCGTGACCTGCTGGTCACGATGTTCGGCGACGGCGCCGCCTCGAACGCCTCGGAGGGCCGCTACAACGTGCTGCTACTCGGCGGCGACGCCGGCGCCGGCAGGTGGGGGCTGCGGCCTGACTCCATGACGGTGGCCAGCATCGACGCCGACACCGGCCGGACTGTGCTCATCTCGCTTCCGCGCAACATGACCGGCTTCCCGTTCCGCGAGGGCTCGGTGATGGACCGCGAGTTCCCCGACGGGTTCGACTGCGACGACTGCTACCTCAATGCCGTCAGCACCTGGGCCGGTGACCACACCCGGCTCTTCGGCGACAGCGAGCAGCCCGGCATCGACGCCACCGTGATGGCCGTCGAGGGGATCACCGGGCTGGAGATGAACTACTGGGCGATGGTGAACCTCGAGGGCTTCAAGGACCTCGTCGACGCGTTCGGCGGGGTCCAGCTCAACGTGCGCGAGCCGATCCCGGTCGGGCTGCCGCACGAGTCCTACTTCCGCTACATCGAGCCCGGAACCCACACCCTCGACGGGATGGAGACGCTCTGGTTCGCCCGCGCCCGGTACGGCTCCGACGACTACTCCCGGATGGCGCGGCAGAAGTGCGTCATGAACGCGATGCTCCAACAGGTCACGCCCCAGTCGGCGTTCCGGAACTTCAGCAAGATCGCGAAGGCCAGCTCGCAGATGGTGTCCACCAGCATCCCGACGTCGGAGGTGAACCGCTTCCTCGAGCTGGGCCTCGAGGCCAGGTCGCAGCCGGTCTCGACGGTGTCGCTGGTGCCGCCGCAGGTGAACACCGCCGACCCCGACATCGACGCCGTCCACGAGATGGTCGCGCTGGCGATCGACCGGGCTGAAGGCGACGCCGCACCGCCCGCGAAGTCGAAGAGGGAGCGGAAGAAGCAGCAGTCGGCCGGGACCACCGGCGGGTCGATCGGCAGCCTCGCCGAGGGGTACGCCGCGAACCAGGCGGCCGACCTCGGCGTCACCTGCTGATCGCCCTAGGGTGGTCCGCGTGACCGAGCCCGACCGTCCCCGCATCGTCGCGGTGGTCGTCACCTTCAACCGGCTCGGACTGCTCCAGCGCCTGGTGGTACGGCTCGCCGAGATCGATCGGCTCGATGAGGTGGTCGTCGTCGACAACGCCTCCACGGACGGCACGGCCGCATGGCTGAGCGAGCAGGTGGTTACTGCCATCACCCTGGACCGCAACCGGGGCGGCGCCGGCGGGTTCCACGAGGGATTGCGGCTGGCGGTCGAGGGTGGCGCGGACCTCGCCTGGCTGATGGACGACGACGGCCTGCCCGACCCCGATTGCCTCAACCGCCTGCTGGCCCACGACGGGCTCGACTTCTGGGGGCCGGTCGTGGTCGACGAGGCCGATCCCGAGCGGCTGGTCTTCCCGATCCGGCTGCCCGGCGGCACCCGCGTCGTGCACGACACTGCCGCGGTCGAGCGAGCCGCCGTCGACGGGCTGCTGCGCGAGGTCGTCATCCCGTTCAACGGGGTACTGGTCACGCGCGACCTCGCGGCGCGGATCGGCTACCCCCGCGAGGAGTTCTTCATCTGGGGCGACGACCACGAGTACCGGCTGCGCGCGGAGCGGGCCGGGGCGCGGATCGCGACCGTGGCTGCGGCCCGGGTCCGCCACCCCTCCGTCGGGGAGCTCGGCACACCGATGATGCTCGGCCGCACGACGTACAACCACAGCCCGAGCGACCTCAAGCATTACTGCATGGCCCGCAACAACACCGTCAACCTGCGGGAGTACCGCGGCTGGCCGCACGTGCTGATGTTCTGGGTCAAGACCGGGTGGTTCTACACGTTCACCCGTCCCGACCGCGGCCGTCTGGTGCTGAGCGTCCGCGCGATCCGGGCGGCCCTGCGCGGCGACTTCACCGGGCACGAGGAGTTCCTGGCATGAGCTCTGACCGGGTGGCGGTCGTCGTCGTCACGTACAACCGGGCAGACCTGCTCGGCCGGATGCTCGACGGGCTCGGCGCCCTGACCCGGCAGCCCGACGCCGTCTTCGTCATCGACAACGCCAGCACCGACCACACCCGCGAGGTTCTCGAGCGCGGGCACGGTCGAGGGCTTCCGCTCCGGGTGACCCACAGCGAGGACAACCTCGGCGGTGCCGGCGGCTTCCACCTCGGCATGAAGCAGGCCTACGACGAGGGATTCGACCTGATCTGGCTGATGGACGACGACGTGGTGCCTGCTCCCGACTGCCTCGAAGTGCTGGTGACGCAGGGTGAGGACTGCGTGATGGCGGTCCGCGAGGACACCGCCGGCCGGCTGGTGGAGAAGGCCGCACTGCGTTTCGACCTGACCAACCCGCTGGCGATCAAGCCCAAGACGGCGATGGTGGAGACGACGTACGGCAGGCGCTCGGCGATGCCCGAGCGGGTGGAGCTCGAGAACGTCGCGTTCGAGGGATTCCTCGTGCACCGCCGCGTGATCGACTCGATCGGGCTGCCCGACCCCTCGTACTTCATCTTCTACGACGACGTCGACTTCGCAGTCCGCGCGCGGCGGGCCGGCTTCCGGATCTGGGGTGTCCGCGACGCCGTGCTGGTGCGGCAGCTGGACTTCGACCAACAGCACGACCTGTCATCGTGGAAGGGCTACTACATGTACCGCAACCTGTTCGCGGTGCACTTCCGGTACGGCGAGAACAGGTGGGTGCGCCTCAAGCCGTGGCTCGTCACCGGCGTGGTGGTTGCGCTCAGCCCGGTGCGCGGCGGCCGGGCTGAAGCGCGCAATGTGAGCCGCGCCCTACGCGACGCGCGGGGAATGGGGAAGCCGCCGTCCCCATCCGTAGACTGACCCACTGCGTCCACCCCCAGAGGAGATCCCTTGAGCAGTCCTGACCTAGTCGTCGTCGGTTCCGGCTTCTTCGGCCTCACCATCGCCGAGCGCTGTGCCAACGAGCTCGGGCTGCGGGTGCTGGTGCTCGAGCGACGCCACCACCTCGGGGGCAACGCCTACTCGGAGAAGGAGCCGACCACCGGCATCGAGGTGCACAAGTACGGCGCGCACCTGTTCCACACCTCGAACGAGAAGGTGTGGGAGTACGTCAACCGGTTCACGTCGTTCACCGACTACAAGCACCGGGTCTTCGGCAAGTACCAGGGTCAGGTCTACTCGCTGCCGATGAACCTCGGCCTCATCAACCAGTTCTTCGGCAAGTCGTTCACGCCGGACGAGGCTCGTGCGCTGATCGCCGAGCAGTCCAGCGAGATCGCGACCGAGGACGCGTCGAACCTCGAGGAGAAGGGGATCAGCCTGATCGGCCGTCCGCTCTACGAGGCGTTCATCAAGGGCTACACCGCCAAGCAGTGGCAGACCGACCCGACCAAGCTCAGCGCCGACATCATCACCCGGCTGCCGGTCCGCTACACGTTCGAGAACGGCTGGTTCAACGACACCCACGAAGGCCTTCCGGTCGACGGGTACACCGCCTGGCTGACCCGGATGGCCGACCACCCGAACATCGAGGTCCGGCTCGAGACGGACTTCTTCGACATCGCAGAAGAGTTCAAGGGCAAGGTGCCGATCGTCTACACGGGGCCGGTCGACGAGTACTTCGGGCACTCCGAGGGCCGGCTGTCCTGGCGGACCGTCGACCTCGAGGCGTCGGTCGAGGACGTCGACGACTTCCAGGGGACCGGCGTCGTCAACTACAACGACCAGGACGTGCCGTTCACCCGGATCATCGAGTTCCAGCACTTCCACCCCGAGCGGGTGAAGACCCACCTCCCCGGCAAGACCGTGATCGTGCACGAGTACAGCCGGTTCGCGGAGGACGACGACGAGCCGTACTACCCGATCAACACCGCCGAGGACCGCGAGAAGCTGCTCAAGTACCGCGACCTCGCGAGCCAGGAGCCGATGGTGCTCTTCGGCGGCCGGCTCGGCACCTACAAGTACCTCGACATGCACATGGCGATCGGGTCGGCCCTGTCCATGTTCGAGAACAAGCTGAAGCCGCACTTCTCGGACGGTGCGGAGCTCACCAGCGGAGGAGTGGACGAATGACCGTCACCCACACCCAGACCCACGTGGAGGCCGACGCGCAGGCGCCGGGGATGGAGCGGGTGCTGCTGATGCGCCAGATCATGCCCGCCAACCGCGATACCGACGTGATCCGGCTGTACGTCGATCCCGACCCGGCGGCGCTCGACGCGGACAAGTTCGAGGTCGGTCACTCGCGCGCGGCCCAGGAGTCCAACGCGATCGCGACCCGGATGCAGAACGCGGCGCGCGGCATCAAGCCCATCCACCCCGACCAGATCGAGTCCCGTACCTCGTTCCGAGTCCAGCAGGGCGAGACCGCGTCGTTCGGCACCTACTTCAACGGGTTCCCGGCGTCGTACTGGCGGCGGCACACGATCATCGACCGGGTCCGGCTGACCGTTCACCTCGAGGGTCGGGGTGCCACGGTCATCGTCTACAAGTCGATGGCCAACGGCCGCTCGCAGCGGGTCGACTCCGCCAGCGTCGAGGGGTCCGCGGGCGACTTCGCGTTCGACCTGCCGCTCAAGCCGTTCGTCGACGGCGGCTGGTACTGGTACGACGTCGTCGCCGCCGACGAGAATGCGCGTGTCACGGCGGCAGAGTGGACCGCCGAGGTCCCGGCCGACCGGGCCCGGCACGGCACCGTGACCATCGGCATCACGACCATGAACCGGCAGGACTTCTGCGCCAAGCTGCTCGCCCAGCTCGGAGAGTCCGACACCCTCGAGCCGTTCCTCGACGAGGTACTGGTCATGGAGCAGGGCACCGACAAGGTCGTCGACTCGACCTTCTTCCCGGACGCGGAGAAGGCGCTCGCCGACAAGCTGCGGATCATCGAGCAGGGCAACATCGGCGGGTCCGGCGGGTTCGCCCGGGCGCAGTACGAGGGCCTCAAGTCCGGCCGCTCGACGTACGTGATGATGCTCGACGACGACGTCGAGTGCGAGACCGAGGGCATCGTCCGCGCCGTCACGTTCGGCGACCTGTGCCGCACGACGACCATCGTCGGCGGCCACATGTTCAGCATCTTCCAGAAGGCACAGCTCCACAGCTACGGCGAGCGGGTCTCGCCGTACACCTTCTGGTGGGGCTCGGCGCCCGGAGTCATCGGCTCGTGGGACCTCGCCACCCGCAACATCCGCTCCACCCGTTGGCTGCACGCCCGGGTCGACGTGGACTACAACGGCTGGTTCATGTGCCTGATCCCGGCGACGGTCCTGGCCGAGATCGGCCTGTCGCTGCCGCTCTTCATCAAGTGGGACGACTCGGAGTACGGCCTGCGCGCCAAGGCGGCCGGCTACCCGACCGTCAGCTTCCCCGGCGCGGCGGTCTGGCACGTGCCGTGGACCGACAAGAACGACGCCCTCGACTGGCAGGCGTACTTCCACGTCCGCAACCGGTTCATCGCGGCGCTGGTCCACTCGAAGTACCCGCGCGGCGGACGGATGGTGCGCGAGAGCCTCAACCACCAGATCAAGCACCTGGTCTCGATGCAGTACTCCACCGTCGCCCTGCGCCACAAGGCGCTGGAGGACGTGCTCGCCGGTCCCGACGGGCTCCACGAGCTGCTCCCGACGACGCTGCCCGAGCTCAAGAGACTCGTGAAGGGGTACGACGACTCGACCCTCGAGGCCGACCCGAGCGTGTTCCCCGAGGTGATGCGACACAAGTTGCCCCGCAAGGGCCGTGACGCGTCGGCGGTCATCTCCGGCAAGGCCGCGACCCTGCAGGCGCTGCTCCAGCCGCTGCGCCAGCTGCGCAAGCCGCGCGAGCTCTCGCACGTCCACCCCGAGGCCGAGATCCCGGCGCAGGACTCGCGCTGGCACAAGATCGCCCGCTACGACTCGGCGATCGTGTCGATGCCCGACGGCACCGCGGCTGCGTTCTACCGGCGCGATCGCGAGAAGTTCGTCGACCTGCTGAGGCGGACGATCGCGATCCACCGCATCCTGGCGACCGACTGGGACGACCTGGCCAGGCGCTATCAGGAGGCGATGCCGGTCATCACCTCGCCGGAGGCGTGGGAGGAGACGTTCCGCCCCTGGCTGGACAGCCCAGCGGACGGTCCAGCGGATGGCACAGCGGATGGCACAGCGGATGGCCCCTCGGATGGGCGGTAGTCACGTCGCGGGCGCCGGCGGACCGCCGCCCCTGGCTCCGCCGAGCAGGAACAACGGGCTGCTCGAGGTCTTCCGTCGGCGGTACCTGCTGCGGCTGCTGGTCCGCAGCACCATCGACGCGCGCTACCAGGGCACGTTCCTAGGTTGGTTCTGGAGCTACCTGCAGCCCGCGGTCCGGTTCTGCCTGTACTACTTCATCTTCCAGGTGCTCATCGGTCGCGGCGGCGAGCCGGGCGGTCCGCGCTACGTCGAGAACTTCGCTATCCACCTCGTTGCCGGCATGGTGGTCGTCCACTTCTTCACCGAGACTTTCAACGGCGGCACCCGGTCCCTGGTCAGCAACCGTGGCCTGATCGTCAAGCTCAACATGCCGCGCGAGCTGTTCCCCGTGGCCACGATGCTGGTCTCGCTGTGGCACACGGTTCCGATGATGGTGATCCTGACGGGCGTCAGTCTCTTTCTCGGCTGGGCACCGGACCCGATGGGGCTGCTGGCCGGCCTGCTCGGCTTCGGGATCATCACGGCGCTTGGACTGGCGCTCTCGCTGATCTTCAGTGTGGCCAACGTGTTCTTCCGCGACTTCGGCAAGGTGACGCAGACACTGACCCAGTTCACGACGTTCAGCGTTCCGATGATCTACCCCTTCTCGCTGGTAGAAGAGCGGTTCGGCCGCTTCGCGGACTACTACCTGCTCAACCCGCTGGCGGAGGCGGTGCTGCTGATGCAGCGATGCTTCTGGGTCGGTACGACGAGCGACCCCGACGTCACGATCGCCGAGCACCTCCCCGATGACCTCTGGGAGCGGGGGCTGATCATGTTCGGCCTGTCGCTCGTGCTGCTGGTCCTGGCCCAGCTGTGGTTCACCAGGCTTGAGCGCCGGGTCCCGGAGCGCCTCTGATGAGCCGCTACATCGAGGTCCAGAACGCGACCAAGTCGTTCACGTTGCAGTACCACCGTTCGCTCAAGCAGCAGCTGGTCGCCCGGGCACGCGGGCAGAGGACACACGATCGCTTCAACGCGGTCGAGGATGTGAGCTTCACCGTCGACGGCGGGGAGTCGGTCGGGGTCATGGGCCTCAACGGCTCCGGCAAGTCGACCCTCCTCAAGCTGATCAGCGGCGTGATGCGGCCCGAGAGCGGAACCGTGCTGACCCGCGGCCGGGTGGCAGGCCTGATCGCGACCGGGGCCGGCTTCCAGCCGCAGTTGAACGGCCGTGACAACCTGTGGCTCAACGCCGCGATCCTCGGCATGAGCGAGGCCGAGACGCGTCGCAAGTTCGACGAGATCGTTGACTTCGCCGACATCGGCAAGTTCCTCGACACCCCCGTCGTGTACTACTCCTCGGGCATGCGGGCGCGCCTCGGCTTCGCGGTCGCGATCAACGTCGACGCCGACGTGTTCATCGCCGACGAGGCCCTGGCGGTGGGTGACCGGCCGTTCAAGCGCAAGTGCAAGGCCCGGATGCGCGAGATCCGCAAGAACGGCACCACGATCTTCTTCGTCAGCCATGCCCCGGCTGCCGTGCGGCAGCTGTGCGACCGGGTGCTGGTGCTCGAGAAGGGCAGGCTCGGCTTCGACGGCCCGGTCGACGAGGGCATCCACTACCTGCACTACGACGACGCGGACGACGGCGACGACGACGAGGGCCTCGGCGACGACTGACCCGGCCTGTCCGTCCCTCGCCTGAACCTCGTGGGCGGGTCTCTGACTTCGCCCGGAATGGTTCGCGCGCGAAGTCATCGGTTCCCCGCCGGGCGGCGCTCCTGACGCGTCTGTGGGCTAGGAGCCCGGGCCAGATCCCGGGGTGGCGTCCGTCCGGCCGGAGTCTGATCGGCCCCGGCCAGCCGTGACTCACCGCCGCCCGCGGTGGTGCGTCCACTAGTGCCCGAACCGAGGACGAGGGCACTGGTGTGGCCGTACCCTGTTCCCGATCTTGACTTTCCGGGATTCCCCGGCGTGTCGAGTGGAAATTACAGGATTGTAGTTACTCAGTTTCGCTTCCGGCACCGCTGTGACTGATGTGAAACTTGCTACTCGTGTGACTCTTCCCCCCACACAGGAGTAGCCCCCATGCGTCCGAGTCAGGCTCACTTCGTCACCTCGTGCCAGCAGCTGCTGGTGCTCGGTGCGGTGCTGGCCGTCCTCACGCCCGCAGCGTCGGTGATCAGCCTCGACGTGGTGCGGCAGGCCCCCATGCCCACTTCTCCGGGCGGCGCCTCGGCGGACAGCGGCCACGCCGTCGAGCTCTCGGCGTACACCCGCGAGAGCAGGCGCGAGTCCCTCGTGCCGACGGCTCCGGTGGACGCGGACGTCACCGAGTACGCCCTGACCGCCGAGCCCGAGGCCCCGCGTGCCCATGGTCGCGCCGTCACCCCCCAGGCGCGGACCGTTGTGGGCGACACCCCCGGCAGCACCGCCGTCCTCAGCCGGCCGCAGCCGGCCGAGGGGTACGCCGGTGTCGGGGTCACCTGGGACGCAGGCGTCGAGGCGGACGACGAGGCCCTCTCGGTCGAGGTCCGCACCCGCTCGCAGGGCCGGTGGTCGGACTGGGCCGAGCTCGAGTACCACGACGACCACGCGCCCGACGCGGGCTCGCGGGAGGCCAGCATGGCCCGCCCGGGCACCGAGGTGATGTTCATCGGTCACGTGGACGACGTGCAGGTCCGCGCCGAGTCGAGCGACGCCGCCCCGCCGGCAGGGATGCGGCTGGCCGTGATCGCCCCCGGCGACGCCGCCGAGACCGAGCGCGAGACGCCAGCCCTCGACACGGACGAGCTCGTGAGCGCTCGGGTCGCGACCGTCGACCGGTCCTCGAATACCTCGCTCGCGTCGTTCACGCCGAAGCCGAAGATCTACTCGCGCGCCCAGTGGGGTGCCAACGAGTCACTGCGCGACAGGGGTTCGCTGCGCTACTTCGAGGTGCACGCCGGCTACGTCCACCACACCGTGAACGCCAACGACTACTCGCGCGCCGAGGTGCCCGGGATCCTGCGGAGCATCTACGCGTACCACACCCAGTCCCGCGGCTGGAGCGATGTCGGCTACAACTTCCTCGTCGACCGCTTCGGGCGGATCTGGGAGGGACGGTACGGCGGCGTCGACCGGCCGGTCGTCGGGGCTCACACCCTCGGCTACAACGACTGGTCGTTCGCGATGTCGGCGATCGGCAACTTCGACGTCCGGCAGCCGAGCAGCGCGATGATCCAGGCCTACGGGGCGTTGATGGCGTGGAAGCTCTCCCTCCACGGCGTCGACGCGGCCTCGGCCCGCCAGGTGGTCGGCCCCGACACGTTCAAGGCGATCAACGGCCACCGCGACGCCGGCAGCACCGCCTGCCCGGGCCGCTACCTCTACGCCAAGCTGCCGCGCATCCGCGAGCTGGCCGAAGCCGCCCAGCAGGACTGGTCGGGACGTGAGCTGCAGTCGGACCTCGCCGGGTCGGCCCATCCCGACATCGTGGCCCGCCGCAGCTCCGACGGCCGGGTCTTCGTGCTGCGCACCGGAGGCCTCAGCACGTTCAGCCGACCGGTGGTCAGCGCCGGGCTGGCGGCCGACGCCGCCGCCGTGGTCACCTCGCCCGACCTGACCGGGGACGGAGCCGGTGACCTCCTCGTCCGCGAGAGGGACGGCACCACCCTGGTCCACCCCGGCGACGGTGCCGGCGGGTACGGCGCGGTCGCCAGGACGATCACCGGCTTCTCGGGCCTCGACCTGTTGACCGCGGTCGGCGACGTGACCGGCGACGGCCACAACGATGTGGTCGCCCGCGACCCGGACGACGGCCGGCTGTACGCCTACCCGGGCCGGGGCAACGGCGCGTTCGCGGAGCGTCAGCGGGTGGCGGGCAGCTGGAACGGCTACTGGTCGCTCGCCGCCGGCGACATCGACGGCGACGGCAGGCCCGACCTGGTGGCACGCGACTCCGCAGGCGCCCTGTGGGCGATGCCGGGCACCGGCTCGGCTCGGTTCGGGACGGCAGTCAAGGTCCGGGGCTCGTGGGTGGGTTGGGGCACGATCAGCGGCTTCGGCGACTTCAACCGAGACGGACTGGCCGATCTGTTCGTACGCAAGGGCCCGGGCCAGCCGGGCTGGATCATGCCGTCGAGGGGTGACCTGTCGTTCGGCACCGCGCTCGGTCCGATCGGCCGGGTCGAAGGTGCGGGTCACGTCGTCGGCGCCGCCCAGTACGCGGGGAACGGGCTACCCGACGTCGTCTCGCGCAAGGGCCGCGACGTCCGTACCTATCCCAACCCCGGCACGGTGGACCTGTTCCCGGCCCTCGATACCGGTCTCGTCCTGCCCAACATCACCGCCCTCTTCAACGCCGGCGACTGGGACCGGGACGGCTTCAGCGACCTCGTGCACCGCAACGCCAACGGCGTGCTTCACGTGCGCCGGGGTGACGGCACGGGCCACTTCGGCCGGGGCGTGAAGCTGGCATCAGGCTTCGCCGGTGTCGGGCTGCTCGCGGCCGTGGGCGACATGACCGGGGACGGCTGGCCGGACCTGATGGGACAGCCTCGTCGCGGTGCGATGCGGATCTACCCGGGCCGCGGCCTCGCCGGGCTGGCGCCGAGCTACGTCGCGCACAGCGCGATCAGCGCCGGCCGCCAGATTGGCGTGGGCCGCTGGAACGCCGACGGGGCGCCCGACATCCTCTTCCGCTCCGGCTCGACGCTCTCGCTCTACGCCGGCAACGGGCCCGGCGGGCTGGTCGGTGGCAAGCGGCTCGGACTGGACGTCTCTGCCTACGACTGGGTCATCGGCATCAGCGACCTGCGGGTCAGCGGCCACGCGGACGTGATCGTCCGCGCGCGGAAGACCGGGCGGCTCTACGCCTTGCCGGGCACGGCGAAGGGCTTCGGCACGCGACGCCACCTCGGCGGAGGAATGGGGATCTACGACCTGGCGGGCTGAGCGAACACTGAGTCAGGCGCGGGCCGTGGCCCGTTCGGCGACGAACGTCTCCTCGATCCGCGCCGGATCCGGATGAGCCACCAGGACCACCGAACCGCGACGGACGAGCGGTTCAGTGAAGGAGGAGAGACCGGAAGGGGAAGCCGGGTTCGCCTCTGTGAAGAGACGGCCGCCGTCGGTGAGAACACTCCCGGCGGCGGCCGCCTCCCACAGCTCCTCCTGCGTCATCGCGCCCACCGCGAGGTCGTGCGAACCCGGCGGGTCGTACGGGACGAACGCATCCGGCTCGCTCCACACGACGGATCCGTAGTCGTGCACGCCGCTGGGCAACGGCTCGTCGAACGGCCGGCCGAGGGGGTGCAGGGCGGTGGCGAGCACGACCGCGTCCTCGGCGTTCGGCGCCCAGCGGGGGAGGCCGTCCGGCCCGGTCACGTACGCGTCGGCGTCGTCGCCGTCGGTCACCGCGAGGCCCACCGTCCAGGCCGTCCCGAGGAACACCGGCCCCAGCCAATGGGTCGGCAGGTCGACCCGCAGCACCTGGCCGCGCTCGAGGTCGAGGGTCTCCACCAGCAGCGAGGACGTCTTCGCGACCCAGTTGGCGTACGTCGCGACGGACAGTTCGGTGCGCTCGCCGCTCGCGTGGTCGTAGAACGTCACCAGCGGTCGGCCGGGATCGCTGCGCACCAGGTCGGCCATGATCGTCGCGAACGTCGTCATGCCCCTAGGGTTCCAGCATGGTTGCGGCAGCGGACCTCGAGGTCGACCACTTCTGGGCCGTGGTCCCCGCCGGCGGTGCGGGCACGCGGCTGTGGCCGTTGTCGCGGTCCGGCTCGCCGAAGTACCTGCTCGACCTCACCGACAGCGGCCGCACCCTGATCCAGCAGACGGTCGATCGGCTCGCCCCGCTCGTCGGCGATCGGCTGCTGGTGGTCAGCGGCCCCGCCCACCGCGACGCGATCGCCGGGCAGCTGCCCGACCTCGACGCGGCCGCGATCGTGGCCGAGCCGTCACCGCGCGACTCGATGGCCGCGATCGGCCTGGCCGCCGCCCTCGTAGAGCGCCGCGACCCCGGCGCGATCATCGGCTCGTTCGCCGCCGACCACGTGATCGCCGACGCGAGGCCCTTGCACGAGGCGGTGCGCCGCGCGGTCGCCGCCGCCGCGGACGGCTGGCTGGTCACGATCGGCATCAACCCGACCTCGCCCGCGACCGGCTTCGGCTACGTCGAGGTGGGAGACCCGCTCGAGACCCATGACGGCGTCCACAGGGCGGTCGAGTTCGTCGAGAAGCCCGACGCTGAGCGGGCGCGCGAGTACGTCGCGGGCGGCCGGCACCGCTGGAACGCCGGCATGTTCGTGGTCCGGCCCGGGGTGCTGCTCGACCTGCTGGCGGAGCAGGACCCGGCCTTCGCCGAGCGGCTGCGGACCATCGCCGGCGAGCCGGCGCGGCTGACCGCGCTGTGGGAGGAGCTGCCACGGATCGCGATCGACCACGCCGTGGCCGAGCCTGCCGCCGCGGCCGGCCGGGTCGCCGTCGTACCCGCCGAGCTGCCGTGGGACGACCTCGGTGACGTCGACGCGCTGGCCCGCGTGCTCGGCGCCGACGGCACGCTGCGGGTGCTGGGGGCACAGTCGCTCGTGACCGGGGTCGGCGCCACCGGGCTGGTGGTCCCGCGGTCAGGGCGGGTCGTGGCGGTCGTCGGGCTCGACGACGTCGTGGTCGTCGACACTCCGGACGCCCTGCTGGTGACGAGCCGGGAGCACGCGCAGCGGGTGAAGGAGATCGTGGCCGGCCTCGAGGAGACCGGCCACGACGAGCTCAGGTAGCACCGCTACCCGGCGTCACATGTCGGGAACGTTCCCCTCCGGGGAGTCTGTGTAGGGGTAGTCGAGCATGAACTGCTCGAGCGCCTCGCCGCTCGGCTCCGCGCAGTACTGCGAGATGCCGAACTGCTCACCGGCGGGATCGCCGTCGGCGCCGATGCCCCAGTGGGTGAAGGCGACGTGCTGACCGTCGGGGAAGGAGTCGCCGTCCTCGGAGGTCCACGGAACGGCCTTGAACTTGTTGCGGAAGTTGGAGTCGTCGGTGAACTTCGCCGCGATGCCGCGCACGTCGTCGAGCATCGCCTCGTTGTCGGCGATGGTCTCGTCGTACCAGAGGATCGTGTAGCCGTGCTCGAGGTTGTGGACGAGCTCGCCCACGTCGGGCCGGTCCTCGGTCGAGTAGAACTTGCGCTCGATGTCGGCCCAGATGTCGTAGTGGGTGCCGAAGGCCGGCGGGGCGTCGTCGTACGGGATGTCGGTCCCCGGCGCCACGTGGTCGCCGCCGCCGGTGGCGGTCGTCTCCTCGACGCCCTGGCACACCGACGCCGGAGCGCCGATCTCGGCGAGGTCGAGGCCCTCGAACGCATCGAGCTCCCGGCTGTCCTGCCAGATGCTGTAGAGCGGGAACGCGATGATCAGCAACGCGACCACCACCGCCACCCCGATGATCATCAGGCCGCGGCGACGCTCGGCGCCCTTCTGCTGGTTGCGGATCGCATCGATCTTCGCCTGGCGCTCGTTCTTCTTCTGCTGCTTGGCCACGGTCGGCTGTCCTCGTCGATCGGGTCGGGGGTGGGCGAGGGCAGTCTACGGATAGCTGCCGAACGGGCGGAGCCGGACACGGTCGCTGCCGTCGGCGGGTTCGACCGCCCACCCGTGCGCGAACGCCAGCGCCCTCAGCGCGTCGCGGCCCACGTCGCCCGAGACGACGATCGAGCCGCCCTCGACCTGCGGTACGCCGCCGATCTGCTCGACCACCTCGGCGAGCTCGTCGGCGCCCGACGGGGCGCCGAAGGCGCGGGCGTCGTCCGGGTCGCCGAGCAGTGCCCGCAGCACCGCCTCGCGGGCGCCGTAGCCGAACAGGTCCGCGCCGTCCGGACGCACCAGCGCCGCCGCGCCGGCGCCGTCGTCGTCGAGCGGGAGGACCAGGTCGGCGCGGCCGCGGACGATCGCGAACGGCCGGCCGCCGAGCTTTCCCTGCGCGAGCTCGGCCGCACCGGCGAGCTCGTCGGCCACCGCCGGTGCGGTCACCACCAGGTCGTTGCCGTAGCCGTCCTGGCGTCCGGCGAAGTCCTCGAGCACGCGTAGTCCCGCGGCACCGATCGCCAGGTCGGTCTGGCCCTCGCGCCAGGCCCTTCCGGCCGTGTCGGTGACGACGACGCCGACCGTCAGGCCGGTCAGCGCGTGGAGCCGGGCGCGGATCGCACGGGCCGAGGCATCGGGGTCGACCGGGAGCAGGACGACCGAGCCCGGCTCGACGTTCGATCCGTCGATCCCGGCGGCCGCGAGCGTGAGTCCATGGCGGGTCCGGACGATCTGTGTCGGCCCGCGGCGAGCCACCACCCGCGCGGTCTCGCCGGGCAGCGCGTCCTCACGGGTGCCGGGCACGACCCGGCCCTCGGCCTTGCTGACCGCCTTGCTCGTCACCAGGACCACGTCGCCGTCCTCGAGCGCCACGCGGTCCACGAGGAGCTCGGCCAGGTCGTCGCCCCGGCGTACCTCCCCGACGCCCGCGGGCGCGACGACGCGCAGCTCGGTCACCGGCTCACCCCAGCACGAGGGCGACCGCGGCGGCGGCCATGGCGGCGGTCGCGTCGTCGTCGGTCATCAGCAGCGGTACGGCGGCGGCGGCCAGTCCGGCCGCGTGGAGCTCGTCCAGCTGGTCGGCGTCGGACTCGTCGACCAGCCAGCCGTCGAGGATGCCGTCGTCGGCGCGCGACCCGTAGTGGCGGCCCACCGCGCCCGCGGTCACGGCGACCCCGATCGCCGGCAGCAGCTGCTCGGCCATCCCGTGGACGTGGTGCCCGCTGATGATGGGGGACACGCCGACGACCGGCGCCCGGGTCGCGCCCAGCGCCTCGCGGACCCGTGGTACGCCGAGGATGGTGCCGACCGACACCACCGGGTTGGAGGGCGGCAGCAGCACGAGGTCAGCGTCGGTGACGGCGTCGATCACGCCGGGGGCGGGGGAGGAGTCGTCCAGTCCGACGACCACGACCGCCTCAGCGGGGACCTGGGCACGCAGCCGCACCCAGTACTCCTGGAAGTGCACGACCCGGCGGCCGCTCGGCGACTCGGGGTCGGTGATCGCGATGTGGGTCTCGACCCGGTCGTCGGTCATCGGCAGCAACCGGACCTCAGGCTGCCATCGTCGGCACAGGGCCTCGGTCACCTTCGAGAGCGGGTAGCCCGCGTCCATCATCTGGGTGCGCACCAGGTGGGTGGCGAGGTCTCGGTCGCCCAGTCCGAACCAGGTCCGCTCGACGCCGTACGCCGCCAGCTCCTCGTTCGCGTGCCAGGTCTCCTCGCGCCGACCCCAGCCGCGTTCGGTGTCGATGCCGTCGCCCAGGGTGTACATGACGGTGTCGAGGTCGGGGCACACCTTGAGTCCGTGCAGCCACCAGTCGTCGCCGGTGTTGGCGACCACCGTGACCTCGGCGTCCTCGGCGACCCCCGGTAGGGTCTGCGACACGATGCCGTGCCGGAGCCCGCGCACGAAACGGGCGCCGCCGACACCACCGGAGAGCACGGTGATCCGGCGCACGGGCAACTGCATGTCCGTAGCCTGCCGCATCGCCGATCGGTCATCGGAAATGGCCCACTCGGGCTATGGACTCCCATACCAGACTCGGGCTTGACTTCGACTGTACGACAGGCGTGTAATTCCAACAGTGTTCTTCTGTCTCGCAGCGGGTTCGGGCAACCGGTGAGAGGCCGAGGACACGGGGGAAGCAGACAGAGAGCACATCCGGGGACAGCCCGGGGCCGAGAAGCCCCGGATGTCCGGGTCGAAAGGGCGATGACCGTGAGAGAACTTCTTCTCCTCGACGGAGACGCCGAGGAAGCGGGTTGGCAGGAGCGAGCACTGTGCGCTCAGACCGATCCGGAGGCATTCTTCCCTGAGAAGGGTGGATCGACGCGGGAGGCCAAGAAGGTCTGCCTGACGTGCGAGGTGCGCAACGACTGCCTCGAGTACGCATTGATGAACGACGAGCGCTTCGGCATCTGGGGCGGCCTGTCGGAGCGCGAGCGACGCAAGCTCAAGAAGCAGGCAGTCTGACCCGAGGGGTGGTTTCGGAGCCGGGCGCGCGCGCCCGTCTCCGCCACCGATCGGCGTGAGTTCGGCTGTGCCACCAGGTGGCCGTTATGGTCATCGGTCGTGTCAGCCACCGTCGTCGCCCTTCTCGTCAGCCATGACGGCGCCCGGTGGCTGCCGACGGTCATCGACGGGATCCGTGCGCAGCGTCGGCCCGTGGACGGCGTGGTGGCGGTCGACACGACCAGCCGCGACGTCAGCCCGGACCTGCTGACCGAGGCGTTCGGTCCGGTCGTCACCGCCCACGGCAGCACGTCGTACCCGGCAGCGGTGCGGATCGGCCTCGAGCAGGTCGGCGACGCCGACTGGGTCTGGCTGCTGCACGACGACTCCACGCCCGACCCGGGCGCGCTCGAGGCGCTGCTCGCCGCGGCCGATGTCGATCCCGCGGCCGACATCCTCGGCCCCAAGCTGCGCGAGTGGCCCTCCCTGCGCCGGCTGCTCGAGCTCGGCATCACCATCTCCGGCACCGGTCGCCGCGAGACCGGCCTCGAGCGGGGCGAGTACGACCAGGGCCAGCACGACGACGTCCGACCGGTGCTCGCGGTCAACACCGCGGGCATGCTGGTCCGCCGCTCGGTGCTCGAGGAGCTCGGCGGCCTCGACGAGCAGATGCCGATCTTCGGCAACGACATCGACTTCGGCTGGCGGGCTGCCGCGGCCGGCCACCGCACGCTGATCGTGCCGCAGGCCGTGGTCTTCCACGTCGAGGCGGCGCACCGCGGCGTACGACGCACCCCGCTCACCGGCCGCCACATCCACTACCAGGAGCGGCGGGCCGCCCTCTACACACTGCTCGTCAACTCCTCGACCCGGGCGCTGCCCTGGCGGATCCTGCGGCTCGCGCTCGGCACCGTGGTCCGGATGCTCGGCCTGCTCTCGGTGCGCCAGGTGGGCCAGGCGCTGGACGAACTGGCGGCGCTGGTGTCGCTCTACGGCAGTCCACGGCTGGTGCTGCGTGCGCGCAGGGAGCGCCGCGCGCGGCAGCGCCACGAGCCGGTCGACACCAAGCCGTTGCAGGCGCCGTGGTGGGTCCCCTACCGGCACGGCCTCGACTTCCTCGGCGACCTGGCCGCCGCCGCGACCAACCAGGCGGCCGACGTCGCCGAGCGCCGGCGGCTCGCCGGCGGCCGACCGGTCCGCACCCTCGACGAGGAAGACCCGTGGGCCGAGGAGCAGGGCGTGCTGGCCCGGTTCCTCACGAACCCGGTCGCGCTCGCCGGGATGGTGTTCGTGCTGCTGGCCCTGGTCGGCGCGCGCGAGGCCTTCGGGACGGTCGTCGGCGGGGCGCTCTCGCCGGCACCCGAGACAGCCGGGCAGTGGTGGCGGTTGTACGTCGAGTCGCAGCACCCGCTCGGCCAGGGGACCGAGGTCCCCGCCCCGGCGTACGTGCTGCCATTGGCGTTGCTCGGGTCGGTGGTCGGGCCGACCGCGGCGATCAGTCTCTTGCTGGTGCTGGCCGTGCCACTGTCGTTCTGGGGCATCTGGCGGTTCCTGCGCGTGGTCGGGAGGCTGCTCGACGAGCAGGGCCCGCCGGCCTGGCTGCTCTTCGTCGGCTCCGCGTCGTACGCGCTGATCCCGGCGGCCTCGGGCGCCTGGGGTCTCGGTCGGCTCGGCGTGGTCGTGGTGGCCACGCTGCTGCCCTGGGTGGCCCACGCGGCCCTCGGCTTCGCCGACCCCGACCCGGACCGCCGCTGGCGGGCCGGGTGGCGCACCGGGCTGCTGCTCACGGTGGCCGCGGCCTTTGCGCCCGTCGCCTTCTGGTTCTCGCTGGTGCTGGCCGCGCTGGTGGTGGGGGCCGGCTTCTGGATCAGCCCGCGCGCCATGAAGGACCGCTCGGTGTGGGGCCCGCCGGCCGCGACGCTGGTGACCCCGGCCGTGCTGCTGGTGCCGTGGTGGCTGCCGCTGCTGTGGACCGGCTCGGCCACCGGGCTGGCGCTCGACATCGGCCGTCTGCCGATGGCCACCGTCACCTTCGCGGACCTCGTCACCGGTCACCTCGGCGACGCCGGGGCACCCGCGTTCCTCGGGCTGGCGATGCTCGCGGTTGCGGTGCTGGCGTTGCTGCCGGCTGCCACGCGGGTCCCGGTGCTGGTGTGCTGGATCGTCGCCCTGTCCGCCGCGGTGGTGGCGCTCGCGCTGGGCCTGGTGACGTTCGAGCGAGCCGCGGTCACCACCAAGGCTGGGCTCGGCTTCCTGGTGCTGGTGATCCAGGCGGCTTTCGTGGTCGCGGCCGTGATCGCCGCGCAGGGGATCTGGCGCCGCCCGGCCCGGTCCGCCTGGTGGCGACGCGGACTGGTCGGGATCGTGGGGGTCGCCTCGGTGGCGCCGCTGGTCGGGCTCGGCTGGTTCGTCGTCAACGGGCCGGGCGACCTGGAGGACGTGCGCGACAGCGGCATCCCGGCGTACATGCAGCAGAGCGCGGGGCTCGGTCCGTCCCACGGGATCCTGGTCGTCGAGGGGGACGTCGACACCGGCCTCACCTGGACGGTGCAGCGTGAGGACGGGCTGACCGTCGGCGAGGACGAGATCGTCGGGCTGATGACCCCCGACCCGGGCCTCGACCGGGACGTGCGGACGCTGGTCTCGACCCCGGAGGAGGACGCCGCCGCGACCCTGCCCGGACACGGGATCGCGTTCGTCGTGCTGTCGGATCCCGTCGACGGGAACGTCGCCGCGGTCCTCGACGCCACCACCGGGCTCGAGGGAGCCAGCGCCGACGACCGGTCGACCCGCGCGTGGCGGGTGACCGACGACGTCGAGGAGGGCGCCGTCGAGGCTGAGGCCGCCTGGTGGCGGATCGTGATGCTGGCGCTGCAGGGCCTGCTGGTCGTGGTGGTCGCGGTGCTGTGCGTGCCGACCCATGCCCGGAGGGAGCGGTCATGACCGACGAGACACCGAAGCCGGTGCGGACGGGGCGCCGGAGCGACACCCGCCGTCGGATCAGCCCGACCGCGGTGCTGGCGGTGGTGCTGCCCGCCATGACCGTCGGAGCACTCGCGCTGGTGCGGCCTGCTGAGGTCGACACACCGGAGCGGGCGGCCGAGCAGGTGCCGCCGACCCGCGTCGACCTGGTCTGCCCGGAGGGCCCCGACGAGTCCGCGCTCGCGCTCACCGGCGGCGGCCAGACCGAGGACGGCGCCATCCTGAACTCCCTCACCGAAATCGACCCCACGCCGCTCGGGCTCGAGGAGAACGCGGTGTCGGAGCCCGATGACCAGGGACCGACGTGGGTCCGTGGCAGCGGCCCGGTCGCCGCGGAGCTGATCGGCGTCCGGTACGCCGAGCGCGGGCTCGCGTCGGTGCCGTGCGTCCAGCCGCGACCGGAGTACTGGTTCACCGGCGTCGGCGCCGGGGCCGAGCACGCCTCGACCCTCGAGCTGACCAACCCGGACCCGGGGCCGGCCGTCGCCGACGTCACGGTGTGGGGCCGCACCGGCCCGATCAACGTGGCCGGCCTGCGTGGGATCTCGCTCCCGGGCGGCCAGACCCAGCAGCTCGACCTCAGCTCGGTGGTCCCGCGGCGCGGCGAGCTGCTCCTGAACGTCGTGGTCTCGCGGGGGCGCATGGGCGCCGCCCTGGTCGACGACATCCCCTCGATCGGTGCCCGGGATGCGACCTCGGCCTGGCTGCCGGCGTCACCGGAGCCGGCAACCGAGTCGCTGCTGCTCGGCCTGGTCGGGAACGGCGATCCCGAGCAGGAGGCGACCGACACGCTCGTGCTGGGCAACCCCGGCAACAGCGAGGCCCGCGCCGAGCTGCGGGTGGTGACCGAGGACGCCGGGTTCGTGCCCGAAGGGCTCGAGGAGGTGCGGATCGATCCGGAGTCGACCGAGACCGTCACGCTCTCGGAGACCCTGCGCGCGCAGATCGCGGATGGGGCGCTCGGGCTGCTGGTGACCTCGAGCGAGCCGGTGACCGCGACCCTGCGCTCGGTGGTCGACGGCGACCTCGCGCACGCCCCGGTCGCCACCGGCGGCGACGCGGCCATGACGGCACTCGTCCCGCCCGGCGCCGCGCGGCTGGTGCTGGCGCGGGCGGGCGGCGCCGGGGTCGCGGTCGTGGCGTCGTACGACGAGGACGGCCGAAGGCTGCAAGAGAAGCGGGTCGAGCTGACCGACGGCAGCGGTGGGGAGCTGGAGCTGCCGGAGGGCACCCGGCTGGTGCGGGTGACCCCGCGCCGGACCGACGTCGCCGCGGCGGTCGTCGTCCGTGCCGACGCGCGGGGCACGTTCGGCGCGACCGTGGTTCCGCTGGAGCAGCTGGTCCGCTACGCCCTGATCCCCGACGTGCGGCCGGGCCTGCCGCAGTAGTCCGACCGGCCGATCCTGGATCAGCCGGGGTCAGTCGCGGGGGCGGTAGCGCGGGTCGACCAGCTCGGCGTCGATCCCGAGCAGCTCTGCGACCTGCTCGACCAGCACCGTCAGCACCAGCGCCTCCAGGTCCGATCGGGTCTCGGCCCGGTGCTCGATCGGCCGCCGGAACAGCACCAGCCGGGTGGGCGCCCCTCGGGCGCCGCGAACCAGCGACGACAGCGGGATCGTCTCGGGGTGCCAGTCGTCGGGGATCTGCGGTGCGTCCTCGACGGCGTACTCCACGAGGCCGAGCCGGTCCGCCCATCGGTCCTCCAGGTCCGCGACCACGTCGAGCACCAGGGTGTCGAACCGTTCGCCCGAGGTCGGCAGCACGGGCGCGCCGGGGTCGGGGGTCAGGACCGCGGGCCCGCGCATCCCGCGGCCACGGCGGTCGCGGCGCCGCGTGCGAGGGGGCCTGGTTTCCGGAGCTTCCACAGCCGCGAGCCTAATCGGCACGTCGCCAGGGAGTGGGTACCGTCGGCCGCGTGAGTGGAACCCGTCGGTGCTCGAGGACGGCGTGTGCCCGAACCGCGGTCAACACGCTGACCTATGTGTACGCCGACCAGACGGCGGTTCTCGGTCCGCTCGCCACCTTCGCAGAGCCGCACGCCTACGACTTGTGCGACGTCCACAGCGATCGGCTCTCCGCCCCGCGCGGGTGGGAGGTGCTGCGGCTCGCTCCCGACCCGGCCGCCCAGGGCCCGACCGACGACGACCTGCTCGCCCTGGCCGACGCGGTCCGCGAGGCCGGCCGCCCCGCCCCGCCGCCGGCCACCGTCCCGTCGCTCGCCGACGAGACCGGCCGCGAGGTGACCCGGCGCGGTCACCTCCGGGTCCTCACCAGCGACTGAGCCGACCGGTCCTGACACTAGGCTGCGTAGCCATGACCGCTGACGTCGCGACCCTCGACGTGATCTTCAAGGCGTACGACGTGCGCGGTCTGGTGCCCGAGCAGCTCGATGACGACCTGGCCCGCCGGATCGGATGCGCCTTCGTGACGGTCACCGCCGCGCGGGCCGCCGTGGTCGGCCACGACATGCGTCCGACGTCACCGGGGCTGGCGGCGTCGTTCGCGGCGGGAGTCGCCGCGGCCGGGGCGGACGTGGTGGCGGTCGGGCTGTGCGCCACCGACGAGCTGTACTTCGCCTCCGGACGGCTCGACCTCCCCGGCGCGATGTTCACCGCGAGCCATAACCCGGCCGAGTACAACGGCATCAAGCTGTGCCGTGCCGGCGCCCGACCGGTCGCCCACGACACCGGGCTCGCGGAGATCCGCGACCTGGTCGCTGCGGGAAGCGTCCCGGTCGACGTGGTCCCGGGCACGCTCGAGGACCGCGACGTGCTCACGGCGTACGCCCGGCACCTGGTCGGCCTCGCCCCGGTGCGCGGCCGGCGGCTGCGGGTCGTGGTCGACGCCGGCAACGGGATGGCCGGCCACACCGTCCCCGCGGTCGCGGCGCTGCTCGGCCCCGACCGGCTCGAGGTCGACCCGCTCTACTTCGAGCTCGACGGGACGTTCCCGAACCACGAGGCCAACCCGATCGACCCGACCACCCTGGTCGATCTCCAGGCCAGGGTGCTCGCGACCGGCGCCGACGCCGGGCTGGCGTTCGACGGTGACGCCGATCGCTGCTTCCTCGTCGACGAGCGGGGCCACCCGGTCCCGCCGTCGAGCCTCACCGCCCTGATCGCCGAGCGCGAGCTTGCCCGGCACCCGGGCGCCACCGTGATCCACAACCTGATCACGAGCCGAGCCGTCCCCGAGCTGGTCGCCGAGCTGGGCGGCACTCCGGTGCGCACCCGGGTCGGCCACAGCTTCATCAAGGCGACGATGGCCCAGACGGGCGCGGTGTTCGGAGGCGAGCACAGCGGTCACTTCTACTTCCGCGACTTCTGGTACGCCGACTCCGGCCTGCTCGCGGCGCTGCACGTGCTGGGTGCCCTCGCGGAGTCCGATCGGCCGTTGTCGGAGCTGCTCGGCCACTACCAGCGTTACGTCCAGAGCGGCGAGATCAACTCGGTCGTCCCCGATCCGGCGGCGGTGCTGGCCGAGCTCCGGGCGGCGTACGACGGCCGCGCCGGCGTCACACTGGACGAGCTCGACGGGCTGACCGTCAGCCATCGCGACTGGTGGTTCAACGTCCGCCCGTCCAACACCGAACCCCTCCTGCGGCTCAACGCCGAGGGAGTCGACGCGGCAACCCTGGCCGCGGTCCGCGACGACGTACTCACTCGGATCAGGAGCAACTGATGAACCTCGACCCCACCCTGCTCGCCATCATCGTCTGCCCGGACTGCCGCGGTGCCCTGGAACCCGTCGACGAGGAGCTGGTGTGCCAGTCCTGCGGGCTGGCCTACCCCGTCCGCGACGACATCCCGGTACTGCTCGTCGACGAGGCCCGGCGGCCCGACTGACGGGAGCGGCCATGACTGCCTGGTTCGACGAGTCACGACTCGACGACGAGTCGGTGTGGCAGGGCGCCGACGGTCCGCTGCGCGCGCTCGCGGAGTCCGGGGCACGGGTACGCCGGGAGGCGACCGAGGCGGCGGGGGCGATCGCGGAGGCGGTGGCCCGGGCGGCCGGCCAACAGCGCCCCCGTGCGGTCGTGGCGGCCGGCCCTGACAGCCGGCTGCTCCGGGCGGTGCTCGAGCCGTGGTGCCCGGTCCCGTTCGTCGCGTGGCCGAACCCGTCGCTGCCGGGCTGGGCCGGCAGCCTCGACCTGGTCGTGGTGCTCGCCCCCGACGGCGGGGTCGGCTCGGCGGCCGCGGTGGCCGAGGCGGTGCGCCGTGGCTGCCAGGTGGTGGTGGCCTGCCCACCGGGATCGACCGCGGCTGAGCACGCGGCCGGGCGGTGGAGCACGATCCTGCCGACCCCGGGACGTGATCCGCTCGCGACCGCGGTCGTGATGCTGGAGTACCTCGAGCAGGTCCAGCTCGGACCGCGCGCCGACGCCGAGAGCGTGGCGACGGCCCTCGACGAGGTCGCGATCGCGTGCTCGCCCCACCGAGACCTGGCCGTCAACCCGGCCAAGATGCTGGCGATCGCGATGGCCGACACGGTGCCGGTCGTGTGGGGCGGCAGCGTGCTCGCTGCCCGGGCCGCCCGCCGGATCGCGGAGTCGTTGCGCCGGGTGAGCGGCCGCAGCGCGCTGGCGGGCGACCCGGAGCACCTCCTCCCCGTGCTGGAGGCGGCTCGGCAGCGGGACGTCTTCGACGATCCGTTCGCAGACAGCGGTGGCGACCTGCGCCCGATGCTGCTCGTGCTCGACGACGGCAACCAGGAGCCGGTGGTGCGGGAGGCCCGCGGCAGGCTCCAGGCCGCGGCGAGCTCCCGCGGGGTGCGGGTCGAGACCCTCACCACCGACGCCCCGACCGAGGTGGCCCGCTACGCGTCGCTGTTCCTGAGCGGCAGCTACGCGGTCGAGTACCTCGGCCTGGGCCTGGTGGGGTGACTCTCCGGCTCAGCTCCGGCGGGCGGTGAGCAGCAGGTACTCCCAGTGGGAGAGCCCGTTCGCGATGAAGCGGTCGCCCACCTCCTCGAGCGACGCGTCCAGGGCGGCCACGCGCTCGGCGTCGTCGCCGAGGAACGCGTACACCGCTCGGGTGGGGCCGTACCGCGCCTTGAAGTAGTCGCGGAAGTCGGCGCCGGTCGCGAACAGCTCGACCCGGAGGTTCCCCCGCGACACCCGGACGTCACTCACCCGGTCGCCGAGCAGCTCCCGGACGTGGGCCTCGTCGCCCCAGAGCGGTGGCGGCTGGGCCCCGGGGGGCGGCGGCGGCGCGAACGGCTTGAGCGCCGCGAACAGCTGCCCGACGAGACCCTGCGGCGTCCAGCTCAGCAGGCCGATCGTCCCGTCGGGCCGGGTGACCCGGCACAGCTCGTCGGCCGACTGCTGGTGGTGCGGCGCGAACATCACGCCGATGGACGACATCACGACGTCGAACGACGCGTCGTCGAACGGCAGGTGCTCGGCGTCCGCCTCACGCCAGTCCAGCTCGGCGCCCTGCGCTTCCGCGTCGCGCCGACCGGCCTCGAACAGCTCGGAGGTCAGGTCGCTGGCGACGACGTCGCCCCCCGCGAGGGCGGCCGGGATGGCGGCGTTGCCGGTGCCGGCTGCGACGTCGAGCACCCGGTCGCCGGCCCCGATCCCGGCGGCCTCGACGAGCACCGGGCCCAGCGGGGTGAGGAAGTCGGTCACCATCCCCGGATAGTCGCCGGACGCCCACATGCTGCGGTGCTTGGCCTTGAGCGCGGCGTCGTCGGTTGCGTTGATCTGCGTGGTCATTGGGTTGTTCCCCCTCCTGTGTCTTTTCGGAACAGGTCAAGGGTCGACCCCCGGCGGGTCCGCAGCCAGTGGCGAGTGTGTAACCAGTCGGTACAGATACAGAACTAGACGGGGGTGGCGCGCCGGGGGCCGAGACGGTTCACTTGGACGGAGCAGGGGGTGGCGCCGATGGGTGCGGGATACGGCCAGTTCTGTCCGGTCGCGAAGGCGATGGAGGTCCTCGACGAGCGGTGGACGCTGCTCGTCATCAGGGAGCTGCTGGCGGGCAGCTCCCACTTCAACGAGATCCGCCGGGGCGTGCCGAAGATGTCGCCGGCGCTGCTGGCCAAGCGGCTGCGCAACCTCGAGCGGGTCGGGATCGTCGAGCGCACCACGACGGGTCGCGGCACGACGTACACGCTGACCGCGAGCGGACACGAGCTGCGACCGGTGGTCGAGGGGCTGGGCGCCTGGGGCGTCCGGTGGGTCGGCGAGCTCGGCGAGCAGGACTACGACCCGCACCTGCTCTTCTGGGACGTACGCCGCACCTTGCCCGTCAGCTCCTGGCCGCCGGGCCGCACGGTGCTGGCGATCGAGCTCGACGACGTGGCGTCTCGCGTCTCACGTTGGTGGGTCGTGGTGGCGGGCCGGGAGGTCGACGTCTGTGACTACGACCCCGGCTACGAAATAGCGGGGCGGGTCGCCACGTCGCTGCGGGCCCTGACTGATGTGTGGCGGGGCGTGCGCTCGTGGCCGGCGGCGCTGCGCGCCGGGGACGTCGTGCTGGACGCACCCAAGGACGTGGAGCGCCAGATCCCGACGTGGTTCGGGCAGTCCGACATCGCGCAGGCGCTCGCCGCGGCACAGTAGGGTCCCTCCGCCTGGTGGTGCCCCCAGCATCGGATGCGACGGCTCATGCCGCTGAGCTGGCGGGCGAGAGTGGTTGCTGATGACCCGACCAACTCAAGCTGTGGCCGTCCACGTGGCCAAAGCAGTAGCCTCGGATGTCTCGTCGGGGGGAGTCCAACCATGGCCGAGAGTACTGAGACCGCGATTCTCGCTGGAGGCTGCGCGTGGATCATGCAACCACTCCTTTCCCAACCCGCAGGAGTGATCTCCACTCGAACCGGATGGATGGGTGGCGAGGGCGACAACCCGACCGAAGAAGATCCCCGCGGCCACGCGGAGTGCGTGAAAGTGGTCTTCGACCCCGAGCGGCTCTCGTATCGAGGACTACTCGAGGTCTTCTTCCAGGTTCACCGAGCCGACCTCGGTGAAGGCGTGGTCGGTTCCATCTACCGCTCAGAGATCTTCTACACGAGCGAGGAGCAGCGGAGGCTGGCCGAGGAGATGATCCGCGACGTCGACGCGTCCGGGCACTGGCTCGGTAAGACGGTGACCAAGATCAGCCCAGAAGGAGTGTTCTGGGAGGAGGGGCCAGAACACCAGAACTACCTGCAGCGTTACCCGAACGTCTTCAAGCCCCCATTCCCTCGGCAGGACGACAAGTCCGAGAACATCGCCTCGTCTGCCTAGAATTCCTCGCCGCGCTTCGTGTTGACTCACGCGGGCTCACGGCGGCGCACGGATGTGCCGCAGATAGGACATGTCGATGAGTGCGCCGTGCACCCAACGAGAGTCCGACCCTGAACGCGACCTGCCTCACGGTGGGCCTGCTCGGGTACCAATCCACGGCAGGAGGATAGGCGAAGAGCAGGCGCATGCCGCGGAGCGAGCGGTTGCGCACGACGTCAACCGGGTTCGGGCATGACCACCAGCGCCGAAAGACCCGGAACCCGGCGTGCGACTGGCCCCCCGAGGGCGGGGCGCGGGGCGGGGTCAATCTCGCTCGGTTTGCCCGCGACCCGGGCGGTCGGGGGTGACGTCGAGGGTGCCGGTGTGGTCGCGGAGGTACTGGTGCCGCGGATCGCATCCTCAAGGTCCAGGGCGTCGGCCAGATCCAGCTCCCCGGACACCAGCGAGGTGCCGGTGAAGGAGACCTGGTTCGCCTCGATCGTGAAGTGCCGTCCGGCCGCCGCCTCGCGGCGGCGTCGTTCAGCCGTGGCGGGCATGAACCGGACGATCGCCTCATCGACCACCCGATCCAGCGCGGTGGGCCGGATCTTGTGCGCCACCGGCGCCACATGCGCATCGACGAACCCCGCCGCCGCAGGGTCCAGGGCATGGGAGATGGTCTCGTGGGCGACCCGCCTGGCCTTCCACGCCGCAAGGTCCCCGCGCTGGATGCGAGTCCACAGCTTCGGGAGCCGGTAGCGCAGCTCCAGGGCGTGACCCAGGTAGCGCTTCCCGATCTCGGTGCCCACCCCGATCGCGGCCGCGAACTCCGCCACACAGAACTCCCGCACCAACGGCGCACCCGGACCCCGCGAGGGTGACCGGCTGCTCATCGACTCCCGCCAGGTGAACCCGGGTGGCGTAGCCCTCCGCATCATCGAGCGTCTCCGCGGTGTGGATGATCGCGCACTGCACCGCCAGGCCGAGCAGGTCGGCCCCTGCCCGATCGGCCGCCGCACGCCGTTCCCGCGCGGCCGCCAGCACCCCGGAAGCGTCGTCCGGCCGCACGGCCGGATCGGCCGGATCGACGGCGGGTGCGGTGGTGGTCATGACACCCGGCCAAGCACCCACCTCTGACACATCCAGCCCAGAATCCGGGGTTCTCCACAAGCGGTCGGATCACGGACAGATCACGACCCCCACCCGCTTCCACCCGCTTCCATCGGCTGCCACCGGCTGCGTGGCCCGGGAGTTTCGAGGCTCGTCGACGCTCCTCACACACCTCGACCACGGGACCGGCCGCCTGTCCTGGCTAGGCTGGACACCGACCAACCCAGATCCCGAGAGGTGCCCATGGCCGGCGGACTGTTCGCGCTGCTCGACGACGTGGCCGCGCTCGCCAGGCTGGCTGCGGCGTCGGTCGACGACGTCGGGGCGGCGGCGGGTCGGGCCAGCGCCAAGGCGGCAGGGGTCGTGGTCGACGACACCGCCGTGACTCCGCAGTTCCTCGAGGGCAGCGCCGCCGAGCGCGAGCTCCCGATCATCAAGCAGATCGCGATCGGCTCGCTGCGCAACAAGCTCCTCTTCATCCTTCCCGCAGCCCTGCTGCTCAGCCAGTTCTGGCCCAGCGGCCTGCCACTGCTGCTGATCGTCGGCGGCACCTACCTCGCGTTCGAGGGCGCCGAGAAGGTGTGGGAGCGGATCTCCGGCCACCACCTGGAGCACGAGGAGGCTGAGCTCGAGGGGCAGGGCGAGTTCACCCCCGAGCACGAGAAGAGCACCGTCGCCGGCGCCATCCGCACCGACTTCATCCTCTCCGCCGAGATCATGGTGATCGCGCTCAACGAGGTGGTCGACTCCCAGCCGGACGCCGGCTTCCTCATGCGAGCCGTGATCCTGGCCGTCGTCGCCGTCCTCATCACGGTCCTGGTGTACGGCGTGGTGGCACTGATCGTGAAGATGGACGACATCGGGCTCCGACTGGCACAGCGGGACGGCCCGCGGGCGCAGCGGCTCGGCCACGCGCTGGTCGGCGCGATGCCACGGCTGCTGGCCGTGATCTCGCTGGTCGGCACGCTCGCGATGCTGTGGGTGGGCGGCCACATCCTGCTGGCCAGCCTCGACGAGCTCGGCTTCCACGCGCCGTACGGCCTCGTCCACGACTGGGAGGTGGCGATCCACGACGCCGTGGGCGGTTGGTTCGGCAGCCTGCTCGGCTGGGTGACGAACACCGTCGCGTCGGCCGTGGTCGGCCTGGTGGTGGGCGCCGTCGTCGTCGCCGTGGTCCACGTGCTGCCGTTCGGCAAGCACCGGAGGTCCGAGGACCACGAGTCCGCCCAGCACTGAACCTCGCCGGCACCGGTGCCGAGGATTCTGTGATCCCGCGCCTGCGGTTCTACCCTCATGGGAAGTACCTACAGCAGGGAGATGAGCGTGGACTTCAAGGTTGCAGACCTGTCGTTGGCCGAGTTCGGACGCAAGGAGATCTCGCTCGCCGAGCACGAGATGCCCGGCCTGATGGCGATGCGCGAGCGCTACGCCACCGAGCAGCCCCTCAAGGGTGCCCGGATCGCCGGCTCCCTGCACATGACCGTGCAGACCGCCGTCCTGATCGAGACCCTCGTGGCGCTCGGCGCCGAGGTCCGCTGGGCGTCGTGCAACATCTTCTCCACCCAGGACCACGCCGCTGCCGCGGTCGCCGTCGGTCCGCACGGCACCGTCGACGCCCCCGCCGGCGTCCCGGTGTTCGCGTGGAAGGGCGAGACTCTGGAGGAGTACTGGTGGTGCACCCAGCAGATCCTGAACTGGCCCAGCGGCACGTTCGCCAACATGATCCTCGACGACGGCGGTGACGCCACGCTGCTGGTCCACCAGGGCCTCGAGGCCGAGAAGTCGGGCGTCGCGCCGGACCCGGCGACCGCGACCAGCCACGAGCAGCGCGTCGTCTTCACCGTCCTGCAGGAGTCGCTCGCCGAGAGCACCGACCGGTGGACCGGGATCGCGGGCGCCATCAAGGGCGTCACCGAGGAGACCACGACCGGCGTCCACCGGCTCTACGAGATGCTCAAGGAGGGCTCGCTGCTCTTCCCGGCGATCAACGTCAACGACTCGGTCACCAAGTCCAAGTTCGACAACAAGTACGGCTGCCGCCACTCCCTGATCGACGGCATCAACCGCGCCACCGACGTCCTGATCGGCGGCAAGGTCGCGGTCGTGTGCGGGTACGGCGACGTCGGCAAGGGCTGCGCGGAGTCGCTGCGCGGCCAGGGCGCCCGCGTTGTCGTCACCGAGATCGACCCGATCTGCGCGCTGCAGGCCGCGATGGACGGCTACCAGGTCGCGACCCTCGACGACGTCCTCGACATCGCTGACATGGTGATCACCGCGACCGGCAACAAGAACGTCGTCACCGTGGACCAGATGGTCCGCATGAGGCACCAGGCGATCCTCGCCAACATCGGCCACTTCGACAACGAGATCGACATGGCCGGCCTCGAGTCCTACCCGGGCGCCGTACGCGACACTGTCAAGCCGCAGGTCGACGTGTGGACGTTCCCCGGCGGGAACTCGATCATCGTGCTCTCCGAGGGTCGCCTCATGAACCTCGGCAACGCCACCGGCCACCCGAGCTTCGTGATGTCGAACTCCTTCACCAACCAGGTGCTGGCGCAGGTCGAGCTCTTCACCAAGCCCGAGGAGTACCCGGTGGGCGTCTACGTGCTGCCCAAGCACCTCGACGAAGAGGTCGCCCGGCTCCACCTCGACGCGCTGGGTGCGCGGCTCACGACCCTGTCGGACGAGCAGGCGGAGTACCTCGGCGTGTCGCCCGAGGGCCCCTTCAAGTCGGACCACTACCGGTACTGAGCCGTTGATGGGCCGTTGATGGGCCGTTGTCGGCCCGTCCCGGCCACGCCGTGATGGGTCGTCGGGCAGTATTGACGGCATGAGCCAGGCACCGGAGGCCGCGTTCCGCGGTCGCGTCCTCGTGGTCGACGACGACGCGCCGCTCGCGGAGATGCTCACGATCGTCCTCCGGCAGGAGGGCTTCGAGAGCCGCATGTGCGCGCGCGGTGACCATGCCATGGACGAGTTCCGCACCTACAAGCCCGACCTGGTGCTGCTCGACCTGATGCTGCCCGGCAAGGACGGCATCGACGTCTGCAAGGAGATCCGCGCCGAGTCCGGCGTACCGATCGTGATGCTGACGGCCAAGACCGACACCATCGACGTGGTGCTCGGGCTCGAGTCCGGCGCCGACGACTACATCGTCAAGCCGTTCAAGCCCAAGGAGCTGGTCGCGCGGATCCGGGCGCGCGTACGCCGGCTCGACTCGCCGTCGCCCGAGGCGCTGTCGATCGGCGACCTCGACATCGACGTGGCCGGGCACTCGGTGACCCGCAGCGGCGAGCCCATCAACCTCACGCCGCTCGAGTTCGACCTGCTGGTGTGCCTCGCGCGCAAGCCCTGGCAGGTGTTCAGCCGCGAGGTGCTCCTCGAGCAGGTCTGGGGCTACCGCCACGCGGCGGACACCCGGCTGGTCAACGTGCACGTGCAGCGGCTTCGCTCCAAGGTGGAGCACGACCCCGAGAACCCCGAGATCGTCGTGACGGTCCGCGGCGTGGGGTACAAGGCCGGCTCGTCCTGAGGGCGGCGCCGTGTCCCTGGACCGGCTGGGACGCCAGCCAGCAATCGATGCGGTGACCCGCGCCCTGACCCTGTGGCGCCGCTCGATCCAGGTGCGGGTCGTGGCGAGCACCGTGGTGCTGTCGGCGCTGGTGATCGGCGTCGTGGGCTGGTTCCTGGTGCAGCAGACCCGTGACGGCCTGCTGGAGCAGAGCGAGGACGCGGCGTTGAGCGAGGCGGCGCGGGTCACCGCCGAGACCAACGACCGGCTGGCCGGCGTACCCGCCACCGAGACCGACGCCGCGCGCCAGCTGCCCGACCTCGTCGTCCCGATCATCGAGCTCGGCGACGCGCGCGACTTCTCGGTCGTGCTGAGCGGCCCGGCCGGGGAGGAGCAGACCGCCGCCACGGCGCGCCTCTACACCCCGCGGCTCGACAAGAGCAGCGTCCCGGCCTCGCTGGAGGAGCACTTCGACACGCTCGCCGACACCGCGTTCACCTACACCGAGATCCGCCGTACGAGCGCGAGCGGCGAGGAGATCACCGAGCCCGGGATCGTGGTCGGGTCGCAGGTGCGGCTGCCGGCCGACTCGAAGACCTACACGATCTACTACCTGTTCCCGCTCACGGAGGAGGCCCGCACGCTGTCGCTGCTCCAGCGCGCGATGCTCACCGCCGCCGGACTGATGGTGCTGCTGGTCGCGGGCGTGACCTGGCTCGTCACGCGACAGGTCGTGACCCCCGTCCGGATGGCCCGGCGGGTGGCGGAGCGGCTGGCGGCCGGCCAGCTCCAGGAGCGGGTGCGCGTGTCCGGTGAGGACGACCTGGCGCGGCTCGCGACCTCCTTCAACCAGATGGCGACCAACCTCCAGCGCCAGATCCGACAGCTCGAGGAGCTGTCGCGGGTGCAGCGCCGGTTCGTGGCCGACGTCTCCCATGAGCTGCGGACCCCGCTGACGACGGTCCGGATGGCCAGCGACGTGCTCCACGACGCGCGGGCCGACTTCGACCCGGCGACCAGCCGCGCCGCGGAGCTGCTGCAGACCGAGCTCGACCGGTTCGAGCGGCTCCTCGGCGACCTGCTCGAGATCAGCCGGTTCGACGCCGGCGCCGCGGTGCTGGAGATCGACGACGTCAACCTGATCGACGTCGCGCACCGGGTCGTCGACTCCACCGCCGCGCTCGCCCGGCAGAACGACTGTCTCGTGCTCGTCGATGCCCCCGACCACCCCTGCCTCGCGGAGGCCGACGTACGGCGCGTGGAGCGGATCGTGCGCAACCTCGTCACCAACGCGATCGACCACGCCGAGACCGGCGACATCGTGCTCCGGGTGGCCGGCGACGAGCAGGCAGCGGCGATCGCGGTCCGCGACCACGGCGTCGGTCTCGGCGTGGGCGAGTCGGCGCTGGTGTTCAACCGGTTCTGGCGTGCGGACCCGGCCCGCGCCCGTACCAGCGGCGGCACCGGGCTCGGGCTCTCCATCGCCCTGGAGGACACCCACCTCCACGGAGGCTGGCTGCAGGCCTGGGGCCGGCCGGGCGAGGGCGCGCAGTTCCGGCTGACGCTGCCTAGGCACGCGGGCGGGGTGCTGCGGCGCAGCCCGCTGCCCCTCGTGCCCGTCGACGCGACGGAGCCGGTCGGATGACCGGCCTGAGGGGTCGTACGACGACCGCGGGGCTGGCTGCCGGCCTGGTGGCTCTCGCGCTGCTTGCGTCGGGGTGCGTCGGCATCCCCGACGAGGGCCCGGTCGTGGAGGCAGAATCCAACGTCCGCCGAGGCGAGCAGCTGGGCTACTTCAACGACCCACCCGGCCCCACCCAGGGGGAGCCGGCGACCGACATCGTCAAGCACTTCCTCGATGCCCAGGCCGCGATCCCACTGCAGACCAACACCGCCGAGGAGTTCCTGACGTCCGAGGAGTCGGCGACCTGGCGGCCCCAGCGCCGGATCATCACCTACGACGCAGCGTCGCTCCCACAGGGCAGCAACCAGATCACGGTCGAGCTCGACGGCGCCCACACGCTCGACAGCCGTGGCTCGTGGCGAGGACCGCTTGCCGCGGACCAGACCGAGCTCTCCTTCCGCATGACCCGGGTCGACGGCGAGTGGCGCATCTCCGACGCACCCGATGCGCTGGTGGTGCCGTCGACGTGGTTCGACCGCGCGTTCCGCCGGGTGTCTCTGTTCTTCATGGACCCGACCGCCCGGATCCTGGTGCCCGAGCCGGTCTACGTGCCGCGTGGCGACTCGCTGGCCAGTGCTCTGGTCGAAGGGCTGCTCGCCGGCCCCGTGGTCCGATCGCAGGGCGTCGAACGCAGCTTCGTGCCGGAAGGGCTCGAGGTCGACCTGTCGGTGACGGTCACCGAGGGCGGCATCGCCGAGGTCCCGCTGATCGGCGGCGAGAGCATGCCGACCGAGGAGGACGCCACCCTGCTCGTCGCGCAGCTCGCGCGCACGCTCTCCCAGGACTCCACGCTGACCGGCTTCCGGGTCACCATCGACGGCGAGCCCCTCACCCTGCCGGGCGGCGACACCGAGTTCGGGATGGAGCAGGGCGAGGCGCTCGACCCGGCCGGGTCACGGGCGACGTCCTTGCTGTTCGGGCTGCGCGACGGCCGCCTCGTCTCGGGCTCCCCGGACTCCCTCGAGGTCACTCCCGGCCCGATGGGGGAGTCGGAGGTGGGCGTCCGCTCGGTGGGGGTCACCCTCGACGGCAGCCGGGTGGCGGGCGTGCTGAACGGTGGCCACGCGGTCCAGGTCACCGACGTGCGCACCGAGGGCGCCGAGCTGGTGCAGGTGTCCAGTGGCGCGACCGACCTCGCGCCGCCGGTGTGGGACGACGCCGAGCGGTTGTGGCTGCTCGACCGCGCCCGCGGAGGCGCGCAGATCTCAGTGGTGGCCGGCGAGGAGCCGCGCGCGGTCGAGGTGCCGGGAGTCTCGGGCCGCCGGGTCACCCACCTGCTCGTCTCGCGCGACGGATCGCGGCTGGTGGCGGTCATCGACCGCCGCGGTCGCGACCAGGTGGTGGTCAGCCGACTGCAGTACGACGTGCGCGGCCGAGCCCTCGGCGGGACCCCGGCCCGCGAGATCGCGTGGGAGGACCAGGCAGGGCTGTCGGTGGTCGACATCGGCTGGTCCTCGCCGACCTCCATCGTGGTCGCGCACCGGCTGGGCGGCGACCTGTTCCAGGTCCGGACGCTGTCGGTCGACGGCGCTCCGGCCGGCCTGTCGGGCGTGGCGGTCACGGTGCGCCAGCGACCGCGGATGCTGGTCACGTCCCCGCGCGTGACCGACCCCCTGTACGTGATCACCCCGTCCGGGCTGGCCGAGCTGATCGGTGGGCTGCGAACGGGCGACCTCGACGAGCTCACCAGCTTCCTCACCTACGCCGGCGGCTGACTCCTCCACAACCTCACGGGCACCGGTTGCCCGGCGCCGGGACCAGCCGCAGGATCGACGGGTGTCCTCCGCCCCGGTGCCGCTACGCGACGCGGCACTCGACCTCGTCCTCGGTGGGCGCTGCGTCAGCTGCGAGAGGCCGGGCCGCGCCCTGTGCCCGGGCTGCCGCGCCCGGCTGCCGACGACCGCCTGGCCCGCCTGGCCCGAGCCCACGCCGGCGGGCCTCGCCGCACCGTGGGCCGCAGCCGGCTACGAAGGCCTGGTCCGTGCGGTGCTGCTCGCCCACAAGGAGCGGCAGGTCGCCGGGCTGGCGTCCCCGCTGGCGGGGCTGCTCGCGCTGTCGGTGGCCGCGGCCGCCGACCCGCCCCGGTTGCTGGTCCCGGTCCCCAGCCGGCCCGGCGCGACCCGGGCCCGCGGACACGACCCGCTCCTCGCCGTCGTACGCCGGGCGGCGCGGCTGGTGCCGGACACAGCCGTGGCACCGTTGGTGCGCTCCCGCGGCGGCGTGCGGGACCAGGCCGGTCTCGGTGCCGCCGAGCGCGCCGCCAACCAGCGCCACTCGATGTGCTGCCCCAGCGCCGCGGTGCGCCGGTTCGCCGGCCGGACCGGCCACGTCGTGGTGTGCGACGACGTCCTCACCACCGGCGCCACCGCGCGCGAGGCACAGCGCGCCCTCGCCGCATCCGGCATCGCCGTGGCCGCGATCGCCACGATCGCGGCCACGCCCCGGCGGTCTCGACCAGTGTGAGAGACGGTTCGCTTTCGTGGCGACCGGGCATGGTCTAGCGTCTGTGCATGGAGTCCGTCCGGGTCCGTGGTTGCGTCAGTGCGACGCCCCGGAAGCCCGGGGCGTCGCGCCGACAAGCCGATGCCAGTCGCAGGCGAAACGGCCCACGTAACCCCGCTCCCCACATTGGGGCTGCAGGGGGATCACGGTGCGACTTAGAGGTAAGTCCTGCCTCGTCCGGTCCGTCAGATGCGGACCGGCACGGGAGAAGGTCAGTAGTGGCATGCAAGCTGCGAGCGCTTCAGCAGGCGGTTGTGGGGTCGAAGACCAGGTCGGCCGGACGGACTCCTCTGTCCAGCTCAATTCTCAGGCAAGACACGGGAGGTTGACATGGAAGTTGTCGTCACGGGTCGCCACATCGAGCTCAGCGAACGGTTCCGCTCACACGTGACCGAGAAGCTCACGAAGCTCGAGAAGCACGATCACCGGATCATGCGCGTGCAGGTCGAGGTGGAGAGCGAACGCAACCCGCGGCAACACGACCGTGCCATCAAGGTGGAGCTCACCGCCTTCTCCAAGGGTCCGGTGATCAGGGCCGAGGCCGCCGCCGACGACAAGATGGGGGCACTCGACCTCGCCCTCGACAAGATGGCCTCCCAGATGCGGCGCGCCGCCGACCGGCGCCGGGTGCACCGCGGCCGTCCACCTGCCTCGGTCGGCGAGGCCCTCGCCGGGATGGAGTCGTTGGCCACCATCACGACCGAGGACGAAGAGACCGTCCACGAACGCAACGTCGGCCCGATCGCCGTGACCGGCGACGGCCCACTGGTGGTGCGGGAGAAGAGCCATCCCGCCGAGCCGATGACGCTCGACCAGGCGTTGTACGAGATGGAGCTCGTCGGCCACGACTTCTACCTGTTCGTCGACAAGGAGAGCGAGCGTCCCTCGGTCGTCTACCGGCGGCGTGGGTACGACTACGGCGTGATCTCCCTGGAGCTCGGCCCTTAGTGGCACTAGTGAGCCCGGGCGGTGCCATCGCCGCCCGTCGGGTCGTGCCATGATGACCGGCGTGACGAACGCTGGGGACGGCAGCGAGCCGGTACGCGTCTTGGTCGTCGACGACCAGGAGCTCTTCCGGCGCGGACTGACCATGCTGCTCGCCAGCGAGGACGGCATCGACGTGGTCGGCGAGGCCGGCGACGGCGTGGAGGGCACCACGCTCGCCGAGTCGGTGGCGCCAGACGTCGTGCTGCTCGACGTACGCATGCCGCGGCGGTCGGGCATCGAGGCCTGCCGGGCCATCAAGGAGAGCGTGCCGTCCGCGAAGATCATCATGCTCACCGTCTCCGACGAGGAGGCTGACCTCTACGAGGCCGTGAAGAGCGGCGCGTCCGGCTACCTCCTCAAGGACTCCTCGATCGAGGAGGTCGCGCAGGCGGTGCGGATCGTCTCCGAGGGCCAGTCGCTGATCAGCCCGTCGATGGCGGTCAAGCTGATCGACGAGTTCAAGCAGATGTCGCGTCCCGAAAAGGGCACGGTCGGCGGCGGCTTGCGCCTCACCGACCGCGAGCTCGAGGTGCTGCGGCTGGTCGCCACCGGCATGAACAACCGCGAGATCGCCAAGCAGCTGGTCATCAGCGAGAACACGGTGAAGAACCACGTGCGCAACATCCTGGAGAAGCTCCAGCTGCACTCGCGCATGGAGGCCGTGATGTACGCCGTCAAGGAGAAGCTCCTCGACCTCCCCTGACGCCCAGCGCGCACGCTGGCCGCGTTGTCGTCGGTCGACGGCCCGCTCCCGCTCAAAGGCCGCCTTCCCTCCTCCGCCTTGCCATCGCACGCCCTGGACGCCAGGGACTGTCACCGCGGCATGGTTGAGTTCGATCCGTGATCGAGTTGAGCCGCGCCCAGGCCCGCCGGATCGCGCTGGCCGCGCAGGGGTTCCTCGACCCGCCGCACGCGGCCCCGACGATGCGCACGTTCGCGCGCACCATCGATCGCACCGGCGTGCTCCAGGTCGATTCCGTCAACGTGTTGGCGCGCGCGCACCTGATGCCGCTGTACTCCCGGATGGGGCCCTACGACCTCGGGCTGCTCGATCGGGCCAGCTCCGGCCCCCGCCGCCGCGTGGTCGAGTACTGGGCGCACGTGCAGGCGTTCATGCCGGTCGAGCTGTGGCCGGTCATGCAGTTCCGCAAGGACCACTACCGCGGCCAGCGCGGCAAGTGGGGCTTCACCGCGGAGCGCGGGCTCGAGGAGGGGGTGCTGGCAGCGGTGGGCGAGCGCGGTCCGGTCACCGCCCGCCACCTCGACGAGGAGTTCAGCGGACCGCGTACCAAGGAGCACTGGGGCTGGAACTGGTCCGACGCACGACAGGTGCTCGACTACCTCTTCCTCGTCGGAGACGTCGCCATCGCTGGCCGCAGCAGCCAGTTCGAGGTGCTCTACGACCTGCCCGAGCGGGTGCTGCCCCGAGCGGTGCTCGACCAGCCGACCCCGTCCACCGAGGAGGCCGGCCGGGAGCTGATCCGGCGCGCCGCCCGGTCGCACGGGATCGGCACCGCCGCCTGCTTCGCCGACTACTACCGGATGCGCACTGTGCCCGGGAAGAACGGCGAGCCCTCGGCCCAGCAGGCGATCGCGGAGCTGGTCGAGGCCGGTGAGCTCGAGCCGGTCTCAGTGGAGGGGTGGCGCAAGCCGGCGTACCTCCACCTCGACGCGCGCCGGCCGCGGGCGGTGAAGGCGCGCACCCTGCTCAGCCCGTTCGACCCCGTGGTGTGGCGCCGCGACCGCACCGAGTCGCTCTTCGACTTCTTCTACCGGATCGAGATCTACGTCCCCGCCCCGCAGCGCCAGTACGGCTACTACGTGCTTCCGTTCCTGCTCGGCGACCGGATCGTCGCGCGCGTGGACCTCAAGGCCGACCGGCTGGCCGGTCGGCTACTCGTCCAGGGCGCGTACGCCGAGGAGGGCGCGCCGCCCGAGACAGCAGCTGAGCTCGCGGCCGAGCTGTGGCGGCTGTCCGGGTGGCTCAACCTGTCCGACGTCACCGTCGCCGACCGCGGCGACCTCGCCAGACCGCTGACGGCCGAACTCTTC
This sequence comes from uncultured Actinomycetota bacterium, assembly GCA_963826265.1. Taxonomy (GTDB): domain Bacteria; phylum Actinomycetota; class Actinomycetes; order Propionibacteriales; family Nocardioidaceae; genus Nocardioides. Next base: position 1,092,347 of record CAWGWH010000001.1, read on the forward strand.
ACCGGCCGAGTCGTGCCTCGTTCGCGTTGATTCGTGTCTCGTTCGGAACGAGTCGTGGCGTATCCGGTGCCCGCTGCGAACGGGGCACGACTCGACCCGAACCGGGCACGACTCGACCCGAACCGGGCACGACTCGATTCGTCAGGCGGTTTTGCGGGAGCAGGTCCGCTGTTGTTTCGGTGCTGCTTCGGACCGCTGGGTAGCATGGCCGACGGCCTCCCGGCCGCCCGTCTGCCAACCCAGGAGTCAGCCCCCAGTGCCTGCCATCATCGACAAGATCCTCCGCATCGGCGAGGGCAAGATCATCCGCCAGCTCGAGACGATCGCCGTGGCGGTCAACGCCATCGAGGACGACTTCGTCGCCATGAGCGACGAGCAGCTCCGCGGCATGTCCGACGAGTTCCGCACGCGGCTGGCGGACGGCGAGACGCTCGACGACATCATGCCGGAGGCGTTCGCGACGGTGCGCGAGGCCGCGAAGCGGGTGATCGGCCAGCGCCACTTCGACGTGCAGATCATGGGCGGCGCCGCGCTCCACCTCGGCAACATCGCGGAGATGAAGACCGGTGAGGGCAAGACGCTGGTCGCGACCCTGCCGTCGTACCTCAACGCGCTGGAGGGCAAGGGCGTCCACATCGTCACGGTCAACGACTACCTCGCGAAGTACCACGCGGAGTGGATGGGCCGCATCCACCACTTCCTCGGCCTGACCACCGGCGTGATCCTGCCGCAGATGAAGCCGACCGAGCGGCGCGAGGCCTACGCCTGCGACATCACCTACGCCACGAACAACGAGCTCGGGTTCGACTACCTGCGCGACAACATGGCCGGGGCGCTCGAGGACTGCGTGCAGCGCCCCCACAACTTCGCGATCGTCGACGAGGTCGACTCGATCCTGATCGACGAGGCGCGGACGCCGCTGATCATCAGCGGTCCGACGCAGGACGAGGTCCGCTGGTACGGCGAGTTCGCCAAGATCGCGGCGAAGCTCACCCGCGACGTCGACTACGAGGTCGACGAGAAGAAGCGCACCATCTCGGTGCTCGAGCCGGGCATCACCAAGGTCGAGGACCACCTCGGCATCGTGAACCTGTACGAATCGGTGAACACCCCGCTGATCTCCTTCATGCACAACTCGATCAAGGCCAAGGAGCTGTTCCACAACGACAAGGAGTACGTCGTCATGAACGGCGAGGTGCTCATCGTCGACGAGCACACCGGCCGGATCCTGTCGGGCCGGCGGTACAACGACGGCCTGCACCAGTCGATCGAGGCCAAGGAGCAGGTCGAGGTCCGCGAGGAGTACCAGACGCTCGCCACGATCACCCTCCAGAACTACTTCCGGCTCTACGACAAGCTCTCCGGCATGACCGGTACCGCCATGACCGAGGCGAGCGAGTTCGACAAGATCTACAGCCTCGGCGTGGTGCCGATCCCCACGAACATGCCCATGGCCCGCACGGACCAGTCCGACCTCGTCTACCGCACGGAGGAAGCCAAGTACGACGCCGTCGTGCAGGACATCGCCGAGCGGAACGCCAAGGGCCAGCCGATCCTGGTCGGCACGGTGTCGGTCGAGAAGTCCGAGCACCTCTCCGCCAAGCTGAAGCAGCGCGGCGTCCCGCACACGGTCCTCAACGCCAAGCAGCACGCGGACGAGGCGAAGGTCGTCGCGCTCGCGGGCCACAAGGGCTCGGTCACGGTCGCCACCAACATGGCCGGCCGCGGCACCGACATCATGCTCGGTGGGTCGGTCGACTTCCTCGCCGACCAGGACCTGCGCAAGCAGGGGCTCGACCCGGTCGAGGCCCCCGAGGAGTACGACGCAGCCTGGCCGGCCGCCGTCGAGCGGGTCAAGGCGCAGGTGGCCGCCGAGCACGACGAGGTCCGCGACCTCGGCGGGCTGTACGTGGTCGGCACCGAGCGGCACGAGTCGCGCCGGATCGACAACCAGCTGCGCGGCCGCTCGGGCCGCCAGGGCGACCCCGGCGAGTCCCGGTTCTACCTGTCGCTCGAGGACGAGCTGATGCGGCTGTTCAAGTCCGACTGGGTCGACCGGATCCTCACGGTCATGCGGATCCCCGACGACGTGCCGATCGAGAACAAGCGCGTCACGGGCGCGATCGCCAATGCGCAGGGTCAGGTCGAGTCCCAGAACTTCGAGTCCCGCAAGAACGTCCTCAAGTACGACGACGTCATGAGCCGCCAGCGCGAGGTCATCTACGGCGAGCGCCGCAAGGTGCTCGAGGGCGCCGACCTCGAGGCTCAGACGCGGGGCTTCCTCGACGACGTCGTGGCCGGTTACGTCACCACTACCACCGAGGACCTCGCCGAGGAGTGGGACCTCGACGCGCTCTGGACCGCGCTCGGCCAGCTCTACGAGGTCCGGATCGACCAGGCGTCGTACGTCGAGGAGCGCGGCGGCCGCCAGGGGCTCTCGCGCGAGCAGCTGATCGAGGACCTGCAGGCCGACGCACAAGCGGCGTACGACCGCCGGGTCGCCGAGGTCGGCGACGAGGTGATGCGCGAGCTCGAGCGCCGCGTCGTGCTGTCCGTGCTCGACCGCAAGTGGCGCGAGCACCTCTATGAGATGGACTACCTCCGCGAGGGCATCTACCTGCGGGCCTACTCCCAGCGCGACCCGCTCGTGGAGTACCAGCGCGAGGGCTTCGACATGTTCGCCGCGATGATGAACGGCATCAAGGAGGAGTCGGTCGGCTTCCTCTTCAACCTCGAGGTGTCCATGGACGACGAGGACGACGTGGGCGACGAGGGCGAGGAGAGCGAGGAGATCGAGGTCGTCGAGCCGCTCCAGCAGGCGGTCCCGGCGTTCGACACCGCCGCTGTGCCTGCTGCGGCGGGTGCGGCGACTCGCGAGGCTCCGCACATCCGCGCGAAGGGGCTCGAGCGTCCCTCGCAGCCGCTGAACCTGACCTACTCCGGTCCGGACGAGGGCGTCGGGGCGGTCGGCGAGGAGAACGGGGCGAAGCAGACGACCGTCACCAACGAGGGCGACCCGTACGCCGGCGTCGGCCGCAACGCCCTGTGCCCCTGCGGTTCCGGCAAGAAGTTCAAGAAGTGCCACGGCGCCCCGGGCGGCCCGACCGGGCTGACCGCACGCGCGAACGGCTAGCCCGCACCAGCCTCAGAGGTTCGCCATCACCTGGGCGAAGGCCGTGGCGACCTCGTCCGCGGTCAGCGCCCGGTAGGTGCGACCGCCCGTGATGTCGGTGATCCGACGCAGGGTGGCCGTGTCGGCCTGCGCGCCGTAGCCGATCGCGATGATCCGGACTGGTCGCACGCCGTCGAACTCGAGCCGCAGCGCGTCGATGAGCCGCTCCAGCGAGACGCTCCGGGCGTCCTCGTTGCGCCCGTCGGTGATGACGACCAGGGCGTTGAGTCGACCGTAGGCGAAGTCGGCCTGGGCTTCCCGGTAGCCGGCCAGCACGGCGTCGTACAGCGGGGTCCCGCCGGATACCTTCGGGTCGAGTCCCGCCACCGCGCTGAGCAGCGTGTCGCGCCGCGCGGCGCCACCCCGGGTCACCGGGGACGCCAGCGAGCCGGTCGGCACCAGCACCTCCCAGTCACCCTCCGCGAGCCCGGTCGTGAAGGACCACAGCCCGACGTCGCTGTCCGGCGCGATCGACCGGATCGCCCGGCGCAGCGACGCCTGGGCCAGTGCGGCCCGGGTCTCGGCGCTCCCCGGGAGCGTGGCGGCCATCGACCCGGACCGGTCCACCAGTACCAGCAGTCGAGATCGGCGGCCGATCGTGGCCCAGGCCGAGGACAGTGCACGGACCTCCTCGACCGAGGGCAACCGGTCGCCCGACTCGGCCTCCGGCACGACGCCGTGCCCCGCGCCGTACGGACCGGCAAGCTCGCCGCTCGGCGTGCGCAGCCCCGCGCCCGCGAGGAGGTCTTGGGTCGCGGGGTCCAGCAGCGCGGCCTCGATGACCTCCGCTGCCCGACTGACCACCGCCGCGCGGCCGGAGCCCTCGTTGGCCACCGTCGTCAGTGGGAAGTCGAGGCTGCTGCGGATGCGTGGGTCGTAGGCCGCCACGACCCGGTCGGCGTCGGGAGCGTTGCGGTTCGTCGCGATCACGTCCTGCTCGCTCGACGGGATCGCGTCCACCTCGCCGGAGGCGACCAGGTGGGCTGCGGGCTCGTCACCCAGCAGCGGTACGGCGAGCCGACGGGTCACGCCCAGCAGCTGCCGGGTCGAGGAGCCGGTGAGGGCCGAGATGCTGAGCAGGCCCACCGCGTCGACGTCGAGGTCCGTCGTGGCCAGCGCGCGCTGACCCTCCGGCTCGGCCAGCAACGCCGACCAGGAGGGCTGGCGGGCCGGCCAGCCGCCCGCCCCGCGACGTGACACGGCCAGCACGACCGGGCTGACCGCCACCGACACGGACTCGGCACCGAGCCGTTCACCACCGACCTCGCTCGCGCCTGCCTGCTGGATCCACACCGAGGAGTCGGGGAGCCACAGGTCTGGCAGCGGCGCGGACAGGCCGACGCCCTCGGGGCGGGCGATCTCCGCCGCCGTCGTGGCCGAGGCCTGGCTGACGACGTCCAGCACGAAGCAGTCGTCGGCGCTGAGCCACGGGGCGAGGTCGGCCGTGGCCTTCTCGACCACCGGCGCGATCCGAGGGTCCGCACTCAGAGTGACCCGAGTGCGTTCGCAGTTATCGGCGTCCGCTGCTGGGTCCGTCCCGCCGAGCTCGAGCGCCACGAAGCCGGCCGCGACCACCAGGCTGAGGCTGACCAGTCCGAGCAGGAGCAGCCGTGCCCGCCGCGGGTGGCGCGGTGTCCCACGGTGCGGCGCCCCCCCGTGCGGCGTTCCGTGAGGGACCGCGTGGGTCATGCTTGGGAAGCCTGAGCGGGGCGCCGATCGGTGTCAACAACAGGCGGTCCACGAATGACGGACTGAATCGTCGGTTGCGGGGCCAGCGCCCCGACTGGACAATCGCCGGGGTGAGCCGTTCCCGTTCGCTCGTGTCGCGCCGGGCACTGCTCGCGCTCGCCGCGGCAGGGGCCGCGGCCGGCTGCTCCGGGGACGACCCGGCCGCACCTCGGGACGTGCGCACGTCCGGTCCCTCCGCCCCGGCCGCCGGCGCGGGCGTGGACGAAGCACTCGTCTGGGCCAACTGGCCGGAGTACATCGACGTGGCCGGACGCGGCCGGCGACGCCCGACCTTGGACGCCTTCGTCCGCCGTACCGGGATCGAGGTCGACTACCAGGAGGTGGTCAACGACAACGAGGAGTTCGTCAGCAGCATCGCCTCGGCACTGGAGGCCGGTCGCCCGGTCGGCTACGACATCCTCACGCTCACCAGCTGGAAGGCTGCGGAGCTGGTCCGCGCCGGCTGGGTGCAGCCGTTCGGCCCGGTCGGAAACCTCGACAACCTGATCCCTGCCCTCGCCCGCCCCGACTGGGACCCCGAGCAGCGCTACTCGATGCCTTGGCAGGCGGGACTCACCGGGATCGCGTACGACGCTCGGCGGGTCGAGCGGGCCGTCGGCAGCGTCGACGAGCTGTTCCGGCGCCGCGACCTGCACGGCCGAGTGGGACTGCTCACCGAGTTCACGGACACCGTGGGCATGACGCTCCTGGCACAGGGGAGCGACCCCAGTGCCGTCACCGTGACAGGCGTCGACGGCGCGGTCGACCTGCTCGCGGAGCAGACCCGAGCCGGCCGGTTCGCCGGGTACTACGGCAACGACTTCATCGATGCGCTCGCGGACGGCGAGCTGGTCGCCTGCCTGGCCTGGTCCGGCGACGTGCTGCAGGCCCAGCTGCGCAACCCGTACCTCAAGTTCGTCATCCCCGAGGAGGGGCTGATGATCTGGTCGGACAGCCTGATCGTGCCGACCGCCTCCACCCGCGCGGACGCGGTGGCGCGGCTGGCCGCGTACTTCTACAACCCGGTCGTGGCGGCGAAGGTGGCGGCGTGGGTCAACTACATCTGCCCGGTGCTGGGCGCCCAGGAGGCGATGGAGCGGATCGATCCCGACCTGGCGCTGAGCCCGTTGATCTTCCCTGACACGACGATCCTGGACCGCAGCTACCAGTTCACGTCGCTGCCCACCCACGACGACCAGCGGCAGCGTGCCGCCTTCGCCGCTCTCGTGACCGCCTGAGGCCGGCCAAGCACGGGCTAGGCGTCGCCCGGGTCGGTCCCCTCCGGGGTCCAGTTGCCGTGGAACCCGGCCGGAACCCGGCCGGGCAGGTGCACCGACGCGACGTCTTCGAGAGTCGCGGCGTCGAGAACCCGCAGGTGGCTGCGACCCTCGGCGCGATCGAACACGTAACCCATGACCACCCCGTCGCCCTCGGTCGCGCCGTCCGGGCCGGGCACGAAGCAGAACTCGCTCGCCTCGGTGCCGCTGCCGAGGCTGCGGCGGTCGGTGGTGCCCACGACCAGGTCGTGTCGCAGCACCGTGTCGCCCATCCCCCCGTCGTCGAACCCGACGGCCCACCCGTACCGGTGGGCGCGGCCGGTGAGCCGCTCGTCGTGCCGCGGGAACTCCTGTGAGCGCTGGTCGAGGCTGCTCTCGTGGGCGCGCCCGGTCGTCAGGTCGAGGGTGAAGCGGGTCATCGTCGTCGGCCCCTCGTTCGGACCGGTCAGCACGGTCGCGAACATCTTCGGGTGCCGCACCACGTCGACGACGACCCGGTCGCCGTCGTCGTACGCGTTGAGCGTGTGGAAGATGTAGCACGGGTCGATCTCGAACCAGCGGACTTCGCTACCGTCGCCCTCCCGGGGCAGCAGCCCGATCCGGGCGGGGTAGTCGGGGTTCCAGCGGTACGGCAGGCTCGCGGCTTCGCCGCCGCTGCCGCGGGCGACCTGGGCGATCACCGGCTCCGGGACCGGGTTGCGGCCGACGATCCGGTTGAGGAGGCCGCGCACGACGGGTCGGACGAGTCGAGGCACGTCCGCGGTCGCCATGCCGATGTCGAAGGTGACGGGAAGGTCGAGGATCACGGCGTGGCGCTCGGTGAGCGCGAAGTCGTGGATCATCGGGCTGCCGTGGACCGCCACGTCGACGCTGCGGCGGATCCGGCCGGTGGTGTCGAGCACCGAGTAGGTGACGCGGTTGCCGCGCATCCAGCTGTAGGAGACAGCGTGCAGCTCGCCGGTGGCGGGGTCACGGTGCGGGTGGGCGGAGTACCCGGGCTTGCCGGGGGCGCTCGGGAGCGTGCCGCCGAAGTCGCACGGGCCGACCGTGTCGAGGTCGTGGGTCAGCTCGTACGGCGGGGAGCCCGCCTCGACCAGCGCCAGCGTCCGGCCGGCGTGCTCGAGGACGTTGGTGTTGGCCGCGAAGTCGAACCCGCCCGGTGTACCGCGCACCGGCTCGCCGAGGGCCGTGGCCACGCCGGCCGAGCGGACGTACCGGTTGCGGTACCACTGCGCCTGCCCGTCGCGCAGCCGGACCCCGTGGACCATCCCCTCACCGAGGAACCAGTGATGCTGGTCGCCCGGGTCCTCGATCGGGTTGGGGCCGATCCGCAGGTAGCGGCCGTCGAGGTGGCCGGGCAGGTCCCCGGTGACAGCCAGGTCGGTGGCGGTCAGCTCCTCGCGGACCGGAGCGAAGTTGTCGCTGAGGTAACGGTTCGCGCCGGTGAGGCGCGGGCTGGTGACGGTCATGACGTCTCCTGGTGGACGGGCGCCCGAGATAACGCTGTTATGGTCGGAACATAACGCTGTTATGCCAGACTGTCCAGCATGAGCTCCTCCCCGGTCGCCACCGACCAGCCCGAGGTACGGCGCCGACTGATCGAGGAGGCGGCGCGGATCCTGGGCGAGGAAGGTCCCTCCGCGCTCTCCGTGCGACGGCTCGCGGCCGGGGCGGGCACCTCGACCATGTCGGTCTACACGCACTTCGGGGCGATGTCGGCCGTGGTCGACGAGGTCGCCACCGAGGGCTTCCGGAGGTTGATCGACCACGTCGACGCGGTCGGGATCACCGACGACACCCTCGCCGACCTCCAACGCATGGCCGGCGCCTACCGCCACAACGCTCTGGAGAACCGCCACCTGTACGGCGTGATGTTCGGCGCGGTCAGTGTGCGCGGTCTGGGAGGGAACGGCCCCGACGCAGAGGTCTGCGACGCGGCGTTCGCGCAGCTCGTCGCGGGGGTCGCGCGCGCCATGGCGGCTGGTGCGCTCCGAGACGGCGACGCGGCAGCGGTGGCCGCCCAGTTCTGGAGTGCCCTGCACGGCTATGTGATGCTCGAGCTGGCCGGCATGGACCAGGTGGTGGAGGACCCGGAGCACCGTGTGCTGTGGTCGATGCTTGCCAACCTGCTGTCGGCGCTGGCTCCGTAGACCTCGAGGAATCAGGCGAACTCGACCGCCACTGCGACCCACCGGCCCGAGCGCTGCTCGAACCGGATCGCGATCGCCCGCGATCGCCGGCCGTAGCGGACCCGCACGCTGACCTCGGCGGACTGCTCACCTACCCAGCAGGTGTGGGAGCTCTCCACCAGCGGCCGCACCTGTTGGACCCTGGCCGAGGAGGAGTCGCGCAGCACCGCAGACCGGACGACCTGCGCGCGCCGGCCGAGGTCCGCGTAGACCTCCGGTGAGGTCCAGCGCAGCAGCTGCGCGACCGGCCGGTCGCCGCCCGCGATCTCCACGGCCGCCTGCGCGAATCGCGGCGCCCACGACTCGAGCTCGTGGCAGCCGGCTCCGGTCGGGTCGGGTACGGCGGTGAGGGGTGGCTCGTACGGCTCGCTCGCCCCGGCCAGGTCGAGGGCCAGCGTGCCCTGCACGGTCGCGACCGGCACCGGTCGTCGTAGTGACACCACCCGGTGGTGCAACGACTCCTCGGACATGAGTGCTCCTCTCACAGTTCGTCCTCGCGCGGGTCGGGCATGACCAGGCGTTGTCCGGGTCGGATCAGGTCGGGATCGGCTCCGACGACCTCCCGGTTGGCCCGGTAGATCTCCTGCCACCGCAGCTCCACCTCGGCATCGCTCACGCGCGGCGGCAGCGTGCTCCGGGCGATCCCCCACAGGGAGTCGCCGGGTGCGACGACGAGCGCGTCCGCCTGCCGGCCGCTGGCCGGGTCCCGGGTCGCCGCCTGACTGCCCAGCAGGCCCAGCCACCGGGTCGTGGTCGTGGTCCGGTCGGGGAGGGGGAGGCCGACCAGGAGCGCGGCCGTCGCGGCCGGTCGGGGTCCCGGCTCGGCGGCCGGCCCCTGGTCGGCGTGCGCGGGGGCGAGCAGCCCGCTCGACAGCGCGGCGCCACAAGCAGCGAGCACGATCCGGCGTACGGCGCCTGGAATCCCGGCTCGAGGGGCGGTCCGGCCGCGGACGGCGTCGACCACCACCGCCGTCGTGAGGACCCACAGCCAGGTCACGCACAGCGCGCCGACGAGTCCGGACCCCGCCACCAGCCAGCCGCCGAAACCGGGGCCGCGGGGCCCCGCCGCGACCGGGGCGAGCCAGGCGATCAGGCCCGCGGCAGCGACGGTCGCCGTGCCCCAGACGGTGGTCGCTCGAAGCAGACGCACGTCGTCGTTCATGCCGAGAATCCTTCGTTTGCCACTGTTTGATGTAGTCAACGATTCTTTACCGATGTACGCAAGGCGTTCTCCACAGGTCACGTGGGCTCCGCTCCTCGTGTGGCAGGCTCGCGAGCCATGAGCTGGGACGAGGAGCTGTTCGCGGTCCTCGACGACCTCGAGCAGCAGGCCGAGGCCCTCTATGCCGCCGAGCGCGACGCCGAGCTCGCCGACCGGACCCGCGCGGAGTACGGCGCCGTCACGCTCGCCAGCCGGCTGATGGCTTCGCTCGACGCCGAGCTCGCGCTGGGTGTGATCGGCGTCGGGCGACTGGCGGGAACCCTGCGGCGAGTCTCGAGGGGCTGGGTGCTGCTCAGCTCCGCTGGGAGCGAGTGGATCGTGCCGCTGTCCGCGGTCACCTCTGTCGGCGGGGCATCTCCGCGCTCGGTGCCGGAGGTGGCGTGGTCACCGCTCACCCGCCTGGGTCTGGGGTCGGCCCTGCGTCGGCTGAGCGAGGCCGCGGAGCCGTGCGCCGTGCACCTGGTCGACGGCACCGTCCACGAGGCGCGCGTAGCGCGGGTCGGTGGCGACTTCGCCGAGCTGGCAGTGGGTGAGGATCGCGTCGACCTGGTGGCGTTCACAGCACTGGCAGCGATCCGGAGCCGGCCCTGAGCCGTGGACCCACGCACGAACCGGGGCAGCGAGCGGGTGAGCCAGGCAGACCAGCGGTGGGCACTGCACCGAGTCGGGGTCGCGAACGGTAGCTGAGGCACCGCCGACCCGCGTGTCGCCGCCGACCCGCCCAGGCCCGACCGGCTAGGTCGCCTCGAGGTCGTACGGCGGGGCCTCGCCCTCGCCGAGGGGCCGCAGTCCGCGGCGCTTCGAGGCCGCTGCCTCCGCCTCGGCCTCCTCCATCGCCTCCATCACGTGCTTGCGCACGATGGAGCGGGGGTCGAGGTCCCGCAGCTCGAGATCCTGGAAGTCCGGTCCGAGCTCGTTGCGCAGCTCGTCGCGAGCTCCGGTGGCGAAGACCTTCAGCCGGTGGAGGAACCGGCCCGCCTGGCGGGCGAACTCCGGGAGCTTGTCGGGGCCGAACACGACCACCGCGACGAGCGCGATGACCGTGAACTCCGGCAGTCCGACCCCGAACACGGCAGTGAACCTACCGGGTCAGGGCCGGTCGCTGGGGGTGAGCCCGAGCTGGCGGCCCGCCAGCCCGCGGCCCCGTCCGGCGAGCCGCTCCGCGACCGCGCGGAGCACCGTGGCCGCGGGTGCGGTCGGGTCGGCCTCGACGATCGGCTTGCCGACGTCGCCGCCCTCGCGCAGCGAGGTGTCGAGCGGCACCTGGCCCAGCACCGGCACGTCGTACCCGAACCGCTGGGACAAGGTGGCCGCCACTCGCTCGCCGCCGCCGCTGCCGAAGACCTCGAGCCTGTGCTCGGTGCCCTCCTCGGCGCAGTGCGGGCACGCGAGGAAGCTCATGTTCTCGAGGACGCCGACCACGCGCTGGTGCATCATCGACGCCATCGTGCCCGCGCGCTCGGCCACCTCGGCGGCGGCCTCCTGCGGAGTCGTGACGACCAGCACCTCGGCGCCCGGCAGGTGCTGGCCGAGCGAGATCGCGATGTCGCCGGTGCCCGGCGGCAGGTCGAGGAGGAGTACGTCGAGGTCGCCCCAGTAGACGTCCGAGAGCATCTGGACCAGGGCCCGGTCGAGCATCGGGCCGCGCCACGCGACGACCTGGTCGCGGCGTGGCTTGAGCATCCCGATCGAGATCACCGAGACGCCGGAGGCCGTCGGCACGGGCATGATCAGCTCCTCCACCTGGGTCGGGCGATGGTCTGCGACGCCGAGCATCGCCGGCACGCTGTGCCCGTAGACGTCGGCGTCGACGATCCCGACCTTGCGGCCCATGGCGGCCATCGCCAGCGCGAGGTTCACCGTCACCGACGACTTGCCGACACCGCCCTTGCCGCTCGCGACCGCGAGGACCTGGGTGAGCGAGCCAGGCTGCGCGAAGGGGATCTCGCGCTGTGCCTGTCCGCCGCGCAGCGTCTCCTGCAGACCCGCCCGCTGCTCGGCACTCATGACGCCGAGCTCGAGCTCCACGCCGGTGACGCCCTCGACGCCGCCGACCGCCGTCGTCACGTCGCGGTTGATGGTGTCCTTGAGCGGACACCCGGCCACGGTCAGCAGCACGGTCAGCCGGACCAGCCCCTCGTCGGAGAGGTCGACCGACTCGACCATGCCGAGCTCGGTGATCGGGCGCTTGATCTCGGGGTCCTGGACGGTTGCGAGGGCAGCGTTGACGCGGTCGAGCAGGGAAGTACTCATGATGCCGACCAGCGTAGTTGCCAGGCGGCTGCCGGACCGACTCGGCGGGTGGCGGTCAGGCCTCGGGAGTGGCGCCTGTCTCGTCGTCCCGCCTGTTTTCCGGCCCCGGGTGCTCGGCCCTCGCGCGCTCGTCGAGCTCGGCCAGCAGTGCCTTGAGCTCCGACCGGACGTAGTCGCGGGTCGCCACCTCGCCGATCGCCATCCGCAGCGACGCGACCTCCCGGGCGAGGTACTCCATGTCGGCGTGCGCCCGGGCGTTGGCCTGCCGGTCACGCTCGGCGATCACCCGGTCGCGGTCCTCCTGCCGGTTCTGCGCGAGCAGGATCAGGGGGGCGGCGTACGACGCCTGGAGGCTCAGCATCAGCGTCAGGAAGATGAACGGGTAGAGGTCCCACCCGAGGTCGTCGGGCGCGAGCCAGTTCCACAGCAGCCACACGACCACGAAGCCGGTCATGTACAGCAGGAACCGGGCGGTGCCCATGAACCGCGCGAACCGCTCGGCGAAGGAGCCGAACGCGTCGGCGTCGTACGTCGGCCGGCGGACCAGCGGGCGACGACCTAGGTCCTGCGGGGTGTCGAGGCGGGCGCGGCGCTCAGTCATGGGCGGCCGTCCCACTGCCGGTGGCGTGGTCGCGCCAGTTCTCCGGGAGCATGTGGTCGAGCAGGTCGTCGACCGTGACCGCGCCGAGCAGCCGCCCCGCCTCGTCCACGACCGGGGCGGCGACCAGGTTGTAGGTCGCGAGGTGCGCCGCGACCTCGTCGATGGTCGCCTCGGGACTCAGCGCGTCGAGGCTGGTGTCGACCGCCGCGGCAGCGAGTGAGGAGGGCATCTCGCGCAGCAGCCGCTGCACGTGGGCACAGCCCAGCAGCCGGCCGGTCGGGGTCTCCAGCGGCTGCCGGCAGACGTAGACCATGGCGGCGAGCGAGACGGGAAGGTCGGGATCGCGGATGTGGGCGAGCGCGTCGGCCACGGTGGCGTCAGGCCCGAGGATCACCGGCTCGGGCGTCATCATGCCGCCGGCCGTCTCCTCGGCGTACGACATCAGGCGCTTCACATCCTCGGCGTCCTCGGACTCCATGAGCTCCAGGAGCCGCGCCGCGGTCTCGGGCGGGAGATCCGCGATCAGGTCGGCGGCGTCGTCGGCCGACATCTCCTCGAGGACGTCGGCAGCCCGCTCGAAGTCGAGGTGGCCGAGGATCTCGACCTGGTCCTCCTCCGGGAGCTCCTCGATCACGTCCGCCAGCCGCTCGTCGTCCATCGCGGCCACGACCGCCGTTCGGCGCTCGACCGGCAGGTCGTGGATCACGCCGGCCGCGTCGGCGGGCTTCATCTCGGCCAGCTGGGCGATCAGCAGGGTCGCGCCCTGCGTCTCGTCGCGTCGGGTGAGCCCGTCGACCTCGCTCCACTCCACGACGTGGGTCTGGCCGCGGCGTCGGAACCGGCCGGGCTCCTGCACGGCGATCCGCGACAGCACCCAGTCGCGGTTGCGCGCCTGCTCCATCGCGACGTCGTAGACGGTCCCGGTGACACCCGTGCCGGGGATCGTCACCTGGCGCTCGAGCATCTGCCCGATCACGAGAGTCTCGGTCGGCCGCTGCTCGAAGCGGCGCATGTTGAGCAGCCCGGTCGTGTAGACCTGGCCGCTGTCGACGTTGGTCACCCTGGTCATCGGGACGAAGATCCGGCGGCGGCCGAACACCTCGGCCACCATCCCGAGCACCCGCGGCTGGTTCACCTCCGAGCGCACCGCGGCCACCAGGTCGCGGACCTTGCCGACCTGGTCGCCCTGGGGGTCGAAGATCGGCAGGCCGACCATGCGGGCGGCGTACACGCGGACAGGGGCGGTGCTCACGTGGCCAACGCTAGCGGGCGAGACGGCCTCGGGACCGGTCTACGGGGGCGCGGCGAGGTGACTACCATGGGCCCATGCCCCGCAGCCCCCGGCGCCCTGAGCCGCGCCATGCCGACGCTGAGCGGCTGCGATTCACGGCTCCGTCGAGGCCGCTGTCGGTGGTGATCCTGGGGGTGGGACTGGTGCTCGCCGTGCTCGGCGTGGGCGTGCTCTCCGGCGGTGCGGTCGGCCAGGGGTCGGCGTCGTTGAAGGCCGACCGGACCGGGGCCGAGGCGCAGGTCCCGAGCGCGCCGACGACGTCGGAGGGGACCGCGGAGGCGCCCAACCCGGCCGGCACCGCGCCGCGTCGCTACCAGGTGGTCCCGGCGGTGCGGATCAAGCCGGCCCCTCCGGAGCCGAAGAAGGAGCGGCTCAGCCTCGCCGAGCGTGCCGAGCGGGCCCGTGAGGCGGCGCCGTCGATCCCTGACTTCGGGGTCGCGATGCTCAACATCCTCGGCAGCAACCACACCCAGGGCGGCAGGGGCGGGTACGCCTCGGGCACCAACCGTGCCTACAGCGCGACCCAGATGCTCCTGACCCGCGGTGCCAGCATCATCGGCTTCTCCGAGATCCAGCGCGACCAGCTCGCCGTCTTCACCAACAACGCTCCGTCGTACGGCGTCTACCCCGGTGACTCCGTCGGCTCGGGCGGGATCCCCACGACCGTCGCCTGGGACACCGGGGTGTGGTCTCTCGTGGAGGCCCACACCGTCACCATCCCGTTCAGCGGCCAGCTCCGGCCGGCCCCGGTCGTGAAGCTCGCGAGCGTGGCGACCGGCGCCGAGGTCTGGGTCATGAACGTCCACAACTCACCGCAAGGCATGGAAGGCGAGCGCGAACGGGCCGAGGCGATCGAGATCGCGAAGGTCCATGAGCTGGAGGCGACCGGCATCCCGATCATCGTCACCGGCGACTTCAACGAGAGAGAGGAGGCGCTCTGCGGGTTCACCGCCACCTCGCTCCAGAGCGCGGTGGGCGGCGGCTACTGCTACCCGCCGCCGCAGCCGATGCGGGTGGACTGGATCTTCGCCTCGGAGTCGTTCAGCGTGAACTCCTATGACGTCACCCGGGCCGCACCCGTCCCCTACATCACCGACCACGCCGCCCTGTTCGCCCGACTGAGCCTGCGGTGAGGTTCGGGTCCACCCGGCGGAGCACCCAGCCGGAGCCGCGGCTCGCCGCGGTCACGATGGTCCGCGACGAGCGCGTCATGCTGCCACGGTGGGTGGCCCACTACGGCCGTGAGTGCGGCGCCGACCATCTCTACGTCATCGACGACAACAGCACCGACGGGTCCACCGCCGACCTGCCGTGCTCGGTGATCCGGATCCCCTCATGGGGGGACAAGCACTTCGAGCAGACCCGGATGCGGATGGTGAGCCGGATCGCCGCGGGGCTGCTCGAGGCGTACGACGCGGTGCTGTTCGCCGACGCCGACGAGTTCCTGGTCGCCGACCCGGAGCGCCACGACGGGCTGGTGGACCTGCTCCGGAAGCGTGAGGACGCGCCGGCGCTCGGTGCCCAGGCGCTGAACGTCGTCCACGACGCACAGCGTGAGCCGGCGCTCGATCCCGACCAGCCGGTGCTCGGGCAGCGGCGGTGGGCGAAGTTCATCCCGCTGATGTGCAAGCCGTCGCTCAAGCGGACCACCGAACCGTGGGTGGCCGGCTCGCACGGGCTCACGATCCCCTTCGCGATCGACCCCGACCTCTACCTCTTCCACCTGAAGTTCGCCGAGCGCGAGCACCTGCGCGCGACCGGCGACCACCGCAAGGCGCTCGCCGACGCCGAGGGCAGGGCGGCGGCCACCACCTGGCAGTTCGCCGGCGACGACCTCGTCGAGCTGCTCGACGAGGTCACCCGCGACGTCGACCCGACCGACGTGGCGCCGTACCGGACCCGGCCGAAGCTGCTGTCCGACATCGTCCGCGAGGGCGAGGGCGGCCACTTCCGGGCTCACGGCCGCAGACAGTTCCACGCCATGCGCAGCCAGCCGATGGTGTCGGTTCCCGAACGATTCTGGGGCCGCGTCTGAAGGCTGTGATCGGCGTGGCCTTTGTTACCGTAGTGACATGGGTCGTGCCGGAGTGCTTCTGCTCTGCAGCCTGCTCGGCGTCTGGCTGAGCGGCTGCGGTGAGGAGACCCCGGCCGACCCCGCCGCAGGAGATTCGACCAGCACCTCCGAGCCCAGTGACAGCCCTTCTGAGTCCGACGTGCCCGACGGCCCGTCGTGCACGGACGTGTGGGTGGACGGGCAAGGCATCCCCGGTAGCTACCAGGGATGCGTCGACGCAGGCACCTGGGTGGCCGCAGAGGCCCTCCGGTGTGACTCGGGACAGGTGCTGATCGTCTACGGCGACCGCTACTACGGCGCCAAGGGTGCCGTGGTGAACGACGTCGGTGCTCCGCTGCAGGACAGCGATCAGTACCGCCGGGCGGTGCGCTCCTGCGGGTGAGCGATCGACGGGGGCCGCACGAGCGCGGACGCGCTCGGACCTGCGCCCTCGCCCGACGAGACGATGGGATTGATGTGGGGATCAACCAGAAAGCGAACGTGATGCGCCGACTGCTCGGACCGGTCTCGGCCGCCACCGTGCTGGCGGTGACCGTGACGCTGGCGAGCGTGCCGGCGACCGCCGCACCACGCATGGAGGCCGGCGCGCCCGCCGTACGCGCCGCGCTCGGGGCCACCACCGCCGTCCAGGCGGTGGCTGAGAAGCAGAGCGCTCGCCGCCGGTACACGCCGAGGACCGGTGTCATCCACACCGACCCGCGGCGCGCCGACCGCCGCAAGCTGCTCAACCACATCAACAAGAGCATCGCCGCCGTCCGGCGGCGCCACAGCATCCGAATCATCAGCTGGAACATCGGAAGCCAGGTGTTCGTCGACAAGCTCATCGCCGCACACAAGCGCGGCGTCAGCGTGCGCCTGCTGATGTCCGGTGGCAAGGCGGAGGGCAACGGCGACTTCTACCAGCTGCGTCGTGCGCTGCGGAAGCCCCGCCCCAGGATCCGGCTGCCGAGGCGCTACAAGAGCTGGGCGCGGGTGTGCGACCGGTCCTGCCGCGGCCAGCGTGGCATCGCCCACTCCAAGCTGTTCATCTTCTCCAGGGTCGGCAGGGCCCAGCGGGTCGTGATGTCGACCTCGGCCAACGCGACGGAGGTCGCGGTCCAGCACCAGTGGAACGACCTCTTCACGAACACCGGGAGCAAGCAGATCTACCGGGGATTCATGCACGCGTTCGAACAGTCGGCCCGGGACCGCCGGGTCCGCCACGGCTACCGCACGTTCGGGGGCGGCGAGGTCACCGGCTACGTCTATCCCTGGACGGGCAGGAACGCTCGTGGCGACCGCGTCGAGAAGGAGCTCAGGCGAATCACCTGCAAGGGTGCCCGCGGCGGCACCGGCCTCAACGGCCGGACCCGGATCCGGATCGCCCAGGACGCGATCCTCGGCAACCGGGGCATCGCGATCGCCAAGATCCTGCGCACGAAGTGGGAGAACGGCTGCCACATCCGGATCGTCTACGCCCTCATGGGCAACCGGGTCCTCTACATCCTGCGCCACACCTCGAGAGGGCGGGTGCCGATCCAGCAGATCGTCAACGACTGGGACCAGGATGGTGTCTACGACCGCTACCTGCACTCCAAGGTGATGGCCGTGAGCGGCTGGTACCGCAGGGACCGCAGCGCCCGGATCGCCTGGCAGGGCTCGGAGAACTGGTCCGGCCTGGCGAAGCTCAGCGACGAGCAGGGCTTCCGGATCCGTCGCGGCGGAGCCGAGGGCGTGTACGCCCGGTGGGTGGACCACCTGTTCACCAACCCGCCGCCTCCGCCGGACAACACGCTCCGCACGGCACGCGCCCGCGGCGTCGACCCGTACGCGCTCATCAGGGCGGAGAGCGGCCTGCCCGCGAAGCGGATCGGCTCCACGCGCTGACGTGGTGACCCACCCCGGGTCGGCGTATCGCAGGGCGAGAATCGCCGACTCGGGGACGGGAACACGTGTGCCGGGTTACCATCTCTGGGACTTGTGTGACCAATGTGACTCACATCGACCCCCCAGAGTGACGAAGGGGCGTACCCGTGCGCCGTCCGCTTCCCCCCGTTTCCCCCGTTCCGCGCGCCCTCGTGACCGCCCTTGCGGTCTCGGTGGTGGTCGCGGTCGCCGGGTCCCTCCTGGTCGTCCTGCCCGGACTCTGGAGCAGTTCTGACCGAGAGCGTCCGGGCGCCGGGACGGTCGGCGCGGTCCCCGAGTGCACGGACGCGCTGCTGGTCCTCGTGCCTGGCGCCGGCGAGGTGTCGGCCCGGAGCACCGACCCCGGCCCCACGCTGGCGGCGTACGCCGAACCGCTGGTGGCCGGCGCCGAGGCGGTCGGCCGCTCGCTGACGACCAGGGTCGTCGCGGCCGACACCATGACTCCCGGCGCACTGCGGGGTCAGGGCACCTCGCGCACGCCGGCCCAGAAGGCCGTCACCCGCGCCGCCTGGACGACCTGGCGGGCGCCGGTGCCCGGCCTGGTCACCGCGATCGCGACCGCAGTCGACGACGCCGTCGCGGCGTGCCCCGAGCAGCTGCTCTACATCGGCGGGTACTCGCAGGGTGCCGAGGCGGTCCACCGCTACCTCGGTGCCGCCGACGACACCGTCGAGGAGCGGACGGTCGCGGCGCTGCTGGTCGGCGACTCGGCCAGGGTGGCCGGATCGCGCGGCAAGATCACCGGTGAGCCTCGTGCCCCCCGCAGTGCCGAGGGCGTCAGCGCCCGGAGAGCGCGCCGCCCCGCACCCGCCGTCCCGGCCCCCGGTTGGCACTCGCCCGTCTTCTCGGTCTGCACCCGCGGCGACGTCGGCTGCGACCTCGGCCCGACCCGGTTCGGGCAGGCGCACCGCGTCCACCGCGGCTACGACGACCCGGCGGGCGCAGCGGACCTCGCGGCGCTCGGCAACCAGAACGGCACCCGGCTCGCGCTGTGGCCGCGGCCGGTCGAGGGCCAGCAGGTCACCGGCCAGGTCGGGCTGCTCGTGGCCGAGCGGTTCCGCGTACAGGTCGCCGGCGCCGCCCGCGACGACCTGCGGTTCGCAGCCGGGTCCGGCCTGCCGCCCGGCCTCCGCCTGACCGCCGGGGGAGTGCTCCGCGGCGTCCCGACCCAGGCCGGCTCGTACGTCGTGGACTACACAGTCCGCAACACCGCGTCGGCGGCGGTCGCCCGTCCGATGCCCGGCCAGGTCACCGTCACGGTCGAGGTCGGTGCCCGCTCGGAGGTCGCCGCCGGCGGCCGCCACACCTGCCAGCTGCGCAGCAACGGCACGCTGTGGTGCTGGGGCGCCAACTTCTACGGCCAGCTCGGCGCCGGCGACCACGTGAGTGGTCCCACCCCGCGTCAGGTCGGGACGGCCACGACCTGGCAGCAGGTCTCGACCGGCGGCATGCACACCTGCGCAGTCCGCGAGACCGGCACGCTGTGGTGCTGGGGGCTCAACTACCGCGGCCAGCTCGGCACGGGCTCCCGCCGGGACAAGGCCACGCCCGCCCGGGTAGGCACCGCCAGCGACTGGGTGACGGTGTCGAGCGGCTGGGTCCACACCTGCGCCACCAAGGTGGACGGCACCGCCTGGTGCTGGGGCAACAACGACTTCGGCCAGCTCGGGGCCGGGAACCAGAAGGACTCCTACGTCCCCGTGAGGGTGACGCGCGGCCTCACCTGGAGCGAGGTCACGGCTGGCGGCTGGCACTCCTGCGGCGTCACGACCAGCGGCGCGGCCCACTGCTGGGGCCGCAACCTCAAGGGCCAGCTCGGGGACGGCACGACCACGCTCCGGGTCAACCCGGCGCGGGTCGGCGCCGGCAGCGACTGGCTCACGCTGCAGCCTGCGTGGACGCACACCTGCGGTCTCACCGTGGGCGGGTCCCTGAGCTGCTGGGGCGGCAACGAGGGCGGGCAGCTCGGCGGCGCCCCCAGGGGTACGACGACCCCGCGGCCGCTGCCCGGCGACCGGCTGTGGTCGGCGGTGCAGACCGGGGTGAACTTCTCCTGCGCGCTCGACACCGATCGGCACCTGTGGTGCTGGGGCACGGGCCGGTTCGGCCAGCTCGGCTCCACCGAGCGTACGAACGAGCCGATCCGGATGTTCGAGGACACCGAGTGGACCCAGCTGAGGCTGGGCTGGCTGTTCGGCTGCGGTCTGACCTCCGCGAGCTCCACCCCGAGCTGTTGGGGGACCGACGAGACCGGTGAGCTCGGGCCGCAGGGCCGCACGGCGCCACGTCCCGCCGCTCGCGCGGACAGCGGGTTCGGCTTCACGCTGGCGACCTTCAACGTGCTGGGGAGCAACCACACCACGCCGCGCAAGGACGCCGGCGAGTACAGCCCGGCACGCGTTCGGTCGGAGTGGAAGATCGACTACCTGCGGTCCGTCCGGGCCAGCATCGTCGGGTTCCAGGAGCTCCAGCGAGACCAGCTGGGCTGGTTCACGCGGGGTACCGGTTCGACGTACTCCGTGTGGCCCGGTGACAAGGAGAGCGGCCGCGGCCTGCAGACCACGATCGCTTGGCGCAAGGACGTGTGGCGTCTCGTCACCCACGACCTCGTGCCGATCCCGTTCATCACCCAGACCCGCTACATGCCGCTGGTCCAGCTCGAGCACCGGGCCACCGGCCGGAAGATCTGGGTCATGAACGTCCACAACGCGCCGCAGCAGTACCAGTACCAGCGCAACACGGCGGTTCGGCGCGAGATCAAGCGGCTCAAGCCGGTCGTGCGGAAGGGCCAGCCGGTCTTCCTCGTCGGCGACTTCAACGAACGGCACCGGGCGTTCTGCGAGGTCACCGGCAAGCTCGGCCTCGTCGCGCCGCGCGGCGGCAGCCACCGGGGCCGCCGCTGCGCCCCGCCGGCCGGCAAGCTGCGGGTCGACTGGATCTTCGGGAGCCCGAGCGTCGATTTCTCCCGGTACCGCGAGGACCGCTCGGCCCTGGTCACCCTGATGACCGACCACGCGGTGCTGCGGACCAAGGTCCGCGTCCCCTGACTCGTCCCCGACCGGCGCCGTGGCAGGCTGTGCCCGAGCACCGGGCAACCGAGCACCGATCGGTGCGTGGGAAGGGTGGCAGTGAAGGTTCGCGCCGACGAGGACGGCATCACCGTACCGCCGCGGACGGCAGGCGCTTTCGACGTGCTCTTCGACGGCGAAGCCGTTTGGTCCTTCACGCTCGACGGCAGCCACCGTGCCCGCGGGCACCTGGTGCGCTGGCCACGCGCGATGCGGCGCTGGCTGGATGGGTACGCCGACATCTCGCTGCGCGAGGTGGGCCCGGCGGACGGCACAGAGGCCCGCGTGATCGAGATCGGCCGGGTCGCCTTCGGCTCCGGCGTGGGGCAGATCAGGCTCGTCGACGCACACGACCGACCGGTGATGATCGACAAGTGGGGCATCATGCAGCGCCCGTTCAGCAGCCGCGGCGCCGAGGTCACCCAGGAGCTGGGAGAGTGCACCCGGCAGGTGATCCAGGTCCTGCGCGAGGACTGCGGCATCGACGCGTGGCTGGCGTTCGGCACCCTGCTCGGCGCCGCACGGGCCGGCCGGGCCATCGGCCACGACTCCGATTCCGACCTGCTGTACCTCAGCGAGAAGGAGACCCCAGCCGAGATCAACCGGGAGATCTACGGCATCCAGCGTGCGTTCGCGCGCCGCGGACTCGCCACCACCCTCAAGTCCGGCAGCTTCGTCACCGTCCTCTTCCCGGGTCCGGACGGCGCGCCGCTCGGGATCGACGTCTACGCCTGCTTCTACGTCGACGGGGTGCTGCACGAGACCGCGACGCTGCGCGAGCCCATCCCGCGCGAGGCGATCCTGCCGCTGGCGACCATGGAGTTCGAGGGACTCGCGCTCCCGGCGCCCGCCGACCCGGCCACGCTGCTGGCCGCGTCGTACGGCCCCGGCTGGCGGGTGCCGGACCCGTCCTTCCGGCACGAGCCGGACAAGGGCACGATCTCCCGGTTCGAAGGCTGGTTCGGCAACATGATGACCGCGCGACGCGGGTGGGAGTCGTGGTGGAACCAGCACCACGAGCTCGCACCCGCATCCGACCTCGCGGAGCGGGTGATGGCCGACCACCCCGAGCCGGTGAGTGTGCTGGAGGTCGGTGCCGGCAACGGGTCCGACGCCGTCGCCCTCGGCGAGCGCGGGCACCGCGTCAGCGCCTACGACTTCGCGCGCCACTCGTTCGGGGCGGCGCACCGGCGCACCCGGCAGCAGGGGCTGCCCGTCCACTTCGGCGTCAGCAACCTCTACGACCTGCGGGACACCATGACGCTCGGCGCGCTCCAGCTGCGGCGGCCCCGACCACCGCGGGTGTTCCTCGCCCGGTTCGTGATCGGGTCCTTCCACCCTCGCGGCCAGGAGGCGTTCTGGCGGCTGCTCGCGACGGTCATGCGCGGCGGTGGCCGGGCCTACCTCGAGTTCACCGACGAGGACGACCCCGACCGCCACAACCCGCAGCGGCTCTACCCGCTCCGATTCCTCATCGACGCCGACGACGTACGCCGGCGGGTGGAGCGGGCCGGCGGCCGCGTCGTCCTCGCGGACCGGGCATCGCGCCCCGCACCCGACCTGGGCCGGAACCGACCCTCGTGGCACCTCGTCGCGGAGTTCACATGAGCAAGCGCGTCTACCTCCACGTCGGCAGTCCGAAGTCGGGCACCACCTACCTGCAGCGGGTGCTGCGCCACAACCAGGAACGGCTGGCCGAGCAGGGCGTGCTCGTCGCCGGGCGCACGCACGGAGACCTGGTGCACGCCGGGCTCGTGGTGCGCGAGGACCCGCGGTTGGCCAAGCTCCCGGCGCGGGCGTCCCAGGCCTGGGCCCGGCTGGTCGAGGAGGTCCGGGAGTTCCCGGGCCACACCGCGATCATCAGCTACGAGCTCCTCTCGGCGGCGCGACGACGCCAGGCATCCGAGGCGATCGCCAGCCTCGACGGCTGCGAGGTCCAAGTCGTGATCACGTGCCGCGACCTCGGCCGGGCGGTGCCGTCGGCATGGCAGGAGCGGCTCAAGTTCGCGCTGACCGTGCCCCTCGACGAGTGGCAGCCACCGCCGGAGTCCAAGGGTCCGCGCGCGGAGTGGGGCTGGCGCACCATGGACCCGGCCTCGGTCGCGAGTCGCTGGGGACGCGACCTGCCGCCCGAGCACGTCCACATCGTCACCGCCCCCCGGCGCGGGGCACCACCAAGGGAGCTCTGGGACCGCTTCGCCGAGGCGTGCTCCCTGCAGGGTGTGACCGTCGACCTCGACGTACCCCTGGCCAACGAGTCGCTCGGCATCGCAGCAGCGGAGGTACTGCGCATCGTGAATCAACAAGATCTCGGACCGATCCGTGGCGCACGGGAGCAGAGCCGCTGGCTCCGCGACACGCTCGCGCATCGCGTGCTCGCACCGCTCGACGACGAGCCGATGGGGATCACCGATGTCCAGCTCGCCGAGGCCGAGCGCCGAGCACACGACGCCGTGGCGGCGATCCGCAGCTCGGGATGGGCGGTGCACGGCGACCTCGACGACCTCGCCGCGACGCGTGCCGAGGGCGCGCGGATGCCGTCCGAGGTGCCGGCGGAGGAGCTGCTCGACGTGGCGGTGCGGGCGATCGTCGACCTGCTGCTCCAGCTGCGCGAGGAGCGGCTGCCCGGGTCGGCTGGACGACCGTCGGTCGAGGCCACGCCGCCGGCGCTGCGCGGTTCCGTGGTCGTGGACGTCGCCGGCCGCCGCAGCCGGGCCCTGCTCGACGGCCTCGGAGAGCGGCTCGATGTCGCCGAGAAGGAGCTCCAGGAGGGACGCCGGCTCCAGGAGCGGGTCGCCGCGCTCAGCGACCTCGTCGAGGAGCTGCTCCTGCCGGCGGCCCAGCAGGACTCCGAGCTGCTCGCCGAGGCGTTGCGCCACTACCGCCGGGACAGCCTGTGAGAGGCCGCGACGCCGTGCTCGCGCTGATGCGCAACCGGCTGATCCGGGTCCAGACCGTCGCGGACCTGGTCGACCGGGTCGACGAGCTCGAGACGGGCGTGCCCGAGCAGCAACGCCAGGCGCCGGCGCTGAACCGGGTCGTCGACGAGCTCGAGCGCGACGTCATGAGGGTGGTGGCGTCCCGGCTGGAGGGGACGGCACGTGGCTGAGCGGGTCGTGCTGCACGTCGGGCTGATGAAGTCCGGCACCAGCTTCCTCCAGGAGGCCCTGCGCACCAACCAGGAGGTGCTGCGCGACCAGGGCGTGCTCTACCCCAGCCCGTGGCGGCGACAGGTCCACGCGGTGAGGGATGTCATCGGGCACGGGGACGGCGACCAGGCCCCCTTGGACGACGACGGGCCCTGGCGGGCACTCGTTTCCGAGGTGCGCAGCTGGCCCGGCACGGCGGTGGTGTCGATGGAGTTCCTCGGCCCGCGCGGTCCGACGAAGACGCGGCAGATCCTCGCCGAGCTGGCCCCTGCCGAGGTCGAGGTCGTCATCACCGTGCGTGACCTCGCCCGGACCGTGCCCGCCATGTGGCAGGAGACCCTGCAGAACCGCGGGACCTGGACCTGGGAGGAGTACCTCGCCGGCGTGGCGACCGAGGACCGGTCCACGCCCGGGCCGGGACGCGCGTTCTGGCACCGGCAGGACGCCCCCGGCATCACCGAGGTGTGGCAGGAGTCCGCGGGTCGCGACCGGGTCGTCGTGGTGACCGTGCCCCCCGTCGGCGCACCCCGGGGCCTGCTCTGGGAGCGGTTCGCGTCGCTGCTGCCGATCAGCGGTGAGGACATCGACCTCGACGTCTCCGCCAACCCGTCCCTCGGAATGGCGTCGCTGCAGGTGCTCCAGCGGCTCAACCAGCGACTGGAGGCGATGCCGGAGCCGATCACGCCCGCCCAGTACGAGCGCGTCGTCAAGCGGCTGCTCGCGAAGCGATGGCTCGCGGGGAGAGCCGACGACCCGCGGCTCGGTTACGAGGCGGAATGGGTTGTAGCGCGCGGTGACCGTGACGTGGCACGGCTGCGGGAGCTCCGACCACGGGTCCTGGGGGACCTCGAGGAGCTGCGGTGCCGACCGGTGCCCGGCCACGATCCGCACGACGTCACCGCCGAGATGCGGCTCGAGGCGGCACTGGACGCGGTGCAGCAGGCGGTCGTGGTGATGGCTCGTCGCGCCGGGAGGACCGGCAGTGACGCGGACAACAGCGCCGGGTGACCGGTCGCCACTAGTGTCTGCGGGCGTTCACCCCGCCGTCGCCCCCATCCCGCCGTGGAAGGATTCCACCCATGAGCCGCCTCTGCGTGACTGAAGGACTCACCGACGTCCAGGAGGAGATCCTCAAGACGATCCGAAAGTTCGTCGACGACAAGATCCTTCCCGTCGCCACCGAGCTGGAGCACCGCGACGAGTACCCCACCGAGATCGTCGAGGAGCTCAAGGAGCTCGGGGTCTTCGGGCTGACCATCCCGGAGGAGTACGGCGGGCTGGGTGAGTCGCTGCTGACGTACGCGCTTGTGGTCGAGGAGATCGCGCGAGGCTGGATGAGCGTCTCGGGCGTCATCAACACCCACTTCATCGTGGCGTACATGCTCATCCGCCACGGCACCGAGGAGCAGAAGCAGAAGTACCTGCCCCGGATGGCCAGCGGCGAGGTCCGCGGTGCCTTCTCGATGTCCGAGCCGGGGCTCGGCTCCGACGTCGCCGCGGTGAAGACCAAGGCCGCCAAGGCTCTCCTGGACGATGGGGCCGACGGCTACGAGATCACCGGCCAGAAGATGTGGGTCACCAACGGCGGCTCGTCGAACCTGGTCGCGGTGTTGGCCAAGACCGACGAGGGCGACGACTCCCCGTACAAGAACCTGACGACGTTCCTGGTGGACAAGGAGCCGGGCTTCGGCGAGGTGGGCCAGGGCATCACCATCCCCGGCAAGATCGACAAGATGGGCTACAAGGGCGTCGACACCACCGAGATGGTGTTCGAGAAGCACGGGATCGGCGCGGCCCAGGTGCTCGGCGAGGCGCCCGGCCAGGGCTTCTACCAGATGATGGACGGCGTCGAGGTCGGCCGCGTCAACGTCGCCGCTCGTGCCTGCGGCATCGCCAACCGGGCCTTCGAGCTCGGCGTCGCCTACGCGCAGCAGCGTGAGACGTTCGGCAAGCCGATCGCTCAGCACCAGGCGATCCTGTTCCGCATCGCCGAGATGGCGACCAAGGTCGAGACGGCCCACGCGATGATGGTGCGTGCCGCCCAGCAGAAGGACTCCGGCGAGCGCAACGACGTCGAGGCGGGGATGGCCAAGATGGTCGCCAGCGAATACTGCAACGAAGTGGTCGAGGCGTCGTTCCGGATCCATGGCGGCTACGGGTACTCCAAGGAGTACGAGATCGAGCGGCTCTACCGCGAGGCGGCGTTCATGCTGATCGGCGAGGGCACCACGGACATCCAGAAGATGATCATCGGGCGGCGGCTGCTGGAGACGTACAAGCTGCGCTGACCGATCGGTCGTGGGTGGCGCGTGTTGGGCCGGGCCGTGCCCCGCTGCCCGGATATCGTCACGCCATGGCTGCTCGAACCATCCTGCACGTGGGGACGATGAAGTCTGGCACCAGCCACATCCAGAGCCGGCTCTTCAAGAACCGGCACGGGCTGCTGGACGCGGGGGTCCTGGTGCCGGGCACGCGCTGGGTCGACCAGTTGAGGGCGGTCGGCGACCTGCTCCGCATCCAGCGTCGGGGGCCCGGGCGCGCCCGCGGAGACTGGCAGCTGGTCGCCGACGCGATCGCCGCCCACGACGGCACGGCGGTGGTCTCCATGGAGTTCCTGGGGCCCTCCACCGCCGCCGAGATCGCGGGGATCTGCACCTTGGTCCCGAACGTCGAGGCGGTCATCACGGTCCGTGACCTGAACCGGTCGCTGGCCGCCATGTGGCAGGAGACCGTCCAGAACGGGAGCACCTGGGACTTTCGCGAGTACCTCGCCTCCGCGGAGACCACGAGGGCGGGCTCGGCACTGCCGCCGCACGACCTTCCCAAGCCCGGTGGCACATTCTGGCGGCAGCAGGGCGTGGTGCGCATGGCGCGTGACTGGAGCGCCGCGGCTCCGCTCACGCTGATCACGGTGCCACCCCCCGGCGCACCGCGGACCATTCTGTGGGAGAGGTTCTGCCAGGTCCTCGACGTGCCCGCCACCGGGTGGGTCGACGCCAGCCGGAGCAACGAGTCGATCGGCGCCGCCTCGGCGCTGCTGCTCAGGGAGGTCAACGAGGCGCTGGCGGCGGGAACGCTCACCAAGTCTGCCAAGCGGTTCCGCAAGCAGATCCTGGCGAAGCGGGTGATGTCGGCCCGCAAGAGCGACGAGCCGTCGATCGGCCTGCCGGTGGCAGGCTGGGTGTCGGAGCAGTCGGCGCAGATGGTGGCGGACCTCCAGCAGGTCGACCTGACCCTGATCGGGGACTGGGAAGAGCTGCGCCCGGTCGACGTACCCGGTGTCGACCCGCAGGACGTGAGCCCGGAGGACGTCATCAGCGCCGCCGTGGCCGGGCTGGCGGGAACGGTCAGGCGCGCGGGACGGGTTGCGGCAGCGGAGTGAGGTGGTCGACGGCCTCGGACCGGTGGCCGGTCCGGTCGGGCCACCGTGGGATACTCGCGGCCATGTCGTGCACCGCCGATCCGCGATGTGGCCCCCATGGCTGAGCGGGTCTTCCTTCACATCGGCGCGCCGAAATCCGGGACCACCTACCTCCAGTCGATCCTGTGGGGGAACCGCCACGTCCTCCGCGAGGCCGGCCTGCTCGTGCCGGGGAAGAACCCGGTCGACTTCAACCTGGCTGCGGCCGCGGTCCGGATCCGGAACCCCGGCAACGGACGCCCGGCGCGGACCTGGCAACGGCTGGTCGACGAGTGTGCGGCGTGGCCCGGGACGGCGGTCCTGAGCGCCGAGTGGTTCTGTCGAACCCCCGACGACCTGATCCCTCGGATGGTCGGAGCGTTCGAGCCGGCCGACGTGCAGGTCGTCTACACCGCCCGAGCCCTCGTCCCGCTGGCCACGGCGGCATGGCAGGAGAGCCTCAAGACGGGGCACCGGGAGTCCCTCCCGGAGTTCGTCGCGTCGCTCGACGACGACGAGCGGCGCTGGAGCTGGCGCAACATCGATCCGTCGCAGGTGCTCGCACGGTGGTCGCGGCACCTGCCCGCGGAGCATATCCACCTGGTCACGGTGCCGATCTCCGGCGCCGACCCGCTGCTGCTGCTGCGCAGGTTCGCGAACGTGGTGGGCTTCGACCCTGCCGCCTGCGACACGACCGCCGCGCAGGCCAATGAGTCGTTGTCCGTGGAGGCAGCCGAGCTGGTCCGGCGCGTGGCTCCCAGGATCGATGACATCGTCGGCTTCGCCGACCTGCCCTGGCACGAGCGCTACCGGTGGCTTCGGCGCTTCTTCGCGCACGGCCTGATGGCGCCGCTGCCCGGTCATCGCATCGCGCTCGACCCCGGCCACACTCAGGCGATCGCGGCGCGGGCCGACCTCGCTGTCGCGACCTTGAGGGCGGCCGGCCACCCGGTGTCGGGAGACCTCAAAGACATCTCGGTGGCCCCGGTCCAGCCCGACGCGCTGCGGCCGGCGGACGTCACGGACACGCAGCTGCTCGAGCTCGCGGTGCCGGTCATGGCTGAGCTCGTGGCCCGGGTGAGGGAGGCGACGCTGGAACAAGGCGGCGCGCGACCCGACCAGCCGCCGTCGAAAGGGAGAGTCCGTGGCTGACGCATCCAAGACCATCCACCTGCTGATGTACCGGGCGGACGGTCCCGGCGGTGTCGCCAAGACCGTCATCAACCTCGCGAACGAGTTGGTCAAGGAGCGGCCGGTCAAGGTCATCTCGCTCTACCGGGTCACCCCTGAGACCGCGTTCTGGATCGACCCGCGCGTGGAGGTGACCTGGCTCCTCGCGCGGGAACCGGGGCTCCCGGGTCGGAAACGGCCGGGAGGCGATGCGGCCCGGGAGGACTGGGAGGTGGCCCTCGACCAGCTGCCGACCACGCTCGCGCCAGCGGGGGCCGAGAGGCCCGAGCACATGTCGGCCTACACCGACCACGTGCTGGCCGAGGCCATCAGGGCGATCGAGTCGGGGGTGCTCGTCAGCACCCGACCGACCCTTCACGTGGCGGCGGTGCGGCACGCCCGTGACGGCGTGATCGTGGTCGGACAGGACCACGGCAACTTCCTGCGCCGGTCAGCGAACCCGGCCGTCCTGGAGGCACTCGCGGAGGCCGTGCCGCGGCTCGACTCCTACGTGGTCCTGACCGAGGGCGACGAGCTCGACTACCGCGCCTGGGCGCCGGAAGGCACCCGCATCGACCGGATCCCGAACGCACACACGACCCCGCCGTCCGAAACGATCGGCATGCTCGACACCCAGGTGGTCGTGGGCGCGGGCCGGTTCGTGCGCGAGAAGGGCTTCGACCGGCTGGTCGACGCATGGGCCGCACTCGGGCCCGACGCTGCGGGCTGGGAGCTCCACCTCTACGGCACGGGTCCCGAGGAGGGCCCCGTCCGAGAGGCGATCGCCCAGCACGGGCTCGAGGAGAGCGTTCACCTGCAGGGCTTCTCCGACCGGCTGGACCAGGTGCTCGCGGAGGCCTCCGCCTTCGCCACCGGCTCGCGTACGGAGGGCTTCCCCATGGTTCTCGTGGAGGCCATGGGGAAGGGTCTGCCGTTGGTCGCCTTCGACTGTCCGCGCGGCCCGGCCGACCTGATCGAGGACGGCGTCAACGGCCGGCTCGTGCCCAACGGCGACATCGCCGGCTACGCCGAGGCCCTGCGCGACGTGATCTCCGACCCCGACCGGCGCCGGATGATGGGCGCTGCCGGCCTCGAGCGGGCCGGCGAGTTCCAGATGAGCCGGATCGCCGCCCGGTGGGTCTCGCTGTTCGACACACTCGCGGCGGAGACCGCGACCGCGCGCACGGGGAACGACGGGATGGCACCCGCCAAGGTCGTCGTGGTGGCCGGCTCCGGGCGTAGCGGCACCAGCACGATCGCGGGCGTCCTCAAGATGATCGGACTCACGGTGCCGCAGCCCGAGGTGGAGGGGGACCAGACCAATCCCCGGGGGTTCTTCGAGCCCCAGTGGGTGGTGGACTTCCAGTCCGGGCTGCTGCGGCAGAGCACGGCCAGGCTGACCGACGCCCGACCCGCCGCATTCGAGTCGACGCACGGGATCGGGGAGCGCGAGGGCAACCGACGGGCGGTCGGGGCCTGGCTGCTTGGCCACGCCCGCCCCGGAATCGAGGTGGTGGTCAAGGACCCACGGAGCAGCTGGTTCCTCCCGATGTGGCGGCAGGCGGCGGTCGACGCGGACGGCGAGATCGCGTTCCTCACCATGCTGCGGCACCCGGCCGAGGTTGTCGGGAGCAAGGCTCACTACTACAAGGCGGCGAAGGCCGGCGACACGCCACGGCACGCGCAGACGCGCGGGACCGCCGGCTGGCTCAACGTGGCACTGCACACCGAGTACTCGACGCGGGACGCGCGCCGGACCTTCGTGCGGTACGACGACCTGCTCGACGACTGGCGGGCGGTGGTTGCTCAGGTGTCGCGCGACCTCGGCCTGGCTGCAGGTCAGTCGGTCGACGACGACGCAGCCGCCGACGTGGACGCCTTCGTCGATCCCGGTCTCCGCCGGATCCGCACCGAGTGGCACGAGGTGGACTGCCCGGCCGCCGTGCGCGACCTCGCCCAGGAGGTGTGGGAGCAGCTGGGTGTGCTCTCGGAGAGCGGTGGCTTCGACCACGAGGCCGAGAAGCGGCTGGACGACTGCCGGCGCCGGTACGTCGAGCTCTACTCGGACGCCGAGGCCCTCGCCCAGTCCTCGATCGACGCGGTCAGGGCCGAGGCGCGCCGCACCGCGAAGCAAGCGGCGCGTCAGGGACGTCGCCAGGAGGGCGCCCAAGCCGCGCCCGGCCGGCAGCCGTCGCCACCCGCGTCGGTTGTGCGCAGGGCCGCCCGGGTGGGACGCAGGATGGTGTCTTCCGCCTCGCGCAGGATCCGCGGGTCCTGACCATGAGCCGGAAGCTGTTCCTCCACATCGGGCTGCAGAAGACGGGCACCTCCTACCTGCAGAGCGTCTTCTGGCAGAACAAGAAGGAGCTGCGGGCACAGGGCCTGGACATGGTGCCGGGCACCCTGCGACGTACGTTCTGGCTGATGCTCGACGTCCGCGGCCGCGTCGACCCCGACTTCGACGCACCCCACATCGGGCGCTCGCTGGAACGGCTGCCGCAGCAGCTCGCAGACGCTCGTGGGTCGCGCGCGCTCACCACCGAGGAGTCCCTGGCGTCGGCGACGTCCGACCAGATCGAGCGACTCCTGGCGGCCTGCGGCGACCGCGAGGTCCACGTCGTCATCACCGTCCGCGACCTGGCCCGCCTGATCCCCTCGTCGTGGCAGCAGAGGTTGCAGGCGGGGTCGCACCAACGCCTGGGTGACCACCTGGATCGGCTGCGTGACTCGTGGACGTCCGGCAACGAACCCGATCGGCTTCAGGGGCCGTGGCAGCAGAAGAACGCCGCTGCGGTGGCCGCCCGGTGGGCCCGTCACGTCCCAGCCGAGCGGATCCACGTCGTCACCGTGCCGCCGAGCGGGAGCGTCCCCGACGAGCTGCTGCGCCGGTTCTGCCAGGTGCTCGACGTCGACCACACCCGGCTGACGGACGATCGGACCCGCCCCAACGAGTCGCTCAGCCACGTCGCCGCCGAGCTCCTCCGGCGCGTCAACCAGGGCATCGACCCCGCCCTGATCCGACGCGACATCTACGGCACCGTCGGCAAGCGCTACTTCGCGATCCAGGTGCTCGGCGACGAGGAGGGGAACAAGATCACGCTGCCCCTCGAGCTCGAGCCGTGGTGCCGGTCGGTCGCCGAGGAGCAGGTCGCTGCCCTGCGCGCGGGCGGATACCGGGTGGTCGGAGACCTGGCGGACCTGCTCCCCGTGGCGTCGTCGTTCTCGGACAGGTCCGTGGAACCCACGGACGCCGAGCTGGTCCCGGCTGCGACCCGCGCCCTGTCACAGCTGCTCTCGGACCAGCTCGTGCGACGCCGGGACGAGAAGCAGGCGAACCAGGAGAACCAGGCGAACCAGACGAGTCGGAGTGGCCAGGCGCCAGGGAAGGCGCCGGTTCCGCGAGGCGTGCACCGGAGGCTCGGCGACCGGCTGCGCGGCGCGTACCGACGGGTCCTGGCCCGGGTCCGGCACCGGGGTCGGGGATGACCGGCTCCCTCGACCCCACGCGGATCCGGTCGCGGAGGAACCGGCCGACGGTGCTGACCAAGGACGCCGAGCGGATCATCGACAGTCTCGCGCAGGCGCGAGGGCAGTCGAGCAAGCTCACGCCGCTGGCGTACAACATCACGATCAGCCACCGCCGCCGGTTCGTGTGGTTCCGCAACGCCAAGGTGGGTACGCGCACCATCCTCGACTACCTGGGCCAGCACGATCCGCAGGCCGACCTCCTGGTGGCGTCGAACATCCCCTACCCCACCGCTGCGTTCGCCGACTACTACAAGTTCGCGATGGTGCGCCATCCGCTCGACCGCTTCATCTCCGCCTGGCAGGACAAGGTCCACGCCGTCAACCTCTTCGAGTTCGACGAGCCGACGCTCGAGCGGATGCGCACCATCGAGAACTTCGCCGCGTGGGTTGCCGAGAAGAACCTGCGGACCCGGAGGAGGAACCGCCACCTCATCCTGCAGTCGCGGATGATCGACGTCAGCCACATCGACTACATCGGACGGCTGGAGACCTTCGACGACGACTTCGCCGTGGTGTGTCGCGACGTGGGCATCCCGGTCCACACGCCGCCGCGGCGCAACCGGTCGACGCCGCAGGGCGTCACCCGCGAGAACGCGTCGCAGGAGCTGCGCTCGATCGTGGAGGAGATATACCGGCGCGACTACCAGATCTTCGGCTACTGACACGTCGCCCGAATCCGGGTCGACGCGCTGGGATGGCTTTGGCACAGTGGGTGGTCCGACGACAGCAGGAGGAACAGTGGCGAACGAGGACCTGAAGGCGAAGATGCGCGAGGCCCTGGAACGCAAGAGCTCTTCCGAGAAGGGCGTCCAGCAGGAACGTCCCGTCAAGGAGAAGGCGCACGGCTCCGAGGTGGACGGTGGCGCAACGCCGAAGGTGCACCGGCGCAAGGCCGGCGGCGGGGGGGCCTAGGGGGCGCGTCGGCGCGCACCCTCAGACTGGTGGTCGAGCAAGCACCGCCGACCGAGGCTGCGAGGTCGGGGAGCGTGTCGAGACCGGTGTCGCGAGGCGACCGATCTGCCCCGAAGGCCGTGAGATACCGCACGCGGTCGCGGGTGTCGCGCCCGACGGCTCTCCGTCAGGATGGGCCCATGCAGTTCGGGCGCAGCTACGAGGAGTTCGAGGTCGGGGCGACGTACCGCCACTGGCCGGGCAAGACGGTCACCGAGTTCGACGACCACATGTTCTGCCTGCTGACCATGAACCACCACCCGCTCCACCTGGACGAGCACTACGCGCAGGAGACGACACAGTTCGGCAAGAACGTCGTCGTGGGCAACTACGTCTACTCGATCCTGCTGGGCATGTCGGTGCCCGACATCTCGGGAAAGGCGATCGCCAACCTCGAGGTCGAGTCGCTGCGGCACGTCGCACCGACGTTCCACGGCGACACCCTGTACGGCGAGACGACCGTCCTCGACAAGTGGGAATCGAAGAGCAAGGACGACCGAGGTGTCGTCCACGTCGAGACGATCGGGTACAACCAGGACGGCAAGATCGTGTGCGTCTTCCGCCGCAAGGTGATGGTGCCCAAGAACAACTACCTCGAGGCTCGCGGCGGGGAGCAGCCGGGACGCCCGGTGCCGCAGCCCGACAAGAACTGGTCCGGACACCCACAGCCCGAGCAGGCCTGACGTGAGCGGCGGCCAGGGCGGCGAGGTCTGGCTGGTCCGGCACGGCGAGACCGAGTGGAGCCGCGACCACCGCCACACCTCGACCACCGACCTGCCGCTGACGTCGCTCGGGGAGGAGGCGGCCAAGGCGCTCGCGCCGCGGCTCGCCGGGATCGGGTTCACCCAGGTGCTCACCAGCCCGCTCCGACGCGCCCGCCGGACAGCCGAGCTCACTGGTCACGCGGACGCGGAGGTCGTCCCCGACCTGGTCGAGTGGGGGTACGGCGAGTACGAGGGCATCACCACCGCCGAGATCCGCGAGTCGGTGCCGGGCTGGTCCGTGTGGACCCATCCCACGCCCGGCGGCGAGGCGGCCGCCGAGGTGTCCGCGCGGCTCGATCGGGTGCTCACCCGGCTACGAGGACCGCAGCGGTCCCTCGTGTTCGGCCACGGCCACGCGCTGCGCGCGCTGACCGCCCGCTGGCTGGGACTGCCGGTCGGTGACGGACGCGGCTTCCGGCTCGACACCGCCACGGTCTCGGTGCTCGGCTACGAGCGCGAGACCCCTGTGATGCTGCGCTGGAACGCTTGACGACTGGTCCGCGGGTCACGACGGTGGACGGATGAGTCTCGCGGCCTGGTGTCCCCGTGACCGAGAACCCCTCGGCCGCGCGGACGACGGGGAGCCCGGCGAGTGCCCCGTCCACGGGGCGGTGACGCCGCTGTGGCGGCCGCGCGAGGTGTCCTACGACGCGTTCACGGCCCAGCTCCGGCTGGCGGGTGGCTTCCCGACGTACCTGCCGTGGCCGCTGGGCAGCGGTTGGCGGGTGTCGGACTTCGGCGTCGTGCGAGGCGACGGTGACGCCTCGGCGACCTTGACCGCTTGCAGCGGGACCTCGGACCTCGACGGCCCGGTCGACGTGCTCGTCGTCGCCGAGGAGGCAGGCGTGGGGCTCGGTGGTCGCTGCGCCGGGCTGGTGGGTTCGGACCCGGGCCGGGAGTTCGGGCTCGGCACACCGGCGGTGCGGATGCGGATCCGCAGCCAGTCGGTGCCGCTGTGGCCGGTGTCCACGAGCGCCGCCCGGGGCGACCTCGACCGGTCGGTGTTCGCCGGCGAGGCCGAGGGCCGGTGGCTGTGGGTCGTGCTGCTCCCCGCGTCGGCGATGCTGCTGCTGCAGGACGAGTGGTTCCTCAAGGACGTGTCAGGCTCCGGTCCGCACCTGGTGGAGCTCCCGTTCGCGGGGCCCGCGCCCGCCTGGTGAGGCCGGGCGCCCGCTCGATGGCCGAGTCACCCACCTAGGGTGCGAGGAACCGTCGCAGCAGCGGAGTGAGCGCCTCCGGCGCCTCGAGGTGGAGGTCGTGACCCGCACCCGCGACCACCGCGAGCTCGGTGGCCGGTCGCAGCGCGCTCATGCTCTCCACCTGCCGCTCCGGGACGGAGCCGTGCTCGCCGCGCACCAGCAGGGTCGGCGCGTGCACGGCCGACCACTCGTCGAGGTACTCGCGGTCGGCGACCTCCGAGATCGCCCGTACCAGCACTTCCGCGTCCCACTGCGGCCACAGTCCGTCGGCCCGTTGCTCCAGGCCGTCGGCCCAGCCCTCCGCGACGCTGCGGCTCCCGCCGAAGAACGCCAGGAACGCGTCACGGTCTGCGAACGGCGCCGGCCAGCCGCGCAGCCACGCCGCGAGGCCATCGACGTCGCCGGAGTCGCCGCCGCCGAGCCCGGCCTCGACCATCACCAGCCGGGCGACCCGGTCGGGGTGGGCGGCCGCCAGCAGCATCGCGGTGTGCCCGCCCATCGACTGCCCGACCACGGGAGCCTGCGCGACCCCGAGGTCGTCAAGGACGGCGACCACGTCGGCGACGTACGCCGTGCGGGAGACGTCGGCCGGACGGCGGGTGCTGCTTCCGTGGCCGCGCTGCTCGACCGAGATCACTCGGTGGTCCGAGCGCAGAGCAGCGATCGTGGCGCCCCACTCCAGGGCGTAGCCGGCCAGGCCGTGGAGCAGTACGACGACGGGCAGGTCCCCGGCGGTGTCGAGGTACCAGATCTCGGCATCGGGCCGCTCGACCCGGCCCCAGCCGTCCGTCATGCGCCCAGTCAACCACCGTCAAGCCCTGGGATCGGCCGGCACTAGGCTGCCGCTCGTGCCGGAGATGTCGCGATGAGCAGCGTGCTCGACACGGTGCTGCTGGTCGAGGTCTTCGTCACGCTGTTCGTGATCATGGACCCGGTCGGCACGGTGCCGATCTTCCTGTCCCTGACCGGCGGCCGGTCGCGGGCCGCGCGCCCGGCGCGCGGCCTGGCAGGCGGTCGCGGTGTCGTTCCTCGTGATCAGCCTGTTCGCGTTCTTCGGCCAGCAGATCCTCGGCTACCTCCACATCTCGCTCCCGGCGCTGCAGGGTGCCGGCGGGCTGCTGCTCCTGCTCGTGGCGCTGGAGCTGCTGACGGGGAACGAGCAGGAGCCGACCGCGGCCGCCGGCACGAACGTCGCGCTGGTGCCCCTCGGCACCCCGCTACTGGCCGGCCCGGGCGCGATCGTGGCCGTGATGCTGTTCGTGGAGTCGATCTCGACCGCGGCCGACTTCGTCGCGGTCGCCCTCGGCGTGGTGCTCGTGCACGTGAGCCTGTGGGCGGCGATGCGCTACTCGTTGCCGATCCTGCGGCTGATCCGGGAGTCCGGCGTGCTGTTGGTGACCCGGATCGCGGGCCTGCTGCTGTCGGCGATCGCCGTACAGCTGGTGGCCGACTCGGTGCGCGCCTTCATCGCCGGCGAGGGCTGAGCGCGCACTCCTATCGGCGGCCGATCGACTGGTAGGTCTGCAGCGCGCGCGACGGGATCAGCCGGGTCGCGCCGACGATGGCTCGGTACTGCGCGCCCGGCACCGAGATCACCCGGCCACGGTCGAAGTCGGCGAGCGCCCGACCCACCACGAAGTCGGGCTCCATCCAGAGGAAGCCGGTGCCGCGCCGTACGCCCATCCGCTGGTGGAACTCGGTCTTGGTGAAGCCGGGGCAGACCGTCGTCACGGTCACACCCTGGGAGCGGTACTCGGCCGCCGCCCACTGGCCGAACCGGTTCACCCACGCCTTGGCCGCGGCGTAGGTCCCGCGCGGGAGGAACGCCGCGACGCTGGACACGTTGATGACGCCGCCCTGCCCTCGCGCCGCCTGGGCACGGAGCGCGGCGTGCGAGAGGCGCATCACCGCGATCACGAGGACGTCGAGCAGCCGTTGCTCGTCGTCGACGTCGTGGTCGAGGAAGCGGCCCTTGAGGCCGAAGCCGGCGTTGTTGACCAGGAGGTCGACCGGTCGTCCCGGGTCGGCGACCCGTGCCTCGACCGTGGCCAGCTGGTCACGGTCGGCGAGGTCGGCGGCCAGCACCTCCACGTTGCACCCGACGTGGGGGCCGGGACCGCGGAGCTCGTCGGCCACCCGGTCGAGCCGCTCCCCGTCGCGGGCCACCAGCACCAGGTCGAGTCCTCGGCCGGCGAGCTGACGGGCGAACTCGAGGCCGAGCCCGGCCGTGGCGCCGGTGACGAGGGCGGTTCCGGGAGACGACATGCGCCCAGCCAACCGTCGCCATCACGAATCCGGCAACTCCCTGCGGCATGATGGACCGCACCATGACCACCACGCTCGCGGTCGCCAACCAGAAGGGCGGCGTCGCCAAGACGACCTCCGTCGCCTCGATCGGCGCGGCCTTGGCCGAGCTCGGGCAGCGGGTGCTGCTCGTCGACCTCGACCCGCAGGCGTGTCTCACGTTCTCGCTGGGCATCGACCCCGAGGATCTCGAGGTGTCGGTGCACCATGTGCTCACCAAGGGGCTCTCGCCCACCGAGGTCATCATCGGGACCGACGACGGCGTCGACCTGCTGCCAGCGACGATCGAGCTGGCCCGCGCCGAGGCCGACCTGATGACGCGCACCGGCCGCGAGCACGCCGTGAAGGCGGCGCTCGAGCTGCTGGACGACGATGACGTCGACTACGACTGGGTGCTGCTCGACTGCCCGCCCTCGCTGGGGGTGCTGACCGTGGCGGCACTGACTGCGGCGCACGGCGTACTGATCCCGCTCCAGTGCGAGACGCTCTCCCACCGTGGCGTCGGGCAGCTCCTCGACACCGTCCACGACGTCCGACGCTTCACGAACCGGGAGCTCGAGGTCTGGGGCGTGCTGCCGACGCTGTACGACGGGCGCACCAACCACGCCCGCACCGTGCTCGAGACGATCTCCGACACCTACGACCTCGACGTGCTCGAGCCGCCGATCCCGAAGACGATCAAGTTCGCCGAGGCGCCCGCCCGCGGGCGCTCGATCCTCGCGACCAGCCGCAGCAGCAAGGGTGCGATGGCCTACCGCGAGGTCGCGGCCAACCTCCTCGAGCGGTCGAGGGGCTGAGCCGATGACTGGCCACCGTCGCGAGGTCCGCCCGCGCTACGGGCGGATCGGTACGGCGTTCTCCGCGGTCGGCGTGACGACGGTCGCGGTGCTCGCCGGGTTCGGGCTCTTCCCGTCCTCTGCCACGTCACCGGCCCCGCGCGACCGCGACCGGCCGGCGGCCGCCGCACCCGGTCCGGTCGAGGTGCTCGGCGCCGAGGCGCCGGGCATCAAGGTCGGGGCCGGGATCCGCAACGCCTCGACCCCGGGGGAGCGGCGCCGCGTCACCGCCGAGGACTTGCTGCCCGTGGACTCCGGGACGGGACGCCGCGTGGTCTACAGCGAGGAGCAGCAGCGAGTCTGGCTGCTCGGTGAGAACGGCCGGGTCCAGCGCACCTACCTCGTGTCGGGCAGCGTCTACGACAACCTCGAGCCGGGCACCTACCAGGTCTACTCGCGCTCGATGAGCGCGATCGGCATCGACGACTCCGGGACCATGCAGTTCTTCGTTCGCTTCACCCAGGGCGACTCGGGCGCCGCGATCGGGTTCCACGACATCCCCGTGCAGGACGGCGAGAAGGTCCAGGGCATCGACCAGCTCGGCACGGCCACGTCACACGGCTGCATCCGGCAGAAACGTTCCGACGCGAAGGCCATGTGGGACTTCGCCGACCTCGGGACGACGGTGGTCGTCACCGCCTGAAGCAGAGTCGGGGACGCGGCCCACGTGCTCGACCGGGTGCCCGGCCCACGGCGTGGCGGCGTCAGCTGGTGGTGCCACCACCGGAGCCCGTGCCACCACCGGAGCCGGTCCCGCCACCGGAGCCGCCACCGCCACCGCCGTCGTGAGTGCCGGCGCCGCCGGACACGGTGCCGCGGGTGGCGTGTGAGGTCGGTGCCGTGCGCAGGGAGGCGTCTCGCGCGCCGCCAGTGCGGTCGCCGTTGGTCCCGTCGTCGTCCCTGCCCGCTGCGAGCGGGAGCCGGTCGCGGCTCGGGGCCGAGTCGACGCCGGCATGGGTGTCGCGGCTCTTGTCGTTCGTCGGGGCGTCGTCGTCATCCTCGGTCTGCGCCTCGAGGAGGGTCAGTGTCTCGCGCTTGCCGACTCCAGGGTCGCCGCCGTGCCCGCCGACGAGTATGAGGCCCGTGATCGCCAGGCCGACCACGAACATCGCTGCGAACCAGATCGGTTTGGTCATCGTCTTCACCTGCTTACTGGTGACTCCCAGCGTGAGCCGGTCCGGTGAGGAGTGGATGAGCCGTTGATGAGAAACCGTTCACGGTCGGGCCTTGCGCTCGAGAGGCACTCCCACCGCGGTCTCGCGTGGGGCTGATCCGAGCCCGGTCGCATCCTCGATGTGGGGTTCCCTGGAGAGGTTCGTGCCTGAGCAGCTCGGCGTGCTCGGGCCTGTCCGTCTTGGGTCGACCGGCGACAACGGGTGCGAGCCTGGTGCTCCATGTGCGCGACGCCACCGGTGGCAGGTGGTACGCCAAGCGTCTCACCGGCGAGTTGGCCTCCGCGGGTTCCCCGTGCTGCCCGGATAGCGGACGCGACTGACCTGTGGGGGCGCATCCAGCGTGACTCGGTTTCGGCCGGCTCGTTAGCCGTGGAGGGGGACGGTTCGTCCCACGTCACGCAGCTCGCCTCACCTCACGCAGGGAGATTCAATGATCCACCGCTCACGCCGCTCTCACGCGGTGCTTGCCGCGGCGCTCACCACGGCGTTGCTCGGTCTCGCGCCCCCGGTCATCACCGGGTCAGCCCAGGCCGTCGACGTCGCCGGCACCGCCTTCGCCCCCCAGCTCGTCACGGTGGACACTCCGACCCGGGCAGAAAAGGAACTGCTCCAGACCCTGGGACTCGACCTCACGGAGCACGCCGGACACGACTACATCGAGGTCGTGCTGCACACCGGGTCCGACGTCGCAGCCCTCCAGGAGTCGGGGCTGACCTACGACGTACGCATCGGCAACCTCCTCGAGCGCGAGGCACGCAACAACCGGGCCAACGCGGCGTACGCCGCTGCAACGCTCGTGTCGCCGCTCCCGTCGGGACGCGACAGCTACCGCACGCTGGACGACTACAACGACGACATGCGCCAGCTCGCGAACATCCGGCCGAACATCGCCAAGGGGTTCGATCTGCCCCACCCGTCACTCGACGGCAAGACCGTGCAGGGGATCGAGATCGGTGCCAATGTCCAAGCGGCCGAGGACGGCCGTCCCGTGTTCCTGCTGATGGGTGTGCACCACGCCCGCGAGTGGCCCTCGGGTGAGCTCGCGATGGAGTTCGCCTACGACCTGGTGAAGAACTACGGGCAGGACGCTCGGATCACCGGGCTGCTCGACAGGGCCCGCGTGCTCGTCGTACCCGTGGTCAACGTCGACGGGTTCGACCTCTCCCGCACCGACGGCGGCCTGGTCGACCTGCGCGAGGCGGACAACGGCGGCACCGTGTCGATCCTCGGCACTCCCGGAAACGCGTACAAGCGGAAGAACTGCCGCGTCGTCGACGGGCAGGACACCCCCGACGGCACCTGCCGCGTCTTCTCGGCCACCAGCCCCGGCGGCTTCGGCACCGGCGTCGACGCGAACCGCAACTACGGCGGCTTCTGGGGAGGCCCCGGTGCCTCGGCGACGTTTGCCGACCCGACGTACCGCGGAGGCGGCCCGTTCTCCGAGCCGGAGACGCAGAACATCCGTGAACTGGTCAGTGGCCGACAGGTCACCACGTTGATCTCCAACCACACCTTCTCCAACCTGGTGCTTCGACCCAACGGCGTGCACCCCGACACGATCGGGCCGGACGGCAACCCCGTCGGAAACGCACCCGACGAGGAGGGCCTGAAGGCGCTCGGCGCGGAGATGACCGCCGCGAACGGCTACCGGAACATCCACGGCTGGGAGCTCTACGACACGACCGGCACCACAGAGGACTGGTCCTACAACGCGACCGGTGGGTACGGCTACACCTTCGAGATCGGCCCCCACGAGTTCCACCCGCCGTTCCCCCAGGTGATCGACGAGTACCTCGGTGCCGGCGAGTACGCCGGTCAGGGCAACCGCGAGGCGTACCTCGACGCACTGGAGAACACCGTCGACACCGCGACGCACTCGGTGATCAGGGGCAGCGCCCCGAAGGGCGCCACGCTGCGGCTGCGCAAGCAGTTCGCCACCCCCACGTGGGACGGCTCGTTCACCGACACCCTCAACACCACGATGCGGGTCGGGAACAACGGCAGGTTCGTCTGGCACATCAACCAGTCGACCCGGCCGGTGGTGCAGGAGAAGCTGGTCGAGATCACCGAGGACCAGCCGGTCCGCTCGCAGGCCTACCAGGGTGGCCCGACCACCGTTGGTCAGCACGTCGATCACCCGTTCACGATCACCGAAACCGGCATCGACGTGTTCCAGGTGGACCTCGACTGGCCGTCTCCGGACGACCTCGACCTCGAGGTGTACAGGAAGAACGCGGACGGCTCCCTGACCGAGGTCGGCTCGTCGGGCAACTTCCTCGGTGAGAAGGAGCGGGTCGAGATCGGCGCCCCGGAGACCGGCGACTACGTGCTGCGAGTGATCAACTTCGCCTCGACCACCCCGACGTACGACCTGATGGCAACACTGTTCGACTCGGCCGTCGTCTCGTCGGAGGTGGTGCCGGGTCTGATCGAGAACTGGACGCTGACGTGTGAGGTGGGTGGCAGGGTCCTCCAGCAGGTGCCGGTGATCATCGACCGTGGCGAGCAGGCCAAGGTCGACCTGAGCACCTGCATCACCAGGTCGAGGAACCTGAGCTGACCCCCGGGACAGACGGCCCACCTGCTTCACGCCCGGTCTGCCGCCACCAACGAGCCAAGGACGCCGATCCCGTGCTGGATGCGGCTGGTCGTGACGTGGCCGAAGCCGATCACGAGTGCAGCCGGCAACGGCTCGTGTGGCCCGTCACCGTCCGCCTGCACCCGGTACTCGTTGACGCCGCGCACGGCGGTCGACTGCTCCGCCGCCGGGGCCACACGATATCCACCCCTCGTCGACCCCGTCGGGAACCTGGAGCAGCACGTGGTGTCCGGCCTCCAGTGTCGCCCAAATCCTGCCCGGCGCCGGCATCAGGTTCTTCGACAACCCCCGAGGGCGAACCGCCCATCCAGCTCGCCTGCTCAATGGGGACGACGAAACCCGCGAGGTCAACCTCCGGTACCGGCCCGCGTGAGCCTGGTCAGCCTTGTGGGCGCCGCCGCAGCTCGCGGTAGGTCTGCACCGCGAAGTTCGCCAGCGTCTCGACGGCCGCCGCGGCCACGTCGGCCTCGGCCAGCTCCGGCAGCGGCGACGTCGCGTCGGGGGTCGGGACGAGGTCGGCGAGGTCGCCGTGCACCCGGACGTGGCCGCGCAGCCACGCCGCCTGCTGCTCGGCCACCTCGACCACCCACGAGATGTGCTCGGGCGGGAGCGGGATGCGGTCGCTCGCCTTGCGGGGGAGCACGCCCTTCACGAACGGCCAGCGCACGGTCGGCTGGTAGGCCCTGTCGTAGTGGGGTAGGCGGTCGCCGAGGGCGACGTTCACACGGCGATAGACCTCGGCCTCGACGTACCCCCACGAGGCGTTGACGTCGCGCTCGGGCCACGAAAGCTCGTCGGGGTCGAACCCGATCACCTGACCGAAGAGCCTGTACAACGCGTGCGGGTCGCGCGCGCGGGGCGGGGTGACGACCACGTCGAGGTTGTCGAGCCCAACCACTTCGCCCCACCGGCGGCAGATCTCGATCGCGTCCTGCCGCAGCCAGAAGTGGCCGGCCCAGCGGCCCTCACGCGCGCGGACCCGG
The DNA here is from genome assembly GCA_963826265.1 of uncultured Actinomycetota bacterium. Classification (GTDB taxonomy): domain Bacteria; phylum Actinomycetota; class Actinomycetes; order Propionibacteriales; family Nocardioidaceae; genus Nocardioides. Next base: position 1,135,185 of record CAWGWH010000001.1, read on the forward strand.
TCGAGGAAGTCGGGGTAGGTGAGCGGCATCCGGTGCTTGAGGTACTGCTGCCACTCCGACGGGATGACCGACGCCAGGTCGCGGACCGAGAGCACCACGCGCGGCTGCAGGCCCTGGCCGGCGAGCAGGTCGGCCCAGACCCGGATCCGGTCCGCGTCTGCCTCACACATGTCCTCGCACGTGACCAGCAGCCGCTCGCCCGACGTCTGCTTCAGCGCCTTGGTCGCAGGGCGCAGCTGCGCCGGGTCCGGGTCGTCGACGAAGCCCCTGGCCGTGCGCCAGCCCAGCGGTCGCAGCAGCTGGTTGACGTGCGGCCAGCGACCCACGAACGGGACGCCCACGCCCAGCTCGGAGAGCTGGTCGACCGAGTCGAAGAGCCCCCGTTGCAGGGCGGAGGTGCCGGTCTTGCTGGCACCGATGTGGACGAAGCAGGTCCGCGCCATCAGCTTCCCCGGGCGCGCTCAGTCAGCGGCGGGGGCCGAGCCCGAGGAGCGGGTACGGCGGCGCCGCCGACTGCGGTTCCCCGTGCCCGGCGTGCGCTCGCCGCTCTGGCCCGGCTGATCCGCGCCGCCGGTGGTCTCGGCGGCGCCGTCGACCGGCTTGCCGCCGCGGGTGCGGCTGCGGTTGCGGTTCCGGCTGCGCGAGCGGTCCGGTCGGTCAGAGGAGCGCTCGCCACGGTCGGACCGCGCGATCGTCTCCCGGGGTGCGGGGTCGACGAGGCGGGACTTGGTGCCCGGCGCGATGCCCTGGTCGTGGAAGAGGTGCTCGGACGTCGAGTAGGTCTCGGCCAGCTCGTCGAACGGCAGGTCGAGGGTCTTGTTGATCATCTTCCAGCGGTGGACGTCGGCCCAGTCCACGAAGGTGATCGCGATGCCGGTGGCGCCCGCGCGGCCGGTCCGGCCGATCCGGTGGATGTAGGTCTTGTCGTCCTCGGGACATGAGTAGTTGATGACGTGCGAGACGCCTTGGACGTCGATGCCGCGGGCGGCGACGTCGGTGCAGACCAGCACCTGGACCTTGTCCTCGCGGAACCTGCCCATAGCCTTCTCGCGAGCGATCTGCGCCATGTCGCCGTGGAGCGGTGAGGCGTTGAAGCCGCGTTCGGCGAGGTCCTCGGCCACGCGCTGTGCCTGCCGCTTGGTGCGGGTGAAGACGATCGTCTTGCCGGCGCCCTCGGACTGCAGCACCTTGCCGATGATCTCGGGCTTGTCGAGGTCGTGGACCTGGTAGATGAACTGGGCGGTCGCAGGCACGGTGGCGTTCTCGTAGGACGACTCCGCCCGGATGTTCATCGGGTGGCGCATGTGGACCCGGGCCAACGACACGATCGCGGCCGGCATGGTCGCCGAGAACAGCATGGTCTGGCGGGTCTCGGGCGTCTTCGAGATCAGCTTGACGACGTCGGGCAGGAAGCCGAGGTCGAGCATCTCGTCGGCCTCGTCGAGCACGAGCGCGTGGACGTGGGACAGATCCAGCGCACGGCGGTCGGCGAGGTCGATCAGCCGGCCGGGGGTGCCGACGACTATGTCGACGCCCTCCTTGAGCGCGTCGAGCTGGGGCTCGTAGCCGACGCCGCCGTACACGGTCAGCACGCGCATCCCGCGGTCGGCCCCGGCGAGCGCGAGGTCGCCGGAGACCTGGAGCGCCAGCTCACGGGTCGGGGCGACGATCAGCGCCTGCGGCTTGCCTTGGGGCAACTCGCTGTAGTCGGGGTCCTTGGGGGCGACCGAGCGCTGGAGGACGGGGATGCCGAACGCCAGCGTCTTGCCGGTGCCGGTCCGGGCCTGCCCGATCAGGTCGGTGCCCAGGAGCGCCACGGAGAGGGTCATCTCCTGGATCGCGAACGGCGTGGTGATGCCGGCGCGCTCGAGGGGGTCACAAATCTCGGGGAGCACCCCGAGTTCACGGAAGGTAGTCAATATTCTGTTCGCTTTCGGTGAGCGTCTCTTCAATTCAGCCTGCGGCTGATTCACACGCTCAGCCGCGCACATCCGGGTCGCCGATTCGGTCGACGACGAACGACTCCGACGCGGAGCGCGGGCGTCGTTCCCACCTGACATGCTATCGGTACGCTGAACACATGACTGAATCGCCGGACGCGGGGGTGCTGGAGGAGGAGGCCTACCGCCAGGCGGTCGTGGACCTGCTCGCCGCCATCGCGTACGGCGAGATCTCCGCCTTCGAGCGGCTGGCGGAGGACGCCAAGCTGGCGCCGACGCTGGCCGAAAAGCTGGCGATCGCCAAGATGGCGTGCCACGAGTTCGCCCACGTGGAGCTGCTGCAGGCCCGGATCGAGGAGCTCGGAGCCGACCCGTACGCCGCGATGGCGCCGTTCCAGGCTGCCCTCGACCAGTTCCACGAACACACGGCGCCGTCGGACTGGTTCGAGGGCCTCGTCAAGGCGTACGTCGGCGACGGGCTCGCGGCCGACTTCTACCGGGAGATCGCGGCCTACCTCGACCCGCGCACCCGCGACGTGGTGATCGCCTCCCTGGCCGACTCCGGTCATTCCGCGTTCGTGGTCGACCGGGTGCAGGCGGCGATCACGGAGAACCCGCGGCTCGCGGGGCGGCTGGCGCTCTGGGGGCGGCGGCTGATGGGGGAGGCCCTAACGCAGGCGCAGCGGGTGGCGGCCGAGCGCGACGCGCTGTCGGCGCTGCTGGCCGGGGGCGTCGATCGACCGGCGCTGGATCTGGCCGCGATCGGCCGGATGTTCGCCCGGATCACCGAGCTGCACGCCGAGCGGATGACCAAGCTCGGCCTCGACGCCTGACCCGGAAGACCGGGCCGCGCGCCGGGACCGAGCTCGGAACAGCCTCAGACCTTCTTGGCCCGGCCGGTCGCGCCGGCGGCCACGACGACCAGGATCGCGGCCAGGACGACCTGCCACAGGTGACGCCACCAGTCGACGCCGTTGGTGCAGTTGTTCATGTCAGAGCAGTCGAACAGCGCGGCGTACAGGTAGCTGCCGATCAGCATGCCGCCGATGCCGCAGAGGATGGTGAGCCAGAGCGGGATGTTGTCCCGGTTGCCGGGCGCGACGAACTTGCCCAGCAGACCGATGATCGTGCCGCCGATCAGGGTGACGATGATGGTTCCGATCACGGTTCCGCCTTTCTCGACTGCGCCACAGCGCAGAGGGGTCGAGACATCCCGACCCCCGGTCTCTCGAGCATGGCGTGCCGTCGCGCCCTGCGCAACGACCGGCGGACCGGCGGGTCGGCGGGTCGGCTGATCGGTCAGTCGACGTCGAGGGTCTGACCGGCGTCGATCCCGCTGCCGGGCACCGCGCCGAGCCCGAGCAGCTCCATGCTGAGGTTGGCGAGGTTGGCGTTGCGGACCGGCTGGCGCTCCGGTTCGTATGACGGCAGGCCGGTGTCGGGGTCGAGGAAGTCGGGGTTCCGCTCGTACAGGTCACCGGCCGACGTACCGGCACCCCAGGCGGCGAACGGGATCCGGTAGTTCTCCAACGCGGAGCGATCGCCATGCCCCCGCGTGCCCGTCTCTCCGCCGTGGTCGGCCGTGAGCACGATCGTGAGACTGTCGGCAACGGTCGGTTCGCTGTCGATCGCCGACAGCAGCCGTCCCAGCTCGACGTCGACCGCGCGCACCGCGTCGAGGTACTCGGGACTCATGAAGCCGTCCTCGTGACCAGCGACGTCGGGAGACTGCACGTGCAGGAAGATCAGCTCGGTCTGGTCGGTGAGCAGGTCGGCGGAGGCGGCGGTGACCAGGGTCGGAAGGTCGTCCTCCACGAGGAAGGTCCCGATCTCGTCGGGCCAGGAGTTCTCGAACAGGTCGAACTTGGTCTTGCCGGCGTAGAGGGCGCTGTCGAGGCCGGCATCGTCGGCGACCTCGAAGATCGAGGCGATGTGACGACCGGCGAGCTCGTGGACGGTCGCGTCGGTGTCGTCGTTGATCGTGACGCCGTGCCCGCCGAGGTCGGCGTTCACCCGGCGGCCGGTGATCATGCCGGTGTGGTTGGGCAGGGTCACCGTCTTCTCGACGGAGGTGCGGGCATTGAGGGTGCTCTTGCCTTCATCGAGGATCCGCCAGAAGTGGGGCAGCTCGGCACGCCCGAGCTGGGTCAGCGCCGTGGGGTTGAGGCCGTCCACGGAGATCGCCAGGACGTGGTCGGTCGGCCCGACGGCCGACGCCCTCATGAGTGGCGTCGGTTCGGCCCCCGCGAACCGCCCGACGCCGACCGCCACCAGCGCCAGACCGCAGAGCGCGGCCAGCATCGACAGGATCCACCGTCTGCCCCCCGACATGCTCCGAGGGTACGACGGCCCCGCGGGGCGGTCGACCCCAGCCGGGTTCCGTTACCCAACCGTGGACCGGTAGGCGACGGGCCTCAGGAGCGGAAGCCGACCTGCCCGCTGACCCCGCCGCCGATCTCGACGTAGGCGAGGCGCTCGGCCGGGACGAGGATCCGGCGGCCCCTGCTGTCGGTGAGGGCGAGCAGCTGCCCGCCGGAAAGGGACTCGGCCACCTGCTTCTCGACCGCCTCGGCGGTCTCCTCGCTCTCGAGCGTGAGCTCGCGGCTGGCGTGCTGCACGCCGATCTTGATCTCCATCGGGACTCCTCAGCTTCGGGGTGGGTCGCGGCCCACGGGGTGCGGGTGGCGCAGGGTCAGTGCTCGTGGTCAGTGCTCATCGGTGAGGGGGTAGCCCCGGATTCCTCGCCAGGCGAGGCCCGACACGAGAGCCACCGCGTCGGGCTGGCTGATCCCGGCCGCGTCCGTGAGCCAGAACCGCGCGCTGACCTGGGCCATTCCCACCAGCGACACGGCCAGCAGCCGCGCCGCCTCGGCGGGGAGGCCGGTGTCGTCGTGGATGACCTCGGTGATCATCGCGGCGCACTCCGCCGTCACCCGGTCGACCGCCGCCCGGACGGCGGGCTCGTTGGTCAGGTCGGACTCGAAGACCAGCCGGAACGCGCCGTCGTGCGAGGCGATGTACTCGTAGAACGCCTCCATCGCCGCCGCCACCCGGAGCTTGTTGTCGTGGGTGGAGTCCAGCGCCTTGCGGCAGTTGTCGATGATCGCGTCGCACGAGGAGTCGAGCAGCGCCAGGTACAGCTCCAGCTTGCCGGGGAAGTGCTGGTAGAGCACCGGCTTGGAGACGCCGGCCCGCTCCGCGATGTCGTCCATCGCGGCCGCGTGGTAGCCCTGGGCCACGAACACCTCGAGTGCGGAGTCCAACAGCTGGGCGCGCCGCTCCTTGCGTGGCAGCCGCGACCCCCGGGGGGTCGCGCCGACCGGGGTGCCTCCGCTTGGGGACACGAGGTTCTCCTCACTCCATCGCCTGCACGTGCGCCGGCCCCGTGGACCGGGCTTGCCGAGCCTATCCCGCCGGGCACGGGCAGCCCGGGCACGGCCACGTCCGGATACCGGGCGTGGCGCGGTCGGTCACGATGCTCGGTGCACCATGGAGAGCAGCCAGGGAAGAACGGGACGTCCTCGATGGTTGTCCCGGAGTCGGTCGGGAACCGTCCGCCCCCCTTTCAGAAGGTCCCGCCAGCAAGACCCAGTCAAGGAGATGCCGTGTCCTTCGCCCCGCTCGTGGAGCCCGCTGCCGAGCTCACCATCGACGAGGTACGCCGCTACAGCCGCCACCTGATCATCCCGGACGTCGGGATGAGCGGGCAGAAGCGGCTCAAGAACGCCAGGGTCCTCGTGATCGGCGCCGGCGGCCTCGGCAGCCCGGCACTGCTCTACCTCGCCGCGGCGGGCGTCGGCACGATCGGGATCGCCGAGTTCGACGAGGTGGACGAGTCCAACCTCCAGCGGCAGGTCATCCACGGCCAGTCCGACATCGGCCGTCCGAAGGCGGAGTCGGCGCGCGACGCCATCCTCGAGGTCAACCCGTACGTCGAGGTGGTCGTCCACGACGTACGGCTGGACAACGACAACGTGATGGGCGTCTTCGAGGGCTATGACCTGATCGTCGACGGCACCGACAACTTCGCGACGCGCTACCTGGTCAACGACGCGGCGTACTTCCTGGGCATCCCGTACGTGTGGGGGTCGATCTACCGGTTCGACGGCCAGGCGTCGGTGTTCGCGCCGACCCTGGCCGACGACGCGCCCTGCTACCGCTGCCTCTATCCCGAGCCGCCGCCGCCGGGGATGGTGCCGAGCTGTGCCGAGGGCGGCGTGCTCGGAGTGCTGTGCGCCAGCATCGGCTCGATCCAGGTCAACGAGGCGATCAAGCTGTTGACCGGCATCGGTGACCCGGCGGTCGGCCGCCTGGTCATCTACGACGCGCTCGAGCTCGAGTGGCGCAAGCTGAAGGTCCGCAAGGACCCGAACTGCGCGCTGTGCGGCGAGCACCCGACGGTCACCGAGCTGATCGACTACGACGCCTTCTGCGGCGCGATCTCCGACGAGGCGGCTGACGCGGCAGCCGGCTCGACGATCTCGGTCACCGAGCTCGAGCACATGCTGAAGGAGCGCGAGGGGGGTACCCGCGACTTCACGCTGGTCGACGTGCGTGAGCCCAACGAGTACGAGATCAACCAGATCCCGGGTGCGGTACTGATCCCCAAGGGCGAGTTCCTCAACGGGCACGCCTTCGAGCAGCTCCCGCAGGACACGCAGGTCGTGCTGCACTGCAAGACCGGGGCCCGCTCGGCCGAGGCGCTCGCAGTGCTCAAGGGCGCCGGGTACGCCGACGCGGTGCATGTCGGTGGCGGCATCGTCGCGTGGGTCGACCAGATCGACCCCTCGCAGCCGTCGTACTGACCCTCTCGAGGGGGCGTGCGCCGCTCGTCGCGGCGGCCGGGCGTAACCCGGTCGGCTGCTGCCCGTTGAACCTCCTGACATGACCGATGCCGCGGTGACCCGGCGGCACGACCAGGAGGACCCATGCGTCTCGCGCAACCCGTCAGCCGCCGCATCGCCGGCACCGTCTCCGCGTTCGCCAGCCTCGGCGCCGTCGCTGCCTTCACCCTCGCGGCTCCCGCCGGTGCGGCCGACGTCGCCGCGTGGGCGCCGGCCGATACGGCCGAGATCACCCCGGGCGTCCAGATGTACACCGACGGCGCTCAGTGCACCGCCAACTTCGTCTACACCGACGGCGCCGGCAGCACTTACGTCGGGTACGCCGCGCACTGCGCCGGCACCGGCGCTGCCACCGACACCAACGGTTGCGACGCGGCCTCGCTCCCGCTGGGCACCCGGGTGACGTTCGCCCGCGGTGGTTCCTTGGTCTCCGAGGGCACCGCCGTCGGCCAGGGCACGCTGGCCTACAGCTCGTGGCTGACCATGCAGCAGCGCGGCGAGTCCGACGAGAACGCCTGCGCCTACAACGACCTGGCCCTGGTGAAGGTCGACGCGGCCGACGTGTCCAAGGTCAACCCGAGCCTCCCGTTCTGGGGCGGCCCGGTGGGCCTGAACACCGACGGCACCGCGGCCGGCGACCGGGTCTACTCCTTCGGCAACTCCAGCCTGCGCGGCGGCGTCGAGCAGCTCTCGCCGAAGACCGGTATCAGCGTCGGCACCGAGGGCGAGGGCTGGTCGCACCCGGTCTACACGCTGACCCCGGGCGTCCCCGGTGACTCCGGCTCCGCGTTCCTGGACGCCGAGGGCAACGCGCTGGGCACGCTGTCGACGCTGGCGATCGCGCCGCTCGCCGGGTCCAACGGCGTGGGTGACCTCAACAGCGAGCTCGGCTACGCGCAGCAGCACGGCGGGATCGCCGGCCTCCAGCTGGTGCCCGGAACCGAGCCCTTCTCGCCGATCCTCTGATCGTCGGGAGACCAGAGCCGCCCCGTCCGTGACCGGACGGGGCGGCTCTCGTTGAGCCGGTATGCGACCCAAGACCGGAGCCCTGTTCGTCGGCCTGCTGCTCGGGCTCGCCGGGCTCGCGCCGTCCGTCGCCGGGGCCGTGGGCGCCCCGGTGGCAGAGGCACCCCCGGGCGAGGCGATCGGTCCCGGCGTCCAGATGTTCACGGACGGCGCGCAGTGCACCGGCAACTTCGTCTTCAAGGACGGGGCGGGCCGCACCTACGTCGGGTATGCCGCTCACTGCGCCGGGCTCGGAAGCGCGACCGACACCGACGGCTGCCGGTCGCGGTCGCTGCCGCTCGGCACCCGGGTCCGGTTCGCGACCGGCGCCACCGCTGCGACCAACGGCACCACGCTGGGCCACGGGAGGCTGGCCTACAGCTCGTGGCGCACGATGCGGTCGATCGGGACCACGGCTGCGAACGCCTGTGCCGCCAACGACTTCGCGTTGGTCCGCGTCAACGCCGCCGACCGCGGCCGGGTCAACCCGACGGTGCCGTTCTGGGGCGGTCCGACCGGGCTCGCGACCGGCGCGCCCGCGACCAGCCAGGTCTACTCGTGGGGCCAGTCCAGCCTGCGGCCGACGACCCTGCTGTCGCCGAAGACCGGCGTGTCGCTGGGTGCGACGTACGGCGGCTGGGGACTGGACGTGTACACGGTGACGCCAGGCATCCCGGGCGACTCGGGCAGCGGGTTCCTCGACGACCGTGGCCGCGCGGTCGGCACCCTCTCGACGGTCGCGATCGCGCCGCTGGCGGGCTCGAACGGGCTCGGCAACCTGGCGCGCGAGCTCGACTTCGCCCGCCAGCACTCGGGAATCGGCGGGCTGCGTCTGGTGCAGGGCCGTCAGCAGTTCTCGCCCGTGCCCTGACAGGGGCGGGGCTCGGTAGGTTCGGCCGCGTGAGCCGGATCGACCCCGAGGAGTACGCCGAGCTGGTGCTGCGGTGCGTGGAGCAGATCCCCCGCGGCCGGGTGTCGACGTACGGCGCGATCGCCGAGGTGGTCGGCGCCGTGCTCGGCGGCGGCGGACCCCGCCAGGTGGGATCGGTGATGGCCGCACACGGCGGGCCCGTCCCGTGGTGGCGCGTCGTCCGGGCGAACGGGACGCTGCCCGACAGCCACCAGGACGAGGCGCGGCAGGCCTACCTCGAGGAGGGCACGCCGATGCGACCCTCCGGCAACGTCGACCTACGTGCAGCCTTCTTCCGCCCCGCGCTTACCCGGCGTCCCTAGCTCGCCGAGTCGTGCCTGATTCGGGTCGAGTCGTGGGTTGTTCGCGTCGAGTCGTGTCTCGTCCCGGAACAAGGCACGACTCGGCCCGAACAAGGCACGACTCGGCCGCCGCGGGCGCACGAGTCAACGGGCTAGCGCGGCGAGCCTGGCCAGGGCCCTGGGGAAGATCTCGGCAGGCGGGGTGACGAGGCCGGCTCCCACCTGGCCCACGCCGGCGCGCTTGCCGGCCATGCCGGTGTTGATCTGCGGCAGGATCCCGGTGCGGCACACGCGGGTGACGTCGATGCCGGTCGGCACGCCGGCGAAGTCGAGCACCGGCACGGACCACCGCGGGTTGGCGGCCAGCGTGATCTCGCCCATCCTGCGGGTGGTGGCCAGCGCGTCGGGCACGGTGCCGCCGACGAACCGGACGATCGCCGGCGCCGTCGCCATCGCGAAGCCGCCGAGGCCGGCGGTCTCGGTGATCGCCGAGTCACCGATGTCGGGGTTGGCGTCGTCGGGCCCGTAGTCGCCGAGGAACAGGCCGTCGGCGAGCTGGGCCGGCCCGGTGAACCACTCGTCGCCGGTACCGGAGACCTGGATCCCGAAGTCGGTGCCGTTGCGAGCCATCGCGACCACCAGGGTCGAGCCCGGTACGTCGCGGCCGGCGTCCAGCGCCAGCTTGCACGCCGGCATCGCGAGGTTGAGGAAGAAGTGGTCGTTGCCGCCGACGAAGCGCAGCACCTCGGCCACGTCGGACGGTTCGGCGCCACTGGCGGCCAGCGCGGGGGCCAGGTCGCGCAGCAGCATCAGCGTGCCGGCCCGGTTGCGGTTGTGGGCCTCGTCTCCCATCTGGAGCATCTGGGTGAGAATGCCGGTCACGTCCACGGGGCCGGTGTCGTCACGCACCGCGCGTACTGCCCGCTGCAGCAGCGGGCCGAGCACGTCACCCATCCAGCGCAGCCGGGTGAGCACGTCGTCGGAGTAGGCGCCGTACCGCAGCACCTTGCCCAGGCCCTCGTTGAGCGAGCAGTACGTACGCCGTCCGGTGGCGAGGTCCTCCAGCACGAACATCCACATAGAGGGCGTCACGACACCCGCCATCGGCCCGACGGCGCTTCGGTGGTGGCAGGGCTCGAGACTGACGCCGTCGCCGGTCTCGAACAGCCGGACCGCGTCCTCGGGGTCGCTGACCAGTCCTTCGAGCGCGGCGCCGCCCATCAGCGCACCGCGCAGCGGGCCGGGCGCCCGGTCCCAGCCGATCGGTGGGCCGGCGTGCAGGAACTGCCCGCGCTCGAGGCCGAGCAGCTCGGAGGCCGGCGCAACGTCGACCAGGTGGGCGGTGACACCGAGCACGGCCTCGATCGCCTGCCGATTCGCGTCGCGGCGTCGCGGGTCGGCGGCGATGGTCGCGAGGTCGTCCTCGGTCCCCACCATCGGCGGGCGCCAGTCGACCCGCTCCACCTCGACCGCCTGGCCGGCGACCGCCTCGGCGAGCAGGTCGGCCCCGACGGCGACGACACGGTCGGGCGACTTCACCGCGCACCCCCTGCCAGCTCGACCGCACGGCGGGCGGCCGCCGCGTTCGAGAGATGCACCTCGGCGCCTGCCTCGGCCAGCACCCGCACCTGCCGATCGCGGTCCTGCGGGTCCAGCCGGGTGCCGACCACGGCCACGACGACGGGTGCGTCGGCTTCCGCGATCGCGGGCGCCAGCTGCGCCGCCGGATCGGGCTCGGCGCCGTGGCCGAGCACCACGTCGAGCAGCAGCGCCCCGGTCCCCGGATCGGCGACCGCTCGTCGTACCTCCTCGAGCCGCAGGGTCGGGTCGATCATCGGGTGGGCGCGTCCTTGGGTATAGGCGTCGTCGCCGAAGTCGACGAACGTGTGCTCGCGAGGGTCGAGGCCCTCCACCACGATCTGCGCCTCCTGACAGGTGGTGCCGCCGACGAACAGGCCACGGATCGGTCCGCCGCTGCCGGGGTCGGCCTGGCCGACGACCGGCCAAGCGGGCACCTCGAGTCCGAGCCTGGTCAGCACCCGCTCGACGGCGGCCGTGAGGTCGGGCTGGCCGGGTCCCAGCAGGGCGAGCTCCACCGGTGTCGTCAACGTGGCGGCGTACTCCTCGATCCGGGCTGCTACTTCGGGCGCCGGCGGCTTCGACACGACGAGCACCAGTTCGACGGTGTCGTCGGCGTCCAGCCTCCTGAGGGCCTCGATCGTCGAGGTCCCGCCCACGTCCGCGGAGAGGTCGCGCCCACCGACGCCCAGCGCCGAGCCGACGCCGACCCCGGCGTGGTCGAGCAGTGCCAGCACCTGCTGGCAGCCGGTGCCGGACGCGGCGACGATGCCGACCGGGCCCGGTTCGGTGGCGTTGGCGAACCCGAGTCCGACCCCGCCGACCACCGCCGTGCCGCAGTCGGGCCCCATCACCAGGAGGCCGCGTTCGGCTGCGATGCGCTTGAGCGTCACCTCCTGCGCGACCGGCACGTTGTCGCTGAAGACCATCACGTCGCAGCCCGCGTCGAGCGCGTCCATCGCCTCCACCAGGGCGCTCGCGCCGGGGACGGACACCAGCACCAGCCCGGGGCCGTCGGCGAGTGCCGAACCGGTCGTACGGCGGGGTTCTGCCTCGCGCGCCGAGCCATCGGACCGGGTCGGGGCGAGCCCCCGGTCGACGGCGGCCAACGCCTGGTCGAGGTCGCCGTCGTCGTGGAGCCGGATCGCGACCACCAGGTCGTTCGCGGTCGCGCCCGCCGGGACCTCGAAGCCGAGCTCGGTGAGCACCTCGACGTTGAGCGCGGTCGCCATGGCGACCTGCGCGGTCACCACGCCCGCCACACCCTGCACATCGCGGCTCAGCTGGAGCAGCGCCACCGAGTCGGCGTACGCGCCGGAGCGGATGGTCACGTGGTCGGTGGTCATGCCGCCTCCCGGAGGGAGGCGAGGGCGAGCGTCCCGCCCAGGTGGAGTCCGGCGCCCGAGGTGGCGCCGACGGCGTGAAGGGCCCGCACCCGCGCGGGCTCCTGGTCGGTGCCGAGCGAGCGCAGCCAGGCGGCGTACTCGGGCAGCACCTCACCGTGCATCGCACAGTCGAGCAGCGTGGCGGACAGGAGGGTGGTGCGGGCGGGCGCGGTGCGGACCACCTCGTCGACCTCGGGCGTGGGGACCCCGGCGGCCCGGTGGAGCGCCAGCCAGCCGGCGAGCAGGTCATCGCCCAGCGGGGTGAGCCCCTCGCCGCGGCCGAGCAGGTGGCGGGCCGTCGCAGGGTCGATCCGGCCACTCGGGACGTGAGACGCAGCGAACCCGGCCACCGTGGCCGGGGGGGTGGCCTGGACGGTGACCGGGGTCGCCTTCTGCAGAACCACTTCGCGCCTGACGCGGGGGACGTACGTTCCCACGACCCGGCCGATCGGCAGTGCGCTGCTACCGACGTGAAGGGTCCCACCAGAAACGTACGCCGCAGGCTCTGCCGGCATCAATCGATCGAGGTTCGACACGCCGGGCGCCTGCATACCGTTCGGGACGCGTGTCGCTCCGGCCGCGAGTACGCCGACGCACCAGCCGCCGACCTCGACGTACACCGCCTGCGAGCTGCGGTGCAGGATCGGCGCCGGCCCGTCGGGAGCCGCACGCAGCCGCTGGCGCACCCGGCTCGGCGCAGCGACGGGGATCATGCTTCCCGACGCTAGTAGCCGATCGATACGGTGCGCGATGTGAGGTTGTGCCAACGTCCGCCCCGATCCGGGGCACATGGTGATAAGCGGTGAGCGACCGCGACGCCGCCGCCGCCCTGGCGAGGGTCGACGCGCTCCATACCGCCCTCACGCACATCGTGCTCGAGGGCGGCGACCTCGCCCGGATCGCCGAGGAGGTCGCCGGGGTGCTCGGCGGCGGCGTGCTGGTCACGTCGACCGACGGCCGCGAGCGCGCTGCCTACCTGAGCGAGGTCGACCGAGCCGTCCTCGCCGAGGCCGACTTCGTCGACCCGAGCGGCCGGCTCCGGGTCGAGCGGATCGGCGCGGAGGGGGCACCCGCCGCCGAGGGCGAGGTGCGGGCGCTCCGGGTCGCCGCGGGCGGCACCGACCTGGCGCGGCTGGTCTGCGTGCGGCGCGAAGGGCGGATCGGCGCGGACGACGTGCACGCACTCGAGCGCGCGGCGACGGTGGCGGCGCTGCTGATCACCCGTGAGGAGGCGATCACCGCCGTCGAGAACAAGTACCAGGGCGACTTCCTGCGCGAGCTCTTCACGCACCGCCCGCGCGACACGGCGTACGTCGAGGAGCATGCTGCGGCCTTCGGCTGGTCGCTCGAGCGGCCGGGCGTGGTGGTGGTCGCGCAGCTCGACCCGGTCGACCCCGCCTCCCCGCCGCAGTCGAGCCACGAGCGGCGTCGGTTCCAGGAGCGGTTCTCGGCCGCGTGGCGGCAGGTGACCCAGGGGATGGATCCCGGCATCCCCTGCGTCGACTTCTCCTCCGAGGTGGTGGCTGTCCTGCCATTGGCGGAGGGGGACGACGGTCGGCCCGGCGCCGGCGCGGTGGCCCGCGCCGTGGCGGCGGTCGCGGGCGACAAGGGCGGTGGCCGCCGGTCGTTCTCCGTCGGCGTGAGCCGGCCCGCGTCGGCGCTCGACGACCTGCCGGACTGCTACGGCCAGGCGCGGCGGGCGGTCGAGGTCGGGCGGATGGTGAGCGGAGCCGGCGCCACGACGTACTTCGACCAGCTGGGCCTGCACCGATTGATCGCGCTCGTGCCCGACCAGGCTGAGCTGCGCGCGTTCGCCCACGACGTGCTCGGCCCGCTCGCGCAGCGAACCACCGAGGCGGCCGACCTGCGCGAGACGCTGCAGGTGCTGCTGGACACGAACTTCAACGTGGCCGAGGCCGCCCGGCTGCAGTTCTTCCACTACAACACGATGCGCTACCGCGTGGGGAAGCTCGAGCGGCTGCTCGGCCCGCTCTCCTCCGATCCCCATGTGCGACTCGACGTTGCCGTCGCGCTCCGGGTGCTCGAGATCAGCGGCTGAGGTCGAGTCGTGCCTGGTTCGGATCGAGTCGTGCCTGGTACGGGTCGAGTCGTGCCCGGTTCGGGTCGAGCGGCCAGTACGTCGTACCGGCCCCCGACTCGACGCGCACAGGACACGACTCGACTCGACCCGAATCACCCACGACTCGGCCGTGACGGCGCGCGGCAACGTGTGCCAGCGCCACCGGCGTTCCTTCGGCATTTGTCGCCGTTCAGGGTGTGTGATGGAGGCCACTACGTTGTGGAACCTCGGGCCACACCAGCCGCCAGGAGGGTCTATGTCGATGTTCAAGTGGGAACTTGTCGATCCCGCACCCGGAGAGGCGGTCGCGCCTCATCAGCGGCTTGCCTGGGGCAAGACCGCGGGCCTCGGGGCCCAGCACGTCATCGCCATGTTCGGGGCGACGTTCGTCTTCCCGCTCATCATGGGGCTCGACCCCAACCTCGCGATCATGATGAGCGGAATCGCCACGATCTGCTTCCTCCTCATCGTCAAGAACAAGGTGCCCAGCTACCTCGGCACGTCGGCCTCGTTCGTGGGCGGCGCCTTCGCGATCTACGCCCAGGAGGGAGGACCGGCCGACGTCACCGGGGCGATCCTGGTCTCCGGCGTGGTGCTGGCCCTGGTCGGTGTGGTGATCCACTTCCTCGGCGCCGACGCCGTCAACCGGGTCCTGCCACCGGTGGTGACCGGCGGTGTGGTGATGCTGATCGGGTTCAACCTCGCCGGCGTCGCGACCGACACCTACATGCCGGCAGACCGGTGGATCGCTCTCATCACGATGATCGCGGTCATCTTGATGGCGGTCGGGCTGCGCGGGTTCGCCGGGCGGATCGCGGTGCTGCTCGGCCTGGTGTTCGGCTACATCCTGTCGTGGGCCGCCGACCGCATCTTCGGGCAGATCACGTCGACCCTGCCGGGAGCGCCCGAGGCCACGACCCACTGGCGGCTCGACTGGACCCAGGTCGAGTCGGCCGCATGGTTCGGATTCCCCGACCGGACCGTCGACGGCCTCGTCGGGAACCAGTCGTTCACCCCCGGCATGGCCGACGTGGGGTGGCACCTGCCGTCGTTCTCCATCACGTTCGCCTTGCTCGCCATGCCGGCCGTGATCGCACTGGTCGCCGAGAACATCGGCCACGTCAAGGCCGTCTCGGGGATGACCGGGGTCGACCTCGACCCGGTGGTCGGTCGGGCGGTCGCCGCGGACGGCGTCGCCACGGTGATCACGTCCTCGGTCGGCGGGTCGCCGACGACGACGTACGCCGAGAACATCGGCGTCATGGCGGCCACCCGGGTCTACTCGACGGCGGCCTACTACGTGGCTGCGGTCGTTGCGATCCTGCTCGGCCTGGTGCCGAAGTTCGGCGCGGTGGTCAACGCCACCCCAGCCGGCGTCCTGGGCGGGATCACCCTCGTGCTCTACGGCATGATCGGGCTGCTCGGAGCCAAGATCTGGATCGAGAACCGGGTCAACTTCGCGGATCCCGTCAATCTCGTCCCGATCTCAGCCGGGCTCATCATCGGGATCGGCTACGACACGACCGGCTTCTTCGCCATCACCGACGACTTCACCCTGGGCGGCATCGCCGCGGGCACCCTGATCATCGTGCTGGGGTACCACCTGGCGCGGGCGGTGGCCCCGACGGGCGTCGAAGGCACCATGATGGCGGTCGGTGCGACGGGCGCCCACACCGAGGACCACGCCCCACCGCACCGGGACGACGCCTGAGGAGCCTGAGGGACGTGGAGTGAAGCCAGCACCCTTCCAGTACCGCCGGCCGGGGACCCTGCCAGACGCACTGGCGGCCCTGGCCGGCGCACCGGGGGCCAAGGTGCTGGCCGGCGGGCAGAGCCTGGTGCCGCTGTTGTCGATGCGACTGGCGGCACCGGCGATGCTCGTGGACATCAACGGGCTGCCCGACCTGGACCACGTCACCGTCAGTGACGACGGGGTCCGGGTCGGGGCGCTCGCCCGGCACGCCGACGTCCTGGCCGACAAGGCGGCGCGGGCAAGTCAGCCGCTGCTGGCGATGGCGCTCTCGCACGTGGCGCACGCGACGATCCGCAACCGCGGCACCACGGTCGGCTCGATCGTCCACGCCGACGCGGCGGCCGAGATGCCGGTGGTGATCACGTTGCTCGGCGGGTCGGTCACCGTCACGTCCGTCCGGGGCGAGCGCACCATCCCGGCCGACGAGCTGTTCGCGGGTCCGCTGGAGTCGACCGTGGCCTCCGACGAGATCGCCACCGAGGCGTTCTTCCCCGCGCTCGCTGCGGGGGAGGGGGTGGCCTTCGCGGAGATCGCCCGCCGGCACGGTGACTACGCCCTGGTCGGGGTCGCGGGGGTGGTGCGGATCGAGGGTGACGAGCAGGTCTCCGCGCGTCTCGGCTACCTCTCCGTGAGCGACGTCCCCACGGTCGTCGACGTGTCCGGGTGCAGCATCGACGAAGCCGTCGACCGTGCGCTCGCGGCGCTCGAGCCCGCCGACGACATCCACGCCACCGCGGCCTACCGTGCGCACCTGGCGAGGGTGTTGACGCGACGGGTGCTGGCCGCGGCCACCGACCACGCGAGGGAGAGGGTCGAGTGACCGACGAGCTGCACGACGTACGGCTGCAGGTGAACGGCGCGACCCATGCGGTCCGCGTCCCGGCCAGGCGGCTGCTGTCCGACGCGCTGCGCCACGACTGCGGGCTGACCGGCACCCACGTCGGGTGCGAGCACGGCGTGTGCGGTGCCTGCACGGTGCTGGTCGACGGCCGGCCGGTGCGCTCGTGCCTGATGCTCGCCGTGTCGGCCGTCGACGTCGACATCACCACCGTCGAGGGATTGACCGAGCCCGACGGCTCGCTGTCCCCCGTGCAGCAGGCGTTCGTCGACTGCCACGGCCTCCAGTGCGGGTTCTGCACGCCCGGCTTCCTCACGACCATCGCCGCGGGGCTCCGCGAGACACCCGACCCGACCGAGGACGAGGCGCGCGACATGATCGCCGGCAACCTGTGCCGCTGCACCGGCTACCAGAACATCGTGAAGTCCGTGCTGCGGGCTGCCGAGATCCAGAGCGAGCGGGCATGACGACGAAGCTCTTCGGCAGCAAGGTCCCGCGGGTGGAGGACCAGCGGTTCCTGCGCGGGCAGGGCCGGTACGTCGACGACGTGCTGGTCGGCCAGCGGGTGCTCCACGCGGCCGTCCTGCGGTCGCCCCATGCCCACGCGCGGATCACCGACATCGACGTGTCCGACGTGCTCGATCTCGAGGGGGTCCACCTGGTGTGGACCCACGACGACCTGACCGGCCCGATGGCCGAGCCGCTGCCGCTGCTGATCCCGCACCCGGCGCTGGTCCACGGCCGTACGCAGTACGCGCTGGCACCCGAGGAGGTCAACTACGTCGGCGAAGCGATCGCGTTCGTCGTCGCCGAGGACCGGTACGTCGCCGAGGACGCGGTCGGCCGGATCCGGGTCTCCTACGAGTTCCTGGAGCCGGTCGTCGGCATCCCGGCGGCCCGCGCCGCCCGGTCGCGCGTCCACGACGACATGCCCGACAATGTCGGCGCCCGGATGGAGCAGGAGAACGGCGACGCCCGCGCCGCGATCGCGGCCGCGCCCCGCACCCTCAGCCTCGACCTGACCGTCGAGCGCTCCGCCTGCCAGCCGATGGAGGGGCGCGGCACGGTCGCCCGCTGGGACCCCGACACCAGCCGGATGACGGTGTGGACCTCGACCCAGACCTCGACCGGCGTCCGCGGCTGCGTCGCGGCCAAGCTCGAGCTCGACCTGGGGCAGGTCGACGTGATCACCCCGGACGTCGGCGGCGGCTTCGGCGTGAAGATCAACCACCCGTGGCCCGAGGAGCTGCTCGTGCCGCTGGCGGCCCGCACCCTCAGCGTGCCGGTGAAGTTCACCGAGGACCGCCGCGAGCACTTCATCTCCTCCGCGCACGAGCGCGGGCAGGAGCACTGCGTCGAGGTCGGGTACGACGACGACGGCCGGGTGCTCGGCCTGAACGTCGAGTTCTGGCACGACCACGGCGCGTACACGCCGTACGGACTGATCGTCCCGATCATCACCTCCACCCAGCTGCTCGGCCCGTACAAGCCGGCGAACTACCGGGTCGTGTTCGAGAGCCTCTACACCAACACCGTGATCGTCACGCCCTACCGGGGGGCTGGCCGGCCGCAGGGCTGCTTCGTCATGGAGCGCACGATGGACGCGATCGCCGCGGAGCTGGGCAAGGACCGAGCGGAGGTGCGGGCCGCCAACTTCATCCAGCCCGACGAGTTCCCCTACGACCAGGGGCTGATCTTCCAGGACGGCCGGGAGCTGGAGTACGACTCGGGCGACTACCCGGCCTCGCTGGAGAAGCTCAAGCAGCTGGTCGGCTGGGACGAGTTCCCCGCCTTCCGCGCGGAGATGGCGGCCGAAGGGCGCCGGGTCGGCATCGGTCTGGCCTGCTACGTCGAGGGCACCGGCGTCGGCCCGTACGAAGGTGCCCACGTGCACGTCGAGACCTCCGGCAAGGTCAAGGTCGCCACGGGGCTCACCACCCAGGGGCAGGGCCACCAGACCGCGTTCGCGCAGATCGTGGCCGACGCCCTCGGCGTCCCGTTCGAGAAGGTCGAGGTCGTCACCGGTGACACCCGCCGGATGCCGTACGCCGTCGGCACGTTCGCCTCGCGCGCTGCGGTGATGAGCGGCTCGGCGGTCCACCTCGCGGCGTTGCGAGCGCGCGAGAAGGCGCTGCGGATCGCGGCCGAGGCGCTGGAGGCCGACGAGGCCGACCTCGAGATCGTCGACGGCGTGGTGCGAGTCAAGGGCACCGAGTCGCAGATCGACCTGGGCACGATCGCGGTGCTCTCCAACCCGCTGCGCTACGCGTTCGACGAGGCGTCCAAGGCCGCGACCCAGTTCTCGGTCGGCAGCCCCGGCAAGCCACCGGTGGCCGAGGACGACGAACCAGGTCTCGAGGGCAAGGACTTCTACTCGCCCGAGCGGTCGACCTTCGCCTCCGGCATGCACGCCGTGATCGTGGAGACCGACCCCGAGACCGCGGAGATCAGGATTCTCAAGTACGCCGTGGTCCACGACTGCGGGCACCTGATCAACCCGATGATCGTCGAGGGCCAGATCCACGGCGGGGTGGCGCAGGGCGTCGGCGGCGCGCTGTACGAGCGAATGGTCTACGACGACGCGGGTCAGCTGCTCAACGCGTCGTTCATGGACTTCCTGATGCCCTACGTCACCGAGGTTCCGATGTCGATCGAGATCGACCACCTCGAGACGCCCTCGCCGCTCAACCCGCTCGGTATCAAGGGCGCCGGCGAGGCCGGTGTCATCCCGTCCGCCGCGGTGTTCGCGGCGGCGATCGAGGACGCCGAGGCCCCCCACCATCAAGGGCTGAGGATCACCGCGATGCCGATCTCGCCGTCGGAGCTCTTCCACCTCCGGCAGCAGCACGAGTCCGACCCCGAGGAGACCGCATGAAGTTCACCGGCGAGAACACCCTGCATGCCCCGGTCGAGAAGGTGTGGGACTCACTCCTCGACCCGGCGGTGCTGGTCCGCACCATCCCGGGGTGCGAGCGGCTCGAGGCCACCGGCGAGAACGCCTACGCCATGACCGTCACGGCAGGCGTCGCCGCGATCAAGGGCACCTACAGCGGGTCCTGCGAGCTGAGCGACCTGAAACCGCACCAGTCGCTCGTGATGAAGCTCGACGGTGCGGGTGCCCCCGGCACGATCGGCGCCACCGTCGACGTCCGCTTCGCGCCGGTCGATGACGGCACGACGACCATCACGTACGACGCCGACGCGATCGTCGGCGGCATGGTCGGCGGGGTGGGTCAACGGATGCTCACCAGCGTCTCGCGCCGGATGGCCGGTGAGTTCTTCGGCAACGTCGACGCCGTCCTCACCGGCGCAGCGCCTGCTGCGGTCGCCGAGACCGCCGGAGCTGGGAGCGAGCCCGGCGTCTTTACCGCGCCGGCCCGAGCAGCCGCGGCGTCGTCGCAACGCGACTTCCTCACCGGTGTTGCGGTCGGCGCGGCACTGGTCGCGCTCGGCGTGCTGATCGGCCGCCGCAGGTGAGCGGTCCCGGCATCACCGTCGAGTCCAGCGCCCGAGCCCAGGCCGAGGCCGTACGCCGGCGCGACATCTCCGCCCGCGAGCTGCTCGAGCTCCATCTGGCCCGGATCGGTGAGCGCAACGGCGAGCTGAACGCGATCGTCTCCCTCGACGAGGAGCGGGCGCGTGCCGGCGCCGCCGCGGCCGACGAGCACCTCGCACGGGGTGGCCGGACCGGACCGCTGCACGGACTCCCGTTCGCGATCAAGGACACCCACGCCGTCGCAGGGTGGCGCACGACGTACGGGTCTCCACTGTTCGCGGACCACGTCCCCGAAAGCGACGACCTGGTCGTGGAGCGGATCCGCCACGCGGGCGCGGTGCTGGTCGGCAAGACCAACGTCCCCGAGTTCGCGGCCGGGTCTCACACGTTCAACCGGGTCTTCGGGACGACGCTGAATCCGGTCGACCCGACCCGGTCGGCCGGCGGGTCCAGCGGCGGGGCGGCCTGCGCGCTGGCGGCGGGGATGGTGCCGCTCGCCGAGGGCAGCGACATGGGCGGCAGCCTGCGCAACCCGGCTTCGTTCTGCGGGGTCGTCGGGCTCCGGCCCTCGCTCGGTCGGGTGCCGACGTGGCCGGCGGAAAACCAGTGGGAGACCACGTCGGTCAGCGGCCCGATCGGGCGCACCGTCGGTGACGTCGCGCTGCTGCTCTCGGTGATCGCCGGACCGGACCCGCGGGTACCGCTCGCACTCGGCGAGCCGGGCGCGGCGTTCGCCTTGCCGCTCACCGGCACGCTGGCCGGGCTGCGGGTCGGCTACTCCGTCGACCTCGGCGGCGCTCTGGCGGTCGACCCCCAGGTCGCGGCGGTGCTAGAGACCGCCGGCCGGCTGATGGTGCGCCATGGCGCCTCGGTGTTCGACGCCCACCCCGACCTCACCGGAGCCGACGACACGTTCCGGACGCTGCGCGCCTGGCACTTCCAGGCGGCGTACGGCGACCTGCTGCGTCGGCACCCCGACGGCTTCAAGGCCTCGCTCGCCGAAAACATCCGGGCGGGGGAGCGACTCACCGGCGCCGACGTCGCCCGCGCCTACCAGCAGCGGACCGCGCTGGCCGACACGATGCGTCGCTTCTTCGAGGCGTACGACGTGCTGCTGCTCCCGACCTCGCAGGTGCCGCCGTTCCCGGCCGACCAGGAGTACCCCACCGAGATCGACGGGCGGCCGATGGAGTCCTACCTCGACTGGATGCGCTCGGCGTACCTCATCACCGTCACCGGCTGCCCCGCGATCTCCGTCCCCGCCGGCCGGACACCGGAGGGCCTGCCCGTCGGAGTCCAGCTGGTCGCACCCCACGGCCAGGACCGCCGGCTGCTGGAGATCGCTGCGGCGTTCGAGGCGGCGTCGGGCGGTGGTTTCCCCGGATATCCGGGGAAACCACCACTTCCCGAGGGAAACTTCGGCCGCTAGGCCTTGGACTCGCCCAGGAGGTTGGCCGCGGGGGCGACGCCGGGAACACGACATCACGACTCCGGGCTGGAACCGGCATGAACGTCGTTCTCTGGGTCGTGCAGATCTTGATCGCGTTCCGCCTTTCCTCGGTGCCGGCATCCTCAAGGTCACCAAGTCGCGCGAGGAGCGGCAGCCCACGATGGAGTCGGTGGAGGACTTCTCCCCTGGGACCGTCCGCTTCATCGGAGCGGCGGAGGTGCTCTCGCCGGCGTCGGCCTGCTGGTGCCGTCGCTCACGGGGATCGCGCCGGTGCTGTCAGCGGTCGCTGCCGTGGGACTGGTGCAGTTGATGGCGGGTGCCACCATCACGCACGTACGCGCCACGAGGTCGTCCCGAACGCGGTCGTGACCGTGGCCCTGCTCGCCATGGCGGCCTTCGTCTCCTGGGCAGGTTCGGCCCGTACGCCCTCTGATCGGTCCATCCGGGATCCACAGGCGGTGGGTGAAGCTGTGGAGAATCGCCCGTCGTTCTGGGGACAACGCCCGGCGATTCTGGGGACGACTCGCCGGAACCAGAAGTATGCGAAGAAAGTTCGCGCCAACCCCTTGCGTCCGCCCGGCGGCGAGGAATAGAACTTCTCCCACGCCCTCTCGCAAGGGAGAGCGGGATGGCTCGGAGACGAGGGTCCATCCGGTGGGAACCGGTTCGCCGGGGAACACCGCAGCTGCCGGGTGATGAGGTGGCTGGGACCGGAAGAACCGAGCGCATCGATCGGGAGCATCACCAGTACCGGTCATTCGGGGAGGGCGCCGGCTTCGGCCGGAGCCCTCGCCACCGAAGGGCCCTTGTGACTCATACTCACAAGGGCCCTTCACTTTCTCCAGCCAGTTCCAGGTGGGTCTCGGTACAGATCTGGAACTTCCCGGGGCGCCGGCACGGACCTACCGTCGAACCATGGACACTCTGCCGACCGTTCGCGTCGCCGCCGTCCAGGCGACGTCGGTGATGCTCGACCTCGGGGGCAGCCTCGACAAGGCCGTCTCGCTGATGGGGAAGGCGGCGGCCGAGGGGGCGCAGCTGGTCGTGTTTCCCGAGTCGTTCCTGTCGCTCTACCCGTCCTACGCCTGGGCTCATCTGGCACCGTCGGGCAAGCAATCCGACGAGTTCTGGGAGCGCTGGTGGGCGAGCGCGGTCGACGTCCCGGGACCCGCGGTCGACCGGCTCACGGGCGCCTGCGCCGAGCTCGGCGTACACGTCGCGATCGGCGTCAACGAGCGGGAGTCGGAGCGGCCCGGCACGGTCTACAACACGCTGCTCGTCGTGGGCCCCGAGGGCCTGGTGTCCCGGCACCGCAAGCTGATGCCCACGCACCACGAGCGGCTCTTCCACGGCATCGGCGCGGGCGATGACCTGACGGTCGCCGTCACCCCGGTCGGACGGGTCGGCGGCCTGATCTGCTGGGAGAACCGGATGCCCCTGGCCCGGTGGGCCGTCTACCAGGGCGGTCCCCAGATCTGGGTCGCCCCCACCGCCGACGACTCCGAGGGCTGGCAGGCGACGATCCGGCACATCGCGATCGAGGCCGGTGCCTTCGTCGTCGCGGTGCCGCAGTACCTGCCGCGCTCGGCGTACCCCGCTGACTTCCCGTGGCCACTGCCGGACACCGGCGTGCTCGGCCGCGGTGGGGCCACGATCGTCGCCCCGGCATCGGGCGAGGTGCTGGCCGGACCGCTGTACGACACGGAGGGGATGGTGGTCGCCGACTGTGACCTCCGCGCCACCTTGCGCGCGAAACGCTGGTTCGACGCGGTCGGCCACTACAGCCGCGCGGACGTCCTCTGGCCCGGCGACCGGTGATCCACAGGTCGTGGCCCTCGACTGTGGATGACGGGCCGGATCCTGTGGGGAAACTCGGGTCGATCTGGGGACGACGCGCCGGAACCAGAGGTATGTGAAGAAAGTTCTGGCCAACCCCTTGCGTCTGCCCGGCGACGGGGCATAGAACTCTCTCACGCACTTCCGCAAGGGAGAGCGGGATGGCTCGGAGACGAGGGTCCATCCGGTGGGAACCGGTTCGCCGGGGAACACCGCAGCCGCCCGGTGACGGGGTCGGTTGGGGCCGGAGTCGAGGAGTGCATCGATCGGGACGTCACCGGAACCGGTCGCCCGGTGAGGGGCGCGGCCTTCGGGTCGAGCCCGTCACCACGAAGGGCCCTTGTAGCTCATACCTGCGAGGGCCCTTCACCTATTTCGGGACTTCTCGCGAATCTCCTCGTCTCAGCCCGAGCCCGGGGCTACGCCCGGTCCCGCAGACTCGGACATGATGTGGCCATGCTCTACGAGGTGATCCACACGGTGCTGCCGCCGATCGCCAAGACCGCGTGGCGGCCCCGGGTCACCGGGCTCGAGCACGTGCCCGACACCGGACCGGTGATCCTCGCGAGCAACCACCTCAGCTTCGTCGACAGCGTCGTGATCCCGATCCTGGTGCCGCGGAAGGTGGTGTTCCTGGCTAAGTCCGACTACTTCGAGGGCACCGGGGTGAAGGGCACGGCCGTCCGGTGGTGGTTCGAGGGCATCGGGATGCTCCCGATCGACCGCGACGACACCAAGGCCGCGATGGCCAGCCTCGACACGGCACTCGAGGTGCTCGGCCGGGGCGAGGCGTTCGGGATC
This sequence comes from uncultured Actinomycetota bacterium, assembly GCA_963826265.1. GTDB lineage: Bacteria > Actinomycetota > Actinomycetes > Propionibacteriales > Nocardioidaceae > Nocardioides. The sequence continues at coordinate 1,159,403 of CAWGWH010000001.1, forward strand.
TACCCCGAGGGCACCCGCTCCCGTGACGGCCGTCTGTACCGCGGCCGCACCGGCGTCGCCCACCTCGCGTTGACGGCCGGCTGCCCGGTGGTCCCGGTCGGACTCACGGGCACCGAGGACATCCAGCCGGTCGGCGCCCGCCTGCCCCGGCTGGCGCGGGTGTCGGTCGAGTTCGGCGCTCCGCTCGAATTCTCCGGTCGGTACGACGGCGTGCCGCTCGGGCGCGCCCGCCGCGAGGTCACCGACGAGATCATGGGGGCGATCGGTGCGCTGACCGGGCAGGAGCCCGCCGGGGTCTACAACGAGCGGCCGGCCGAGGTCTAGCTGAGTGTCCCTGAGCCGACATCTGGGTGCTTCCACGTCGGGGCGTCATACGTTCCGAGCCCTATAGGCCACGATTCGTATGACGTTTTACCGCCACTGAGCGTCACACCCGGAGTCCCCGGCCAGGGGCCGGGCGTCACAACCTGCCAACGACTCTTCGTCCGGTCGGCAGTATGTGCCGTGGCCGCGGGCTCGGGGACCCGGCTTGAATCGACCCCATGACCCAGCGGATCCGGATCGGCATCGACACCGGCGGCACTTTCACCGACGTGGTCGCGGTCGACGAGGAGACGGGCGCGATCGTCTCGACGAAGACCCCCTCGACCCCCGCGAACCCGGCTGACGGGTTTCTCGACGGGATCGAGAAGGTGCTCGGCCTGCTCGGTGCGGGCGGCGACGCGATCACTGCCGTCAGCCACGGCACCACGGTGGCCACCAACCAGTTGCTCGAGGGCAAGGTCGACCGGCTCGGATTCATCACCACGACAGGCTATGAGGCGATGCTCGAGATCGCCCGGCAGTCGGTGCCCGACGGCTACGGCAACTCGTACTTCTGGGTGAAGCCGGACCGGATCGTGCCGCGCGACCTGGTGCGCGGCGTCGAGGGCCGGCTCGACTTCACAGGGGCCGAGGTCCGACCGTTCGACGAGGCCGGTGCCCGTTCGACGGCGCGATGGTTCCGCGACCGCGGCATCACGACTCTCGGCGTCTGCTTCCTGCACGCCTACACCAACCCCGACCACGAGGAGCGGATGCGCCAGATCCTCTCCGAGGAGCACCCCGACGCGGTGGTCTCGATCAGCAGCGAGGTGCTGCGCGAGTACCGCGAGTACGAGCGCGCCATGACCACCCTGGTCGACGCGGCCGTGAAGCCGCGGCTGTCGGCGTACGTCACCAACATCACGTCGCGATTGACCGCCTACGACGACCGCGAGATCCCGTTCTACGTGATGAAGTCGAACGGCGGGGTCCTGAGCGCCCACGAGGTCGTGCACCAGCCGATCACCACCGTGCTCTCCGGCCCGGCCGCCGGCGCGCTCGGGGCAGCCCTGATCGCCCAGGTCGCCGGCTACGACAAGATCCTCACCAGCGACGGCGGCGGCACCTCGACCGACGTCAGCGTCGTGATCGACGGGGACCCGACGCTCACCACCGAGGGCAGCGTCGGCGCCTACCCGTCGAAGATCCCGATGATCGACGTCGTGACCGTCGGTGCTGGTGGCGGCTCGATCGCGCACGTCTCGCCCGAGGGGACGCTCAAGGTGGGGCCGCAGTCGGCCGGCGCCGACCCCGGTCCGCTCTGCTACGGCAAGGGCGGTGCCGGCGGGGCCGTCACGATCACCGACGCACACTTGGTGCTCGGCCGGATCCCGCCGCACCTGCTCGGGGGCGAGATCCCGCTCGACGAGACCGCGGCACGGGCCGGGCTCGAGGCACTCGCCGCCCAGCTCGGACTCTCCGTGGAGGCCGCCGCGGTCGGGGTTCTCGAGATCTCGGCGTGGAACCAGGCCAACGCGTTGCGTCAGGTCACGGTCAAGCGCGGCCTCGACGTCCGCGACTTCGCCCTCACGACGTTCGGCGGGTCGGGTTCGCTGCTGCTCTGCCGGCTGATGGACGTCCTGGGCATCCAGACCGTGCTGGTGCCGCCCAATCCCGGCAACGTCTCCGCGTTCGGGCTGCTCACCGTCGACGTCAAGAACGACTACGTGCAGACGCACGTCACGTTGGCCGAGCGGCTCGAGCCCGCCGACGTCGCCGGCCGGTACGCCGACCTCGAGGGCCTGGCCACCGCCGCCCTCCGCACCGAGGGCTTCCCCGACGACCAGCACGGGTTCGTACGCACGGCTGACCTGCGCTACTTCGGCCAGGCGTTCGAGGTGCGCGTCCCCGTGCCCGAGGGGCCGTTCGAGGCCGCGACGGCCGAGGAGGTGGCGCGTCGCTTCCACGCCGAGCACCGCGCGCTGTACGGCTACGACTTCGCCACCGACCCCGACCAGCAGGTCGAGTGGGTCAACGTCCGGGTGTCGGGTATCGGCCCGATCCAGCGTCCCACCATCACCCGCCATGAGCTCGGTGGCTGGACCATGGGGTGGCCTCAGGAGACTCGACCGGTGTGCTTCGACCCGGCCGACGGCTACGTCGAGACCCCGGTCCGCGCTCGCGACCAGCTGCGACCCGGAGAGATGGTCCCCGGCCCGGTGATCATCGAGGAGTACGGGTCCACGGTGCCCATCCACCCGGGCTTCAAGGCCGAGGTCGACGCCTATCTCAACCTCGTCGTCACGCGCATCGAGGAGGGTGACCTGTGAGCCGCCGCGTGCCGACCCAGTTCCCGTACGGGTTCCTCACCGACGACGCGGGTGCGAGCGCCGACCCAGTCCTGACCGAGATCGTGCAGGGCTCGCTGGCGAGCGTCGAGATGGAGGTCGAGACCGCCATCGCCCGCACCAGCCGGAGCCCGATGATCCGGGACGCCCACGACTTCCGGGCCGGCATCCACGACCGGCTGCTGCGCAAGCTGACCGGCCGCTCGTACTCCGCCCTCGTACACCCGGTCGCACGCGACTTCCCGATCGATGAGATGCGGGAGGGCGACGTGTTCTTCCACAACGACGTCTACCGCTCCGAGGGCGGCATCGGGCACCTGCCGGACCTGTGCGTCACGGTTCCCGTCTTCTCTGGTGGCCGCGTCGTCGCGTTCGTCCAGGCCTTCGGCCACCACGACGACATCGGGGGAGCGGTGCCCGGATCGATGCCGAGCCAGGCGACCAGCGTCTTCGAGGAGGGCCTGATGGTGCCGCCCATCAAGCTCTGGGACGCCGGGGTCCCCAACCGCAGCGCGCTGGCGATCATGACCCGCAACTCCCGGATGCCGGAGTCACTGGCGGCCGACCTCGACGCGGAGTGCTCGGCCTGCCTGATGGGCGCCCGCCGGCTCGGGGAGATGTTCGACCGGTACGGCGTCGAGGCGGTCGAGTCCTGCTTCGACGCGATCCTGGCCCGCACGACGGACACCTACCGGCGCGAGATCCTGTCCAAGATCCCGGTCGGGAGCTGGACCTGGGAGGACTACGCCGAGCACGACGGCGTCGACGAGCCGATGCTCCACACGCAGCGCATCACGCTCACCCGCACCGCGCCAGACGACCCCGAAGGGGAGCGGCTGGTGCTCGACTTCGACGGCACCGGGCCGCAGGCGAAGGGCCCGATCAACCACTGCGGCGACTACAGCGACGGCGTCTTCCTCATCAAGTGGCTGGCCCCGATCCTGCGCAACCTCGCCGACAGCCCGGAGCGGATGGCCGCGCTCGACGTCAACGAGGGTGTGGTGCCGCTGATCGAGATGCGGTTCCCCGAGCCGGGAACGCTGCTGACGCCGGTGTTCCCCGCACCGACCAACGCCCGCACGTTCGTCATCCTGCGACTGCTCGGCGTGCTCGCCGGCGTCGTCGCCAAGGCGGTCGACGGCCGGATGCCGGCCGACCAGGAGACGATCCGCTACACCGGCGTGTACGGCGAGGACCGCGACGGCCACTCGTACCTCATGCGCGAGGTGCTCGGCGGCGGTTCCGGTGGCCGCTACTACGCCGACGGCGAGGACACCATCCACGTCGTACCCGACTCCCGGAACCTGCCGAGCGAGTTCACCGAGTCGCGGTTCCCGTTCCTGGTCGAGTCGCTCTCGCTGGCCGTCGACTCCGGCGGCGCGGGGGAGTACCGCGGCGGGCTCGGCTACGAGAAGCAGATCCGGATGCTCAAGGACGCGCACTTCATGTCGATCGCCGACCGGTCGATCCTCGCGTGCTGGGGAGTGAAGGGCGGCCGGGCAGGCGCGCCGTTCCAGGTCGTCGTCGACCCGGGCGGCCCGCAGGAGCGGGAGGTGGATGCGCTCGCCGACGCCGAGCCGGTGAAGGCCGGGGAGGTGATCCGGATCCGCACCACCGGTGGTGGCGGCTGGGGCGACCCCCTGAGCCGCGATCCGGAGCTGGTGGTGCGCGACGTGGTGTGGCGCAAGGTGTCGCCCGAGGCAGCGTTGCGCGACTACGGCGTCGTCCTCACCGGTGCGCTCGCCGACGACGACCTGGGGTACGACGCCGACGCTACCGTCGCCGAGCGCGCGGCTCGACCGCGGGACGAGACGGAGCCCTTCTTCGACCGCGGCCCGGGATACGCCCGGCTCGCCGGCGGCGCGACCCACGCCGAGGTGGACACGGTCTGACCTGGCGGGTTTCCTTCTGGAGGGATGCGCCCCGATCTGCCCCTATGAGCCGAGGCGGGCACTCTCGCGTGGCGGCACCCTCAGGAGTAGCGTCGCAATGCAGCGATTCTGCTCGCTCGTTGGGGGTCCTCATGAACAACCTGAAGCGGTTCACTGTCTGCAAATTGGCGGGTCACAAGTGGGTGAAGGTCGGCTATCCGGCCGGTGCCGACGGGGAGGCCTCAGGTACCTTCTTGCGCTGTCTGCGATGTGGCAAGGAGAACCACGAGGCAGGAACGGTTGCCCGCGGCGCGGGTGGTGGGGCCGGCGCCTTCTAATTCGGGGCCGGTTAGCTTGGGTTTGCCGCCACCCAGTGGCAGCGAGCTTCGAGCTACGTCCGATCCGCGCTCAGCTTCCCGCTGGCTCGATCATCGCCCACGGCAGCCCGGGCAAGGGCTTGGATCCTCGCCGCTCCGCGCGCGGCACGAGCGAGCCGGTGATCCAGCGGCTCGAGGTCGACAGGACCACCCGGCCCTCGCGGTTGACGACGGCTGCCTCGTCCTCGCCGGTGTGGCGCAGGATGGTGGACTCGAAGACGGTCAGCGGGACGTCGGCACCCGCGACGCCGAGGAACTCCCCGTCCGACTCGATCGGCATGGTGAGCGTCAACAGGTATCGGTCGGTGCCGTGCACGTCGACGTACGGGCCGACGACGTGGCGCTGCCGCGTCCGGCGCGGTACCGCGAACCAGTCGGTGGTGGCGTAGTCGTAGAACCCGATGCTGTCGGGACGGAGGTCGAACTCCGTCTCCACCGGCTCGTCGGACCCGGCAGATCGCTGCCACCACTCGATGCGCAGCGGGTGGGTGCGGAGCAGCGACGGTTCCAGGATCAGGCCGAGTCCGATCGCGACCTGGCCCGGCTCCCGGAGCCGGGCGGCGATGCCGGGCGCCAGCCCGCGAATGTCGTCGTCGGTCAACCGTTCGCCGCGTTCAGCCGCCGCCCGATGCCAGGCGACGGTCTCCCGGTGGAGGTCCTCGACGGTGGCGAAAACGCCCTCGATGACCTCGGAGACCAGTACGTCGAGGGGTCTGCTCGGTGCGTCACGCATCGCGTCCTCCCGTGCCCGCCCGGCCGGCGCGGGCCAGGGAGATGTGATCGTCGACCAGCAGTCTGACGTCCTCGGCGACCTGCTTCTCGACGAGCCGGCGGGCCCGGTCGCCACGTCGCCGCGCCACCGCCTCGGCGACGGCCAGCCGGCCGGCGGCCAGGTCCGCCGCCGACCGGCGGGGTCGCAGCCAGGCGAGCTCGGCCAGCTCCCCCTGCAGCTCGATCTCGAGTGTGGTGAGACGCACGGACTGGGCGGCCGCGGCGAGCTCGATGTGGAACCTGCCCTCCAGCCGGCGCAGCTCCGGCTCGTCCTGGGCGTCCGCGAGCCGGCGGGCGAGCTCGCGGAGCCGGGCGATCTCGGTGGTAGAGGCGCGTTCGGCGGCGAGTCGCGCCGCCGTGCCGGCGACCGCCGCGTGCAGGTCGCCCAGCTCGCGCAGGTCACTGACCCCCACCTCGGCCAACCGGTCGCGTGACAGGCCGGCGAGGGCGGATGAGGAGACGCGGACGAAGCTCCCCCCGCTGCGGCCGCGCCGGGTCTCGACCAGCCCCTTGCTCCGGAGATCGGCGAGCGCCTCGCGCAGGGTCACGGTGGCGACGTTGAGGGACGCGGCCAGCTCCTGCTCGGGCGGGAGCTGCTCCCCGTCCTCGATCAGGCCGAGGGCGATCGCACTGCCGAGCCGGCGTGCCACGGCCTCGCTGCGGCCCCAGCTGTCGTCGAGCGGCGCGAAGAGGGCACTCCGGGCGTCGCCGGAGAGGACTCGCACCACGTGCCCACCTCCTGTCGCGATCCCTTGCCATAAAACATACAGCGCCATATGTTTCGGGAACGGTGTGTGACACGCAAACCCTTCCGGCTGTGCGAGGAGGCGCGCCCCGATGACCCAGGTCGACGAACCGCAGGACTCGCTGTCCGTCCCGTTCACGCCCGGGATGAGTGACAACCCGGAGGATCTCGCGTCGTTCCACGACGAGATCGCCAGGCCGCTGCTCCCGCTGGCCGGCGACGCCAGCCCCAGTGAGAAGTTCGCGGCGGAGTGGCGCAACGCGTCGTACAACTGCTTCTCCTCCGGCCACAAGTTCTGCCGCGAGGTGTGCCCGGTCATGCAGGTGACCCGCAACGAGTCGTGGACGCCGACGGCCTTCCACGCCAACGTCGTCGCGATGGAGAAGGGCGAGATGGACATCGCCGACGTCGCGGCCGACTACGTCAACTGCACCCAGTGCGGCGCCTGCGAGCTGCGTTGCCCCAACACCCTGTTCACCGGCGACTTCTACCGGTTCCGCACCCGCACTGTCGACGTGGTCAAGGCCGCTCGCGCCTTCGCCGTCGAGCAGGGCATCCACCAGCCCGGCTGGCAGACCTGGAACGAGCGGACGAACGACCGCACCCACGAGCCGGTGCTGGGTGAGATGCCGGTCAGCCAGGAGCACGTGCGCGACTGGTCGGCCGGGCTGGACCTGCCGATCGGTGGCGAGACCGTCCTGTTCGTCGACTGCGAGGCCGCCTTCTACCGCACGTCCGTCCCACGTGCGGTGGCCCAGGTCCTGAAGCTTGCCGGCTATGAGTTCGGCCTGATGGGGGAACAGTGGTGCTGCGGCGGGCCGGCAGCCGAGATGGGGTACGTCGACCAGGCCAAGCGGTTCGCCCGGCACAACCTCGACAACTGGCGTTCGACGGGCACCAGGCGGGTGCTGGTGCTCGACCCGCACGACTACATCTCGTTCACCGAGGACTACCCGAAGTACTTCGGGGACGAGTACGACATCGAGGTGGTGCTGGTCGTCGAGCTGTTCGCCCAGCTGCTGCGCGAGGGACGGCTCACGCCGTCGGTGCCGGTGGAACGGACGATCACCTACCACGACCCTTGTCGGCTCAACAAGCGCAAGGGCATCTGGCAGGAGCCGCGCGAGATCCTGCGTGCGATCCCCGGGCTGACGTTCAACGACGTCGATCGGGTGACCCAGTGGTCGTACTGCTCCGGGGGCGGCGGCGGCCTGCCGGTCGAGAAGCCCGAGCTCACGGCAGCGATCTCCGCGAGTCGCCTCGAGAAGGCCGCGGCCCTCGAGGTCGACACCCTGGTGAGCGCCTGCCCGTGGTCCGAACGACCGCTGGGCGAAGCGGGCGAGGCCCGCTCGATCGACGTGGTCGACCTGCACGAGCTGCTGGCGGAGTCGCTGGGGGTCGAGGTGGGCGGCAGCCGGAACGGAGGTGCGTCGTGACCGTCACCGCCGACCGGCTCGACGAGGTCGTGACCGCGCTCCGCACGGTGCTGCGCGACGAACAGATCCTGACGTCCAAGCCGGACCGCTACAACCGGGCTCGGGTGCCCGCGCCCTTCCCGGTGCACCGGTGGGCAGAGCGGCTGCCCGACCTCGCCGTACTGCCCACGAGCACGGAGGAGGTGGCCGGCGTCGTCCGGATCGCCAACGACCTGCGGATCCCGGTGGTGCCGCGCGACGGCGGCACCGGGCTCACCGACGGCGCGGTGCCGCTGCGCGGCGGCATCGTCGTCGACGTCAAGCGGATGAACGCCATCAAGGAGCTGGACCTCGAGAACCGCACGGTCACGGTCGGCACCGGCATCAACATGCTCAAGCTCAACGAGGTGCTGGGACACCACGGGCTCATCTACCCGGACGACCCCGCGTCGTACCCCTGCTCGCTGGTCGGCGGACGGATCGGGACCAGCGGCTGGTCCCTGATCGGATCGCGGTTCGGGCACACGCGCGACCTGGTGCTCAGCTTCGACTTCGTCCTGCCCACCGGCGAGGTGATGCACGTCGGCGACGGGATCGGCCGCAAGATCAGCAAGTCCTCCAGCGGGTACCAGCTCAAGCATCTGCTGATGGGGCACCAGGGAACGCTGGGGATCGCGACCGAGGCGACCCTCAAGCTCTACCCGAAGCCGGAGGCCGAGCTGTCGCCGTTCTGGGCCTTCGACAACTACGACGACGCGTACCGCTGCGTGGGTGCCCTGGCGCGGGCAGGGGTGGCGACGTTCGCTGGCGCGGTGCTCTTCGACGAGCACAAGGTGGCGTACCTGCGTCGCGACGACGAGGCCTACATCCCGCAGCCGAGCGACGTCCGCGCCCTGGTGTGTGCCGTGATGTACGGCTACGAGGACGAGGTCCGCCCCGCCGGGAAGCGACTGTTCCGGATCGCCAAGGAGCACGGCGCCCGCTACCTCGGCGACGAGATCTCCGAGGGCGACTGGGCGGCGCGGCACGACCGCTACGCCACCCCCCTGCACGGCCGCACCAAGAACGGTCAGGTGGTGCCGATGAGCTGGCACTGCGAGGACGCGGCGATCAACTACACCCACCTGCCGAGCGTCACCAGAGCCTGGCACGAGATCGTCGCCGACCTGCGGCGTCGTACCGACGTCTTCGACGACTGGGGGATGTTCGCCTACACCTCCGCCGACACGGGCGTCGACTACCTCACCGAGATCGACGTCGGCATCTGGGAGCAGCAGCTCGACGACCGCGCCTGGGAGCTGTGGGTCACGGCGAAGCGGGACATCGCCGCGGTCGCGCTGGCCCACGACGGCTCGATCAGCGCCTGCCACGGCTCGTGCCGGGAGGGCGAGGTCGACCTGGTGCCGCAGGAGCTCGGCCGAGGCTTCGACCTGATGCTGGACATCAAGCGGACCCTCGACCCGAACAACATCATGAACCCGGGGAAGTACCTCCTCGACCGCGCGTACGACGGAAGCACGCAGTCATGAGCACGTCGTCCGACGGCAGCCCGATCGGCTACCGCTACACCGAGCAGGTCACCCCGCCCGAGCCGCGGCGCGTCTCTGACGTCGCGGTCACGACCCACGAACACGTCTACGAGGTCGATCCGCGGCTGATGGAGCGGTGGGTGCTGCAGCAGGAGTTCCCCAACTGGGACAGCCTGCGGATCATGAACAGCCGCCTCGACCACCTCGAGTGGATCCACCGGCACTTCGCCCACCACGTGATCACGGGCTCGGAGCTGCTCGCGGAGATCGACCAGGAGGATCACCAGGCATGAGCCAGGAGTCGCACCACCACCATGAGCACGACGCGGACGCCGCCGCCCTCGCGTCCCTCGGCTACCAGTCCGAGTTCCGCCGCGAGATGAGCCCGTGGGCGAACTTCGCGCTCGGCTTCACCTACCTGTCCCCGGTCGTCGGGATCTACACCCTGTTCGCGGTCGGTCTGATCACCGGCGGACCCGCGATGATCTGGTGGCTGGTCATCGTCGGCCTGGGTCAGCTGCTCGTGGCCCTCGTGTTCGGCGAGATCGTCTCCCAGTTCCCGGTCGCCGGAGGCGTCTACCCGTGGGCTCGCCGGCTGTGGGGCCGCAAGTGGGCGTGGATGACCGGCTGGGTCTACCTCGTCGCGCTGCTCACCACCATCGCCGGCGTGGTCTACGGATCCGGGCCCTTCCTCGCCCAGCTGCTCGGGTTCACGCCCGGCACCTCGTCAACGATCACCTGCGCCCTGATCCTGCTGGCCCTGGCCCTGGCCATCAACCTGATGGGCACCAAGTGGCTGGCCACGGCCGCGATCATCGGGTTCACCGCGGAACTGCTCGGCGCGATCGCCGTCGGCACCTGGCTGCTCCTCACCGAGCGTCACCACGACCTGTCGGTGCTGTTCGACACCGAGGGCGTCGTCGGCCACAGTGGCGGCTACCTCTCGGCGTTCCTCGCCGCGGCCCTGATCGGCATCTACCAGTACTACGGCTTCGAGGCGTGCGGCGACGTCGCCGAGGAAGTGCCCGACCCGACCCGGCAGATCCCCAAGGCGATGCGGATGACGATCTACGTCGGCGGCGCCGCCGCGATCTTCGTCTGCCTGTCGCTTCTGCTGGCCGTCTCGAGCTACGCGGCCGTGATCGACGGCACCGACGCCGACCCGGTCACCACGATCCTGCACAACGCGTTCGGCGAGGGCGGCACCAAGGTCGTCCTGATCGTCGTGATGATGTCGTTCCTGTCATGCGCGCTCAGCCTGATGGCGGCTGCCAGCCGGTTGATGTACTCGTACGCCCGTGACGACATGATCATGGGGTCGTCGCTGTTCAGGCACTTCCTGCCGCACCGTCACGTGCCGCCGTACGCCATGCTGGTCGCGGCCATCGTGCCCGCCGTGATCGTCCTCGGCTCGGTCGTCTCGACCAAGGCCCTCACCTCGATCATCTCGTTCGCCACGCTCGGCATCTACCTCGGCTTCCACATGGTCACGTTCGCTGCACTTCGCGCCCGGCTGAAGGGCTGGGTGCCGAGCGGCAGTTTCAGGCTCGGGCGGTGGGGGATGGTCGTCAACGTCTCTGCGCTCGCCTACGGCGTCGCCGCGATGGTCATCATGGCGTGGCCGAGGACTCCCGACCTGCCGTGGTACGACAATTGGCTGGTGGCTCTCTCTGCCGCGATCGGTGCCGGCGTCGGTGCCGTGTACATGATCGCCGTACGGCCCTATCTGCGCAGCGAAGCCATCTCCGGCGACGCCATCCACGGGTCGATCCAGGAGCCGGGTGAGCCGGCGGCCGCAACAGGACCGAGCCGCTGACCTGACCTGCCCACCGAGAAGGAGTCACACCATGAGATTCAGCTACGCGATGCTGCCGGACTACCCGCTCACGGAGTCCCTGGCGTCGATCAAGAAGGCCGACGAGCTCGGCTTCTACGCGGTGTACGCCGCTGACGAGACCTGGCACAAGGACCTGTGGCTGCTGTTCGCCGCGGCCGCCGCCTCCACGACGCAGGTCCGGCTCGGACCGAGCATCTCCGGGGTGTGCCTGCGTGAGCCGACGCTGATCGCGCAGGCGGCCGCCACGCTCGACGAGCTGACCGGGGGCCGGGCCGAGGTCGCGGTCTCGAGCGGCAACTTCGGGCTGCTTGCCCAGTACGGCATCGACTGGGCCAAGACCAAGCCGCTGTCCCGGGTCAAGGAGTCCGTGCACGTGATCCGGACACTGCTCGACGACGGCGTCATCACCTTCGAGGGCGAGTTCTTCACCTACAGCGGACTGTTCACCTTCGCTCGCCCGGTGCAGGAGCACCTGCCGGTGAAGATGGGCGCCATGCGAGGACCGCGGTCGTTCGAAGCGGCGGCCGAGTTCTCCGACGGCTGCCACCACGCGCTCAGCTACACCCGCGAGGCCTACGAGTTCATGATGGAGCACTGCTCGATCGGCGCCGAGCGAGCCGGCAAGAACGTGCAGGACCTGGACATGGGCTCCTGGGTGGTCTTCTCGGTCGCCGAGGACTCCGCCATCGCCAAGGACGCCGCGCGCAGCATGGTCGGCCTGTACGCCTCGTCGATGCCGCACGAGCAGCTGAAGCGCAACGGCGTCAAGCCCGAGGAGGTCGCACCGATCATCGAGGCGATCGGCGCGGGCGACATGGCCCGGGGTATCGAGCTGACCACACCCGACCTCGCGGAGCGTCTCTCCATCGCGGGCACGCCGGAGGAGTGCGTCGCCAAGATCAAGGACCAGATCGAGCCGACCGGGATCAACCATATGATCCTGGCGATCACGGACGCCGCACTCGTGAAGGCGCTGATGGGGCGCGAGCTCGAGGGCGTCCCCGACATCAACGCCCAGCTGCAGCTCGTCCACGACAAGGTGATGCCGGCGTTCGCCTGACCCCGGGTTGCCGCAAGTCCGCGACTCATGTGCCGCAAGCACGCGACTCAACGATCTGAGAGGTTGAGCATCGCGTTGTAGCCGCGCACCAGCCGCGCGCCCGGGGTCGGTCGCCGGCTGGTCGAGCCGCTGCGCGTCGGCGAGCTCCACGACCTCCATCTCGCGCACCACCCGGTCAACCGGCGCCAGGCTGGAACGGAGCAGCAGGCCGTTCGTGACGAGCATGACGACCAGGCCGACCACGAGCACCGCCGCCTCGGACGCGAGCACGTCGCGCGAGACGCTCGCGGGGGAGATCACCAGTGCCACCGTCCCGGCGGCGAACACGGCGCCGTTGATCAGGCACACCCGCCAGTAGAGCGGGAGCCGGCGGACGGATGACACACCGCCAGCGTCCCCGATCGGTCCGGGCGCTGGCATCTTGCGACCCCGGTCGGGCCGGATTTGGATGGTGCTCCCCATACGTTCCGGCAGCCGGCTCCCGAAGAGGTGGGATGCGCCGGACGGGTTGGAGCGGGAGACCTGGACGACAACCCCGTCGTCTCCCCGCGAGCACCCCGGTCCTCCCGCCCCGCTCGTCCGGTCCAGTCGTGCCCGGCACCCCTTGGCAACACCTGACAGCGGACGGCGGGGGCGTTGCCAACTGTTGCTGGTGTGGCGGGCTGACCCGTTCACTAGGTTCGCTGCATGAGGGTCCTGCTCGCACTCGGTGGCAACGCGATGGCCAACGACGAGGGCCGGGTCCGAGTCGAGGACCAGCAGGGCGCGGCCGCGATCGCGATGCGCGCAGTCGCGGAGCTGATCGGGTCCGGGGCCGACGTGGTGCTCACCCACGGCAACGGCCCACAGGTGGGCAACCTGCTGGTCAAGAACGAGATCGCCGCCCACGTCGTGCCCCCCGTGCCCCTCGACTGGTGCGGCGTGCAGACCCAGGCGACCCTCGGGTTCACGCTGATGAACGCGCTCGAGAACGAGCTCTCCAGCCGCGGCGTCGAGCGACCGACCGCGACGGTGGTCACGCGGACCCGCGTCGCCGCGGACGACCCGGGGCTCTCCCACCCGACCAAGCCGATCGGCCGCTACCTCCCGCGGGAGGAGACGGAGCCGCTGGTGGAGCACGGCCAGGTGTGGGAGGACCGCGGCGAGAAGGGCTGGCGCCGGGTCGTGGCCTCGCCCGAGCCGCTGGAGATCCTCGACGCCGGGGCGACCCGATGCCTGGTCGACGCGGGGTACGTCGTGGTGGCCGCCGGCGGCGGCGGGGTGCCGGTAGTCCGCGAGGGCGGCCAGGTCCGCGGCGTCGAGGCGGTCATCGACAAGGATCTCGCCGCCGCGCTGCTGGCGGTGACCGTCGACGCGGAGGTGCTGGTCATCGCCACCGACGTGCCCCACGCCGTGCTCCGCTTCGGCCAGCCCGACGCGGAGCCGCTCGGACGGATCAAGGTCTCGCAGATGCGGGAGCACCTGCGCGGCGGCCACTTCGGCAGCGGCTCGATGGGACCCAAGGTGGAGGCGGCCTGCCGGTTCGTCGAGCGGGGCGGGCGGCACACCGCGATCACCAAGCTCGACCAGATCATCGACGCGGTCGAAGGCCGCGCCGGCACCGTCGTCGTACCCGACTGAAAGGAACCCCCCATGCCCAGCGCCATCGAGGTCCGCAAGGTCCCCATCCACTCGGTCGCCGACGCCAGCGAGCTCGCGACGCTGCTCGACGACGGGATCATGGAGGCGTCGCGGGTGGTCGCGATCATCGGGAAGACCGAGGGCAACGGCGGGGTGAACGACTACACGCGGATCATCGCCGACCGGGCGTTCCGCGAGGTGCTGGTCGCCAAGGGCGCCCCGGCCGACCAGGTCGCGCAGGTGCCGATCGTGTGGTCGGGCGGAACCGACGGTGTGATCAGCCCTCACGCCACGATCTTCGCCACCACTGACGTGGGTGCCGACGACCCGTCGAAGGGCGAGCAGCGGCTCACGGTCGGGTTCGCGATGAGCGAGCAGCTGCTGCCCGAGGACATCGGTCGCACTGCGATGGTCAGCAAGGTCGCCGATGCCGTGAAGGTGGCGATGGAGCGGGCCGGCATCAGCGACCCCGCCGACGTCCACTACGTCCAGACCAAGACCCCGCTGCTCACGATCCACACCATCCGTGACGCCAAGAGCCGCGGCAAGACCGTCTGGACCGAGCACACCCACGAGTCCATGGACCTCTCGAACGGCTGCACCGCCCTCGGTATCGCGGTCGCGCTCGGCGAGATCGACATGCCGCGTGACGAGGACGTCATGCACGACCGGTCTCTGTACTCCTCGGTGGCCTCGTGCTCCTCCGGTGTCGAGCTCGACCAGGCGCAGGTCGTGGTCGTCGGCAACGCGACCGGAGTAGGCGGCCGCTACCGCATCGGGCACTCCGTCATGACCGACGCGCTCGACGCCGACGGCATCTGGAACGCCATCAAGGACGCCGGGCTCGACCTGCCGGAACGGCCCCACACCTCGGACCTGGACGGCAAGCTGGTCAACGTCTTCCTCAAGTGCGAGGTGAGCCAGGACGGCCAGGTGCGGGGCCGCCGCAACGCCATGCTCGATGACTCCGATGTCCACTGGCACCGCCAGATCAAGGCGTGCGTCGGTGGCGTGACGGCCGCGGTCACCGGCGACCCCGCCGTGTTCGTGTCGGTGTCGGCCGCCCACCAAGGGCCTGACGGCGGCGGCCCGGTGGCCGCGATCGTCGATCTCGGCTGAGGCCGCGCGGCAGCGTCAGCCGACCTGGCGGCCGGCGAAGGCAGCGATCCGCTCGTAGGCGCTGGCGCCGTCGCGGGCCGCGCGCTCGGGCGCGAACGCGTCGCCCCGCATCTCCGGCTTGAGCACCAGCGACATGAACGCCAGGCCGCGCTCGGCGACCTCGGGGTCGAGGTCACCGACCGGCTGACCGGTCGCGGTCGCGACGTCCCACGTGTGGACTGCGAGCTCGGCGATCTGCCAGTCGGCGGAGTCGCCGGCCTGCTGCCAGTGGGCCATCAGTGCCTCGGCACCGCTGCGGAACGTACCGGCCGGGTCATCGACCCGGTCGGGCACCGCTGACCAGTCGGGCGAGCCTCCGGTAGCCATGTCGAGCATGTTGGCGGGGTCGAGGGCCAGGTGGGCTAGCAGCTGCCCGACGTCCCACTTCTCGCACGGCGTGGGAAGGGTCAGCTGGTCGTCCCGTACCGCGAGGATCGCGGCGTGGGCCTGGTCGATGCCCCTCTCGAGGACCCGGACGGACTCGTTGTGATCGCTCTGTTCGGACACGTGTGCCTCCTGGCGGCCACACTAGGCCGAAGCTGCCTGGCGCGACGGTCAGCCACCCAGCTAGCTCAACGCGGGGGCTGCGGGGAGGCGAGGGCGGCGAACCGGGCTGTCCGGCCGACGAGGCGGAGGACCCCGAACTCGCAGCGCTTCTGCTCGGACGCCCCGGCCACCAGGCTGACCAGGGCCAGCGGCGGCAGGCCCACCGCCGCCGAGGCCAGGACAGTGGGCAGGCCGGTCCGACGCCGCGTCAGCAGGCCGCACACCCGGCCGCGCCAACGCTCCACCCGGCCCTCGCCGTGCCGGGATAGCTCTCCATGCAGCCGACCCGTCCCACGCCGGGCCGCTTCGAACCACAGCAGCTTCCCCGTCGTCTGGCCGACGGCCATCGCGAGCGCTACGGCCATGCTGATGGCGACGTCGTCCGCGCCACCGCGATCAAGACATGGGCCTCGGCGTTGACCAGCGGCAGCAGCGCCGAGACGATGCCGACAGCGATCGCGAGCGCCGCCTCACCGAGCCAGCTCATCGTCCCTCGGACGCCAGCGGCAGGATGACACGGCGGGCCGACCAGACCTTGATACCGACGACCCCGACGGCGACGACGAACGCGACGGCGTACAGCTCAAGGGCCAGGGCGCCGACCACGCCTGCGCTGTTGGCCGCCTTCGCCAGTGGTGACCAGTTGAGCTGCCACACCCGGCGGTCCACGACGTGGAAGTAGTTCGGGCTGAGCACCGGCCAGCACAGGAACGCCAGCGACAGCATCGAGTCGAGCACCATGAACGAGAGGACGAACACCACCACGACGGAGAGCGCCTCGGGGACCGATGCCACGAGACCCACGCACAACATGCGCAGCCGGGACCAGGTGCGAGGCGGCATCCTCGCGATCCGGTCAGGGATCACGCCGTGAGTGGCCTTTCCGGGCATCCCGGAGGGGTTCATGCTGTGGGCATGCATCGGAGCAGTCAGCTGACGTCGGCGGCCGTGCGTTGAGGGCGGTGCAGTACTCCGGCTACGGCGAGATTCCGAGGCTGGTGCAGGCGCCAGAGCCGGAATGCGAGCCCGACGCTGTGGTGATCGCCGTTCGAGCGACCGGGGTCTGCCGGTCGGACTGGCATGCCTGGAAGGGCCACGACCCGGTCGCGGCCCTGCCCCACATCCCGGGCCACGAGCTGGCGGGCACGATCGCCGATGTCGGCGTCGACGTCGCGCGCTGGCGGGTGGGGGATCGAGTCACCGTGCCGTTCGTGTGTGGCTGCGGGGTCTGTGAGTACTGCACGGTGGGCGACGCGCAGGTCTGTCCGGACCAGACCCAGCCAGGCTTCACCGGCCCCGGTTCGTTTGCCGAGCGGGTCGCGATCCGCGCGGCGGACGTGAACGTGGTGGCGCTTCCGGAGTCCGTCGACTTCGTCACGGCGGCGTCTCTCGGCTGCCGGTTCGCCACTGCGTTCCGGGCGATCACGGCACACGGTCGACTCGGCGCGGGCGAGTGGTTGGCTGTGCATGGGTGCGGCGGCGTCGGCCTGTCGGCCGTGATGATCGGAGCGGCGCTCGGCGCCCACGTCGTCGCGGTCGATGTCGCCGAGCCGGCGCTGGATCGTGCCCGCGAACTCGGCGCCGCGGACGTGATCAACCCGAGCCGGGACTCCGACACTGCGGCCAGGATCCACGAGATCACGCGGGGCGGAGCCCGAGTGTCGATCGACGCGCTCGGCACCGCAGCAACCGCGGTGGCGTCGGTGCGCTGCCTTCGCCGGCGGGGCAGGCATGTCCAGGTCGGCCTGCTGCTGGGCTCGGCGGCTGCTCCGCCGTTGCCCATGGACCGAGTGATCGCGCAGGAGCTGGAGATCTACGGCTCGCACGGCATGGCAGCACACGAGTACGCCGCGATGCTGGACCTGGTCGCGGACGGCACGCTTCGTCCCGAGCTCCTGGTGGGCGACATCCTCCCGTTGGAGGAGGCAGGGACGGCCCTGGCCGCGATGGACCGGCCGTCGACCGCAGCAGGGATGACGGTGATCAGGCTTCCCGCGTGACACCGGCCCAGCGCGCCCGAAGCCGACCCTGGCGAGTCGCCCTCTTGTGGGCCGACCTGGGGCTTCGGCACCATCAAGGGTGGCGGCCGCCTGGTCGCCGCCCAGGCGAACGGGGATGACGTGGACCCCTCGGGATCGAAGACGCCGCAGCAGAGCCTCCCGGCCGGCAGTGCCGAGGGCACAGCCCCGGCGGTGCGGATCGAGCACGTCGATGCGTCCGACCGCGAGCTGTCCACTGCCGCCGGCGCCGAGTCGCACGTCGCACACTCGGTGGCCTGGGCAGCGGCCGTACCGGCGGCGCTGCTGATCCTGGTCGCCGTCCTCAACGTGGTGCGCGCGATCACCGTCTCGAACGAGCTCGACCAGCCCGAGCTCTGGAGCCGAAGCGCCCTCTGCATGGTGCTGCTGCTCGTCGCGACCCAGCTGGTGTGCCTGGTGCTGGCCGCCGAGCACCGCGCCATGGCCGCCCCGCCCGAGCGGCGCCTGCTCGGGCGGCTCTGGGCGCTGAGGTTCGCCGTGGTCGCCGCGGTCGGCGCGGCCGGGTTCGTGGCGGGGTACGGCGAGTGGACCTGGGGCCTGGTGGCGTCGGTCGGCGCGCTCGTCGAGGGCATCGCACTGATCTGCCTGGTGGTGAGCCAGCGCAGCTCGGCCGTGCCGGGCCCGCCGCAGGTCGTCGCCCCGGCCGTGTCCCCGGGGAGCGGGCCGCGGCTCACGATCGAGGAGGACCCGCGGCTGCTGGCCATCGGTGCGTCCGGTGGAGGGATCCGGGCCGCGGCATTCGCGCTCGGTGGGCACCAGGCCGTGCAGGACGCAGCAGCGCCGCTGCGCGTCGACGACCCTCGCCACGAGCCGCACGTCTTCGCCGTCAGCGGCGGCAGCTACGTCGCGGCGGCACTCGCTCTGCGGCGCACGTTCCGGATCGACGGCAGCCGGCGTACGACGCCGAGCGACTGGCGCACGGCGTACTGCACCGGCTCGCCCGAGCTCGAACGGCTGCGGCGGCACACCCGCTACCTGTTCGAGCCGACCTGGCGCACCCGCGACGGGCTGGTCTCGCTCGTGATGGGTGCGGTCGTGAACCTGCTCATCCTCGGGCTCGCGCTGCGGATCCTCGCCTGGCTCGCCTCGCTGGTCGCGGTGTCCGTCGGGCTGCTGGGCGACGGCCGGGTCGGCGGCGGCGACCAGCTGCTCGACCTCGCGCCGACGTGGGACGACTGGTGGGACTGGTGGCCGGTGCTCGGGCTGCCCGTCCTCTGCGTGGTCGGGATCGCGCTGCTCACGCTGCGCGGGTGGCGGGCCACGGCGGCCTTCGACGCGCCCACCGACGTCGCGGAGCAGCAGACGGTGCACAGCGAGGCCCTGAAGCGGCTCGAGACGACGGCCCGCTGGCGGGCGGTGCTGGTGTTCGGGGGGCTGGGGTGGCTGCTGGTCGCGTTCGGCCTGCCGGCCGCGGTGTCCGGGCTGTCCCACCTCGCCACCCAGAACGAGCCGACCACCCTGGGTGCGGCCACGCTGTCCGCCGTCGGGTTCGGCACCGACGAGCGCTGCGACGAGGCGTTCGAAGCCGACCTGCGGGCCGCGGTCGCGGACGCCGACCGACTGGCGCTGCTGAGCCCGGGTACCGAGCAGGAGGCCTCGGCCGGCGCGTGCGGCCGCCAGGTCACCGTCGTACGCACCGCCGACCCCGCGACCCTCACGATCGCGGGGACCGACGCAGAGACGCTGCGCGGGGTCGCGGCCGAGGACTCCCTGCCGGGCCAGGTCGTCGGCGTCAGTGCGTTGCTCGCGCTGGTCGCCGCGCTGCTCCGCGTCGGCCCGAGCCCGGAGGCGCCGGCGGCCGCGACCTGGCGTACCCGCATCGCGCGAGTGCTGCTCACCTGGCTGCCGCTGCTGATCGTGCTGGTCGTGTCGATCTACCTGCTGCTGGTGTGGACCTACGGATTCCTGGTCGACATGAGCGGCTCCCACCTTGTGTGGGCCGTCGGGCTGACGGTCTTCGCCTGCGTGCTCGGCGCCCTGGTCGACGCCAACGCAACCTCGCTCCACGGCTTCTACCGCTCGCGTCTCAGCGACGCCTTCGCGGTGGGCGTCGACGACGACCCGGCCCAGGCAGGACCGACACCCACGGGTCGCGCGGCACAACTGGCGCCCGGTGCTGTTTACCGGTTCTCCGCGTTCCGGCCGCCGGGCGCCGACCCCGACGACCTCGACCCGGGGCCACGGCTCCACGTCGTCGCGACCCTGAACTCGCGCGCCGCCAACGAGGCACCGTCGATGCGGGGTGGCTTCCCGGTCGTGCTCGGCCAGTCGACCGTCGACGTGCACCGTGAGGAAGGGCGTCGTGTCAGCGTCCGCACCGCGGCGTACGAGGACTTCGCAGGTCCCGGCCGGGTGTCGGTGATGGCGTCGGTCGCCATCAGCGGTGCCGCGGTCTCGCCGCTGATGGGGCGGTACGCCGTGCAGATGGCGCCGTACCGGTTCCTGCTCGCCCTCTTCAACGCCCGGGTGGGCGCCTGGGTCCGCAACCCGATGCACACCACCAGCCAGCCGCAGGTGCCGCCGCAGCGGCCGAAGTTCCTCTGGATGACGGCCAAGCCGGGGCTCTGGCAGGTGGCGCTGGAGGGCGTCGGGAAGACCTCCGCCGACTTCCGGTGGATCTACGTGAGCGACGGCGGCCACCTCGACAACACAGGGCTGGTCGAGTGCGTGAGGCACTGCGCCGCCCGCGGAACCGGTGGCCGGGTGCTCGTGCTCGATGCCAGCAACGACCCGGTCGACACCTGGTCGGCCGTCGGCGACGCCATCGGCGTGGTGCGCGCCGACCTCAACATCGACCTGCGCCGGGTGGCGTACGACGATCAGCCCCCGTGGATGCGGCGCTACGAGGGCTGCGGGCTCGATGTCGTGGTCGTCAAGGCCGTCCGCACCGGGCCGCCCGCGGAGGACTCCGACGAGACCGACTGGTGGTCGGTGCTGCCGCCGAACGTGCAGTCGTTCGGGCTCGTCAACGCCGACTTCCCGCGCTCGTCCACGCTGCGGCAGAAGTTCGGCGACCTCGAGTTCGAGGCCTACCGCGGGCTCGGGTACTCGAGCACGCGCACCGCTCTGGTCGCCGCGGGGTGGGTGGACGAGGAGGCCTGAGCGGGTCCGGTCCCCTCTGTCGGCCCCGCATGATGAGGTGGGTCCCGTGACGACGTACCGCCTCGTGCGCGACCCGCGGCCGGCCGCAGGGGCCAGGCCCGACTCTGGGCCGCCCGCGCTCGACGCCGACCAGCAGGCGGTCGTCGACCACCCCGGCGGACCGCTGCTGGTGCTCGCCGGCCCCGGGACCGGCAAGACCACCACGCTGGTCGAGGCGATCGCCCACCGGATCGAGCAGGGCGCCGACCCGGCGTCCGTGCTGGCGCTGACGTTCTCCCGCAAGGCTGCCGAGCAGCTCCGCGACCGGGTGATGGCACGGGTGGGGCGCACCGTGTCGGCGTCGATGTGCTCGACGTTCCACTCGTATGCCTACGGCCTGATCCGCCAGTGGTCGCCCACCGAGCTCTACGACGAGCCGCTGCGATTGCTGTCCGCGCCCGAGCAGGACGTCGTGCTCCAGCAGATCCTCACGCGCGAGGCGGAGTCGATCCGTTGGCCCGAGTCGTTGCGAGGTGCCGTCGGCACCCGTGGGTTCGCCGCGGAGGTGGCGCAGGTGATGGCCCGGGCACAGGAGAAGGGCCTCGGATTCGAGGCCCTCCGCCGGCTCGGCGAGGCCGAGCGCGTTCCCGAGTTCGTGGCCGCTGCCGCGTTCATGGAGCAGTACGACGTCATCTCCGCCGACCAGAACCTGCTCGACTACGCCAGCCTGATCGCTACCGCGGTACAGCTCCTGCAGGACCCCGACCAGCCAGCGCGCGAGGAGGTCCGCCGGCAGCTGCGGCACGTGTTCGTCGACGAGTACCAGGACACCGACCCGGCCCAGGTAGCGCTGCTCCGGGCGCTGGCCGGCGACGGCCGCAACCTGACGGTGGTCGGCGACCCGCACCAGGCGATCTATGCGTTCCGCGGCGCCGACGTGCGCGGCGTCCTCGAGTTCCCCGACCAGTTCCGCGATCGCGACGGCCGGCCGGCCGGCACACTCGTGCTGGGCACGACGCGCCGGTTCGGCGAGCGGATCCTCCGCGCGTCTCAGCACGTCGCGGCGCGGCTGCCGCAGCCGGCGATCGGCGCCGCCCGCGAGCGGTTCGCCACCCCGACCTCCGCCAACCCCGACCCGGGCCGGATCGACCTGCTGACGTTCGACACCGACCGCGCCGAGGCCGAGCACCTCGCCGACCTGCTCCGCCGCGCCCACCTCGAGGACGGCATCGCGTGGTCCGACATGGCGGTGCTCGTGCGGTCGGGTCGCCAGTCGATCCCGGGACTACGACGTGCGCTGCTGGCCTCCGGGGTCCCGGTCGACGTGGCCGCCGACGACACCCCGCTCGTGGCCGAGCCCGCGGTGCAACCGCTCCTGGCGGCCCTGGCCGTGGTGGTCGACGCCGACGTCAGCGATCCCGCGTCCGCGTCGTACGTCGACGCGACCCGGGTCTCCGACCTGCTGGCGACGCCGCTCGCCGGGCTCGACGCGACCGACGTCCGGTCGGTCGCCCGCTCGCTGCGCGCCCGTGAGCGGGAGGCGGCCGCGACCGAGGGCCGCACTCTGCGGTCCTCGCCGGAACTGCTGCGCGAGGCCGTGCTCGACCCGAGTGTGCTGGCCGCGATCGACGATCCGACGCCGGGGGAGCGGAAGGCGCGCGCGTTCGCCGACCTGCTGGCCCGGGTGCGGGCGGCGCTCGACGCCGGCGACTCGGTGGAGCAGCTGCTGTGGGAGCTGTGGTCGGGCACGGCCTGGCCCGAGCGGCTCCGCGCCGCGAGCACCCGCGCCGGCCAGGCGGGCCGGCTCGCCCACCGCGACCTCGACGCCGTGTGCGCCCTCTTCGACGCCGCCGCCCGCGCGGAGGACCAGCGCGAGCACACCTCGGCCGGCGCCTTCCTGGCCACGCTCCGGGCGCAGCAGATCCCGGCCGACACGCTCGCCGAGCGGGGGGTCCGCGACGACTCGGTCCGGCTCCTCACAGCACACCGCGCCAAGGGGCTGGAGTGGCCGCTGGTGGCCGTGGCCCACGTCCAGGAGGACGCCTGGCCCGATCTTCGCCGGCGGGCGACGCTGCTGCGCGCCGATCGGATCGGGCGGCACGGACTGGTGCCCCCGACCACCACGCGCGAGCTGCTCGCCGACGAGCGCCGGCTCTTCTACGTCGCCTGCACCCGCGCGAGCACACGACTGGTCGTCACCGCGGTCGCATCCACCGACGACGAGGGCGAGCAGCCGTCCCGGTTCCTGAGCGAGCTCTTCCCCGAGGAGGTCGACCAGCGCCGGCAGCACGTACCCGGCCGGCCCGGCCGACCGCTGTCGCTCCCGGGACTGGTCGCCGAGCTCCGCCGTACGGTCGCCGACCCCGACCAGCCCGAGTCCCTCCGGGACGCCGCGGCCACCCGGCTCGCGCGGCTGGCCGAGGCGCACCGATCCGAGCAGCTGTGGGCGCCGGCCGCCGACCCCGCCACCTGGTGGGGCACCCGGGCGTGGAGCGTCGGCGACGAGCCCCTCCGCCCCGCTGGAGAACCGGTCGTCGTCTCCGCGAGCACGCTGACGAGCGTGGAGCAGTGCCCCGCGAAGTGGTTCCTCGAGCGCGAGGGGGGAGGCGAGCGGCCGGCGACCCAGGCCCAGGGCTTCGGCAACGTCGTGCACGCCCTGGCCGACCGGGTCGGCCGCGGCGAGGTCACCCTTGAGGGTCGTACGCCGGACGAGGTGGTCGACGCGCTGCTGGCCCACGTCGACGCCGTGTGGGGCCAGATCCCGTTCCGGACGCCGTGGTCGGCGGTCTCCGAGCGCGCGGAGGTGCGCGCGGCGCTGCACCGGTTCCTGCTGCGACACCGCGCCCCGGACGCCCGCGAGGTGATCGGGACCGAGCAGCCGTTGCGGGCCGAGGTGGCGCTCCCCGACGGGCAGACGGTGCTCCTGCACGGGTACGCCGACCGGATCGAGCTCGACCGCGAGGGACGGGTCGTGGTAGTCGACCTCAAGACCGCCAAGTACACCCCGACCAGGGACGAGATCAAGGAGCACCCCCAGCTCGGCCTCTATCAGCTCGCGGTCGAGAACGGCGCGGTCGAGGGGCACGACACGCCCGGCGGGGCCGAGCTCTGGCAGCTGCGCCAAGAACTCTCGTCCGGGATGCGGGTCCAGGTGCAAGCGCCGCAGCTGCCCGACGACGACGGCGTCCGACCGATCGAACGGCAGCTGATGAACGCGGTCGACCGGCTGCGCACGGAGGAGTTCCCCGCCCGGCCCGGAACCCACTGCACCTACTGCGCGTTCGCGCGCTTCTGCCCCACCCAGACGTCCGGGACGGTGCTGTCGTGACGCGGGGCGAGCTGCGGACACCCGCCGACCTGCAGGCGGTGATGGGCACGAAGTGGGCGGCGAGCGATCAGCAGTGGGCGGCGATCAGCGCCCCGCTCGAGCCGGCGGTCGTCATCGCGGGGGCCGGGTCGGGCAAGACGACCCTGATGGCAGCCCGTGTCGTCTACCTCGTGGTGACCGGCCAGGTCCGGCCCGACCAGGTGCTGGGTCTCACGTTCACGACCAAGGCGGCCGGCGAGCTCCGGGCGAAGATCCGCGAGGCGCTCGAGGCTGCAGGCTTCGCGCGCGGCACCGCCGACCATCCAGGCGACGGGCCCGGTGACACGGAGGAGGTGCTCGAACCGGTCGTCGCGACGTACAACGCCTACGCCGCGGCGCTGCTCACCGAGCACGGACTACGGATCGGCCACGAGCCCGACACCCGGCTGATCGCCGACGCCGCCCGCTACCAGCTGGCGGGCCGAGTGATCGACCGCCACACCGGTCAGGTCACCGAGTTGTCCGACAGCCCTCCCCACGTCATCGCCTACCTGCTCGCGCTCGACGGTGCGCTGTCCGAGCACCTGGTGCAGCCGGCCGACCTGCGGGAGTTCGACGCCCGCGAGTGGCCCCGCTTCGAGGCAGAGCTGAGCGGCGCGCCGCTCGAGAGGGTGCGCAGCGCCTTCGTCCGCCGGGGCGAGGCACTCGGGCTGGTCGAGGGCTACCGGCGGACGAAGCAGCAGCTCGGGCTGATGGACTTCTCCGACCAGATCGCGCTCGCTGCCCAGCTCTGCGACGAGCACCCGGCAGTCGGCGCGCTGGAGCGTGGCAAGGCCCGGGTGGTGCTGCTCGACGAGTACCAGGACACGTCGGTCGCCCAGGCACTGCTGCTCCGGCGGCTCTTCTCCGGGCCCGACCCGGCGTCCGGCCTCGGCCACGCAGTCACCGCCGTCGGCGACCCCAACCAGGCGATCTACGGGTGGCGGGGCGCGTCGGTCTCCAACATCTTGCGGTTCGGGGACGACTTCCCGGCCGAGGATCGCCGGCCCGTGCGCGCCTATCCGCTCACCGTCAACCGTCGCTCGGACGGCCGGATCCTCGAGGTCGCCAACCGGCTCGCGCAGCCGCTGTACGACGGCTCCGACCAGGTCCGGCGGCTGGAGCCGGCCGGCGACGAGCCGGGTTCGGTGCAGGCGATCGTGCACGCGTCGTACGCCGACGAGCTCGGCTGGCTCGCCGACTCGGTGCGGCAGGCGCACGACTCCGGGACGGCGGCGTCCTGGCGCGAGATCGGGGTTCTCGTCCGCGACAACGCCCATGCCGCCGACGTGTTCGACACCCTGACCGCGGCGGGCGTCCCGGTCGAGATCGTGGGGCTCAAGGGGCTGCTCCGGCTCCCCGAGGTGGCCGAGGTGGTGGCGACACTGACGCTGATCCAGGACCTCACCGCCAACAGCGAGCTGCTGGCGCTGCTCACCGGGCCGCGCTGGGCGATCGGGCCGCGCGACCTGGCGCTGCTCGGGCGTCGGGCGCGCGCGCTCGCCGACGCCCGACACGGGCGCGACCGCGGGGGGACGGTCGACGAGGAGCTGGCACGGGCGGTCGCGGGGGCCGACCCGACCGAGGTCACCGCCCTGTGTGACGCGCTCGACGATCCCGGCGACCTTGCCTACTCCGCCGTCGCCCGCGAGCGCTTCGGCCTGCTGGCGGGCGAGCTGCGCCACCTGCGTGGCCACGCGGCCGAGCCGTTGCTCGAGCTGGTGCGTCGGATCATCGACGTGTGCGGCATCGACGTCGAGCTGGCCTCGTCCCTCAGCGACGCGGCCCGCGCCCGGCGCGAGAACCTCGACCTCTTCGTCAACGCGGTCGCGGACTTCCAGGCGATCGACGGTGCCGTGACGCTGCCGGCGCTGCTCGCCTGGCTCGAGGCCGAGCAGGACGGCGAGGGCCTCGACGCGGCCACGCCTTCCCCGGCCGACTCGGTCAAGCTGCTCACCGTCCACCGCGCCAAGGGACTGGAGTGGGACGTCGTGTTCCTGGCGGGGGTCTGCGAGTCCCGCTTCCCGCACACGACGAGTCGCGGCCTCTGGCCGAACCGGGTCGAGCTGCTGCCGACCCCGCTCCGCGGCGACCGGCGCGACCTGCCGGCCCTGCTCGGTCACGACAAGTCGGCGCTCGAGGACTTCGCGCGGGCGTCCAAGGCGCACGAGCAGGTCGAGGAGCTCCGGCTGGGGTACGTCGCGTTCACCCGCGCCAAGCACGCGCTCGTGGTCTCGTCCTACCTGTGGACCGAGGGACGCAAGACCCCGCTCGGTCCGTCGCCGTTCCAGGAGGTCGTCCGCGAGCAGCTCGCCCTGCGGGGCGAGGCGCCGCTGGCGTGGACCGACAAGCCGCCGAAGGACACGCCCAACCCGCTCCAGGAGGTGCCGCGCCAGGTTGCGTGGCCGGTCACCCATCAGACCGTCGAGGCGTTGCGACGGCTCGACGCCGCGGAGCGGGTCGCCGCCGCGGCCGCGCGCCCGGAGCCCGAGCTCGACGTGGTCGCGGCGGCACAGGTGGCGCAGTGGGACGACGAGCTCGAGCGGCTGGTGGCAGAGGCCACCGCCGCCCGCTCCGACGTGGTGGAGGTGCGGCTGCCGTCCAGCCTGTCGGCGACCGCGCTGTCGCAGGTACGCGACGACCCCTCGGCGTACGCCGAACGCCTGGTGCGGCCGATGCCCCAGCCGCCGTCGCCGAGCGCCCGGTTCGGCACCGCCTTCCACGCCTGGGTCGAGGCGCGGTTCGGGCAGCAGGACCTGCTCGACCCCGACGAGCTGCCCGGCCGCGCCGACGCCGGCATCGACGACTATGCCGAGCTGCGGGTACTGATCGAGAAGTTCGAGGCGGGCCCGTTCGCGGAGCGGGTCCCGCACCGGATCGAGGCCGGGTTCTCCTTGGTGCTCGGCGGCCAGGTGCTGCGCGGTCGGATCGACGCCGTGTACGCCGAGCCGGACGGCGGGTTCCTCGTGGTCGACTGGAAGACCGGACGCCGCGAGGGCGTGGATCCGTTGCAGCTCGCGCTCTACCGGCTGGCGTGGGCCGAGCTGAACGACCTGCCCGCGGATCAGGTGCGGGCGGCGTTCTACTTCGTCCGGTCCGGCGAGCTGGTCGAGCCGCCCGACCTGGCCGGGCGCGCCGAGCTCGAGCGGCTGGTCACCGGCCAGCGGTGAGGGGTGCACCGAAGCCGCTGCGGGAACGGTGCATCGTCACCGCCCGGCCCGAGGTCAGCCGACAGCCGCCGCGGCGGTGAGCGCGACCTCGACCATCCGGCCGAAGGTCTGCTCGCGCTCCTGGCTGCTGGTCTCCTCGCCGGTGACGATGTGGTCGGACACGGTGCAGATCGCGAGCGCCCGGACGCCGTACTTCGCGGCGAGCGTGTAGAGCGCGGCGGCCTCCATCTCGACCGCGAGCACTCCGTAGTCGACCATCCGCGCGGCGAGCTCGGGCCGAGCCGGGTAGAAGGAGTCGCTGGAGAAGATCAGGCCGACGTGGGCCTCAGGGGCGGCGGCCGCCGCCTCGCGCAGCAGTGGGAAGTCGGCGACCGGGGCGTAGTCGAGGCCCTCGAACGCGATCCGGTTCATGGAGGAGTCGGTGCAGGCCCCGGACGCGATGACCAGGTCGCGCACCGCGAGCTTCTCGGTCAGTGCGCCGCACGACCCGACCCGGACGATCGTCTGCACGTCGTACTCCCGCATCAGCTCGTTGCCGTAGATCGCGAACGACGGCTGGCCCATGCCCGAGCCCTGCACCGAGACCGGCCGGCCCTCGTAGGTCCCGGTGAAGCCGTACATGCCACGGATCTCGCTGTAGCAGCGGGCGTCGTCGAGGAACGTCTCTGCGATCCACTTCGCGCGCAGCGGGTCGCCGGGCATGAGGACGGTGGGTGCGATGTCGCCGGACGCGGCGCCGATGTGGGTGCTCACGGCGAAAAACTACTGGCATCGGGGCTGGGTAGTGTCATCGACGTGACGTCCGACGAGCTGCATCCCCACGTCGCGCTCTCGCGGCACGCGCACAACCGACTGGGCCTTCAGCGCACCGACGACGCCTGGGTGGCCGAGCGCTGGGCGGATCCGAAGACCCGGGTGCTCGTCGTGTCCGGCACCCGGCTGCGGCTCGTCGACGGCGACGTTCCCTGGGTCTCGCCCGACGACGCGCCCGAGGGCACCAAGGTGCTCCTCGGCCAGGTCGACGGCACGACGTACGCCGCCTGCCTGGTCGCGCCGGAGGCCGCCCCGGGCGAGCATGACGAGTGGGTGCCGTTACGGGCGCTGCTGCCGGTGCTGGCCGACGCGCCGGACCGGGCGCCGCTGCTGTTCCACGCGATGGGGCTCGCCGAGTGGCACTTCGCGACCCGCCACTGCCCACGCTGCGCTGGCCGCCTGGAGTCGCGGGCGGCCGGCCACGAGCTGCGCTGCGTCGAGTGCGACCGGCCGCAGTTCCCGCGCACCGACCCGGCCGTGATCATGGCGGTCGTCCACGAGGACGGCTCGATCCTGCTCGGCCGGCAGAACTCTTGGCCGGCCGGTCGGTGGTCGACGCTCGCCGGCTTCTGCGAGCCGGGGGAGACCCTCGAGGACGCGGTCCGTCGCGAGGTGGCCGAGGAGGTCGGTCTCCCCGTCGGTGACGTCACCTACTTCGGCAACCAGCCGTGGCCGCTGCCGGCGAGCCTGATGCTCGGCTTCGTCGCCAACGCGGAGTCGAAGGAGTTCCACGTCGACGGCGCCGAGATCGAGCAGGCGCGCTGGTTCACCCGCGACCAGCTGCGCGCGGCGGTCGCTGCCGGTGAGGTGGTGATCCCGCGCGGCGTCTCCATCTCCTCGTCGCTGCTCGCGCACTGGTACGGCGAGCCGCTGCCCGGAGACTGGTGACGTGACCCTCGCGGCGGCGGTGTCCGGGCGCGTCGACCGATCGGGTCCGACCCAGTTCTTCCGCGTGCTCTGGCAGGCTGACCGGCCGCTTGCCGCCACCTGGTGGCTGGTGCTGCTCGTCAGCGGCCTACTCCCCGCGGCGTTCGCGGTCGGCACCGGCCGCCTGATCTCGGCGGTCGAGGCCGACGACCCGCTCGGCCGGCCGCTCGGCCTGGTGGCGCTGCTGTTCGTGCTCCTCCAGGTCCTCCCGCAGTGGCAGACCGCGATCTCGATGAACCTCGGCTCGCGGGTCGCCGCGCTCCTCAACGACCGGCTCGCGACCGCCTGCGTCGAGCCGCCGGGGATCGGGCACCTCGAGGACCCCGACCTCACCAGCGATCTCACCACCGCCCGCGACTTCGACCGCGGCATCTCCGGCCCGCCGATGTACCTCAACGTCGACTTCATCGCGGGCAGTCTCACGATCATGGTCAGCGGGCTGGTGGCCGTGGTCGTGATGCTCGGCTACTCCTGGTGGGCGCCGATCGTGCTGCTGCTCGCCTGGGCGAGCACCCACTGGCTGCTGCGGGAGAGCGGCGTCTGGAAGGACCGCAACACCGACGAGGTCAACCTCGCCCGCCGCACCGCGACCTACACCTACGACCTCGCCGTCGAGCCCGCGGCGGCCAAGGAGGTCCGGCTGTTCGGGCTGGCCGACTGGACCGTCGGACGGTTCGCCGAACGGCGTCGCCACCTCTTCGACCTCCAGTACGCCGCCACCCGGCTGCGCGAGCGCAGCGTGCTGGGCGCGCTGGCGATCGTGCTCGGCGCGAACGCCCTGGTGTTCTGGTGGTTGGCCGAGCAGGCGTCGTCGGGTGACATGTCCCTGGGCCGCGTCGTCACCGTGGCCTCGCTGGCGATGACCGCCCAGGCGATCGCGTTCGGCGGCCTCAACTGGTCGATGGACGAGTCCGCGGCGACCGTCCAGGCGGTACGACGGCTGCTGCCGCGGGTCGGCCCCGCGGGACGCGTGGCCCCCGGAACGGCCGTCCCGCCGGCGAGGGGTGCGGTCGCGCTCGAGATCCGGGGGCTCCACTTCGCCTACCCGCGCACCGACCGCGCGATCTACTCCGGCCTCGACCTCACCGTCCGGGCCGGTGAGTCCTTGGCGATCGTCGGCTCCAACGGCGCCGGCAAGACCACCCTGGCCAAGCTGCTGTGCCGGTTCTACGACCCGACCGCGGGGAGCATCCGGGCCGACGGCGTCGAGCTCACCGACCTCGACCCCGCCGCCTGGCGGGCCCGCGTCGCGGCGGTGTTCCAGGACGTGATGCGCCTCGAGCGCTCGCTCCGCGACAACGTCGATCCCGGCGGACGCGCCTCGGACGAGGCGGTGCGCGCCGCGCTGGCCGATGCCGGTGCGGACGGTCTGGCGGAGCTCGACCAGCCGCTCGCAAAGGGCTACCCCGGCGGCACCGAGCTCTCCGGCGGCCAGTGGCAGCGGGTCGCGCTGGCCCGCGCGCTGTGCGCCGTCCGCCGCATCGACGCCGCCGCGGGACTGGTGCTGCTCGACGAGCCGACCGCCAACCTCGACGTACGAGGCGAGGCGGTGATCTTCCAGCGCCTCTTGGAGGCCACCGACGGCGCCACCAGGATCCTGATCTCCCACCGGTTCTCGACGGTGCGAATGGCCGATCGGATCGCCGTCCTCGACGAGGGCCGG
The DNA here is from genome assembly GCA_963826265.1 of uncultured Actinomycetota bacterium. Lineage (GTDB taxonomy): Bacteria > Actinomycetota > Actinomycetes > Propionibacteriales > Nocardioidaceae > Nocardioides. The sequence goes on from CAWGWH010000001.1 coordinate 1,190,022, forward strand.
GTCACCGAGCTCGGCACCCACGACGAGCTGCTGGCCGCGAACGGCCGCTACGCCCGGCTCTTCACATTGCAGGCGAGCCGGTTCGACGAGCCGGTCGACGACGAGGGGGTGGCCTATGACCGCCTCTGAGGTGGCACCGGAGGTGCCATCTCCGCCCCGGCTGCGCGCCATGTGGCGGCTGCTCCGGCTCGGCTACCAGCACGAGCCCGGCCTGCTCGTGTACGCCGTCGTCGTCACGATCCTCAACGCGATCCCGGACGCGCTGCTCGCGCTATGGCTGATGCTGCTGGCCGACGGGGTGGCCGACGGCGACGACCGGCAGGTGCTGCTGAGCGCCCTCGGCATCGCCGTTTCGGTGACGTGGACCTGGGTCTTCAACGTCTTCTCGACCCGCATCCAGCGACGCTTCCGCGACCGCGTGACGATCGCGCTCGAGACCCATGTCGCCCGGCTCCAGGCGTCCATCGGCACGGTCGCGCATCAGGAGCGGCCCGAGTACCTCGACCGGCTCGCCGTACTGCGCCAGCAGGTGTTCGTGCTCGACCACATGTACCTCTCGGTCCTCAACACGCTCGCGTGGCTGATCCGGCTGGGCATCACGCTGGCACTGCTCGCGTCCGTCCACCCGGCGCTGGCGCTGCTCGCGCTGACCGCGGTCCCGACGGTGGTCACGGCCTCGACCCGGCCGGCCGCCGAACGGCAGGTCGAGGAGCGGGCGGCGGTCCACGAGCGGCTCGCCTCCCACCTGTTCACGACCGCCACCACGGCGGCCCCTGGCAAGGAGGTGCGGATCACCGGCATCGGCGCCGACGTGGTGCGCGATCGTCGTACGTCGTGGGAGCGGTGGTACCACCCCGTCTCCCGGGCCCGCTGGCGCACCTCTGCCTGGAACGCCGCCTCGTGGGCAGTGTTCGGACTCGGGTTCGCCGTCGCGCTGTGGTTCGTCGCGGTCCGGCTCGACGGCTCGCCGGGACAGGTACTGCTGCTCCTCACGGCCGGCGCCCGGCTGAGCCAGTACGTCGCGCAGACCGTGTCCGAGATCGGGTTCCTGCGCGGGATGTGGCTCGACGGGGCGGTTCGGCTCGCCTGGCTCGAGGACTACGCCGACGCCACCGCCGCGCCAGGCGAGCGGCCGGCACCGGACGCGATCGCCGACGCGATCACGTTGCGCGGGGTGACGTTCACCTACCCGGGAGCCGCAGCGCCCTCACTCGTCGACGTCGACCTGCGACTGCCCGCCGGGTCGGTGGTGGCCCTCGTCGGCGAGAACGGCGCCGGCAAGACCACGCTGGTGAAGCTGCTGGCGAAGATGTACGAGCCGCAGGAGGGCCAGATCGCGGTCGACGGCGTGCCTTTGCGCGACATCGCGACCGCGGCCTGGCGGGACCGCCTGGCCGGCGCGTTCCAGGACTTCCACCGGTTCGAGTTCGCGGCGCTGACCTCGGTCGGGCTCGGCGACCTGGAGCGGGTCGACGACCGGGTCGCGGTCGCGGCGGCGGTCGAGCGGGGTGGCGCGACCGCCGACGTGGCGCTGCTGCCGCACGGGCTGGACACGCAGCTCGGTCCGACCTGGCCGCAGGGGGCGGAAGTCAGCTTCGGACAGTGGCAGAAGCTGGCGCTGGCGCGCGGGTTCATGCGTGAGGAGCCGCTGCTCCTGGTGCTCGACGAGCCCACGGCCGCCCTGGACGCCGAGACCGAGCACGCCCTCTTCGAGCGGTACGCCGCTGCGGCCCGGCAGGCACCTCACGGCGGGATCACGCTGCTGGTGAGTCACCGGTTCTCGACGGTGCGGATGGCCGACCTGATCGTGGTGCTCGACGGTGCGTCGGTCGTCGAGGTCGGCAGCCACGCGGAGCTGGTGGCCGCCGGCGGCAGCTACGCCGAGCTGTTCGCGATCCAGCAGCGCGGGTACCGCGGGTGAGGTTCAGGCAGTCCTCACGCAGACGGAGCCAGGGTCGCGAGCTTGTCCAAGACCTGCGCCACTGACGGGTTGGTCTGGGTGGTGCCGTCGGCGAACAGCAGTGTCGGCACGGTCTGGTTGCCTCCGTTGGCCTCAGCGACCGTCCGGGCGGCGTCGGGGTGCTGCTCGATGTCGATGATCTCGAAGTCGATGCCCTGTCGGTCCAGCTGCGACTTCAACCGGTGGCAGTAGCCGCACCACGGGGTGCTGAACATGGTGAAACTCATCGGGGGGTTTGTCCTCGCTCGCGTCTAGGGTGGACTCGCTACCCAGCCAACCACGACCACCCGGAGAATGTTCCGCCGATGCCCGCTCCCGACGACCTCCTGGCCGCACTCGACCCGGAGCAGCGCCAGGTCGCGGAAGCGCTCCGGGGGCCCGTGCGCGTGCTTGCCGGGGCCGGCACCGGCAAGACCCGGGCGATCACCCACCGGATCGCGTACGGCGTCGCCACCGGGGTGTTCGAGCCCACCGAGGTGCTCGCGGTGACGTTCACGACCCGGGCAGCGGGCGAGATGCGCACCCGGCTGCGGCAGCTCGGAGCCGAGGGGGTGCAGGCAAGGACCTTCCACTCCGCGGCGCTGCGGCAGCTGCGCTACTTCTGGCCGCACGCCTACGGCCGCGAGCTGCCGACCCTCACCGAGTCCAAGCTGTCGCTGCTGGCAGGAGCCGCCCGCCGCTGCCGGGTCGCGCCCGACCAGGCGCTGCTGCGCGACGTGGCGTCCGAGATCGAGTGGTCCAAGGTCAGCAACGTCCACCCCGACGACTACGCGCGGGTCGCCAAGAGCCGCGGCCGGGCGGTCGCCGGGCACGACCCCGAGACCGTGGCACAGCTGTTCTCGGCGTACGAGGACGGCAAACGGAGCCAGGGCCGGATGGACTTCGAGGACGTGCTGCTCTTCACAGCCGGGATGCTGGCCGACGACGAGCGGGTCGCTGCGCAGGTCCGCCGGCAGTACAAGCGCTTCGTCGTCGACGAGTTCCAGGACGTGTCACCCCTCCAGTCGGCGCTGCTCGACCTCTGGCTCGGTGGCCGCGACGAGCTGTGCGTCGTGGGCGACCCGGCGCAGACGATCTACTCCTTCGCGGGCGCTCGTGCCGACTACCTGCGCGACTTCCCGGCGAAGTTCCCCGGCACCACGTCGATCGAGCTGGTCCGCAACTACCGGTCCACCTCCGAGGTGGTCGCCGCTGCGAACCAGCTGCTCGCCGGCACGCCCAGCCAGGGCGTGGAGCTCCGCTCGCAGCAGGGCGCGGGGCCCGCGGTCGCGTACCGCGGGCACCCCGACGAGGTGGCCGAGGCCGCCGGCATCGCCGAGCAGGTCTCGGCGCTGGCGAAGGCCGGCACGCCGTACGGCCAGGTCGCGGTGCTGTTCCGCATCAACGCCCAGTCCGAGGCCCACGAGGAGGCGCTCGCCGAGCGCGGCATCCCGTACGTCGTGCGGGGCGCGGCCCGGTTCTTCGAACGGCCCGAGGTCAAGCAGGCGGTGACGCTGCTGCGCGGCACCGCCAGGTCCGGCGAGGCCGGCGACGACCTGCTCGAGACCGTGCGCGCGACCCTGTCCGGCCTCGGCTGGAGCAGCGAGCCACCCGAGGCACGCGGACAGGTGCGCGACCGGTGGGAGTCGTGGCAGGCCCTGGTCGACCAGGCAGCCGAGTTCGCCGCCGGTCACGACACGGACCTCGGTGGCTTCGTCGACGACCTCGACCGACGGGCGGCCGAGCAGCACGCGCCGGTCGCCGACGGCGTCACGCTCACCACGTTCCACGCGGCGAAGGGGCTGGAATGGGACGCCGTGCTGCTCGCCGGTCTCCAGGACGGCACGCTGCCGATCACCTATGCCGACACTCCCGCCGAGCAGGAGGAGGAGCGCCGGCTGCTCTACGTCGGCATGACCCGCGCCCGCCAGGTGCTCTCGCTCTCGTGGAGCCAGGCTCGCAATCCCGGCGGCCGGCCGAGCCGGGTGCCGTCGCCGTTCCTCGCCGGACTGATCCCGGCCAACCAGCAACCCGCACCGCCCAAGAGCCGCAGGCGCGCCGCGCACTGCCGCGAGTGCGGCACCCCGCTGTCGACGCCGGCCCAGAAGAAGCTCGGCCGCTGCGACGACTGCCCCGCGTCCTACGACGAGGAGTTGTTCGAGCGGCTGCGCGCGTGGCGCAGGACACGGGCGGAGGAGGACGGCGTGCCGGCGTACGTCGTCTTCACCGACGCCACCCTGCAGCTGATCGCGGAGCACAAACCGGGGAGCGAGCAGGCGCTGCTCAAGATCAGCGGCGTCGGTCGGTCCAAGCTCGACCGGTACGGCGCCGACCTGCTCGACCTGGTCTCCTGAACCTTCCTGAGGTCCCTGGCGTCGATCCCGCGGTGTTCGTGACACCTGGCAGCAGATCGACGAAGAAATGTCAGGAAATACCCACTAAATCGTTTGCCTCTTACGCGGTCGGACGGGTACTTTTCTCGGGAACCGAAACGACTGCGCACACGAGCCCTGGCAAGGCCCGCGCCCGAGGATCGAGATGGAGGTGGCACCCATGGTCAACATCACTTGGCAGAAGACGACGGCACAGACCCCGTCCGGCTTCGGCATGCCCATTTCCGGTGCCATCTATGGCCTCGGCCTCGGCATGAGCACCGGTGCGACGGTTTGCACCGCTCCCACGTTTGTCGTGCGCGATCGGCACGTGGCGGGCGTTGCCCTCGCCGAGGCCACCCGTCCGGGTACCACTTCCTGGAGTCCACCGACCTGTTGACCCAACAGCATCGGCTACCTCCAGGCCGCGGACCCGAAACCGGGATCCGCGGCCTTTCTGTTTCCAGCACACCAGCGATCAGGTCCAGGAGGAGGTGACCACAATGACCATCAGCGTTCTCGACCGCACTGATGGGACGACTGAGGCTTCGCTCGGCGGCTTGCACGATGCCGCTGGCGGGGTGGACGAGGACCAGTTGCCTTGCCGGGTGAACGACCCGGAGCTCTGGTTCGCCGAGTCCCCGAGCGACGTGGAGTTCGCCAAGGCGCTGTGCACGGAATGCCCCGTGCGCGACCTGTGCCTCACCGGTGCCAAGCGGCGCCGGGAGCCGTGGGGCGTCTGGGGCGGCCAGCTTTTCCTGCAGGGTGTCGTGATCCCGCGCAAGCGGCCTCGCGGCCGGCCCCGCAAGGACGCCGCCTGACATCCACCTCGTCTCGAGAGAGCAGCAACCAAAACCACATGACCACACCACACGTACGGAGCATTGAAATGGAACTCATGAACGAAGAGCTGGCACGGGCGCAGATGTCCGTGCGCCTGGGAGAGGCGCAGCAGCAGCGACGGGCCCACCACGTGGCCCACGCCCGTCGCGTCAGCCGCAAGGCCGAGAAGGCCGCGCGGCAGGCACGCCTCGCTCTCGCTCGCGCGATCTGAGGGAGCCGGCGGTCGATCCCGAAAGGGAGGGCCACGACCACCCTGATCGCTGGGTGAGCTGAAACAGGTGATACCCGGGAGCCGGGTACGACGACGTCGTACCCGGCTCCTCGCACGTCCGCACCGGGCCGGTCGGCGGGCGTAGCCTGGACGGGTGTCCGGACAGGGGAGCGGCGTGACGACGTGTGACTTCTGCGGTCGGCAGGAGCCCGACGAGGCCAAGACCCTGACGTGGACCGTGGCGGTCGAGAACGGCCGCCGCCGCGTCTACTGCGACGCGTGCTCCCGCGACCACCTCCGGTCGATGGAGGGCAAGCTCGACAGTGAGTTCTGGTGAGGCATGAGCCCGCCTTGATTCCCCGGCCTGGGTGACTCTCCTGCCCGTCCGGGGTGTGGCCGGGCCGGGCTCGCGGAAGCTAGTCCGCCGCGCGATGGGACGCGGTGAAGGATCCGCGCGAAGCACTAGCCGGCCAGCAGGTCGCCCCAGGCGCATCCACAGCGCGGATGCCGATGCCACTCCTGCACGAGCGGTCCGTCGGGGCGCAGCGTCGCGGTCGCCGACCACGTCGTGGGACGGTCGCCGGCCAGCAGGGCTGCGACGTCGCGGACCGCCCAGGCCAGCGCGAGCGCGAGGTCACCCGGTCGCGGCCGGTCGGTCCGGTCGACATCGACGTACTGGTCGATGATGCGGACATGACGAGGGTCGCGGTCGGCCAGGTGCTCGTCTAGGCAACGCAGGCACGCGGTCAGGCCGGGGACCACGCAGGGACCGATCCGGGTCCGTCCGGCCACCGACGTCACCAGCAGGTGGGGTCGGTCGGTCTGCACGATCGCGTCCAGATCCGTGCGGCGGGGTTCGGCGCCGATGCTGACGACCAGCGCGAGCGCCGCGTCGAGGCCGCCACGAGACTCCGTGAGATCGGCCTCGGCGAGCAGCCGGCGAACGAGCGCCGCAGCGGGGTCGGGCGCCAGGACCGCCACGGTGCCGGACGAGCCCGGCGGGTCGGGTGACTCCACGCCCTCCTGCTCGAGCAGGCCGGCGGCGGTGAGCCGGTCGAGGAGCGCGCGCTCGTCGGCCGACATCCGGTCCGGGTCGGCCGGGTGCCTCAGTCGCGTCAGCAGCTGCCGGACCGTAGGTTCGTCGGGCAGCAGCAGCCGGCGGTCTGCGTGCAGCCCGACCTGGAGGCTGCCGTCTCCACGGTCCGTGACGCGCAGGCCCGCGGCCAGGCAGAGTCGGGGTGACGGCATGGTCTGACCCTGGCACCTCCGCGGCCGCCGCCGGGAACTTCTCCACAGCACCGCCGCGGCCGTTCCGGACGTAGACGACGGCGGCGCCCGCCCGGGAATCCGAGTGGGCGCCGCCGTGAACGACGTGGGGTCGTACTCAGGCCTTGCCGAGGATGCGGTTGAGGTTGGTGCCACAGACAGGGCACACAGCCTTGGCCATGCGCGTGCCCTTGTCGTTGACGCGCACCTCGCCCTCCGCCTCGCGCTTCTCCTTGCACTTGACGCAGTAGAACTCGCCGCTCCAGGTCTCCGCCATGACGGCCTCCTTGCTGTTTTGGTGTTCGGTCGTCGCGACGGGTGGGTTGGGGAAGCCCGTCGGAAGAACCAGGGCCGAAACCCCAGAACCGGTTCCGACCCTACGACACGCATGCGTGAGCGTGCGTGAGGCTCGCCCTGAGCGTGAACTCGGGTCGATCACTAGGGTTTCGGGCATGCCTGACCGCGAGCCCGATCCCGCCTTCGAATTTCGGCACCTCCGGCTCGACCAGCCGGCCGACGGAGTGGCCCTCCTCACCCTCGACAACCCGGACCAGCGCAATGCGATGTCCGACGACATGACGGCCTCGTGGACCGCCGCGATCGAGGCTCTCGCCTCCGACTCCGCCCTCCGCGCCGTCGTCGTGACCGGCGCCGGGTCGGCGTTCTGCTCCGGCGGCGACACCTCCTGGATCGCCGGCGAGCCCGACGCCGGCGTCGACCGCCTGCGCAGCCGGATGCTGCCGTTCTACCGGGCGTGGCTGTCGATCCGGCGGCTCGAGGTGCCGACCATCGCAGCGGTCAACGGCGCAGCGATCGGGGCCGGCCTGTGCCTGGCGCTGGCGTGCGACCTCCGGTACGCCGAGCGGGGAGCCCGGCTCGGCGTACCGTTCGTCCGGCTCGGGATGCACGCCGGGATGGGCGCGACGTACCTCCTCCCCGACGTCGTCGGCCCGGCCCACGCCCGCGACCTGCTGCTCACCGGGCGGGTGGTCGACGCCGACGAGGCGCTGCGGATCGGGTTGGTGTCGAGGGTGCACGAGTCAGCGACGCTGCTCGACGAGGCGCTGGCGACCGCCGCCGAGATCGCGGGCACGGCGCCGATCCCGAGCCGGCTCACCACCCTCGCGCTGCGGCAGCGGCACGCCGACCTCGAGACCTGCCTCCAGTGGGAGGCGCTGGCCCAGCCGGTCACTCTCGCCACCGCGGACCTGCAGGAGGGGATCGCGGCCGCTCGCGAGAAGCGACCGCCGGTCTTCCAGGGCCGCTGACACACGAAGAGGCCCCTGGCCCGCGTCACGACACCTGCCTTCCCCTTGCGGATGTCGCTCGACGGGCCCGGGGCCTCATCGCGGCTCACCGTAGGGGGGCGCGAGCGAGCGGGTCAACGCAGCGGCACCCCGCGCTGTGGACAAGCCTGTGGAGAACCATGTGGACGAGGGTCTCGGGACGGTGGAACGGCGGGGGACAGCCTGTGGACAGTCGCCGGTGGTGCCGATCCGCCCCCGGTCTGACCAGCGGAAACGGTGTCCACCGGATGTGGAGGAAATTTTGCAAGGACTACTCGACTAGCCTTCACGCCGTGAGCGACACCTACGACGCCGGGCCGGTCGCCGCGCTGCGAAGGATCGCCTTCCTCATGGAGCGGGGCCGCGAGGACTCCCGCCGGATCGAGGCCTTCCGCGCGGCCGCGGCGACGCTCCTGCCGCTGCCTGCTGCGGAGGTAGCGGCGCGGGTGGACGCGGGCACGCTCACCGAGCTGAGCGGGATCGGCCCGAGCACCAGCGCCGTGATCAGCGACGCCGTCCGCGGTGTCGTGCCCGACCGGCTCGCGAAGCTCGAGAAGGAGCACGCCGGGCCGCTCGCCCGTGGCGGCCGAGAGCTGCGCGCGTTGCTGCGGGGAGACCTGCACTCCCACTCCAACTGGTCCGACGGCGGGTCCCCGATCGAGGAGATGGCGTTCACTGCGATCGAGCTCGGTCACGAGTACCTCGTCCTCACCGACCACTCGCCGCGACTCCGAGTGGCCAACGGCCTCAGCGCCGAGCGCCTCACCCGGCAGCTGGGCGTCGTCGACGCAGTGAACGAGCACCTCGGCGGCACCTTCACGCTCCTGAAGGGGATCGAGGTCGACATCCTCGACGACGGCTCGCTCGACCAGACCGACGAGATGCTCGCGAAGCTTCAGGTCCGGGTGGCCAGCGTTCACTCCAAGCTGCGGATGGACGCCCAGCCCATGACTCGGCGCATGGTCGGCGCGATCCGCAACCCGTTCACGAACGTCCTCGGGCATTGCACCGGCCGGCTCGTCACGGGCAACCGCGGGGTCCGCCCCAGCAGCGAGTTCGACGCGAAGGCCGTCTTCGAGGCCTGCGTCGAGCACGACGTCGCCGTCGAGATCAACTCCCGCCCCGAGCGGCGCGACCCGCCGACCCCGCTGCTCGAGCTCGCCCGCGACCTCGGCTGCCTGTTCTCGATCGACAGCGACTCCCACGCGCCCGGCCAGCTCGACATGCTCGACTACGGATGCGAGCGGGCCGAGGCGGCCGGTATCGATCCCGACCGGATCGTCAACACCTGGCCCCGTGAGCGACTCCTCGCGTGGGCGAACCGGCAGGGCTAGGTTTCTAGACATGCCTGACGGTCCGTCCGACGCCGAGTCCGAGGGGATGGACGTGGAGGTGGAGGTACGCCGGTCGCGCCGCCGCCGACGTACGGTCTCCGCCTACCGCGACGGCGATCGGATCGTGGTCATGATCCCCGCCACCATGACCCGGGCCCAGGAGGCCGAGTGGGTCGAGACGATGGTCGCGCGGCTGGAGCGGTCGGAGCAGCGCAAGCAGCTCTCCGACGACGACCTGATGCGACACGCGACCCGGCTCAGCGACCGCCACCTCGGCGGGATGGCCGAGCCCGAGTCGGTCCGCTGGGTCGACAACCAGACGTCCCGGTGGGGCTCCTGCACGCCGGGGGACCGCACGATCCGGCTGTCGAGCCGACTGCAGGGCATGCCGGTGTGGGTCGTCGACTACGTGCTCGTGCACGAGCTGGCCCACCTGATCGAGCCGGGGCACGACGCGAGCTTCTGGGCCTGGGTCGACCGCTACCCGCAGGCCGAGAAGGCCAAGGGCTACCTGCTGGGTTGGTCGGCCGCCGCCCACCTCGACCCGCCGCCGGGCGAGGACGTCGACTGAGGGCGGTCCCTGAGGAGGGCGCCTCGCGGCCGTCTCGAAGGGCTACTCCTGGGGTCGGTCGTCGGAGGGTCCGTCGAGCAACTCGCGCAGCCCGGCGTCGAAGTCCTCGTCGCTCAGCTCGACGGCACTGGCTCCCTCGCGGAACCCGAGCGGGTCGTCGAGGTCGGCGGCAGTGGGCAGCAGGTGGGGGCTCATCCAGACCCCGTCCCGGGCCTCCGGGCCCTGGCGGGTACGCAGCGATCCCCAGAGGGTCGAGGCGTCGCGCAGCCGGCGCGGCCGCAGCTCCAGCCCGACCAGCGACGCGAACGTCTGCTCGGCCGGACCGCCCGACGCGCGGCGGCGGCGTACGGCCTCCTGGAGCTTGTCAGCGGTCGGCATCCGCTCCGCGGTGGCCTGGCCGACGACCTCGTCGACCCAGCCCTCCACGAGTGCGAGCGTCACCTCGAGCCGCTGCAGGGCAGCCTCCTGCTCGGGGCTCTGCTGCAGGTCGAACATGCCGCCCTCGGTCAGCTTCTGCAGCGACTCAGGGTTGGTCAGGTCGAGGCCGCGCAGCTGCTCCTCGATGCTCGACTGGAGGTTCGCGGTGTTGACCTCGAGACCGCGGGCATAGTCGGTGACCGCACCGATCAGATGGTCGCGCAGCCAGGGCACGTGGGCGAACAGCCGCTGGTGGGCGGCCTCGCGCAGCGCGAGGTAGAGCAGTACGTCGTCGTCGGGGACGTCGAGACCCTCGGCGAACTCCGCGACGTTGGTCGGCACCAAGGCCGCCTTGCCGGGGGCACCCAGCGGCAGCCCGATGTCGGAGGCGGTGAGCACCTCGGCGGCCAGCGCGCCGAGCCCGGAGCCGATCTGGTTGGCGAGCATCCCGCCGATCGCGCGCTGCAGCATGCCGAGCAGCTGCCCGCCCATCGGGCCGGCCGTGGCGGGGTCCTGCGGCATCGCGGAGGCGAGCGAGTTCACCGAGGAGGCAGCGATCGGCTCGACCAGCCCCTTCCAGACGTCGGTGGTGCCGACGATCCACTCGGCGCGGCTCCACGCCGCGGTCGAGGTGACGCCGGAGGAGAAGTCGGTGGCCTCGTCGAGCCAGTGGTCGGCGAGCCGGACGGCGTCGGCGACCTGGTCCTGCTGTCGCTGGGTGGTCGACGGGTCGGTGGTGGAGGCGGCCTGCTTGCGCGCCAGGTCGAGGGCGAGGTCCCAGTTGAGCGGGCCGTCGTAGGGTTGCATCATCGCCTGGATCTGGCCGAAGAGCGCCCCGAGGTCGGGCGCCCCGCCGGCACCGGACGCCCCGCCGAGCATGCCGAAGAACTGCTCGAAGGGCGTGCCCTTGAACGGGTTGTTCTGTCCCTCGTCGGGATCGTTCGTCATGCCCCAACCGTACGCGCAGCCCCTAGCGACCGCGCGTGCCTGAGCGTGTGCCAGGGCGCACGCTCAGGCACACGCCGCGGGGATAGGGTCGCGTCGTGACCGAGTCCCACCCCGCCGTGAAGCTGGCCGCACTGCGCGAGACTCCGCTCGACGTCGCGGAGGTCGTGGCCGCGCTCGACGACGACGCCTCCGGAGGTCTCACCCTCTTCGTCGGCCGGGTGCGCGACCACGACGGCGGGAAGTCGGTCGACGGCCTCGACTACTCCGCGCACCCGACGGCGACGGCCACGCTCGCGGACGTCTGCGACCGGATCGCCGAGCAGTACGACGTGCACGGGGTCGCCGCCGTCCACCGGGTCGGCACGCTGGCGATCGGCGACATCGCGGTGGTCGTCGCGACCACCGCTGCCCACCGCGGCGAGGCGTTCACCGCATCGCGGGCCCTGATCGACACCCTCAAGTCCGAGCTTCCGATCTGGAAGCACCAGCGGTTCGGCGACGGCACCGAGGAGTGGGTCGGCGCGCCCTGACCCGCACGGCCGGGTCCGCGCCCTACCCTCGTCGCGTGGAGATCCTGCTGTGGCTGGTGCCGGCCGGCACCGTCACCGTGCTGACGATGTTGTGGGTCGCGTGGCTGGGGCGCGAGGGTCGCGGCGAGGTCGACCGCGATGTCGCGGTGGCCCGGCTCGCGACCGCACTGCAGCGCGAGCACCGGGGGATGGCCAGGCAACGACCGAGCGTGCCGCGTGACCGCAGCACCGGCATCGCCGTACGCCCTTCCCGTGCCACCGGCCGGCCCGAGGCCTGAACCCGCCCGCCCGCCTGACTTTTCCCAGGTGAGAGGCTTAGCGCCATGACTCAGCGGATGTTCGCCGGCCTGCTGGCCGCGGCGCTGCTGGGCGTCCTCTGGTTCGGGGCGCTGCGAGAGCCGCTCCCGTACGTCATCTACTCACCCGGGCTGACCGCCGATGTCCTCGGCACGACCGGCGACGACGACCACGAGATCGTCAAGGTCGAAGGGGCCGAGACGTTCCACGACGACGGCGAGCTGCGGTTCACCACGGTCTACGCGACCGAGCCCGAGGCGGACGTGAACCTGTTCCGGCTGCTCGAGGCGTGGATCGACGGGGACGACGCGATCTACCCCTACGACGCGATCTATGCGCCGGAGGACACCGACGAGTCGAAGCAGGCCGAGGGCGCCTTCCAGATGGTGACGTCCCAGGACACCGCGGTCGCGGTCGCGCTGACCGAGCTCGGGTACGACGTACCCGCATTCCCAGAGGTTCGCCGGGTCCTCGACGGCTCCCCGGCGGACGGCGAGCTCGAGGAGGGAGACCTCTTGGTCTCGATCGACGGCACCCCCGTGCGCTTCATCGACGAGGTGGCCGACGTGGTCGACGCGATCCCGGACGACCAGGCGACCGAGCTCCGGGTCCGTCGTGACGGTGAGATGCGCACCGTCTCACTCCAGCGCGAGGAGATCGACGGCCGGTTGGCGTTCGGGTTCGAGATGACGCAGTACTACGAGTTCCCGGTCGAGGTGACGTTCGGGATCGACCCCGACATCGGGGGGCCTAGTGCTGGCCTGATGTTCTCGCTCGCGGTCTACGACACGCTCACCGAGGGCTCGATGACCGGCGGCCAGGTCGTGGCCGGCACCGGCACGCTCAGCCCCGACGGCTCGGTGGGTCCGATCGGCGGGATCGACCAGAAGATCGCCGGCGCCCGCGAGGCCGACACGGACCTGTTCCTGGTCCCCGCCGAGAACTGCGACGACGCCTACGAGTCTCCGCAAGGCGACATGGAGCTGGTACGGGTGGCCACGATGAGCGAGGCCGCGGACGCCATCGAGACGTGGGCAGCCGACCCGGGCGCCGACCTGCCGCGGTGCGAGGCCCCGACGGGGGTGGCCAGTGAGTGACCTGCCCGACGACCTGACCGGCCCGGTCGGGGAGCTCGACGTCGACCCCGCCCTGGCGTCGGCGGTGCTCGAGATCGAGAACTACGTGGCCGACGAGGGCTGGGACCAGCCCGGCCGCCTCTACGCGCTGGTCGACACCGCCCGGTTCGTCGCCCAGGAGCCCGAGCTCGCCGCCGCGACCGGCCTGACCGACAGCTCGGCCGCCGGCTCGCTGACGCCGGTCGAGCAGGACCAGCTGCCACCCGACCAGGCGCTGGAGGCGGTCCTCGAGCAGATCATCTGGCCTGAGGGCGTGGCCGGCTGCGCCGCGGTGGTGGAGCGGTTGGTGCTGCCGCCGAGCGCGGACCCGGAGCTGCCGGACGACGCGGCGGCCGCCGAGGAGTTCGCACGCGCCCACCCCGACCGGCAGGACGTGCGGATCGTGGCTGGTGCGACCCGGGCCGGTGCGACGTACTGTGCCCTTCGGCTGCGGGCGCATGACGACGCCCAGTCGGTCGTCACGGGAACCGACCTGGTGCCGGCACTCGTTCAGTTGTTGGTGGCGACACTCGATGACGATGACTCCGAGGAGGAGACCCGGTGAGCGACCTGTTCGACGAGGGTGATGAGCAGCGGCGGAAGCCTGCCGAGCCCGAACCGCCGCGACGGTCGCGGGCCCTCATCATCACCGCCGTCGTCTTGGTCCTCGGATTCTTCGCGCTGACCACGTTCTCGGCGTTCTGGACCGACCGGGCCTGGTTCCGCGACATCGGCTACGGCGGGGTGTTCAGCACCCTGGTCTGGACCCGCGTCGGCCTGTTCCTCGTCTTCGGCACGGTGATGGCGGCGTTCGTGGGGGTCAACATCTACCTCGCCCACCGGTTCCGGCCGCTCTACCGCCTGTCCTCGCCGGAGCAGGCGGGGCTCGACCGCTACCGCGAGGTCGTCGACCCGATCCGGATGTGGCTGGCGATCGGCGTCACAGTGCTGCTCGGCCTGTTCGCCGGCACGTCCGCGTCGGGCCAGTGGCGCAACTACCTGATGTGGCGCAACGGCGTGCCGTTCGGCGAGACCGATGAGTTCTTCAACCGCGACCTGGGCTTCTACATCTTCGAGCTGCCCTGGCTGCACTACCTGGTCGACTCCACGATGGCGTTCACGGTCGTCGCCGCCCTGATGGCCGCGATCGTCCACTACCTCTACGGCGGCATCCAGCTGCAGACCAAGGCCGACCGACTCTCCGGTGCCGCCCAGGCGCAGCTCTCGGTGCTGCTCGGGATCTTCGTGCTCGCGAAGGGCGCCGACTACTGGCTCGACCGGTTCGACCTGGTCAGCGACTCCGGCGGCCTCATCACTGGCATGACCTACACCGGCGAGAACGCGGTGCTGCCCGCCAAGGGGATCCTGATGGGGATCGCGCTGATCTGCGCCTTGCTGTTCTTCCTCAACGTCTGGCGCCGGACCTGGTTGCTGCCGTCGGTCGGGCTGGGCCTCCTGGCCCTGAGCGCGGTGCTGCTGGGCATGATCTGGCCGGGCATCGTCCAGCAGTTCAGCGTCAACCCGAGCGAGCCCGACAAGGAGGACAAGTACCTCAAGGCGAACATCGCGGCCACCCGAGCGGCGTACGACCTGGAGGAGATCGAGGTCGAACCGTTCACGAGCGAGTCGTCGGCGGCCCTCGGGCAGCTGGCCACGCTGTCCGGCGAGACCTCTTCGGTGCCGCTGGTCGATCCGCTCGTGGTCAACCGGACCTTCGAGCAGGTGCAGCAGGTGCGCGCCTACTACTCGGTCGCCCCCGTGCTCGACGTCGACCGCTACGAGATCGACGGCACCGACCGGGCACTGGTGCTCGGCGTGCGCGAGCTCGACCAGGACGGCATCAACGAGGCCGACCAGAACTGGAACAACCTCCACACCGTCTACACCCATGGCAGTGGCATGATCGCCGCCTACGCCAACCAGCGCGGGGCCGACGACGACGACGAGTCGACCGAGATCCAGTGGGCCGAGGGCCAGCAGGTGGGCCAGGACGCGCTCAGCAGCCTCGATGCCGAGGGCTACGAGGACCGGGTCTACTTCGGCGAGATGAGTCCCGACTACTCCGTCGTCGGCAAGGCCAGCGACGACGCCAACGACGTCGAGCTCGACCTCGGGTCGGCGACTGGCGACGAGGAGGGCCAGACCACGACGTACGACGGCGCAGGCGGCGTCCCGGTCGGCAACGTCTTCGAGAAGCTGATGTTCGCGGTCCGCTTCGGCGAGCCCAACTTCCTGCTGTCCGGCCGGGTGAACGGGAACAGCGAGGTGCTGTACATCCGCAATCCGCGGGAGCGGCTCGAGCGCGTCGCGCCATGGCTGACGGTGGACGCCGACCCCTACCCCGCCGTTGTCGACGGCAAGATCCAGTGGATCCTCGACGGTTACACCACGACCGACCGCTACCCACAGTCGGAGAGCGAGTCGTTCACCACCATGACCGACGACTCACTGACCCAGGACACGGTGTTCGGCACGCTCCCGACCGACGAGGTCAACTACATGCGCAACGCCGTGAAGGCGACGGTCGACGCCTACGACGGCACGGTCACGCTCTACGCGTGGGACGAGTCCGACCCGATCCTGCAGGCCTGGCGTGGGGCGTTCCCCGGCACGGTCCAGGACCGCGACGCCATCCCCGACGAGCTCCGCGAGCACCTGCGCTACCCCGAGGACCTGTTCAAGGTGCAGCGCTACCAGTTCGCGCGCTACCACGTCACCGACTCCGGCGACTTCTACCAGAGCAACGACCGGTGGGAGGTGCCGGAGGACCCCTACGATGCCGGCAGCTACCAGCCGCCGTACCGCCTCTTCGTCGACGACCCGACCCAGGCCGGTGATGAGACCTGGTCGCTCACGTCGGTCTTCGTGCCGCGCGCCAAGGACAACCTCGCGTCGTTCGCCACGGTCAACTCCGATGCGACGTCCGACGACTACGGCAAGATCAGCGTGCTCCAGCTGCCCAACGAGCAGACGCCGGGCCCGGGCCTGATCGCCAACGAGATGGCCAACAGCGACAACGTCCGGCGCGAGCTGCAGGCGTTCAACCTAGGCGAGACGAAGCCAAGGTTCGGCAACCTGCTGACACTTCCGGTCGGCGACGGCCTGATGTACGTGCAGCCGGTGTACGCCGTTCGGCAGCTGTCCGAGTCGAGCTATCCGATCCTGCAGTTCGTGATCGTCTCCTACGGCGACCAGGTCGGCATCGGCAACTCGCTGCTCGAGGCGCTCGCCGACGTGCTCGGCGTCGAACCGACGAACCCGGTCGACCCGCCTCCGGGCGAGGAGGACCCACCGCCCGGGGAGGAGGAGCCGCCCCAGAGCAACCGACAGCAGATCGCCGAGCTGCTGGTCCAGGCGCAGGCAGCCTTCGAGCAGGCCGACGCGGCCTACCGTCGCGGCGACCCGGTCGAGGCGGCCCGCCAGACCGAGCGTGCCCGCGACTTCATCGAGGAGGCGGTGGCACTCGCCGACCTCGGCCAAAACCCAGCCACCGGGACATCCGCCCCCTCCGGCGGCTGAGCTGCCGCGCGGTGGCTGCCCAGCCGCCCCGATTTGAGCCACCCACCACCCGTCCCGTAAGGTTCTGGACAGCAACGCGGGGTGGAGCAGTTCGGTAGCTCGCTGGGCTCATAACCCAGAGGTCGCAGGTTCAAATCCTGCCCCCGCTACCAAATTCAGGCTCGGTTCCCTGTGGGGAACCGAGCCTGAGCTGCACGACATGATCCAGAGCCCTGGGTTGGTGGCCATCGCGCCGAGCCCCAGCAGGGCCAGCAGGATCGACAGCACTGCCGAGGGCCGCGACGACTCCGTCGACCCGGCACCGCTCGGCCGGGTGCTCGCGGGGAGCGTGGAGACAGCAGGCATCGTCACACCTCCACCTCACGGTCAGGACGACGCTCCTTAGCCGGCCAGCCGAGACCGGTCGTGGCCGGCGCGTCGGGGGTGCTCGGCGTGGGCGCGACGCCACCGGGGTCCGCCGGGCCCTGGTCCAGCCGGAACGGCGGGTAGGTGTCGGTCATCAGGGCGACGTACGCGGTCACCCGGTAGACCCACCGGTTCAGGCCGACCAGCAGGTCGAACAACGGCGCCGGGTAGCGGCCGGTGAACAGCAACAGCAGTCCGGCAGCCAATGTCAGGGCGCCGATCAGACCGCCGACGGCGAACTGGAAGCCGTCCGCGTCACCGAAGTGCCACGTGCCCGCGAGCACGCCCAGCACGATCAGGTGCGGGAGCGCCAGCAGCCACGACTTGACCAGCACCAGCCCGCGCGAGAGCCGCTCGGGGTAGGCGATGTCGAGGTCGGCCGGGTAGTCGGTGTGGTCCAGGGTGAACGGCGGGTAGCGGTCGGAGCCGATCGCTGCCGTCGCGTAGAACTGCACCCGCCAGGTCCACCGCAGGATGCCGACGTTGAGGTCGAAGAGGCCACGCGGGTAGCGGCCGGTGACCAGGATCGCGAAGAACGCCACGACGGTGAGCACCAGGAAGACCAGCCACAGCAGCGCGAGCACGACGAAGTGCGGGACCGCCAGGAACCACTTGACCAGCCAGAGCCCACGGGTCAGCTGCGGGTCCTTCGCGCCGACCAGGGTCACCGGCGTGTCGGGCCGGATGGCTTCCGGAGGCTGACCGGCCGCGGCCTGGCGGGTGACCCGCGGTCCCGGCGGCCTGGCGCCGTACACGACGAGCAGTGCGCCGCCGAGGATCAGTGCGCCGCCCAGCAGGCCGAGGGTCCATGCCACAGGTGTGAGCCAGCCGAGGCGTCCGCCAGCGGACAGGTCGACCGCGACCCCCGGGGAGCCGTCGACGTTCATGACCACGGCGGTGTAGGTGTCGGGCTCGAGGTCCCAGGTCAGCGCCTGGGTGCCGGGGCCGCTGCTCTGCGCGGTCCAGAACCCCTGGTCCGTGGGAGCCGCGCTCAGGTCACCGTCGGTGCCACGCCGGGTCAGCGAGTAGTCAAACGGGTCGGTGCGCAGGTCGCTGATCTCGTCGAATGACGCGCTGCCCAGGTAGCCCGCGACGTCGGCGCTCGGTGCAATCCCGATGAAGACGGCCGATGCGTCCGCGGACCGGGCGCTCAGCCGCACGGTGGCGATGTCATGGTCGGCCCACCAGTCGTCGGGGCCGGCCTCGCCGAAGTCCACGATCTCGCTGGAGAGGGCCACCGTCTCGGTGGTGAGCTGCTCGGTCGGGGTGCTGAAGAACCCGTCGTCGTCGCGCTGGGTGGCCATCGCCCAGCCGAGGCCGATGCCTCCGAGTAGCAGTGGGAAGCCTACGAGTGCGAGCAGGATGCCGATGACGAGGGGGACCGGGCGGTTCCTGCGTGAAGCGGTGCGGCCTGGTTCAGGTGGTGGGGTGTAGGTGGTCACGGTTGTGGTCTCCCTTCTCGTCGCCAGGCGACGACATGACCGCGGCGCTGAGCCGATCCACCACGAAACGGCGGTATCCGGAACGCACAGATGAGTTCCGGATAGCGCCGCCCGTGTGTGACTACTTGACCTCGGAGCGGCGCAGGGAGAGCAGCCCGACGACGAGGGGAATGACGATCCAGATCATCGTGGTCGAGCCGAGCATCGCCCACTCCTTGCCGGTGTTCGTGGCGCCATCGAAGAGCACCACCTGCGTTGTGTTCCAGTCGATCCACGGCTGCAGGTCCTCGAACCACGAGCGCACCTGGGCCAGGAGGAGCGAGGATGCCCGGCATGACGAATGAGACGACGAAGTAGCCCACGATCGCGGCCGCGGAGTTGCGCAGCACGACACCGAGGGTGAAGCCGATGGCCATGCCGACCAGGTTGCCGAGCACCATCTGAGGCGCCATGGACCACGAGATGTCCCACACGGTGTCGACGCCGGCGAGTGCGGAGCCGGCCAGGTTGCCGAGGGCGCCCACCGCGAAGGCGACGGCCATGGAGCCGAGGCCCACCAGGAGGGTCGCGATCGCCTTGGCGCCGATCACGCGTCCGCGGCTCGGCACCAGCGTGAACGTCGTGAGCCCACTGCGCTGGCTCCACTCACTCGTGACGGCCAGGATCGCGATCATCGGCAAGATCACCGACATCGGGAACCCGATCGCCCTCGCGAAGCTCTCGTAGGTGACGTCGCTGTCGGGAGCGAAGATGATGACCGACCCGGTCGCGATGAGCGACAGGACGCCGATGCTGACGAGCATCCAGAATCCCGAGCGGGTGTTGAACATCTTGCGCAGCTCGACCTTGACGAGCCGGGTGGTCGGGATGGGACGGGCGGTCCGGTGGACCGGTGCGGCCTCCGTGGTGGTGGCCGGAGGGATGATCGTGGCGGTCATGCCGCAACTCCTTCGCGTTGGGTGTCGGCAGTGAGCGACAAGAACATGTCTTCGAGTCCGGCGCCCTCGGCGGACCGGAGCTCGGTGAGGGCGATGCCGGCGGTCAGGGCCACGGCCCCGACCCGAGCGGGGTCGGCATCGGTGCGGACCGAGCCGTCCCCGGCGAGCGTGCTGGGGATCCCGGCCTGCTCGAGGGCGTGCGCGAGGTCGCGCGGTGACGTCGAGCGGGCGAGCGTCCCGGCCGCGGCGAGGAGCTCTTCCTTGGTGCCGGCCGCGACGATCTTGCCGTTGCCGATCACGACCAGGTCATCGGCGATGACCTCGATCTCGTGCAGCAGGTGCGAGGACAGCAGCACGGTGCCGCCCTGGCTGGCGAAGCCCGTCAGCAGGTCGCGCATCCACCGGATCCCCGCGGGGTCGAGCCCGTTGGCGGGCTCGTCGAGGATCAGCACCTTGGGGTCTCCGAGGAGTGCGGTGCCGATGCCGAGGCGTTGACGCATGCCGAGGGAGTAGTTGCGCACGCGGCGCTTGGCCTCGGTGGGGGTCAGGCTCACCAGCTCGAGCATCTCGTCGACCCGGGTGCGGGGCAGGCCCATGGTGTCGGAGGCAATGGTGAGGATCTCGCGTCCGGTGCGACCGGCGTGCTGGGCGGAGGCGTCGAGCAGGACGCCCACCTCGAGGCCGGGGTTGGGGAGGTCGGCGAACCGTTCTCCGTTGATGGTCGCGGTGCCGGACGTCGGGACGGTCAGACCCACCATGACGCGCATCGTGGTGGACTTGCCGGCGCCGTTCGGACCGAGGAAACCGGTCACGCGACCGGACTGGGCGGTGAAGGAGACGTTGTCGACGGCGGTGAAGCCGGCGTACCTCCGGGTCAGTGACTCAACAGTGATCATGTGACAACCCTCGCCGCGTCGCGGCGCGCGCACATCGGCGTCGAGGCCGGACCCGCCTCGGCCGTTGGGAGGAGCGGGGTCTCGTTCTTTCGGTCGGTCCCCGACGCCTCGGCGGTCCCTAGGCTGGGCGGGTGATCACCAACGCCCTGCGCTCGCTGTGGGCCGAGCCCCGCGCAGCCGACGCTCCCGAACGGGTGTCGCGCGACTGGGTGCTGGTCGGGGTGTTGATGGTGACGGCGCTGCTCGAGGGGGTCCTCCGGGACGACGTCGCCTGGCGGCCGTTCGCGACGATCGTGGCGGTCGGACTCGCGCCGGTGCTGCTGTGGCGGCGTACCCACCCGTTGCTCTGCGTCGTGGTGGGCTTCGGCACCGGCGATGGCGTTGGGAGCTGGCGAGCCAGCTGGCCGGGATCCCGGGCGTGGGCCTGAACACGATGATCTACATCCTGGTGCTCGTCTACGCACTGGTCCGCTGGGGCTCAGGGCGCGAGATCGTGATCGGGCTGGCGATGGTGCTGGTCGCTGCGGTATTCGGCATCGCGACCGACTACACCGGGCCGGCCGAGCTCATCGGCGGGTTCGCCGTCCTGGCGGCGGCGGCGGCGGGCGGAGCGGCGTTCCGCTACCGCGCCGAGAGCCGGCGCCGGGCGCTGGACCAGATCCGCAGCCAGGAGCGGGTCGGCCTCGCGCGCGAGCTGCACGACATGGTCGCCCACCACGTCTCGGCGATCGCGGTGCAGGCGCAGGCGGGCCGGGCGATGGCCGGGCAGCGACCCGAAGCGGCGCTCGAGGCGCTGGCGGTCATCGAAGGGGAAGCGTCGCGGACGCTCGCGGAGATGCGGGCGATGGTCCGGGTGCTGCGCGACGGAGCGCCGGCGGAGTACGCCCCCCAGCCCGGCGTTGCCGACCTGGTGTCCCTCGCCCGCCGCGACCCGGTGCCGGTCGTCGACGTGGAGGTGCCGGGTGACCTGGACGAACTTCCGCTCCAGGTCGACGCGGCGGTCTACCGGCTGGCGCAAGAGGCGCTGACGAACGCCCTGCGGCACGCCCGCAACGCCTCGCGTGTGGAGATCCGGGTCGTCGAGGGCGCGGGAAGGCTGCGACTACGCGTGACCGACGACGGACAGATCGACCCGGCGCGGCCGGCGAGCCACGGCTTCGGGCTGCTGGGGATGACCGAGCGCGTGCAGCTGCTCGGCGGCACGCTACGTGCCGGGCCGGCGCCCGAGGGCGGGTGGACGGTCGACGCCGAGCTGCCGACGAAGGTACGCCGATGACGGTGCGCGTGCTGGTGGCCGACGACCAAGATCTGGTGCGTACCGGCCTCTCCATGATCCTTGACGCGCAGCCTGGCATCGAGGTCGTCGGCCAGGCCGCCGACGGCCACGCCGCGGTCGAGCTGGCGCGTCGGCTCCGCCCCGACGTGTGCCTGGTCGACATCCGGATGCCCGGGCTCGACGGCATCGAGGTGACCGAGCTCCTCGCAGGGCGGGGCGTCCCGGACCCGATGGCGGTGGTGGTGATCACGACCTTCGACCTCGACGAGTACGTCCACGGCGCGCTCCGGGCCGGCGCCCGAGGCTTTCTGCTCAAGGACGCCGGGCCGGAGCTGCTCGTCCAGGCCGTCCATGCCGCCGCCGTCGGCGATGCCCTGATCGCGCCGAACATCACCCGGCGGCTGCTGTCCACCCTGGCCGCCAGGGAACCGTCGAAACGGCGCACCCAACCGATCGAGCCGCTCACCGACCGCGAGGAGGAGGTGCTGGCGCTGGTCGCCCGTGGCCGCACGAACGCCGAGATCGCCGCCGAACTCTTCATCGGCCTGACGACCGCCAAGACCCACGTCGCCAGCCTGCTGGCCAAGATCGGCGCCCGCAACAGGGTCGAGATCGCGATGTGGGCCTACGACACCGGCCGGGTGGGGGACTGAAGCCGCCGTCCAAGGACTCGGAGAAGCCGTTCCGCCAAGCAAGCAGGATTCGATGAACGCGGTCTTGTCAAGGAGATGCGGTGCCAGCCGCGCATCGCGTGTGCGGTGAGCTGGGTGCCGTTGTCCATCCCGATATTCGCCAGTCAACGCCCGGTTTCCGTGAGCAGTTCCTCCAACGCCACGCGGGTGTCGTCGGGGATCTGTTGGTCGGCAGCCGACATGAGGCTGGCCGCGTAGTGATTCCTTCCGCGTATGACTGTCAAGCTCGGGCCGCCGCGCTCGACGCACTTGTCCATTCGTCCCGCGAGCGGATCCCCTTGCCTGAGTCCGCGTAGTCGGAGCGAGTGGAGGCCTGCACGTGCCTTTCGGAAGATCCGCGCCTACTCCGCGGTGTGACGCTGGTTCAGTAGCGGCTCGAAGCCGAGCCGCGCGGGAGCCTAAGCGCGTCGAACCATCGCGCAGACCCGGCAGCATTGGGCGTCAGCGGATTTGACAGGTCATCGAAATGTCATCGGAAACGATGGGCAACTGGTCCGAGACGTTCCGATACAGTTGGAGCCGTCCGATGGGGAATCTTCTCAACCACCCGAGGTTTTCCAAGGGAACCCAAGACTTGCTAGTAGTCCGGGACAGGCCTCTTATCACGTCCAGAGGTCGCAGGTTCAAATCCTGCCCCCGCTACAAATTTCGGGTCGGATCCCCAGGGAGCCGGGCCTGAATGCATTTCAGCTCGCGGGCGCGCCCCGGTTCGGGGCGCGCGGGCCCACCGGCATCCTCAGCCCGCTACCTCGAGCTCGATCGTCGCCTCGTCGACGTACGCGTTGCCGGGCCCGACCGGGTCAGTGGTGTCGAACCACCGACGGGTGAGCGACATCGTCAGCCGGTAGGTGCCGTCCGCGAGCCCCGCCGTGGGCAGGACAAGCGCGTGGGTGGCGGGGCCGTTCTGGATCACCGTCACGGCCTGGTCCTCCCACGAGACGAGGTTCGGCAGGTGCCAGCGGATGATCATCAGCGAGGCGTTGAGGTCGACCCGCACGTCCTCGAGGAGCGCTCGGTCCTCGGGGCCGAGGACGGGCGCCCGCACGCGTCCGACGGTGCCCGTGGTCAGCTCGGTCACGACGAGGAACTTGCCCGCGAGGATCGCCGAGTAGGCGGGTCGGCGGGCGCCGGGGGCGTCGAGGATGCCGCCGAACCTCTCCGGCACGACCAACGCGCGCACCCCGAGGAGGTCGGGCCGGATCGGCCCGAACGGTCCCGGTCCGGGAGGCTGCGGCGCACGAAGCGCGGCCTCGATCAGCGCGCCGAGGCGGACCCGGTCGGCATCGGACAGGCCGGGCCGGACGACCTTCAGCGCCAGACCGAGCGCGATCTCCTCGGCGAGGTCCAGCGGCTCCGGCGACTCGAGCAGCAGCCAGCGGTCCGTCGGGGACGACATGCATGTCACGTGGAGCCGCCGGGGGTCCTCGCGCAGCGGCGCGGCCAGGGCGCTCGCCACCTCCCCGAACCGGGCCTCACGGTCGACGGACGGCGCTGCCGGCGCCATCGCCGCGACAACCGCGCCGCTCAGCCGGGCACGTACGGTCGCGAGCGGCTCCGCGGCCGCGCCGGCGTTGTACCGCTCGAGGCCCGTGCAGCTGCCCACGTGCTCGGTGAACCCCTCGTAGCGGCTGGTCGTGAACGCCTGCCGGTACATGTCGATGCCGCGCACCTGGAGCGACGCGACCCGAGCGTCGGTCGCGAGCAGCACGCAGCCGCCCGGACGACGGTCGCCGCGGGGCACGCTGACGACCGCCTCCCCACACCGGCAGCGGATGGCATCGGCGAAGACCTCGACGGCGAGCGCGCTATCCTCGCCGATGTCGTCGATGGGGACCTCGCCGATGGGCACGCCCGTCACCGACTCCACGGTGAGGCTCCCGCCGCCCGCGGCGTCGCGGCGGATGAGCGCGCGTACGCCCTGCGTCGACGTGGCCGGATCGGCGAGTACGACGACGCCGAGCTCGCCGCCCGGCCCCAGACCGCCTCTCACGTCGACGCGGTAGAGGTCCCAGTCCGCGTCGCCGAACGCCCCACTGGTCGCCGCGCTCGCCGCGAGCCCGCCCTCGTCGAAGGTCCAGGAGCCCCCGACGGCCGAGAACGACGTGATGTCCGCCGCCTCGAACGGGTCCCGGTCGACAACGGGGCTGCCGGCCAGCCGCATCGTCGCGACGTAAGACGCCCTCGGCTCCCACAGCGCCTGGCCGTCCGGGTCGAACGGGTCCACGCCCACCGACGGCTGCTGCTCGGCCCACACGTCGTCCGGCGGGCAGGTGCCGGCAGATGCCTCGGAGAGCCTCTGGTAGCGCAGCGCCGTGCCGCTGCGGGAGAGGGCGTGCACCAGGCCCAGCGTCGCGTCCGTCAGCCACGGGTCGGCTGTGCCCCGGTTCGCCAGGAACCATTCGGCGGAGGCGCGCGAGGCCTTGCCCTCATGGGCGTCCGGGTTCGCGTCGAAGGCGGACTCGATGACCATCGTGACCGGCAGTCGGTGGTCGGCCTCGGTGGTGCCGCTGCCGGGCCCGAAGATGCGCAGCGCGTCGGACAGCACGAGGTGCACTGGCTCCTCGCGGTAGGTCAGCCCGCGGCCCCCGGGCGGCAGGCTGATCACGTAGGGCTCGAGCTCGAGGCCGGGCTCCTGGGACTCGTTGAGCCCGGGCGGACCGGCCGTCTCGAAGCCCACGCGCTCCGTGACAGTCGCGGTCTCCCACTCGGTCGCGGAGTGGCGTACGGCGACCTCGGTCGTGAGGGCGATCTCGTACTCGTGCCGCGCGAGGAACGTCACGGGCTGCGCCGTGCCGTCAGTGCCCTCGCGCTGGCAGCGGTCGCTCTCGCGGTCGAACCGCTCCCGGTCGCGCTGGGTCACGCACTCCACCGAGTCGAGGACGACGGTCGCCGGCGCGCTGCTGTCGTGCTGCCCGCGCTCCAGGTCCTCGACGAGCACGACCACGGCGCGGAAGGCGCGGCCCGGATCGATCGGCACCTCCACGAACGGAGAGGCGCCGGTGTTGTCGTGGTGGCGGGCGACCTCCGTGCCGCCGGCGTCGAAAGCAACCACGACGAGTCGGGCCTTGCGGCGCCCGTCGACGGCAACCCGTACGACGGCGGCCGCGAGGTCCTCGTTGGCGGTGACCGTCGCCACCGGCCCGTTGGCGGGGGCGAAGGCGCCCACCACGCTCGCGGTCGCCCCGGTCGTGTGCGGCGGCCGGACGACGCAGGCGAGTCCCTGAATGCGTACGGGCGCGGGCGTGCCCCGGTCCTCGTAGCGGAAGCCGCGGACGAAGCCCGCCGGCAGCGTGCCGAGCCCCTCCTCCTCGAAGTCGAAGCTGGCGACGTCCGGGCGGCGGACCTGGCAGCACGGGTAGGAGGGGTTGTCCTCGAAGATCTCGGCGTCCGCGAGCGGGTTGTCCAGACCGACAGTGAACGGCGTGCGCCCGTTGAGCAGGAGCTTCTTGGGTGCCACCTGCCCGTGGAAACGCGTGTCGTCGTCCCAGGACCAGCGGAAGTCCCGCGGCGATGTCGCGTCGACGAGCTCCTCCACGGTCTCCCAGGCGCCGCCGGTGAGCGGGCGCCGCCGCATGGTCAGCCCGACGAGCCGGTACCTGGTGGTCAGCGCGAGGTCGCCGTCGCCGGAGACCTGCTCGCCGAAGTCGACGTTGACCGCACCGATGCCGAGCGTGTCGACGAGCATCACGGAGAAGTCGATCTCCACCGTCGCGTCCAGCGGGACCGGCTGCGCGTCACCCCGCCAGGCCCCGTTCGCGCCGACCAGCCCGCTGACCGAGGCGAGCGCGGTCGGCTCGCCGCCGGAGCCCGAGTCCGCGCGCTGCACCTTGGCCGTCCGGGAGCCGCTCGGCGCGAGCGCGCTGGCCTGCAGCAGCGGGCTCGTCGCCACGCGGCGCTCGCCGGGCTCGAGCTCGCCGGACGCGGACTCGACGGTGTAGGAGACATCGGGGAGGAACCACGGCGTCTCGAAGCGGAACGTGACCCGGAAGACGAGGTAGTTGGGCACGTGCGCCAGCCACTCGGCCAGCAGTTGGATGCTGATGCCGAAGCGGAGGAAGCCGAACAGGATCACCGCGAAGCCGAGCTCGACGCGCAGCCGGGCGACGAAGTCGTTGGTCCCGGTCCGCATGAACCGCACGAGCACCTCGAGCGCGCCCCAGCCCTCGAGCCGGATGACGCCCGCCTTGCCCGACACGGTGAGGCTGAACGTCAGGCCGCCCCCGATGTGCTCGTCCTCCAGCCACTCGAAGCACACCGCCAGCCGGGCCTTCACCGCGAAGACCCGGCTCAGCTCCAGCTCCAGCTTGGCGCCGGGCCAGGTGTCGGGGGCACCGAGCCGGCCGATCGCGACCAGGCCCGGCTTGTTGCCGAGCGTCACGGTGCCGCCGAGCCTGACGTCCAGCTGTGGCGGGAAGTTGTCGATGAGGTCGGCGAGCTTGATGTCGACCTGGAGCACCAGCACCCAGGCGTCGGAGCGGAAGTCGTACTCGAAGACGCCGACCGCCAGCGGGTTCTTCACGTCGAACAGGCCGAACTCGACGACGACCACGAGGCCTGATGCCGTGGGGGAGTCGAAGCCCGCCCCGAACGCCTTGAGCTTGACGACCGACCCGCACCCGGTGATCGACACAGCGAGCCCCACGCCGAAGGCCCAGGCGTCCGGCGTCGGCTTCCAGGAGACCAGACTGCGCGACTCCGGGAGCGCCGTGGGCTGGGCCCGCTTGAGCCACTTGTAGTACTTGAGCTCGCCGGCCTCCCGGTCGCCGTCCTCGAGCTTCGGCATCAGGCCGGTGGCGTACAGGACCTCGACGCCCTGCAGCTCGATCGGCCCCATGGGGATCGCGCCGAACAGGGCGAGGAGCAGCAGGAAGAAGTCGGAGCTCTCGCCCGACGCGGGGGTGCTGGTGCCCCAGAACACGTCGACGGTGAGGCCCCACTTGTTGCCGCCGGCGTAGACGACCAGGCCGCCGCCGAGACCCTGCTCCTCGAGCCGCGTGCCGTCCGGCAGGCGCTCGTCGCGGTACGACCCGTGCGCGGTGATCTCGACGACGTCCTCGACCTTGAGGTCGAGCCCGAGACCGCCCAGCAGGAAGCCGGGAGCGTCCGGGTTGCCGGCGAGCTTGCCGCGCAGTCGGGTGAACCAAACACCGCCCGAGAGCGGAGCCGTGTTCTCGCGGATCGCGCCGGAGACCGAGAGGTAGGTGGCGCCCTGTTCGTGCGCCAGGCCCATCTCGTGCAGCTCGAACACGAAGCGCGACAGCTTCAGCCGGGTTCCGGGTGGCATCACCGCGGCACCGGACGGCTTGCCCCGGTCCCAGCCGATGTCGGTCAGCGCGGCTTCGAAGGGACGGCCGTCCTCGGTCTCCAGCTCGGGGGAGGTCACTTCGCCAGCGCCGCCCGGCTTCTCCTGGATGAGGATGTCGACGAGCGCCTGGAACGTCTGTCCTGGTTCGGGGTGCGTCTCGAGCAGCTCCTTGAAGGACAGCCCCACCCGCAGGCGGAAGATGTCGACGACGTACTTCCAGACGTCGAGCCGGACCAGCGGGATCTCCTCGCCGGTGGGCGGCGGTGTCTGCGCGATGGACAGGCGGAGCACGTCGCCGTCGATCAGGCCGATCTCGGCCTCCCAGCTGTCGCCGCTGCTGTCCGGCCAGGACACACCGGCCTCGAGGGTGAGACCGGTCAACCAGCTCGCGCCTTCGGCAGGGGTACGGAAGAAGAACTTGTCCAGGAAGAGATGCGCGCTCTCCCCGAGTGGGATCAGCACTGGGGCATCGGCGAAGGTGAGGTGCTCCGCCAGGCTCTCGTTCACATCGAGGCTGCGACGCACTCCGATGGTGCCGTGCAGCGGTGCCGGCGGGAACAGCACCGACGGCAGGGCGAGGTCCTCGATGATCACGTGCGCGTCGTCGCGCAACCGCAGGTGCTTCCGCAGGTCTTGCAGTGCGCTCCCGGGCAGGCCCCAGTCGAGCTCGAGGCCTCCGAACGCCAGCACGCCCCCGCTGAACGGGATGGTGGCGTCACCGAAGTCACGCACCAGCCAGTCCACCTGCTCGCGTGCCTTGCGCGGCGATGCGATGAGGGTGAGCTCGTGGACCGCCTTCATGGGGACGCCGAAGAGCGTGCACGGCCCGATCGAGATGGGCAGGTGCGGCTCGAATCGCATCTCACGCTGAGCGTTCATCAGGAACGAGAAGTCACGCGTGATGACCGTGTCGCCCGCACCCTCGGACAGCTCGACGCCGATGTCATGGCCCGGCGCGGTGGGCACGTCGTGCGCACGGAGGAGGTCTGGTGGCAGGAAGACCTTCAGCGGCAGCAGGTCGATCTGGACCGTCGAAGCACCTGTCGGCGCGACCGAGGCGCGGAAGTCAGAAACCCAGCTGAGATCCGGGGGCGCGAAGAGGAAGCCCAGGGAGGGGAACAGGTGGCTGGTGAGCCGGTCCGTGGGCAGGAGGGCCGTGGGCTTCAGCGACAGCCGGCCGGTGATGGTGACGGTGCCGTCCGGGCCGACGGCGGTGACGACGTTCTCGACCTCGATGATGTCGTCCGCCTGGTTGGCGAGGCCCGACCCGTCGGTCGACGGGGGCCACGACGTGTTGATCTTGTCCGCCGGCCAGGACGTGGCGAACGAGGCAAACAGGTCGCTGAGATTCATGGCTGCTCGAGCTCGCTGCTCGGGTCGATGATGGTGTTGAAGACGGCGTCGGAGTCAGCGCCCGCCATCACCGCTGCCATGCCGCCGATGAACTTGGCGACGGCCACGACACCACCGAGCGTCGACGTCGACTCGATGAACTCGAGCGACATCGTCGCGCCGTTCTCGGTGGGCTGGGCGTCGAAGGTCGTGAACCGGTTGCCGATCGTGAACTTGCGGTCGATGAGCGCGAGGCTCGCCGCAGGATCGAGCAGCGCCGTACGGGCGTACTCCGGCGGGACGCCCAGATGCTCGGCCCACAGGTCCAGGCGCAGGTCGCGGATCCAGTTGTCGCCCTCGGTCACCTGGTCGCGGAGGCCGAAGATGTTGCACTCGCCGTCGGAGTAGAAGCCGCGTCGATTCGCGTTGGCCGACCCGATCGAGGCGAACGCGTCGTCGATGAGCATCATCTTCGAGTGCACATAGATCGACGGGAACGAGCCAGCGAGCGCTGAGGCGCCCTTGCGGTGCGTCTTGCGGTCCGTGCCCGACGTGGCGCCGAACAGCCGGCTCGTGCTCTGGCGCTCCACCTGCAGCTGGACGCTGGTCGGGCTGGAGAAGCCCACTACCTTGCGGCTGGCGCGCATCGCCTCGTCGCCCACGGTGAGCCAGAACGGAGTCTTGGGCAGCCGGTCTGGAGGGGCGAGCTCCACGATGTCGGCCGCCTCGTCGAGGGTCTCTGCCAGCCAGAGCCGGCCGGCGGCCGACGTCTTCAACGTGGCGGCGTGCAGGAACCGTTTGCGAAGGATGCCGACCCGGACCCGGTCACCCCACGCCGCGCGCATGTCGTCGATGAACTTCAGGCGCCTGGGCAGCCCGAACGGCTGGTCCGGGGTCGCCGGGACGACAATCACGAGAGGTCCGGACACCGCAGCGGCGGCCTCGGCGAGCGCGTCGGTGAACCGTGGGGGCGGAGTGAGGTACTGGTCCTCGATGTAGATGTAGCGGCGGGCCTGCCCGATCGCCTGCACGAGGGTCTCGAGGATGGTGCTCTCGCCGAGGGGCGCGAAGGTGAAGCCGCGACCGGACCCCGCGGCCGGCCGGTAGTAGGTGCGGGCCACCTGCACGACGTCGCGCCCGGTGTTCGGCGGGTCGTCGAGCGCGCCCGGCTCATCGAGTCGAAGGGTCGTCGCGGGCGCCGCCCGCCGCCAGCGCTCGATGAAGGTGGTGGCGAGCTCGCCGGCGGCCGGGCCGTCGATGCGGGCGTGGACGTCGTGGAAGGGCCCACGGGACGCATGTGCCGGCCCCTGGGTGCGGTTGGCGTTGAGGTCGATCCCGCCGCAGTAGGCGTGGATGCCGGTGCCGTTGCGCACCACCTGGATCTTCTGGTGGAAGACGTTGAACCGACGCTGCGCGTCCAAGGCGAGCCCGACGATGTCGCCCTGGGTCTCGGCCAGGGGGTTGTCGTCGACGTCCGCGTCGACGGGGTCGAGATGCGCCTCGACGCCGGTCAGCGCGTCGAGCGCCTCGATCGAGCCGCGGTTGAGCTCCTGCCCCTCGAGCAGGGAGTCGAGGTCCGACGAGCCGACGAGCATCGCAATCGCGATCCCGTACGCGTGAAGGACGAACGTCGCTCCCTCGGCGTCGCTCTCGTGAGCAGCTGCCGCGACGATGCCGGCGATCGCGATCAGCAGCGCGACGATCACCACGGCGGTCTCCATGTCGCGGACCCAATCCGGCTCGAGCTGGATCATCTGGAGCGCCAGGAACCGGGGATCGCCTCCCTGGATGCCCATCGCCTCGGCGACCTCCTCCACGCTGCGCAGCGGGAGATCGGGCGGCCCCAGTGACACGTCGTGCTGAAGCGAGTAGCCGGTGACGTAGAACGCCGCCTCCGCGCCGACGGCCGGGGGGGTGCCATCGTCGATCGCGTCGTTGAGCTCCTTGAAGAGGTCAGCGAGGGTCGCGTCGCCGTCGGCGAACGGCACCACGGTGTTCCCCCGCGTGTAGCGGGTCAGCTCGGTGGTCTGCTGGGCCGAGAGCCAGTGCGCGAGGGAGGCGACGGTGACCCTGCTCGACGTCGTGGTGAGCGGGACGCGACCATCAGTGACCGCCGTGGCGTCGGCCACCGCCACGACGTCCGCGCCGTCGCTCACGTCGAGCCTGGGACCGGAGGCGAGCGCGGCCCGGGTGACGCCCAGCGCGGCCAGGGCGTCGCCGTGATGCGCTGGGGTGAGGGTGACCGGGCCGGCGCCGCCGACCACGCGGACACGCCGGCCGGTCGCCGGACTGCCACCCGGCTCGAGCACCCGCAACGGTTGCTCGAGCCCGGCCAGCGCCGTCACGAAGTCCTGCCAGGTCGGCGTGCCCTCGGCCAGGCCCCCGGCGTCGAGCGCATCCGCGAGGTAGCGGAGCACAGCGAGGGTGTCGAGGCCGGGCGCCCCGGGCGCGCACGCCACGATCGTCACGTCGTCGGTGGTGACCGCGGTGGCGGCGAGCTCCACCGGCGTACGGAGGTGGACGCCGCTCGACTTGCCGGAGTCCAGTGGTGCATCGGTGGGGTTCAGGAACCGCAGCGCCAGCCACGGGTTGCCCAGGGTCAGCCGAGTGCGCATCGACCCGTGCTGGAGTACGTCGGCGGCCTGGCCCCACACCCAGTGGACGTTCCCCGGCTGCTGGGCGTGGTGCCAGCGACCCGAGGCCGGGAAGCGCAGCCCGGCGGCGGTGGTCCCGGAGCCGTGCACCGCGAGCTGGTCGGACGACGGCCTGGCTCCGGGGCCGGGCGTGCCCGGGGCCGACGGCGGGAAGGCGAGCTGCAGCTTGTCCGGCAGGTCGGTGGCGACACTGTGGTCCCAGGTCCAGCCGGCGAGTGAGCTCAGCGGTGAGGTGAACACGAAGTCACACCCCCGCCCTCAGCGCGTCGGCGTGGAGCGGTCCGACCAGGCGCGACGGCACGCCGTCCGGCGTCACCGCGATCGCCCAGGCATGCGCAACGAACCCGTCGGGGGGAAGCGGAGTGGCGACCTCGGCGATCCCATCGGCGGCGGGCGAAGCCGGCAGCGCGGTGAGGCGGCGCCCACCGGCGTCGCGCACCACCAGCCTTTCCACCGGCGCGAGGTCGTCGCGGTTGCGGATCGTCGCCAGAGACGCGGTCGCGTCGCCGAGGGATTCGTCAGCGGCGACGAACACGTAGACCTCGCCCACCGACCGGGCGCAGTCCACCCGCACCGTCGCGGTCCCGCTGGCGACCGTGAGGGACAGGATCGTCGGCAGCACCGCCCGGGCAGGTGAAGGGACGTGGACGACGACGGCCAGCACCTGGCCTTCGGCGGACGGCCGTGACGTGGCGTCGACCGCGCGAAGTCGGTAGAGCCAGCGCGACGGGCGGTTCGGGAGCGTGTCCTCGAACGTCGCCGCGGGGTCGACGACGCCGAGCCTGGTTGCTGTCGCGTCGAGGCCGTCGAGCCGGGTCGCGGCGTGCGCGAGGAACCGGTCCGGCACAAGGCGGGCCTCGTGCCCGTCGCGCAACGCCTGCTCGTCCGCGGCCGAGAGCGCCCACGGCTGTGCCGTCCCGTCCGCCGCGACGAGGGAGATCCCGTCGCTCTCGACCCGCAGGCGGGGCAGCACCGCCGAGGCGGGCAGGCGCTCGAGCAGCATCCGCGATGCGGAGGCGAAGCCCGGTGGCAGGTAGTCGGCGGGCCGCAGCCGACCGTGCACGTCCTCGCTCGCCTGGCGGGGCAGCGTGACGGTCGGGACGTCGGCGAGGTCCGCGATGAGCAGGGTCGGACGGCCGTAGTAGCGGGCGGTCACCTCGGCCGCAGCGACGGTGCTCTCGTTGCCGGGGCGCGGGGCTGCCTCGACACCCGCCCGGCGGTCGGCCACGTAGGGCTCCGCGTCGGCCGCGGTGACGCCGTACGCCGCTGGCTGGCGAGGGGTGTCCGCGTCGACCGCGACCCACGACGCGGGCAGAATCACCTCGTAGTCCTCCACGTCGTCGCTGCCCGCAGCGGCGGGGATGCGCGAGACGACGGTGGTGCGGGCGTCCCAGTACTCCGGGTCGAGCTCCGTCGACGTCGTGCGGTTGAGCGTGAACGGCCTCGGCGACGGCGCGCGTGTGGGGTCGACCGGGCTGGGGCCAAGGGTGAGGACGACGCTCGTGCCGGCCGGGTGGCCCAGCACTCGGTAGGCCGCGCCGAGCACGACCGGTACGCCGGCGAACTCGTCCGCGGTGACCGGACGGCTGAAGGTCACCGGCAGGCTCCAGCCGCTGCCCGCAGCGGTCGGCGGCCCGTTGGGCACCACGTCGAGCGCGGTGAGCGCCGACCCGTGGTGGTAGACCCGGAACTCGTTGACGTCGGGATCGAGCGCGCGCTGTTCGGGCCCCCACCCCCAGCGCAGCACGACCACGTCGGCCCCGCCGGCGATGGACTGTTGCGCGTCCGTGAGGTCGGGGTCGTCGGCCTGCAGCAGCCGCACCTCGACACCGGATGCAGGCACGTCCCCCGCGGCCGGCGGCGTCGCCGTCGGCGGCGTGGTCGGCGGGGGCGGACGGACGTGCTTGCGCAACGGCGTGGGCCCGCTGGACCTGGGCGCCGACGGGCGGCCGGTCGCGTCGACCGACCTGACCCGG
Organism: uncultured Actinomycetota bacterium; assembly: GCA_963826265.1. Classification (GTDB taxonomy): domain Bacteria; phylum Actinomycetota; class Actinomycetes; order Propionibacteriales; family Nocardioidaceae; genus Nocardioides. The sequence continues at coordinate 1,223,586 of CAWGWH010000001.1, forward strand.
TAGGTGACCTCGTCGCCGTACGACAGCACGTCGGCCTCGAAGACCTCGACGGCCGTCACCTGCTCGGAGTGCGAGCTCGGGGCCGCGTCGGCGGGCGGGAAGGCGCGGAGCACGTCGAACCCCCATGACGGGGAGTCGGTGGCCGTGGCGGCGTTGCGCCCCGACACCTGGACCCCGTCGCCCTCGGCCGCGGCGAAGGGCCGGCCGCCCCAGGCGCGCTCGAGGACGTAGTAGGCGACCTCGGTCGGCGGGGCGCTCGCCGAGCCGGGCAGGTAGGGGAGCGCGGCCGAGACGATGGCCGGCGGCGCGTCCCACGCGATCGCGAACCCCCGGTTGGTGTCGAGCACGCCCCGGGCTGCCGAGCGCGCGGGATCGGAGAGGCTGGCCACGGAGATGGCGGCCGGGGCCGGCGTAGGGGCGGTGGCGGCGAACTCGACGTCGTAGATCGTCTGGTCGATGGTCACCGGCTCGTCGGGGTCAAGCGCCGGGTCCAGCGGGAGCGGGACTATCCCGGCCACGGCCATCCCGCCCTCGATGACCACGAGGTCGGCGTCAGTGCCGAAGTCGAGCAGGGTGCGCTCGCTGGTCGTCGCGGTGACCGAGGCGACGGCTGTGCCGTAGCGGAAGGCCTTGGCCTCGACGGTGTCACCGGGGAGCGCATCCAGCACCAGCCGCGGGCTCGGGGTGTCGAGAGCGACGACGAGCCGGCCGGTCTTGAACCCCTTGCGGATCGTGGTCGGGTCCCCGGGGGTTGTCACCATTGCCTGGACGACAGGTGGCTCGTCGGGCCACACGAAGGCCGAGCCCCAGCGGAACCCGATCGGCAGCCGGTAGCCGCGAGGCACAGTGTGCAGATCGTGCATGCGCTCGTCGCGGTCGCGGCGCCGTACCGTGCCGACGACGCGGTAGTCGTAGCGCTGGCCCGGCGTCAGCCCGTCCGCGTCCCGGTGCGAGAAGCCCCAGGCGCGCCGCCAGGGCGCGAGCAGCGTGGTCGCGACGGCGAGGCCGTACGGCGACACGTCCCAGCTGCTGTCGTCGTCCCCGTCCTCCGCCGGCTGCTCGGAGACCACCGACCAGGCCGGGGCACCGGCGGGACGGGCGAGCGCTGCGTTCGCGTAGCCGCTCACCTCGTCGAAGTCGCCGTCGAGCGACTCCGGGAGGGCGCGGGACCTGGCCAGCGCCAGGCCGTCCGCGGCAGAGGTGACGTCGGCGTTGACAGCCGCGAACGGCACCTGCAGGTTCTTCACGATCGGCTGCGCGTCGGACCAGTCGCTGTCGTCGTCGCCGCAGACCCTGAAGCCCTCCTTGGGGTTGGCGGTGACCACCCAGACGATGCCGATGTCACTGCCGCGCAGCGTGACCGAGGGGTCGGCGAAGTCCGAGCCTGCGATCACCGCACCGTTCGCGGTGCCTGCGAAGGCGGCCTTGGCCTGCGGTGCGGTGACGGTGACGACACTGTGGCGCCGGACGAGCACGACGCGGTACGTCCACTCGGTGTGCAGGGGGTCGGCCGGATCCTTCGCGTCCGCCCAGACGGTGGCGTCCGGTGTCCAGAGCACGCCGCGGCTCCGCACCTCCGCCAGCATCGAGACGTCGACGTCGATGCAGTGCTGCTCCCGCTTGACGCCGTGGGAGTCGCGGCGGTAGATCGTGAAGCCGTCCAGCGAGTGTCCCGAGGGAAACGGGGGAGACCACAGCAGGTGGACACCGTCGAGGGCGTCGCCGTCGAGGCGGGAGATCGCGTGGAAGCGGATCATCCTGTCGACGTACCGGACTTCGCCACTGTTCCTCCGCGGGAGCGACAGGAATTGCAAGGCACCTTCGGCGCGAAGGTAGCAGCCCCTCCAGAGGACACGCCAGGCTCGCCGACGCTCGCGCCGGCTGAGCGACGTCGGTTGTAGTGGGGATTGTTCCCATCGGCCCGGATTCGGGTGAGTCCAAGTCCTTGAGGTCCCCGATCGCGACAAATCATGCTGGCTCGAGCACCGAAGCGTGGCGATGAGGGGGAGTGACGTGACTGAGCACCACCGGGGACCTGCGCGTGAGGTCGCCGACGGGACCGGCATCGACTACCCGCGGACCGGCGCCGGCTCGGCGCTGATCCTGGTCGAGTCGGCCGGGCACTCCGAGGCTTCAGCTCGTTCGAAGCGCTGACAGAGATGCTGCGTGACCACTTCACGATCTACTCCTACGACCGCCGCGGCCGGGGCGAGCGCACCGACACGGCGCCGTACACCGTCGCCCGCGAGGTCGAGGCCCGCGAGCAGGACCTAGCCGCTGCGCTGATTGGTTTCTTCACAGGGTCCGAAGGAGGCGAGGACGAGGCCTGACCTCACCTCCTGGCGGTGGGCTTTGAACCCACCCGGCCAGACCAGCCACAAACCCCGAGGCCGACTGGTCCTTCGGGCACTCCGGTGGGTTGGTAGTCGCGGGGGGAGAGGACGAGTTCCCGGAGGATCGCCGGTGGCGGCGTCGATGACAGGATCTTCCAGTTTCCAGGGTAAGGGCTCGCCTGCGATCGTATGCTCATCCAGCGAAGAGACCGTGATGATCGCGGTCGTCGACAGGGGACGGGAGACGCGTGTGACGACCCGATACGCTGCGCATGCCACCGTGCCAACCCGCAGCTGGACTGACCCTGCACTGAGATGACCGTGGACAGCGAGGTGGAGGTGTCCGGCGCGCGGTCACGGCGCCGCCGGCAGTCCTACATCTGGCTGCTCGGGGCGGCCATGGCTGGGCTGGCCGTCCTGATCGGCGCACCGGCGTGGCTGGAGGAACCCGGGGCAGCGGTACCAGACCTCACGTGGCTCGTCCTGTTGCCTCTCTTCGCGCTCGCCGAGGTCGTGGTCATTCACCTGCCAACGCAGCGCAACGCCCACGGGCACACCCTTCGCGAGGTACCGGCGGTGCTCGGCCTGACCTTCCTCGCGCCGCAGCAATACGTCACTGCGTACGTCGTGGGCGCCGTCCTCGCGCTCGTCGTCGCAGCACGCATGAGGGGCGTCAAGCTGGCGTTCAACGCCGCCATGTTCGCCTTCGAGGCGGCCCTCGGGGCGCTCACCTACCACGCGATCCTGCAGGGTGGCGACCCCTTGTCCCCGAGCGGCTGGTTTGCCGTCCTTGTGGCGGTGCTGATCACCGACCTCATCTCAGCCGGCGCCGTCACGACAGCCATCAGCCTGACCGAGGGTGCGTTCGACGGGGAGGTGCTGCACGAGGCGCTCCGGTCGGGCGTCGTCGCGGCGTTCATCAACACCTGCGTCGCCCTCCTCGTCGCGACCCTCGTCCTGGTCAAGCCCTCGGCCCTGCCGCTGCTGGGCGTGATTGTCGTCCTTCTGGTCCTGGGCTACCGCGTCTACGTCTCCCTCGCCCGTGGACACACGCGGACCCAGCTGCTGTACCGGTTCGTCGCCCGCACGTCCTCGTTGGGCTCCCTGGAGGAGGTCACCGAAGTCCTTCTCGTCGAGGCGGCCGGCCTCATGCACGCCGAGCGTGCCTACCTGGTGGAGCACCTCGATGACAACAGCGCGCGCTATCACGCATTCGAGGAAGGCACGCTGCACACCGGCACGCTCAAGGAGCAGGAGCCGGCGCCCTGGTGGTGGAGCGCGTTCGACGCGGGCGTCATACAGCATCACGGTCCCGATCGTGCGCACGGGGAGGCTCCCGGGTCCCCGGTCGAGCCCCCGCTGTTGTCCACGCCGCGTGACGGGCTCGCCGCTCCCCTGCGAGGAGCGGATTCCGCCCGGTACGTGCTGGTGGTGTGTGACCGGTCCTTCGAGAAGGAGACGTTCGGGACCGAGGATGTCCAGGTCTTCGAGACGCTCGCCTCGCATGCAGGTGTAGCCGTGGAGCGGGCACGCAGCGTCAGCGACCTCAAGACCCTGGCGGAGGAGCTGGAGCTCGCCCGCGATGCCGCCCTCTCGGCCTCGGAGGCGAAGTCGATGTTCCTGGCCAACATGAGTCACGAGATCCGCACTCCGTTGACCACCGTGCTCGCCACGGGCGAGCTCTTGAGCGACACCCCGCTGAACGACCTTCAGCTCAAACTCCTGGAGAGGATGAATCGGAACGGCGGGCAGTTGCTCTCCCTCGTGGAAGCGCTGCTCGACTTCTCCCGGATCGAGGCCGGGCACGCCGTCTTGCACCATGTGGACTTCGACCTTCGCGCGCTGGTCAACGACATCGTCGAGGCACAGCAGCTACGCGCAGGAGAAAAGGGAGTCACGCTCGACTACGAGATGGATCCGCGAGTACCGCAGACCGTCATCGGAGACAGAACCAGGGTCTGCCAAGTCCTCACCAACTTGGTCGACAACGCGCTGAAATTCACCACCGAGGGACGAGTCCACCTCGACGTCGGTCCCGTCGACGGCGACGGCGAGGTGCCGGACTGCGGCGTGCAGTTCACCGTGGCGGACACCGGCATCGGCATCAGCGAAGAGAACCAGGCATCGATCTTCGAATCCTTCCGACAGGTCGACGGCTCCACAACCCGGCACTACGAGGGCACCGGTCTGGGCCTGGCGATCGGCAGGTCGCTGACCAATCTCATGGGCGGAACCATCGCCGTCCAAAGTGAGCTCGGCGTGGGCAGCACCTTCACGGTTCGGCTGCCGCTGTCTCCCACCGACCCGGCCCGGCTGGTTGCAACGAGTGCGTGGTTGACCGCCTGAGCCGAAGGCAGATTGGCACGCGGTCCGGTGGGCCGAGAGACGCCGGGTGATGCCTGGGACGACAGGCCGAAGAGGAACCCTCCGACCCCCGGCGGTGGCACGGGACTCTGATGGGGGTCTTCCTCCCCGTCGACTTCGTGCAGGACGTCGCGGTCTAGTCAGGACGAGCGCAATTGCGCATTCGCCGCGAGCAGCGGCCCAATTCGGGTGAACATTTGGGTCTGGGCACGGACGGCCCGCATGCACAACGGGGAGTAAATGATGTCGAGCATGACGAACAAGAGGCTTTCGACCGTGGCCCTGGCCGCGGTGCTGGTGGTGTCGCTAGGTGGGAGACCAGCCGAGGCGAGTGACACCGGCGCCGGCTCGAGCGGCGGACTCCTCGGGCTCGTGGGCGGTGTCCTCGGCCTGACCGACGGTGTCCTCGAACTGACGCTCGGCATCGTCGAGCAGACCGGCATCATCGGCAGCGAGTGGGGCGACGACGACGGACAGGGCGCGCGTGCCACCCGGAACGGGTCGTGGGACGCCTCGATCGACCTGGGGTCCATGTACAACCTGACCCGTTCCGTCGGCGCCCAGCGGGCGTGGGCACAAGGTGTCACCGGTCGGGGCGTCACCGTGGCGCTCATCGACACCGGTGTCGCCCCCGTCCCCGGCCTGGACGCGCCGGACAAGGTCCTCGACGGCCCGGACCTCTCCTACGAGAGCCAGACCCCAGCCACCCGTTATCTCGACGGGTACGGCCACGGCACGCACATGGCAGGGATCATCGCCGGTGCGGACGCCGGCCTCGACCCCCGGCGACCGGTGGCCGGCAAGTTCGCCGGGGTCGCCCCGGGGGCACAGCTGTTGAACATGAAGGTCGCAGCCGGCGACGGCGGCGTCGACGTCTCGCAGGTCATCGCCGCCCTCGACTGGGTGGTCGAGCACCGCGACGACGCGGGCATGAACGTGCGGGTGGCGAACCTGTCCTACGGCACCGAGTCGCTCCAGTCGTGGAAGTCGGACCCGCTGGCGCGTGCGGTCGAGAACGCGTGGAACCACGGCATCTTTGTGGTCGCGTCGGCCGGCAACAGCGGGCTGCGGTCGCCCACCCTCCTCATGCCGGCTCGCGACCCGCACATCATGGCTGTCGGCGCCGTCGACCACAACGGTTCGGCGAGCAAGCTCGACGACGAGGTGGCCGACTTCACCAACGGTGGAAAAGTGGGTCGTCGACCCGACCTGCTGGCGCCCGGCAAGTCGGTCGTGTCGCTCCGCGTCCCGAACTCCTACGTCGACCTGGCACATCCGGAGGGCCGACTGGCCGCTTACTCCGCGGGTCGCTTCTTCCGAGGTAGCGGCACGTCCCAGGCGGCCGCCGTGGTCGCCGGCGAGGCCGCGCTACTCTTCCAGGCGAACCCGAACCTGACGCCGGACCAGGTCAAGGCCGCGCTGCTGCAGACCGCCCGACCGCTTGTCCTGAACCGCAGTCCTGCCCAGGGCGCCGGCGTCACCGACGTGGGGGCTGCAGTGACACGGGTGAGGTCGAGGCTGCGGCTGCCCACGCTCCGTGCGTCGTACGCCGCCTCCAGCGGACTGGGGTCGCTTGAGGCGTCGCGGGGCGGTGAGCACGTCGTCGATCCCATGAACGGCGTCGAGCTGTCCGGAGAGGTCGACGCACTCGGGTCGCCGTGGAACCCTGCTGCGTGGACCGCGGCCCAGCGCACCGGCTCGACGTGGGTGAAGGGGGCGTGGAACGGCCGTATCTGGACCGGGACGGCGTGGCAGGACGGGAAGGTGCTGGCGGCGCCCTGGACGGGTGCGTCGTGGAGCGGCCTTCCGTGGGTGGACCACGTGTGGTCGGACGACCGGTGGGAGGCGCGCAGCTGGCGCGGCGACGACTGGGAGGCCAGGAGCTGGCGCGAGGACTCCTGGGAGGCCAGGAGCTGGCGCGAGACCCGCTGAGGACTGGAACCGTCGACCTCGGCGGGGCGGTTGCCGAGCTGACCGACTCTGGGCGGTCGGGGTTGCCGCGACGAGTTTCGTCGGAGCAGCGGGAGCATGCGCGTGGCTGTCATCGATCCTCTGTCACAAACTGGGCCCTACCGTCCGACCGGACCCGCGTCACGCCGCTAGACTCCGAATTGAGTCGCGAAGTCTCTGCGCGTAACCCGAGGAGATCCGCGAAGCGTTGGATCTCTTCCCCAGAGACTCGAGTTCGTGCTCCCGAAGGATGTGCGTGCCGCATGGCAGCCTGACATCGGCGGCGAGGAGGCTGAGGAGGTCGGTGATGGAGGGCGCTGAGCTGCTCGCGACCCTTCCAGGTTCACGTCGCGCGCATCTTCTCCGGGCTCAAGGTCTCCGACGTGTACGTCGTCGCTGGCGGTGCCGCGCTGCTGGCATCTGACCGTGTGAGCCGACCGACTCGGGATCTCGACCCACTCACGTCCGCGCCGATCGCCACCGTTTCGGAGGTGAAGGCCGCCCTGGTCAGGGCTCTCGAGCGACGGGAGTACGGCGTCGAGCTGATTCATGACAGCCCGGCGCCCGCGCCGCTCGAGCAGGCAGGCCGCAAGCTGCTCGCGCACTTCGGCCGAGCCGAAGCACGCGACTTCGCCGACGTCTACGTTCTCGCGCGATGTCTCCGATGCGCGCTCATTCTTTGCCGACTGGTCCGAGCAGTTGAAGGCAGCCAGTCAATTTGTCCGTACGGGAACGTGTCATGTGCGATGCGAGGCTGTGAAAGTCACAGCTATCTGCCGCTGGGCGCGAGTCTTCCCGCAGTCTGCAGGTAATCGTCGATCGCAGAGTTGTCATCGTGGCGCCCGACGGCCGCGACATAGCCGTCAGGACGCACCAGCACCCGACCCGGCAGGCCATCCTCTGGGCCAGCGAGCACGTGCTCACCGCCCCGAAGTGCCTCGTGCAGGGTGCGGCCGTCGTGCAGGCGAACGTTGGGCATCCTCGCCCCTGGCTCCGGCACGCCGCGGACCCGCCCGGGCTGCGTGATCGGGCTGTCTGGGTAGGCGATCGCCAGCTGCGCCATGCGGTTCGCCATGCGGCGCCTCATCTTCGGCATCCGCAGCAGCGGCATCATCGCCCGCCGAATGGTTCGCTTGACGGGAGATTTCTCCATGGCAAAGCGCACCATGTTGTCGGTGAAGGTCATCACCTCCTGCGCCGCCGGGCGGCGCTCGGCGGGGTAGCTGTCAAGGAGCGTGTCCGGCGCCCGGCCGGCGACCACGTACGCCAGCTTCCAGCCCAAATTGGCGGCATCGTTGATCCCGAGGTTCATGCCCTGCGCACCGGTCGGGGCGTGGATGTGGACGGCGTCACCTGCCAGGAAGACCCGGCCACGCCGGTAGGCGTCGGTCGACCGGATCTGGCAGCGGAAGCAGGTGAGCGTCTCCGGGTCGTGAAGGACGATCCCACCGGGACCGCGCGCGTCGACCAGCGCCTGGATCTCCTCCAGCGTGGGCTGCGCGCCGCCGCGGTCACCCGGCACCGGGGCCGACACCCGCCACAGGCGGCCGTCGATGGGGATCAGGCCGAGCGGCTGACCACCCGGTCCCCAATAGACGCGCACCTCGTCGTTGGCCGAGACGCCGTCGAGTTCGGCGTCGGCAAGCAGCCAGTCGAAGGGATAGGGCTGCCCCACGAATGGGACGCCCAGCACGTGGCGCACCTTGCTGTGGGATCCGTCGCAGCCGACGAGGAACGAGGTGGTGACCTGCTCCTCGTGGCCCTCGGCATCGCTCAGTGTCGCGGTGACCGCGTCCGCGTCCTGGACGAAGTCGAGCACCTCGATGCCCGACTCGACCTTCCCGCCGAGCTCAGCCAGCCGCGAGCGCAGAACCGCCTCCGTCCGGTCCTGTGGGAGGTGCACGAGGAAGGTGTACTCGGAGTCGGCGTAGGCCATGTCGATGCCGGCACGACGCCGGCCGCCCACGTAGACGCTGGCTCGATTGCCACGATGCCCGATCTCGAGCAGTTGGTCGGCCAGGCCCATCATGTCGAGGGTCTCCATGGTGCGCGGTTGGATGCCGATCGCCCGACTGAGTTTCGGCACACCGGGGTCCTTGTCGATGAGGCGCGTCCTCACGCCCCGTGAGAGCAGCTGAATGGCGAGCGTCTGGCCGGTCGGCCCAGCGCCGACGACCAGCACGTCGATGTCCGTGGTGTCCATGCGCCGAACTCTGCGCCGCTACCCACCTCCGCCGCGTCCGTGGAACTACGTAGCCTCGCTACGTAAGTCGGTCATGAGCCCATCCTCGTGCGCCCAAGCGGTGAGCTCACCGCGGGTGCTGAAGCCGAGCTTGGTGAGCACCCGGCCAACGTGCGTCTCGACCGTGCGCACCGAGAGCACCAGTTGTTCGGCGATCTGACGGTTCGTCAGCCCCCGTGCCACCAGCGCGGCGATCTCGCGCTCCCGGTCGGTGAGCCCCGGCGACGTGCCGACGCGCCACGGGTCCTCCGGCCGCGGGTCGAGGCCCGCGGCGATGAGTTCGTCGATCGGTATGCCGTCTCCCTCGCCCTGCAGTCGCCGGGCCGCCCCGCCGACTTCGGCGACGACCGGGGCCAGCCAGCCCTCCAGCAGGGTCCGGATGAACTGGGGCCGGTTGGTTTGGTTGACCTTTTCGAACGCCGCCGCTGCGCCGGCCAGGCGGAGCGCCGATCGCGGCCGTTCCCGCCGGGCTGCGAGCCCGGCGAGTGCGCTCAACCCGACCGGGATGGCGAATCGGTCACCCAGGTCGACGATCGCGGGCACGGCTTTCGCGAGCGCAGCCTCGGCGCCGCTTGCGTCGTCCAGGTCGAGGTGCACAACGCCGAGTAGCTGGAGGGCGCGCGCACTGATGACGGCTAGATCAGCGTCGGTGCTCAGGGCCACGCTGCGCTCCAGGCGTTGGCGGGACAGATCACGGTCGCCGTGGAAGTGGGCCGCGGCCCCTGCCAACCACAGCGCGCCGGCAAGACCCACAGGGTCACCGGACGCCTCACGCAGCGCGAGCGACCGCTCGATGTCGTCTGAGCCACCGGCCGGGTCGCCGATGACCAGGCGAGCGCGGCCGCGGAACAACAGAGCCTCGGCCTCCCGCGCCTGATCACCTGCTGGCCTGGCGCGCTCGACAGCCTGCTCGAGCAGCGGCAGCGCGGCCTCCCTGTCGCCTTGGTCGGTGGCCAGCCAAGCCTCGAAGGCGAGCGCGTCGCCCCATTCGGGGTCGTCGTCGGACACCAGTTCGCGTAGCGTCGCCAGCCGCCGGCGTCCCTCTGAGAAGTGGCCGCGGATCGACCAGAAGCCGGTCAGCCGGTTCGCCATCCGCAGGCCATTCTCGGGAGCTGACGCGGAGCAGTGGTCGAGGGCGGCCCGGAGGTTGTCGTGCTCGAGCTCGAGGACGTCCAGGCCGGCGCGGTCGGGCGCTGCCGGCGGCCGCGGCAGGTCCTCAACGAGGCGCCCGAACACTCGTGCGTGCGCGTCGGTCACTGCCCGCATTTCAGGGTCGGCTGCGAGCTGCTCGGCTGCGAACTCACGGACGGTCTCCAACATCGTGAACCTGGGTCTCCCGCCGTCGTCGGCGCGTCGGAGAAGGCTGTGCTCGACCAGCTCCGTCACGGGGTCAAGAACCGAGTCGTCGAGGCCGATGGCGGCGCAGACATCGTCGAGGCTAGTGAGGTCGATGCCACCCCGGAACACCGAGCAGACCGCGAACAGTCGCTGTGCGGACTCGCTCAGCAGCTCATGGCTCCACGCGATCGTGGCGCGCAGCGTTCTCTGTCGGTCGGGGATGTCTCGGTTGTCGCTCACAAGAAGCGCCAGCGAGTCGTCGATCCTCTCGAGGATCGCCTCCGGCGGCAGCACCCTGACCCGTGCCGCGGCCAGCTCGATGGCGAGAGGCAGGCCGTCGAGCCGTTCGGCGATCCCGCGTACCGTGTCTACGTTCCCGCCGGTGACCGCGAAGCCCGGAACCGAGGCAGAAGCACGGTCCGCGAAGAGCTGCACGGCCTCCGACAACGGTGGCACGGGCATCTCCTGCTCCCACGTGAGGTGCAGCGGCGCGCGGCTCGTCACCACGACGCGCACGGCGTCGGTGGCGGCGAGGAGATCGGCCACGAAGCCGCCGGCCTCGAGCACCTGCTCCATGTTGTCGATGACAAGCAGGATCTCGCGGCCCAAGAGGTTCGCCGCCACGTGGTCCAGGAGCACCGTCCCTCGGGAATCGTGCAGGCCGAGTGCGCCCGCGACCTGGACCGCAACGAGCGCTGGGTCCCTGACCGCCGCGAGCGCCACGAAGACCGCGCCGTCTGCGAACTCTGCCTCCGTCCTGCGCGCCAGCTCCGTCGCGAGCCGAGTCTTGCCCGCGCCGCCGGGCCCTGTGAGTGTGAGCAGCCGCGTGCCGGCCAGCAGACGTCGCGCCTCGGCCAGCTCACTCTCTCGGCCGACGAAGCTCGTCGGCGGGTGCGGCAACACATTTCATCGTTGCACCCCCTGCCGTTCGTGCAACAGCGAATGTCCGAGGACGGACTCGAACCTCGCACTAGTGTCGAGATCCGGAACTTGTCCCAGTGGTCTGCGGGCCAGCTGCCGATCGTCTGGTCCAGCTGTGATGGCTGGCGTGGGGTACAGGTGCGGGCGTGTTCGAGGCGGGCGAGGCCGTCAAGGTTCTTCCACCGCTGTCACCCACGACCCCCAGAAGTCGGCCGGTCCCGACCAGGCGCTGCAGGAGATCGCCCAGCAGCCCAGCGGACAGGCTCTGCTGATCCTCGTTAGCGTCGGGATCGCCTGCTACGGCCCCTTCGCGTTCGCCCGCGCGCGGCACCTCGACCGCTGACTGCCCGACCCCTCCCAGGCGCACCGCGCACTGCGGGGGAGGGCGGGGGCGAGTGGCTGGCCGGGAGCACCGTACTCCGACGACGGTGAGCTGCTGGTCTCCGGCGCCCACGACGGCGGCGTCAGCCTGTGGGACGCCGCCACGCTGGACCTGCTGGGCACCGTGTTCCCGCCCCACCGGCCGGAACCTGACCGAGGACGAATGGGTAGAGTTCCTGCCCGCCCAGCCCTACCGCGAGGCGTGCCCCGGGCTCTAGCCGAAACTCGGAGGCGGAGCTGACGTCGGGGACGCTTGATGTCCCCATGCCGTCCCCGCTCCACCTTCCCGAGGGCCTACCCAGCGTCCCTCAGGTGGACTCGTTGAAAGGGTCTCCCGCGAAAGGTGTGACGCTGCTGACCGCACCGCTGATGGATCGGGCGACGGCGCGCGACGACCAAGGACCTCGCCAGGCAGACGAGGTCAGGCCGGTTGTCGGGCGGACTCGAAGAACGTGATCAGCTCATCGGCGACCGACTCCGGCGCGAGCACCGGCGCGAAGTGTCCGGCCCCTGGCAGCTCCCAGACCTGGGAGTCGGCGACGTGCTGGCCGATGAACTCCGCCGCTGCGTTGAAGAACCGCCGCAGTCGGGTCCGCTGACCCATCAGAACCAGCACCGGCACCGTGACGCGCGCGAGTGCCTCGGGGTCGGTGGACCGTGGCCCCTCGTATGACCCGTCCTGCTGCACGAACCGGAGCATCGCCGGCACCCGCGCGGCCCACACGTCGGCGAAGCTCGTCCGCGTCAGCGCGGCGGTCTCCTCCTCGGTGCAGATCCACGAGGCGAAGACGCGGACCGCATCGACGAGCCGGCCGTCCGCAGCCGCCGCGCCGACCTGCTGCATCGTGCCAAGGGTCTCGGCGAGGTCGTCCTCTGCCATCAGCGGGATCAGCGTCGGCTCGTACACCGCCGCGGCGGCGACAGCGTCACAGCGCGCGGCCGCGCCCAGGATCCACGCCCCGCTGCCCGACCAGCCGACGACGTAGACCGGCTCGCCGATGCTGTCGACGAACGCCGTCACGTCGTCCTCCAGGCGCTGCGGCGAGTGGTCCGGATCATCCGCCGACAGTCCGCGTCCGCGGGTGCTCGGCAGATAGCAGGTGAACCGGTCGGTGAGGTGGGGCAGCATGGCGTCCCAGGCGGTCTCGCCGTCGCCGATGCCGCCGTGGACCAAGACGAGCGCCGGCCCGTCTCCCAGGACGCGTCCTGCGATCTCGGTGCCGTCGGTGGATAACGCTCGATGAATTCTGGTGTCGGTCATGGTGATCGCTCCCAATCGAGGCGCCGCTCTTCGGCGCGTCTACACGGGATGGTCGGACGCGCGGCGGGTGGCAGGCATCGGTGTGATCGGCCATCCTGGGCCGGGCCCTACGCGGTTCTGCGTAGTCATCTCACCGAGTGACGGTCAGCCCGTGGTCGATTGCGTAGCGGGTGGCCTGGGTCCGGGAGGTGACCCCGATCTTGTGGAAGATGTTCGTCAGGTGCCGGCCGACCGTGCGGTCGCTGATGAAGAGCGTCTCGCCGATCTCCCGGTTGGAGCGGCCGTCGGCCACCAGGGCCAGCACCTCGCACTCGCGCCGGCTCAGTCCGTCGGGCGGCGACACATCGACTCCGGCCGGCCGACGTGCGCCCAGCCGAACGTAGGTCGCCTCCGCCTGCGCGGCCTCCGCTGCCGCGGACGCCTCGTCGCCGAGTGACCGGTAGGCCTGGGCGAGGAGGGCACACGTGCCGGCGGCGTCGTACGCCGCGCCCAGCTCGCGCCAGCGTCGGCAGGCATCGCGGAGCACCGGGAGGGCCTCCTCGGCGCGGGCCTCGGCCAGCAGCACCGCTCCGCGTGCCGCGGCCGCCACCGCCTCCAGCCCCGAGGTCATACATATCGCCGCCGTCTCCATGAGCTCGGACGCGGCGGCCCGCGCGTCCTCCAGCCGTCCCGCAGAGACGGCGATCTCGACGGCGGCAGCACACAGCGGCGCCCGCCGCAGGGGGTCGTCGCCCACGGCTGTCAGGGCGGTGCGCACCGATGTCGCGGCCCCGGCCGCGTCGCCTCCCTGGAGCTGCAGCAGCGCTCGGCCAGGCTGCGGGTCCCGTCCGCGGGCGTGCGCCTCGTGGTAGGCCTGAGCGGCTGTCGGGTCGCCGCGCAACCGGCGTGCCTCACCGACGACGTACCAGGCCTCCGCCGCGTAGTCGACCCGCATCGCATCGAGGTCCGTCACCACCTGCAGCGCCGAGCGCTCGGCCTCCTCCCATGCGCCGCGGAGGACGTGGAGCTGAGCCCGGTGCACTCCACACAGGCCGCCGAATACCCCGACTGCGGCGAGAGTGGACAACCAGTCCTCGGTCAGATCGGTCCAGCGGGTCATCCGGCGGAGGTCGGCGACCTCGTGACAGGATGCGATGGTGTGGCAGTAGAGGCTCCCCGCTAGGAACGGTCCCAGTCGGCCGTCCAGAGCAGCGACCATCGCGTCGTCGAGCAGCGCCAGCCCGTCGACCACGTGGCCGGCCCTGATCATGGCGCGCCCTTCGCAGTTGACGCCCAAGAGCACCACGCCGGGCTCGTTGATCCGGATGCCGAGGGCCCGCATCCGGCGGGCCGCGTCCACCGCTGCCGTCGGCTGCCCGGCGTGCAGACTCGGCTCGACTTCGGTCACCTGGATCAGCAGCCCGTGCGCGGGGCATTCCGGAGTGCCCTCGAGCAGGCGCCCGGCGCGGCCGATCCAGCCCGTGGCCTGCGGCACGTCGCCCCGTCCCATGTGAAAGATCCCGAGCAGCATCGCCGCCCACGCGGCGTCGGCCGGCTGGGAGTTGGCCAGAAAGGCCTCGCACGCGGCGGCCTCGAGCCGCAGATTGTCCTCGACGCGGCCGAGCCACCACAGGGCATCTGCGTACGCTGCAAGGTCGTCGGCGGTGAGACGCTCGGCGCCGACGGCATCGAAGTGCGCCGCGGCAGTGGCCCAGTCGTGTGCCCCGTACGCCTGCCGCGCCAGAATCAGAATGTCCGCCGTCTCGTTCACCGCCGTCCCATCGACGGACAGCAGCCTATCGATCGCAGAGGACCGGCGACCGGCTCATGAACCGTAGACCCGAGGAGATCCGCGATCATCCGATTCGCTCCGTAGTGGCCGATCTCTTCCCGAGGTCGCGGGTTGAAATCCTGTCCCCGCTGCCAGCGCAGAATCGCAGGGCAGAGGCCGTTTCCGGAGTCATTCGGAATCGGCTTCTGGCGTTCCAGACCGGGCCTCCAGTGGCTCTCGATCTGACCCCTTCTCGGGGTTGACCACCCTGGGGTGTGCGGCTCACCCCATCCCGGCTCGCACCCAAGCGGCAGCAGACTCTCCTCAGGAGGTGAGCCGGACATGACCGTCGTGCGGGTGCTGCTGGTCGACGACCAAGCACCGTTCTTGCGGGCCATGAGGGCCGTGGTCGAGGAGACCGATGGGTTCGAGGTCGTCGGCGAGGCCGAGTCCGGGGAGGAGTCACTGCTCGCTGCCGCCGAGCTTCTCCCGGACGTCGTGCTGATGGATGTGAACCTCCCGGGCATGGACGGTATGGAGGCCACCAGGCGGCTGCAGGAGTGTCCATCCCCACCGGTGGTGTTGTTGCTCTCGACGTACGACGAGGATGCCGGTGTGCACTTCGTTGTTGAGTCCGGGGCTGCGGCCTACGTCACCAAGTCTGCGTTCAGCCCGGACCGGCTCCGGGAGGCGTGGACGGCCGCGACTGCGTGAACCACGGTCGCGGTGGCCTCCGACATCGCTTCACGACGCTGCCGTTGATCGGGCAGACGGTGCCCGGACCTCGACGAAGGTCTTGCCGTCACGGCATGTTGTCGACACCGACCCTCCCGTTGCCTCCATCCGGTCACGCATGTGGCTCAGGGAGAGGCCACCGCCATCAGTGCCACTGATGGTCAGGTGAAGCTGGTCGCCGTGCACGGACAGGACCACGACGACGGGATAGTCGAAGGCACGCGTGGCCTCGGCTGCGCAGAAGTAGGTCGCCGCCTCGACCCGTGGGTCGAAGCGCAGGCCCAGGCCGGAGTCCTCCACCGTCAGGCGTCCGCTGGAGTCGGGCCGAGCGAGCAGCGAACCGAGGGCGGTGTGTAGGCCCGAGCGAGCGAGCTGGGCTGGGAAGACTCCACGCGTGATCTCGCGGAGCGACTGGAGGGCGGTGTTCGTGGACGTGAGGAGCGGTTCGAGATGCGTGGCGTCCAGCGCGGTCGGACCGTGAGGGTCGGACCGCAGCAACTGGCGAAGCTGCCCGGGCAGCGGCGCGAGATACGGGATCACTCCACGGGCGATGGCGCGTTCGACTCGGCTACGTTCGGCATCGCCGGCGCTGATCAAGCGCGCGCGCGACTGGTCGAGTGCGTGGGTGTGCACGCTGAGCTGCTCGACTTCGGACGAGAGCTCGGCTGTCAGCTGGGCGTTGCGGAAGGCCATCGCGGCCTGATCTGCAAGGTCAGCGAGCAATCGCTGATCTCGGGGACGAAGGCGGTGTCCGGCGCGCAGCTCCACCGTGATGCTGCCCAGCTGTTCCCCATGGTCGACGACCGGCAGGGCGACGCGCGAGCAGGACGCGTCCTCACGCCCCAAGGGCGGCCACGCGGCCACCCGGTCAGGTCCGGCTTCCGCGGTGAGGGACACCACGACACGGCCCGCGTTCACCGCATGCGCGGCAGCCTCGGCCACCGCGGGCAAGAGGGCTGAGGGGTCGGGACGGTCCTCGAGCTGCCGGCTGAAGTCCGCGAGTGCCTCGTACGGTGCTGCGGCCGAACCGAACGCCAACCGGTCGGCCAGCCGCACGACCCGGTGCCGCAGTGGCTGGAACGCCATCGCCACCAGGGCCGTCGCGATCAAGGATGGCCAGAAGCCACCGGCCCCGCCGCCCACCGCGGAGCCGACCGCCACGACCAGGGAGACGTACCCGGTCGCCGCCAGTGCGGTTGCCAGGGCCACCATGACTGCCCGGTTGACGATGAGGTCGATCTCCAGCAGGCGGTGTCGAAGCACTGCGACCGCCACGCAGAGCGGGACGGCCAGCTGCGCGAGGCGCAGCGGCAAGCCCGCCAGCCAGGTTCCCTGCTCCCCCTGGATGCGCGGGACTACCAGGATGACCACGACGCCGATCGCCAGGAAGACGGCCGAGGACGCTATCCACAGCAGTTGGCGCCGCTCGTCGTCCCTCGCCCTTCGAAGGCGTACCACCAGGGACACGGCTGACCCGATCAGGCCTGCTGCGACGAGGAGGTATCCCATCGTGAGCAGCACCGTCGAGAGGGTGTTTCCGTCGTACTGCTCGGCGTAGACGAAGTCTCGAGGGCTTGTCGTCAGTTGTCCGAGCGTGCGCAGGCTGAGGCCCGCGACGGTGGCCCACAGCGCCCAACGCCATCGGGATGAGGCTAGGTGCCCGGTGGGGGAGATGAGGAAGACCATGATCAGGGCGGCGAAGGCCGGCCAGCCGAGGAGTGGCGAGGCCCAGGCGATCACGTGGGCCCAGTACGAGGAACCGGGGCCGTCGCCCTCCAGCACCCAGAGGGTGTAGGCGTCTGCGGCCAGGGTGACCGACAGCAGACTGGCGACCGAGAGTAGCCATCCCAACAGGTGCTTCGGGTGGCGCGAGACGATCAGGGCACCCATGAGCGCGCACCCCACACCGGCTAGCGGAGCGATCGGCCAGCCGTGGTCCGCCCACGTCGCTTCGCTCAGCAGGGGCCGGTAGGCGGCGGTGAAGACGGTGTCCAGGATGGCGGCGATCGTGGTGAGGGCGACGACACCCCACGCGAGGCGGGCGCGCATCAACCGAACCGATCGGAAATCGATCCGATGACGCGTTCACGTACGGCGCCGTCGGTCCGCGGAACCAGGGCAGTCACCGTCGTGCCGGTGTGCTGGAAGGATGCGACCTCCACCGCTCCGCCGACCGCGTCCAGGCGGTCGCGCATGTTGGCCAGACCCATGCCGGATGCTGCTGCGGCCTGCGTCTGGTCGAAGCCGGCACCGTCGTCGGTGACGGTGAGTTGCCAGCGCTGCGAGGTCTGCTCCAGCCGCACCGCCACCGTGGCGGCCCCGGAGTGCTTGGCTGCGTTCTGCACTGCTTCGATGCAACAGAAGTAGAGCGCGGCCTCGACCGGTGCCGGGAGTCGTGCCAAGCCGTCGGTGTCGACGGTGACCGGCATCGCGCCACCCGCGACGGCGGACCGCAACGCCGCGCCGAGGCCTTCGTCGGCGAGTTGCCTCGGGTAGATCCCGCGGGACAGTGCCGACAGCGTCTCGATCGCCACGAGCGCCGCAGCCGCCTGTTCGGAGACCACCGCAGCGGCGCGATCCGGGGAGCGATCCACGATGGTGTGCGCGAGTCGCAGATTGACCGTCAAGGCCACCAGGTGTTGCTGAGCGCCGTCGTGGAGGTCGCGCTCGAGCCGCCTTCGTTCGGCGTCCTGGGTCTCGATGAGACGCTCTCGAGACGCCCAGATCTCCTCGGACCGCACCAGGAGTTCCGCGCGACGGTCGTCGAGCTCGGCTCGGAGCCGAACCCACGTCAGCACCAAGCCTGCCTGGGCGGCCAAACCGGCGAACAGCCGTTCCTCGACGAGAGTGAGGGCCAGACCGGGTCGCTCCCGGAGCCGGAGCACCCCCAGCAGCTGGCCGCCGTGCCGCACCGGCAAGGCGCGTAAGCCCTCGTCGGTCACTGCGGGGTCCTCAGGTCGCAGCGGCGGGGGCGTCCGATCGGCGTCGGCGTCGGGGGGCCAGGTGGCGGCCAGGGTCAGGCGGTCGGACAAGGTGAGCCACACCTGCGCCCACGTCGCTCCGGTTCCTTGCGCAAGCAGCATCGCCATCCGGGCCGGCAGCTCGTCGATGGCATACGCACTCGTGACCGAGTCCGAGAACTGGCTCAGTACGTCGTAGGGCGTCGGCGCGCCCAGACCCCAGCTGATCGTGGCCCGTTCGATGGCGGCCTGCACGCGCGCGAACGACAACGCCACAACGGTGGTCGCCAACACCGACAACGGCACGCTGGGAGCGTCGGTGCGCCCGATCAGGGCGCCACCGCCGACCACGACGACCACGTAGACCCAGACCACGAAACCCGCCAGGCCGAGCCAGACGACCAACCTGCCCCAGCCCGCGCGGTGCTGTCGTGGGAGCGCGCGGCGTGGCCTCATGGTTCAGTGTGCGCTTCGTCTGCAAGCCGGGGGAGTGGCTCTGCCGCACCCCGGTGGTGGGGCCAGCCGTAGGAAGCCGTACCGATCGGCCGCCTCAGCGACTCGAGCCGCTGGCCTCGAGGTAGGTCAGCACGGCCATCACGCGCCTGCTGACATCGTGCTCGTCCACGAGCCCCAGCTTCTGGAAGACCGACCCGATGTGCTTCTCGACGGCCCGGTCACTGAGAAAGAGGGTCTTCGCGATGGCCGCGTTGTTGCGGCCACCGGCCATCTCATGGAGGACGGCCCGCTCGCGATCGGTCAGGCCGAGGAGCGGGCCGTCGGCTGCGCGGCGCGCGAGGAGGGCTTCGACGACCAGCGGGTCGAGCACGGATCCTCCGCGGGCCACCTCGTGCAGGGCACGAGCGATCTCGTCGAGGTCGCCGACTCTTTCCTTGAGCAGGTAGCCGACACCTTCGGCCCCTCCGGCCAGCAGTGCGAAGGCGTAGTCCTCCTCGACGTACTGCGAGAGCACCACGACCCCCACTCCCGGGTGCTCTGTGCGGATGCGCCGGGCGGCCTCGATGCCCTCGTCGGTCTGGGTGGGGGGCATCCGGATGTCGGTGAGCACCACGTCCGGCAGGTTGTCGGCCACCGACCTCATCAGGGAGTCCAGATCGGTCGCGGTGTCGACCACCTCGATGTCCTCGCCCTCGGCCAGCAGAGCGGACACTCCCTCGCGGGCAAGGTAGTTGTCGTCGGCGAAGACGACGCGCAACGGCATGAGTTCGACTGTAGCGACCAGCCGCCCTGCGCAGCAGCCACCGACCGGGTCGGTGGGGCCAGCACGCAACTGCGGTGGGGTCCGGCCCCGTGGTTGTGCTGCTCGCCCCATCGCGGCGGACCCCGCCGGTTCGTAGCGTCGCTGGGGAGCCAAGAGACACCCCGACCGGGGATGTCTGACGGTCAAGCGGAGGAGTCCGACATGTTGGTACAGCTGGCTGACTGGTGTTACCGACAGCGCCGTCTCGTCGTCGTCCTGTGGATCGCCGCGTTGGCGGCCGCCTTCGCCCTCGCGAGCTCGTTCGGCGGAGAGACCAAGCAGGACTATCTCCAACCCGGCTCCGAGTCTCAGGCCGCCTCCGAGACCCTGCAGGCCGAGTTCCCGCAGCGGGCCGGCGACACCGTCCAAGTAGTTCTCCACTCAGATGACGGCTTCTCTTCGGACGTGGTCCGCGAGCGCGCGGCCGGCATCTTCGCCGACGTCGCCGCCGACCCACATGTGGTGAGTGTCGTCAGCCCGTTCGGCGAAGCCGGCGCCGGCCAGATCTCGCAAGACGGCGAGACCGCGTACGCCGTCGTCGCGCTCGACAAGACGGCTGACGACTACACACCTGCACAGGCGAAGGCGCTCATCGAACCGATTCTCGCCGCTGGCGACGACACCCTCCGGGTCGAAGCCGGCGGCCCGGTCGCCGCGTTGTCCCAGACGGCCCCTGTCGGCGGGGAGGGCATCGGCCTCATCGCCGCAGCCCTGATCCTGCTGTTCATCTTCGGCTCTGCGGTGGCGATGGGGCTCCCGCTCCTCACCGCAGTCTTCGGTCTCGGCATGTCCTTCGCGCTCGGAGAGTTGCTGCGCCGTGTCGTCGAAGTCCCGGACTGGGCGACCGCCACCGCAGCGATGGTCGGGATCGGCGTCGGCATCGACTACGCCCTCCTCATCGTCACCCGGTACCGCAGCAGCCTCGCCGACGGACGAGACCCACGACAGTCAACCCTGACCGCGACCGCGACGGCCGGCCGCGCGGTCGTGTTCGCCGGCTTCACCGTCGTGGTCGCGATGCTGGGCATCCTGCTGGTCGGCCAACCGGCCCTGGCTGGCTTCGCCTTCACCGCGTCGCTGTTCGTGCTGGTCACGATGACCGCCTCGTTGACGCTGCTGCCGGCACTGCTCGGCTTCTCCGGACGCAACATCGAACGCCTGCACGTGCCGTTCGTGAGCAAAGTCCAGCGCGCCTACGACACGACACGCTGGTACCGCTGGAGCCGCTTCATCCAGCGTCGGCCGTGGATCGCCGCGATCGGCGGGCTGACCGTGCTGCTGGCGCTGGCGGCCCCGTTGCTCGGGATGCGACTGGGTCACCCCGACGCCCAGAACGACCCACCGGCCTTCACGACTCATCAGGCCTACGACCTGATCGCGGACGGCTTCGGCCCCGGCTTCTCTGCACCCATGGTGCTCACCGTCCAAGGGGCATCCGGCACCGAGCTGCTCACGGCGAGCGACGCGATGGGCAAGGAGCTCGCCGAGCTCGGGGGCGTGGCGCTCGTGACCCCGGCCGTCATCAACGACGCGGGTGACACCGCCGTACTGACGGTGGTGCCCACCACATCTCCCCAGGACGCGTCCACCGAGGGCCTCGTCGACACGCTGCGCGACACCGCCATCCCGGACGCCACTGCCGACACCGATCTCACAGTCGCCGTAGGTGGGATCGTGGCGTCGAACCTCGACATCACCCGCGGCGTGGCGGACCGGCTGCCGCTCTTCTTCGGCGGAGTGCTGCTCGTCTCGTTCGTGCTGCTGATGATGGTGTTCCGCTCCGTCGTGGTCCCCCTCAAGGCCGTGATCATGAACCTGCTGGCTAGTGCGGCCGCGTTCGGGGTCCTCACCCTCGCGGTGAGCGGGGGGCCGCTGGGGGATCTGGTCGGCATCCCGGAAGCCACACCGGTCCCGATCCTGCTCCCCGTGGGGATCTTCGCGATCCTGTTCGGGCTGTCGATGGACTACGAGGTGTTCCTCCTGTCCCGGATCAAGGAGGAGTACGACCGGACCGGCGACAACGCCCTCGCGGTTGCCGATGGCCTCGCCAAGTCCGCCCGGGTCATCACAGCGGGCGCCGCCGTGATGATCACCGTGTTCCTGTCGTTCGTGCTCGGCGAGGCCGTCTTCGGCAAGATGTTCGGCATCGGACTCGCGGCCGCGGTCTTCATCGACGCCACCGTCGTCCGGATGGTGCTGGTTCCGGCCACGATGGAGCTGCTCGGCGACCGCAACTGGTGGCTGCCGCGGTGGCTCGACCGGTTGCTGCCGAACATCCACGTCGAGGGCCACGAGGTCACGGGTGAAGAGACAGCGACGCCCGACCCTCTGGTCCCCGCGGCTCCGGCGCTGGCGGGCACCCCATGATCACCGTCGAAGGAGTCACCAGGAAGTACGGGCGCTTCACCGCGGTCGACGACGTCAGCTTCACCGCCCGGGCGGGTCGCGTGACCGGATTCCTGGGGCCCAACGGGGCCGGGAAGTCCACCACCATGCGGATCATGGTCGGTCTCACCCGCGCCACGTCCGGCACCGTCACCATCTCCGGAGGTCATTACGTCGACCTACCCAACCCGGGACTCGAGGTCGGCGTACTCCTCGACGCCTCCGCCCAGCATGCCGGCCGCACCGGCCGCGAGATCCTCACCATCGCCCAGCAGTACATGGGCCTCCCGCGCCACCGCGTGGAGGAGATGTTGGGGGTCGTCAGCCTCACAGCGGAGGAGGCGTCCCGGCGGGTGCGGGACTACTCGCTGGGGATGCGGCAACGGCTTGGCATCGCGACCGCCCTGATCGGCGACCCGGCGGTGCTGATCCTCGATGAGCCCGCCAACGGTCTGGACCCGGCCGGCATCCGATGGATGCGCGACCTGCTCCGTGGGTACGCCGACCGCGGCGGGACCGTCCTGCTGTCCTCCCACCTGCTCCACGAGATCGAGGTGATCGCCGATGACATCGTGATGATCGGCAACGGCAGGATCGTGTCCCAGGGCTCCAAGACCGAGCTCCTGCACACCGCCGGCACCGTGGTCCGCGCAGCCGACCTCGACCAGCTCCAGCGCGCACTCGACCACCTCGGAATCGCCAGTAGCGCGTCCGGAGACGGCTCCCTGCGCACCGACGTGGACTCGACCATGGTCGGGAAGGTGGCGCTGGAGGCCGGTGTCGCCCTGACCGAGCTCCGCTCCGCCGACGCCGGACTCGAGGACATGTTCCTCGAGCTCACCGCCACCTCCCAGCGAGAAGGAGCAGCGACATGACCGCCATCGCAGCAGCGAACCTCCACCGACCGGTCCCGGTGAGCCATCGGGTGCCGCTGACGCGGGTGACGCAGGTTGAGCTCCGCAAGATGTTCAACACCCGCTCCGGCTTCTGGCTGATCGCCAGCATCGCCGTCTCCGCGGTCCTGGCCACTGGCGGCGTCATCTTGTGGGCTCCGGACGACCAGCTCACCTACTCCACCTTCGCGACCGCCATCCGATTTCCTGTCGTGGTCATCCTGCCGCTGATCGCGATCCTCGCGGTCACCAGCGAATGGAGCCAACGCACCGGACTCACGACGTTCACCCTGGTCCCGCACCGCAGCCGGATCATCACCGCCAAGGTGATCTCTTCCGTCCTCATCGCCGTCGCCGCGATGGTGCTGACCTTCGCGGTCGGGGCCCTCGGCAACCTGCTCAGCGCCGTCGTGACGGGCACCACCCTGGTGTGGGACGTGACCCTGACCCAGTGCCTGTACTACGTGCTCGGCATGGTCCTCAGCCTGCTGATCGGGTTCATGCTCGGCGTGCTCATCCGCTCTTCGACCGGCGCGATCGTGGCCTACTTCATCCTGACGTTCGTGCTGCCCACCATCTTCGGCCTGCTGGCCACCAGCCAGCAGTGGTTCCACGACCTGCAGCCCTGGATCGACATCCAGTTCGCCCAGAGCGGCCTGTTCGTCTTCGACCGGGCCCTGACCGGCGAGCAGTGGGCCAACATCGCCGTCACCGGCGTCACATGGCTGCTCATCCCACTGGCGATCGGGCTCGGGTTCGTGATGAGGGCCGAGGTCAAGTAGGGCCACTCCAGTCCGCTCGCGCTGGATGTCCAGAGGTCGCGTGGGCTCCTCCGTGCGGACGGCTAGAAGCCGGCCGGAGACCAGCCACGTCAGATCCGCGATCGGCCGTCAGAGCGCCGGCATGACACCGGCCGAGCCTGCCATCCCAGGTCATTAGCCGACCATGACGCGCTCTGCGCGTTGGTTGCCTATGGAATCGAGGGCGCGATCGGCTCAGGTTCCTGCCGCCTGCGGCAAGCTAGCCGCCGGACGAGGTCGGAACTCGGCCCACGCGATCCCGAGCAGGAACAACCCCATACCGACCGGTCCCATCGGTGCGGCGTGACCGACCGTGAACACCGCCGCACCGAGCGCCATCGAGACGAGGGCTCCCGGCGGTGCGGTGTCCCTGAGTGCCGCCACGACCGCGAGCGCCACGGCGAGCCAGAGCAGGCCGGCGCCCCAGTAGAGGATGAGTCCTCGTGGATCCGGATCTCCGGAGATCAGTTCGTCGACGAGGCGCCCCGCTCCGCCCTGGTCCTGGGCGGGGAGGTCGTTCGCCGTTTCGGCCGCAATCC
Organism: uncultured Actinomycetota bacterium; assembly: GCA_963826265.1. GTDB lineage: Bacteria > Actinomycetota > Actinomycetes > Propionibacteriales > Nocardioidaceae > Nocardioides. Next base: position 1,247,696 of record CAWGWH010000001.1, read on the forward strand.
CCCACGCGATCCCCAGGATCGCGTCCAGGGCCGTGTACGCGACCACGAATGGCATGATCAGCGCACGTGCGACGCTCGCCGCCCGATTGGCGACCCCCTCCACGAGCAGCCAGAGCACGTAGCCCAACCCCACGATGAGGAAGAGCTGCGCGATGTGCAGCCCGATGAAGAGCCCGGTCTCGTCGCCCAACTCCGGGTTCGCCGTCGGGTGCAGGAGGCCGAGGAGCACGTACAGCAACGGGACGCCGAGCAGGACCACTCGCCGCCAGGTTCGCCGACTGCCGACCATCTCTCCACCTCCAATCTTGGAACGGACAATCTTGGAACGGACTGGGCGGGCTCAGTCCGTGAGGGCCGGTCGCGATGTCTCCGGGGGCGTCCGGTCCGGGTCGCGCGAGGACCGCAACTCGCGAAGAAGTACGGCGACGAACAGGCTGCCGAAGGCTAGCGTCCCGAACGGCGCGGGATGCCCGAGTAGGAAGAAGAACGCCGCGAGCGCAAGGAAGACCCACTGCGGACGCGGTGCGCCCGCGGCTCGCGCGACCACCGCCAGGTAGCCCAGGGCGAGCCCCCATCCGAACGTGCCGAGGACGCTGAGCCAGAACACCGATGGCTCCAACGCAGGCCAGTCCTTCACGATGTCGAACAGGGCTTCCTGTTGCGAGGCTGGAAGCTCGCGTGCGCTTTGCATCGCGAGTCCGGTGCCGATGCCGGCCAGCGTGTCGTAGGAACTGAAGAAGACGAGGAAGGTGCCCATGCCGAGACAGGTCGGCCATGCGCTCGCACGTCCCAGCTCGTCTGCTAGGAGGAACACCGAGATTGCCACCAGGCCGACCAGCCCCAGTTGAATCATGTGGAAGCCCATGAACCAGGTCGAGGCGTCCATCAGGGCTTGCGCGTTGTGGTCCGGGTTGGGATGGAGGACGGTGTATCCGGCGAGCACGAGCGGGGGTGCAAGGAGGAGCAGTCGCCGCGTTCGAGTGGAAAGCTGCCAGAGGGTGCCCCGCTCGTTTGCCCGGCTGGCGTTGGAGTTGCTCATTTCGGGTTCCCTTCGGGAAGGTGGTTGGTCCTGAGAAGCGCGGCGTCGAAGAAGGCCACTACTCGGCGCTCGTAGTCGACGGGCTGCGCGTCGATGCCGCCCGTATGGCTGGACCCCGGGACCTCCCAGATGTCCTTGGGGTCGCCGGCGGCGGCGAAGTACTTCGGTTGCCTGGTGCTCTCGCCGCCAATGCCGGGGTCGGCATAGATGAGCAGGACCGGGCGCGGCGAGATGACTCCGATGCGTTCCACGATCGGGGGTGGGGGCATGTGGTTGGAAAACACCGTCGTGGCAGCCGTCATCACTGCCTGCGATGGGTTGACCAGGACCCGGGTTGCTCCGGAAACGTCGGTTTCGCCCACGCTTTCGCCGGCCCCTTCCGACACGACGGCGTGGATGCTGTCGGACTCGGCGGCGGCGCGCAGGAGCATCTCGCCGCCGATGGAGAAGCCGATGGCGCCGATCCGTTCCGCGTCGACCTCGGGACGGCGCTGGAGCCACGCGGCGCCGGCCAGCAGGTCTTGGTCGCCCGCCCAACGCACGGTGTCGCCGTCACTCGCGCCCTGGCCGCGCGGGTCGAGGAGCAGCGCGCCGTACCCGTGCCCAATGAGCGTGCGTGCCTCCTCCGCGCGGCTGGCACCCGGGAAGAGCAAGATCGCCGCCCGGTTCCGGGAGGGAACGTAGGAGGCCGTCAGCTCCAGGCCGTCGTCGGTGGTGACGGTGACGGTCTCGTAGGCAACGCCGAGGTCGGGCTCTGCCGGCTGCGGAGCGGTGTGGGTGTAGAGGTATGCCACACCGATCGGGAAGACGACGAACCACCCGATGCCCAGGGCCAGCACCGGGGCGCAGGCGATCATCACCGCGCGGCGCAGGTACCGCTGCTGACGGGTGCTGCCGGTGCGTCGGCTGCGCCACAGGATGACCGGGCCGGCCAGGAGCAGGACGGCTCCGGCCACGAGTGCCAGGAGCCCCGTGTAGTGGTCGCCCTCCACTGCACGGTGGTGCAGGTAGTACGCCGCGGGTGCGCCGATCACGAGACCGAGTACCCCGAGGGTCATCGCGACGACCGCGCGGACTCCCGCCCGCAGGTGCGGGTAAGCGGCTGCGGTGGCCGCGAGCAGCAGCACCGGGATCAGCCCGCTGGCGAGATGGTCGCCCGCGGCGGTGCCGGGCTCGGGCTGCATGAAGTTGTCGTCGAGCACATGCACGACGAGCACGGCGACGCAGAGCACCACGATCGTCGTTTCGCGGTCGCGCGCGCGCCGACCGTGGGGAGACGAGCCGCCCTCGCGCGCGTCGGGGCCGAGGTCTACCGGGCTCCGGGACGACGTCGTCGCTCCGGTGCGGGCCGATCGTGTGTGAGTCATCGCGTCTCCTCCCAGATCGTGGCGCGCTGCCTTATCGGACGGGCTGCAGCTCGGGTTCGGGGCGGGTCGCCTCGTCCGGCTCGTAGTGCCCGTGCTCAAGCCTGGGGAGCCACTCGAGCCATCCGGGCAGGTACCAGTTCCATCGGTCCAGCAGGCTCATGGAGGCGGGCAGGAGGACGGCACGGATCAAGGTGGCGTCGATGAGGATCGCGGCCGCGAGTCCAACTCCGAACTGCTTGAAGATCATCGCCTGCAGCACGCCGAAGATGGAGAACACCCCGACCATGACGATGGCTGCGCTGGTGACGACACCGGCGGTGGTCTTGATCCCGTGTGCGACCGCGGCCTGCGTGGTGAGACCGTCGTCGTAGCTCTCTCTGACGCGGCTGAGGATGAAGACGTGGTAGTCCATGGACAGCCCGAACAGGATCACGAAGAGCAGGATCGGCAGGAAGGGGTCGATCCCGCCGGTGGCGTCGAAGCCCAGCAGCGACTTGCCCCAGCCCTCCTGGAAGACGAGCACCAGCACCCCGTACGCAGCCGCCACCGAGAGCAGGTTGAGCAGCACCGCCTTGACGGCAATGACTAGCGATCTGAACGTCACCAGCATCAAGACAAACGCCAGCAGGAGCACGAACGCGAACACCAGTGGGGCCGTGGTGCCCATCTGAGCATCGAAGTCCCGGGTCTGGGCCGTCATTCCGGTGACGGCGACCTCGGCTCCGTCCAGGGAGCCCACTGTTGCGGGCACGAGGTCGTCGCGAAGAGCGTCCAGGGCCGCGTTGGAGGATCCGTCGCTGCCGTTGCCGGCGACCGGGATGGAGACCACGGCGACCGTGCCCGCTGGGTTGACGCTCACGCCGACCGGCTGGTTCATCACCTCGGTTCCCACGGCAGCGTCGGTCAGCTCTTGGATTTCCCCTTGTACCTCCGGCGAGTCGACGTCGGCGGCCTTGACCACCACGTCGGCCGAGATCTCGGTGCCGGGAAATGCGGCGTCGAGCCGGTTGTAGGTGGTCAGCAGGTGCTGCGGGAAGGTGTCGATCCCCGGCTGAACCGTGGTCAGCTGGAGCGCGGGGGCGGCGAGGGCGAGAAGCAGTCCGCCGGCGAGTGCCACAGAGACCACGGGACGCCGAAGCACCCGGTCCAGGATCGCGCCCCAGATTCGTCCCTCGCCGTCGGTACGGCGAAGGCGGCCGACGAAGGGCACTCGGCCGCGGTCCACTCGGTCGCCCAGTTTGGAGAGCACCGCCGGCAGCACCGTCAGGGAGCCGAGCATGGCCACCGCCACCACCATCATCGTGGCGATCCCGAAGGAGGCGAAGGTGGCGTCCCGAGTGAGCAGCATGCCCGACATCGCCACGATCACGGTGACACCCGAAACCAGCACCGAGTGCCCGGAGGTCGCGGCGGCAGCCTCGAGTGCGGCCTCCTCTCTCCGGCCGGCCGCCCGTTCCTCCCGCTCCCGCTTGAGGTAGAACATCGAGTAGTCCACGCCGACGGCTAGTCCGATGAGCAGGACGAGGGCCGAGGTGCTCTCGGACATGGGCACCACGTGGCTCACGAGCGACACCAGGCCCAGGGTGCCGAGCACGGCGCTCATCCCGAGCAGCAACGGGATGCCGGCCGCCACGACCGCTCCGAACGCGACCAGCAAGATGAGCAGCGTCAGCGGCACGGAGTACAGGCCCGCGGTCTTCAGGTCCTCGGCAAACGAGTCGTTGATCGCCTGGTTGGTGCTCTCCCCGAACGAGCCGACGTAGAAGTCGGGATGCGCCTCCTGAACCGCGTCCACCGCGGAGACGACGGCGTCGGCCTTGTCCGCGGCTTCCTCCGGCGGGCCGGCGTACTCGAGCGGCACCAGGGCGGAGGCCTGGTCCGCCGACACCAGTCCGGTTGCTCCCTGGTCGTACGGCGACTGGACGGACGCGACCTCGTCGAGGGAGCCGATTGCCTCGGCCACCTCGGTGACGACCGCCTTGAACTGCGGGGACTCCGCGGTGAACTCCGTGCTCTGGACCAGGACACTCTCCTCGGCGGGACGCTCGAAGTCCTCGTAGAGGATCTTGTCCGCGCGCCCGGACTCACCCGGTCCGGAGGTCTCGAAGACGATCTTGTTCATCGGGGAGACCAGGCTGATCGCGAACAGCGTCGCCATCAGGCCCAACCATCCGAGGACGGCGGCTTTGCGGTGCTGGCCGCTCCATCGGGCCATGCGTGCGGCCAGGTTGTGATGCTGCGTCAGCTGGGACATGACTTCTCCTTCGAGACCTGGCAACGCAGGTCCAGCGGGTGATCGCCCGGGTCGATCAAGGGATTTCGATCTGACCGACCTTGGTGACCTCGGTGCGCTCGACGACGAAATAGGGCAGGAGCCCGAGTGCCTCGGTCTCATTGGCAGCCTCGACGGTCCACCACATCGCGTGCCCGCCGTCACCGCAGGAGGCAAGCGCAGCCTCGTGACGTAGCGGGCTGGTCCCTCCCTTGAACGACGCATACGCCGCTCCGCACTCGTCTGCTGCGTGACGGTGGTGGAGCAGGAAGAGGGCCATGCGCTGAGCCTGACGTCCCCACCCCAAGCCGACATCGGGGTGACACCCTGACTTCTTGCGCCGGCCGCCCTGACCCGGGATGGCCTAGGCTCAGACGCGGAGGACGAACATGGGGGTTGCTACCGCACCGCTCGTCGGTCGCACCAAGGAGCTCGCACTTCTCGACGGAGCCCTGGCCGAGGTGACGCGCGGGGAGTGGGCGGCGGTCGAGCTGGTAGGCGAACCCGGCATCGGCAAGACTCGGCTGCTCGGCGAACTCGCCATGCGTGCCAGTCACCGCGAGATGCTGGTGCTCTCGGGGTTCGCCTCTGAACTCGAGCGGGACCTGCCGTTCTGGGTGTTCGTCAACGCCCTCGACGACTACGTCCGAGGGCTCAACCCACGCCTGCTCAACTTCCTCGACCTGGACGTCCGCGCCGGGCTGGGCAACGTCTTCCCGTCAATGTCCCCCCTTGCGGACCAGGACGACACGGTCCAGCGCGAGCGTTACCGCGCCCACCGTGCTGTGCGTGAGCTGCTGGAACGGTTGACCGCGACCAGCCCGTTGGTGCTGATCCTCGACGACATCCACTGGGCCGACCCCGCATCCGTCGAGCTCCTCGGGTCGCTGCTTCGCCGACCACCCGACGCCGGGGTGATGATCGCACTCGGGGTCCGCTCTGAGCAGTTGCCGACGCCGCTGAAGGCCGAGCTGGACCGCGCGCACCGGACCGACACCCTCACTCGCGTCACCCTCGCGGCGATGACCAGAGCCGAGGCCGACGAGTTCCTGGGGCCGTCGATCGATCGCGCGACGGCGTTCACCCTGTACGACGAGAGCGGCGGCAACCCGTTCTACCTCGAACAGCTCGCTCGAGGGCTGGGTGCCGAGGCGATGCCGGCGGTCCCAGAACTGTCGTTGGCGGGGCAGCAGGTGCCGCCAGCCGTGGCCGATGCCCTGGCAGAGGAACTGGCATGCCTCTCGCCCCACGCCCGGCTCGTTCTCGAAGGTGCTGCGGTGGTGGGTGACCCGTTCGAACCAGAGCTTGCCGCCGCCGCGGCGGCGTCGGACGACGGGTTGGTGCTGGAAGCCATTGACGACCTGCTGGAGCGCGATCTTGTCCGCCAGACCGATGTGCCCCGGCGCTTTCGCTTCCGTCACCCCCTCGTGCGGCGTGCCGTCTATCAGTCATCCCCGGCCGGGTGGCGTCTGGGCGCGCACGAACGCACTTCGGAGGCGCTCGCCGCGCGCGGAGCACTCCCGATCGAGCGTGCCCACCACGTCGAACGCTTCGCGCGACAGGGCGACGCGGCCGCCGTGATGACTCTCCGTGAGGCGGGCGAGGCGGCCGCCGGGCGGGCGCCCGCGAGTTCCGCGATCTGGTTCGGCGGGGCACTGCGGCTCCTGCCCGGAGACGCGCAGGCAGACGTGCGCGTCGAGCTGCTGCTCGCCCGAGCGAGGGCGCTCGTCGCAACGGGACAGTTCGCCGACGGGCACTCCGCTCTGCTCGACAGCATCCGGCTCGTCCCGTCTGAGGCGGTCGCCCTACGGGTACGTCTGACGACGGCGTGCGCTGGTGTCGAGCACCTCCTCGGCCACCACGAGCAGGCACATGATCGCCTCGTCCAGGCCTTCGACGTACTCGCCGACGACGGCTCGGCCGAGGCAGCGACGCTGATGATCGAGCTCGCGATGGACGCGTTCTTCCACATGGACTACACGCTGATGTGCTCCTGGGCAGAGCGAGCCCGAGATACCTCTGCACCGCTCGAGGACCGGCCACTGGCAGCGGCTTCTGCAGCCTTGCTCACGTTCGCCAACGCGGCCGACGGCGCCACCCAAGAGGCTCGAACCCGTTGCGCTGAGGCGGCAGCGCTCGTCGCGTCCCTCGATGACGCCGAACTCGCGGTTCGCCTCGACGCAGCCACCCACCTCGCCGGCGCCGAACTCTACTTGGACCAGTATGTCGAGGCCGGTGCCCACGCCGACCGCGCGCTGTCGGTGGCCCGTATGACAGGGCAAAGCGAGTTCATCCCACTCGCAGACTCGATCCTCGGGCAAGCCAAGCTCTTGGGCGGCCACCTGGCCGAAGCTGGCGAGCTGCTGGACAACGCCGTCGAGAGCGCCCGCCTGTCGGGCAACGTCCAGGCACTGGCAGGGGGCCTCATCAACCGCTCTCTGACAGCACTCGCGGCCGGCGACCTCAAGATGGCGCTTGCCACCGCAGAAGAGAATGCCGACCTCACGAGGGGGCTGGACCAGAGCCTCGTCTGCGGGGCCGGAGTGGCGCTCGCCTCAGCGCTCCTCGAGAACCGCGACCCCCTGCAGGCTGCCGATGTTCTGGTCTCATCCTCGGGCGGGAACGAGCTCCCCCTGATCCCGGGCGTCTGGAGACCCAGGGCGCTCGAGCTGTTGACCCGCTGCTGGCTCGCGCTCGGCCGGCGCAGCGGCGCCGAACGCGCCGCATCCTCTGCCGGAGCCGCCGCCGAGGCACTGAACCTCCGCATGGCGGATGCCATGGCCGAGCGTGCCGCAGCGGCGGTTGCTCTCGACAGCGGCAATCTCGAGGCCGCCACCGAGCACGCGCTCGCATCCGCGCACGCTGCTGACCAAATCGGCGCCCCGGTCGAGGCCGCCCTGTCACGGACGCTCGCAGGCCGTGCGCTCGCGCAAGCCGATCGGCCCGATCACGCGGTGTCCGAACTGCAGCACGCCGCCGCCGACCTCCACGCCTGCGGAGCAATCGGGTATTGCGCCGGGGCCGAACGAGAGCTGCGACGCCTCGGCCATCACGTCCACCATCGAACCATTCCCGGCGATTCCAGCGGGCACGGACTTGCATCGCTGACCCAGCGGGAGCGGCAGGTCGCCGACCTCGTCGTGGCCCGCCACACAAACCCCCAGATCGCAACGGCTCTCTTCCTCAGCCCCAAGACGGTGGAGACCCATCTCCGACACATCTTCCACAAGCTCGACGTCACCTCGCGCGTCGAGGTAGCCCGCACCATCGAGGCCACACCTCAGCAAGCCGGCTGAACCACCCGTACGATCATGAATGTTGTGTCACCACCGTCTGCAGGACTCCTATGGTGAGAGCGGTTTAAGGCACGCCTGACGATGCGGATGGCTACTTCGGCGCCGGCGATTTCTCAAGATCGGCCGTCGTCGAGGAGCCGCGCATCGACGCCGGGTTCACGGGCTGGTCCGGGGACGGCAGTCCAGCACAGGAGCCAGGGAGCGCAGGTACGACGACGAGGCCTCACCTGCATGATCAGGTGTCGAAGGGCCACAGCCGGGCTCGACTGAGTTGCGCGTCGATGGCCGCGAGCTGGCGCTGCCTCGGCATCGGTCAGCTTCAGCAGCCTGGGCAGGCGAGCGTTCTCGCGACGGAGGCTCTCAAGCTCGCCACTGAGGTCGGGCTTGGGGGTCGATTCTTCCGGTTCATCATCGGCTCAGCGTCATGGTGTGAGAGCGGCGCACCCCAGAGGAACGAGGTCGTGAAGCCGGCGGCCGCTCCATGCGTCTTCGGGCCGCAGCCTTCCCCAAGTCATGCCCTCTCGGGTTCTGTCCAGACGGCGTACCGTCACGACATGGACCTGCGATGACGACGGCGACGCCCTCACCCTCGAACGAGCCCGGAACCGAGCTGCCCGTTGAGCCTGGCGTAGTCATCGTGACCTTCGACACGGCGCAGATTCTCGACGTCACCGGCCCCCTCGAGGTCTTCTCCAGCGCCTCCCGGTTCCTGCCCGCAGTCCGCTACCGCACGCAGGTCGTGACCACCCCCGGCGGTCCGGTGCTCGCGAGCTGCGGGCTGGAGTTCGCCTCGACTCCCATATCCGACGTCACCGGCCCCGTCGACACCTTGGTGGTTGCCGGGGGCGCCGACATGGACGCAGCAGTCGCCGACCGCGAGCTGCTTGCCCACGTCAACCGGCTCGCCGCTGATGCTCGCCGCGTGACCTCGGTCTGCTCGGGTGCGTTCGTCCTCGCCGCCGCAGGACTCCTGGAGGGTCGACGCGCGACCACGCACTGGGCGGAGTGCGCACTCCTCGGCGACACGTACGCAGGTGTCACGGTCGATCTCGACGCCATCTACGTCCGCGACGGCAACGTCTGGACCTCTGCCGGTGTGACCGCCGGCATCGATCTGGCGCTCGCACTCGTCGCCGACGACCACGGGCATCAGGCCGCCGCCACCATTGCACGCCAGCTCGTCGTCTACCTGCAGCGCTCCGGTGGGCAAGCGCAGTTCTCCGCACTCCTCGCCGGGCAGGCCGCTGACAGCGAACCCGTCCGCGACCTGCTGTCCTGGCTGCGCGACCACCTCACCGACGACTTGTCCGTGGCGGCACTCGCCCGGCAGGTCAACCTGTCCGAACGGCAGTTCACCCGCGTCTTCAAGGCCGAGGTGGGGGCGACCGCCGCGGACCACGTCGAAGCCGTCCGGCTCGAGTCCGCCTGCCGACTGCTGGAGACCACCAACAGAAGCATCGAGCAGATCGCAAGGACGTGCGGCTTCGGAACGCCCGAAACGATGAACCGCACCTTCCGTCGCAGGCTCAGCACGAGCCCGGGAGAGCACCGGCACCACTTCCGAGGGGACGTCCCCTCTCGCGCGGACGTCGGGTGACGTCGTAGGCAGCGCGGCCCGCGGGGTGGCCGAGATCGTCAACAACGTGTCCTTGTCACCCCCCGGCCCAGGCCACACGCTGAAGAAGTGACGATCGCGCACGTTCTCCATCCCGGCTTCACCGCCCCCGGCGAGCTCGTGCGGGCCTACTACCGCCACTGGAGCTGACCCATGTCTAACGCCCAGGTCCTGCACGCTGGACCGACCTCACCAGTGCCTTCTGAGCCAACCCAGCGGCCCAGGGTCGGGCGCCGGCTGGTGCTGACAGTCCTGGTCGTGGTCGTGTTCGCAGCTGGGTTGCTCGTCGTGGGACCGGCCGGGCTGATCCCGCTCGGTCTGCTGCTCGCCCTCAGTGCCGATGCCGACGAGGAGGGATCCAGGCGTTCGGTCATCGTCACCCCGCGCAACCTCGCGCTGGCCACCGTCATGTCGGCGGCCTTCGCGTGGTTTTGGCTGTGGCATCTCGACCTGACCCCTTCGACACTCGTGCTGGTCGGCGGGGTGCTGCTGGCCCTGCCGCTCGCGCTCCAGGACTCCGCCGATCATTCCGCGCGTGATCGCACCATCGCGGTCACGAAGCGCAGTCTCATCCTGGCCCTCTGGAGCCTCGTCGTCTTCGTCTCTCTCTTCTACGCGTACGGACAGAGCTTCACGATGCTCGTGGCAGTCTGTCTCGTGTTGCCCCTCGTGCTGGCCGCGTCCCGGCTGTGGGGCGCCCGCCGTGATCGGATCGAGCTGGGACTACTCCGCCACCCGCTTCGCCGAGGCGCGCGACCCCACCAGCTTCAGGCCCTCAACATCTGGTTGTGCTGCGCGTTGCTGGGTGGAGTCGTGGCCGCCGGTGGCACGCACTTCGCACGGATCGCGTTCTCCCTGAACGGCGCCCAGTTCGGCGTCGTGACCGCGGCGTTCAACGCCGGTCTGGTCCTGTTGGCGGCGTTGGCGCTCGTACCGCGCCGGCGCGTCTACGTGGCAACGAACGTGGTCGTGGCGCTGCTGTCGGGCTTCCTGGGACTCCAGCTCGCCGGGGTCTCGGACTCGCGCACCGATGCAGTCGTGCTCGACTCACCACTGGTCGGCGAGTGGTTCGTGCTCAACGGAGGCCGCAGCGTCCTGCTCAACGGTCACTCCCCGAACGAGAGCAACGCAGTCGACCTGCTCCGTCTGGGGGAGAACGGCCGAACGCACACGGGCGGAGCTGACGCCCCTGTCACCGACTACGCCGGCTTCGGGTGGCCGGTGCTGGCGCCGGCCGACGGACGGATCGTCGAGGTGACCGACGGCTACGCCGACAACCCACCTGGCACCAACAGTGACCACGCCAACCATCTGGTGATCGACATCGGCGGTGGCTACTACGTGTCGATGGCCCACCTCGAGCAGGGCAGTGCCACGGTCCGAGTGGGCGACGTCGTACGTCAAGGTCAGCCCCTCGCCGCGGTCGGGAACAACGGCCACTCGAACGAACCGCACCTGCACTTGCAAGTCCAAGACTCCCCGGCTGACGCGGATGCAGAACGTACCTACCCGGTGGTGTTCCGCAGCGTCGACATCACAAGAGGCGGTCGCTGGCCGTGGGGTGACAGCCGCGAGCTTCGCACGGGCGACCTCGTTCGGGCACTCGGGCCATGACGACCACGACGTCCAGACAAGCCCGGCGTCCCCGTGCTCTGGCGCTGCGTCTGCTGTCGGTGGCGTCCGCCTTCCTCATCTTCCTCCTGGTGGCGTGCAGCGGCACCTCGGCAGACCCGCCCGACCCGCCCGCGCAGACCGGCGACCTCTACCAGGTCGACGGCGAGACCGCACACCTGCAGTGTCGAGGGGCCGGTACGCCGACTCTGGTGTTCCTCGGTGGCAAGGGGTTCACGACGACGACGTGGGACGAGTTCCGCGCGACCCTGGGGCCCGATGTCCGAACCTGCGCCTGGGACTACCCCGGCGTGGGCCACTCCACGGGCGCGCCGATGATGACCGCCGCACGGGCCGCAGCCTCGCTCCACGGCACGCTGCGCGCTGCCAACGTGCCTCGCCCGGTCATCCTGGTCGGCCACAGCGTCGCCGGCCTCACCACCCGTCTGTACGTCGGCGAGCACCCAGCCGACGTCGCGGGCGTCGTGCTCTTCGACCCCACGGTCGCGTCGTTCGCCCGCATGTTCGACGACCAGGAGTTCCGGCCCGGCTGGGACGGAACAACGAGTGCCAGCCAGGTGGAGCAGGTCACCACGTGGCCGGACATCCCCTTCGAGATCCTCCTCCACGATCCCGCCGTCTACGCCACCCGCGAGATATGGAGCGAGGCCGTAGAGGCGCAATGGGGTGCCGACGAGGCCGCGTTCGCGGCCCTCGCTCCGAGGGGCACCGTCCGGGTCGTGCAGGACTCTGGTCACAACGTCTACCGAGACGCCCAAGCGGCCGCGGTTGCTGCCGTCCAGCGCGTGCTGAACCAGGCCCTCGCGGAGCGCGCCGAAGGCCAGGAGGGCGCGTAGTCATGGGACGAAGAGGAAGGGCGCGAATGCCCTTCCACTTCCAACGTATACGGCAGTAGCGGGCTTGCGGCAAGCCCCGGGTCCTCCCGCACAATCGACGGCCGATGTCGGATTCGGTCGAGGACCTACGGGGAAGTGGGAGCTGGGTGGACGTGGACGTGGACGTGGTCGTGGTGGGCGCCGGGCCGACCGGTCTCATGCTCGCTGGTGAGCTCGGCCAGGCGGGGATGCGAACGCTGTTGCTCGAACGGCGGCCGGAGCCGTCCGAGATGGCGAAGGCAGGCGGTCTCGCGGGACAGATCCTGCAGCTGCTCCACTACCGGGGCGAGCTGGACCGGTTCCGCGAGTCGAGCGGCGGTCCCGAGCCGGCGCCGCGGTTCCCGTTCGGTGGGCTGCATCTGGACTTCACCCAGCTCGGGGACTCTCCGATGCGCGCGATGCTCCTTCCACAGCCACGGCTCGAAGCTCGCCTCGCCGAGCGCGCGATCGAGCGTGGTGTCGACGTACGCCGTGGACACGAGGTGGTCGGCCTGCGCGAGGACGACGACGCGGTGGACGACGACGCGGTGGACGACGACGCGATGACCGTCGAGGTGCGTGGCCCAGACGGACCGTACGCGGTGTCCGCGCGGTTCGTGGTGGGCTGCGACGGGGGCCGCAGTCGGGTCCGCGACCTGACCGGTATCCCGTTCCCGGGCACGTCCTTCCCGGAGATCGAGCGGCTGGCCTCGGTCACCGTGCCCGACCCGGTGACCGTGCTCGACGACGGGGGTCTCGACGTCCCAGGAGTCGGCAGGCTCCCGTTCGGCTACACCGCGACCGAGCACGGCGTGTTCGCGTGCTCGGGCATGGGCGGCACCATGGGCGTCTACACCGCCGAGGTAGAGGCGAGCGAGTACGACGACGACGTGCCCATGACCGTCGCGGAGCTGAGCGCGAGTGTGAGCCGCGTGCTCGGCATCGACCTGCCGCTAGGCGAGCCGCTCCGGATGACGCGGTTCGGCTACTCGGCGAAGCAGGCGGACACGTACCGCGACGGCCGCGTCTTCCTGGCCGGCGATGCAGCGCACCTGTTCCCAGCGGGCGGAGTCGCGGTCAACGCGGGCATGCTCGACGCAGCCAACCTCGCGTGGAAGCTCGCCGGCAGCGTCCAGGGCTGGGCGCCGCCCGGTCTGCTCGACACGTACGCCGAGGAACGCCGCGCCGCCGCCGAGCGCACGCTGCTCCACACGCGCGCTCAGGTGGCGCTGCGCCGCGGGTACGGTCCAGGCGGCGACGCCCTGCGGGCACTGTTCCTCGAGCTGACTGCCGACGCCCAGCCGCTGCGCCGTCTCGGTGCGCTCATGGCCGGCACCGATGTGGGGTCTCCGATGTCAGAAGCGCACCCGCTCGTCGGCACCTTCGTGACCGACCGAGCCCTGCACGTCGAGCATGAGGACCCCAGGTTCGCCGGGGTGCTGAGCAAGGGCCGCCCGGTGCTTCTCGACCTCGCTGACCGTGCTGACCTGCGTGAGCTTGCCGGTGAGTGGGGTGGCCGCGTCGACGTTGTCAGCGCGACGATCGCCGAACGGCCCGGCGACGCCCTCCTGATCCGGCCAGACGCCCTCATCGCTTGGGTGGCCACGGTCGACGAACTCGGCGAGACCGCGTTGCCCGCACTACGGGAAGCACTGACCACGTGGTTCGGCGCCCGGCCGACCTAGGTGCGGGGCGCGCGACCTGTCGAGACCGACCTACCATGTCAGGGAGGCCCAGCGCGGTGCTGAACCTGCGCCACGCCGATATGAGAGGGGGCGCCGCATCGGAGAATTGACAGGCCGTATACCGTCTACAATCGTGAGACCAGCCACCGCAGGTATCGTGCTCGCGGGCGGTCGCTCGTCGAGGATGGGCACCGCCAAGGCGGCGCTGGAGTGGCACGGTTCGACCCTGCTCCGGCAGGTCACCGGCGTGGTCCAGCGCGCCGTGGACGGGCCTGTGTTCGTGGTCCGTGCCCCCGGGCAGGAGCTTCCCGAGCTGGACGACGGGATCGTCTTGTGTGACGACGTCGAGGAGGGCCTCGGCCCGATGCAGGGCCTGGCCGTCGGGTTGGGCGCTGCTGCTGCGCAGGCCGAGGTCGCGTTCGTCTGCTCCACGGACCTGCCGTTCCTGCACCATGCGTTCGTGCGCGCCGTCCTCGCGGGGTTCGACAGCTCCGAGGTCGACGCGGTACTGCCGATCGTCCGAGGGTTCCGGCAGCCCCTCGCCGCCGGCTACCGAACCTCGCTGGCAACGGTCGTCGAGGAGCTGATCGCCGACGGTCAGCTGCGTCCCGCCCACGTCCTCGACCGGTGCCGGGTGCGGACGCTCGACGAGGACGCCCTGCTCGCCGACCGCACGCTCGCGGCGGTCGACCCCGACCTGGACTCGGTGGTGAACGTCAACGAGCCCGACGACTACGACGCGGCTCGCCACCGGGCCGAGCCGGAGGTCACCGTCGAGCGGTACGGCGTCCTCGCCACCCGCGGCGGCGAGCGCGGAACCCGCGTCGTCCGGGCGGCCAACATCGGCCACGCCGCGGCCCAGGTCGGTCTCACCTTCGACGGCCACATCCTCGCGGCCATCAACGGCGACCAGGTCAAGACCGACGGCGCCGCGCCCCTGCAGACCGGCGACACGGTCTCGTTCATCTCTGCGGACGCCGGTGGCTGACGTGCACGGCTACTTCGGACAGGCGCTCGTCGTCGACGTCACCGACGGCTCCGCGAAGACGCTCCCTCTGGGCGAGGACGTGCTCCGTGCGTACCTCGGCGGTGCCGGTCTCGGTGCCTGGCTGACCGTCGAGCTCGCGCCGCGTGGCGTCGACCCCCTTGCACCCGAGAACCCCCTCTCGTTCGTGTTCTCCCCGCTGGTGGGGACGCCGCTGACCACGAGCGCCAAGTTCGCCGTGGTCGCGAAGTCGCCGCTGTCCGGGCTGCTCACCGACGCCCTGGCCTCCAGCCACTTCGCCATCGCCGGCAAGTTCACCGGGCACGACGCCCTCGTGGTGACCGGCCGCGCGGACCGTCCCAGCCACCTGTTCATCGACGAGCAGGGCATCACCCTGGCAGATGCGTCCGCCGAGTGGGGGATGTCTGCCGCCGACACCGAGGCGGCCGTGCGGAACCGGAGCGGGCGCCGCTGGCGGGTGGCCGCGATCGGGCCGGCCGGTGAGCGCCAGGTGCGCTACGCGACCATCTCCCACGACGGACGGCACGCCGGGCGGGGCGGGCTCGGTGCCGTGCTCGGCGCCAAGAACATCAAGTCGGTCGCGGTGAGCGGCCGGAAGCGGGTCACGCTCGCCGACCGGGACGGCGTACTCAGCGCGGCCAAGGACCTCCGGCAGCGCTCGTTCGGCCCCGCCACGGAGAAGTACCGCGAGCTCGGCACGCTCGCCA
Source organism: uncultured Actinomycetota bacterium (assembly GCA_963826265.1). Taxonomy (GTDB): domain Bacteria; phylum Actinomycetota; class Actinomycetes; order Propionibacteriales; family Nocardioidaceae; genus Nocardioides. The sequence goes on from CAWGWH010000001.1 coordinate 1,263,169, forward strand.
ACCTGCTCGCGTTCAACGCGATCAGCACCCTGCCGACCCGCAACTTCCAGACCGCCACGTTCGCCGACGCCCCCAAGCTCTCCGCTGAGGAGCTGGCTGGCAGCCGCTCCGTGGCGAGGAACAGCTGCGCCTCCTGCTCGATCGGCTGCGAGCACATCTACGCGGGCAAGGACGGCAAGAAGTCACGGGTGGAGTACGAGAACGTCTTCGCGCTGGGCCCGCTCTGCGGAGTCTCCGATGCCGACGACGTCCTCGAGGCCAGCGCCCGCTGCGACGAGCTCGGGCTCGACACCATCTCCGCCGGCGGCACCATCGCCTGGGCGATGGAGTGCGTGGAGCGGGGCATGTTGGACGCGCCGTGGCTGCGGTTCGGCGACGGCGCTGCGCTGCTACGGGCCCTCGACGAGATCGGCTCCCGGACCGGCATCGGCGTCCTCCTCGCGGAAGGGTCCCGCCGGGCCGCCGAGCAGGTCGGCCAGGGCTCGGCCTCGTTCGCCGCGCAGGTGAAGGGCCTGGAGATGCCGGGCTACGAGCCCCGCACCCTGCAGTCGATGGCGCTCGGCCTGGCGGTGAACGCCCGGGGCGCCGACCACAACCGCTCCGGCGCGTACGAGGCCGACCTGACCGGCCAGCGCGACCGGCTGATCGGCACCGACGACCACGTCCGGGCCGCGATCGCCACCGAGGACCGAGCCGCCGTGATGGACTCGATGATCCTGTGCAAGTTCCTTCGTGGGGTGTTCACCGAGCCCTTCGAGGAGTGGGCCCGACTTCTCTCGCTGGTCACCGGCTGGGACGTCACCGGGGCGGAGCTGCGCGAGACCGCGCGGCGGATCGTGCTCGCCAAGCGCTCACTCAACCTCCGCGAGGGCTGGACCAAGCAGGACGACTGGCTGCCCCAGAGGTTCCTGGACAGCACCCTCACGCTCGAGTCGGGACGGACCGCGACCCTGCCCGCCGCACGGCTGCGCGAGATGATCGACACCTACTATGCGGAGCGGGGGCTGGACGCAGAGGGACGTCCTGCACACGCCGCCGCAGGAACGGAGCCGACGCTGTGACCATCACCCGCCCAGCAGGTGCTTCCCCCGCACCGGAGGTCGAGACCCGGACGGTCTCGCTCAGCATCGACGGCACCCCGGTCACCGTGCCTGAGGGTACGACGATCTGGGCGGCCGCCCGCGACGTCGGCATCGACATCCCGGTGCTGTGCCACGACGAGCGGTACGACCCGGTAGGCGTGTGCCGGCTGTGCGTCGTCGACACCGGCGGCCGCGCCTACGCCGCTGCCTGCATCCGACCCTGCGAGCAGGACATGGAGGTCACGACCTCCAACCCGGAGGTGGAGCACAGCCGCGCAGTCCTCACCGAGCTGCTCACCAGCGACCAGCCGCCACGCGAGGATGACCCGAAGCAGAGCACGACCGCCGACAACGAGCTGATCGCGCTGGCGGACCGGTACTCCGTCGGCGCCGTGGAGGACCTGCTCCCCGGCCCCGGCCGGGGCACCGACGCTTCCAACCCGGTGATCGCCGTCGACCACGACTCATGCATCCTCTGCGACCGCTGCGTCCGCGCGTGTGACGACATCCAGGGCAACGACGTGATCGGGCGCAGCGGCAAGGGCTACTCGACCCGGATCGCGTTCGACCTCAACGACCCGATGGGCCAGTCGTCGTGCGTCACCTGCGGAGAGTGTGTGGCGGCGTGCCCGACCGGCGCGCTCACCAACAAGCCGATCAACAACATCCCGATCCAGCCGCGAGAGAAGCTCGACGCAGTCGACACCGTCTGCCCGTACTGCGGCGTCGGTTGCGCTCTGACCTTCTACGTCGACCGCGAGCGCGGGGGGATCTCCTTCGCAGACGGCCGCGACCAACCCGGTTCGAAGGGTCGGCTGTGCGTCAAGGGACGCTACGGCTGGGACTACGCGGCGTCCCCGCAGCGACTGACCAAGCCACTGATCCGGGTCGACACCTCCTACCCCAAGGGTGCGCTCTCGGCGGACGTGCAGGAAGACATGCGGCAGCCGGGACCCGACCGCAAGCGCGGTCGCAAGCCGGGTGGCCTCGTGCCGTACGACGAGGTCATGCCGCACTTCCGTGAGGCGAGCTGGGAAGAGGCCCTCGACCTCGTCGGACGACGCCTGAGCGAGATCTACGCCGAGAGCGGCTCGGACGGGATCGCCGGGTTCGGCTCCGCCAAGTGCTCCAACGAGGAGGCGTACCTCTTCCAGAAGCTGATCCGCACCGCCTTCCGGAGCAACAACGTCGACCACTGCACGAGGCTGTGCCACGCGTCGAGCGTCGCAGCGCTGTTCGAGGGCGTCGGCTCAGGTGCGGTCTCGACGACGTACGGCGACATCGAGAACGCCGACGTCGCGATCGTCACCGGCAGCAACACGACTGCCAACCACCCGGTGGCGTCCTCGTTCTTCAAGCAGGCACGTCGCAATGGCACCACGATCATCAACATCGACGCTCGAGCGACGACCATCTCCGACCACGCCGACATCTTCTGCCTGATCAAGCCGGGCACCGACGTGGCGTTCTACAACGCGATCATGCACGAGGTGATCCGGCTCGGCATGGTGGACCGGGAGTTCATCGAGAGCCGGACCTCCAACTACGATGCGCTGGCAACCTTGGTGGCGGACTATCCGCCGGAGCTGGCGTCGCAGATCACCGGCGTCGACGCCGACGTGATCCGTGAGGTGGCGCGGCTGTGGGGCGAGGCCAAGGCCGGAGTCATCTACTGGGGCATGGGCATCTCCCAGCACACGACCGGCACCGACAACGCCCGCTGCCTGATCGCGATGTGCTCGATCACCGGCAACGTCGGCCGCCCCGGCACTGGCCTGCACCCACTGCGCGGCCAGAACAACGTGCAGGGTGCCTCCGACGCGGGGCTGATCCCGATGTTCTACCCCAACTACCGACCGATCGAGGACGCCGAGACGCGGGTGGTGTTCGAGAAGGCGTGGGACACCGAGCTCAACCCGGACAAGGGACTCACGGTCACCGAGATCGTCGGTTCGATCCTGGAGGACGGTGTGCGGGGCATGTTCATGATGGGTGAGAACCCGTTCATGTCCGATCCCAACATCAACAAGGTGCGCAAGGCGCTGTCCAAGCTGGACTTCCTCGTCGTGCAGGACATCTTCCTCACCGAGACGGCCGAGTTCGCAGACGTGATCCTGCCGGCCTCGTCGTACCTGGAGAAGTCAGGGACCTACACGAACACCGACCGACGGGTCCAGCTGGGGCGCAAGGTGTTCGACCCGCCGGGTGACGCCCGGCTCGACTGGGAGATCCTGCAGGAGATCGCCAACCGCGTCGGTCTGGACTGGCACTACGAGTCGCCGCGCGAGGTGTTCGAGGAGATGGTGCCGCTGATGTCGGACTACGCCAACCTCGACTACGACAACCTCGGGCTCGAGGGCAAGCTCTACCCCAACAGCGATCCCGAGCACACCGACGGCACCGTGGTCCTGTTCGACGAGCGGTTCAACACCGCCGACGAGCTGGCGCACCTGGTGCCGGCGGAGTGGCTGCCGGCCAAGGAGCTCCCCAGCGAGGAGTACCCCTTCGTCCTCAACACCGGCCGGCTGCTGCAGCACTGGCACACCGGGTCGATGACCCGCAGGTCGTTCGCCCTCGATGCGATCGCACCCCGTCCTGAGGCGTATGTGAACCCCGAGGACGCGGCCGCACTCGGCCTCGCCGACGGCGACTTGGCCAGGGTGGCATCGAGGAGAGGCGAGATCGAGTTGAACGTCAAGGTGTCTCACCGGGAGGCGAAGGGCAACATCTTCATCCCGTTCCACTTCCGGGAGGCGGCGGCCAACTTGCTGACGATCGACGAGATCGACCCGACGGGCAAGATCCCGGAGTTCAAGTTCTGCGCTGTGCGCATCGCCCCAGCGGGCGACCGCGAGAGCGTCAAGGTCGGAGGTGGCGAGCAGTGACTGTGGCCGCCAGCAAGTGGGTGGCGCTCCCGGGTGTCGAGGCGCGCAACGGACGCTTCCGTGGTCCGAGCCTGATCCCGATGCTGATGGCCATCCAGGAACGCCATGGCTGGCTCCCGCGAGAAGAGCTCGAGGCGCTGTCGCGCGAGCAGAAGCGACCGCTGTACGAGATCGAGGGGCTCATCTCGTTCTACCCACACTTCCGCACCGAACCACCGAAGGGCGTCACCGTCGCGGTGTGCCGTGACCTCACGTGCTGGCTCAAGGGGTCCGAGGACCGGATCAAGGAGCTGCACGAGAAGTACGACGGCACCGATGACGTCGAGCTGCTGGAGATCTCGTGTCCGGGTCGTTGTGACATCGCGCCCGCAGCGACGGTCGACGAACGCCCCGGTCGCGTCGAGGAGGTCGACGGCTTCGTGGAGAGTCGGCGTCAGGGCGACGAGGACCCCGGCGCAACCGTCTCCTACGGGCCCGATGGTGGCTGGCCCAACGACCCCTACGCGCCCGACGAGCCGCGCTACCAGTCGCTTCGCGCCCTGCTCAACGGAGAGATCACGCCCGAGCACGTCCTCGACAACCTGAAGGACTCCGGCCTTCGAGGCATGGGCGGAGCGGGCTTCCCGACCGGCAAGAAGTGGGAGCTGGTCCGCAACACCGAGGGAAGCGTCAAGTACGCCATCTGCAACGCAGACGAGTCCGAACCGGGCACCTTCAAGGACCGGCAGCTGTTGGCCGAGCAGTCCCACCTCGTGCTCGAGGGAATGCTCATGGGCATGGTCGTCACCGGCGCCGAGGAGGGCTGGGTCTTCATCCGGCACGAGTACGGCCCCGAGGAGTCCGTCCTGCACGCCGAGATCGAGCGGCTCCGCAGCGAGGGCCTCATCGGTGAGGACGTCCTGGGCACCGGGCGCCGGCTGATGCTCGACATCTTCACCTCGCCCGGCGGCTACATCCTCGGTGAGGAGACGGCGCTGATCGAGTGCATGGAAGGCCACCGGGGTGAGCCCCGGAACAAGCCGCCCTTCCCCGGCGTGTTCGGTCTGTGGGGGAAGCCGACGCTGATGAACTCCGTCGAGACCTTCGCCGACGTGCCCATCATCGCGTCGCGTGGCGCGGACTGGTGGAAGGACCAGGGCGTCAACGGCAGCGATGGGCTGAAGTTCTTTGCGGTCTCCGGACACGTGGAGAAGCCCGGCGTCTACTGCGTGCCGATGGGCACCACGATTCGTGACCTGCTCGACCTGGCAGGGGGTGTGTCCGACGGCAGGGAGCTCGACTCGGTGCAGCCCGGTGGTGCCTCGTCGAACTTCCTCGGACCGGAGCACCTCGACGTGGCACTCGACTTCGACCCCCTTGCCGAGGCCGGATCGATGCTTGGATCCGGCGCCGTCGTCGTGGTAGCCGAGGGCACCGACGCACTGGCTGCCGCGACCAACGTGTTGCGCTTCTTCCGCAACGAGTCGTGCGGAAAGTGCGTTCCCTGCCGGGTCGGGTCCACGAAGGCCCATGCACTGCTGACCGACACCCTGGAGGCTGGCGGTGAGCTCGACGCCGCGCGGCGCGAGCGACTCCTCGAGCTCGAGCTGACCATGCGCAAGACGTCGATCTGCGGACTTGGCCAGGTGGCCCTGGGTCCGGTGGTCAGCGTGATGGGTCGTCAGCGGGGCGGCACGATCGCGCGGCCGCAGCCGCGACAGAGTCCTCCAGACGCGTGAAGGCTGCCTCCGTTGAGCGGTAGGGAGTTCTTCACGGCGCTGCCCGTCTCCGAGGCGCTCGCCGGATTCCGGCCGAGTCGGCGGACCGGGGTCGAGTCCGTGTCGCGCGAAGACGCACTGGGCCGGGTGCCCGCGTCGGCGGTCACCTCAGGTCAGGCCCTGCCCGGGTTCGCCCGCTCCACGGTGGACGGGTACGCCGTCCGCGCCGCCGACACCTACGGGGCCGCGGACGGACTGCCGGCGTACCTCGACGTAATCGGTCAGGTCCGGATGGGCTCGGTCCCCGACACCGGCCTGCGACCCGGCGGGGCGGTGCAGATCCCCACCGGCGCCGCGATCCCCGAAGGCGCGGACGCCGTGGTGATGGTCGAGCACACGCAGGCGACCATGCCTGGCGCGGTGGAGGTGACGAGACCGGTCGCCGTGGGCGACGGCATCGTACGCGCGGACGAGGACGTCGCCGTCGGCGCGGTGATCGCCCCCGCCGGAAGACCGCTACGCGCCCAGGACCTCGGCCTGCTCGCCGCGGCCGGCGTCACCCGGCTCGAAGTCCGGGCCCGGCCGCGGGTGGCGATCGTGTCCACCGGCGACGAGGTGGTGCCCCCGGACACCCGTGACCTGGCCGCGGGGCAGGTGCGAGACGCCACCGCGTCCGCGCTGGCCGCCCTGGTGGCGCGGGCCGGGGGCGCGCCGTCGTACCACGGCATCGTGCCCGACGACCTCGAGCAGCTGACCAAGACCCTGGCGGCGGCCGCCGCCGAGGCCGACATCGTGCTGGTGTCCGCGGGCTCCTCCGTCGGCGCCCGGGACGAGACCACCGCCGCGGTCGAGGCGCTCGGCGCGCCGGGCGTGTTCTGCCACGGGCTCGCGATCAAGCCCGGCAAGCCGACCGTGCTCGCCGAGGCCGCCGGCGTGCCGGTGATCGGCCTGCCGGGCAACCCGCTGTCCGCGCTGGTCGTGTTCCGGATGGTCGGACTCCCGGTGCTGCGGCTGGTCGGCGGGATCGAGGTCGCCCCACCGGAGCCGACCGTGCCGGCGACCCTGTCACGCTCGCTCGCGTCCGCCGCCGGTCGGCTCGACGTGGTCCAGGTGCAGGTCCGCGACGGCGTGGCGACCCCACTGTTCGGGCACTCCGCGCTGTTGTCCCTACTCACCTCCGCCGACGGGTACGTCGTCGTGCCCGAGCCCGCGACCGGGCTCGACTCGGGCGCTGCGGTGGCCGTCACGCTGTACTCATGACCCGTCGTAGCAGGATGGCCCTGTGAGCCGCCCCGGCCCCGAGAGTCCGTTCATCAGCGACGTACCCGCTGCCGACGCCGTCTCCGCGTGGCTCGATGCCTGCCGCGCCGCCGGCTGCCCCGAGCGCCTCGACCCGATCGCGGTGCCGGTCGCCGACGCGCTCGGACGGGTCACCGCGGAGCCGGTGTGGGCGACCCGCTCGTCCCCGTCGAGCGACCTGGCGGCGATGGACGGGATCGCGGTCCGTGCCGAGGAGACCCACGGAGCCACGCCCACCACGCCGCTGGAGCTGCCACCGGACCAGTACGTCGTGGTGGACACCGGGGATCCGATCCCCGACGGGTTCGACGCCGTGGTGATGCGGGAGCACGTCCACAACGAGGGCGTGGCCGCCGAGATCATGGCCGCGGTCCCGCCGTACCAGCACGTGCGCTCGATCGGCGAGGACGTCAGTGCCGGCGAGCTGCTGCTCCCGCAGGGGCACCGGCTGCGTCCGGTCGACATCGCCGCGGCCGCGGCGGCCGGGGCGACCGAGGTCGTCGTGCATGCGCGCCCGCGGGTGGCGGTGATTCCCACCGGCGACGAGATCGTTCCGGTGGGCAGCGCGCCCGAGCACGGCGAGATCGTGGACACCAACTCGATGATGCTGGCAGCCCAGGCCCGCGAGGCCGGATGCGAGGCATGGTCGACGGGCATCGAGCCGGACGACGCGGACCGGATCGGCGCGGCCGTCCGGGCCGCCGCGGCTGGGGCGGACCTGGTCATCGTGGTGGCCGGCTCGAGCGCCGGGCGCGACGACTACACCGCGCGCGTGGTCGACGAGCTCGGCGTACTCGCCGTGCACGGGGTGGCGGTCCGGCCCGGTCATCCCGTCGTGCTCGGCGTGGTGGACGCGACCCCGGTGCTGGGCTGTCCCGGATACCCCGTGTCGGCGGCGCTGACGTTCGAGATCTTCGCGGCCCCGCTGCTGGCCGGGTTGGAAGGGGTCTCCGCGGCCCGGCGGGCACGCGTGAGCACGCGGCTCGCCCGGAAGCTGCCGTCCGTGGTCGGGATGGACGACTGGGTGCGGGTCCGGCTCGGCTCGGTGCGCGGCGAGGTCGTCGCCTCCCCGCTGCCGCGCGGTGCCGGTGTCCTGACCTCGCTGGTGCGTGCCGACGGTCTGCTCCGGGTCCCGGCGGGCGTGGAGGGCCACCACGCTGGGGAGCGGGTCTTCGTCGAGCTGCTGCGGGGGCTGACCGAGATCGAGCGCACCATCGTCGCCATCGGCTCCCACGACCTGGTCCTCGATCTCGCCGCCAACGCGCTGCGCGCCGAGGATCCGACGCTCAGCCTGGTCTCGACCAACGTGGGGTCGCTCGGAGGCCTGGTGGCACTGCGGGACGGGCTGTGCCACATCGCCGGGTCACACCTGCTGCACCCGGCCACCGGGAAGTACACACTGCCCTACCTCGAGGAGATGATGCCCGACCGTGACCTGGCCGTGGTCCGCCTCGTACACCGCGAGCAGGGGCTGCTGGTGCCGCCGGACAACCCACGGGAGATCACCGGCCTCGCCGATCTCGCCGGCGGCCGGCTCTCGTACGTGAACCGACAGCGGGGCGCAGGCACCCGGATGCTGCTCGACCACGAGCTGGCCCGGCTCGGCGTCGACCCGTACGAGGTCACGGGCTATGCCCGCGAGGAGCCGACCCACCTGGCCGTCGCCGCGGCCGTGGCCGCCGGCCGGGCGGACTGCGGTCTCGGCATCCTGGCCGCGGCCCGGGCATTCGGACTGGACTTCGTCCCGGTTGCACGCGAGCCGTACGACCTGGTCCTCGATGCCGCGTCCCTCGACGACCCACTGCTCGCGCCGCTGTGGGAGCTCCTCTCCTTGCCCGAGTTCCACGCCTCGATCGTCGCGCTCGGCGGATACGGCACGGAGGAGTCTGGCGCCCGGGTCCTGTAGGAACTGTAGTCTGTATACATGACACAGATAGCACAGCTGCCGTATGCGGCCGCGGCCAAGCTGGCGGCCCGGATCGTGGCCGGCGCGCTGGGCCCCGGCGACCCGGTGCCCAGCGTCCGCTCGCTCGCCGAGGAGTTCGGGTGCGCGACAGGTACGGCGGCCCGCGCGCATGCCATCCTGCGCGAGGCGGGCGTGATCGCCGGGCCACCGCGCGCCGTCGCCGTAGTGACCGAGGACGGACACTCCCGGGCGCTGGCGTTCCGCGGTGCCACCGGCGCAGTTCGCCTGGCCGGGAGCGACGACCCCGGCCTCGACCTGCTGGTGCGCGCGGTCGGCCCCACCGTCGAGCGATCGGCGCAGGGCGCCGGCAGCGTTGCCGGGCTCGCCCAGCTGGCGCGCGGAACGGTCGACGCCGCGGCCGTACACCTGCGCGACCAGCGCACGGGCGCCGCCAACGACCCCTTCGTTCGTCGGGTGATCGGCGGTGAACCGGCCGGCCTGGTGCACCTGTGGCGCCGCCAGCAGGGCATCGTCGTGCCTGCCGGCAATCCGCTCGGGATCCGTTCGGTCGACGACCTGGCGGGCCGGACCCTTGCGTGGCGATCGCCCGGCACGGGATCGCGGCTGTTGCTGGACAGGCTGCTCCGGAGGGCTGGGGTGGAGCCCGCGGGCGGCGCGGAGTTCGGCACGCACCTGGGCGTCGCGGTCGCCGTCTCGACCGGTGCCGCCGACGCGGGGCTTGCGGTGCGGGCTTCGAGCGAGAGCATCGGCGCGGACTTCCTGCCCGTGGAGTGGGAGGACTTCGAGCTCGCGGTCGCGCCGGAGTCCCTCGAGCTCCTGCTGCCGCTGCTCGACGTCCTCGCCAGCACCGGCGTCCAGGACCGGCTCGACGCCCTGGGCGGCTACGACCTGCGTCGCAGCGGAGAGGTTCGGGTAGCCGCATGAACACCCCACGAAGTTCTTCTCCTCCGCTTCGCTCCCCCGAACAACTTCGCGGGGCCCCAAACGCATGACCCCGCGCTGCATCGTCGCCATGCTCACCGCCATCGGAGCCCTGCTCGCCAGCGGGTGCTCGGGGGCAGACTCATCCGACCAGGCCATCCTCGCGACGACCACGAGCACCCAGGACTCGGGCCTGCTCGACGAGTTGCTGCCGGACTTCGAGGAGGAGTTCGACTGCACGGTCAAGACCGTGGCGGTCGGGTCGGGGGAGGCAATGGAGATGGGGGAGAAGGGCGATGCCGATGTGCTCCTCGTGCACTCCCCGGACGCGGAGGAGGAGTTCATGGCCGGCGGGCACGGTCTGACCCGGGACCCGGTGATGCACAACGACTTCGTGATCGTTGGACCCCAGGCAGACCCGGCGGACGTCAGGGGAGCGGCCGACGCCGCGGATGCGTTGACCCGGATCGCCGACCAGGAGGCACCGTTCGCGTCGCGCGGCGACGACTCCGGGACGCACAGCAAGGAGCTGGCCCTCTGGGAGCAGGCGGGCGTCGAGCCGTCCGGTGACTGGTACCTCGAGACCGGGCAGGGGATGGGAGAGACGCTCACGATCGCGGGCCAGAAGGCGGCGTACACGCTCACCGACCGGGGCACCTTCCTGGCCACCCAGGGACTGGCGTCCGCGGTCGCGTTCGAGGGCTCCGACGACCTGCAGAACTACTACCACGTGATCGTCGTCGATCGGGGCGAGGAGCGCGTGCCCTGCGCAGACGAGTTCGCCACGTGGCTGCAGGACGCCGAGGTGCAGGAGCGGATCGGAGAGTTCGGTGCGGAGGAGTACGGCGAGCCGCTGTTCGTCCCCGACGCGGAGGCGACTGGGTAGATGGTCGATCCGGTCTACGAGGTGTTGGCGCGCTCAGCGCTGGTGTCGCTGACGGCGTCCTTCGTGGCTGCCATGATCGGGATCCCCCTGGGGACCTGGCTGGCCCTGGCGCGGATCCCCGGCCGGGGGCTGGTGACGGCGCTGGTGAACACGGGGATGGCAGTGCCGACGGTGGTGGTCGGGCTGTTCGTCGCGCTGCTCCTGTGGCGCAGCGGGCCCCTGGGTGACCTGAACCTGATCTACACGGTTCGCGGCATGATCGTCGCGCAGGTCCTGATCGCCACCCCACTGATCACCAGCATCACCATGGCCGCCGTACAGCTGTTGCCGCCCGAGCTCCCCGGCCACCTGCGATCACTGGGCGCCAACCGGTGGCAGGTCGTGGCGCGGATCTGGGTGGAGGCGCGGCTGCCGTTGCTGGCCGCCGCGATGGCGGGGTTCGGCCACGCGATCTCCGAGGTCGGGTCTGCCACCATCGTGGGCGGCAACATCCACGGCCACACTCAGGTGATGACCACGGCGATCGTGGAGAACGTCGGCCGGGGCCAGTTCGGCGTGGCGCTGGTGTACGGCGGTGTGCTGCTGGTCCTCGCGTTCGTCGTCAACGGGCTGCTCGCCTCGGTCCAGCAGCGGAGTGGGTCATGGGCGCGGAGCTGACCGTTCGCGAGGTCCGGATCAGCCGCGGTGGCCGGGAGGTGCTCGCCGTGGACCAGCTGACCGTGAAGCCGTCTGAGCACCTGTTCGTGCTCGGACCCAATGGCGCCGGCAAGACCACGCTGCTGCGGCTGCTGGCCGCGGTGGACCGGCCCGACCTTGGCGCCGTCGAGCTCGATGGCGTGCCCGTCCGGCGGCTCGGCCTCGCCGAGCGCCGACGGATCGGCTACGTCACCCAGCGGCCCGCGCTGTTGGGGACCACCGTGCTGCGCAACGTCGAGCTGCCGCTGCGCTGGCGCAAGGTCCCGCGCGCCCGGCGCCGCGCACAGGCCCAGGCGGCCCTCGAACGACTGCGGGTCGGGCACCTCGCGGATCGACCCGCGCTGGCGCTCTCCGGAGGGGAGCAGCAGCGGGTGAACCTCGCCCGCTCGCTCGCCTGTGACCCCGACGTACTGCTCCTCGACGAGCCCGCGGCCGGGCTGGACACCGAGGCGCGCGCGATCTTCTTCGCCGACCTCGACCACGCCCTGTCGGACCGGGCCGTCACCACCGTGCAGGTCACCCACCGTCCCGAGGAAGCGCTGCGGCACGCAGACCGGGTCGTCGTCCTCGTCGCAGGCGCCGTACGGCAGGTCGACACGCCGGAGATGATCAACCGGATGCCCGCCGACGCCGCAGTGGCGACCGTCGTGGGCTACGACAACCTGGTGCCGGCGCGCACCACCCCCGACGGAGCCGTCAGGGTGGGGGACCGGCCCATCGGGCCGGTCGCGGACCACGCGAACCCCGGGCCGGTGGTGGTCGCCGCCTTCGCCAACGCCCTGCGGCTCGGCTCGACGGACCACGTGGGCCTGCCGGCCGTGGTGCGTGGCGTCAGCCCCGGTCCCGGCCATCGGGTGGTGCTCCTGGACGGCCGGCTCCCGGACGGGCGGGTGCGGCTGCTCGCACACCTCGGGCTCGACGAGCCGGCTCCGTCGCCGGGGGACCTGGTCACTGTGCGATTCGACGCTGCGCTGAGTGCGGTCATGCCGAGCTCCTGACCTGTCCAGGTCATCGATCTTGACCCGGCTCGTCGTGCGGACATACTGTATACCGCCTACGGAATCCAATTCCGGCGAAAGGCAGACCCTGTGCACCGTCTCCAGGACATGTCCCGGTACGCCGTCAACTGCTCCATCCTGTTCACCGAGCTGCCACTGCTCGAACGGCCCGCGGCCGCCAAGGCCGCTGGTTTCGACGGGGTCGAGTTCTGGTGGCCTTTCGCGGAGCCGATGCCTGGGGACGCGACGGTGGACACCTTCGTCGCCGTCGTCGAGAACGCCGGCGTACAGCTGGTCGGCCTCAACTTCGCCGCCGGAAACATGGCGGGCGGGGACCGCGGACTGGTGTCGTGGCCGGAGCACTCCGACGCTTTCCGCGCCAACATCCCAGTCACGCTCGACATCGGGAAGCGCCTGGGCTGCCGCACTTTCAACGCGCTGTACGGCAACCGGGTCGAGGGCGTGCATCCGGAGGCACAGGACGACCTGGCCGCGGAGAACCTGGCGTTGGCCGCGACCGCGGCTGCCTCGATCGACGGCACGGTGGTGGTCGAGCCGCTGAGCGGATCGGTCCGCTACCCGCTGCACACAGCGTCGTCCGTCATCGATGTGATCGACAGGGTCATCCGCGAGTCCGGTGTGGCGAACCTGGGCCTGCTCGCAGACCTGTATCACCTGGCAGTCAATGACGACGATGTGGACAAGGTGATCGCGACGTACGTCGATCGCGTCACCCACGTGCAGATCGCCGATGCCCCCGGGCGCAACGAGCCCGGCACCGGCTACCTGCCGATCGCCCGCTGGCTGGGTGACCTCGGGAGCGAGGGGTATGACGGCTGGGTCGGTCTCGAGTACAAGCCGACCACGAGCAGCGCCGACAGCTTCGGCTGGGTGTCAGCCGCCTGACCGACCGGCGCTCCCGCTGCCCGGCAGACCTCAGGAGAATCGCATGCCTCGCATGACAGCCGCCCGCGCCGCGGTGGAGATCCTGCGGCTCGAGGGCGTGAGCCACCTCTTCGGCCTCCCCGGAGCCGCGATCAACCCGTTCTACAACTCCGTTCACGAGCAGGCGAGCTCACGCACATCTTGGCCCGCCTCGTCGAGGGCGCTTCGCACATGGCCGAGGGCTACACCCGCGCGGCCGCCGGGAACGTCGGCGTCTGCATCGGTGCGTCGGGTCCGGCAGGGACCGACGCCCCACCGCCGTCGGCCTCCGGGGACGGGCGGGCGCGTGACCGTGCCGGATGTCCGATAGGAGGTGTCCACGTGGTCGTACAGACCGTGACTGCCCGCGAAGCTTCGCGGGCGTCGACCCGGTTCGACCTATAGCCCCGCATGCGCGCCGACAGCACCGGTTGAACCGGCATTCGGTCTACGGAACAGGAACAGACCATCTGACCAGGGACAGGGATCCAAGGAGGCTTCGATGAGAGTTGCAGTGTTGGGCGCGGGAGCTATCGGCGCGTACGTCGGGGCAGCGCTTCATCGGGGCGAGACCGAGACCCACCTCATTGCGCGGGGGCCGCACCTGGAGGCGATCCGGGCGCACGGGGTCCAGGTGCTCAGTCCACGGGGCGACTTCGTCGCCGAGACGCCGGCGACCGACGACCCGGGTGAGGTGGGCCCGGTCGACTACGTCTTCCTCGGGCTGAAGGCGAACTCCTACGCCTCGTGCGGACCCCTGATCAAGCCGTTGATGCACGACACGACGACGGTGATCGCGGCGCAGAACGGCATCCCGTGGTGGTACTTCCATGCCCTGAACGGTCCGTACGTCGGGCACCGGATCGAGTCCGTCGACCCGGGTGGGGTGGTGACCGAGACCCTTCCTCTCGATCGTGCCGTCGGCTGCGTCGTGTACTGCTCGACCGAGGTGGTGGGACCGGGCCTGATCCAGCACATCGAGGGGACCCGGTTCTCGATCGGCGAACCGAACCGCGAGATCTCGGAGCGCTGCCTGGAGTTCAGCGAGGCGATGGTGGCGGGCGGGCTCAAGTGCCCGGTCGAGGAGGACATCCGCAAGGACATCTGGATCAAGCTGCTGGGCAACGCCGCGTTCAACCCCATCAGTGCGCTGACCAGGGCGACGATGGTGGAGATCGCCACGCATGCCGGGGTCCGGGACACGGTCCGGCAGATGATGGAGGAGACGCTGCACATCGCCGCAGCCGTCGGGTGCGAACCGGAGATCTCGATCGACCGGCGGATCGACGGGGCAGAGCGGGTCGGGGAGCACAAGACCTCGATGCTCCAGGACCTCGAGCGGGGACGTCCGCTGGAGCTCGACGTCATCCTCTCGGCTGTCGTGGAGCTGGCCGACCTCACCGGCACCGCCGCGCCGACCTTGCGCGCCATGCATGCCGTCGCTGACCTCCTGGCCACCAAGGCAGCACCGCCGGAGCCGGGCGCGCCGTCGCGTCCGGCTGTCGCGATGACCTGACCGCGGCAGGGTGGGTCAGCCTGTGTTGCGCCCTGACAGCTCCTCGATCACCTGCAGCAGGGCCGAGTGGTCCTGGGCGCCGTACCCCATCGCCTGCGCCGCCGCCACCAGCTGGGCAACCTGACCGGTGACCGGTAGCGCCACCCCGGCAGCGCGGGCCGAGGCCTGAGCGATGCCCATGTCCTTGTGGTGCAGCTCGATCCGGAAGCCGGGCGTGAAGTTGTGCGCGAGCATGGTGGCCGCCTTCCGGTCGAGGACGGTGTTCCCGGCCAGCCCGCCCGCAAGCACCTCGAGGCCACGCTCGCCGTCAACGCCAGAGGCTTCGAGCAGTACCAGCGCCTCGCTGACCAGCGTGATGATGCCCGCGACGACCAGCTGGTTGGCGGCCTTCACGATCTGGCCGGAGCCAGTGCCGCCGACGTGCACGATCGTCTTGCCCATGGCCTCCAGGACTGGCTTGGCGGCAGCGACGTCCTCCGCCTCGCCACCCACCATGATCGAGAGCGAGCCCTCGGTGGCGCCGGCCTCGCCGCCGCTGACCGGCGCGTCGAGGACCCGGACCCGCTTGGCCTTCGCGGCCTCAGCGACGGCAAGCGAGGTGGCCGGGGCGATCGTGCTCATGTCGATGAGCAGCAGGCCCTCGCTCGCCGCGTCCAGGACACCCTCGGGACCGAGGACGACCGCCTCGACATCGGGTGAGTCGGGCAGCATGGTGATCACCACATCCGCGTCCCGGGTGGCCTCCGCAACGCTCGAGGCGGGCTTCGCCCCCGCCTCGCGCAGCCGATTCGTCGACGTCGCAGAGCGGGCGAACCCGGTGACCTCGTAGCCTGCCTTGACCAGGTTCGCGGCCATGGGTCCGCCCATGATGCCCAGCCCGATGAAGCCGATCTTCTGCATGACGCGCCTCCTCGTCGCTGCCGTCGTTCAGCGCTTGCCGGAGAGGCCCTTCGGGTTGAGGTGCGAGATGTTGCCACTCTCGGTGCCGTCCGAGGGGTCGATCACGCAGTCGATGAGAGCAGGTTCACCCGAGGCAATTGCGTCGCGGAGCATGGCTTCGACCTCCGTGGGGGTCGAAGCCTGGTGTCCCTTGCCGCCGAACGCCTGCATCATCAGGTCGTGCCGTGCCCTGAGCATGGTCGGTGCCGGATCGGCAGTCGTGGACGCCTCATCGCCGCGGTAGACGCCGCTGTTGTTGAGGATGACGGTCACGATGGGCAGGTTGTAGCGGCAGATCGTCTCCAGCTCGATGCCGCTGAATCCGAAGGCGCTGTCACCTTCGATGGCGACCACCGGCTCACCGGTCTCGACGGCGGTCGCGATCGCGTACCCCATGCCGATGCCCATGACGCCCCAGGTCCCGCTGTCCAGGCGGTGGCGCGGCACCTGCATGCCGATGGTGTTGCGCGCCAGGTCGAGCGCGTTGGCGCCCTCGTTGACGACATACGCCTGGGGGTTGTCGTTGAGGACGTCGCGGATCGCCTGCAGGGCGCCGACGAACTTCATGGGGTGCGCCGTCTTCGCGGCCTCCAGGCGCTTCGCCATCTTGGCGACGTTCTGCTCGGACCGCGCGGCCAGCTCCGCACGCCACTCCTCAGCGACCGTGATCTGGCCGGGCTTGCTCCGTTCGACGAGGGCCTCCATCACCGACCCGACATCGCCCACGAGCGGGGCCGCGATCGGCTGGTTGCTGTCCAACTCGGCCGCCTCGATGTCGACCTGGATGAACTTGGTGTCCGGGCTCCATTGCGGCGCGTCGCCGTGTCCGAGCAACCAGTTCAGGCGGGCGCCGACGAGCATCACGACGTCTGCTCGCTTCAGCGCCAAAGATCGGGCGGTCGCTGCCGACTGCTGGTGGTCGTCAGGAAGGAGGCCCTTGGCCATCGACATCGGCACGTACGGCATGCCAGTCGTCTCGATGAAGTCCCGGATCGTATCGTCCGCCTGTGCGTAGGCGGCGCCCTTGCCGAGCACGACGAGCGGCCGCTCTGCGTTGGCGAGCAGGTCGATCGCGCGGTCCACCGCCGCGGCGTCGGGTACCTGTCGCGGTGCCGGGTCAACGAGCGGCCAAACGGTCGCAGCGGCCTTCTCGGCATCGAGGACCTCGCCCAGCACTGCTGCCGGGATGTCGAGGTACACCCCTCCGGGACGGCCGGAGATCGCGGTCCGGATCGCGCGAGCCACGCCACGACCGATGTCCTCGGCCCGAGACACTCGGTACGCCGCCTTGGTGAACTGCCTGGCCGCCGCGAGCTGGTCCATCTCCTCGTAGTCGCCGCGCTGCAGGTCGACGAGGTGCCGTTCGCTGGATCCGGAGATCTGGACCATCGGGAAGCAGTTCGTGGTGGCGTTGGCCAGTGCCACGAGGCCGTTGAGGAAGCCAGGGGCAGAAACCGTCAGGCAGATGCCCGGTCGCTTCGTCAAGAACCCGGCGGCCGCCGCCGCGTGTCCGGCGTCGCTCTCATGGCGGAAGCCGATGTACCGAATCCCGGACCCCTGCGCGAGGCGCGCCAGGTCCGTGATCGGAATGCCGACGACGCCGTAGATGGTCTTCACGTCGTTGGCCTTCAGTGCGTCGACGACCAGGTGGATCCCGTCGGTCATGGCGGTCGGATCCTCGGCGCCCTCTGCCTCCGTGTCGTGGATGGAAGCGTCGGTCATGATCAGGATTTCCTCTCTGGCTGGTGCGCTTGTCGTACTTCCGGAGCGTGGGGCCACGTGATTAACGATTTGTAGACTGTATGGAGTATGTCCGATACAAGACTGTAGTCCCATCTCGAGTCGCGATCGAACCGAGGTCGCGTCGAGTTCAGTGCGACGCCGGGCCCGTACACCTGCGTCGACAAGGCCGGCCGTACGTCTGAGATCAGGCTGGCTGCCCCGCAAGTGCGGCGTCGAGCACAGCGCGCATGAGCTCGGCGGTCCCCGACGGCGTCTTGCCGACCTTGACCCCGGCGGCCTCCAGTGCCTCCTTCTTCGCCGCGGCGGTGCCGGAAGAGCCGGACACGATGGCGCCGGCGTGGCCCATGGTCTTGCCCTCGGGGGCGGTGAACCCTGCGACATACCCGATGACCGGCTTGGTCACGTGGTCCTTGATGTAGTCCGCGGCCCGCTCCTCCGCGTCGCCGCCGATCTCGCCGATCATCACGATCGCCTCGGTCTCCGGGTCGTCCTCGAACGCCTCGAGCGCGTCGATGTGAGTCGTGCCGATCACCGGGTCGCCACCGATGCCGATCGCCGTGGTGAAACCGAAGTCCCGCAGCTCATGCATCATCTGGTAGGTCAGCGTGCCCGACTTGGACACCAGCCCGATCGGGCCCTTGCCGGCGATCGTGTGCGGCGTGATGCCGGCCAGCGACTCCTCGGGTGTGATGATCCCGGGGCAGTTCGGGCCGATCATCCGCGTCTGGCTGCCCTCGAGATAGGCGAACACCTCGGCGGTGTCCTGCACCGGGACGCCCTCGGTGATGACGACGATGAGCGGTATCTCGGCGTCGATCGCCTCGATGCACGCGTCCTTCGTGAACGCCGGCGGCACGAAGAGGACCGACACGTTCGCGCCGGTGGCCCCCATGGCCTCCTTGACGGAGCCGAAGACCGGCAGCGCCCGACCCTTGATCTCAGCGGACGTGCCGGCCTTGCGGGCGTTGACGCCACCGACGATCTGGCTGCCGGCCTCGAGCATCAGGGCGGTGTGCTTGGTGCCCATGCCGCCAGTCATGCCCTGGACGACGATCTTGCTGTCTTTGTTGAGGTAGATGGACATTCGTTGGTCGCTCTCCGTGTCGTCAGGGCTCAAGCGTTCGCGA
Source organism: uncultured Actinomycetota bacterium (assembly GCA_963826265.1). GTDB lineage: Bacteria > Actinomycetota > Actinomycetes > Propionibacteriales > Nocardioidaceae > Nocardioides. The sequence goes on from CAWGWH010000001.1 coordinate 1,281,809, forward strand.
GTTGAGCCGCCTTGTCGGCCGCACCGTCCATGGTGTCGACCTGGGTCACGAGCGGGTGGTTCAGCTCGTTGAGTACCGCGCGGCCCTGGTCGACGTTGTTGCCGTCCAGACGTACGACGAGCGGCTTGGTCGCCCTGTCGCCCAGGAGCTCGAGGGCGCCCTTGATGCCGTTGGCGACCTCGTCGCACGCGGTGATGCCACCGAAGACGTTGACGAACACGGTCTTGACCTGCTCGTCGTTGAGGATGACGTCGAGGCCGTTGGCCATGACCTGGGCGTTGGCGCCGCCACCGATGTCCAGGAAGTTGGCGGGCTTGACGCCGCCGTGGCTCTCACCGGCGTAGGCGACCACGTCGAGGGTGCTCATGACCAGGCCCGCGCCGTTGCCGATGATGCCGACCTGGCCGTCGAGCTTGACGTAGTTGAGACCGAGGTCCTTGGCCTTGGCCTCGAGCGGGTCGGCCTCCTCGCGGATGCCGTACGCCGCGTGATCGGGGTGGCGGATCTCGGACGCGTTGTCGTCGAGCGACACCTTGCCGTCGAGCGCCTCGAGCCGGTCCCCCTCGAGGCGGGCCAGCGGGTTGACCTCGACCAGGGTCGCGTCTTCCTCGGCGAAGACCCTGTAGAGCTTCTCGACCATCTCGACGGCCTGCTCGAAGACGGGATCCGGGAAGCCGATCTCGGTGGCGATGGCCCGCGCCTTCTCGGCGTCGACGCCGGCGCCCGGGTCGATGGGGATCTTCTTGACGGCATCGGGGTTGGTCTTCGCGACCTCCTCGATCTCGACGCCACCCTCGACCGACGCGATGCACAGGTACTGCCGGTTCGCACGGTCGAGCAGGAAGGAGAAGTAGTACTCCTCCTGCGGCGGGGTCGCCGGTGTGATCAGGACGCGGTTGACCCGCAACCCCTTGATCTCCATGCCGAGGATGTCGCGGGCGTGCTCGAATGCCTCGTCGGGGGTCTTGGCAAGCTTGACGCCGCCCGCCTTCCCGCGGCCACCGGCCTCGACCTGCGCCTTGACGACGCAGAAGCCGAGCTCCTCGGCGGCGGCGCGCGCCTCCTCGGCAGTCTCGACGACCTTGCCCAGCGTCGTGGCGACGTCGTGCTTGGCGAAGAGCTCCTTGGCCTGGTACTCCATGAGATCCACGTCGTCGTCCTCCTCAGGGACTCTCGGCCGAAGGTCGATCTGCGGCGGTCAGGGGCCGCTCCACGACTGTATGCTGTATCCAAAGGTGTGGCAATGGGTCGCGCGACGCCGAAACGCTGGACAAGCGCCATCTCTGGGAGTAGAGAGAGTTTCCATACGGTATGCAGTAGGCGGGAGACGATCCGATTTGAGCAGGCCGGCGATCCTGCACGTGGTCCAAGACGGCGAGCGGCCCGTGCGGCGGCTCCGCTCGGGCTGGGCCTGGGTGTCGTCGAGCCCGCGCGACGTCGGCCTCATCGACCTGGTGGCGGCGCTCGTGGGGGAGCCCGGTGTCGACACTCCCAGCGGCGTGCACCCGACCCTCGCTGCCGTCGGCGAGGCGGTCAGTGACCTGAGCAGCTCGACCGGCCGCAGGGAGCTGCGCCCCCTGGCCCTCTTGTTCCCGGACACTGCGCAGGTTGGACTGACGACTCCCGCCCGGCTGGTGAACGTCTGTACGTCGGCGGCCCTCGCCAGTCCGGTCGAGCTCACTCAGCGTGAGGTCCGCAAGCTGGGGGCGGCCCGCCGGTTCGCACGCTCCCTGCTCCGGGAGGGTGAGGAGACTCCCCGCGGATCCTCCTCCTGGTGGCTCCCGGCGACTCGCATCCTGCGTCTCGACGAGCCGCTCTACCGGCGCTTCGTCGCCCCAGCGCAGGTAGCCGAGGCCGTCGGGACCGTTGCCAGGAGCTGCGGACAGGACCGGGATCGACGACTGCGCGCACTGCTGGTCCAGTGCCTGGCGGAGTTCGCAGCAGAGGAGCCGATCCGGCAGGTCGGGATACTGCATCCAAGTTCCGGAAGCATGGGGTTCACCTACTAGACATCGGCAGTCCGGTCCGGTAGGACTGTGGCCGTCACTACATACGGTATGCAATCTACGGGATCCGCCGACCCGCGACTGCCGTTTGCGAGACTCGTTGCGATGGAGGACAAAAGATGGGTAAGGCCCTAGACGGAGTCCGAGTGCTCGACATGACGCACGTGCAGTCGGGCCCCTCGGCGACGCAGATCCTCGCCTGGTTGGGCGCCGATGTGGTCAAGCTCGAGGCGCCGACCGGTGATATCACGCGTCAGCAGCTACGCGACGTCCCGGACGTGGACAGCCTCTACTTCACGATGCTGAACTGCAACAAGCGCAGCGTCACGCTCAACATGAAGAGCGATCGCGGCAAGGAGATCTTCACCGAGCTGATCCAGAACACCGATGTCCTGGTGGAGAACTTCGCCCCCGGTGCCATCGACCGGATGGGCTTCACCTGGGAGCGGATCCAGGAGATCAACCCCGCGCTGATCTATGCCTCGATCAAGGGCTTCGGCCCCGGCAAGTACGCCGACTGCAAGGCGTACGAAGTGGTGGCCCAGGCCATGGGCGGGGCGATGAGCACGACCGGGTTCGAAGACGGTCCGCCGACCGCCACCGGCGCCCAGATCGGTGACTCCGGGACCGGGATCCACCTCGTTGCCGGCATCCTGGCCGCCCTCCTCCAGCGGGTGCAGACCGGCAAGGGTCAGCGGGTCACAGTGGCCATGCAGGAGGCCGTGCTCAACCTGAGTCGGGTGAAGCTGCGCGACCAGCAGCGACTGGCGCACGGTCCGCTGAATGAGTACCCCAACGCCGAGTTCGGCGACGAGGTCCCGCGGTCCGGCAATGCCTCTGGCGGCGGACAGCCGGGCTGGGCCGTCAGGTGCAGCCCGGGTGGGCCCAACGACTACATCTACGTGATCGTCCAGCCGCCGGGATGGCCGAAGCTCGCCGAGCTGATCGGCCACCCCGAGCTCGTCGAGGACCCGGACTGGGCCACTCCCGAGGCGCGGCTCGACAAGCTCGACAAGATGTTCGCGCTGATCGAGGAGTGGACCGAGCAGCACGACAAGTATGCGGTCATGAACAAGCTCAACGAGCTCAACGTTCCCTGTGGTCCGATCCTGAGCACCCGCGAGCTGATCGAGGACGACACGCTGGCCGAGCTCGGAGCCGTGGTTGAGGTCGAGCACCCGCAGCGTGGAGTGTTCAAGACCGTCGGCTGCCCGATCAGGCTGTCGGACTCGCCGGTCGAGGTGGTCACCTCGCCGGCGCTCGGCGAGCACACCGCAGAGATCTATGGAGGCCTCGGCATCGACGCGGCCGAGCTCGACGAGCTGAGGGCCGCAGGCGTGATTTGACGACCGACCAGTCCGCCGACCGCAATCGCTGACGACCCGAAACTGGAGTAGGCATGGCACACGACCGCAAGACGGTCCAAGGAATCCTCGACAACGCCCTGGGGGAGGGCCGCACCAGCCTGAGTGCGCCGGAGGCAAAGCAGGTCGCAGACGCGTACGGCATCCCGACACCGGGCGAGGCCCTGGCTACCTCAGCCGACGAGGCCGCGAAGCTAGGCGCCGAGATCGGATTCCCCGTGGTCCTGAAGATCGTCTCGCCCGACATCCTCCACAAGACCGACGCCGGAGGGGTGATCGTCGGGGTCGAAGAGCGACGATGACGCGCGGTCGGCGTACGACGAGATTCTCGCCAGCGCGAAGGCCTACCAGGCCGATGCGAACATCACCGGCGTCCAGGTGCAGAAGATGCTCGAGACCGGCCCGGACGTGCAGGAGGTCATCGTCGGGTCTGTGACCGACCCGGCGTTCGGCAAGACCGTCGCGTTCGGCCTCGGCGGTGTGCTGGTCGAGGTGCTCAAGGACATCACGTTCCGGCTCGCCCCGACCACGGCCGAGCAAGCGCGGTCGATGGTGGACGGAATCGCCGCGGCCGAGGTGCTGAACGGCGTGCGTGGAGCCAAGCCGGTCGACAAGGACGCACTGGCCGGGATCATCTCGGCGCTGTCCGACCTGGTCACCGACTTCCCGCAGTTCTCCGAGGTCGACCTGAACCCGGTACTCGCCGGGCCCGACGGGGCCACCGCCGTCGACGTCCGGATCATCGTCGATCCCGAGGGCGGCAAGGAGCCCGTGCGGTTCACGCACGAGGAGATCCTCACCGCGATGAACCGGATCATGAAGCCCAAGGCCATCGCCGTGGTCGGCGCCTCCAACGAGGAGGGCAAGATCGGCAACTCCGTGATGAAGAACCTGATCAACGGCGGCTACCAGGGCAAGATCTTCCCGATCAACCCGAAGTCCGACACGGTGCTCGACCTTCCCGCGTACAAGGCGATCACGGACGTACCCGAGGACATCGACGTCGCCGTGTTCGCGGTGCCGGCGAAGTTCGTCGCGGGGGCCCTGGAGCAGTGCGGCGAGAAGGGCGTGGGGGGCGCGATCCTGATCCCGTCCGGGTTCGCCGAGACCGGCAACCAGGAGCTGCAGGACGAGGTGGTCGCGGTCGCACGCAAGTACGGCGTACGGCTGCTCGGTCCCAACATCTACGGCTACTACTACACGCCCGAGAACCTGTGTGCGACGTTCTGCACGCCGTACGACGTCAAGGGCAGTGTGGCGCTCTCCTCGCAGAGCGGCGGCATCGGGATGGCCATCTTGGGCTTCAGCCGGTCCAGCAACATGGGTGTCTCGGCGATCGTCGGGGTCGGCAACAAGTCCGACATCGACGAGGACGACCTGCTCACGTTCTTCGAGGCCGACGACAACACCCAGCTGATCGCGATGCACCTCGAGGACCTCAAGGACGGCCGCGCGTTCGCGGAGGTCGCCTCTCGGGTCTCGAAGGAGAAGCCGGTCGTGGTGCTCAAGGCCGGACGCACCGCCATGGGTGCCCGGGCGGCGAGCTCGCACACCGGCGCCCTGGCCGGGAACGACAAGGTGTACGACGACATCCTGCGGCAGTCCGGTGTGATCCGGGCGCCGGGGCTCAACGACATGCTGCAGTACGCCCGCGGCGTGCCGCTGCTGCCGACGCCGAAGGGTGAGAACGTCGTGATCATCACCGGGGCCGGCGGCTCGGGTGTGCTGCTCTCCGACGCGGTCGTGGACAACGGAATGACCCTGATGGAGATCCCGGACGACCTTGCCGCGCAGTTCGACGAGTACATCCCGCCGTTCGGAGCCTCGGGCAACCCGGTGGACATCACCGGTGGCGAGCCGCCGTCGACGTACCGCAACACGATCGCGCTGGGCCTGGAGGACGACCGGATCCACGCGCTGATCCTCGGCTATTGGCACACGATCGTGACGCCGCCGATGGTCTTCGCCGAGCTCGTTGCGGAGGTGGTCGAGGAGTACCGCGCCAAGGGCATCAACAAGCCCGTCGTCGCCTCCCTAGCCGGAGACGTCGAAGTCGAAGAGGCCAGCGCGTACCTCTACGACCACGGTGTCGTGGCCTACCCCTACACCACCGAGCTGCCGGTCGCCGTGCTCGGCGCTAAGTACCAATGGGCCCGCAACGCCGGGTCGCTCGGCGGCTGAGACGTTTCAGAAATGGTCCTGGAGACTCGAGAGCAGGTGGTGCCACTGAATGACCGGATTCCCCCGAGCCGGCGGTCGCGGTTCCTTGCGGCACACGCTGTGTCGAGCGTCGTGTGGACGTGTGACCGAGGAGCAACGAGGAAACCCACAGCAGTCCAACTCGTCGGACGTTTCTTCGCTGGCGTCGAATAAGGAGGCACTGCCTTGGACGTCGAAAACTCGACTTCAGGGGTTCCCGATAGAAACCCAACTACAACTGAGAAGGTCTGGAAGGCAGGCGGGCTGGATCCGCTGCCCATCCGGAAGCTGCCAGAAGCCCCACCCTCGATCCACATCCTGGGTCCGACCGTGTTCCTGCTCGCGCTGGGCGTGGGCATGGGCGAGTCCTTCATGTGGCCGCGCCTGGTCGTCGTGTTCGGACCGGACATCCGGTGGTTCTTCCTGATCGGTGTCACGCTCCAGGCCGTGGTCATGCTCGAGATGTCCCGCTATGCCATGGCCACCGGGGAGAGCATCTTCACCGGAGCCGCACGCGTGTTCAAACCGTTGATGTGGTTCTTCTTCGTCGCCGCGGCACTGATCTACATCTGGCCCGGCCACATGTCGGCCGGCGCGGGTGCGTTCGAGAACCTGACAGGTATTCCCTGGCAGGTCACCGGGACCATCGCGCTGATCTTCGTGGCCGTGCTCTTCACCCTGGCCAGGGTCATCTACGACCTGCTGGAGAGGATCCTCGGGATCACGATCGGCCTGCTCGTCATCGGCACCGCCATCACTGCTGCCATGGTCGGCAACCTGGGCGACCTGGGCGACACCCTGACGGGCATGTTCGCCTTCGGGTTCGTCCCTGACGGCATGATGACCGCGGCCTGGTTCCCGGTCGTCGTCGGTTCGATCGCGTTCGCGGGCCCGTCGGGCATGCAGCAGATGTGGTACACGCTGCACCTCCGGGAGAGCGGTGCGGCCATGGGTTCGCACATCCCGAAGCTGCCTGGTCTGGCACACGCCAAGGAGTACGACGTCGCGGCGTACCCCGCGCGTGGGTTCATGTTCGACACCGAGGACGCGGCGGAGCTGGAGAAGTGGAAGGGCTGGCGCAAGTGGGTCACCTTCGACGCCTTCGCCCTCTTCTGGGGTGTCACCATGCTGGTCACCATCTCCTTCACGGTGATGGCGCTGAAGGCTGCCAGCCTCGACCCGCAAGTTCGGGTGACGCTCCTGGATGGTGACCGGGATGCGGCCTTGCCCGCCATGGCGGACGCCTTCGCCTCCGCTGGTGGTGAGGCGCTGGGCTGGCTGTTCCTCGGGTTCATATCGCTGATCGGCCTCAACGCCACGCTGGCTCTGTTCGACTCCTTCTCCCGTGGCCAGGCCGACATGGTGTTCAACAACATCAAGGGTGCCAAGAAGCTCGGTATGCCGAAGTTGTACGGCCTGTTCCTCTGGGGCGTGGTGATCTTCGGGATCATCATCGTGAACTGGGGCCCGGCGGACGGCCCGACAGCTGTCCTGGACACGCTGGCATTCCTGTCGACCTTCGCGATGGGGGCCTATTGCGTGACATTGCTGCTGGTGAACAACCGGATCCTGCCCAAGCCGATCCGGCCGAGCATCCTCTCCAATGTCATCATCGCGATCGGAGCGGTGTTCTACCTCGGGATGTTGTTCTACAGCGTCATCGTCTTTGGCGTCTCGGACATGGGTTGATGGAGCCGACATGAGCACCGTGACCAGGTCGCGGCTCGTCGGCCTCGGGGAGCTGATGCTTCCCGGGGCCGGCATCGGGGCCGCCGCCGGCGTGATGGCCGGCCTGATGACCCTCCTCGCGGGGCTGGGGTCCGGCCTCGCTGCCGTCAACGGGCTCGCGCTCGGGATTCCGATGGCACTGTTCGGCGGCGCCTACACGCTGCTGTGCGCGCGTGGCATCATCCTGGTGGGAGTCTTCGCCCCCGCCGCCCTCTACTGGCTGATCGCCTTCCCCGTCAGTCGGATCGTGCAGGAGGCTTCAGCCGGGGTGTACCTCACCGGCGCGCCCGGTCTCTCGGACGACCTGTGGGCCTTCGCCGCGTACAACGCGCTGCTGGCCCCCGGCCTCGCGTTCGGCTTCATCTGGAGCCACGAGAGGTTCGTGCCGCCGTGGCTGATGCGCATCCGCGACCACAACCCACTGGCCGCCGGACTCGCGCAGGCCTACCTCGTGTACGCGGCCAGGGCCTATGAGCAGAAGCAGCGGAAGGACGCTCAGCGTGCGGCCCGCAAGAAGCAGCGCATGGCGGGCGCTTAGGACCTGACCACACCGTAGGGCTGGGGACTCGCCGTCGGCGAGCCCCTGGCCCTCGCGTACCTGGAGAGGCGAGAAGACTGTGGACGTTTCCCTGACGGCGTGGACCCTGACGGTCGTCATCACGCTCTGCGTGCTCAGCCTTGACTTCGTCATCGTGGCCCGAAACCCGCACGAGCCGTCCCTGCGGGAGGCGACTCTCTGGGTGTGCACCTACGTCGGCCTGGCCGTGCTGTTCGGGATCGGCTTGACGGTGGTGGCGGGTGGCCAGCGTGGCGGGGAGTTCTTCGCCGGCTGGCTGACCGAGTACTCACTCTCGGTGGACAACCTGTTCGTGTTCCTGCTCATCATGGCCAAGTTCGCCGTACCCCGGGCGTTCCAGCAGAAGGTGCTGCTGATCGGTATCGCGCTCTCGCTCGTCCTGCGCGGCATCTTCATCGCACTCGGGGCGGAGGCGATCGAGCGCTTCGACTGGGTGTTCTTCATCTTCGGCGCGTTCCTGATCTACACCGCCTGGAAGCTGGCCACCGCGGATGACGACGAGGATGAGTTCAGGGAGAACCCGGTCCTGCGTGCGGCGAGCCGGGTCCTCCCGACGACCGATGGCTACCGAGGCGCGTCGCTGTTCTCGCGTGTCGGCGGGAAGGTCTTCGTCACACCGATGCTGATCGTGATGGTGGCCATCGGCACCACCGACCTGATCTTCGCCCTGGACTCCATCCCGGCGATCTTCGGGCTCACGCAGGAGCCCTACATCGTGTTCACCGCAAACGTGTTCGCCCTGATGGGCCTGCGGCAGCTCTACTTCCTGATCGGGGGGCTGCTGGACCGACTGGTCTACCTGTCCTACGGTCTCGCGATCGTGCTCGGCTTCATCGGGGTCAAGCTCGTCCTCGAGGCGGCCCACCACCACGGTGCGCACTGGGCACCGGAGATCCCGATCACGGTGTCCCTGTCGGTGATCCTGGTGACGCTGACGGTCACGGCCGTGCTCAGTCTGAAGAAGTCCGCCAGGCTGGCCGCCGAGCGCGATGAGGAGCTGGACCCGGAAGCGGATCGAGAGCTGGACCGAGTGAAGGGTCAGCTCGACGAGCTCTGAGCCTGGATGCCCTCGTGGTAGCTGCGTCGGGTGTGCTCGGTGTGCTCGCGCATCACCTTCGCGGCCCGCTCGCCGTCGCCGGCCTGGATCGCCTTGATCACCTGGACGTGCTCGCGCCAAGACGCCTGCCCGCGACGTTGGGCCACCGGCGTGTAGTACCACCGGACCCGCCGGTCCACCTGGGCAGTGAAATCGGTGAGGTACCGGTTGCCAGAGATCTCCGAGACGAGCCGGTGGAACTCGGCGTTGGCTCGAACAGCGCCGTCGATGTCGCCGCTCTTGAGCAGCTCGGACCCCTCCTGACACACGCTACGAAGGGTCTTGATCGCTTCTCCGTTGGCGTGGCCGGCGGCTAGTCGGGCGGCTTCGCTCTCCAGAGCGGCCCGCGCGCCGAGTAGCTGGTCCACCTCGTTCTCGTCCGGGATGTGGACCGTGGCACCGAACCCAGGCCGCATGTCGACCCAGCCCTCGTTGCGGAGGCGCTGAAGGGCCTCGCGGATCGGCTGCCGGGATACGCCGAGCATGCTGGCCAGCTGAACCTCCACGAGGTGCTGACCGGGCTCCAGGCTGCCAGCGATGATCATCTCGGTGAGTGCGTCGTAGACCGACTCGCGCAGGGGCGCTGGGCGCTTGAGCTTCCGGTCCGCCCCGGCGGATCCCACTTCGATGCTCATCTGGTGCTCCCGTTTCTCGGTACCCATGCGGCTGACCTTTGTAGACAGTCTACCAACGGACACTCCGTCGAAGGCGGACGTCAGCTGGCGCGCTGGTCCGTGGAACCCGCGTGGTCGGCTGCCTGCAGCAGTTCGTCGATCTCTCGCTGGAGCTCCAGCTCGGGCTGGACGTTCGGATCACGGAAGTTCGGACGGGCGGCCAGGGCGCCGAAGCGACTGGTGAAGATCATGTGTTGACTCCTGCTTCTCAAGGGGACGAGGGAGGTGGTTCTCGCCCCGATTGGTTACTGCATACAGTCTGTCACGGCGGCAGGGCCGGACCCGAACCCTGAGTACGTGATTCCACTCACAAGCGCGCGAAACGGCGGTGTCACCCCGAGCGGGCCGGCGACCAGGACGTCTGTCGCTCAGCCGCGCAGCTGCCGTGCGACGGCGCTCATGTCAGCGTCTCCGAGGCCGGCGGCGATCGCCTCGCCGACCACCCGGCGGTTGGTTTCGAGCTGGGGCACGGGCGCTCCGACCTCGGCGGCCAGCGCGGCAGCGAGGTCCAGGTCCTTGGCGACCAGGTCGAGTGCGAACGCGACCGGGGCCGAGTCGGGGTCATCGAAGGCCGCGCGCTTGTAGGCCACGAAGGGTGCACCCGCGGCGCTGCTGGCGAACACCTCGTAGGCCAGGCTGCGTCCGACGCCGGCGCGCTCGGCGAGGACGAGCGCCTCGGCGAGTGCCTGGTTCAGGCCGAACACCAGCGCGTTGACGGCCAGCTTCATGGTCGATCCCGACCCGAGCGGACCGAGCAGGATGATCCGCTGCGCGAACGACTCCAGGACGGGCCGGGCCCGCTCGACGGCGTCCGTGTCGCCGCCGGCCATCACCAGGACGGCGCCGCCCTCGATGCTCGCGACACTGCCGGAGACCGGGGTGTCGGCGAGCTGCGCCCCGGTCGCCCCCGCATCCTCGCCCAGCCGGCGGATCGTCTCGGGTGCCAGGGTGCTGGTGTCGGCCACCACCGTCCCGGGGCGCAGTCCGGCGAGCAGGCCGTCATCGCCGCGGTACGCCGACGCCGCGGCCCGGTCGTCGGCCAGCGACACGACCACGACGTCGGCGGCTGCGGCTGCGTCGCGAGCGGTGCCGGCGACGACGACGCCGGGCAGCCCTGCCGCCACCGCTTCCGCCTTGTCGCGGGACCGGTTCCACACGGTGAGCGAGTGCCCTGCGGCTGCGATCCGCCCGGCCATCGCGCCGCCCATCCGGCCGGTGCCGACCACCGCCACGTGGGCATTCACGTGACCAGCCACCCGCCGTCGACGTACAGGTTGGTGGCGTTCACGCTGCGGTTCTCCAGGAGGAAGTCGACCGCGCCGACGATGTCGGCCATCGTGGCGAGTCGGCCGATGGGGGTCCGGGAAACGTAGCCCTCCAGGACGCCCTCAGGCTTGCCGGACCAGAACGGGCTGTCGCCGACGATCCCGGGGTGCAGCGCGTTCACCCGGATCGGCGCCATCTCCAGCGCCAGCGCATTCACCAGCCCCACCACGCCGCCGTTGACGGTCGACACAGTGACCGAACCCGGGTAGGGACGGTCCTTGGCCCGGCCACCGAACAGCACCACCGAGGTGTCGTCGTTCATCCGGGGGAGCAGGGCGTGGATCACCTCCGTGTAGCCGACCAGCTTGAGGACCGCGAGCCGGGTCGCCCGGTCCACGTCGTAGTCGGCGATGGTGTTCTGGTCACGCTCGATGGCGGCCACGACCAGCCGGTCCACCGCTCCGACCTCGGCGAGCGCGGCGGCCAGCCCGTGGGTGTCGTTGAGGTCGACGGCGAGCCCGGACACCTGGCCCTCGACCGACTGCGCGACCTCAGCGGAACGTTCGCGGTCGCGCCCGGTCAGCACCACCTCGTCGCCGCGCGCGGCCCGCGCTCGAACCACCTCGAGCCCGATGCCGGCGGTCCCTCCGATCACCACAGTCCTCATCCAGCGCCTCCTTCGAGTCGTTTGCGCAGGTAGTCCCAGTCCCGTGCGAACCGGTAGCCGTGCCGCCGCGGCAGTGGCGGCGCCTGGGTCTCCAGCCAGCGGACGACACCGTCGCCGTTGCGGAAGCTGTGCTGGCAGCCGACCCCGGCCCAGGCCACGTCCCCCGGCTCGAGGTGGTACTCGGCGCCGTCGAACGTCGCGTCCACCGACCCGTCGAGGATCAGGTACGTCTCCTCGAGCGGGTGGTCGTGCAGACCCGCTGCGCCGTGCGGCTCGTACTGCACCATGAACATCGACGACAGCACCGCCCCGAGGTCGGAGTCGACCATCATCTTGAGCGTGATCCCGCTGTAGACCAGGAGGGCGGTGCGCATGCTCGCCGAGACGTCCAGCAGCTCCTGCGACTGCCTCGACGGGTCCATGTGCGCCTCGGTGATCTGGCCGTAGCGACGGGTGCGCGGGTCGCGGACGTCGGCGTCGATCGCCTCGGTCTCGCCGAAGCCCGGCACCAGCTGGGTGTCGAAGTCGTGCTCGGGCCGAGGCACCGGCACCGACACCCGGACGAACCGGGTTTCCTGGTCACCCTCGTTGCGCAGCGAGTGAGGTACGCCGACCGGGATCAGTCCGTAGCAGCCCGGCCCGAGCCGGGCCGCCTCGCCGGGGGTCTGTACGACGACGTGGCCGTCGGTCACGTACAGGCTCTCCTCGTAGGAGTGCACGTGGCTGGGCACCAGTCCGCCCGGCGCGAGCCGACCCAGGCCGAAGCCCGTGTGCACCGCCGGCGTCGACGCATCGACGACCGACCACTGCTCCAGGCCGACCGAGGCGGTGAGCGGCCCGACGGGAGGCGACCATGACAGGTCCGCCGCCCGACGGACCAGGTGGTGCGTGGTCATGTGCTGCTCACGCCGGAGCCAGCTCCTGCTTCTCCGTCGCCGCCTTGGCGGCTGCCGCCACGAGGTGGTCGCGCGAGTCCTGCACCAGCGACATCGCCCGGGCCACGTCACCGGCGAGCTTGAAGTCCCGCTTCCGGAACGCGCCCGCGACCAGCACGTGCTCGACGTTCGACACGTCAGCCGAAAGGGTGACCGCGGCAGCCGGGTCGTGGATCGGGCCCACGTTGACGGCGGTGGCGTCGATCACGACCACGTCGGCCTGCTTGCCCGGGGTGAGCGAGCCGGTCCGGTCCTCGACGCCCGCGACGTGCGCACCGTCCAGGGTGGCCATCTTCAGCATGTCCTTGGCGGTCAGCATGTCCTCGGGGATGGGGATGTCCAGGTCCCAGCAGACGGCATTGACCCGGGCCCGCTCCGCACCGAAGGCCGCCCGGATCTGGGTGAACATGTCGCCCGGCACCGTCGTCACGACGTCGATGGACAGGCTCGGCCGGAGTCCGAACTTGCGCGCCTTGTTGACCGGCGGCCAGCCGTGGCCCATCTGGGTCTCGACCTGCGCCGCGATCGAGATCGTGCCGCCGGTGTCGGCGACCCTTTGCCACTCGTGGTCGCTGAAGTAGCAGCAGTGCACGTACGTCGTGTCCGGCCCGAGCAGCCCGAGCCGATCGAGCTGCTCGACCATGCCGAACCGGCCGGCCATCCGGCCCATCCCGACGTGCACCGTGACCGGGATGCCGAGCTCGCGGGCGAGCCCCCACTCGGCCTGGACCACCTGGTCCTGGGTGAACCCGGGCCCGCGGGTCGCGATCGCCATCGTGATCAGCCCGTCGTCGCCCGGGATGTGCGACGACCGGACGCGACGTACGTCGTCACCGGGAATCTCCTCGGCGCTGAAGAACCAGTACTTCTCCAGCGACGTGTTGGCGCTCCCGTAGGCGTACTGCGCCCGGATCCCGGTCTCCTTGAGCGCCTGGATCGCTGCGTCCGGGTGGTCGGGGGTGTTGTTGATGTGCGACCAGTCCACCAGCGTCGTGATCCCCGCGTTGAGGCACTCGAGGGACCCGGCGAGGTTGCTCGAGTAGACGTCCTCGGCCCGGTACAGCGGCGCGAACGTGTCGAGCACCTCGACGAAGTAGTCGTCCAGCGTGGCGTCAGGAGCGCAGTTCCGGATCGCCGCCTCCCAGGTGTGCCGATGCGTGTCGACGAAGCCCGGGATGACGATCTTGCCGGTGCAGTCGACGACCTCGGCGTCGGCGTCGATGTTGGCATCGACGGCGGCGATCTTGTCGTCCTCGATCAGGACGTCGCCGGTGGCCCGGTCCCCGATGTCCGGGTCCACCGACAGGACGGTGCCGCCCTTGAGGAGGATCTTGCCCATGGTGCTCCCTTTCTGATCGACCGGACGGTCCGGACGGTCTCCCTCGGTTCTGCTAGTACGCCGCGAGACGGCGGACCGCCTCGACGAGCTTGTCGACGGTGGGGATCACGCGCTGCTCGAGCGCGTCGGCGAACGGCAGCGGCACGTTCTCGCCGGCCAGCCGGCGTACGGGCGCGTCGAGCATCTCAAAGCCCTCGTCGGCAACGATCGAGGCGACGGTGGCCCCCCAGCCGCCCTGGTAGGGGTTCTCCTCCACCACGATCAGCCGGCTGGTCTTCTCCAGCGACCGGAAGACGGTAGCCATGTCGAGCGGGATCAGGCAGCGCAGGTCGATCACCTCGATGGCGATGTCCTCGCGGGCCAGGTCCTCGGCGGCGGCCAGCCCGAGCGGCACCGTCGCCGCGAGCGTCACGACGGTGACGTCGCTCCCTTCACGCGCCACCCGTGCCTCACCGAGCGGTACGACGTGGCCCGCGGGCGCGGCCTCGCCCTTGGAGGCGAACAGGCCCTTGTGCTCGAAGAAGACCACCGGGTCGTCGCTGCGGATCGCCGACGCCATCAGGCCGACCACGTCCGACGGGTTCGAGGGCGCCGCAATCTTCAGTCCAGGCACGGTCATCGCCCAGTTCTCCACGGACTGCGAGTGCTGCGCGCCGAAGCCGAGCCCGCCGCCGTTGGCCGTGCGCACCACGAGCGGGACCGTGACCTGGCCGCCGGTCATGTAGCGCGCCTTCGGGATCTCGTTGGCCAGGTAGTCCCAGCAGCAGGCGAGGAAGTCGCTGAACATGATCTCCGCGACCGGTCGCATCCCGGTCATGGCCGCGCCCATGGCCGCGCCCATGATCGCCTGCTCCGAGATCGGGGTGTCCCAGATCCGCTCGGCGCCGAACTCGTCGTACAGGCCGGCCGTCGTCTTGAACACGCCGCCGGCCTTGCCGATGTCCTCGCCCAGGCAGACCACGGTCGGGTCGCGCCGCAGCTCGCGGGCGATGCCGTCGGCGACGGCGTCGCGGTAGGTGGTCGATGGGGTCAGGTCCGCCATGCGCACCCTCCGTCGGCCCAGACGTCGGTGAACGCCTCCTCGGGGTCGGCCGCCGGCGCGGTCTGCGCAGCCTGAGAGGCGGCCGCGACGATGTCGGCTGCGCGCCGGCCAGCGGCGTCCACGTCGGCCTCGGTGGCGCCGAACTCGAGCAGCGTGTGCCGGGCCAGGATCAGGGGATCCCGGGCCAGCCACTCTTCGACCTCCTCGGCCGGGCGGTACGTCGCCGGGTCGGTGCGGCTGTGCCCGAAGTGCCGGTAGGTCAGTGCCTCGACCACAGTCGGCCCTTCGCCGGACCTGGCCCGCTGCACCGCCTCGGCCATCGTGTCGTGCACGGCGATGACGTCGTTGCCGTCGACCAGCACACCGGGCATCCCGTTGGCGGCCGCCCGGTCGGCGGCCGGGTTGGGCACGGAGGTGACCGCACCGATCGGGGTGTACTCCATGTAGCGGTTGTTCTCGCACACGAAGATCACCGGCAGCTTCCAGACCGCGGCCAGGTTGAGCGCCTCGTGGAAGGCGCCGATGTTGGTCGCGCCGTCGCCGAAGAACGCGACCGCGACCTGGGTCGTGCCCCGCAGCTTCGCCGACCATGCGGCGCCGGCCGCCATGGGCAGGTGGGCCCCGACGATGGCGTAGGAGCCGAGCATCCCGTGGTCGGCCTGGGTGAGGTGCATCGAACCGCCCTTGGCCTTGCAGACGCCCGTCGCCTTCTGCATCAGCTCGGCCAGGCAGCCCTCAGGTGAGGCGCCCCGGGCGAGGGCGTGGTGGTGGCCGCGATAGGTGGCGAACACGTAGTCGTCGGGCCGCAGCGCCGCGCTCGCGCCCACCGCGACCGCCTCGTGGCCCGCGGCCAGGTGCGTGGTGCCCTTGACCAGGCCGCGCATGAACAGGTCGTGAGCTGCCTGCTCGGTGCCGCGGATGACGGCCATCTGCTCGTACCAGCCGAGCAGGGTGGACGTGGCCACGCGCTCGATCGTGCCCTCGGTCACTCGCCCCTGCCCTTCGCGGTGTTCAGGTGGGACTGCGAGTCACGCAGGGTGGGCAGGGAACCGTCGACGGTCCAGTAGCGCTGGCCCGCGACCAGCAGCTCCTCGGCCGGGAACTTGGTGATCACCTCGCACCCGTCGGCGGTGACCACAACCTCCTCCTCGATCCGCGCCGCCGACCAGCCGTCGCCGGCCGGCCAGTAGGTCTCGAGCGCGAAGACCATGCCCTCCTCGAGCACCTCGGGGTGGTCGAGGGAGACCAGCCTGCTGAAGATCGGCTTCTCCCAGATCGACAGCCCGACGCCGTGGCCGTACTGCAGGGCGAACGCCGCTTCCTCGTCCGGGAACCCGAACTCCTGCGCGGTCGGCCACAGCTCGACCACATCGGCGGTGGTGGTGCCGGGCTTCACGATCGCGATCGCGGCGTCCATGTACTCGCGGCAGCGGGTGTACGCGTCGTGCATTGCGGGGCTCGCGGACCCCACAGCGAAGCAGCGGTAGTAGCAGGTCCGGTAGCCGAGGTGGCTGTGCAGGATGTCGAAGAACGCCGGGTCGCCGGGTCGCACGACCCGGTCGCTGTAGACGTGGGGGTGCGGCGAGCAACGCTCGCCGGAGATCGCGTTGACACCCTCCACGTACTCGCTGCCGAGGTCGTAGAGGACCTTGCTCACCAGGCCGACGCACTCGTTCTCGCGCACGCCCGGCCGCAGGAACGAGTAGAGCTCCTCGTACGCCGCGTCGACCATCGAGCAGGCCTGCGTGAGCAGGCTGATCTCGTCCTGGGTCTTGATCCGACGCGCCTCGAGGAACACCTGCTGGCCGTCCACGACCTCGATTCCCTCGGCCTGCAGCGCGGTGAGGATCGGCAGCTCGAGCAGGTCGACCCCGAGCGGTGCGCGCTCGAGGCCGTGCTCGCGCAGCACCGTGGACACCTTGCGGGCGACCTCCGCGGCGATCCCTGCGTCCGGGTGGAAGGCGCCGCGCAGCGTGGAGATGCCGGCGCGCGCCCGCTCGGTGCCGTCCAGCCACGGGTTGAACAGCTGGTGATGCTTGGCCGCCGAGCCGAAGTCCCACAGCACCGGTTCGCCGCCCCGGGGGAGCACGGCGAACCGAATCAGCTTGTCCATCGCCCAGGTGCCGATGTGGGTGGCGGTGAGGTAGCGGATGTTAGCGAAGTCGAAGGTGAGCAGGGCGCCGAGGTCGGACTTCTCCAGCGCCGCCTTGGCCCGGTCCAGCCGCTCGGTGCGCAGCCGTCCCAGGTCGACCCGCTGCTCCCAGTCGACAGCGTTGGGGCCGTACGTGCGAATCGCCATCGCCTCACCGTTCCCTCGGACAGGGCGAGTCAATGCCCGCTGCACAATGTTGTCAAGTGACACTGCACAGCCAGCCTCACAGCGCCGCACTGCCTAGGCGTCGGAGACCGCCTGTGTAGAGTCACATCGCACATCGAGAGCGAGGTGCAGATGGCCACCACGGCAACCGGCACGACCCCGGTCAGGCTCGGTCAGGCACTCCGGGCCACCCGCGAGCGCCGCGAGCTGTCGCTGCGCGAGCTGGCCCGGCGGGTGAACGTCTCGCCGAGCTTCGTGAGCCAGATCGAGCTGGGGAAGGCCAATCCGTCCGTCGGGACGCTCTACTCGCTGGTGTCGGTGCTGGGGATCACGCTCGACGACCTGATCGGCGAGACGACAGTGGACGCGCCCCCCGCCGGCGCCGGGACCCCCGACACCTGGCCACGCGTGGCCGTACCGGTGCAGCCGGCCGAGGGCCGCAAGCGGGTGGAGATGTCCGGTGTCGTCTGGGAGCGGCTCACCCACGACCACGACCCGTACGTCGACTTCCTGCACGTCGAGTACGCCCCCGGCTCCTCGTCGTGCGCGCCCGACCAGATGATGCGGCACGGTGGCCGGGAGTACGGCCACGTCGTGAGCGGCCGGCTGGACGTGCAGGTCGGGTTCGACAGCCATTCGCTCGGGCCGGGCGACTCCATCCACTTCGACTCGACGACCCCGCACCGCTTGAGCAATCCGTACGACGAGACGTGCACAGCGGTCTGGTTCGTGCTCGCCCGCCGCGACGACGACCGGATCAGCGGTTTAGAGTAGCCCTCCGGCGCTGGGTCGCCTGGGGCGCGGGTCCGGGTACCGTGGTCGCAACCCCCAACTCGCGTCGGCGAGTGCGTGCGTGCCGGCGCCCGACGGCAGGAGCCGCCATGATCCGTCTCGCCCGTTCCGGTCCGGTGATCGCCGTGGCCATCGTCGCCATCGCCGCGCTGCTCGCGCCTGCCTCGGCTGCCGCGCCGCCCGAGAAGCCGTTCCCCGCCAGGTTCGACCTGCCGGACGGCTTCCTGCCGGAAGGCATCGCCATCGGGCCCGGACCCACCGCCTGGTTCGGCTCCCGTGCCGATGGGGACATCTACCAGGCCAACCTCACCACCGGGCGAGGACAGGTCGTGAGCCAGGGACCCGGCAGCCCTTCGGTGGGCTTGAAGTCAGATCGCCGCCGGCGGCTCTTCGTGGCCGGCGGGACGACCGGTGACGCGCGCGTCGTCTCCACCCGCAGCGGTGTCGTCCTCGCGTCCTACCAGTTCACGACCGGGTCCAGCTTCGTGAACGACGTGGTGCTGACGCGATCCGCAGCCTGGTTCACCGACTCGTTCAACGCCCAGCTCTACGCGGTTCCGCTGTGCAGGGCCGGTTCCCTGCCCGACCCGGACCGGGTCGTCACTCTGCCGCTGGGCGGCGAGTGGGAGCAGGGCACGGGCTTCGGTGCCAACGGCATCGCCACGACCCCCAACCGCAGGGCGCTCCTCGTCGTGCACTCCACGTCGGGTCTGCTCTACCGGGTCGACCCGTCGACCGGCGACGCATCGACTGTGGACCTCGGTGGCGCGCTGCTGACCGACGGCGACGGACTGCTGCTGGTGGGCCGGACGCTGTACGCCGTACAGAACCAGCTCAACAAGATCGCCGTGGTGTCGCTCAACCGCTCCGGCACGCAGGGCCGGCTCGTCCGCAGGATCACGAGTGCCGACTTCGACATCCCCACCACCGTCGCCCGCTTCGGCCGCTGGCTCTACCTGCCCAACGCGAGGTTCAACACGCCGCCGACCCCGGAGACGCCGTACTGGGTGACCCGGGTACCCGCTCGCTGACGAGGAGCCGCGCATGCTGTCCGAGCCGGTCACGATCACCACGGGGCACGTGGTCCTCCGCCCGTTGCGGCCCGAGGAGGTCGACGCGGAGTGGGCGGCGATGGTGGCGGGCGACGACGTGGCCGTGAACGTCATCCCCGACGAGGCGACGTTCAGGGCGCGGCTGGCGCGCTCCGGGTGGATGGTCGACGGATGGCTCGACCTCGCGATCGAGGTCGCGGGGCAGGCGGTCGGCCGGATCCAGACGTTCGTCCCGCCCGACCGCCTCGACCAGGCGTCGACCTACAACATCGGGATCGGCCTCCACCCGCCCGCCCGCGGGCAGGGGCACGCTGCCGAAGCGCTCGAGGCCTTCATCCGCTGGCTGTTCGAGCATGCCGGAGCGACGAGGGTCGAAGGCCGGACGGACCCGAGGAACCGGGCGATGCAACGCGTCTTCCACCGGCTCGGCTGGGTCCTGGACGGCCGGGTCGTGGACGGCGGCCGGGAGTGGCTACTGTTCACGGCGCCCGAGCACGACTCGTGAGCCGACTTGCCTAGGAATCGGGCCGTTGGTGGACTGCAGGTCCCCGATCTCCTGGAGAGCGACGATGAGTGAGGTCTTCCTGTACGACGCGGTCCGAACGCCTTTCGGCAAGTACGGCGGCGCACTGGCCGGCACCCGGCCGGACGACCTGGCGGCCGTGGTGGTCAGGGCGATCGTCGACCGGTCCGAGGTCGAGGGCGAATGGGTCGACGAGATCGTGCTCGGCAACGCGAACGGCGCGGGGGAGGACAACCGCAACGTCGGCAGGATGGCGGGACTTCTCGCCGGTCTGCCCACCTCCGTACCCGCCAGCACCGTGAACCGGCTGTGCGGCTCGAGCCTGGATGCCGCCATCCTCGGAGCCCGTCAGCTCGCGCTCGGCGAGTCCGAGCTCGTCATCGTGGGCGGGGTCGAGTCGATGTCGCGCGCGCCCTGGGTGCTCCCCAAGCCGCACCGGCCCTTCCCGGCCGGGAACGCGGAGCTCGTCTCCACCACGCTCGGCTGGCGCCTGGTCAACCCCGAGCTGCCCGGCGCATGGACCGTGTCCCTGGGCGAGGCGACCGAGCAGCTGCGTGAACGTGAGGGCGTCAGCCGTGAGGACCAAGACGAGTTCGCGCTCCGTTCTCACCGGGCAGCGGCCGCGGCCTGGGACAGCGGCTTCTACGACGACCAGGTCGTGGCGGTCCCGGGGGCCGACCTGAGCCACGACGAGTCGATCCGTGAGGACACCACGCTCGACCGGCTGGCAGCGCTGGCTCCCGTGTTCCGGCCCGACGGCACGGTCACGGCGGGCAACGCCTCGCCACTGAACGACGGCGCCTCCGCTGCCCTGCTGGGCACCGTCGCAGCAGGACAGCGGCTCGGGCGATCTCCGGTGGCCCGGGTCGCCGGGTGGGGAGCAGCCGCCAACGAGCCCCAGTTCTTCGGGATCGCTCCCGTCGAGGCGGCCAACAGGGCACTGCGTCGCGCCGGGATCACCTGGGGAGAGGTCGGTGCCGTCGAGCTGAACGAGGCGTTCGCCGCCCAGTCTCTCGCCTGTGTCCGCGCGTGGGACATCGACCCGGCGATCGTGAACCCGTACGGCGGAGCGATCGCCATCGGCCATCCCCTCGGCGCCTCCGGCACCCGCATCCTGGCGACGCTCGCACGCACCCTCGAGAAGTCAGAAGAGCGGTGGGGAGTGGCCGCGATCTGCATCGGTGTCGGCCAGGGCCTCGCGGTCGTGCTCGAGAACCAGACCGCCGGCTGAGACACGCTGAGACGCGCCCCCGGAGACGCGCCCCCGGAGCAGTGGTGGCCGCTGCCCATCATCTCACCGGAAATCAACGCTGAGGGGACGAGTGCCGTAGGGTGGCAGGTGCCGAGGAACCCGCAGACGACGAGTTCACGTCGTCATTTCGCGGCGAACGACACTGACACTCCGGCCCTCGGATGGCCGGGAGGATCGATCCCTTGGCTTTCCCCCGCTTCTTGTCCCCGACCATGTCCGCCGCCCCCGAGCCGGACGCCGAGGCACCACACCGCCCGAGCCTGCTGGCCGTGGTCCGGCGCGTCTCGCTCAGTCTGCTGATCGCGGTGGTCATCCCCGCGGTGGTGTTCTACGGCGTCTTCGTGCTCGCCGGCGTGTGGACCGCGATCGTCGCCGCGCTCGGGTGGGCCTACGGCGCGATCGCGTGGAGAGCGGTCACCAAGCGGCGTACGTCGGGTCTGTTGATCCTCGCCGCAATCCTGCTCACCGGCCGGACCGTGCTGTCGGCCGTCGCGGACAGCGCGTGGCTCTACTTCCTGCAGCCGGTCATCAGCGACGGTGTCGTCGCCGTGCTGTTCCTGCTCTCGCTCGCCAGCGCCCGCCCGATGGTGGCGCGTCTCGCTGGTGACTTCTACCCGATGGACCACGAGCTGGCGGCGCGGCCGCGGATCCGACGTCTCTTCCGGAACCTGACGATCCTGTGGGCGGTGCTCGGGCTCGCGAAGGCGACGATGACGCTGTGGCTACTGCAGTCGCAGTCACTCGAGACGTTCGTGCTGGCCAAGAGCATCTCCATGCTGGCGATCAACGTCCTGGCCGCGTTCGCGACGATCGGACTGGCTGCGCTCGTGGCGCGCCAGGAGGGACTGATGGGCACGGCGCAGCCCGTCCCGGTCGCCGTGCGGGTCTGACCACGCCGCGTCGGCCACCCCAGACCGGTTCGTCACGCAGGAGCATCGGTGACTCGTGCGGCCAACGTCGACGCCACTACGAGGTCGGCTGGTTCACCAGGACCTCACCCACCGGGGATCCCGGTGCTCGCCCACGGCGAGGAGATCATGGCCGCCGCGGACCCGACCCTGGCCACTCTTCGGGTGGTCGCGCGCTGACGCGTCAGTCCTGCTCGGCCAGCTGCAGGTACTGGTGGACCTGCTGGATCGCGATCGAGCCCTCGCCGGCTGCCGATGCCACCCGCTTCACCGACCCCGAGCGCACGTCGCCGACCGCGAAGACGCCGGGCATCGAGGACTCGAACATGAACGGCGGGCGGGCCAGCGGCCAGGTGCCGTTGGCGGCGCCCGTAACGACGAAGCCGTAGCGGTCCCGGGCGACCTCGTCGGGCAGCCAGGCCGTGTGCGGCCGGGCCCCGATCAGGATGAAGACCGCGTCCGCGGCGACGACCTCCCGCGCGCCGGTGGCCGTCTGCTCCAGGGTGAGCGACTCCAGCGCGCCCTCACCTCCGCCTGCGACGATCTGAGTCCGGTAGCGGACGTCGACGTTGGGCCGCCCCTCGATCTCGTCGATCAGGTAGCGCGACATCGTCTCGGCCAGGGTCGTACGTCGCACCAGGATGGTGACCCGGCGGGCATGCCGCGCGAGGTGCACGGCGGCCTGGCCGGCCGAGTTGCCGCCACCGACGACGAACACGGTGCGGCCGGTGAACCGCTCGGCCTCCGATGCCGAGGCGCCGTAGAAGACGCCCATGCCGATCAGGTCGTCGAGGGCTTCGATGCCCAACCGGCGGTAGCTCACACCGGTCGCGAGGACGACCGCGCCGGTGGGGATCTCCATGCTGTGCGACGACAAGTAGAGCCGGTCCCCGTCGGTGCGCAGCGACAGCGCCTCGCACATCTGCAGGAACTGGGTGCCGAACACCCAGGCCTGCTGGTGTGCACGCTGGGCGAGCTCGGCGCCGGTGATGCCGCGCTGGAACCCCAGGTAGTTGCGGATCCGCGAGCTCGAGCCGGCCTGGCCCCCGATCGACTCCCGCTCCAGCACCAGGGTGCGGAGACCCTCGGAGGCGGCGTACACGGCGGCGGCGAGACCGGAGGGTCCCGCTCCCACCACCGTCACGTCGAACTCGCGCACGACCGGGAGGGTGGTGGCGGCGCCGTACGCCCGCGCGATCTCGACGTTCGTGGGATCGACCAGCACCAGCCCGTTGCGCTGCACGACGACGGGCCTTCCCGCGTCGTCCACTCGTGCGTCGACGAGGACCTGCCGGCCTTCCGGCGATGTCGAGGTGTGGAACACGAACGGCACCCGGTTGCGGCTGAGCAGGTTGCGAAGCTCGCTCGCTCGGGCGTTGCCGGCGTCGGCCACCATGGTCAGCTCCCGGGACAGCGACGCGTCGGAGCCCACCCACTCGTGCAGGAACTCGGTCACCGTCCGGTGGAAGAGCTCGTCGCCGGTGCGCCAGGGCTTGAGGACGTAGTAATCGATCTGTCCGAGGCCGATGCCGCGGCGCATCGGCTGCGCCGTCGCGTCGACCGCCCACTCGCCCCAGGAGATGAGGAGCAGTCGTCTCGAGTACGGGAAGAGCTCGGCGGCCTGGCCGAGCAGCTCGCACCCGGTGCCATCAGGGAGCCACTGGTCGGAGAGCACGAGCGCGACCCGCTCGCCGTTCTCGCGCAGCTCCCGAAGCATCGCCCCGGCGGTGGCCGCCGCCCTGGCCGTGAGGACCTGGTACGAGCGGCCGTAGCGGTCATCGAGCTCCGCGCCGATCAGCCCGATCACGTCCGGGTCGTCGTCGACGGCGAGGATCACGGGCGGTCGATCCGCCCCCCCGTTCGAGCCGACCTGTGCGTGGGACACGTCGCCATTGTGGCCCGGGAACTCTTCACCCGCGAGCCTCTCCTTCGGTGCCACAATGATCGCGTGGCCACGGTTTCTCCAGGTCTCGACGATGCACGCGACGCCGTCGCGCGCTACGCCTGGAGCGAGGCGTTCGACCTGCTCGCGGCCGCCGACGCCGCGGAGCCGCTCGGCCCCGACGACCTCGACCTGATGGCCGAGTGCGCCTGGTGGATCGGCCGCATGCGGCACTGCATCGCACTGCGCGAGCGGGCCCACACCGAGTACCTCAAGGCCGGCGACGTACGGCGGGCCGCCGCCGTAGCGGTCGAGCTCGCCGTCCACCACGGCGACCTCGGTGAGGTCGGTGACTACGCCGCGTGGCTCCAGAAGGCCGACCGGATGCTGGAGCACGAGCCGGAAGGGCCTGAGCACGGCTGGCTCGCCTTGGCGAAGGGCCTGCAGTACCGCGACGTGGGCGACATGTCGACGGCTCTCGATCACGCGACCGAGGCGGCCGCGATCGGCGCCCGTCACGGGGACAAGGACCTGTTCGCGTTCGGGCACGCGGTCCAGGGGGTCTGCATCGCATTCACCGGCGATCCCGACCGCGGCCTGCCCATGGTCGAGGAGGCGACCGAGGGGGCGGTGGCGGGCGAGCTCGGGCCGCGGGCGACCGGCTGGATCTACTGCATGATGATCGCCGTCAATGCCCAGCTCGCCGACTGGCAGCGCGCAGGTGACTGGAGCGAGGCCGCCACTCGCTGGTGCAACCGGCAGGCGATCAACGGCTTCCCGGGCGTGTGCCGGGTCCACCGGGCGGAGATCATGCGGCTGCGCGGCGCGCTCTCCGAGGCCGAGGAGGAGGCCCGGACCGCCACCACCGAGCTGGCGTCGTTCAACCTGATGTTCACCGCGCTGGCCTTCCGGGAGCTGGGCGAGGTGCGCCTGAAGATGGGCGACCTCGACGGGGCGGAGGAGGCTTTCCAACAGGCTGGCGAGATGGGCGTCGCGCCCGAGCCCGGCCTGGCGATGTTGCTGGTGCAACGGGGCCGGCCCGAGCCCGCCGCACGATCACTCCGGAGGGCCCTCGCCGACACCAGCCTCGGACCGCTCGACCGGGCCAAGCTGCTGCCGTCGCAGGTCGAGGTGGCATTGCTCCTCGACGACGTCGAGACGGCGCGTGCCGCGGCCGCCGAGCTCGAGGCCATCGCGGCCGTGCACAGCGTTCCCGCGCTCCGGGCGACCGCCGACGCGAGCGCCGCCGCGGTCGCCTTGGCCGACGGGGCGCTTGACGACGCACTGGCCCGGGCACAGGGCGCCCGGTCGCTGTTCGACGAGGTCGACCTCGTGCACGAGTCGGCGCGGGCGGCGACCCTGGTGGGGATGATCCAGCACGCCACCGGTGACGACGATGCCGCGCGTGCGGAGCTCACGGCGGCTGCCGACGTCCTCGACCGGATCGGCGCCGTTCCCGACGCCACCCGGGCACGCGAGCTGATCCGCGAGACCTGACCGGGCATTCCTGGGCCCCACCGGGAGCGGGGGCCCAGGAATGCCCGGTCAGCGGGTGGGTCAGGTGAGGAAGATGCCGGCGTACGGCTTGGGTGCGAAGTACGTCGTCTTGGGCGGCATGACCTCGCCGAGGTCGGCGATCCGGGTGAGGGTCGCCATCGTCGGAGGTGCGAGCACGAACAGCGCGCCGCCGTCCTCGTCGCACCTCGTGGTGGCCAGGTCCAGCGGCAGGTGGTCGGGGACCGCCTCGAACCGGGGGTGGCCCTGGCCGGACACGTCCAGCACCGGCCCGAGCAGCCGCTCCTGGATCAGTGACACGTCGAGGCCCGCGGCCGCGTCGGGCCGACCGCCACGGAGGTGGAGGTCGTACCAGCAGCCGCCGACGTACAGACCGACTCCCGTCGCCTCGCCTGCCGTCACCGCCCGTACGTCGAAGTGCGCGGCGGCGGCCTCGAGGAAGCCCGCCGCGTCGACCGGCCCCGAGACGCGTCGGTGGAACGCCGAGAGCGTCAGCCCGTCCATCGAGAAGATGACGCAGAGCACACCTGCGCCGGCGGGCCGGCCCGCAAGCTCCCACGCGCGTAGCCGCGCCGAGACCCGGTGGTGACCGTCGGCGATGTAGTGCACGCCGCGCCCAAGGGCGGCCGCGAGCTCCGCTTCCATCTCTTCGGGGACCCGCCACACCGTGTGCTCGACCCCGTCGTCGACCGAGAACCGCAGCAGCGGGTCGCCGCCACAGACCCGCGCCACCTGACCGGCGAGCGCTGCCGGGTGGTCGTGGAGCAGGGCGACCGGCTCCGCGCGGGCCGGGTGGTCGGCGTAGTAGCTCACCAGGGCGTCGACCCGGTCCGGGTCGACGGACTCATGGCCGCGGACGCCGCCCGTCGCGAACGCGTCGAGGCGGACGTCGGCGACGATGCTCGTGTGGTCGCCGGCGCCGTCGCGCATCCGGTAGGCGAAGAACGCCTTCGGTGAGTCCTCGTAGGCGTCCGGGCCGACCGGGGACGGGTCCGGTCTCTCGGTGGCCCCGCGGGCGTCGACCATGGGCGCGACGGCACGCGTCGCCCACTCCTGGCGGACGACGCGGCACTCGAACGGGCGGGCGGGGCCGACCGGCGCGGTGGGCTCCTCGTGGCCAGCCGTCATGCCGACCCGTCGATGGCCGTGGCCGAGACCCCGAACACGTCGGGCAGGGCATCGAGGTCGGCCAGCAGGTCCTCGGAGAGCGCGCCGGCGACATCGATCGTCGCCACCGCGGCGTCGCCGCCGCGGAAGATCCGGTTCTGCATGTGCTCCACGTTCAACCGGTCCTGACTCAGCCGGTCCAGCACGTGTGCGAGCACGCCGACCCGGTCGAGGTGGCGCACCGTGAGCGTGGTCGAGCCGATCCGGCTGGGCGTGAGGTTCACGCAGTTCGGGGTCTCGCCCTGGACGAACGCGTCGATGATCTCGACGACCCCGGCGGCGATGGCGTTCTGCGCCTGCCGGGTCGACGCGCCGATGTGGTGAGTGCCGACCACCTGGGGGTGCTGTGCGAGCTGTGACTTCCACTCGGTCGCACCGGACCCGGGCTCGTCGGCGAAGACGTCGAGGCCGGCTCGCAGACCCTTGGACTCGAGGGCCTCGAGCAGCGCAGCCTCGTCGATCAGCTCACCGCGCGAGGTGTTGAGGAGGACGGCGCCGTCCTTCATCCGTTCGAGGAACGACCGGTCGACCAGGCCGGCCGTGGCCGAGCTCGAGGGCAGATGCAGGGTGACGATGTCGGAGGCTGCGAGCAGATCGTCGAGCGAGTCGACCAGCTCGATCCGGAGGTCGTCGATCCGCGCGACGACGTCAGCGTCGCGGTCGGGCTTGTCCAGGGCGACCAGGTCGATGCCGAAGGCCCGCGCGCGCTGCGCCACCTCCAGGCCGATCGAGCCGAGGCCGAGGATGCCCATCGTCGACCCGAGGAGCCCCCGCGCCTTGCTGTAGGCCTTCTTGTGCCAGCGGCCCGCGCGCAGGTCGACGGTGGCGTCGACGATCCGGCGGTCCACGGCGAGCAGCAGGCCCATGGTCAGCTCGGCCACCGCGGCCGCGTTACGACCCGGCAGGTTCGCGACGAGCACGCCGCGCGCGGCCGCGGTCTCGGTGTCGATCGTGTTGGTGCCGGCGCCGGCCCGGATCACCAGCGCGAGCCGGTCGGCGCGCTCGAACACCTCGCGCCGCACCTTGGTGCTGCGCACGACCAGGGCGTCGAAGCCATCGATGCGGTCCGCCAGCTCGTTGGCGTGCAGCGATGGCTCGACCACGCACGCGTGGCCGCGCCCCTCGAGCTCGGTGACGGTCGACTCGCCGACGGAGTCGGCAAAGAGCACGCGCATGGTCATCCCTCCATCGGACGCACGCCGGTGCCACAACGTATCCGGTGACGGGAGCGAACGCGATGCCGGGCAGCGGGTGGTCAGCGGCCTGCGACGATCCGCAGCGCCAGCCGGGGGCAGGTTCGGACGGCCACACGGGCCTCGTCCATGAGGTCGTCCGTGACCGGACCGCGCACGATCGGGTAGCCCCACTCGTCGAGGTCGATCAGCTCGGGCAGCACCTCGTGGCACAACCCTCTGCCCCGGCACTCCGGCCAGTCGACGCGGAGCTCGCGCGGGGGTGTCGGGGTGCTCATGCGACGCCCCGCTCCGCGTTCGCCGGCCACGTCCACCGGCACGCGCCGGAGGCGTGCGCGGAGACCTCCGAGGCGAAGGTCGACAGGAGAGATCGCACCAGTCGCACCGTGCCGTCCGGGTGTGCGCACGCCCCGCGACGTACGACGAGGCCGGCCAGCTGGTCCACCCGCGCCGTGCCGCCCACGCCTCGGCTGACCGCGTCGACCGCCGCCGCCAGCGCGGGGAGCCCGTTGAGGCACGGCCCGCAGCGGCCGGCGCTCTGACCGGCCAGGTACGCGACGACGCGGCGAGTGAGCTCGACCGGGCAGCCGTCGGCTCCGAGCGACAGGATCACGCCGGCCCCGAGCGGCGTGCCGAGCGCTCGCATCCGGGTCGCGGACAGCCGCAGGCTGGCCACCGTCTCCCACGTCGCCCAGGAGCCGTGGAAGCCGCCGACCAGCACCGGCCGACCGTGCCGCTCAGGCGGCACGACGTCGAGCAGCCGAGCGCCGTAGGGCTGTTCGTGGACCACCGGGGCGCGGCCCGGAGACCCCACCGTGAGCAGGGTCGCGCCGGGCTCGGACTCGGTGCCGATCCTGGTGTACTCCCGCGCGCCGTGGAGGGCCAGCAGTCCGATCCGGGCCCAGGTCTCGGCGTTGCTGAGCAGCGTCGGGCGGCCCTGGTACCCGGAGATCGCCTCGGGCGCCCAGGTCGTCGTCGGCAGGTTGGGGCGGCCGGAGAGCAGCTCCACCACCGCTCGCGCCTGCCCGGCCACGAACCGGGGCTCGGCTGTGTGCGTGACGACCGGGACCGGGTCATCGCGCTCGGAGATCGCCACGCGCACCGCTGCCGCGGCACCTGGCCGTTCGCCCGGGAGCACGACGTGCACCTCGCGGGCCGCGAGCGCTCGAGCGGTCGAGACGACCCCGTCCAGGACCAGGTGCGGTCGGGTCAGGGCCAGCGCCGTGTCCTTGGCGCTGGCGGGCTCGCCCTCGCTCAGGTTGACGACCAGGACCGGCCGCCCCGTCCCGAGGGCCTGGACCTTGCGCGCGAACGGGAACCCCGCACCGCCGCGCCCGCAGAGCCGGACCTGCTCCAGGTCGGCGAGCAGGGTCGTGGCGTCGAGGCGCGGGAGCGGGCCGTGCTGGTTCCGGTGGGCCGTCAGGGAAGGCCCGCGATCGATCCCCGCGAGCAGCGCCGGCCCCGGCACCACCGTGAGCTCGGTCGGGTGGGGCACAGGTGAGGGGATGCGGTCGTCGCGCCGGGCAGCGGCGGGCTGGATGAAAGTGGTCGTCATGAGAGCCTCCGGATCGGCATGGTCATGGTGGGGTCGACAGGGGCGGGGTCGGGTGCGCGTCGGTGGAGCACGGCGAGGGTCAGCCGCCAGGTCACGGCTGCGGTCACGGCGGCGACGCAGCCGACGGTGACCGGCCACCACCGGTTGCCCAGGTCGGTGCCCATGCCCGCACCGTGCAGGACGGACGCGAGCCAGAGCAGGTACACCGCCTGGTGGAGCGAGTACCAGGTACGTCGGCGCAGCCGGTGCCGCAGCAGGCTGGAGACGGTGACGACGAGCAGCAGGTCGAGCGCGGTCGCGCCGAGGCCGAGCCAGATCCGTTCGTACCCGCCGGTGAACGGGACCACCGCGTGCCACCAGCGGATGTCGACGAACTCGTCCACCACGGCGGTCACCACGTGGACGACCACGGTCACGACCGCGATCAGCGCGACGTTGCGGTGGACGGACTGCACGACGAAGCGCGGCACCCTCGAGCCTGGTCGGCCGCCGAGGGCGAGAACGCCGAGCACGGTCGCGACGGTGAGCAGGACCAGGGCGACGACACCGCTGCTGCGGTTGAGGTACCAGAGAACGGGCCCTTCGGTCATGACGCCCACCTGCATGGTGCCGCAGGCTCGCGCGGCCAGTCGCCGGTCGTCACGAGGATGCCGTCGGAGCCGAGAAGCCGGGCCGCGACCCCTCGTCCGGTGAGCCATGCGGGTGCGTCGTCACCGAGCACCACGGCCGCGGTCGTGGCGGAGTTGGCGGCCACGCAGGACGGGCCGGAAGCGGTCACGGTCCGCCAGCGGTCGCCGGCCGGACCTCCGGTCCGCGGGTCGAGCAGGTGGTGGCGTACGACGCCGCGCTGGCTCCAGCGGCGGACCCGGGTGCTGGAGGTCGCGAGCCCACCGTCTCCGAGGCCGACGACCTGCTGGACGGGGCCGCCCGGGGCCTCGGAGATCGCGACCTGCCAGGGCCGGCCGTCAGGGGCCGCGACGCGGACGTCGCCTCCCACGCTCACCAGCGCCGCCTCGCCGAGGTCGTCCTCGATGGCTGTGGCGATCAGGTCGGCCGCCCATGCCTTCCCCGTGGATCCGAGGTCAAGGGCTGTGTCCGACGGAACCCGGACGGCGCCGCCGGGGTCGGTTCGGATGTCACGCCACGCGTCCAGTGAGGGCGCTTCGGCTCCGGGCGCGTCGCCCGGGAGCAGGGTTGCGACCGGCGTGGGGAGGCGGCGGAAGTCCCGGTCGTAGCCCAGCTGCACCAGCGTCCGGCCCAGGAGCGGGTTCACCAGCCCGGCCGTGGCCTCGGCGGCCTGGCACGCGACCTCGACCGCCGCCACCAGGAGCGGGTCGACCTCGACCCAGGAGCCGGCCGCGGCGTTCGCGCGCGAGAGGTCGGAGTCCTCACGGAAGCGGCTGCACGTCGCGTCGACGTCGGCGACCACGCACTCGGCCAGCTCGACCACTGCGGACAGGGCGGCCGGCCGGCGTACGGCCAGGAACAGGTAGGTCCCGAAGGCCTCGAGCTGCTCGTGGATCCGCATCTCGGTCACGACCCGCTGCTCGGCGCGGCCGGGGCAGGGCCCGACGATCCTGAGGAACCGGACGACCCGGAGGACCCGGAGGATCCCGCGGAACCGCCGGACGATCCGGAGGACGAGGAGGAGGACGAGGACGACGTGGACATCGGCGCGACGCTGGTCACCGAGCCGCCGCTGGCGGGTGCGACCTGGACGCTGGCGGCACCCGGGACGTACCGGACGGTCACCCTGGTGACGTACGGGCGTTCCCGCAGCGGACGTCCCCGATCGGCCCGTCGGTCCGTGACCGGCGTGGTCGCGGGTTCGCTGCCGGACGAGGCGGCCTGGTCCGCCGCGAAGTCGTCCGCAGCGAGACCGGCCAGCCAACCGGTGGCCGTGATGGCGCCCACCGCACCGATGCCGGTGACGGCGGCGACGGCGAGACGCCCGCGGTCGCGGTCCCTGCTCGTGTAGGTCATGGCCGCCAGCGTGGTGGCGGGTCGCGCAACGGCGCCTCATTGCACCGTCAAGAGGTCCTCAAGGGCGACCTTGAGACTTTCTTGATGCGGCCACGAGGCGCGCACAACGCCCGGCGGCGTCCACTGTGGCCATGAGCCTTATCACTGCACTCGCCGCCACCGCCGCCGTGGCCGCCGGCACGGCCGGCGCCGTCACCGCCTACCAGCTCGCCTCGCCGGAGCCGGCGTCGGCCCCCGCGATCGAGACGGTCGACCAGGGGACCGGCGCCGAACGACCGCGGTTCGCACCGTGCAAGAAGCCAGCACGGTTGAAGGACGGTCGGTGCGTCGCGAACCTGACCCGCACCGTGGTCGTCCCCGGATCGACCATCGCGGCCGCTGCCGCGTCGGGATTCCCGGTCGCGCCGTCGGGAGGCGACGACGGGACTCCCGACTTCGGTGACGACGCCCGGCGGGACCTCGACGACGACGAACTCGTGGCGGTCGAGGACGACGACTGGGACGACGATGACGACGGGACCCACACGCGGACGCGGACGCGGTCCCACGCCGACACGGGCACGCACACGAGCACCGGTGGCAGCACCAGCACCAGGACGCGCACCGGCGGGTCAGGCACGAGCGGCTGAGCCGGGTCAGTCGTGAACCAGCGGAAGGACGACCTCGACCCGGGTGCCACCCCCTGGCCGCGGTCCGAGCGTCGCCCGCCCGCCGCAGGACTCGGCCGTACGCCGCGCGATGTCCAGCCCGAGCCCCGTGGTGCCGGTCCGGTCCTCGCCGCGGGGGAACGGGGCCCCGCCCTCGTCGTCCACCAGGAGCCTGAGCTCGGTGCCGCGCCGCTCGAGGCTGATCGCGAAACCGGTCGGTTCCGCCGTGTGGGCGAACACGTTGTCGACCAGGACGTCGACCAGGTCCGCCAGGTCCTCCTCCGCGAGGGCCACCACCAGCGGACCGTCGTCGAGCGACACCCGGGTCGTCCGACCCTGGTCGTCGGCCAGGGCCTGCCAGTGGCCGGCTCGCTCGCGGACGGTCGCGACCGCGTCGGTACGGGCGGGGAGGTCGGTCCGCACCGGCCGGCGAGCCTCGCGCACGATCGCGTCGATCGTGCGCTGGAGGACGCCGATGTGGTCCTGGAGCCGGCTCGCCAGACCCGGGTCCGGCACCGCCTCCGCGTCGAGGCGTAGCGCGGTGACCGGGGTCCGCAGCCGGTGGGACAGGTCGGCGACCGCCAACCGCTCCTCGACCAGCAGCTCGGTGGTCCGCTCGGCCAGGCCGTTCAGCGCCTGGGCGAGCTCTGCAGTCTCCTCGGTGCCCCGGACGTCGGCCCGGGCGGCGAGGTCACCCTCGCGGAGCCGGTGGGCGACTCCGGCGACGTCGAGCAGCGGCTCGCTGATCCGCCGACCGATCCGCGACGCGACGGTCGCTGCGATCGCCAGCAGCGCCGCACCCAACCCGATCAGCCCGAGCCACGCCGCGGTCACGCCCCGGCGCAGGTCCGCGGCGGCCACGCTCGTGCGTACGACGGCCGTGCCGTCGCTCGTGACCACCGGCAGCAGCACCCTGCCGCCCGCATCGTCGACCACCGTGAACGCCCTGCCGGCGGCCGCCCGGCGCACCTCGGCATCCGTGTCGGGGACCCCGAGGGGGCCGACCACGGATCCGCCGGCCGTGAGCACTCCGGTCTGCGCGACGCCGCGCGGGTCGAGACCCTGCACGACCTCGTTGAGCTGCTGCTCGTCCCTGATCCGGGTCACCAGGATGGCGACGCTCCTGGCTTCCTGGTCGGCGGCTGCCATCGCGCGGTCCTGCGCGATCGTGCGCACCAGCAGGCACAGGGGTACGACGAACGACACCACCACGACCGACGTGGTGGCGATGACCAGCCAGAAGATGCGCCGCCGCACGACCTCAGCCCTGCTGCTCGCCGGTGTCGGGGTCAACGATCCGTACCCCGACGCCGCGCACGCTGTGCAGGTAGCGCGGCTCGGCGGCGGACTCGCCGAGCTTGCGGCGCAGCCACGACAGGTGCACGTCGACGGTCCGGTCCGATCCGCCGTACGCGTCGCGCCACACCTCGGCGAGGAGCTCGCGCTTCGTGACGACCTCGCCGGGCCGCGACGCCAGCGCGAGCAGCAGGTCGAACTCCTTGCGGGCCAGCTCCAGCGGCTCCCCGGCCAGGCTCGCGGTCCGTGCCCGCTCGTCGATGACCAGCTCGCCCACCCGCACCGGCCGGGGCGGATCGCCGGGGCCGCCTGTTCGTCGCAGCACCGCCCGGATCCGAGCGGCCAGCTGGTCGGTGCCGAAGGGTTTCACGACGTAGTCGTCGGCCCCGCCGTCGAGGGCCCGGATCATCGTCGGGTCGTCGTCCTGCGCCGTGATCACGATGATCGGGACGGCCGACGCGGTGGCGCGGATCATCGAGATCAGCGCCAGGCCGTCCATGTCCGGCAGGCCGAGGTCGAGGAGCACCACATCCGGGTCGGTGCTGAGCAGCAGCTCGAGACCGGCCAGCCCGGTCGCGGCGGTCGCGACCGCGTAGCCGCGCTCGTCCAGGCTGCGACGGCACGCGGTGCGGATCGCCTCGTCGTCCTCCACCACGAGGATGCTCGTCATGCCTCGCACGCTAGCCCGCGTGGCGCCGTCATGTTGGCTAGGGCGCGTCTCCCATCCCCAAATGTGGCGCCAGCAACACCCGGGCGGCACGCTGACGGGGTTGCCGGACGCTCGAAAGACGCCCAGTCTGACTTCGCGCCGGCGCCTTGCCATCGCACCACCCGGACGTCGCAGGCATCCACCGGGGAATGGGAGACACGCCCTCGACCCACCGATGCGAGGATGGCTTCATGAGAGCCCGACCTGCCGTGGCCCTGTGGGTGGTGGGGTGGGTCGTGGTCGCGGTCGCGGGAGCGACGCTGGCCTGGGGTGTGATCTCACGAGCCGGCGGTGGGGTCTCCGGCGGCCTCGACGCCACCTCCGCACCGCTCGAGGACGTCCGCGCGCCGAACGACACCGTCACGGGCCGCACGCTGTCGCCGTCGGACTCCCCGTCCACGTCGACGCCCGACCCGTCCTCGTCGTCGTCGACCGACGAGGGGCCCGGCGAGGCCGTGGCACCGGTCAGCCGCACCTGGCACGGCGCGGCCGGGGTCGTCCCGGTCTCGTGCCGGGGCCCTGCCATCAGTCTCGACAACGGGGCCCTGGCCTACAGCGGGTACGACGTGGAGGTGGACGACAGTGGCCCGGACCGGGTCAGGGTCGAGTTCGAGTCCAACGAGTCGACGGTCCGGGTGGAGGCCGAGTGCGTGGGTGGCGAGCCGGTCTTCAGCGACGACCGGAGCGGAGAGGGGTGAGCTGACGGCGCCTCGCGCACAGGCCCGTGCGCCACACGGAAGGTTCTGGGAAGGCACGGCTCGCAGGCTGACGCCTGTCAACCGAATGCACCACCAGGAACCAGGAGAAGCACCATGACCATCGACACCCAGCTCGACGCGGACCGCGAGCTCAAGGCGAAGCACCGCGCCATGTGGGCCCTCGGCGACTACCACGCCGTGGCCCGCGACGTCATCTCGGCCACCGGCCCCGCACTCGTCCGCGCCGCGGGCATCTCAGCCGGGCAGCGTGTCCTCGACGTCGGGGCCGGCTCGGGCAACGCCTCCGTCCCGGCGGCTGCGACCGGCGCGACCGTCGTCGCGTCCGACCTCACTCCCGAGCTCCTCGAGGAGGGTCGCCGCGCGGCCCCGGAGGCCGGCATCACCTGGGAGGTCGGCGACGCCGAGGCCCTCCCGTACGGCGACGGCGCGTTCGACGCCGTGATCTCGTGCGTGGGTGTGATGTTCGCGCCGCACCACCAGCAGGCTGCCGACGAGCTCGTCCGGGTCGCCCGCCGGGGCGGCACGATCGCGAACCTCAGCTGGACGCCGGCCGGCTTCATCGGCCAGATGTTCGCCACCATGCAGCCGTTCGCGCCGGCCCCGCCGCGGGGCGCCCAGCCCCCGCCGCTGTGGGGCGACGCCGCCCACGTGAGGGCGCTGCTCGGGGACCGGGTCACCGACGTGACCGAGACGGTCGGGGAGCTGACCGTCGACGGGTTCTCGTCGGCCCGGGAGCTGGTCGACTTCTTCAAGGCGTGCTACGGCCCGACGATCGCGGTGTTCCGCTCGCTGGGTGACGACGCCGAGAAGGTAGCCGCCCTCGACGCAGCGCTGGTGGAGCTCGCCGCGCGGTTCGGCGCGGACGACGGCAGCCTGCGCTGGGAGTACCTGATCGTGACCGCCGCCCGGGCGTGACCTGGGCACCACAGCGAGGGGAGGTGTCCGGGGCGGTCGGGAAGACCGCGACCGGATGCCTCCCCGTCAGCCCGCGCGGTAGCCGAGCAGCAAGGACCCGCCCGGCGTCGTGGTCGCGTCGAGCAGCGTGAGCGCTCGCTTCGGTCCGCCGTCGGTGAAGAGCCGGGCGCCGGTGCCTGCCACCGTGCTCGACACGACGAGTCGGTACTCGTCGACGAGTCCCGCGTCACCCAGGGCTCGCGCCAGCCTGATGCTGCCGTGGACACCGATGTCACGGCCGTCGACCCGCTTCAGGGATCGCACGTGGTCCTCGGCGGGACCGTCGACGACGACCGTCCCTTCCCACTCCTGATCGAGCGGCCGGGACGTGAACACGTGCTTCTCCGTGCCGTTGATGAACGAGTGGAACGGCTCGGGACCGTCGCGTCGCCAGAACCCGACCCAGTAGTCGTAGGTGCCGCGGCCGAGCAGGATCGTCTCCTGGGTGCCGATCACCCGTGCGAGGTTGTCGAAGATCGGCTGGTCGAAGTCGGTCATCCAGTCGCCGGGCTCCTCGGCCACTCCGTCCAGCGAGAGCAGCATGTAGACGACGACCTTGCGCATCGGACCTCCTCGGGGCGCTACCTCAGCGGCGGGTGATGACGCGGAGGCTCACGGTGAAGGCACGACCGTCGTCACGCGGCGTACCGCTGCACGAGTAGGTGACGTCATCGCCACGGCAGTCGAACCGGGTGGACGCGTTCGACACCACGATCCACACCCGCCGGGTCTGGCGACGGTTGAACGGCACCACGCGGGACCCCTGGCCCTTGTTGTTCAGGCGGACCGGCAGGTTCTTGAAAGTCCCCGAGCGCCGCTGCCAGACCAGGGTGGTCATCGGCGACGACGTCCGTGCCGGACCGTCGATCCCGACCCGCAGCTTGTACTTCCGCTTGTCGAGGTTCCGCCTCGGGGTCACCGCGACGTCCTGGGTCGACATGTGGTCGATCAATGACGTGTCGGACGCGCGCCCGCCGCGGCCCAGCGCGACGGTGCCCGCCAACCTCGGCCGGGGCCAGAACCGGCCCTCGGGATACGAGCGGGCCGGCGTGATGTTGGCGGCCGAGAACTGGGAGAACACCTTCTTGAACGGCGCCTTGCGCGGGAGCGCACGCTTGACGGCGTTGGTCGAGTAGGTCCTGCCGTCGCCCCTGAAGTGACCGGACTGCGTCCAGATCCGTTTCACGATCTTGGCGCCGAACCGCTTCGAGAGGTACTCGAAGAACACCCAGTTGCCGTACTGGATTGCCGAGCCCGTCTCGAACCTGTCGAGCGCGAGGTGGGTCCGGACGAGGCTGCCAGCGGGCAGGTAGCGCCGGTTGTCGTTGACCCCGTCGGCGTACCGCTCCTCGATCCAGGTGGCGCTCGCCTCCATCAGCCAGGGGTCCTCGAGGTAGTCGTAGGCGAACTGGACGGCGTGGAAGAACTCGTGGGCCGCGGTGACCCTGAGGCTGTCCGCCGGCTTGGCGCCGAACTGGGAGCGGGCGAAGTCGTTGTCGAGCACGCAGTAGCCCGACGCGAGCCGCCGGAAACCGGGCCTGGTGAACTCCGGCGCGCAGTAGCCGAAGAGTCCGTTGGCGCCGACGTCTGCGAGATAGACGTCGAACTTGCCATTGCCGCCGCGTCGGCCGTCCCTGAGGGGGCGGCGATAGCCCATCTGGCCGACCTCCTTGCGCCACACGCTGCCCAACACGCGCAGACTCTTGCGAGCCCACGCCTTGCTTGCGGCATGCCGGGTCCGGCTCACCCGGTGGACACAGACATTCGGCCCGCATCGCTTGACCGAGCGTGTCGTGTACTTGATCTCACCCCCGGGTCCGGAGTTGTTCGTGGGCCGCGCCAGGATCCGGCGAGCCTCAGAGCGGCCGGTGGCGGAGAGCCGCGGCAGGGTCGCGAACAGGTCGCGCAGCGCGAGCGTCGCGTCGGGGCGTCGGACCCCCGCGACTTCACCCTCGAGAGCCGCCGCTGCCTGGCGCAGCACCTGCGCCGGGGCGGGTGCTGCCTGCTCGGGAGGCGCCGTCGCCGGAGACTGGAGCTCGAGGTCGTCCTCGGCGTACGACGGGCTGGTGGCCGTGCCGGTGGCGGCCAGGGTCAGGGCCACCGCGACGGCGGCGACGGTGCGACGCATGCTTCTCCTCTAGTCGGACCTGTCGACCCTAAGCCCCAGCGCATCCCGGTTGTGGAGGAGCCTCAGCCGGTCGCCGAGATCTTCTCGATCAGTGCGGTCGTCGAGATGGCGGGCGTCCGGGAGAGGTAGACGACCTCGCAGACGTCCTCGAACTCGTCGAACCGGCCCTTCCAGTCGTCGCCCATGACGAGCACGTCGGCACCGTACTTCTGGATGTAGTCGCGCTTGAGCTCGAGGCTCTCCTCGACGAACACCTCGTCGACCGGCTTGAGCGCGGCGATGATCGCGAGCCGCTCGCCCTGGCTGAAGACGGGCTCGCGTCCCTTCTTGAGCAGGTTCAGCGCGTCGGCCGAGACGCCCACGACCAACCGGTCGCCCAGGGCAGCCGCGCGCTCGATGACGCGCAGGTGCCCGACGTGGAAGACGTCGAACGTCCCGAAGGTGATGACGGTGCGCGGCATCCCAGCATTCTGGCAGCCATCCATGGGTAGGGAAGAATCGACCGGGATGAGCAGCGTCACGATGATCACGCCCAACCCGGCCGCCGACGAGGCACGCCGCCAGGGGCTCCGGCGGATGCGTACGGTCGCCGTCGGGCTGCTGCTGCTCGCGGCTGTGGTCTACGTCCTGACGCGGGATCGCGAGGGCTTCCTGGGCTTCGTCAACGCCGGAGCGGAGGCGTCGATGGTGGGCGCGATCGCCGACTGGTTCGCCGTCACCGCACTCTTCAAGCATCCCCTGGGCCTGCCGATCCCGCACACCGCGCTGGTCCCGAAGCGCAAGGACGACCTCGGCCGCAGCCTCGAGGAGTTCTTCGGGGAGAACTTCCTCCAGGAGGCGATCATCCGCGAGCGGGTGGCGTTCGCGGCCATCTCCCGCCGGATCGGGGAGTGGGCCGCCCAGCCCGACAACGCCCGGCGGGTCGTCGATGAGATCGCGGAGGTCGCGAGCATCGGCCTGTCCAAGGTGGGGGACCGGCAGGTGGCCGAGCTCGTCGAGTCGGTCCTGGTGCCGCGGTTCCGGGCCGAGCCGATCGCACCGTTGCTCGGGACGTTCGTGGTCGAGATGGTGCGTGACGATCTCCACCACGGCGTGGTCGACCTGGCGCTGGCCGAGCTGCACGACTGGCTGGTCGAGAACCCCGACACGGTCCGCGCGGTGCTGACCGAGCGCGCGCCGTGGTGGGCCCCGGACCGCCTCAACGAGGCCGTCACCACCCGGATCCACACCGAGACCGTCCGGTGGGTGGCCGACATCCGCGACGACCCGCTCCACCGCGCGCGCGATGCGCTCGACTCGATGCTGGCCCAGCTCGGCCAGGACCTGCTGTTCGACCCCGACACCCAGGCGCGGGCCGAGGGGCTGAAGAACCGGTTGCTCGACCACCCGCAGTTCACGACCACCGGGATCTCGCTGTGGAACGCGCTGCGCAACGCGCTGCTGGCGGCGCTGCGTGACCCGAGCGGCGAGCTCCGGGCCCGGCTCCAGGCCGAGCTGGTCGCGTTCGCCGAGCGCCTCACCGTCGACGAGGACCTGCGGCGCCGGCTCGACGGGCTCGCCGCGGACGCCGTGGTCTTCGTCGTAAACCGCTACGGCGCCGAGCTCACCACCGTCATCACGACCACGATCGAGCGGTGGGACGGCCGCGAGGCGGCGCGCCGGATCGAGCTGCACGTCGGGCGAGACCTCCAGTTCATCCGGATCAACGGCACGATCGTCGGCGGGCTCGTCGGGGTCCTCATCCATACCGGGACGGTGCTGCTGTGAGCGCCCCGCTCGACGTACCGATCAGGGACGAGTCGATCCGGCTCGGCCAGTTCCTCAAGCTGGCCAACCTGGTCGAGTCCGGCGCCGACGCGAAGCCCGCCGTCCAGCAGGGCTTGGTGCAGGTCAACGGCGCGGTGGAGACGCGCCGCGGGCGGCAGCTGCGTCAGGGTGACGTCGTCGAGCTGGGAGGGGTCGCGGCCCGCGTCGCGGACGCGACCGGCCTGGATGACGGGTCCGACGACCTGCCCTGGTGACCGTCACCAAGCTGCCATTCCTGATCAAACCCGTAG
This sequence comes from uncultured Actinomycetota bacterium, assembly GCA_963826265.1. Classification (GTDB taxonomy): domain Bacteria; phylum Actinomycetota; class Actinomycetes; order Propionibacteriales; family Nocardioidaceae; genus Nocardioides. The sequence continues at coordinate 1,321,351 of CAWGWH010000001.1, forward strand.
TCGGGTGACATCGTGCGCCCGGCGGCGTTCGCGCAGAACACGATCGTCGAGAACGGGCCCTCGGAGCCGACATCGCAGGGCATCCTCGACCCCGTTGCCGTCTGTGCTGTGTGTGGAGACTCAGCCGACCCCGAGCAGGTCCACCACGAAGATCAGTGTCTCGCCGGGCGCGATCACGCCGCCTGCGCCGCGGTCGCCGTACCCGAGGTGCGGCGGGACGACGAGCTGTCGCCGACCGCCGACCTTCATGCCCTGCACGCCCTGGTCCCAGCCGGAGATCACCTGGCCGACGCCGAGCCGGAACTGCAGCGGCGTCCCGCGGTTGTACGACGCGTCGAACTCCTCTCCCGTCGAGTGGGCGACGCCGACGTAGTGGACCGACACGTTCGCTCCGGCGGTGGCCTCGGTGCCGTCACCCTCGGTGACGTCGGTGACGACCAGCTCGCCGGGCGGCTCGGGGTCGAAGAACTCGATCTCAGGCTTGTCCATGTCGCCCACGGTAGTGGAGCGCCCGGGAGTGCTCAGGACTGGTGTACGTAGCTGTCGAGCTGGTCGCGCTCGAACTGGAGCTGGTCGATCCGGTGCTTGACGACGTCGCCGATCGACACGATGCCGACCAGGGCGCCGTCCTCGACGACCGGCACGTGCCGGATCCGCTTGTCGGTCATGATCTTCATCAGGTCGTCGAGCAGCACGTCCGGCTCGCAGGTCTCGACATCGGTGGTCATGATGTCGCCGACGGTGTTGTTGACGACCGTGCCCGCGTGGTGGAGGTGTCGTACGACGTCCCGCTCACTGACGATGCCCTCGACGGTCGAACCGTCGCTGCTGACGATGAGCGCGCCGACGTTGTGCTCCGCGAGTGCCGCGACCAGGTCCCGCACGCCGGCCTCCGGCGGGATGGTCACGACCTCCTGGCTCGGCTTGGCGCCGAGTACGTCGCCGATGCGCATGCTGTACCTCCGTCTCATGGGCGTCCGTCGAGGTTGGCGTCCAAAATAGCCGTGCGCCCCTAGCGTGAACAGGTCCGCCACACGGTGAGACGTGCCGCTCGCCCGGTCGGCTCCCGAGCCACAGGACCTAGCCGTCGCGGCGACGCAGCTCCGAGACCGAGCCGGGGCCGCGCGGACGCGAGTCCGGGTCGTCGTCGTCGTCGGGCAGCGCACCGAGGAACGCCAGCGCGGCCTCGTGCAGGTGACCGTTGGAGGCGAGCGCGTTGCCGCCGAACGGGCCGTCGGTGCCGTCCAGCGAGGAGAACCGGCCACCAGCCTCGCGCACGATCACGTCGCACGCCGCCATGTCGTGGAGCGCGAGCTCCGGCTCGGCGGCGAGGTCGACGGCACCCTCGGCGAGCAGCATGTAGGACCAGAAGTCGCCGTAGGCGCGGGTGCGCCAGCAGCGCCGCGAGAGGGACAGGAACTCCTCGAGCCGGCCCCGCTGGTCCCAGCCGCCCAGCGACGAGTACGAGAGTGACGCGTCCTCGAGGCGGCGTACGTCGGACACCGTGCAGCGGGTCGCCTTGAGCAGCGACCGGCCGGTCCAGGTGCCGTTGCCGACACTGGCCCACCAGCGCCGCTGCAGCATCGGCGCCGACGCGACGCCGAGCACCGGAACGTCGTCGACCACCAGTGCGATCAGCGTTGCCCAGACCGGCACCCCACGGACGAAGCTCTTGGTGCCGTCGATCGGGTCGACGACCCAGCGTCGCTGGCTGTGGCCGGTGGACCCGTGCTCCTCGCCGGTCACCGCATCGCGCGACCGCACCCGGGACAAGGTCCGGCGGAGGCTCTCCTCGACCGCCGTGTCCGCGTCGGTGACGGGCGTGAGGTCCGGCTTGCTCATCACGTGCAGGTCGAGCGCCTTGAACCGCGTCGTCGTCAGCGAGTCGGCGTCGTCGGCGAGCACGTGGGCCAGCCGCAGGTCGTCGGTGTAGTCCGCCACGGGCCTCACCCTATTCTCACGACGTTGTCGCTGACGCCGGGCGCGACGGTCGGCGCGCTTGTCATTGATTCCTCAACCGTCGGTACTAACGTCTGGCCATGGAGATCGGTGGTCTGCCGCTTCACCCGCTCGTCATCCACGCGGCCGTCGTGTTCGGCCCGCTGGCCGCCCTGTGCGCACTGGCCTACGCCCTCCCGGGACGCTGGCGCGACCGGCTCCGCTGGCCGATGGTGGCGCTGGCCCTGGTCGCGACCGGCTCGATCGTGGCGGCGTACTTCACCGGCCGCAACTTCCTCGAGAGCCGTCCCGAGCTCGGGACCAACCCGCTCGTGCAGACGCACGAGGCCCGCGCGAAGCTGCTGCTCTGGGTGGCGCTCGCCTTCGGCGCTGTGTCGGTCTCGGCCGGGTGGCTGCACGCGCGCACCGGCGCGGCGCAGGTCGTGCTGCGAGCGGCGCTGGCGGTCGCCGCGCTGGCCGTGCTGGTCCAGGTGGTGCGCACCGGTGACGCGGGCGCCCGGGCAGTCTGGGAAGTCATCGGCTAGCGGCCCGCGCCTGGCCTCGGCAGACTTGCCCAAAGCACCCCGGTGGGACCCCTCCGAGCACTACCGTTTCCCCATGGACATCCTCGGGGTACCCCTGCACACGGTGCTGGCGTACTCTGCCGCCGCGCTGGGGCCGATCGGCTGCCTGACGGCGTTGTGGTACGCCGTGCGGCCCGAGCGCCGTGACACCTGGCGTTACCCGATGATGATCACGGTCACCCTGGGCGCCGCCGCGATCCTGGGCGCGTTCGTGACCGGCGACCGGCTGCTCGCTGACCAGCCGAGCCTGGCCGCCGACGTGCAGGTCGTCGACCACCAGGAGTACGCCGAGCGGCTGGTGCTCCCAACCATCGGCTTCTGGGTGATGGCGATCCTGACCGGCTGGCTGAACCCGCGGACTGGCGTGCTGCGCCTGGCGCTGCCGTTGCTGCTGACCGGCTTCGCGGCCGTCGTACTGGTGCTCGTGGTGCTGTCCGGCGACGCCGACGCCCGGTCGATCTGGGACAGCATGCGCGACCAGATCAGCGGCCCTTAGTACTCCGGTGCGCTCCGCGCTGCGAGCAGCCGGCGGAAGGACTCGACCCGGTCGGGGTCTGCCTCGCCTCGGGTGACCGCCTCGTCCAGTCCGCACTCCGGCTCGTCCGACCCGTGAGTGCAGCCGCGCGGGCAGTCCTCGGTCATCTCGTCCAGGTCGGGGAACGCCTCGATCAGGTCCTCCGGCTGCACGTGGGCGAGTCCGAACGAGCGGATGCCGGGGGTGTCGACGATCCAGCCGGCACCCTCGGGAAGGGCGAGCATCAGCGCCGACGTCGACGTGTGGCGGCCGCGGCCGGTCACCGCATTGACGTGTCCGATCTCCCGGTCGGCGTCGGGCACCAGCGCGTTCACCAGCGTCGACTTGCCGACGCCGCTGTGGCCGACCAGGACGCTGGTCCGGTCCCGCAGCGCCGCCCTCAGCTCCGACAGATCGCCGCCCTTGCGCGTGACCAGCCACGGCACGCCCAGCGACCGGTAGGTCGAGAGCAGCGTCTCCGGGTCGGCCAGGTCGGACTTGGTGAGGCACAGCAACGGCCGCATCTTCGCGTCGAACGCCGCGACCAGCGCCCGGTCGATCAGCCGGGGCCGCGGCTCCGGGTCGGCCAGCGCGGTGACCACCACCAGTTGGTCGGCGTTCGCGACGACGACCCGCTCCACCGGGTCGTCGTCGTCGGCGGTACGCCGGAGCACGGTCTCGCGCTCGGAGACCTCGACGATCCGGGCGAGGCTGCCCTCGGTCCCGGAGACGTCGCCGACGACCCGCACCCGGTCGCCGACGACCACGCCCTTCCGGCCCAGTGGCCGCGCCTTCATCGCCATCACGGTGACGCCCTCGACCAGCAGCGTGAACCGGCCGCGGTCGACGGTCATGACGGTGCCGGCCACGGCGTCGTCGTACGTGGGGCGTTCCTTGGTCCGCGGCCGGGTGCGGCGTCGCGGCCGCTCGTAGTGCTCGTGGTCGTGCTCGTCGTAGCGACCGCTCACAGCAGCGCCGCCCAGAAGCCGGCGAAGTCGGGGAAGGTCTTGCCGGTCGTGGTGACGTTCTCGACCAGCACGTCGTCGACGGCCGCCCCGACGATGACGCCGGCGTGGGCCATCCGGTGGTCGGCGTAGGTGTGGAAGAGCCCACCGTGGAGTGTCGCCGGCCGGAACGAGAGGCCGTCGGCGTGCTCGGTGACGTCGGCACCGAGGCCGCCGAGCTCACGGGCCAGGGCGGCGAGCCGGTCGGTCTCATGCCCGCGGATGTGGCCGATCCCGCGCAGGTGTGAGGGTGACCCGGCCAGCGCCGCGAGCGCCGCCACCGCGGGCGCCAGCTCACCGGCATCGCGCAGGTCGAGGTCGACGCCAGCCAGGCCGTCGCCGCCGCGGACCCGGAGCCCGTCGTCGGCGAGGTCCACTGCGCACCCCATCAGAGCCAAGATCTCGCGGAGCGCGTCGCCGGCCTGGGTCGTCGAGCGTGGCCAGTCGCGGACCGTCACCTCGCCGCCGGTGACCGCCGCGAGCGCCAGGAACGGCGCGGCGTTCGAGAGGTCCGGCTCGATCGAGCGGTCCACCGCCGTGACCGGGCCGGGCGCCACCGTCCACCGGTGTGCGTCCGCGTCGTCGACCTCCACGCCGTGCTCGCGGAGCATCGCGACGGTCATCTCGATGTGGGGGAGTGAAGGCACCGGCTTCCCGTCGTGGCGGACGTCGACGCCCTCGTCGAACCGGGCGGCTGCGATCAGCAGCGCCGAGACGAACTGCGAGGAGGCCGAGGCGTCCACGACCACCGTCCCGCCACGGACTGCGCCCCGGCCGTGCACGGTGAACGGGAGCCCGTCGCCCTGGATCTCCACCCCGAGCGTCCGGAGCGCCTCGAGCACTGGCCCCACCGGGCGCTTGCGCATGTGGGCGTCGCCATCGAAGCCGACCGGCCCCGACGCCAGCCCCGCGACCGGCGGCAGGAACCGCATCACGGTGCCGGCGAGGCCGCAGTCGACCTCGGCCGGGCCGGCGAGCGGCCCAGGGGCGAGGGTCCACGCGTCGTCATCACCATCGACCGCGCACCCGAGACCGCGGAGTCCCTCGCGCATCAGCGTCGTGTCGCGCGACGTCAGCGGACGACGTACGACGCTGGGCGCGTCGGCCAGCGCGCCGAGCACCAGGGCGCGGTTGGTCTGCGACTTGCTGCCCGGTAGCGACACGACGGCCGAGACCGGCCCGGTGGCACGCGGCGCCGGCCAGGGGTCGGCGATCCGGGTGCTGGTGGTCACCCGGGAAGGGTATCGAGGCGTTCGGTCAGAGCTGGGCGGCTGCCAGCTTGGCCTCGCGGCGGGCGGTCGCCGCGAGGTGTCGCGCCTCGCGGCGTGCGTCCCGCCCGGCCCGGCGGGCGCGCCACGCCAACCCGGGCCTGCCATCGGTGTCGACCGCGGCGAGCAGCAGTCCGCCCAACATGGAGACGTTCTTGAAGAAGTGGAGCTTCTGGTTCCGCCGCTGGTCCGGGTCGCTCTCCTCCCAGAAGCGGTGGCCCGCCGCGGTGGTGGGAACGAGCGAGGCCGCCAGCACGCCGGCAGAGATCCTGGGCGCGCGGCCGGTGGCCAGCATGCCTGCGGCCGCGATCTGTCCGACCGCGTTGAGCCGGACCAGCGTCACCGGCTCGGACGGGATGGGCACCTGCGGGATTGCGCGCTCAGCCAGCGGCACGAGCTTCTCAGTCACCAGCGCCGCCTTGGCGGCATGCGCCTCCGAGTTGCGGAGCGCGTTGACACCCCCGACGACAAACATCGAAGCGAGCATCGGCCGGGCGAGCAGTCGCGTGATCGTCATGACTCCTTCCTACACGATCGCTCGCACGCGACCGGAGGAGGCGATCTCAGCCGTTGCCGGGGATGCCGATGGTGACGGAGTCGTTCGAGTGATCCGTGTCGGTGCCCGTCGCGAACGTCACCGTGAAGGTGACCGAGGCAGGGTCGGGACTCTGGGCCCCGAACACGAAGGCCGTGCCGGAGTCACTCACGCTGCAGGTGAAGGCAGTCTTCGAACGGCGCTGGCAGTCGCCGGTCTGCCTGCTGAGCGAGGCCGGGGCGGTCGCATCGGCGGTCAGGCTGCCCGTCAGGCCCGTCGGGACACCCGTCACGGTGACCGTGATCCGGCTCCACGCGCCCTTGCCGGGCTCGGCGGACACGCTCAGGGCCGCGTCGTACGTCGTCTGGGCCAGCGGCTCCTCGGGCGTCTGCGGCTCCTCGGGCGTCTGCGGCTCCTCGGTGCCTCCGCTGTCGCCGGTGCCGCCCGTGCCGGCGGTGCCGTCGGTGGTCGAGGGGTCGTCGTCGGGTGCGTCCTCGCCGGCGACCGGGGTGGCCTGTGTGCCGCTACCCGAAGCCGCCTGTCCACCGCCGCCGGGCGTGGAGCCTGGCAGCCGCTTCGCGCGATCGCGCTCACGGTCCGCCTGCTGCCGGGCGACCGGTTCGCGGGCACCGGCGTCGCGATCCCGTGCCCGCGGCCGGTCTGGATCGGTCGTGGCCTCGATGACCGGCGGATCGCCAGCCAGCTTCATGTCCTGGGGGCCGGTCCCGACGATCATTGCGCCGCCGACGACGACGGTCGCGGCGACCCCGGCCGCCGTTGTGGTCGCGGCGGCGTTCCCGATGAGCACGTCCTTGGCCCGGTCGAGCAGGGCGACCACCGCGGCACCGGCGCCGAACGATCCGCCGATGGTGGCGAGGTACCCCGCACCAGCAGCGCCGAGCACGATCGGCGCGAGCCACGCCGCCAAGTTGGAGTTGACCTCGGTGAGCTCGAGGTAGATCGCCATGCAGGGGCGGCACTGGTCGAGGTGAGCATCGACCTTGGCCGCGTCGCGACGCGAGGTGCCGCCGCGCAGGTAGCCGCCGATGTTCTGGCGCAGCCACTCGCAGTTGTCGTCCTCGAGCTCCGCGACGTGCATGGAGAGGAACGCCTGGCGCAGCCCCTCGCGGGCCCGGTAGGCAAGGGCGGCGACGGAGTTGGCGCTCATCCCGAGCAGCGGGGCCACCTCGGCCGGCTTCTGCCCTTCCACCGAGGTGTGCCACAGCACCATCTGCCAGCGCTCGGGCAGCGAGGCGAAGGCGCGAGCGGCAGCAGCGTTCTCGAACCCCTCCAGAACGGTGTCGTGGAACGGCACTCCGGGGTCGAACGGCGTCAGGTCGTCGGTCGTGTGGAGGCGGGCTGCGCCGCGAACCTTGTCGATGTGGAGCCGTCGGATCGCAGTGAGCAGGTAGGCACGGAACGCGAGGTCGGGTCCGGCCCCGCGCTGGAGCACGGTCAACACCTTCGCGAAAGCCTCGGACACGAGGTCGTCGGCGTCCGAGCTGGGCACGAGCTGACGCGCGAGTCGTCGAGCGGCATCGATGTGCCGCTCGAACAGCAGTCCGTACGCATCGTTGTCACCACCGCGCACGGCAGCGATGAGCTCGGCGTCGCCGGGCCCTTCGATGCGCTGCAGGGTGCTGGTCATGGCAGGTCCAACGATCGGGTAGGCAGTGGCCCACGATCGTAGTCCCGCAGACCCGGGTCGACAGGGCAAAATCGCGGGAGCTCGCTCACGATTCGTGACCTGACCCGCGTCATGGGCCGCTGGGCCCGCCCGTCTCCTGAGCGTAGGGACGAGCCGCTGCGGACGACCGGAGGGAACGTGGGCAACTTCTGGACCCGCCCGCTGGGTTCTGCCCGGGTGCGGTCCGGGGCGAGGGCCGCGACCTCGGAGCCGCACGCGCCGGGTTCGGCACGATTCGAGGCGACAGGGGAGGCCCTCGCCTCGGATCCGGGTGCTGCGCACGGGGACCCTGGCCCCGCCGTCCTGGACGCCTGCCTGTACGCCGGGCTGGAGCTCGGCCGGGACGGCGTGCCTCTCGACGACGCGCTCGACGGCCTGCGGCGGACCTGCCTGCGCGTCACCCACCGCGACCCGTCGTACCCGGTGTTGCGGGCGGTGGCCTCCGGCTGGAGCGAGGCGACCCTCGGCTATCTGCACCAGCTGACGTGCGAGGACCCGCTCACCGGCCTCGCCAGCCTGCCCCACCTGAGAAGTCGGATCTCCGAGCTGTATCGCGACCAGGGGATCAGCGGCCGGCCGGTGCGCGAGACCCATGCGCTGGTCGTCGTCGACACGGTCGACCCGGGTGACCTCGACGTGTTCGCGGCAGCGCTGCGGATCGCGCGGCTCGCGGAGACGGTGCGGACGGTCTTCTCGGGCGGGGAGACCCTCGCGCGGGTGGGACGTGAGCGGATCGCGGTCCTGATCCGGCGTGACGAACGGCTGCCGCGACGGCTGGGCATACTCCGGAATCTCCTGTCCGGGGTGTTGCCGGCGCCTCGGGTCTGGGTCGAGTCGCTGCCCGGCGACGACGACGCGGCCGCCCCGCTGCTCGACGAGCTCGCGCGCGTCTGACCGCTCCGCAGCCGAGCCGTCGCTGCGCGCGTCTACGATCAGCCCCATGTGCGGTCGCTACGCGTCGAGCAGGAAGCCCGAGGACCTGATCGAGGAGTTCGAGGTGGTCGACCCGCGCCTGGAGAAGCCGCTCGACCCCGACTTCAACGTCGCGCCGACCAAGGAGGTCTACGCGGTGATGGAGCGGCCGCCGTCCACCCGTCGAGACGGCTCGTCCCTCGCCTCCTCAGGGACCAAGGGGGCCGAGCGCGCGCAACGGCAGCTCCGGACCCTGCGCTGGGGCCTGATCCCGTCGTGGGCCAAGGACCCGTCCATCGGCAGCCGGATGATCAACGCGCGGATGGAGAGCGTGGCCGAGAAGCCGTCGTTCCGGCGCGCGTTCTCCGCCCGGCGGTGTCTGCTCCCGGCCGACGGCTACTTCGAGTGGTACCCCACCTCGCAGAAGACCAAGGCAGGCAAGCCGGCGAAGCAGCCGTTCTTCATCCGCCCCAAGGACGGCGGGGTCCTCGCGATGGCCGGGCTGTACGAGATCTGGCGCGACCCGACCCGCGACGAGGACGACCCGGAGCGGTTCCGGTGGACCTGCACCGTGCTGACCACCCAGGCCGAGGACGCCGTCGGCCACATCCACGACCGGATGCCGCTGATGGTCGAGCCCGAACGGCGCGCGGCCTGGCTCGACCCGACCACGTCGTCGAAGGACGACCTGCTCGGACTGCTGGTGCCCGCGGCACCTGGCCGGCTCGAGGCGTTCCCGGTCTCCACCCTCGTCAGCAACGTCCGCAACAACGGCCCCGACCTCGTCGAGCCCATCCCGCTCGAGGACGCTCTCGCGTGAGTGACCTCGTGCCCGGGCGCGAGTCCCGCTTCGCCACTCCGCACGGCGATGCCCGGACCCTCACCGCCCGCGCGACGAAGCCGGCAGCGACGCTGCTGCTGAGCCACGGTGCCGGCGGCGGCATCAACAGCCGGGACCTGGTCGCCCTCGCCGAGGCACTGCCCCGCAACGGCATCACGGTCGTCTGCTTCGAGCAGCCGTGGGTGCTGGCCGGCCGCAGGGCCGCCACGCCGCCGCCGACCCTCGACGACGGGCTCCGCGCGGCTGCTCGGCGACTGCGCAGCCGGGCGCCGCTGATCGTGGGCGGCCGCTCGGCGGGCGCTCGGTCGGCCGCGCGGTGCGCCCAGGAGCTCGGGGCGGCGGGCTGCCTCGCGCTGGCGTTCCCGCTGCACCCGCCCGGCAAGCCGGAGAAGAGCCGGGTCCACGAGCTGGTCGGCGCCGGCGTACCCACCCTCGTGGTGCAGGGCGAGCGCGACACGTTCGGGACCCCCGAGGAGTTCCCCGACGACACCGAGATGGCGGTGATCCCAGGCGGCGACCACGGCTTCAAGGTGCCCAAGGCGGGACCGGTGACGCCCGACGAGGCAATGGGGATCGTGGTCGAGGCCACGCTGGAGTGGATCACCCGAGAAGTGGTCGGGGAATCCTCCGGCGCGTGACCGTGTTGTGACGATGTGCTCGCCCTGCTCGAACGTTCCGAGCCCGGACTACTCTGGGAGACGATGACGGACAACCTGTACGACGACGCGACCCCTGAGATCGACGTCGCAACCGAGACCGACGAGGAGCGGGCGGCGCGCTTCGAGCGTGATGCGCTGCCCTTCCTCGACCAGCTCTATGCCGGCGCGATGCGGATGACCCGCAACCCCGCCGACGCCGAGGACCTGGTGCAGGAGACGTTCGCGAAGGCGTTCTCCTCGTTCCACCAGTTCAAGCCCGGCACGAACCTCAAGGCCTGGCTGTACCGGATCCTCACCAACACCTTCATCAACAACTACCGCAAGAAGCAGCGCCAGCCGCAGCAGTCGATGGCCGAGGACGTCGAGGACTGGCAACTCGCCCGAGCGGAGTCGCACACCTCGACCGGCCTCAAGTCCGCGGAGACCGAGGCCTTGGAGCGGCTCCCCGACAGTCAGGTCAAGGACGCGCTGCAGCGGCTGCCCGAGGAGTTCCGGCTGGCCGTGTACCTCGCCGACGTCGAGGGCTTCGCCTACAAGGAGATCGCCGAGATCATGGACACCCCGATCGGGACGGTCATGTCGCGGTTGCACCGCGGTCGCCGTCAGCTGCGTGACATGCTCTCGGACCACGTGCGTGCGAACGACCTGTTGCCGGTCGGCACGACCTCGGGGGAGGGGAGCGAGTCGTGAGCCACGACCACAGCAACGACCAGTGCGCCGACTACCTCGAACGGATCGTCTACTTCCTCGACAACGAGCTCGACGAGGCCGACTGCTCGGCCGTCCAGCTCCACCTCGACGAGTGTGGTCCCTGCCTGGAGAAGTACGACCTCCAGCGCACGGTCAAGGCGGTCGTCCACCGCTCCTGCTCCTCCGAGCTCGCACCGAGCGAGCTGCGACACCGGGTGATGGTCCAGATTCGCGAGGTGCAGGTCCGGATCACCGACGCCTAGGAGGTGCCGCGGAACCTCTCAGCCCCGATTTCCGCTGCGAGTGGCCGGTTTGAGAGACTGGCCGCACACCAGACCTGGGAGGACCGCATGGGTAAGACCGGCCGCAAGCGCCGTTCGCGCCGCAAGAAGGCTGCGAACCACGGCAAGCGCCCCAACAGCTGACAGCTTCGACAGACGTTCGAGTCGGGCCTCCGTGCCCTCCGAGCCGCGACCGCATGGTCCGACCGGAGGGCGCGGAGGCCCTTCTCATGTCCCACCTACGAGTTGAGTCGCGCGTGCGCGGCGGTCGAGTCGCGTACGTGCGGCGTTCGAGTCGCGACTGGGTCACGTTCTCTGGGTGCCCTCCGAGCCGCGACCGCCTGGTCCGACCGGAGGGCGCGGAGGCCCTTCTCATGCGCAGCGGGGGTGGATCGGCCTCCACAGGTCGTTGCGTCCCCGGCAGCGCGGTGCTGCGGAGCCGAAGGGTCAGCCGACGCGGGCCATGAAGCGGTCGGTGTCGACGACCACGCGGGTGAGCTCACCGGTGCCGACCAGCTTGCCGTCGCCGACGTGCCGGGCGGCGACCGTGAAGCGGTGCAGTCGCCCGTCGACGTACGCCGGGGAGACGGTCACCACGACCGCCGCCCCGACCGGCGACGCGGCGAGGTGCTCGAGCGAGACCCGCGAGCTGACTGAGGTCTGGCCCTCGCCCAGGTACGGCTCCACCGCGGCGCAGGACGCCGCCTCGCACCAGGCGAGCAGCTGCGGGGTGGCGAGCACCGGCAACGATCCGCTGCCGACCGCGGCGGCGGTGTCGACGTCGGTCACGGTGAAGGTGAGACTGGTGGCCTCGGGATCGGCGGTCATCCCAGCTCCTTGCTGAAGGCGATCAGGTGGACGCCGGGCATCGGGTCCCAGTCGCGTCCGGGCGCACGCGTGTAGCCGAGCCGAGTGTAGATCCGGTGGGCCGATGCCATGTCCACCAGCGACGAGAGGACCATGCCGGTCGCGCCGTGCGCGCGGGCCCGGTCCTCGCAGAGCGCGGCCAGGGCCTTGCCGACGCCGCGCCCCCGCGCGTCGGGGTGGACGGCGAGCATCCGGAACTCACCCTCCTCGGCCGTCGAGATCTCGCGCCAGCGCGACCCCGGCGGGCAGTAGGTGACGCAGCCGAGCAGCGAGTCGCCGTCTGCCGCGACCCACAGCTCGGCCTCCCGGGCGCGCCGCGCCGCGTCGCGCACGTGCGCGCGGTAGCCGTCCTCGGCGCCGAGCATGAACTCCTCGTACGCCGCGACGCACAGCTCGCCGAGCGCGTCGAGCTCGCCCGGTACGGCGAGGCGCAGCTCCATCAGACGCCTCTCAGATGCCGAACGTGGCCCGCGGGTACGCCGCGTTCACGTCGGTGATGACGTTGACGAGGTACGGGACGTTCGCGGCGAACGCGCGGTCGAGCGCGGCCCCGATCTGGCGCGGGTCGGTCACGGTCTCGCCGGCGCCGCCGAGGGCCTTCACCACCTCGTCGTACCGGGTCTGGCCGGCCAGGTCCGCGGCCACGTCGTACCCGTACAGCATCTGCATCGGCCCCTTCTCGAGCCCCCAGGCGGAGTTGTTGCCACAGATCATCACCAGCGGCAGCTGATGGCGGACGAGGGTGTCGACGTCCATCAACGAGAAGCCGGCGGCGCCGTCGCCGAGCAGCAGCACCACCTGCGAGGAGGGCCGCGCCAGCCGGGCTGCGATGGCGGCGCCGAGACCCGCGCCCAGGCAGCCGTACGGGCCGGGGTCGAGCCAGCCGCCGGGCCGCTTCGGCTCCACGAACTTGCCCGCGAAGGAGACGAAGTCACCGCCGTCGCCGATCACGACCGCGTCGTCCGCCAGCCGAGGTACCAGCTCACCGTAGATCCGGGCGGGATGGACCGGGTCGGCCTCGGCGCCGAGCAGCGCTGCGTCGCGCTCGGCGGCCGCGGCGACGGTCTGCTGCAGCTCGCCGAGCCAGCCGGTCCAGTCGGGCCGGCGCACGTGGCGTTCGAGGGCAGCCAGGAGCCCGTCGAGGACCGCGGTCAGGTCACCACTGGCCGACCCTGCGAGGTCGGCGTGGCCGGAGACCTGGCCGGGGGAGTCGGCGAGGTGCACGACCTGGGCGGGTATGGCGCCGTCCTGACCGCCGAACACCCCGTAGCCGAGCCGGAAGTCGAGCGGGGTGCCGACGACGACCACGAGGTCGGCGCCGCCGAGCGCCGCACCGCGGGCCTTGGTGACCAGCTGCGGGTGACCACCGGGGACGAGGCCGCGACCCATGCCGTTGGTGATGGACGGGACGCCGGTCGCCTCCACGAAGCGGAGCGCCGCCTCCTCCGCGCGGTCGGCCCACACGTCGGTGCCGAGGATCAGCACCGGGCGGGTCGCCGCACCGAGCAGCTCTGCCACCTCCGCCAGCGCGTCGGGGTCGGGGTCGGCGCCGCGCGGGCGTCCGGCGGCCGGCAGCTCGCCGGAGGCACTGTTGAAGAACTCGTCCATCGGGATGTCGACGAAGACCGGACCCCGGTGGGGAGACCCGGCGGCCGTGAACGCTTCGTGCATGCCGTCGAGGACGCCGTCGGCGGTGTGGATGGTGCGGGCCGACTTCGAGATCGGCGCGATGATCGGGGGCTGGTCGAGCTCCTGGAGGCTGCCGCTGCCCCACCGGTTGGCCGGTGCCCGTCCGCCGACCACGACCATCGGCGAGCCCGCGAACTGGGCCTGCGCGATGGCGCTCAGCCCGTTGGTGACGCCGGGGCCTGCGGTCAGCACCGCCAGGCCAGGCACCCGGGTCAGCTTGCCGGTGGCCTCGGCGGCGAACGCCGCGGTCTGCTCGTGGCGGACGTCGAGCAGCCGCATCGGCGGGTCGGCCTTCACCGCGCCGTCGTACATCGGGAAGACGTGGGCGCCGGACAGCGTGAACATCGTCTCGACGCCGTGGGCGCGGGAGACCGCCACGGCCAGCTCGCCGGCGTGGCCGGACAGGGCTGGCTGGTCGGTCGGCTGGTCGGTCGGCTGGTCGGTTGACTGGTCGGCGGACTCGTGGACCTTGGTCATGCCCCGCAGGCTACCCAAGGCTACTGAGGGGTAGGCAGGGCCGTCAGCGCCCACCCAGCGTGAACGGGTTGGTGCTGCGGAGCGCCTCCACGGCGACCAGGATCAGGTCGGCCCGCTCGGCGGGCGGCTTGGTGCTGAGCGCGAGCTGGAGGTAGACGGCACGGAGCAGCTGCTGGGCGTTGTTGGTCGCGGCGTACGGGTCCACGTCGCCACGGATCGCGTCGGTGGCGCCCTGCCGCGCCACCCGGCGCAGCCACGGCTCGATCACGCTCAACGGCACCAGGTCGCGCCGCAGCACCTCCATCACGGCGTGTGCCATCCGGTCCGGTTCGCCGCACAGCAGCGGGGTGTCCGAGAGCGCCAGCCGGTCGGCCAGCACGTCGAGCAGCACCGTCAGCTCGGGTACGCCGAAGTGGCGGGAGCCCGCCAGCGCGGCGATCGCGTCGGCGCCGTGGGCCGCGGCGTGTGCCCAGCCCTTGCCCTGGACATAGCCGCGCAGGTCGCGCTCGCGGAGGTACCAGCTCACGATCTTGTCGCCCCAGCGCAGCACCTGGTCGGCCGGGACGAGGTACTCCTGGGTGTCGCGCTCGATCACGGTCGCCAGCACCAGCACGCTGAAGGCGCGGCGGAAGACGGAGTCGGTGCCCTCCTCGCCGAGCCCGATCTCGAGCCCCGCGGCCATGCCGTCGCCGAGCCCCGGCAGCAGCTCGTCGTACACGCCGCGGTCGATCCAGGTGCCGAGGGCGGGGTAGGCGGTGCGGTCGCGCTCCACCGGATCGGTGGAGCCGAGCATCCGCGTCAGCTCGGCCGTCAACTCGCCCAGGGGCCGGTCGGTGGGGACCTCGAGGCCGCGCTCCAGCACCTGCCTCCAGTAGAACCCCGACATGGAGCACATCCTGCCAGCCCGCACCAGCGTGCTTCGACCGGGTGACCCCTCGCTCTACCCTCTAGGCGTGCCGTCGCTGACCGAGCTCGTGCGCAGCCACACTGACCTCGATGACGAGGACGTCGCGTGGCTGCAGCTGATCCAGGCTGACTGGCAGATCATCGCCGACCTGTCCTTCGCCGACCTGGTCCTCTGGCTGCCCGATCGCGAGGGCAAGGGCTTCTGGGCAGGAGCGCAGCAGCGTCCCACGACCGGTCCCACGGCGTACGTCGACGACGTGGTCGGCACGTTCGTTCCGGTCGGACGGCGGCGGATGCTCGACGAGGCGCACGAGCACGGCCGGCTGGTGCGCGACGGCGACCCGGAGTGGCGCGACGAGGTGCCGGTGCGGGTCGAGACCATCCCGGTCCGGCGGGCGGGGCGGGTGATCGCGGTGATCGCCCGCAACACGAACCTGCTGGGTGTGCGCACCCCGAGCCGGCTGGAGCTCTCGTACCTGCAGACCGCTTCGGACCTGACGCGGATGATCGCGCACGGCCACTTCCCGGCGGCCGGTCAGCGTTCCGACCACGCGGACTCGCCCCGGGTGGGTGACGGCTTCGTGCGGATCGATGCGACCGGCCGGGTCGCCTATGCGAGCCCCAACGCGCTGTCGGTCTTCCGACGGCTGGGGCTAGGCGGCGACCTGCAGGGTCTGGTGCTCGCGGACGTGACCCGCGAGCTGGTGCCCCCGCGCCGCCGGCCGGACGAGGAGATCGTCTCGGCCGTGCTGGGCGGCCGGGCGCACCGTGACACCGAGCTGGCCGGTGACGACGTCGCACTCATCGTGCGGGCGATCCCGCTGCGGCCGGAGGGGGAGCACATCGGTGCCGTGGTGCTGGTGCGCGACGTCACCGACCTACGCCGGCGCGACCGGGAGCTGGTCACCAAGGACGCCACGATCCGCGAGATCCACCACCGCGTGAAGAACAACCTCCAGACCGTCGCCGCGCTGCTCCGCCTGCAGGCGAGGCGGATCGACGCCGCGGAGGCGAAGTCGGCACTGGAGGAGGCGGTCCGCAGGGTCGGGTCGATCGCGATCGTCCACGAGACGCTCAGCGAGGCCGCCGACGAGCAGGTCGGCTTCGACGAGATCGCCGACCGGCTCGGCCGGATGGTCACCGAGGTGGGCGCCACTGGGGACCAGGTGCGCGTGGTGCGCAGCGGGTCCTTCGGAGTGCTCGGCTCGGACGCGGCGACCGCGCTGGCGATGGTGCTGACCGAGGTGCTCCAGAACGCGGTCGAGCACGGCTACGCGCCCGAGCAGACGGGCCGGATCGACGTGGTCGTGACTCGGCTGGTGGGACGCCTGGAGGTGACGGTCGAGGACGACGGCCGCGGGCTGCCTGCGAGGTTCGACCTCGACGCGTCGACCAACCTGGGGCTGTCGATCGTGCGGACCCTGGTCGAGTCCGAGCTCGGGGGGCGGCTCAGTGTCGACACGGCGCCCTCGGGTCGGGGGACCAGGGTCTCGGTCGACGTCCCGCTCCCGTGAGCCTGACCGCTCGTTATGCGGTGCGCACCCGCGCCCGCGCTGTACGCCGCTTGAGGGCCCGACGCTCGTCCTCGCTCAGGCCGCCCCACACGCCGTGGTCCTGCCCGGCCTCAAGGGCCCACTGGAGGCACTGCTCGCGCACCTCGCAGCGTCGGCAGACCTGCTTGGCCTCCTCGATCTGGAGGATGGCCGGGCCGGTGTTGCCGATCGGGAAGAACAGTTCCGGGTCCTCGTCGAGGCACGCGGAACGGTCACGCCAATCCATGGGTGGGGGATCCCTCTCTTCTGTACGCTCGGTGTGTCGGTCGAAGTCTCGTGTGCGCGGCTGTGAATCCCGTTGCGAGGAAGCTCGACGGCAGCACCATGTGCACGCTTTCACGAGCGCAACCCCTAGCGTTGCAAGAGTTGGATCGTGAAACAACCCCCGGCCGCCGTCGTTTCCGTCACAACTACCCTGTCCCGCGTGGGTGGACCGGTGATCGACTCGTGAAGGCGCTCCGCGCGGACAACCCGCCCCCGCTGACGGTGGCCGCGTCGTTGGCCGCGGTGCAGGGCGGGCTGCTGGTGCTCTACGGCGTGCTGGAGGTCGCCAACTTCAGCCTCGACCGGCTCTCGATGGGCGTCACGACCGCCATCTTCTTCTTCGTGGCCGGTGCCGGGCTGGCGGTGTGCTCCTACTACCTGCAGCGCCGTTCGTCCTGGGCACGGAGCCCGATCGTGCTGGCCCAGCTGATCCAGCTCGGCCTCGCCTGGAGCTTCCGCGGCGCGCCCACCACCTGGCTTGCGGTCATGCTGGCGGTGTTCGCGCTCATCGCGCTCGCCGGGATCTTCCACCCGGCCAGCCTGGAGGCGCTGGAGGGGTCCCCCGAGGAGCAGGATCAGCCGTGATCCTCGAGCGACTCGCGTAGCTGCGCCAACGTGCGTGTGAGCAGCCGCGACACGTGCATCTGGGAGACCCCGATCTCATCGGCGATCTGGGACTGGGTCATGTTCTTGAAGAACCGCAGCAGCAGGATCTTCTTCTCCCGCGGCTCGAGCGCGTCGAGCAGCGGCTTGATCGACTCGCGGATCTCGACGTGCTCCAGCGTGGCGTCGTCGGCGCCCAGGGTGTCCATCAGCCGCGACGCGCTGTCGTCGTGGTCGTCGCCGGCGTCCAGCGACAGCGTGGAGTAGGCGTTGTTGGACTCCAGGCCTTCGACGACCTCCTCCATCGAGCACCCGATCTGCTCGGCGAGCTCGCGGGCCGTCGGCGATCGGCCCAGGCTCTGCGTCAGCTCCGCCGTGGCGGCGCCGATCTGCATCCGCAGCTCCTGCAGCCGGCGAGGCACTCGGATCGCCCAGCCCTTGTCGCGGAAGTAGCGCTTGATCTCGCCGATGATCGTGGGGGTCGCGTAGGTGGAGAACTCCACGCCACGCTCGCGGTCGAACCGGTCGATCGACTTCAACAACCCGATCGTGCCCACCTGCAGGAGGTCCTCGAACGGCTCGCCGCGGTTGCGGAAGCGGCGGGCGCAGTGCTGCACGAGGGCGTGGTGGAGGTGCACCAGCTCCTCGCGGGCGGCATGGCGCTCACGGTGCGGCGTGGCGTCGCCGTTGAGGACGGCGAACAGCTCGGCACTGCGTCGCCGGTTGCCCTCGCTAGCGGAAGTCGGGGTGTCTTCCGCCCCGTCGTACGGGGTCGCGGAGGTCATGTCAGAGACGGGCGTTCAGCGTCTCGGACTCCATCGACAGTGTCACCACGAAGCGGCCGTCGGCCACCTCGGCGGCAGCCTCACCGGCGAGGGTGTCGAGCACCTGCCAGGCGAAGCTGTCGTAGTCAGGCGCGCCGATGTCGGACCCCGAGACCGACACCCGCACGGTGAGCCTTCCAGCTCCCAGGAAGTACTCGGCGACCAGGTCGGTGCCCGCGTCGGCCTCCGGCAGGACCATCGCGCAGGCCTCGCCCACGGCGATCCGCAGGTCCTCGATGTCGTCGATCGTGAAGTCGAGGCGGGCCGACAGGCTCGCTGTCGTCGTGCGCAGCACCGAGACGTAGACGCTGTCGGCCGGCAGCCGCAGCTCGACGTCCGCTCGCTCGCCAAGGTTGCCGATGGGTGGCATGGGCGGGCAGTCCTCCCTCGCTGGTCCTGCTGCAGACCTTAGTGGTGGCCGGGCGCAGGATGTGGCAGCCGGGCCTCCGGGATCAGGAATGTCGGGGCACACTGAACCATGCCGAGTTGCTGTGGTGGCGAAGGGTACGACGCGGTCTTCGGCGACGGTTTCGCGCGGCGGCGCGCCCGGCGCTACCGCAAGCACGGCCTGAACGACACAGCCCTCCGGATGGTCGACTACTTGGCCGGGCAGGGGATCGACGGCGCCAGCGTGCTGGAGATCGGCGGCGGAGTGGGGGAGATCCAGCTCGAGCTGCTGCGGCGTGGAGCGGCGCACGCGACCAACCTGGAGATCTCGTCGAGCTACGAGGACGAGGCTCGACAGCTCATCGAGCGGGACGGGATGACCGGACGCGTCTCACGCCGGCTGCACGACATCGCTCAGGACCCAGAGGCGGTCGAGCCGGCCGACATCGTGGTACTCCACCGCGTCGTGTGCTGCTACCCGGACTACGAGCGGTTGTTGGCGGCCGCCGGCGGCCGTGCAGAGCGGATGCTGGTCTTCAGCCACCCGCCCGACCACGTCCTGACCCGCGCCGCCCTGTGGGTGGAGAACTCGTACCTCCGGCTCCGGGGTCGCTCCTTCCGTGCCTTCGTGCACCCCCCGGACGCGATGCTGTCGGTGCTCGCCGACGCCGGCCTCACCGCGCGCTACCGGCACCGTGGCTCGGCCTGGTGCGTCGTCGGCCTCGAACGCTGACGACGCGGCCGTGACCAGCAGGCGTGCAGGGTGTCCTCGTAGGCCCCGCTTGGCGGTAGCCGATTCCCATGGTTGGCACGTGCGGTCTGGCGTGCCCAAACGCCCTGGCGGTCTGGTGCCTGCCTACCCTTGGCGGTCTTCCTCGTGGACCTTTTCCAGGACAAGCGCCAGGTACAACATGCCCACGATCGTTACCAACGTGTGTGTCTAGACCACTTTTGGGCTGGACTAGTTGGGCTTAATGTTGAGGCGAAACCGTCGTCCCCGCGGTACGCCCCCTTACTCGCAGGGGTCGATTTGTCGGAGCCACAAGGCACCTGCTCGTGATCTCGTGGCCCCGGGCCAGACAGCACATCTTCGTGTGAGGGGGATTCATCATGGCTGACTTGTTCGCGGCCGCACGAGGCCGCTGGCGAAGCGCGTACGGTCGCGAGCATTATCCTGGGGAGGGCAGGGCTCTCGTGATCCTGCTGATGGTCGCCGTCGCGCTGGGGCTCGTGCTGGGGCTTGGGTTGGCCCGGTGGTGGATCCCGGAGGACTCCGGAGAAGCATTCGAACTCGATCGAGCCCAGCTGGCTGAGGCGGACCGCGCACCGGAGGCGCACAGTCCGCGCGCGGGTTCGAACGCCTCACCGAGCGTCCGGCTTGGCCGCTGCGAGGAGGTCTACACCGCGCAGGTCCGATCCCTGACGGCGGTCGGTCCCGCCATGACCCAGTGGGAAGTACATATCGGCGCGATGAACAAGCTGGTGGTCGGCGCGATCAGTCTTGCGCAAGCCCATGAGTTCTGGAACCAGACGCGGGAAGGCGCCGCAAGGAACCTCGCGGAGTTCGGCGACGCGCACCGTGCCTTCGCTCAGCGAACGGCGCGATGCCCCATGCCGGCCAGCCGGGCGTCCGACGCGCTTCGCGGGTGTGCCGCGGTGGTGGGGGCCAGGCACCGTGAGCTCAATCGTGCGGCGGTGGCGCTGGATACCTGGCGAACCCATGTCCGGCACATGGAGATGCTGCGACGCGGAGAGATGAGTCCCGAGGAAGCGACGCGGATGTGGCTGAACAGCTGGCGCGAGGGAAGCCGCCAGGTGGACGCCTACCGCAGCGCGGCACGCGGTGCCCAGCGGGTCGCGGGCACGCACCGGCATCACCAGGACGGAACTGAGGGCCGCTGCACTGGGAAAGCACCATCCTCAGCTGAGGGGGCGGACCTCGGCGGGCAAGGTCACAACCATGGGTGATGCTCGCCCGCCCGTGGCGAACGCTCATCGACGCCAACAGATTCACACTCGCGCTACCGAGGCCGGCCCCCTTGCGCGGCGCCCACGTCGCCACTGAACGGGCCGCCTACGGCCATCGGAGGGGAGTTCCCCGTCGTCGAGCGGGGTCATATGGGGGGCCCGTCCATTCGCGGCGCGATGTGCCCCCGGCGCCACCTCTCGGGAAGATGACGACGGGGGCTCGAGAACACGGACCGGTGCGACTCGTGTGCGACCCGGACCGGGAGACTGCATGTCGCCAAGGCGCTGGCCGCGATTCCCTCCATGCACCCTAGGTCGCTTTCCCTGACTGTGCGACCCCCGTTTGGGGGACCACGCAGCGAACCGGCGCCGGCCTTCAGGAGCGCCGGGCGGTTCGCTCTTCACCCCTTTGGTGGCGTCACGTCCTCGGCGAACGCTCGTTGCAACTAGTACGGGGAGCCTGTCCTCGGCACCCAGGGGTTATCGAGGGCGGGACTCTCCCAGGTCAGTCCTCCGCCCCCTGCTTACGCAGCCGGGGGCGGAGGCGGGCCGTCGTACCCCATCTGAGTCGGTCAAACAGGTGCAGACGTTCCTAGGGCACTCGTGGGCGGTCATCACCGATCGGACCTACGCCGCGGCCCGCTGCCCGCGTCAGGCCTTCTTGGTCTCCCAGAAGATCTCGGCGATCTCGTCGATCTTGGCGAGCAGCTCATCGGCCTTGCCGGCGTCCACCTCGCCCTTGGTGCCGGTGGCGCCGGCGAGCTTGGTGGCCTCGTTCACCAGCGTGTGCAGCTGCGGGTACTTCTCGAAGTGCGGTGGCTTGAAGTAGTCGGTCCACAGCACCCAGAGGTGGTGCTTCACCAGCTCGGAGCGCTGCTCCTTGATCAGGATCGCGCGGGTGCGGAAGTCCGCGTCGTCGTTCTCGGCGACCTTCCCGATGATCGCCTTGATCGACTCCGCCTCGATCCGGGCCTGTGCGGGGTCGTACACGCCGCAGGGCAGGTCGCAGTGAGCCGAGACCTCGATGGTGGGCGTGAACAGCTTCGCGAACATCTACGGCAGTCCAATCTGTGAGGGAATCGGTCGACGACTGCGACACTACTCCGCGTGTCTTCACCCCTGAAGGTGACCCGGATCCCGGTCGGATGGGCCGTGGTGCGGGGCGATTCCATGCGCCCGGGGCTGTCCGACGGCGACCGGTTGCTGGTGCGCTATCGCGCTGGGGTCCGGCCGGGGGCGGTCGTGGTCGCCCGGTTCGCGGACGGGACGCTGGCGGTGAAGCGGGCCGTCGACCGGCGTACGACGCGCGACGGTGCGCCCGCGTGGTGGCTGCTCGGCGACAACCCGGCGGGGGTCGACTCGCGCCACCGTGGACCGGTGCCCGAGTCAGACGTGATCGGCGTCGCCCTGGCCCGGGTGTGGCCCAGGCCCCGCCGGCTGCGGGCCGGCTGAGACCGGCTGGGGCGCTTCTGACCGGTATGGAAGTATCGATCTCCGTGGCTGACCCGCACCCCCACCCGTTCGCCGGAGACCCGGTGTTCGACCTGCACGTCGGCGGCAAGACCGCGATCGTGTCGACCGTGCCGCTGACCGGCCGCGACGACCTGTCGCTGGCATACACCCCCGGCGTCGCGCGGGTGTGCGAGGCGATCGCCGAGAACCCCGACCTGACCCGGCACTACACGTGGGTGCCCAACACGGTCGCGATCGTGACCGACGGCACCGCGGTGCTCGGGCTCGGCGACATCGGGCCGGCGGCCGCGATGCCGGTGATGGAGGGCAAGGCAGTCCTCTTCAAGCACTTCGGCGGGGTCGATGCGCTCCCGATCTGTCTCGCCACCACCGACGTCGAGGAGATCATCGAGACCGTCGTCCGACTGGCACCGTCCTTCGGCGGCGTCAACCTCGAGGACATCTCGGCGCCGCGCTGCTTCGAGATCGAGGCCCGGCTCAAGGAACTGCTCGACATCCCCGTCTTCCACGACGACCAGCACGGCACCGCCGTGGTCGCGCTCGCTGCGCTGGAGAACGCGCTGCGGCTCACCGGCCGCGACGCGGACGGCACCCGGGTGGTGATCTCCGGCGCCGGCGCGGCCGGCGTCGCCGTGGCGCGGATCCTGCTCGAGGCGGGCGTACGCGACCTCGCCGTGCTCGACCGGCAGGGCGTGTTGAACTCGCAGCGCCACGACCTGACCCCGGTGAAGCGGGCACTGGCGGTGGACACCGCCGACGAGTTCGGGCGCAGCGGCTCGCTCGCGGACGTGATGGCCGGCGCCGACGTCTACATCGGCGTGAGCGGGGGCACCGTGGCGGAGGGGATCGTCGCGTCGATGGCCGACGACGCGATCATCTTCGGGCTCGCGAACCCGAACCCCGAGGTCCATCCGGATCTGGCGCACCGGCACGCCCGGGTGGTCGCGACCGGCCGCTCGGACTTCCCCAACCAGATCAACAACGTACTGGCGTTCCCGGGGATCTTCCGTGGCGCGTTCGACGTCCACGCCACCGCGATCACCGAGGGGATGAAGGTCGCGGCCGCCCAGGCCCTAGCCGGCCTGGTCGGCGACGACCTGCACGCGGACTACATCATCCCGTCGCCCTTCGACGACCGGGTCGGCCCCGCTGTGTCCGCCGCGGTGTCCGAAGCGGCCCGGCGAGACGGGGTCGCCCGCACCTGACTAGCGTGGGTCGCATGTTCGCCGTGTACGCCGAGAGCTTCTCGTCCGACGACCCACTGGCCGGCCTCGTGGTCGGTGAGCGCCCGGACCCGGAGGTCCCCGACGGCTGGACCACGGTCACCGTCAAGGCTGCGTCCCTCAACCACCACGACCTCTGGTCGCTGCGCGGCGTCGGGCTGCGCGATGAGGCGTTGCCGATGATCCTCGGCTGCGACGCGGCCGGACTCGACGAGGACGGCAATGAGGTGGTCGTGCACGCCGTGATCAGCGACCCCGGCTGGACCGGCGACGAGACGCTCGACCCGAAGCGGTCGCTGCTGTCCGAGCGCTACCAAGGCACGTTCGCCGACCGGGTGGTGGTGCCGCGGTCGAACGTGGTGCCCAAGCCGGCCTCGCTGTCGTTCGAGGAGGCAGCCTGCCTGCCGACCGCGTGGCTCACGGCGTACCGGATGCTCTTCACGCAAGGTGGTGTCAAGGCCGGCGACACGGTGCTGGTGCAGGGGGCCGGCGGGGGAGTAGCCACCGCGCTGATCACGCTGGCGCGGGCCGGCGGGCTCACGGTGCTGGCCACCAGCCGCGACGAGGGCAAGCGGAAGCGGGCGCTCGACCTCGGCGCGCACGACGTCTTCGAGTCCGGCGAGCGGCTGCCGGTGAAGGTCGACGCGGTGATGGAGACCGTGGGTCGCGCAACCTGGTCCCACTCGATCCGGGCGCTGCGACCCGGCGGCACGATCGTGATCTCCGGCACCACCTCGGGTCCGAAGGTCGACGACGCTGGGCTCACCCGGGTCTTCTTCCTCCAGCTCCGGGTCATCGGCTCCACCATGGGCACGCGGGCCGAGCTCGCGTCGCTGACCAACCTGCTCGACGCCACCGGCGCCCGGCCCCTGGTCGACCGCACGCTCCCGATGGACCGGGCGCGCGACGGGTTCGAGGCCATGGCCTCCGGCGACCTCTTCGGCAAGATCGTGTTCACCAGGTGACGCGCCACCTCATCACCGGCGCCGGGTCCGGCATCGGAGCGGCGGTGGCCGACGTACTGCACGGGCGAGGCGACGAACTCGTCCTGCTCACCCGGTCCGAGGACCGGGCGCGCGCGCTGGCGGAGCGCTACGACGGCGCTACGACACTGGTCGCCGACCTCGCCGACCCGGCCTCCGTGGCGGCACTCGAGGTGCCTGATGCCTTGGACTCGCTGCTCCACGTGGCCGGGGTGGTCGACCTCGCCCCGGTCGCCGAGCTGGCCGCCGCCGACCTGCGCGAGCAGGTCGACGTGAACCTGGTGGCACCGGTGCTGCTGACCCAAGCGTGCCTGCCGGCGCTGCGTCGGGCACGTGGCCTCGTCGTGTTCGTGAACTCGTCGGCAGGTCTGGTGGCGAGCCCGGCCTGGGGCGCGTACGCCGCGACGAAGTTCGGGCTGCGGGCGGTGGCCGACGCCCTGCGGGCCGAGGAGCTCGAGCACGGGGTCCGCGTCACTACCGTCTTCCCCAGCCGCACCGCGACCCCGATGCAGGAGAAGGTGCACGAGCAGGAGGGGCGCGTCTACGACTCGACCCGGTGGCTCCGACCCGAGACCGTCGCCGACACGATCCGGCACGTCCTCGACCTGGCACCCGACGCCACGATCCCCGAGGTGACCGTGCGGCCACTGGCGCCGCGTCCCGGGACCTGACCGTTCTTGCGGTGATCGCGGCCCGCAGGAATTCGGTGGAAACGTAGGGCGTTCGCAAGTGACGATGGGACCACCGATGAATCCATCGGTCCGTGCGGGTCTGTTCCCGCATGAGTATCAGCCCTGACCGCGAAGGATCCACTGTGTCTGCCCTGCCCACACCTGCCCGCGAGGTGTCCGCGACCCGTACGCCGCCGGTCATCCGGTGGCTGGTGCTCGCGACCTTCATCGTGATCCTCAACGAGACGGTCATGATCAACGCGATTCCGCGGCTGATGGCCGACCTCGACATCACCGCGCGCAGCGCGCAATGGCTGTCGACGGCGTTCATGCTGACGATGGCGGCCGTCATCCCGACCACCGGCTGGTTCCTCCAGCGGGTCACCACGCGCACGGCGTACGCCACCGCGATGAGCGTGTTCGCCACCGGCACCCTGCTCGCGACGCTCGCGCCGACGTTCGAGGTGCTCCTGGTCGCGCGGATCGTGCAGGCCGGCGGTACGGCGGTCATGATGCCGCTGTTGATGACGACCCTGATGACGGTGGTGCCCGAGCACGACCGCGGCCGGGTGATGGGCAACGTCATGCTCGCGATCTCGGTGGCGCCGGCGCTCGGCCCCGCGGTGTCCGGCGTGCTCCTGCAGCTGGGCTCGTGGCGGCTGATCTTCGCCGTCGTGCTGCCGATCGCGCTCGCGGTGATGGTGCTCGGCATGCGCCGGCTGGAGAACGTCGGCGAGCCGCAGCCCGGCTCGATCGACTGGACCAGCGTCGCGCTCGCCGCGTCCGGCTTCGGTGGCCTGGTCTTCGGCCTCAGCCAGTTCGGCGCCGGCGACCTGGGCACCCCGCTGCTGATCGTCGGGCTCGGCCTGGCCGCGATCGTGACGTTCGTGGTCCGCCAGCTGCGGTTGCAGCGCACGGGCACCCCGCTGCTCGACCTGCGCACCCTGACGCACGCCATCTATCGCCGCTCGGTGCTGCTGATGTCGGTCGGGTTCATGGCGATGCTCGGCTCGATGATCCTGCTCCCGCTCTACCTGCAGGACCTGCGCGGCCTGAGCCCGCTGGAGACCGGCCTGCTGGTGATGCCCGGTGGCCTCGCGATGGGTCTGCTGGGCCCCAGGGTCGGCCGGATCTTCGACCGGCTCGGCGGCCGTCCGCTGGTCGTTCCCGGGTCGATCGGGATCATGGTGTCTCTCCTCGTGCTCACCCAGGTCTCGCTGACCACGCCGTACGCCGTGCTGCTGGGCGCGCACATGCTGCTGATGGTGAGCCTGGCCGCGCTGTTCACGCCGGTCTTCACTCTCGGACTGGGTGCGGTGCCGATGCACCTGTACTCCCACGCGAGCTCGCTGCTCGGCACGCTGCAGCAGGTGGCCGCGGCGCTCGGCACCGCCCTGGTCGTGACCGTGATGTCGTCGCGGGCGGCGCAGCTGGCCACGGCCGGCGCCGGCGAGGCCGAGGCGATGCTCGGCGGACTGCGCTGGGCGTTCTGGATCGGTGCCGCGCTGTCGGTCGTCGTGGTCGTGCTCGCGGTGCGGCTGCCCGGCCGGCTGCCGACGGCGGTCGCCGAGCCGGAGCCCGAGCCGTGCGAGGACCTGGCCGCCTGACCCTCCACCCCGGTAGTCCCCGGTTCTTGGGCATCCGTTCCGCTCGGAGCGCGACCGAAGAACCGGGGACTATCCGCGCGCGGGCTTCGAACGCCAGTTGACGGCACCGACCAGCACCATCCGGAGCTGGGTGCGGGTCCGGGCCACGATCGCCGCGTCGGCGTCGGGGCGCGCGGTGATGATCTGCTCGGCCGTGGCGACCACCGACGTCACGATCAGGTTCGCCAGGACGGCGAGGTCCTCGGCAGACCAGGAGTCGGTGCCCGGCAGCCGCGCCAGGTCGGTAGCGAGCTCGCGCTCGAAGAGCTGGATCTGGTGCCGGATCTCCTCGCGGACCACCGGCGGGCCGGCGGCACGCTCACGGGCGATGAAGCCGAAGTGGGCGCGCTGGGCGGCCACGTGCTCGACCAGCACGTCCAGCGAGCGGTCGATGATCCGGTCGAACGCAGGGGCGTCGCGACGTACGTCGCGGAGCATGGCGCGGAGCGAGGCGAACGACTCCTCCACCAGGGCGAGGCCGAGGTCGTCGAGGGAGGCGAAGTGACGATAGAAGGCGGTCGGCACGATGCCGACCTGCTTGGCCACCTGGCGGAGCGACAGCGCCGCCAGCGTCTGCTCCTCGGACAGCGTGAGCGCCGCGTCGAGGATGGCGCGGCGGGTCCGCTGCTTGCGCTCGCCGCGGGTCTCGGTCACGCCGGGAATGATATCGGTGCACATGTGTTCACCACCACAACGACGATCGCTTGACCCCCCGGCCGACTCCGAGAGAGTTTGAGTGGACAAGCGTTCACCCAAACTGAGGAGGTCGGGATGGGCCTGACCCAGACCCTGCTCCGCTCCCGAGCGGTTGCCGCGCTGGCGTCGCCCCATGGCGTGGACCGCTACCTCGAGCAGGTCAACCCGATGTGGGCAGCCCACGAGGTGCGGGCCCGCGTCGTCGACGTTCACCGCGAGGTCGACGTGCCCGGCCACCCGCCGGTCGCGACGCTCACGCTCCAGCCGACCAGTACCTGGCGCGGCCACCGCGCCGGCCAGCACGTGCAGGTCGGCGTCGAGGTGCCGGGCTCGCGCCGTACGACGCGCGTGTTCACGATCTCCAGCCCCGACTCGCGGCCCGGCGACCGGTTCACGCTGACGATGCGCGCCAACCCCGAGCCGCCCGACGGGCAGAGCGTGTCTCGCTTCCTCGTCGAGCAGGCCCGGCCCGGTCAGCTGCTGCACCTCTCGCAGGCCGAGGGCGACTTCGTGCTGCCGGACCGGGTGCCCGAGCACGTGCTTCTCGTCAGCGGCGGCTCCGGCATCACCCCGGTGATGTCGATGCTCCGCAGCCTGCAGGGCCGGACCCACCGAGGGCGGGTCACGTTCGTCCACTACGCGCAGAGCCCCGCGCACCAGATCTTCGGCGCAGAGCTCGACGAGGTGCGGCGCGCCGGGTACGGCGTCGACGTCCACCTGCTCCATCCCGAGCTCGGCGACCCCGCCCTCAGCCCGGCCTGGCTCGAGCGGCTGGTGCCCGGCTACCGCGAGGTCCCCAGCTGGGCGTGCGGCCCGGCCCCGCTGATCGAGGCGGTGCAGGCGGCGTACGACGGATCCGAGGCGCTCCGTGTGGAGTACTTCAAGCCACCTCGGACCGGTGACGGCGTCGCGGACGGCGAGGTCACGTTCCGGCGGGCCGGGGTCGTCGCACCCAACTCCGGCGCCGGCCTGCTCGAACAGGCTGAGGCCGCCGGGCTCAGCCCGGTGCACGGCTGCCGGATGGGCATCTGCTTCTCCTGCACCTCCCGCAAGGCCGAGGGAACGGTCCGCAACGTCCTGACCGGCGAGACCTCCTCACTGCCCGACGAAGACATCCGGATCTGCGTCAGCGCCCCCGTGGGCGACTGTGCGGTCGACCTCTGAGAGGAACCCCATGAGCGGCACGACCTTGACCCCTGATCAGCTCGAGACGTTCGGCGAGGAGCTGGACGCGATCCGGCAACGGCTGATCGCCGACCTCGGCGAGGCCGACGCGACGTACATCCGCAACGTCGTGAAGCGGCAGCGCCAGCTCGAGGTCGCCGGCCGCGTGATGTTCTACCTGCCGCCGCTGTGGCCGGTGGCCGTCGCGAGCCTCAGCCTGTCGAAGATCCTCGACAACATGGAGATCGGGCACAACGTGATGCACGGCCAGTACGACTGGATGGGCGACCCCGGCCTGAACTCCCGGATGTACGAGTGGGACACGGTCTGCCCGAGCGAGCAGTGGAAGTACAGCCACAACTACATCCACCACACCTACACGAACATCCTGGGGAAGGACCGTGACATCGGCTACGGCATCCTCCGGATGGACGAGGACCAGCCGTGGCGGCCCTACTACCTCGGCAACCCGGTGTACGCGCTCTTGCTGATGCTCTTCTTCGAGTGGGGCGTCGCCCTGCACGACCTCGAGGTCGAGAACATCGTCGCCGGGAAACGCACCCTCGCCGACAACCAGCCGCTCTATCCGGGACTGCTGCGCAAGATCCGGCGACAGGCCCTCAAGGACTACCTGCTGTTCCCGGCGCTCACCGGCCCGCTGTTCCCGCTGACCTTCCTCGGGAACGCCACCGCCAACCTGGTGCGCAACGTCTGGGCGTTCAACATCATCTTCTGCGGCCACTTCCCCGCCGGCGTCGCGACCTTCAGCCAGGAGGAGTGCGAGGACGAGTCGCGCGGCCAGTGGTACCACCGGCAGCTGCTCGGCTCGGCCAACATCACCGGCAGCAGGCTGTTCCACCTCCTCACCGGGAACCTGAGCCACCAGATCGAGCACCACCTGTTCCCGGACCTGCCGGCCCGGCGCTACCCGGAGATCGCGGGGGAGGTGCGCGCTCTCTGCGAGAAGTACGACCTCCCCTACAACACCGGCCGCCTCGGCGGCCAGCTGTGGAGCGTCGCGCGGAAGATCTGCCGGTTCGCGCTGCCCGACCGCCGTACGCCGTCCCAGCAGCCGGAGCCGGTGGCGGAACCGGCGGCGGCCGCGTAAGGATGTCCGGGTGAACGACGAGCTCTCGAAGGCCGAGATCGGCAAGGACGCGGTGCAGAACGTCGTCGAAGCGGCGGCCACCACCGTCGGTCAGGTGACGACCATCCTGGCCACGGCGGTGAGGGACGTCGCGGGCGTGCTTGGAGGCTTCGCCACCGAGGTGTTCGCGATCCGCGACTCCGCCCGCCGGGCCTCGGCTGACGCAGATGACGTCACCGACGACTGACCCACGACCGAGCGCGGCACCGCGTCTTGCACGAGCCTCACGGGTGGTCCGCGCGTGCCCCGCCGATGAGGTTGCTGAGGTCCGCTCCGCCGGCGCACCAGTTCTCGACTCCGGAGAACCAGATGTTCCCCACCGCGGAGATGACGGCGACGACGTACGCGACATCGCCCCACATGCCGAACATCGCGGACCCGGACTGGCCCTTCATGGTGTCGGCGGACGTGGTCATGGCACGTCCGGATCCGAGGTCGAACTCGTCCTCGTCCAGCCACACCGGTCCCTGGTCCATGGGGTGCATGCCCGGCGCGTAGCCCGGCGATTCGCCCGGGTAGCCCATGGTCGTCCAGAGCAGCAAGTCGTCCCAGTCGCTGTCGTACTGCTTGTAGCCGAAGTACCCGAACGCATCGCCGATCCGGTCCTGCGTGACGAGCACGGCGTAGTCCTCGTCCAGCTGGCTCGCGCTCGGGTCGCCGGTGATGTGGGTGTAGGCGATGGCCAGGGTGGCGAAGGTGGTCGACCGCACGAAGGCGTGGCCGCTGCGATGGACCTCGATGGTCTCGGCGTCGCTGGTGTTCCAGTCAATGCAGTGACTGGCGGTGAGCACGTGACGCGGGCCCACGATGACCCCGGAGCCGTGTCCGCCCGAGGGTCGCAGGATCTTGCACACGCAGCCCCAGGGGTAGGCGAGGTCGTGGAAGACCTGCCGATCGTCGTGGCCCCAGACGACCGCCGGCTCCAGGTCGTGGCCGTGGTGCGTCACTCGAGGTGGTGGGGTGCGCCGCGGGCGGCGGGGACGCGGTGCGACCTCCGCCCACTCTGGGCGGAAGCCGGGCAGGTCAGCGGCCCGTACGCCGGCGTCTGTCGCCACCCGTTCGACGAACCGGACCTCCTTGCTGTCCCTGCGGAGCTCGGGGGTGAGCAGGTCGCGCAGCTCAGCCGGCGGCTCGGCCGAGGGGGCCTGCCGCCCCCGACGACGCAGGTCGCGCCAGTCCGCGGGGAAGGTGCTGTCGTGAGAGTCGTACGACGGGTTGTCTGGCATGGGTGCCACCTCGAGTCAGTGAGTGCGGGCACTGACCCGATCCGGCCCCGCGGGACGTTCGCTGTGGATCACTGAACCGCTCTGCACCGAGAAAGTAAAGGGCCACCATGGACCACGCGCGGGCGCGCCGGCCGTTGAGGGTGAGCGACCGAGCGCCCGACTCAGTCGTCTGGGTCGTCGAGCCGCGCCAGCCAGGTGGCGAACCGCTCGACGGCCGTCTCGAACTCGGGGTGGAGGTCGGTGAACTCCTGGAGCCGCTCGGCGACCCAGGCCACGCTGACCTCCTCGTCGCCCCGGCGCTTCTCCAGCTCCTCGATGCCGCGGTCGGTGAAGTACATCAGTACTCGGAGGCGCCGTTCGCCGGCGCGAAGGCCCGGTCGAGCAGCCCCTTCTGCTCCTCGACGTGACGCTTCAGGGTGCCCACCGACGGCGCGGCCGAGGCCCCCCGCGTCACCGGCTCGACCAACCTGCCGAGCGCCGGCCAGACGTTGAGCTGGTAGTGCGGCCACGGACCGTTGTTCCGCGGCTCGTCCTGCACCCAGCGGATCGCCTTGAGGTTCGGGAACGACTCGACGTACTCGTGGATCTCCTCGGTCGGGCGCGGGTAGAGCTGCTCGACTCGGGCGATCGCGAACCGGTCGGAGTCGTCGCGCTTGCCGCGCTCGACCATGAGGTCCCAGGTGACCCGGCCGGAACACAACAGCAGCGTGTCGACCTTGGCGGGGTCGGCTGCGGCGTCGGTGATCAGTGGGCGGAACTCGCCCTCGGTGAAGTCGGACGGCTGCGACGCGGCCTCCTTGCGCTTGAGCATCGACTTCGGTGTGAACACGACCAGCGGCCGGTGGTCCTCACCGAGCGAGTGCTGCCGGAGCAGGTGGAAGTACGACGCGGGCGAGGACGGCTGCGCCACGACGAACGCGTCCTCGGCACACATCGCGAGGAACCGCTCGATCCGGGCCGAGGAGTGGTCGGGACCCTGCCCTTCGTAGCCGTGGGGGAGGAGCAGCACCACGCCCGACTGCTGGCGCCACTTCGTCTCGCCGCTCGTGATGAACTCGTCGATCACGGTCTGCGCGCCGTTGACGAAGTCGCCGAACTGCGCCTCCCAGAGCACGAGGGCGTCGGGGCGGGCGACCGAGTAGCCGTACTCGAAGCCGAGCGCGGCGTACTCCGAGAGCAGCGAGTCGTAGATATAGAACTTCGCCTGGTCCTCGGTGAGCGAGGTCAGCGGGGTCCACTCGTCGGCGTTGGTGCGGTCGATGATGGTCGCGAACCGCGAGACGAACGTGCCGCGCCGCGAGTCCTGGCCGGCCAGCCGGACCGGCCGACCCTCCATCAGCAGCGCGCCGAACGCGAGGACCTCGCCGGTGCCCCAGTCGATCGGCCCGTCGGTGATGGCAGCAGAGCGGCGCTGCAGCTGCGGCATCACCTTGGGGTGGACCGTGAAGCCGTCCGGTGGGGTGACGTAGGCGTCTGCGATCCGCTTCAGGATCTCCGGGCTGACCGCCGTGGTGGCCGTCCCTGCCTGCTTCTCGGGGTAGTCGGGCACGGTCGTCCAGTCGGCCGGCGGCTCGGCGCTGGCCTCGCGCACCTCGGTGAAGACCCGCTCCAGCTGCTGCTGGTAGTCCTTGAGGACCTGCTCGGCCTCCTCGATCGTGATGTCGCCACGACCGATGAGCTGCTCGGTGTAGAGCTTGCGGACCGAGCGCTTCTGCTCGATCAGGTCATACATCAGCGGCTGGGTGTACGACGGATCGTCGCCCTCGTTGTGACCGCGCCGGCGGTAGCAGACGAGGTCGATCACGACGTCCTTGTTGAACTCCTGCCGGTACTCGAACGCCAGCCGGGCGACACGGATGCACGCCTCGGGGTCGTCGCCGTTGACGTGGAAGATCGGCGCCTGCACCATCCGCGCGACGTCGGTGCAGTAGAGCGAGGACCGCGACGAGCCCGGCGAGGTCGTGAACCCGACTTGGTTGTTGACCACCACGTGGATCGTGCCGCCGGTGCGGTAGCCACGCAGCTGGGACAGGTTGAGCGTCTCGGCGACCACGCCTTGGCCGGCGAACGCGGCGTCACCGTGGACGAGCAGCGGCAGCACCGGGAACTCGGCGCCCCGGTCGAGCACGTCCTGCTTGGCCCGGGCGATGCCCTCGAGCACGGGGTTGACGGCCTCGAGGTGCGACGGGTTCGCGGCCACGGACACCTTGATCCGGTCGCCCTTGTCGGCGACGAACTCGCCCTCGGCGCCGAGGTGGTACTTCACGTCGCCCGAGCCCTGCACGGTCCGCGGGTCGATGTTGCCCTCGAACTCGCGGAAGATCTGCGAGTACTTCTTGCCGACGATGTTGGCGAGCACGTTGAGACGCCCGCGGTGCGCCATGCCGATGCAGACCTCGTCGAGCGACTGCTCGGCCGCGGCCTCGCAGATCTCGTCGATCAGCGGGATGGTGGTCTCGCCGCCCTCAAGCGAGAACCGCTTCTGACCGACGAACTTGGTCTGGAGGAACGTCTCGAACGCCTCGGCCTGGTTGAGCTTCAGCAGGATCCGCAGCTGCTCCTCGCGTGGCGGCTTGATGTGCGGCTGCTCCACGCGCTGCTGGATCCAGCGACGCTGCTCGGGATCCATGATGTGCATGTACTCGATGCCGGTGGTGCGGCAGTAGGAGTCGCGCAGGATCCCGAGGATGTTGCGCAGCTTCATGAACCGCCGGCCCTCGCCGCCGAACGACCCCGTGGCGAACTCGCGGTCGAGGTCCCACATCGTGAGGCCGTGCGACTCCACCTCCAGGTCAGGGTGGCTGCGCTGCCGGTACTCCAGCGGGTCGGTGTCGGCCATCATGTGGCCTCGCACCCGGTAGGCGTGGATCAGCTCGAGAATCCGGGCCTGCTTGCTGATCTCGTCGTCGTGCGACGTCGCGATGTCCTGCGCCCAGCGGATCGGCTCGTAGGGGATCCGCAGCGAGCGGAAGATCTCGTCGTAGAAGTCCTCCTCGCCGAGCAGCATCCGGTGGACGTGCTTGAGGAACTCGCCGGACTGCGCGCCCTGGATGACGCGGTGGTCGTACGTCGAGGTGAGCGTCATGATCTTGGAGATGGCGTTGCGCGCGATGGCCTCCTCGGACGCGCCCTGCCAGCCCGGCGGGTACTCCATCGCGCCCACGCCGATGATCGCTCCCTGCCCCTTCATCAACCGTGGCACCGAGTGGACGGTGCCGATGCCTCCGGGGTTGGTGAGGGTGAGGGTCGTCCCCTGGAAGTCCTCGATCGTCAGCTTGCCGTCGCGGGCCTTGCGGACCATGTCCTCGTACGCGGTCCAGAACGCGGCGAAGTCCATCGTCTCGGCGGCCTTGATCGACGGCACGAGCAGCTGCCGTGTGCCGTCCTTCTTCTTCATGTCGATCGCGAGGCCGAGGTTGATGTGGGCCGGCTGGATCAGGTTCGGCTTCCCGTCGATGACGTCGTACCCGACGTTCATCTCGGGCAGTGCGCGCAGCGCCTTGACCAGGGCGAACCCGATCAGGTGAGTGAAGGACACCTTGCCGCCGCGGGCGCGGGCGAGGTGGTTGTTGATGACGGTCCGGTTGTCCCAGAGGAGCTTGACCGGGACCGACCGGACCGACGTCGCGGTCGGCACGCTCAGCGACGCGTCCATGTTCTGCACGGTGCGCGCGGGTGCGCCGCGGAGCACGGTGTAGGTCGGCTCGTCCTTCGCGGCCGCGGGCTCCGCGGGCTTCGGGTCCTTGGCGACCGGGGCGCTGGTGCCCTGGGCGGGCTCGGCGGCGGTGCCGGTCTTGCGCGGCTTGGCCACCGGGGCGGCGTGCTTCTCGGTGGCCTTCTCGGTGGACTTCTCGCTGGCCTTCTCGGTGGCCTTCTCGGTGGTCTGCTCAGGGGCCTTCTCGGGGGCCTTGTCAGGGGCCTTCTCGGCAGGCTTCTCGGGTGCCTGCTGGGGGGCGGGTTCGGTCGCGGCCGGGTCCGTCGTACCGTTGGGGTGCCCGTTCGACTGGAAGTAGCGGACCCACTCCGGAGCAACGCTGTTCGGATCGCGCTGGTACTGCTCGAGCATCTCCTCGACGAGCCACTCGTTGGCCCCGAATTCAGCAGAGATGTCAGCGGACTGGTGGCCTGGCGACTGCGGCACGGGTTGTTTCGCCTCTTCCGGTGGTGCGCGCGTGTGTGGGATCACCGTCAAGGCTAGTCCCACACGCCAGCAAATGCGCAGCCGTCCCCCGCACTTGGGGCAGGCTGTCGCGCGAGACCTGAGAGAGCACCTGCAACAGGGAGTCACCAGCATGTTCAGCCCCCCGCGCACACGCCGGTACGCCGCCGTCCTGGCCTGGCCCTGGCCGTCTTGGCCGTGACCGGCTGCAGCGGCGAGGACGAGCCGTCGCCGACGAGCGAGCCGACCGAGTCGATGCAGGAACCGAGCGAAGCCCCGACGATCGGGATCGAGCCGGTGACCGAGTCCGGCGAGATCGTCGGCCGGCTGCCGCGCAAGGACCGCAAGCGGGTCGAGGGAGCAGTCTCCCGTACCGCGGTGCGCTTCCTGGACGCGGCGTACCTCGCCGGTGAATTCCCGCGCTCGAACTTCAACGGCGCCCTGCCGGGCTTCACCTCCGGCGCGGTCGCGGTAGCCCGGCGCGACGCCAACCTGCTCACCAACCGGCAGCTCGGGCAGCGGATCGACAGCGTGACGGCGACCGGACTCCGGGTGACGGTCGACCTGCTCGCCGTCAACAAGCGCGCAGTCGCCGCCACGGCCCGCGTCCGGCTCGGGTTCCGCACCACCGGACGGGTCGAGAAGCGCATGCGCGTGCAGGGAGAGCTGCGGCTCACCAAGCGTGAGCGGACCTGGAAGATCTTCGCCTACGACCTGTCGAAGGGAGCCTTCTGATGCGAACGCTCACCCGTGCCGTACCCCACCTGTTCCGGACTCTTGCACTCGTGGTGGTGCTCGGCCTGGTCGCCCTCACGGTGCCCGACAGCACGGTCCGGCCCGCCGAGCTCAGCCTCGTGAAGCTCAAGAGCGCCGACGGCGTCGACGTCGGTGACAACGTGATCTGGATCCTCGCGATCGGGTCAGACGCCCGTCCCGGCCAGTCCATGACCCGCTCGCGCGGCGACGCCATCCAGCTGGTCGGGCTCAACACCCGCACCGGGGCGGCGTCCGCCATCGGGATCGCGCGCGACTCGTGGGTCCCGATCCCGGGCTTCGGCTCCAACCGGGTCAACGCCTCCCTGACGTACGGCGGCCCGCAGCTGATGGGCCGCACGGTGGGCAACCTGGTGGGCATTCAGCCCGACTACGTGATGGTCACCCGGTTCCCGTTCTTCGAGAACATGGTCGACGACATCGGCGGCATCTACGTCAACAACCCGCGGCCCTTCAGCGACCCCTACCTCAAGCAGAAGGCCTTCAAGCAGGGCGAGATCAAGCTGAACGGCTACAACGCCATGGCGTTCGCCCGGATCCGCAAGAGCCTGGCCGGCGGCGACTTCGACCGCTCCGCCAACCAGCAGCGGGTGCTCCGGGGCATCCAGCGCCGGATCGCGTCCCGGGCGGAGCAGCCAGGGTTCATCGAGCGTGGAGTGGCGTCGGTGCTG
The DNA here is from genome assembly GCA_963826265.1 of uncultured Actinomycetota bacterium. Taxonomy (GTDB): domain Bacteria; phylum Actinomycetota; class Actinomycetes; order Propionibacteriales; family Nocardioidaceae; genus Nocardioides. Next base: position 1,357,635 of record CAWGWH010000001.1, read on the forward strand.
CGGAACATGGACACGAACCTGTCGCCGGTCGAGCTGTTCGAGCTGGCCCAGGCCGTCGCCCAGGTCGAGCCGCGCAAGATCCGCTCGTGCGTGGTCGGCGGCTCGTTCGGCAACATCGGCGGCGCGAGCATCATCTTCCCCAATGTCTCGCAGGCTCGTCGCTACGGGGATGCGGCCCGCAAGGACGCCACCCTCGGCCGCTGCTGACACAGCGCGGCGTGTGCCTGAGAACGCCCCATTGGTAGGTCTCAGCCACACGCCGCGTCAGGGATCGGGTGGGCGCCTCCGGCAGGATTCGAACCTGCGGCACCTGGTACCGGAAACCAGTGCTCTATCCCCTGAGCTACGGAGGCCAGCGCCGCGAGCTGCTCGTCGCGGGGCGGTGCCGAACACTACCCGGCTGATACTGGTGAGGAGAAACCGGAGGGCGCCGATAGGCTTGACCGGTGAATCCGGCTCAGCTCTCCACCGCCGTCGTCCAGGCCCTCGAGTCGCTCGTGGACGACGGCACGCTCGTCCTGCCCGACGGCGTCCCGGCCGAGGTGACGGTGGAGCGACCGCGGGAGAAGGGGTACGGCGACTACGCCACCAACGTCGCGATGCAGCTGGCCAAGAAGGCCGGGATGCCGCCACGCGACCTCGCCGGCCTGGTCGCTGACCGGCTGGAGAAGGCCGACGGCGTTGCGGCTGTCGAGGTCGCCGGTCCCGGGTTCCTCAACATCACCGTCGCCGCCGACGCGCAGGGGCAGGTGGCCGCGGACATCGTCGCCGCCGGTCCGGCGTACGGCCACAACGACAGCCAGGCCGGCGAGCGCATCAACGTCGAGTTCATCTCCGCCAACCCCACCGGCCCGATCCACCTCGGGCACACCCGCTGGGCGGTCGTCGGCGACTCCATCGCGCGGGTCCTGGAGGCGGCTGGTGCGACCGTCGCCCGCGAGTTCTACATCAACGACCGCGGCACCCAGATGGACCTCTTCGGCGCCTCGATCGAGGCCCGTGCGCTCGGCGAGCCGGTGGCCGAGGACGGCTACCGCGGCGAGTACGTCGCCGAGCTCGCCACGACCGTGCTCGCCGAGCACCCCGAGCTCGCCGACCTGCCTCCGGGCGAGGAGCGGACCCTCGCGTTCCGCGAGGCCGGCTACGCCGTGCAGCTGCGCCAGCAGCAGGAGTCGCTGGCCCGCTTCCACACCGTCTTCGACGTCTGGTTCTCCGAGCGCACGCTCCACGACAGTGATCACGACAGCGACGGGGTCGCCGAGAGCCTCGAGAAGCTGCGGTCCCAGGGACACCTGTACGACGCCGACGGCGCGCTGTGGATGCGCACCACCGACTTCGGTGACGACCGCGACCGGGTGCTGATCCGGACCAACGGCGAGCTGACCTACTTCGCCAGCGACACCGCCTACTACGTCGACAAGCGGCAGCGTGGCTTCGACCGCTGCCTCTACCTGCTCGGGGCCGACCACCACGGGTACGTCGGGCGGCTCAAGGCGATGGCGGCGTGCGCGGGCGACGACCCCGACCGGAACATCGAGGTCCTGATCGGCCAGCTGGTGAAGATCATGCGCGACGGCGAGGAGATCCGGCTCTCCAAGCGGGCCGGCGAGATCATCACGCTCGACGAGCTGGTGGACGAGATCGGCGTCGACGCCCTGCGCTACTCGCTCGCGCGGTACCCGTCCGACTCGCCGCTGGTGCTCGACGTCGCCGAGATCACGAAGGCGTCCCACGACAACCCCGTCTACTACGTCCAGTACGGCCACGCCCGCAGCTGCCGGATGATGGCCAATGCCGCCGACCTGGGCATGTCCCTCCCAGACGACTTCGACCCGTCGTTGCTCACCCACGAGCGCGACCGCGAGCTCCTGCGCGCACTGGCCGAGTTCCCCCGGACCGTGGCCGCCGCCGCGGAGCTGCGTGAGCCCCACCGGGTCGCCCGCTACCTCGAGGACACGACCTCGGTGTTCAACAAGTGGTACGACACCAAGGAGTGCCGGATGCTCCCGTCGGGTGACGACCCGGTGGCGCCCGTCAACGAGGCCCGCCTGATGCTCGTCGTGGCCAGCCGCACCGTGATCGCCAACGGTCTCGGCCTGCTCGGTGTCACCGCCCCCGAGCGGATGTAGGCCGGCTACGCGATGCCCACCTCCCACCCCTCCGGATGGGCGCACGCCGACGGCGCGCTGAGCTCCCAGCGCCCGGGCGGCCCTCACTGGCTGCGCGAGCCCGACGACGCCAACCGGCTCGTCCCACACCTGTGGTCCGCCACTGCCGAGAAGATCGACGGTGTGCTCCACGTCGGCGGCGCCGCGGTCCCCGACGTGGTGGCCGACGTCAACACCCCGGCGTACTTGCTCGACGAGGCCGACTTCCGGGCCCGCGCCCGGGCCTTCCGCGACGCCTTCGCCGACTACGACGTCTACTACGCCGGGAAGGCATTCCTCTGCACCGCGCTCGCCCGGTGGGTGCAGGAGGAGGGGCTCCTCCTCGACGTGTGCACCGGCGGCGAGCTGACGGTCGCGCTGCGGGCCGGGGTCGACCCGGCGCGGATCGGCTTCCACGGCAACAACAAGTCCTACGCCGAGCTGCGGCGCGCCGTCGTCGCCGGTGTCGGCCGGGTCATCGTCGACTCCTTCCAGGAGATCGAGCGGCTCGCCGAGATCACCGCCGAGGTCGCGACGACGGTGCCGGTGATGGTGCGTGTCACCGCTGGGGTCGAGGCCCACACGCACGAGTACATCGCCACGGCGCACGAGGACCAGAAGTTCGGCTTCTCGATCGCGGGCGGCGACGCCCTCGAAGCGGTACGCCGGCTGGTGGCCGAGCCGGGCCTCGACCTGCGCGGGCTGCACTCACACATCGGCAGCCAGATCTTCGACGCGAGTGGGTTCGAGGTCGCGGCGCGCAGGGTGCTGGCGCTGCACCGGTCGGTGTCGGAGGAGCTCGGCGTGGTGATGCCCGAGCTCGACCTCGGCGGTGGCTTCGGCATCGCATACACCACCCAGGACGACCCGGCCGACCCCGCCGAGCTCGCCACCGAGCTGACCAAGATCGTCGAGCACGAGTGCGCGGCCCTCGGACTCGACGTGCCGCGGCTGTCGATCGAGCCCGGTCGCGCCATCGTGGGCCCCTCGATGTGCACCGTCTACACGGTCGGCACGGTCAAGGAGGTGGCGCTCGACGGCGGCGCCCGCCGTACCTACATCTCCGTCGACGGCGGGATGAGCGACAACATCCGGACGGCGCTGTACGACGCCGACTACTCGTGCACGCTGGCCTCTCGGCACTCCGACGCCGCTCCGGTCTTGGCGCGGGTCGTCGGCAAGCACTGTGAGGCGGGAGACATCGTGGTCAAGGACGAGTTCCTCCCGGGCGACGTCGCCCCGGGAGACCTGCTCGCCGTGCCCGGGACGGGCGCCTACTGCTGGTCGATGGCCTCCAACTACAACCACCTGCTGCGACCGCCGGTCGTCGCCCTCCGCGACGGCGCCGTGCGGGTGCTGGTGCGGCGGGAGACCGAGGATGACCTGCTCGCCACGGACCTGGGTGCGACAGACGAGATGACAGAACTGGGGGAGGACCGGTGACTCAACCGCTCAGGGTGGCGGTGCTGGGCTGTGGCTCGGTCGGCTCGCAGGTGGTCCGCCTCCTCGACGAGCAGGCCGGCGACCTCGCCGCGCGGATCGGTGCGCCGCTGGAGCTGGTCGGCGTCGCCGTACGTCGGCTCGACGCACCCCGTGAGGTCGAGGTGCCTGACGGGCTGCTGACGACGGACGCCGCCGGCCTGGTGTCCCGCGCCGATGTCGTGGTCGAGGTGATCGGCGGGATCGAGCCGGCCCGCACCTTGATCCTGTCGGCGCTCGAGCACGGTGCGGCCGTGGTGACCGCCAACAAGGCGCTGCTCGCCGCCGACGGCCCGACCTTGTTCGAGGCGGCCGAGAAGGCCGACCGCGACCTGTTCTACGAGGCGGCCGTGGCCGGCGCGATCCCGATCCTGCGGCCGCTGCGCGAGTCGCTCGCCGGCGACCGGGTGACGCGTGTGCTCGGCATCGTCAACGGCACCACCAACTTCATCCTCGACAAGATGGACACCTCCGGGGCCGGCTTCGCCGAGGCACTGGAGGAGGCCCAGGAGCTCGGGTACGCCGAGGCCGATCCGACCGCCGACATCGAGGGCTTCGACGCCGCCGCCAAGGCCGCGATCCTGGCGAGCCTGGCCTTCCACTCGCGGGTGACCGTCGACGACGTCCACCGCGAGGGCATCTCCGAGGTGACCGCCGCCGACGTGCAGTCGGCGGGCGAGATGGGCTCTGTGGTGAAGCTGCTCGCGATCGCGGAGCTCCGGTCCGGCGACGGCGAGGGCGAGGGAGAGGCGGTCGCCGTCCGCGTCCACCCCGCGATGATCCCGCGGTCGCACCCGCTGGCCTCGGTGCGCGAAGCCTTCAACGCGGTGTTCGTCGAGTCCGAGGCGGCAGGGCAGCTGATGTTCTACGGGCCGGGCGCGGGTGGCTCGCCGACGGCGTCGGCCGTCCTCGGCGACCTCGTGACGGTCGCCCGCAACCGGCTCTCCGACACGCGTGGCCCGGGCGAGTCGGCGTACGCCGACCGGCCGGTGCTGCCGATGGGGGAGACCCACACCCGCTACCACGTCGCGATCGACGTCGATGACCGCGCCGGCGTCCTCGCCGCGGTGGCTACCGCGTTCGCCGACCACGGTGTGTCCATCCAGACCGTCAAGCAGGAGGGGCGCGGCGCCGACGCCCAGCTGGTCGTGGTCTCGCACACCGCCCGGGACGCGCAGCTCGCCGCGACCGTGGAGCAGCTGCGCGGGATGGACATCGTCCGCGAGGTGACGTCCGTCATGCGGGTCGAGGGGGAGGCTGAGTGACCAGCCAGTGGCGGGGCGTCATCGAGGAGTACCGCCCACTGCTCGACGTCCCCGAGGGGCTCGAGGCCGTGACGCTCCGCGAGGGCGGCACCCCGCTGGTCCCGTCCGCCTGGCTCTCGGGCCTGACCGGCGGCCGGGTCTACCTCAAGGTCGAGGGCGACAACCCGACCGGTTCGTTCAAGGACCGCGGCATGACGACCGCGATCTCGGTCGCCAAGGCCGAGAGCGCCGCCGCGGTGGTGTGCGCGTCGACCGGCAACACGTCCGCGTCGATGGCGGCGTACGCCGCCCGGGCCGGGCTCAAGCCGCTGGTCCTCGTCCCCGAGGGCAAGATCGCGGCCGGCAAGATGGCGCAGGCGGTGCTGCACGGGGCGCGGATCATCATGGTGCGCGGCAACTTCGACCACTGCCTCGCGCTGGCGCGCGAGCTCTCGTGGAACTACCCGGTGGCGCTGGTGAACTCGGTCAACCCGGTGCGGCTGGAGGGGCAGAAGACCGCAGCCTTCGAGATCGTCGACTTCCTCGGCGACGCACCCGACGTCCACGTGCTGCCGGTCGGCAACGCCGGCAACATCTCGGCTTACTGGCTCGGCTACACGCAGTACCGCGACCTGGGCCGCGCGACCCGGACCCCGATCATGCGCGGCTTCCAGGCCGAGGGTGCGGCGCCGCTGGTGACCGGCGAGCCGTTCCCCGACCCCGAGACCAAGGCGACCGCGATCCGGATCGGCAACCCAGCGTCGTGGAAGCTCGCCGAGGCGGCACGCGACGAGTCGGGCGGCCGGTTCGCCGCGGTGAGCGACGACCAGATCCTCGACGCGCAGCGGCAGCTCGCCGCACGTGACGGCGTCTTCGTGGAGCCCGCGTCAGCGGCGGGGATCGCCGGGCTGCTGAAGGAGCTCGCCGCGGGGGAGTCCTACGCCGGAATGACCGTGGTCGTGACCGTCACCGGCCATGGACTCAAGGACACCGTCACCGCCCTCGAGGCGTTCGGCCAGGTCGTCGACACGGTGGTGGACGCCGACCTCGAGTCGGCGGCCCGGGCCGCGGGGCTGGACTAGTGGCGCGCTTCGTCGACGGCCCGGTGGTGGTATCGGTGCCGGCCACCGCGGCCAACCTCGGGCCGGGGTTCGACTCGCTCGGGCTCGCACTCGACCTGCGCGACCGGCTGACCGGTGAGGTGGTCGTCGGTCCCGGGCTCGACGTGGAGGTCGCGGGCGAGGGCGCCGGCGGTGTCCCGCTCGACGAGTCGCACCTGGTCGTCCGCGCCATGCGCGTCGCGTTCGACGAGATGGGTGAGCAGCCGCCCGGCTTGCGGCTCCGCTGTCACAACGCCATCCCGCACGCGCGCGGCTTGGGCTCGTCCTCGGCCGCGCTCGTCGGCGGCATCGCCCTCGCCCGCGCGCTGGTCGCCGGTGGCACGTTGCTGCTCGACGACGACGCCGCGTTCCGGCTCGCCGCACACCTGGAGGGCCACCCGGACAACGTCGCGCCGGCCTGGTACGGCGGGCTGGTGATCTGCGGCCGCGAGCCCGACTGGTACGCCGTACCCGCCGCGGTCGACCCTCGCGTGGACGTCGTCGTGTTCGTGCCGCCCGATCCGCTGTCGACCGAGCTGGCGCGCGGGCTGCTGCCCGAGGCGGTCCCCCACGCCGAAGCGGCCGCCAACGCAGGCCGCACCGCCCTGCTCGTCGCGGCGCTCGGCTCGGCGCCCGAGCACCTGCTCGCCGCTACCCGCGACTACCTCCACCAGGACTACCGCCGGTCCGCGATGCCGGCGTCCCTCGACCTGGTCGAGGCGCTGCGCGCCGACGGTGTCGCCGCCGTGGTCTCCGGCGCCGGACCCACCGTGCTGGCGTTCTGTGCCGGCTGCGACGCGACCGCCCTGGCTCGTCGTGCGCCCGTTGGCTGGGTGGCGAGGCGCCTGGAGATCGACCGGGCCGGGGTACGCGTGGAGTGAGCCGGGGTTCCGGGTCGTGGCCCGGGACGGCGATCGCTGGTGCTATCCTGGCCGGGCGCCGATGATCTGGCGTCACACCTTCACCCGAGGTCGCACGGTACGCCGACCGAGGGGTGTGCATCCTTCCTCTCCGGTACGACGCAGTCGTGTCGGTGTCCGGTCTGTCTGGACACCCCGGCACACGACAGCGCACCACCGGTGGGGCTACAACCAGCAGCCCGACCCATCTGAGGCGGTCGGCTCGGATACGTGGGAAGGACCTCACGTGACAGACACCATCGAATCCACCGGCGCGGGCGACCAGTCTGTTGACCAGACCGGCGACGCCACTCCCAAGAAGCGCAGCGGTGGGCTCAACTCGATGCTGATCGCGGACCTGAAGTCGATGGCCGGCGGACTCGGGATCTCCGGGGCCGGGTCGATGAAGAAGGCGGAGCTGATCAGCGCCATCAAGGCCGCGCAGGGCGGTAACCGATCCGCTGGCAGGTCCGAGCCCGACTCGGGCACCGAGCGCACGACGGAGCAGCGGTCCACGCAGCCCGACGAGAAGGCCGAGAAGTTGGCTGACGGGAGGGCTGACGAGAAGAAGGCCGACCGCGCCGACCGGCGCCAGCAGAGCGGCCGGGAGCAGGACAAGCAGGAGAAGCCGGACACGAAGCAGGAGAAGAAGCAGGACAAGAAGCAGGACCAGAAGCAGGACCAGGCCGACAAGCAGGGCAAGCAGGACCAGCCGCAGAACCGGCAGCCCGGCCAGAACCAGGGGCAGAACCAGAACCGCGACGAGCAGGGTGCCAGCCGCAGCAGTCGCCGTCGTCGCGGCCGCGACCGCAACCGCAGCAGCGGGGGCACCAGCACCGGCGGTCAGCGCAGCGAGCCGGACACCACGATCCTCGACGACGACGTGCTGCTGCCGGCGGCCGGCATCCTCGACGTGCTCGACAACTACGCGTTCGTCCGGACCAGCGGCTACCTGCCCGGCCCCGACGACGTCTACCTGTCGCTGTCGATGGTCCGGAAGTTCGGGCTGCGCCGCGGCGATGCGGTCGTCGGCCAGGTGCGCCAGCCCCGCGAGGGTGAGCGCAAGGAGAAGTTCAACCCGATGGTGCGGATCGACAGCGTCAACGGCGCCGATCCCGAGACCGCGAAGAGCCGGGTCGACTTCGCCAAGCTCACCCCGCTCTACCCGAGCGAGCGGCTGCGTCTGGAGACCGAGCCGGCCAACCTGATCGGCCGCGTCATCGACATCGCTGCCCCGATCGGCAAGGGGCAGCGGGGCCTGATCGTCTCCCCTTCCAAGGCCGGCAAGACGATGATCATGCAGTCGATCGCGAACTCGATCACCACCAACAACCCCGAGTGCCATCTGATGGTCGTGCTGGTCGACGAGCGTCCGGAGGAGGTCACCGACTTCGAGCGCTCGGTGAAGGGCGAGGTCATCTCCTCGACGTTCGACCGCCCTGCGAGTGACCACACCACGGTCGCCGAGCTGGCGATCGAGCGGGCCAAGCGGCTCGTCGAGCTCGGGCACGACGTGGTCGTGCTGCTCGACGGCATCACCCGTCTCGGCCGCGCGTACAACCTGGCGGCCCCTGCGAGCGGTCGGATCCTCTCCGGTGGTGTCGACTCCGCCGCGCTGTACCCGCCGAAGCGCTTCTTCGGCGCCGCGCGCAACATCGAGAACGGCGGCTCGCTGACCATCCTGGCCACCGCGCTGATCGAGAGCGGCTCGAAGATGGACGAGGTCATCTTCGAGGAGTTCAAGGGCACCGGGAACATGGAGATCCGGCTGCGCCGCGACTTCGCCGACAAGCGGCTCTTCCCGGCCATTGACGCCGTCCAGTCCGGTACCCGCCGCGAGGAGCTCCTGATGTCGAAGGAGGAGCTGGCGATCGTCTGGAAGCTGCGCCGGGTGCTGTCCGGCCTCGACGGCCAGCAGGCGCTCGAGCTGCTCCTGGAACGACTCAAGAAGTCGCAGACCAACATCGAGTTCCTGATGCAGGTCCAGAAGACGACGCCGGGCACTGAAGGCGACTAGACCGTGGCGGAATGCCGCACCCCGACGGGCTGCGGCATTCCGCCACGGCGGGCGCCGCTCGCGGCTACGCTGACTGAGCAGATTCCCCCCGGAGAGGACACAGACCGTGGCCAAGATCCTTGTCGCGGACGACGACGTCGACATCCGTGAGCTCGTGGAGTTCAAGCTGTCCACGATGGGTCACGAGATCATCGCGGTCGGAGACGGAGCGGCGGCCGTCGAGGCATGTCGTTCCGACAAGCCCGACCTCGCCGTCCTCGACGTCATGATGCCGGGCGTGTCCGGACTCGACGCGATCCGCGAGATCCGGGCGGACGCCGCCCTCGCCGACCTGCCGGTGATCCTGCTGACCGCACGGGCCCAGGAGTCCGACGTGGAGACCGGGTTCGACTCCGGCGCCGACGACTACATCACCAAGCCGTTCAGCCCGCGTGAGCTCGCGTCCCGTGTGGACGCCCTGCTGGCGCGCTGACCCGGGAAGATCTCGATTCAGTAGTTTGTTCTGCTCGGTGGCAGACTGTCTCCACCCGGTTCCGGTTCACGCTGACGCGCCCGCGCTCGGCGACCCGGCGGCCTCAGAGAGGACACCATGAAGAAGGACATCCACCCGGACTACGTGACAACGCAGGTGACGTGTACCTGTGGCGCGTCGTTCACCACGCGCAGCACGGCCGCCAACGGCGTCATCCACGCTGACGTGTGCTCACAGTGCCACCCGTTCTACACGGGCAAGCAGAAGATCCTCGACACCGGCGGCCGCGTCGCCCGTTTCGAGAAGCGCTACGCCCAGGCTGGTCAGAAGGCTGGTCAGGCCTCGGAGGACAAGAAGTAGCTCAGCTTCCGGCGCCGGTCACCCTCCATGGTGGCCGGCGCCGTGCTGTACCCGCCTGTACCCGCCTGTACCCGCCTGCCCACCAGCGCCGAAGCAGCCGACCCGACGAACGCACCCAGGAGCGCCCCATGTTCGAGGCCGTCGAAGGTCTCGTCACCGAGCGGCACGAGCTCGAGCAGCAGCTCGCCGACCCGGCGACGCACGCCGACCAGGGCCTGGCGAAGCGGCTGAACCAGCGCTACGCCGAGGTGTCGGCCATCGTCCGTACCTGGGAGGAGTGGCGACGGCTCGGGGACGACGTCAACGCGGCCCGCGAGCTCGGGGTCGACGAACCGGACTTCGCCGAGGAAGCCGAGACTCTGGCCGAGCGCCGGGACGCGGCGGAGGAAAGACTGCGCCACCTGCTGGTGCCGCGAGAACCGGCCGACAGCAAGGACGCGCTGCTGGAGGTCAAGTCCGGCGAGGGGGGCGAGGAGTCGGCGCTGTTCGCCGGCGACCTGCTGCGCATGTACACCCGGTACGCCGAGCGGCGGGGCTGGGCCACCGAGGTGCTCGACGCCACCGAGTCCGACCTCGGCGGCTACAAGTCGGTGACTCTCGCGGTGAAGGCGCGCGGGGTCAGCGAACCGGGCGAAGCGCCGTACGGGCTGCTCAAGTTCGAGGGCGGGGTGCACCGCGTGCAGCGGGTCCCGGTCACCGAGTCGCAGGGCCGGGTGCACACCAGCGCCGCGGGCGTGCTGGTGCTCCCGGAGGCCGAGCAGGTCGACGTCCAGGTCGACGAGAACGATCTGCGGATCGACGTGTTCCGCAGCAGCGGTCCGGGTGGGCAGAGCGTCAACACGACCGACTCCGCGGTCCGCATCACCCACCTTCCGACCGGCATCGTGGTGAGCTGCCAGAACGAGAAGAGCCAGCTCCAGAACCGCGAGCAGGCTATGCGCATCCTGCGGGCCCGGCTGCTCGCGGCGGCGCAGGAGGAGGCCGACGCCGAGGCCAGCGAGGCTCGGCGCAGCCAGGTGCGGACCGTCGACCGGTCGGAGCGGATCCGCACGTACAACTTCCCCGAGAACCGGATCTCCGACCACCGCACCGGCTACAAGTCCTACAACCTCGACCAGGTACTCGACGGCGACCTCGAGCCGGTGCTGACCTCGTGCGTCGAGGCCGACCTGGCGGCCCGGCTCGAGGCACTCGAGTCGTGACCCCGCTGGAGCGCCGGCGCGCCGCCGCGGCCAGGCTGGCCGAGGCGGGAGTCCCCTCACCGGCGTACGACGCGGACGCGCTGCTCGCCCATGTGCTCGGCGTCGACCAGGCGCGGCTGGCGCTGGTCGACGACGTCCCTGACGAGCGCGCCGCCCGATTCGAGACCCTGGTGGGACGGCGCGCGCGGCGCGAGCCGCTGCAGCACCTGCTCGGCGCCGCCGGCTTCCGGTACGTCGAGCTGGCGGTCGGCCCCGGAGTGTTCGTGCCCCGGCCGGAGACCGAGCTGCTGGCCGGCTGGGCGGTCGAGCGGGCTCGAGCGAGCACTCGAGGTGGGCGAGCCAGTCGTCGTCGACCTGTGCACCGGTTCCGGCGCGATCGCCAGTGCGGTCGCCGACGAGGTCCCCTCGGCCCGGGTGCACGCCGTCGAGCTCGATCCGGCCGCCCACGGGTGGGCCGCTCGCAACCTGGCCGGGACCGGAGTGGAGCTGCGGCTCGGCGACATGGCCGAGGCGTTCGAGGACCTGGCCGGCGGCGTCGACGTGGTCACGTGCAACCCGCCGTACATCCCGCTCGACGCCTGGGAGTCGGTCGCCCCGGAGGCGCGGGACCACGACCCGCACCTGGCGCTGTTCTCCGGCGACGACGGGCTCGACGCGATCCGGGTGGTCGCAGCCCGGGCGACCCGGCTGCTGCGGCCCGGCGGCTGGGTCGGCGTCGAGCACGCCGACGTCCAGGGCGAGAGCGCGCCGGCCGTCTTCGCCGGGGCCGGCTGCTTCAGCGACGTGCGCGACCACCACGACCTCGCCGGGCGTCCGCGCTACGTCACGGCACGGCTGGCACGATAGGCGCGTGACGCACGCGCAACGGTTGCCGACCGGCACCGACGAGGAACGCGAGGAGGCCGTGGCCGAGGCGACTTTGGCGGTGCAGCGCGGCGACCTCGTGGTCATCCCGACCGACACCGTCTACGGCATCGGTGCCGACGCGTTCGACGCCGAGGCCGTGAAGGCGCTGCTCGCAGCCAAGGGCCGGGGCCGTAGCATGCCGCCACCAGTGCTCGTCAGCGCGGCCACGACGATCGACGCGCTGACCACCGACCTGCCGGCCTACGCGCGAGCCCTGATCGATGCGTTCTGGCCGGGACCACTCACCCTCGTGTGCCGCCAGCAGCCGTCGCTGCAGTGGGACCTCGGCGACACCCGAGGCACTGTCGCCGTACGGATGCCCGACCACGACCTCGCCCTCGCCGTGCTCGAGCGGACCGGTCCGTTGGCTGTGAGCTCGGCCAACAAGAGCGGGAGCGCCGCGGCGGTCAACGCGACGCAGGCCGTCGAGCAGCTCGGGCAGGACGTCGCCGTGGTCGTCGACGGTGGCCCGGCCCCCGGGGGCGAGGCGTCCACCATCGTGGACGTCACCGGCAGCCAGGGCCGGGTGCTGCGCGGTGGTGCGCTGTCTCTGGAACGGCTCAACGAGGTGCTGGAGCCGCTCGGTGCCACGCTGACCGACGAGGTCCCCGAGTCGTAGAGATGACCCACCCCAAGAGGAACGCCCGCTGCGCGACGCCCCGCACCCCGCATGGCTGCGTTGTCGTCGCTCGAAGGACGACCAGTACACCGTCGCTCCGCCTTGCCGGCCGGGCGCGGAACGCCGCTCGCTGGGCGCCCCCTTGGAATGGGTCATCTCGTGCGTGAGTACCTGCTGGTCTTCCTGGTCGCCGCCGCCGTCACCTACCTGCTGACGGTGATCGCGCGGGAGATCGCGCTGCGGACCGGGGCGGTCGCCGAGGTGCGTGACCGCGACGTGCACGCCGAGCCGATCCCGTACCTCGGTGGGCTCGCGATGCTGGGCGGGCTCGTCGCGGCGTACGGCGTGGGCCGGGAACTGCCCTTCCTGTCGGCGGCCGGCAGTCCGTTCGTGTTCCAGGACGCCGGAGTGGTGATCCTGGCCGGGGCGATGGTCTGCGGCGTGGGCGTGCTCGACGACCTCTTCGAGCTCGACTGGCTGACCAAGCTCGGCGGCCAAGTGATCGCGGTCGCCTTCCTGATCTGGTCGGGGATCCAGCTGCGGTTCATCCCGACCTCCGCGGATCAGCAGTTCTTCGCGCTCGACCCGGCGCAGGGCGCGCTCCTGACGGCGGTGCTGGTCATCGCCACTGTCAACGCGGTCAACTTCGTCGACGGCCTCGACGGTCTCGCCGCCGGCGTGGTCGGGATCGGCGCCACGGCCTTCTTCGTGTTCAGCTACCAGCTCGCCAACCTCAACGGCGTCACGCTGGCGACCACCGGCGCGTTCCTGTCTGCGGCGCTGGCGGGGGCGTGCGCGGGCTTCCTGCCCCACAACTTCCACCCCGCCCGGCTGTTCATGGGCGACAGCGGCTCGATGCTGCTGGGCCTGGTGCTCTCGGCCTCGACCCTCACCCTCACGACGCAGTTCAGCGGCCAGGAGATCACGCGTGGTGGCGCGGGCAGCGACGTCAACCCGGCCGCCTACTTCCTGCCGCTGCTGCTGCCGCTGACGATCCTGATCGTGCCGATCGCGGACCTGGTGCTGGCCGTCGCGCGGCGCGGGTGGGCCGGCCGCTCGCCGTTCTCGCCGGACAAGCAGCACCTCCACCACAGGCTGCTCGAGATCGGGCACAGCCAGCGAAGGGCGGTGGTCATCATGTGGTTGTGGGCCGGTCTGATCGGGTTCGGCACGGTGCTCGCCAGCCTCTACACCGGTCCCGTGATGTGGGGGGCACTGGCGGGTGCGGCGGCGCTGACGGTGGCGGCGACCTTCCTGGTTCCGTTCGTCCAGACGCCGCACCTGACCCATCCCGACGACTGACGAGAAGCCGGTCCGGGACCCGGTTTCGAGCCCCGCGATACTTTGTGCTACTTTTCACAAGCACCCTCCGAACGCCACGACAGGACGGCCGCCACGCATGACGACCGCACCCCGCCAGACCCCCTCCGAGGGCAGTGTCACGGCACTGGCCCCCGGGTTCGTCGGGCCCCCGGGCTGTGGTAGTTTCGCGCCGTCGTCGATCCTGGATCGGTGGGCTTCCCCCATCACTCGCATCAGTACCCACAGGGTCGACGCACCCCGTCTCCGGGGTGACCTGCCCACGACCGAAAGCGACCCGGGTGAATGTCCGATGAGCGCTCCGATGCCGCCCATCCTGATCCAGGACTGCGCGGACGCGACCTCATCGGACTCGGCGGTCTCCTGGTGGGCTCCGTCGTCCTCTGCACGGTCCTCGGCCTGGTCCTCGACCGCAGCCTCGACTCGAGTCCGGCGTTCACCCTCACCGGCGTGGGTGTCGGCATCGTCCTGGCCGGCGTCGGCTTCTGGGTCCGGATCCGTTCCGCGCTGCGGGGCTGAGGCGGCATGACCATGACCACCCCCATCCCGCCCACGGTCAACCCCGGCGAGCGCGCGAGCATCGGCCGGGTCCTCAAGGACCAGCGCAAGGCGATCCTGGTCGCCCTCGGGTTGGCCGTCGCCTCCTACTGGATCGCCGGCCAGCTCGGAGAGTGGACCCTCGCCGGCTGCATCGCGGCCGGAATCGGGCTCGGCCTGTTCAACCACCTCGCCACCGAGTACTGGCTGCTCCGCATCATCACCTCGGGCGAGCAGCCCACCCGCAGCGAGATGATCTTCGCGACCGTCGCCCGGCTCACCGTGCTCACCGTCGTCGCGGTCACCATCGCGGTCGTCTTCTGGCCCGACGGCATCGGCCTGCTGCTCGGCCTGGCCATCTTCCGGCTGATCGCCCTCGTCATGACCAGCGTGCCCCTGCTCAAGGAGTTGAAGCAGCCATGATCAGCCAGCTGACCCTGGTGGCCGCCGACGGCGGCTCCGAGGAGGAGCCCGCGATCGAGATCGGCCACCACGTCGAGTGGACCTGGAAAGACTTCACGTTCAACCTCGACACGATCTGGGCGACCGTGCTCGCCGGCACGATCGTGGTCGGCCTCGGCTTCCTCGCCCGCAAGCACCTGACCAAGGACACAGACGACCACGTTCCCACCAAGCTCCAGCTGACCTGGGAGACGCTCGTCAGCTGGGTGAGCGGCCAGGTAGAGGACAATCTCGGCCGGGTGAACCGAACCGTGGTGGCGCTGGCTGTCGCGCTGTTCTTCTTCATCCTCATCGCGAACTGGTTCGAGATCGTCCCGAGCGCGTGGAACGACGACACCGGCCACCTGCTGGCAGCACCGACCGCAGACACGAATCTCACCTACGCCATGGCGCTCATGGTCTTCGTCGGGACATGGATCTACGGCATCCGGGAGCGCGGCCTCGGGGGCTACTTCGGCGGCTTCATCTCCGGCAGCATCGCCTCGAACAAGATCGCCGACGTGCCCGCTCGGATGTTCTTCACGCTCCTCAACATCCTCGAGGAACTCATCAAGCCGGTCACCCTCGCGCTCCGGCTCTTCGGCAACATCTTCGCCGGCGGCATCATGCTCGCCCTGATCGGCCTGCTCCCGATCTACGTCTTCTGGGGTCCCAACATCATCTGGAAGCTCTTCGACATGTTCATCGGCGGCGTGCAGGCCTTCATCTTCGCGCTGCTGACGATCCTGTACTTCGGGATGGCAGGTACGGGACACGGCGGCGACGACCACGACGAGCACCACGACGAGCACCAGGCGAAGGACCAGCCCGAGAAGGACACCGCCGACACCGACTCGACCGACGAGGCGCCGGCCCCCGCACCCGCGCGCTGAGCCGACCAGGCCAGAGCGCAGCACGAGTAACACCCGAGGCGTCGACCCGGCGCCGACACGAGAGAAGCACTACGAAAGGCAGATCAATGGCAGTAAGCGATGAGGCAGTCACCCTTGCCGGTGCTTTCGTCGGCGGCGGCGTCGCCCTGGCCGGCGGCGCGATCGGTACCGGTATCGGTGACGGACTCGCCGGTGCGTCGTACATCCAGGGTGTGGCTCGTCAGCCGGAGGCCCAGGGTCGCCTGCAGACGATCTTCTTCCTGACGGTCGGTCTCTGTGAGGCAGTGTTCTTCATCAACCTCGCCTTCATGGCGATGTTCGTGTTCGTCCTCGGCTGAGCCAGACCCGTAGCACGTCCCGAGCAAAGGACCCGACATGTCAAGCGTCACCAGCCTGCTCCTTCCGCTGACCACTCCTCTGAACACCATGGCCACGGAGGAAGACGGCGGCAGCAACTTCCTCGTCCCGAACGCCACGTTCCTGGTGGAGCTGCTGGCCTTCGCGATCATCCTGGCCCTCCTGGGCAAGTTCGTCATCCCGCCGATCAACCGGGCGATGACGGCCCGCCAGGACGCGATCCGCAAGCAGTTCAGCGACCTCGAGGAGGCCAAGAGCGGCGCCCAGCAGGCCGAGGACGACTTCAAGTCGCAGCTGGCCGACGCCCGGCACGAGGCAGCCCGGATCCGCGAAGAGGCGCGCGAGCAGGGTGCGGCGATCGTCGCGGAGATGCGCGAGCAGGCGCAGGCCGAGGCGAGCCGGATCGTGGAGCACGCCCACGCCCAGATCGGCGCCGAGCGGCAGCAGGCGGTGGCCACCCTCCGCGCCGAGGTCGGCACCCTGGCGACCACGCTCGCCGGCCGGATCGTCGGTGAGAGCCTCGAGGACGACGAGCGGAGCAACCGCGTGGTCGACCGGTTCCTGGCCGACCTCGAGACGCTCGAGACCTCCCAGGCCGCAGGGCAGGGCGGGGACAAGTAATGGCAGCAACGATGCTGCGGGGCGCCTCGGCGGAGGCGATGGCCGACCTGCGCGACCGGCTCGGGAAGCCGGCCACGCTTGCCGACGCCGCCACCATCGGCGACGAGCTGTTCTCGGTCTCCGACCTGCTGCGCGCCGACCCGGCGCTGCGCCGGGCCGCGACCGACGCGTCCTTGCCCGCGGAGGCCAGGCAGGGCCTGGCCCGGCAGATCTTCGAAGGGAAGGTCGGCGAGACCGCGCTCGCGATCGTCGAGAGCGCGTTCGGGCACCGCTGGACCTCCCAGCGCGACCTGCCCGACGTCCTCGAGCGGCTCAGCGAGGTCGCGATCGCCCTGTCGACGGGCGCGAAGGCCGACCAGCTCGCCGACGAGCTGTTCGGCGTCGGCCGGCTGCTGGCGACCAACCCGGGGCTCCGCGACGCACTCGCCAATCCGGGCCGGACCGTCGACGACCGGGCCGGCTTGGTCGACACGGTGCTGGGCGACACGGTGCTGCCGGCCACGGCGACCCTCACCAAGCAGGCGCTGACCGGTACCTACGGGACGCTGACCGCGGCGCTGGAGGTCTATCGCACCGTCGTCGCCGATACCGCCGGTGAGGGTGTGGCGACCGTGCGGGTGGCGCAGCCGCTCACCGAGCCCGAGCGCGACCGCCTCCGCAAGGCGCTCTCGAAGCAGTACGGCCGGGAGATCCACGTCAACGAGGTCGTCGACGCCGACGTGGTGGGCGGGATCCGGGTGGAGATCGGCGACGATGTCATCGACGGCACGGTGGCCGGCCGGCTCGACGACGCCCGACGACGGCTCGCCGTCTGACACACCCCGGCGCAACAGACACACAGACACAGACGAACCCAGGAACCAAGGGAAGAGGCAGGGACAATGACGGAGCTTTCGATTCGTCCGGAGGAGATCCGCGACGCGCTCCAGAAGTACGTCGAGGACTACCAGCCCTCGGCGGCGAGCAAGGAAGAGGTCGGCACCGTCGCCACGGCCGGCGACGGCATCGCCCGCGTGAGCGGCCTGCCCTCCGCGATGGCCAACGAGCTCCTCGAGTTCGAGGACGGCACCCTCGGCATCGCCCTGAACCTCGACACCCGTGAGATCGGCGTCGTCATCCTGGGTGACTTCGACAAGATCGAGGAGGGTCAGGCGGTCAAGCGCACCGGCGAGATCCTCTCGGTGCCCGTGGGCGACGCCTTCATGGGTCGGGTGATCGACCCGCTCGGCACCCCGATCGACGGGCTCGGCGACATCGAGTCCAGCGAGCGTCGCGCCCTCGAGCTCCAGGCTCCCGGCGTGATGGCTCGCAAGTCGGTGCACGAGCCGCTGGCCACCGGCATCAAGGCGATCGACTCCATGACCCCGATCGGCCGCGGCCAGCGGCAGCTGATCATCGGTGACCGTTCGACCGGCAAGACGACGATCGCGATCGACACGATCATCAACCAGAAGCAGAACTGGGACTCCGGCGACCCCGCCAAGCAGGTGCGTTGCATCTACGTCGCGATCGGCCAGAAGGGCTCCACCATCGCCTCGGTACGCGGTGCCCTCGAGGAGGCCGGCGCGCTGGAGTACACCACCATCGTCGCCTCGCCCGCGTCCGACAGCGCCGGCTTCAAGTACCTCGCCCCGTACACCGGCTCGGCCATCGGCCAGGAATGGATGTACGAGGGTAAGCACGTCCTGATCGTGTTCGACGACCTGACCAAGCAGGCCGAGGCCTACCGCGCCGTGTCGCTGCTGCTGCGCCGCCCGCCGGGCCGCGAGGCCTACCCGGGTGATGTGTTCTACCTGCACAGCCGGCTGCTCGAGCGGTGCGCGAAGCTCTCGGACGACATGGGAGCCGGCTCGATGACGGGTCTGCCGATCATCGAGACCAAGGCCAACGACGTGTCGGCCTACATCCCGACCAACGTCATCTCGATCACCGACGGCCAGATCTTCCTGCAGTCCGACCTGTTCGCGGCCAACCAGCGCCCGGCGATCGACGTCGGTGTGTCGGTGTCGCGCGTGGGCGGCTCGGCGATGACCAAGGCCATGAAGTCCGTGACCGGTTCGCTCAAGGTCGACCTCGCGCAGTTCCGCGCGATGGAGGCGTTCGCGATGTTCGCGTCCGACCTCGACGCGGCCTCGCGGCAGCAGCTCGACCGCGGGTCGCGGCTGATGGCGCTGCTCAAGCAGCCGGCCTACTCGCCGTACCCGCTCGAGGAGATGGTGGTCTCGCTGTGGGTGGGCACCACCGGTCGACTCGACCGGGTGCCGACCGAGGACGTGCTGCGGTTCGAGAACGAGTTCATCGACTACGTGCGCCGCTCGCACGAGGGGATCCTCTCCTCGATCCGCGAGACGACGAAGTTCGAGGACGACACCGCGAGCTCGCTCGAGTCGGCCTACGACTCCTTCCTCGACCAGTTCGAGACCTCCGAGGGCGGCTCGATCAAGGCCGGCACCGAGGCGCCCGCCGAGGCGCTGGAGGACGAGGACCAGGAGCAGATCGTCAAGCAGAAGCGGGGCTGACCCATGGCTCTTTCGGTGCGCGAGTACCGGGCACGGATCAAGTCGACGGAGTCGATGAAGAAGATCACCCGGGCCATGGAGCTGATCGCTGCGTCCCGCATCATCAAGGCGCAACAGCGGGCTCAGTCGGCCGCGCCGTACGCGCGTGAGCTGACCCGGGCGGTGTCGGCGCTGGCGACCTACTCCAACGTCGACCACCCGATGACGACCGAGCCCGAGGACCCCAAGCGGGCGGCGATCCTGATCGTCACCAGCGACCGTGGCCTCGCGGGCGCCTACTCCTCGAGCGTGATCAAGGAGGCCGAGCGGCTCGTCACCACCCTCACCGAGGAGGGCAAGGAGGTCCGCACCTACCTCTGCGGCCGCAAGGGCGAGGCCTACTTCCGGTTCCGCAACCGGCCGGTGGTCGACTCCTGGACCGGTTTCTCCGACCAGCCGTCGTACGACGCCGCGGCCGAGGTCGGCGACGCCCTGATCGACGCGTTCATGGCCGAGGAGGGCGACCACGCCGTCGACGAGGTGCACGTGGTCTACACGCGCTTCCGGTCGATGCTCGTGCAGGAGCCCACCGCGGTGCGGATGCTGCCACTCGAGGTCGTCGAGGCCAGCGAGAACCAGGAGAGCAGCGCCCCGTCCTCGGACGACGTGTTGCCCCTCTACGAGTTCGAGCCGTCCGCCGAGGTCGTCCTCGACTCGCTGCTGCCGCGCTACGTCCAGAGCCGGATCTTCTTCGCCTTCCTGCAGGCGGCGGCCTCCGAGCTCGCCGCCCGGCAGAAGGCCATGAAGTCGGCGACGGACAACGCCGAGGAGCTCATCAAGAAGTACACCCGGATCGCCAACCAGGCTCGCCAGGCTGGCATCACCCAGGAAATCAGCGAGATCGTCGGTGGCGTCAACGCGCTGGCCGACGCGAACGCCGCCAGCGAGTGACCCGCACCAACGGAGTGAGTGAGAGACATGACTGCCACTGTTGAAGAGAACAAGACCGGCTCGGGCGCCGGGGCCTTCGGCCGCATCGCGCGGGTCATCGGCCCGGTGGTCGACGTCGAGTTCCCCGTGGACTCGATGCCCGAGATCTACAACAAGCTCGAGTGCGAGCTGACCCTCGGCGGCGACACCAAGACCATCTCGCTCGAGGTCGCGCAGCACATCGGTGACGGCATGGTGCGCGCGATCTCGCTGCAGCCGACCGACGGGCTGGTGCGCGGCGCACAGGTGAGCGACACCGGTGAGGCCATCTCGGTTCCCGTCGGCGACGTGACCAAGGGCCGCGTGTTCAACACCCTCGGTGAGTGCCTCAACCTCGAGGAGGGCGAGGAGCTCGACGTCAAGGAGCGCTGGGGCATCCACCGCAAGGCGCCTGCCTTCGACCAGCTCGAGTCGAAGACCGCGATGTTCGAGACCGGCATCAAGGTCATCGACCTCCTGACGCCGTACGTGCAGGGCGGCAAGATCGGCCTGTTCGGCGGTGCGGGCGTGGGCAAGACCGTGCTGATCCAGGAGATGATCGCCCGAGTCGCGAAGGACCACGGCGGCGTGTCGGTGTTCGCCGGCGTCGGCGAGCGCACCCGTGAGGGCAACGACCTGATCGCGGAGATGGAGGAGGCCGGCGTCATCGGCCAGACCGCCCTCGTGTTCGGTCAGATGGACGAGCCGCCGGGCACCCGGCTGCGGGTCGCGCTGTCGGCACTGACGATGGCGGAGTACTTCCGCGACGTGCAGAAGCAGGACGTGCTGCTCTTCATCGACAACATCTTCCGGTTCACCCAGGCCGGCTCGGAGGTGTCCACCCTGCTTGGCCGGATGCCGTCCGCGGTGGGCTACCAGCCCAACCTGGCCGACGAGATGGGCGTGCTGCAGGAGCGGATCACCTCGACCCGCGGTCACTCGATCACCTCGATGCAGGCGATCTACGTGCCGGCGGACGACTACACCGACCCGGCTCCTGCGACCACGTTCGCCCACCTGGACGCCACGACCGAGCTCTCGCGTGAGATCGCGTCGCTGGGCATCTATCCCGCCGTGGACCCGCTGACCTCGACGTCCCGGATCCTCGACGCGCAGTACATCGGGCAGGCGCACTACGACTGCGCGATCCGGATCAAGCAGATCCTGCAGCGCAACAAGGAGCTCCAGGACATCATCGCGATCCTCGGTGTCGACGAGCTCTCCGAGGAGGACAAGATCATCGTGTCCCGCGCTCGCCGGATCCAGCGGTTCCTGTCGCAGAACACCTACGTGGCCAAGCAGTTCACCGGCATCGAGGGCTCGACCGTTCCGGTGGCCGACACCATTGAGGCGTTCAACAAGATCGCCGACGGCGACTACGACCACGTCGCCGAGCAGGCCTTCTTCATGTGCGGTGGCCTCGACGACGTCGAGCGGCGCTGGGACGAGATCCAGAAGAGCCTCTGATGGCGAACACCATGAAGGTCGCCTTGGTGGCCGCGGACCGCGAGGTGTGGTCCGGGGAGGCCACCATCGTCAGCGCGCGCACCCTCGACGGCGACATCGGGATCATGGCCAACCACACGCCGATCATGTCCGTGCTCGACGCGGGTCAGGTCGACGTCCGCACGGTCGACGACGGTCACTGGGTGGCCGCCGTCGACGGTGGGTTCCTCTCGGTCGCCAACAACGAGGTCCGGCTGCTGTGCGAGCATGCCGAGATCTCGTTCGAGAGCAACTACGACGAGGCCAAGCGGCTGCTCGACGAGCGGGTCGCCGCGCAGGAGAACGACGAGGGCTGACCAGGTCGGCCGACGGAGGAGGACCGGATGCCGCTGTGGCAGCTGCTGCTTGACGCAGCTGGTGCGGTGCTGGTCCTCGTCCTGCTCTACGGCCTGGCACTCGTCGTACGTCGGCGGGTGCTGTCCCGTCACGGTGGCACCTTCGAGCTCAGCTACCGCGTCCGTCCCGAGAGGGCCGGGCGCGGTTGGCTTCTCGGGCTCGGTCGCTACTCCGGTGACGAGCTGCAGTGGTTCCGGATCTTCTCGCTGGCCCCGCGGCCCAAGCGGGTGTGGGAGCGCAGCACGCTCAACTACACCGGCCGCCGCGACCCCGAGAGAGCCGAGCGGGTGT
Organism: uncultured Actinomycetota bacterium; assembly: GCA_963826265.1. Taxonomy (GTDB): domain Bacteria; phylum Actinomycetota; class Actinomycetes; order Propionibacteriales; family Nocardioidaceae; genus Nocardioides. The sequence goes on from CAWGWH010000001.1 coordinate 1,379,849, forward strand.
CGCTCTACCCCGAGCACACCGTCGTGCAGTGCAACGTCGGTGACGCCACGCTCGAGCTGGCGATGGCGCCGAGCTCGCTGACCGGCTTCCAGGCGTGGCTCGAGGCCGGCCCTCCGGGGACGGCGACGACGGTGTGAGCGAGCCCGTGTCCAGCGGCGTGCGACCCGACGCCGGCGCGGTCGCTGCGGCGCGCAACGCGGTCGCGACCGTCTTCATCCTCAACGGCCTCGGCTTCGCCTCGCTGTTCTCGCGGGTCCCGGACATGCGCTCGGGCCTCGGCCTCGACAACTCCTCGCTCGGCCTGCTGCTGCTGGCGGGGGCCCTCGGGTCGGTGCTCGCGCTGCCGAGTGCCGGCGCGCTGATCCGGCGCAGCAGCGCGGCCGCCGTCGTGCGCGGCGGGAGCGGGCTGGCCGCGTTCGGGCTGCTGGTCGTGGCCCTCGGGGTCGACCTCACGTCGTCCGTGGGTGTGGCTGCCGTCGGGTTGTTCGTCTACGGCATCGGCACCGGCACGTGGGACGTCGCCATGAACGTCGAGGGCGCCGCGGTCGAGCGTGGTCTCGGCCGCGCGATCCTGCCGCGGTTCCACGCCGGGTGGAGCCTCGGCTCGGTCGCCGGCGCGGGCATCGGGGTGCTGGTCACGGCGGTCGGGGTCCCCATGACCGGCCACCTGGCCCTCGCGGCCGCAGCCGTGCTCCTCGCCGTACCCGCGACGCGAGCGTTCCTACCCGCCTCGCCCGACGCGCACGAAGGCTCGTCAGCGACCGCGTGGCGCGAGCCTCGCACCCTCGCGATCGGCCTGATGGTGCTCGCGTTCGCGCTCACCGAGGGAGCGGCGAACGACTGGCTCGCGCTCGCCGTCATCGACGGGTACGACGCGCCCCGGTGGGTCGGCGTCGGCGGGTTCGCGCTGTTCGTGGTCGCCATGACCGCCGGCCGGCTGCTCGGGACGGTGGTGCTCGACCGGTTCGGACGGGTCCCGGTGCTGCGGGCCACTGCGCTCCTCGCGCTCGCCGGACTGGTGCTGCTGCTGCTCGGCCCCCACCCGGTGCTCGTGGCGCTCGGCGTGCTGGCATGGGGGCTCGGCGCCTCGCTCGGCTTCCCGGTCGGCATGAGCGCCGGCGCCGACGACCCCGCGCATGCGGCGGCCCGGGTCAGCGTGGTGTCCACGATCGGCTACTCCGCCTTCCTGGCCGGCCCGCCGCTGCTCGGATTCGTCGGCGACCGGGTCGGGACGCTCGACTCGCTGTGGGTGGTCGCGGCGGTGCTGGTGCCAACCGTGCTGCTCGTGGGGGTTGCCCGCGAACCGGACCCGAGGCGCTGAGCAGATGGGCTGGGCGATCGGGGTCGGCATCGGGGTCGCCCTCGGGCTCGCCGTCGTCGGCGTCGGCATCCGGCTCATCCTGCGCGGTCGGCGCGAGGGGCGGGTCGTCGACGCGACCGCCGACGATCGGATGGTGGCGAGCTTCCGCGTGGCCGCGGGCGTGCGGATGATCAACAAGGGTGCGCTGCTGTTGGTGCTGGTCGGGATCGCGGCGTTCGTCTGGCGGCGCTGACCAGCCGCATCCGGGGTGATCTGACGCCTCGCCCGGGGGCGGCCATCAGGACGCGGCTTCTGTCGTAGAGGTCGGGACCGCCCTGAGATGAGCAGACAGAAACGCCGGTCTGTGGCACGGCATCATGGGCGTCGTGCGGTGATGATCCAGGCACCGGACCCGAGGAGCACGCCGTCCTCGCCGGCATGTGCGGCCATCACCTCGTGCAGGTTCGCTTCGGCCTGCCGCTTGCCGGAGTCATCGAGCTTGTCGAACAGCCACTTCATCTGGCCGACCAGGAACCTGGTGGCGGAGTCCGGGTCTGGCCCGAAGCGCAACGGCTCGCCAGCGGCGGCGAAGGCGACATCGGCCCAGCCAGATGCGTGAAGCAGGTCACGAACCCGATCCGGGTCGCTGAGCGAGAACGGACCCGGGGCATCGGTCGGCCGTGGAGCCATGGGCAGGACCCGTCCGATGGCGCCGAAGAACTCGCGGAGCCACTCGTTGTCCTCGATCCCGCGCCACACGAGCATCACCAAGCGACCGCCGGGTCGGGTCGCCTTGGCAAGGTTGGCGAATGCCATGGCCATGTCGGTGAAGAACATGGTCCCAGTCCGGCTCGCGATCACGTCGAAGGAGTGTGCTCCGAAGTCGTGCGCCTGGGCGTCGGCCTGTGCGAACGTCACCGACAGCTCGCCAGCCTGTTGCCTCGCCACGTCGAGCTGGGCGGTGGACAGATCGACTCCCAGCGCGGTCGCACCTGGCGTACCGCGCACCAGGTCGATCGCGAGCTCACCGGAACCGCACCCCACGTCGAGGATCCGCTCTCCGCGCTGCGCCGCGATGGCTGCTATCAGCCCAGGCTGATAGCGAGCGATGGATGCGTTGTACGTCGCCGCGTGCTCGGCCCAGTAGGTGCCGTGCTCGCCGTCCCATTCGCGGAGTACGCCTGCGTTCCGCGGATCGATCTCCAGCGCCAGTTCGTTCATCATTGCCTCCACGAATAGTCCCAAAGAGAGTATGTGCTAGTTTTAGTCCCGAAGGGAGGATTGTGTCAACTGCACTTCCACGGCTCACCACGACGACGTACGGGGTCCTCGGCCTTCTGGCGGTGCGCCCGCACTCGACCTACGAGCTCGCCAAGGCGATGGACCGCAGCGTCGGCCGAGCGTGGCCACGCGCGCGGAGCAAGCTGTTCGAGGAGCCGAAGAAGCTCGCCCTGCACGGGTACGCCACTTCTCGCAAGGAGACCGTCGGCCGCCGCCCGCGCACCGTGTACACCATCACTCCGTCCGGCCGACGCTCGCTCGCCGCGTGGCTCGCCGATCCCGGGGACGGTCCGGCGCTCGAGTTCGAGGGCCTGGTCAAGCTCGTCTTTGCGGACCACGGCACCCGCGACGACGCCCTCGCCACCATTGCCCGCGCCCGCGCGTGGGCTGTGGAGATGAATGCCGGCAACATCGAGGGCGGCGAGAAGTTCGCCGATGGAGACGGGCTGTATGACCAGCGCCGCGGCACCACTCTCCTCTTCGGCGCCTTCCTCACCGACTTCTATGCCCTCGTCGCCTCCTGGGCCGAATGGGCCGAAGCCGAGGTGGCGCATTGGCCCGAGCACATCGCCAGTCACCGGGTTTCGCCCGAGCGGACGCGCGAGGTGCTTGAGCGGGCGCGCTGGTCACAGCGCCCGCGCTAGTTCGCCTGAAAGAGACCCCGACGCGGCCTGCTGGAGACTGTCATTCGTGCGAACCTCGGGCGGATCACGGCTCCGACACTGCTCACGTCAGGGGATGACGACGCGTTCGTCGGCAATGACCAGCAGGTGCTGCTCGACGGGATTCCGGACGCGAGGCTGGCGCTCTCCGAAGGTGTCGGGCACGCCGTCCACTTGGCCCAGCCCGCACGCTTCGTCAGCGACATCGTCGATTTTGTCGCCGGCGGGCAACAGAGCGAGCCATGACCGCAGAGCGCCGCGCCCGCTGCCGGCGCGTGGCGTCTGACCAGGGCGCGATGGCAGCTGCTAGTCCTCCTGAGGCTCGCCGCGCTCGCCGCCAGGAACCCACAGCACGTCGCCGTTCTCGCGGTTGGCGGCGCGGGCGAGGATGAAGAGCAGGTCGCTGAGCCGGTTGAGGTAGGTGATCGCGAGCTGGTTCATGGTCTCGGCGTGGACCTCCCAGGCCGCCCAGGCGGACCGCTCGGCCCGGCGTACGACGGTGCGGGCGACGTGCAGGTGGGCGGCCGCCGGCGTACCGCCGTTGAGGATGAACGAGCGCAGCTTGGGCAGGTCCTCGTTGTACCGGTCGCACCAGCCCTCGAGCCGGTCGACGTAGGCCTGCTCGATCCGCAGCGGCGGGTACTCGGGGTCGGGCACCACCGGCGTGCAGAAGTCTGCGCCCACGTCGAAGAGGTCGTTCTGGACGTGGGTCAGCACCCGGCCGACGTCCTCGGGCAGTCCGCCGCCGGCCAGCACCAGCCCGAGATGGGCGTTGGCCTCGTCGACGTCCGCGTACGCCTGCAGCCGCAGGTCGACCTTGGACGTCTCGCTGAGGTCGCCCAGCCGGGTCCGGCCGCCGTCCCCGGTGCGGGTGTAGATGCGGGTGAGATTGACCATGAGCCGAGGCTAGCCGTCCCGACACGAGAATCCGTGCGCGCCTGGAGGCAACCAAAAGGGTGTGGTCGGCGTCATAGTGGTGAGACACACTGGTGGAGACAGTGAGGCCGGACGGCTTGGGCGGTCCGGGGAACGGGGCGCACCATGGACATCCTCACCAACGGACCGACTCTTGTTCTGATCGGCGACTTCAACGGGCGAAGCACCTCAGAGGTGCGCTCGGCGCTGCACGAGCAGCTGTCCACACCGGAGCACGCGATCGTCGTCGACCTCACCGGTGTCGCCTCCGTCGACGTCCCCGCCCTCCGCGTGCTCGCCTACGCCAGCCACGAGGCCGGTCGCACCGGGCACCAGGTCGTGCTGCGGGGCTGTAGCCCGGCCGTGATCCGGATGCTCCACCTGACCCGGCTGATCAGGTTCGTGGAGCTCGAGCGCGCCGCAGCCTGACGTCCGGGGGCGTCGTCCGCGTTGTGGAGAACCCCACATCGAGAGCGGTTACCAACGCGTAGGGTCACGCCTACGCTTCCAGGCATGACCGAGAAGGACCGCCCCAAAGATCGGCCCTGGGTGATGCGGACGTACGCCGGGCACTCGACCGCCGCGGCGTCCAACGCCCTGTATCGCACCAACCTCGCCAAGGGGCAGACGGGCCTGTCGGTCGCCTTCGACCTCCCGACCCAGACCGGCTACGACCCCGACGACGCGCTCAGCCGCGGCGAGGTCGGCAAGGTCGGTGTGCCGATCCCGCACCTCGGCGAGATGCGGCGGCTCTTCGAGAAGATCCCGCTCACCGAGATGAACACCTCGATGACGATCAACGCGACCGCGATGTGGCTGCTTGCTCTCTACCAGGTCGCCGCGGAGGAGCAGAACCCTGCGCTGGACCCGAGCGAAGTCGCCCACCAGCTCGCCGGTACCACCCAGAACGACATCATCAAGGAGTACCTCTCGCGCGGGACCTACGTGTTCCCACCGGAGCACTCGCTGCGGCTGATCTCCGACGTGATCGCCTACACGGTCCACGAGATCCCGAAGTGGAACCCGATCAACATCTGCAGCTACCACCTGCAGGAGGCCGGTGCGACGCCCCAGCAGGAGCTCGCCTACGCCTTGTGCACCGCGATCGCGGTGCTCGACCAGGTCAAGACCTCCGGCCAGGTCTCCGAGGAGGACTTCGGCAAGGTCGTCGGCCGGATCTCGTTCTTCGTCAACGCCGGGGTGCGGTTCATCGAGGAGACCTGCAAGATGCGGGCCTTCGTCGAGCTCTGGGACGAGATCACCCGCGACCGGTACGGCGTGACCGACGAGAAGATGCGCCGGTTCCGGTACGGCGTGCAGGTCAACTCCCTGGGCCTCACCGAGGCCCAGCCCGAGAACAACGTGCAGCGGATCGTGCTGGAGATGCTCGGCGTGACCCTGTCGAAGACGGCCCGCGCCCGCGCCGTTCAGCTGCCCGCCTGGAACGAGGCGCTGGGCCTGCCCCGGCCGTGGGACCAGCAGTGGTCGCTGCGGATGCAGCAGGTGCTGGCCTACGAGTCCGACCTGCTCGAGTACGACGACATCTTCGACGGCTCCCGCGTGATCGCGGCCAAGGTCGCCGCGCTGGTCGAGGGAGCCCGTGCCGAGATGGACCGGGTGCAGGCGCTGGGCGGCGCGATCGCCGCGGTCGAGTCGGGCTACATGAAGCAGGAGCTGGTCTCCGCCCACGCCGCCCGCCGGGCTCGGATCGAGGTCGGCGAGGAGGTCATCGTGGGCGTCAACCGGTTCGAGTCGACGGCGCCGTCACCGCTCACCGCCGACCTCGACGCTGCGATCCAGGCCGCCGACCCTGAGGCCGAGGCGGCTGCGATCCGCTCCGTCGAGGCGTGGCAAGCCGCGCGCGACGAGCGGGCCGTGACCGAGGCGCTGGTGCGGCTGGCCGCGGACGCCAAGACCGACATCAACCTGATGCCGGCGACCCTCGCCGCGGCGCGCGCGGGAGCGACGACGGGGGAGTGGGCCGGCACCCTGCGGGAGGTCTTCGGGGAGTTCCGGGCGCCCACCGGCGTTTCGGGCGCGGTCGGCGCCGTGACACAGGTGGGGTCCGCCGGCGAAGCGCTCACCGCCGTCCGGGCCCGGGTGAAGCAGACCGCCGACGAGCTCGGGGGCCGGCTGCGGCTGCTGGTCGGGAAGCCCGGCCTCGACGGCCACTCGAACGGCGCCGAGCAGGTCGCGGTGCGGGCCCGCGACGCCGGCTTCGAGGTGATCTACCAGGGGATCCGGCTCACCCCGGAGCAGATCGTCGCCGCCGCCGTGGCTGAGGACGTCCACTGCGTCGGCCTCTCCATCCTGTCCGGGTCCCACATGGAGCTGGTCCCGAGTGTGCTCGAGGGGCTCCGCGAGGCCGGGCTGGACGACGTGCCCGTGATCGTCGGGGGGATCATCCCCCACTCCGACGGGCGGCGGCTGCGCGAGGCCGGAGTGGCCGCGGTCTACACCCCCAAGGACTTCGGGCTGACCGAGATCATGGGCGGCATCGTCGACCAGATCCGGGCCGCCAACGGCCTGGACGCCTAGACTCGAAACGTGAGCGACCTGCAGTGCGCGGCCAGGTTCGTGCTGGTCCGCGCGCTGCCGGCCGACGGTCTGAGCGGCCGGCTGCCCGGCCCGGTGGCCGAGGAGCGGCTCGCGGCGACCTACGAGGCGCCGGTCGACCTCGACGAGTTGGCCGACCGGCACCGCGGGGAGGCGGTGCTGGTGGTGGGGGAGCACGGCTTCGGCCCGGCCTCGGTGGTGCTGGTCGAGGTCGACTCCGACGGTCGTCGGGTCACCTCGTGGGACGAGTGGCGCTGAGGTAAGGCAACCCTAAACCCTCTGCTACAGTGCCGCCCGTGGCGAAGGGCAAGAAGAAGGCGCAGAAGAAGGCCAGGAAGCGGGCCGAGAAGGCCCGGCTCGCCGGCTGCGCGACCGTCGCCAAGCTGCCCAAGAAGAAGTGCTGCGAGTCGAAGTCCCGGTGCAACCGCTGCCCGCTGCGGATGCTCAAGGAGGGCACGCTGCCGCAGGGGTACACGGTCCACAAGCGCAAGCTCGTGACCGTCGAGAAGGCCGCCCGCGTCAGGGCGGAGAAGAAGGCCAAGAAGGCCCGCAAGGCCGCCTGAGGCCAGCCTTTCCTACGATGCGCGGCCCGATGACCCCTGACATGCTCGACCCTCGCACCCGCGTCCAGAACCAGGAGTGACCGTGCCTGCTGCCCGATTCACCGACCAGCTCAACGTCCAGATCGGGAACGAGTTCGCCGCTCACAACCAGTACCTGACGTGCGCGGTCTACTTCGACGCCTTGACCATGCCCCGCATGGCGGCGTTCTTCTACGGCCAAGCGCTCGAGGAGCGCGCGCACGCGATGATGATGGTGCAGTACCTCCTCGACACCGACGCGGACGTCGTGATCCCGGCCGTCGCCGCGCCGACCTCGGAGTTCGCCGACCTCGTGGCTCCGGTGCAGCTCGCCCTGAAGCAGGAGCGAGCGGTCACCGAGCAGATCAACAGCCTGCTGCGGATCGCCCGCGAGGAGAACGACTTCGCCTCCGAGCAGTTCATGCAGTGGTTCATCAAGGAGCAGGTCGAGGAGGTCGCGACCATGACCGACCTGCTCGCGGTCGTCACACGCAACCGAGACGACATCGAGGACATCGAGGAGTACGTCGCACGCGAGCAGGGCGACAACGAGAGCGACCCGACGGCGCCACGCGAGGCCGGCACCTGACACGCACCCGGTTGTGACACCTCACCAGGGTGTCTGGACCACTTTGTTCCATATGGCTCTTCTTCCACACGCCACGCGCGAAACGGTGAGGTGTCGGTAACAAAACATCCACACAACGGTGACGTTGTGACAGTTCCTTTGCCGCGGTTGACCAACGGTCACTTAGCCTCATCGCGTGCCCCCCACCCCCCCGGAGCACGATCCCGCCATCCTTCGCGGGATCGTCGATGCCTCGAGCGACGCCCTGGTCGTGATCGACCAGCATGGTGTCGTCGCACTCGCGAACGCCCGTGCCAGAAGCGTGTTCGCGGCCACCGACGATGAGCTCCTGGGGCGCGCGGTCGTCGATCTGCTGCCCTGGGCACCGGTGGCGGTGCCGACCGGAGAGCCGAGCTCGAGTGTCGGCGTACGGCGTGACGGCGGCCAGTTCCCCGTCGAGGTGACCACCTCGACGCTGCCGGGCGACATGACCTGCCTGGTGATCTGCGACTTGTCGGAGCGGGTGGCCATGGAGACAGCGAGTCTCCGGATGCGCGATGAGCTGATCGCCACCGTCTCCCACGAGCTGCGGACGCCGCTGACCTCGATCCTCGGCTACACCGAGATCCTGGTCGACATGGGCGAGCCGGCCATCAGCGGCCACGCCGCCCGTCTCCTCGAGATCGTGCGGCGCAATGCCGAGCGCGAGCTGAAGCTCGTCGAGGACCTCCTCACCGTCTCGATGCTCGGCAGTGCCGGCCTGACGGTCGAGCCCGTGCCCACCGACCTGGCGGAGGTCGTCGACACGGTGCTCGACGAGCTGGCACTGATGGCGAGCGGGTCCGGGATCACGCTGACGCGCAGTGGCGAGCCGTCCTTGTGGGTGGTCGGCGACGCGTCCCGTCTGGCCGACGTGGTCACCAACGTCGTCATGAACGCGGTGAAGTTCAGCCGCCCCTGCGGGGGCCAGGTCGACGTCGGCCTCCTGGCCGAGGGCGACCACGGCGTCGTGGTGGTGCACGACCGCGGCATGGGGATCGACGCCCACGAGCTCCCGCAGCTGTTCGACCCGCTCTACCGCACCGCCGGCGCCGTCGCGGCCGCGGTGCCCGGCGCCGGCCTCGGGCTGCCGATCGTCAAGGGCATCGTCGAGGCGCACGCGGGCGAGATCGACGTCGCGAGCGAGCCTGGCAACGGCACGACCGTGAAGGTGCGGCTGCCGTTGGCGACGCCCGTCGCGGCTACTGCATGATCTGCTAGAGATCGGGCATGCCCCGGATCTTCCACATCGCCACCGTCGCCGACTGGGACGAGGCGCGACGCCTGGGTCGGTACACGACCTCCACCCGTGGCCGGACGCTCGCGCAGGAGGGCTTCATCCACGCCAGCCGCGGCGACCAGTGGCAGGCGGTGTTCGAGAGCTTCTACGCCGACGTCACCGAGCCACTGGTGCTGCTGGTCATCGACACCGAGCGGCTCGCCGTACCGGTGCTGGAGGAGGCGGTCCCCGACACCGGCGAGACCTTCCCGCACGTGTACGGCGCCGTCGACCCCGCGGCGGTGGTGCAGGCGGTGCCGATGCAGACCGCCCTCGCGGACTCGGAGGCGTTCTGGTAGGTCCGCCCAGGGGCTTCGTCAGAACAGCCGGTCCTCGACGGAGTCGAGTCCGCGCAGGGCGTCGTAGTCGACGACCGCGCAGGCGATGCCGCGGTCGGTGGCGAGCACCCGCGCCTGCGGCTTGATCTCCTGGGCGGCGAAGATGCCGCGGACCGGTCCCTTGGCGGACAGCAGCGGGTCGCGGTTGAGGAGCTCGAGGTAGCGGGTCAGCTGCTCGACCCCGTCGATCTCGCCGCGCCGCTTGATCTCGACGGCGACGCTGAGGCCGTCGGTGTCGCGGCACATCAGGTCGACCGGGCCGATCGCGGTCGGGAATTCGCGGCGGACCAGAGTGAGTCCGTCGGCCAGGGACGCGGGGTGCTCGGCGAGCAACTCCTGCAGGTGCTTCTCGACGCCGTCCTTCTGCAGCCCGGGGTCGACCCCGAGGTCGTGGCTGGAGTCGTGGAGCACTTCCTCGATCAGGATCCGCAGGGTGTCTTCCGTCTTGCTCGTCACCGTCCACTCGATCACGCCGTCGTCGGTCGCGCCCTCGCGGACGGTGCACGGCGGGGACATCCAGTTGAGCGGCTTGTAGGAGCCGCCGTCGGAATGGACGAGGACCGAGCCGTCGGCCTTGACCATCAGCACCCGGGTCGCCATCGGCAGGTGGGCGGTCAGGCGGCCGGCGTAGTCGACCTGACAGCGGGCCACGACGAGTCTCACGAGCGGCGAATCTACCTCGCCCGGTCCCTGGCCCGATCCCTGGCATGCTGACCGCATGGGGCGCGTGGTTGTGGTCGGCGCAGGGGTGATCGGGCTGTCCGTCGCAGTCCGGCTCGCCGAGCGGGGCCACCGGGTCGACGTGCTGGCGCGCGACCTGCCGCTGGAGACGACGTCGGTCGTCGCGGCCGCGATGTGGTACCCGTACGAAGCGTGGCCGCAGGACCGCGTGAACGCGTGGGGCGCCGCGACGTACGACGTTCTGGTCGACCTGGCCGATCAGACCGGAACCGGGGTCCGGCTCCGGTCGGGCACCGAGATGCTGCGCGCGGCCACCCCGGACCCCTGGTGGGCCGCAGCGGTGCCTGACCTCACCCGCGTCACCCCGGTGGACGGGTACGTCGACGCCTGGTCGTTCACGACGCCGGTCGCCGACATGCCGGCCTACCTGAGGTGGCTCTGCGGCCGGTTGGAGGAGCTCGGCGGCACCGTGACCCGGGTCAGCCTCGCCGACCTGCCACGCCCCGGGTCAGGGGTGGTCGTCAACTGCGCTGGACTGGGTGCGCGCAAGCTGGTCGGCGAGACCGACGTCCACCCCGCGCGTGGGCAGGTGCTGCTCGTCGCCGGCACGTCGGTCGACCGGTGGTGGCTCGACGAGTCGGGTCCGACGTACGTCGTGCCCCGCGGCGACCACGTCGTCGTGGGCGGCACGTTCGAGGAGGAGGACTGGAGCCGCACGCCGGACCCGGAGACGGCCGAACGGATCTGGCAGCGGGCCGTCACGTTGGTGCCGGCACTGGCCTCGGGCGAGGTGGTGGGGCACCGGGTCGGGCTGCGCCCGGTCCGCTCGGCTGTCCGCCTCGAACGGGTCGACGACGTCGTCCACTGCTACGGGCACGGCGGGGCCGGAGTGACGCTCAGCTGGGGGTGCGCCGACCAGGTCGTGGCGCTCGTCGAGAGCTGATGCACGGGTGACCAGACCCACACCCGGGGCCGGTCGACCCCGTGGGAGGATGCCCGCCATGGCACGTGACATCAGCACCATCGGCGTGATCGGACTGGGAACCATGGGTGCCGGGATCGCGGAGGTCTTCGCGCGCAACGGCTTTCCCGTGACGGGCGTCGAGCAGAACGAGGAGGCCCTCGAGCGGGGTCGCCAGCACCTCCAGCACTCCACCGACCGGGCCGTGAAGCGCGGGAAGCTCACCGAGGGGGAGCAGGCCACCCTGCTGGGTCGGATCACGTTCACCACCGAGCTGAAGGACCTGGCCGAGGCCGACCTCGTTGTCGAGGCCGTGGTCGAGTCGCTGGCCATCAAGAAGTCGATCTTCCACGAGCTCGACGGGATCGTCGCCGACGACTGCATCCTCGCGACCAACACGTCGTCACTGAGCGTCACCGAGATCTCGACGGCCAACAACCTGCCGGGCAGGGTCATCGGCGTGCACTTCTTCAACCCGGCGCCGGTGCAGAACCTGGTCGAGATCATCCGCACCGTCGTCACCGAGGAGAAGGTCCTCCACGACGTGGAGGCGCTGCTCGGCAAGCTCGGCAAGAGCCCGGTCGTGTGCGGCGACAAGGCCGGCTTCATCGCCAACACGCTGTTGTTCGGCTACCTCAACCACGCGGTGGCGATGTACGAGGGCAAGTACGCCACCCGCGAGGACATCGACGCAGCGATGCGCTTCGGCTGCGGCTACCCGATGGGCCCGCTGGCGCTGCTCGACCTGATCGGGCTCGACACGGCGTACGAGATCCTCGACACGATGTACAAGCAGGGCCGTGACCGGCTGCACGCACCGGCGCCGATCCTCAAGCAGTACGTCACCGCCGGGCTGCTCGGCCGCAAGTCAGGACGCGGCTTCTACAGCTACGAGGCGCCGGACAGCCCGATCGTCGTCCCCGACGCCCACACGCCGTCCGCCGACGACGCGCCCCGGTTCCGGCACGACATCGCCCAGGTCGGCGTGGTCGGAACCGGGACCATGGCCTCTGGCATCGTCGAGGTATTCGCCAAGGCGGGGTACGACGTGCTGTTCGTCGGTCGCGGCCAGGACAAGGTCGACGGCGTGGTGTCGGCGATCACCAGGAACTTCGACAAGCAGATCCAGCGCGGCAAGGCGACCGAGGAGGAGAAGAGCCAGGCCCTCGCCCGCATCACCGGCACGACCGCCCTCGACGACCTCGCGGACGTCGACCTCGTGGTCGAGGCGATCGCCGAGGACCTCGCGATCAAGACCACGCTGTTCGAGAACCTCGACGAGATCTGCAAGCCCGGAGCGATCCTCGCCACCACCACCTCGAGCCTGCCGATCATCGCGATGGCCAAGGTGACCTCGCGGCCGCAGGACGTCATCGGAATGCACTTCTTCAACCCTGCGGCGATCATGAAGCTGGTCGAGGTCGTCAGCACCGTGGCCACTGACGACGAGGTCACCGAGACGACGCGCGCACTGTGCGACAAGGTCGGCAAGGTGGCCGTGTCGTGCGGCGACCGGTCCGGGTTCATCGTCAACGCGCTGCTGTTCCCGTACCTCAACGACGCCGTGAAGATGCTCGAGGCCCACTACGCGACCGCCGACGACATCGACACCGCGATGAAGCTCGGCTGCGCCCTGCCGATGGGTCCCTTCGAGCTGCTCGACGTGGTGGGGAACGACGTCTCGCTGGCGATCCAGCGCGAGCTCTACTTGGAGTTCCGCGAGCCCGGCTTCGCACCGGCTCCGCTGCTGGAGCACCTGGTCACCGCCGGCTACCACGGGCGGAAGACCGGTCGAGGCTTCCGCGACTACAGCCACCGCTGACGGCTACCCGTGGTCGGTTACCAGCGCCGCGAGCCGGGCGCGAGTGTTGATGTCGAGCTTGCGGTAGATCCGCGACAGGTGGGCGTCGACGGTCCGCGGTGAGAGGAACAGGTCGGACGCGATCTGGCGACTGGTGAGCCCCTCGGCCACCTTGTCCGCAACGGTGCGCTCGGCCGGGCTGAGTACGTCGAGCGGGCTGGCCTCGGCCTGACCGGCGGTCGGGGCGAGCAGCGCCGCGATCTCCGCGACCGCGCTGAGCGTGAGCTGGTCGTCCTCCACCCAGCCGCCGGGCAGCGTGCGTGACGGCTCGACCTTCGTGAGCCGGTGTCGCCCGACGCTACCTGCAGACCGCGGGGTGCGCAGTGCGACGGCGGTCGCCGCCAGCGACCGGGCGGCTCGCGGGTCGGTCTCGGAGCTCAGGTGCGCCAGCGAGTCGAGCACGTCGGCGGCGCGGAGCGGGGACGGGATGGCGGCGGAGTTGGCGAGTGCCTGCAGCAGCGTCGCCCGCGACTCCTCGACCTGCGCCTGCTGGAGGAGAGTGAAACCGAGCACCAGCCGGGCGTCGAGCGCGTCGCGCCCGAGCCGGCTGCTGTCGGCCAGCACGACCGCGTCGGCCGCGCGTCCGGCTGCTCGTGCGAGATCACCGGTGCGCATCAGCCGGCGCGCCTGGGCGACCATGATCGGCAGCCTGACGGCCCACGGGAACGAGTCGTCGTCGTCCGGCGCGGCGAACGCCGTGGGGTTGATGTGGCAGAGCTCGACCTCGGCCAGGAGGGCCAGCCGGTCCTCGGCCAGGTCGCGCGCGTCGTCGTACACGCGCCGGGCGGCCGTGGTCGCCTCGAGCCGGCGCCCCTGCTCCAGCGCGATCCGAGCGAGCAGCAGCCGCGCCGAGAGCGTCAGCCACGGCTCGTCCTCCTGCCGGGTTGTGAGCAGGGAGTGGGCGAGCTCGGTGGCCCCGGCGAAGTCGCCCCGAACCAGCCTCGCCTGCGCGAGCGTGCGGGTGGCCTGCGGCGCGATGTGGTCGGTGCCGTGGTCGAGGGCGATCGCCCTGCGGGCCTCCTCCTCGGCGTGGTCGAGGTCGCCGGCGTCGAGGTGCATCTCGGCCCGGATGCTGGCGGTTCGCGCAGTCTCGAGGTCGGGGTCCGCCGAATCCCGGGCGTGCTCGTCGGCGCGCTCGAGCAGCCACAAGCCCTCGTAGGTGCCGCGCGCCTCGGAGGCCGCGATTCCCGCGCGACGCGCGACCTGGGCGCCGATGTCGGGTGGCCCGTCGCCACTGAGGAGGGCTGTCTCGAGGATCTCGGCGGCGTCGCCGGCCCGCATGGCGGTGTAGAGCGAGGAGAAGGTCCGGTTGGCCAGCGCATAGCCGCCGTCGCGGCCGACGGGGTCGCTGCAGGCCGCGGCGACGGCGAGCCGCATCGTGGGCAGGTCGGCCAGCCAGGGGGCGTCGGCCGCCCCCACGTTCATCTCCGTGGGGAGCACCGAGTCGGCCCACCGGACCAGGGCACGTCCGGCGGCCACCTCGTCGTCGGTCGACGCGGTGAGGAAGGCCCCGTGGCGACGGATCGGCACCAGCATGTCGATCCGCCCGTCGGGCAGCGGCTCCACGAGTGAGCGACGCGCCAGCGCCAGTGCCAGCTCGCGGCCGGCTTCGACGTCGACGTCGCTGATCGCCGCCACCACCTCGAGGCTCACCGGAACCGACATCGTCGAGAGCCGGCGGAAGCAGCGCTGCTGGTCCTCGTCGAGCAGCTCGTACGACGCCTGCACCGCCTCCGACAGCGAGGCCGTCGGGGTCACCTGGGACATCCCGACCAGCGCGATCTGGACCGCCATCTGCTCGATGAGCAGGGGCAGCCCGCCGCTGGCGCGCAGCAGCCGGCGGACGTCCTCCTCGCTCTCGACCAGGTCGACGGGGTGCCCGCCGGCCTCCAGGACCAGTCGGCAGAACAGGTCGACCGTGGGACCGGACAGCGGCTCGTGCGCCGCGGGGACCCGCAGCGGGCCGAGCCGCACGACCCGGCGCCCCGGGCCGGGCCGCACCGAGCTCGACGTGGTGAGCACCCGCGCCTCGGACGTCGAGCCCATCACGTCGGCGACCACCTCGTCGAAGTCGTCGACGTCGACACCGTCGACGATCAGCCAGTCGCCGCGGCCGTCCAGAGCACGCTTGAAGGCGCCCTCGAGCGAGTCGGAGGGAGCGGTGACCACCTCCAGCTCGTCGAGGCAGGCGCGCAGCAGCTCGGCCAGCTCGGTGATACCACGGGCGTTCACCCAGGTCACGTCGTCGCGGTCCTGCACGAGCGTGCGCAGCACCGTCGTCTTCCCGCAGCCAGGAGGGCCCACGACGCTGACCCAGCGCTCGGAGTCGAGCGCGGCAGGCAGGACGGACAGCACATCCTCGCGCCCGATCACTCGGCTGTCCACGCCGCAATACTGCCTCGCCTCGATGCCGGAGCGCGCAGCGGGCGGATAGGTAGGTCGGTACGTACGGGTTTAGGTAGGACTACCGATGCGGCGTGTCGGGTGCTTCCAGCACAGTTGTCGTGTTGTCGGGTGGACCGATCGGGGGACGGCCCGGCCGACAGCAGCTCCATCACGTAGGCGGCGAGTCACGGGATCACCGCCCACGAAAGAGCCGTCGTCGCAGAGCTCAGTCTCTGTGGACGACGGCTCTTGGGCGTGGGGGACGAAGCCGGCGTTCTCAGAGGGTTGATGCACCGCTCACCCTCGCGGAACGCCGCCGACACACACGAGAGACAGGCTGGTGGCATGACCCAGGGAGTTCTCGACCGATCGGCCGGACGGCGCCGTCCGTCCGACCAGGCGCTGTGTCGGCTCAGCCGGCAGACGCTCGGCGTCCGGGGGCTGCTGGAGCGCCGCCCGGAGCTGCGCGGGGTCGTCACGTGGTCGGAGGAGATCGCCGAGTCGGTGCTCTGGTCTGCGTGAGCAGCTGGCTCTGGGGCGGCGCCGTACCATCGACGCATGGAGTTACTGGGGCTGTTGGTCGTGGTGGCGGTCATCGCCGGTGTCGTCATGATCGCCGGCCGTTCCCGCAAGGCGCGTGAGCTCGCACGCAAGAACGCCGAGCTCGAGCCGGTGAAGAAGCTGGCGTTCGAGGACATCACCGCCCTCGGCGTGGAGCTGCAGGAGCTCGACCTCGAGCTGGCCGGCCACGAGCTCGACGCCGGCATGAACTCCGACTACCAGCGTGCGCTCGACGCCTACGAGTCGGCCAAGACCGCCGGAGACACCATCTCCGAGCCGGAGCACATCAAGCACGTCACCGAGATCCTCGAGGACGGGCGCTACGCCATCGCGTGCGTCCGCGCCCGGGTTGCTGGGGAGCCGCTGCCGACCCGCCGTCCGCCGTGCTTCTTCGACCCACGGCACGGGCTGTCGGTGCGCGACGTCGCCTACACGCCACCGGGTGGAGCGCGTCGCGACGTGCCCGCCTGCGCGCTGGACGCCGAACGGGTCGAGGCGGGTGCCGAACCCGACATCCGCCAGGTCATGGTCGGGTCGCGCAGGGTTCCCTACTGGCAGGGAGGCCGCGCCTACCAGCCGTACGCCGCGGGGTACTTCGGCGCCTTCGGCCCGATGGAGTGGATGTTCATGGGCATGCTCTTCAGCGGCGGCTTCGAGGTGATGGGCGGGCTCGCCGAGGGGATCGGGGACGGGCTGGGCTCCATCGGCGACGGCATCGGCGACATGTTCGACGGCTTCGACTTCTGATCTGGTGGTGCGCCGGATCGCGCTGGTCCTGACGTCCCTCGTGGCGTCGGTCGCCCTGCTGCCGGCACCCGCAGGCGCGCAGGAGACCGAGGTCGGCCTGCCACCCACCGGGGTCGACTGGGACTACCAGCTCGGCGGCGACCGCCCGGTGCCCGACCGGGTCGGCATCGTCGTCCGCGACCGCACCTCCGAGCCGCTCTCAGGCGAGTACAACGTCTGCTACGTCAACGGGTTCCAGACCCAGCCGGGCGCGAAGCGGTTCTGGCGCAAGCACTGGCGGCTGGTGCTCAAGAAGGACGGCAGGCCGGTCGTCGACGGGGCGTGGGGCGAGTGGCTGCTCGACCTCCGTACGCCCGCGAAGCGGAAGGCGCTGGGCCGGATCGTCGGGCGCTGGACCGCGGGGTGCGCAGATGACGGGTACGACGCGGTCGAGTTCGACAACCTCGACTCGTTCTCCCGCAGCAGCGGGCTGTTGACCAGGCGCGATGCTCGACGCTTCGCCAGCCGGCTGGTGGGACGCGCTCACGCCGAGGGTCTCGCGGCGGCCCAGAAGAACCGAGCCGGCTGGGACGGCACGGTGGTCGGCTACGACTTCGCGATTGCCGAGCAGTGCGCCCAGTGGCGTGAGTGCGGCGCCTACGTCGACGACTACGGTGCTCTCGTGCTCGCGGTCGAGTACCGCAGTAGGCCGTTCCAGCGGGCGTGTCGGACCTGGTCCGGCGAGATCGCGGTGGTCCGCCGCGACCTGGCACTGGCGGCCGACGGCATCCGTCGCTGGTGCGCAGCGGACTGACGTTCTCGTCCGTGCTTGTTCACCGCTACGGGTGAACCGGTTGTCGACGACTCCGCCTAGCGTCGGAATGCTGCCCGATGCCGCGGGTGGCGACGGGGCGAGAGGAGACACCTGATGTCGCCAGGCGTGGAGACCGGACGGATCACCACGGACATCCCGGCCCGACTGGACCGGTTGCCGTGGTCGCGCTTCCACTGGTTGGTGGTGATCGGGCTCGGGACCGTGTGGATCCTCGACGGGCTCGAGGTGACCATCGTCGGCTCGATGTCCGCGGCGCTGGAGCCCGAAGGGACGGGCCTCGGGCTGAGCAGCTTCGACGTCGGCCTCGCGGGGGCGGTCTACGTCGCCGGCGCCTGCATCGGCGCGCTGTTCTTCGGGCAGCTCACCGACCGGTTCGGCCGGAAGAAGCTGTTCCTCATCACGCTGGGCGTCTACACCGTGGCGACGGTCCTCACGGCGTTCTCGATGAACCCGACGTGGTACTTCGCCTGCCGGTTCCTGACCGGCGCCGGCATCGGGGGCGAGTACGCCGCCATCAACTCCGCCATCGACGAGCTGATCCCCAAGAAGTACCGCGGCCGCGTCGACGTCGCCATCAACGGCTCCTTCTGGGTGGGCGCCGCAGGTGGTGCGCTGCTGACGATCCCGCTGCTCGACCCGACGATGGTCAATCCCGAGTGGGGCTGGCGGCTCGCCTTCGGACTCGGCGCGATCCTCGCGGTCGGCATCCTCATCGTGCGGCGCAACGTGCCCGAGTCGCCCCGCTGGCTCTTCATCCACGGTCGTGAGGACGACGGTGAGGAGATCGTGCGCAGCATCGAGGGGCAGGTGTCCGCGGAGACCGGCCGCGACCTGGAGAGCGTCTCGGAGACGATCACCATCCGGCAGCGCAAGACCATCCCGCTCACGATGATCGCGAAGACCGTCTTCACGCTCTACCCGCGCCGGACCGTCCTCTGTCTGTCGCTCTTCATCGGCCAGGCGTTCCTCTACAACGCGTTCTTCTTCACCTACGGCGACACCCTCGGCGAGTTCATGGGGGTGGAGCAGGTGGGCTACTACATCGCGGTGTTCGCGGTGAGCAACTTCGTCGGAGCGTTGGTTCTCGGGCCGCTCTTCGACACCATCGGGCGGGTCAAGATGCTGACCGGCACCTACGTGATCTCCGGCGTGCTGCTGGGCATCACCGGGCTCACGCTCGACTCCTACACCGCGGTCACGCTCACCCTCATGGGCTGCATCATCTTCTTCTTCGCCTCGGCCGGGGCGAGTGCGGCGTACCTCACTGCGAGCGAGGTCTTCCCGATGGAGACCCGCGCGCTGTGCATCGCGTTCTTCTACGCCGTGGGCACCGCGGCCGGCGGCATCGCCGGGCCGCTGCTGTTCGGGAAGCTCATCGACGACGCGACAACCGGCGGCGAGGGGATCTCGGCGATCGCCCTGGGCTACTACATCGGCGCCGCGCTGATGGTGGCCGGGGGCATCGTCGCGGCCTTCCTCGGCGTGAAGGCCGAGGGCCGTTCGCTCGAGAGCATCGCCCAGCCGCTGACGGCCGAGGACGACCACGGAGACGCCACCGACGACCGCGACCCGCAGACGGTCTGAGACGGAGACCGGAGAGGAGAAGCGTCATGCCGATGCCACCGCCGAAGGCCTCGACCGAGGGACCACGGGACCGCCAGGTCTTCCACGAGATGGGACAGATCGTCCGAGCCCTCGAGGCGAAGGGGCCGACCGACACCGAGACCCTGTCCTCGCTGGTCGGCGCCGACTACTGGGAGGCCGGTCGCTTCGATCGCGCGCTCGCACTGGCGGCCAGCGACGGGCTGGTGTTCCTGACCGCCGACGGGAAGGTGAGCGCGTCCGGCTAGCCTTCGGCGGGTGTCCGACCTGCACACGACCTCCTACGGGGAGTCCGGCTCGCGCGTGGTGTTCTGCCACGGCCTCTTCGGGCAGGGGCGCAACTGGACCCAGATCGCGAAGATGCTGTCGGACCGGCACCGGGTACTGCTGCTCGACCTACCGCACCACGGCCGGTCGCCATGGTCAGCGAGCTTCGACTACCTCGACGTGGCCGACCAGGTGGCCGGCCTGTTCTCCGCGGACGACCCGGTTGCACTGGTCGGGCACTCCCTGGGCGGCAAGGTCGCGATGCTGGCCGCGCTGCGCCACCCCGAGCTGGTGGAGCGGCTGAGCGTCGTCGACGTGTCGCCGGTGGCCTACCAGCACCACGACGAGTTCCGGGGCTACATCGCGGGGATGCAGGGGCTCGACCTCTCGAGGTTGGAGCGTCGTGCTGACGCGGACGTGGCTCTCTCCGAGGCCGTGCCGAACCCGACGGTGCGCTCGTTCCTTCTCCAGAACCTCCGACAGTCCGGGGCTGCATGGTCATGGCAGGTGAACCTCGACGTGATCGGCCGCGACCTGCCGGTCATCGGGGGCTGGCCGGGCGACCGGCTGACCGGCCTGGCGCCGTACGACGGGAAGGTGCTGTGGGTGGCGGGGGAGAGGTCCGACTACGTCACCGACGAGTACGCCGTGGAGATGGACCGCTGGTTCCCCCGCAACCGGCGGGTGACCGTGAAGGGCGCCGGGCACTGGGTGCACTCGGAGCAACCGGCGGTGTTCACCGAGGTGCTGCGCCGGTTCCTGGCCTGAGACTGATTCAGACCGCGGTGGCTGCAGCGACGTTTCCCTGACATAGGCGAAAACCAAGTTGACACCTTACATGCGGAGTGCGTAGCGTCAGGTGCCATGGCGACGTTGACTCATGACACGCGGACGGCGGTCGCGGCCAGCTCGACCCGGGCAGGGCTCGCCTTCGCGGTGCTGTCGGCCATGAGCTTCGGCCTCTCTGGCACGCTCGCCAAAGGCCTGCTGGATGCAGGCTGGACGCCGGGCGCGGCGGTCACGGCACGGATCGCGCTGGCCGCGCTGGTGCTGCTCGTCCCCGGGCTGGTCGCACTGCGCGGCCGGTGGCACCTGCTGCGCACGCACGGCCGGTTCGTCGTGGTCTACGGGCTGGTCGGCGTCGCGGTCCCTCAGCTCGCCTTCTTCAGTGCGGTCGAGCGGATGCAGGTCGGCGTGGCGCTCCTCATCGAGTTCACCGCACCGGCCGCGGTCGTGGTGTGGCTGTGGGCGCGCCGCGGTCAGCGACCCGGGCCCCTCACCGCCCTCGGCGGCGTCAGCGCCGGACTGGGGCTCGTGCTCGTGCTCGACCTGGTTTCTGGCGCCGACCTCGACCCGGTCGGCGTGGCCTGGGCGCTGCTCGCGATGGTCGGCTGCGCGACGTACTTCGTGATGTCCGGCAGTGAGGGTAGCCGGCTGCCCCCGGTGGTGCTCGCCTCCTCCGGGGTGGTCGTCGGAGGCGCGGCCCTGCTGTTCGCCGGCGCGGTCGGCGTGCTCGACATGAGCTGGAACACCGACCCGGCCTCGTTCCAGGGCGTCGAGGTGCCCTGGTGGCTGCCGGTGGCGGGCCTCGCCGTGGTGACCTGCAGCCTCGCCTACCTCTTCGGGATCGTCGGGATCCGCGCGCTCGGGTCGCGGGTGGCGTCGTTCGTCGCGCTCCTCGAGGTGCTCTTCGGCCTCCTGTTCGCCTGGCTGCTGCTCGGGGAGCTGCCGCGCGCGGTGCAGGTCGTCGGCGGCGGCGCGATCGTGCTGGGCGTGGTGCTGGTCAAGCTGGGCGAGACCCGAACCCGTTGATTCGCGTGCTTGCGGCGCTCGAGTCGCGGATCTGCGGCGAAATTTCCTGAGGCTCGCTGCAACATCTGCTCCCCGTACGGCGTGAGTCGTGCGTGGATGTGGGCGTGGACAGTCCGCCGGTGAGCGGTCTCACCTACGAGGAGTGGGTGAGCGAGAGGGTGCCTGCACTGCTCCGGTTCGCCTACCTGGTGACCCGCTCTCAGGACGCCGCCGAGGAGGCGGTGCAGTCGGCGCTGACCGACGTGCTGCGCCACTGGGACCGGGTCCGGCGTACGCACGACCCCGACGCCTACGTGCGCCGGATGGTGGTGAACGCCCACGTGAGCGCATGGCGTCGCTGGGGACGGCGTGAGTCGGCGGTCGCCGAGGTGCGCGAGCGCGGGCACGAGGACCCGGCGGACGCCCACGCGCAGCGCGACCTGGTGTGGGAGGTGTGCGGTGAGCTGCCGGCGCGGCAGCGGGCCGCGGTCGTGCTTCGTTTCTACGAGGACCTCGACTACCCGGAGATCGCCGCCGTGCTCGGCATCGCCGAGGTGACCGCGCGGACCCACGTCCACCGAGCGCTCGCCGCCCTCCGCACCCGGCTGAACGAGGAGGACCGTCATGGATGACCAGCAGCTGCACGACTTGGTGCGCGAGAGCCTGCACGCCAGCTCGAGGGATGCCGACACCTCTCCCTCCGCCGTGGCGCGGGTCGCCCCGTCGAAGCGGCCGTCCCGGGCGCTCTGGGCGGTCGGCGGTGCGGCCGTCGCGGTTGCCGCGACAGTGACCGCCGTGGCGCTCGCGGGGGAGCAGGTGTCGCGGCCGGACGAGGATCGGCCACCCGCCGCGGAGACGGACGACCCTCCGGCGGCGCCGGCCGAGTGGCGCACCGAGTCGTGGAAGGGACTCACGGTCTCGGTCCCAGCCGACTGGGGCTACGGCGCCGCACCGGTCCGTCGCCGCGCGATCTGCTCGGACAGGGCCGATGAACCCGGCTACGTCGGCCGCCCGCTCTATCTCAGCGACCTCTGCGAGGTCTACCAACCGGGCAACTTCCCGCTGGGCCTGCGGCGCCCGTTCGTCTGGCTCGGCGCACCGGTGGACCCTGGTCGGCTGGAGCTCGGCTCCGGCGGCTGGGTGCAGGAGACGGTGATCGTGTTCGGCACCACCCTGACCGTCGCGTCCGACGACGCCGCGCTGCGGCAGGAGATCCTCGGGTCCGCCGGCCCGACCGACCTCTGCACCGCCGAGCTGTCCGGTGTGCCCGAGCCGAGCCAGACCGACTCGACAGAGGGAACGATCGGGTTCGCCCCTGACCGGCTCAGCGTGTGTGCCTACCGGCAGGCGGACGGGCAGATCTCGCTCAGCTACGCGTCCGAGCTGGACGAGCAGGCTGCCGCGGCGTACGCCGCGATCACGGGTGGCGAGCAGGAGCGACTGCGGTGCGGCTCGTCGGAGGAGGCCTCCGAGTGGGTCGTGCTGCGCTTCGAGGGTCATGACGCGTATGGGACCGGGCGGATGTTCCACGAGGTCGTCTTCCATCTCGCCGGAGCGGGGTGCCCGCGGGTCCAGCTGGGCCCGGGCATGGCCCTCACGTTGTCACCGGAGCTGGTGGCGCCCTGGGCGACCGGTGGGATCCCGGCGGTCGTCTACGGCCCGACCGGTGGCAAGGGCGCGATGATCGACTCCTTCATCGGCCAGCTCGGCTGACCCGCCGCACGCTAGCGGGCGTCCTGTCGGCGGATGAACACCTCGCGGGTGATCATCAAGATGGCGGCGGCCGTCGGGATGGCCAGCAGCGCGCCGACCACGCCGAGCAGGGAGGCCCCGAGCAGGGCTGCGATCACCGTGACCGCGCCGGGGATGTCGACCGAGCGCGACATCACCCGCGGGTAGATCACGTAGTTCTCGACCTGCTGGTAGATCAGGTAGAAGATCACGCACGCGATCCCGATCTTGACGTCGGTCGCGAAGCCGATCGCGGACACGATCACGGCGCCGATGGTCGCGCCGATCATCGGGATCACGTCGAGCAGCGCGACCACGAACGCCAGCGCCACGGCGTACTCACCCAGGCCGACCACGAACAAGAAGATCAGGGACGTGATGCCGGCGCAGGTTGCCACCACGAACGCGCCCGAGACGTAGCCGCCGACGCTGTCGATGACCCGGTCACCGAGCTTGGCCACTCGGTCGCGCCGGGACCGCGGCGCGAGCCGGTAGATGGCGTGCTTGGTCTTCTCCAGCGACGAGAGGAAGTACAGCATCAGCACCGTGACGATGAACGTGTTGGCGAGCGCCGAGAGCACGGCGAGGCCGACGTCCAGCACGCCGCCGAAGATGCTGCTCGCGTAGTCACCCTGTTCGACGTACTCGCGGATCCGATCGATCACGTCGTACTTCGCGTCGAGCTCCTGGACGGTGGCGTTCTGCTGCAGCTGGTCGAGCCACCCTGGGGCGCTGCGCGAGAGGGCAGCGACCTGGTCGCTGATCACGGGCACGATCGCCAGGACGAAGAGCCCGAGTGCGAACAGCACCCCGACGATGACGGAGAGGACCGCCCACGACCGCTTCATCCCGCGGCCGATGAGGAACTCGACGATCGGGTTGAGGCCGGCGGCGAGGAACAACGCGACCACGATCAGCAGCAGCACCGAGGAGACCGCCAGCATCTGGCTGCCGAGCCAGAACGCCAGCAGAGCGCCCAGGCCTCCGAAGAAGCCGATGTAGAACGGCGAGTGCCGCTCGAAGGGGACTCCCGGCGTGCCGAGCTCGGGGCGCGCGGCCGGGGCGGGGGTGTCCTTCGCGTCCGCCTCGCTCAACTCTTGTCGTCCTCGCCGAAGCCCGCGACCACGTCGCGGAGGGAGGCCAGCTGGGCGGTGATGGCGTCGCGACGCTTGGTCATCCGCTCCACCTCCGCCTTCACGGCTCCGAGCTCGCGGTCGGCCTCGGCCGTGCCGCTGGCCGAGATCGACTCGGCCTGGGTCCGAGCGGAGGTGACGATCTGCTCGGCCTCGCGACGGGCGCGGGCGAGCGTCGCCTCGGCCTCGGTCTGCGCTTGCTGGCGGTGGGCCGTGGCCTGCTTGCTGGCCGCGCGCGCCCGGTCCTCCGCGGCGGCTGCTCGCTGCTCGGCCTCGGCGACAAGCCGCTGGGTCTCCCCGCTGGCCGTGGAGTGCTGGTCGGCGGCCTCCTTGGCCAGCCGCTCCTTCTCCACGGCGAGGGTACGGCGGGCCTCCTGAACCTCTCGGTCGGCGGCCGCCCGCACCTGCTCGGCCTCGCGCTTCGCGCTCGTCCGCAGATCGTTGGCCTCCTGCTGGGCGGCGAGCCGCAGCTGCTCGGACTCGCGCTTCGCGGAGGCCAGCAGGTCCTCGGACTCGGACCTGGCGAGGCTGCGGTCGCGCTCGGCCTCGGTGCGCAGCCGCTCGCGGGTCTCGTCGAGATCCTTCAGCTGCACCAGCCGCATGTCCTCGGCCTCGCGGGCCGCGTCGGCCCGGGTCGCCGCCGCGTCGCGCATGGCATGGGTGCGGATGTCCTCGGCGTCTCGCTCGGCAGAGGTCCGGATCTCGGCAGCCTCCTCCTCGGCCAGCCGCAGCATCGCCGAGGCACGGCCTCCCAGCCCGGCGTAGGACGGGTTGAGGTCCTCCTTCAGCTGTTTCCGGGCCTCCTCGAGCTGGCGTTCCAGCTCGATGACCCGCTTCTCCGACTCGGTGAGCGAGCCCGATAGGCCTGCCTTCTCCGCGGTCAGCTGCCGCACTCGGGAGTCGACGGCGCCCTTGTCGTAGCCACCGCGCCGTACGCTCGGGAAGCCGGCGGCCGGTGCGGGCATGACGGCGGGCGGCAGCGTGCGCGCGGGCACCGGCGCCGGGACCGCGGGCGGCGGGGTGGGCGCGGGACGCGACACGGGAGCCGGAGCCGGCACGACCGGGACCGGCTGCGTCGGCTCGGTGTCGACCTGAGGTGCGGGCGGGGGTCCGGCCTTGACCACCGGGATCACCTGGGTGGGCTCGGTGTCGGCCGCAGCCGCCGTTGCGCCGGTGTCCTGGGCGGTGTCCTTGGTGGCCTCCTTGGTGGCCTTCTTGGTGGCCTTCTTGGTGGCCTTCTTGGTGGCGCTCGTGTCGCCCTCCTCGTCCGGCGCGGTGTTGCCGTTGGTGTCCGGCTCGTCGTCGTCGTCGAAGATGGACAGACCACTGTCGCTCATGGGCGCGCTACCTCTTCCCGGGATCGTGAGTTGGTTGCCGGCCCAGTCTCCCCGATCGGAGAGCCCGATCCCAGCCCGGCTCGCTGGGTGGTGTGGCCGAGGGGGCTCAGACCCCGCGGAATCGGTTGATTGCGTCCACGTGCTGAGCTCGCTTGGCCTCGTCGAGCACGCCCAGCCCCTCCTCGGGGGCGAGGCACAGCACGCCGACCTTGCCCTGGTGCTTGTTGTGGTGGACGTCGAGCGCCGCCTGACCGACCTCGTCGAGGGGGTAGGTCCGCGAGAGGGTCGGGTGGATCTTCCCCTTCGCGATCAGCCGGTTGGCCTCCCACGACTCACGGTAGTTGGCGAAGTGGGAGCTGATGATCCGCTTGAGGTTCATCCAGAGGTAGCGGTTGTCGTACTCGTGCATGAAGCCCGACGTCGAGGCGCAGGTCGTGATCGTCCCACCCTTGCGGGTGACGTAGACGCTGGCGCCGAACGTCTCGCGGCCCGGGTGCTCGAACACGATGTCGATGTCCTCGCCACCGGTGAGCTCCCGGATCTTGGCGCCGAGCCGCTTCCACTCCCGCGGGTTCTGCTCGGTGCCCTCGTCGTTCCAGAAGCGGTAGTCCTCCTGGGTCCGGTTGATGATCAGCTCGGCACCCATCCGGCGGCAGATCTCGGCCTTCTCGTCGCTGGACACCACGCACACCGGGGTGGCGCCGCCGTTGAGGGCGTACTGCGTGGCGAACCCGCCGAGGCCGCCCGACGCGCCCCAGACCAGGACGTTGTCGCCCTGCTTCATGTTGCCGCCGTTGGCGCTCACGAGCTGGCGGTACGCCGTGCAGTTCACCAGGCCGGGGGAGGCTGCCTCCTCCCAGGTGAGGTGCTCGGGCTTGGGCATCAGCTGATTGGCCTTCACGAGCGCGATGTCGGCCAGCCCGCCGAAGTTGGTCTCGAAGCCCCAGATCCGTTGCTCGGGGTCGAGCATCGTGTCGTTGTGGCCGTCGGGGTGCTCGAGCTCGACCGACAGGCAGTGCGCCACCACGCGGTCGCCGGGGTTCCAGGAGTGGACACCGACCCCGGTCTTGAGCACGACGCCGGCGAGGTCGGAGCCCACCACGTGGTAGGGCAGGTCGTGCCGGGCCGCGAGCGGCGACATCCGGCCGTAGCGCTCGAGGAAGCCGAACGTCGAGAGCGGCTCGAAGATCGAGGTCCACACGGTGTTGTAGTTGATGGCACTGGCCATGACCGCCACCACCGCCTCACCCGGGCCGAGCTCGGGGAGCGCCACCTCGTCGACGTGGATGCTCTTGCGGGGGTCCTTGTCCCGGCTCGCCAGCCCCTCGAAGAGGTCGACCTCGTCCTTCTTGACGAACGCAGCGCGGTAGGACTCGGGGAGCTCGAGGTTCGCGAAGTCGTCGGCCGTGGCCTCACCGGACTGGATGGCTTCGAGGATCGTGTGCACGCTTCTGCTCCTGCTTCGTGGACGGTGGCCGGACCTGAATCTACCGGCGGGTAACGATGTGCGGACCCCCGGTCAGGGGGCGGACGAGGCTGTGGGTTGGACGAGCTCGATCAGGACGCCACCGGCGTCCTTGGGGTGGACGAAGTTGACCCGGCTGTGGGAGGTGCCGCGCCGCGGCTCGTCGTACAGGAGCCGGAGACCGCGACTGCGCAGCACGTCGGAAGCCTGCTCGACGTCGGTCACCCGGAGGGCGAGCTGCTGCATGCCAGGCCCGGACCGGTCGAGGAACGTGGCGATCGTGGACTCGGGCGAGAGCGGGGCGAGCAGCTGGATGCACGACGCTCCACGGTCAGCGTCACCGAACCCGACCATCGCCTCGCGCACACCCTGCTCCTCGTTGACCTCCTCGTGGAGCACGGTCATGCCGAAGACGTCGCGGTAGAACGCCTGCGCCTCGTCGAGGTCGGGGACCGCGATGCCGACGTGGTCGATGGCGGTGAAGAGGTGCTCGGGGAGATGCAGCGCAGTCATGGGCCCATCGTGGTCGCTGGAGCCCCGCCGGGCGAGCGGGTGTGAGCAGTTCCTCACGTCCCACCCACTCCCGATCGGCGGTGTCGCGTGGGTATCGTCACAGGTGACACACCACCCGTTCAGGCTCGCTCGTGATGGAGGCAGCACCATGTCCGACTCTCGTTCCACCAGCGTGATCGTCTCCGGAGCCCGGACACCGATCGGACGGCTGCTCGGTGGGCTGAAGGACCTCTCGGCGGCAGACCTCGGAGGGGTCGCCATCAAGGGGGCAATGGAGAAGGCCGGCGTCTCCCCGGAGCAGGTGGACTACCTGATCATGGGCCAGGTCATCCTGGCCGGAGCCGGTCAGAACCCCGCGCGCTCCGCCGGCATCGCGGCCGGGCTGCCGATGAGCATGCCGTCGATCACGATCAACAAGGTCTGCCTCTCGGGCATCAACGCGATCGCGATGGCCGACCAGATGATCCGCGCGGGTGAGCACGACATCGTGGTGGCCGGTGGCATGGAGTCGATGACACGGGCTCCGCACCTGTTGCCGAAGTCGCGCGAGGGCTTCAAGTACGGCGACACCGCGCTGGTCGACTCCATGGCGTACGACGCGCTCTACGACCAGGCGACCCAGCAGGCGATGATCAACCTCACCGAAAGCTGCAATGTCGCCGGCGCGAACCTGACCCGCGAGCAGCAGGACGGGTTCGCCGCGCAGTCCCACCAGCGGGCCGCGCTCGCCTGGAAGAACGGCGTCTTCGACGACGAGGTCGTCCCGGTGACGCTGAGTACTCGCAAGGGCGAGGTCACCGTCTCCGAGGACGAGGGCGTGCGGGGGGACACGACAGTCGAGGGTCTCGCTGCACTGCGGCCGGTCTCGAAGGACGGCACCATCACCGCCGGCTCCGCCTCCCAGATCTCCGACGGCGCCTGCGCCCTGGTCGTGATGAGCAGGGCCAAGGCCGAGGAGCTCGGGCTGACCTGGCTCGCCGAGATCGGCGCGCACGGCCAGGTGGCCGGACCCGACTCCACCCTCCAGCTCCAGCCCGCCCGGGCCATCGAGAAGGCCGCGGGCAAGGAGGGGATCGCGGTTTCCGACATCGACCTCTTCGAGCTCAACGAGGCCTTCGCCGCGGTAGGGATCGAGTCGGCCCGCCAGCTCGGCGTGTCCGAGGACCGGGTGAACGTCAACGGCGGGGCGATCGCGCTCGGCCATCCGGTTGGGATGTCCGGCGCGCGGATCGTGCTGCACCTCGCCCTCGAGCTCAAGCGGCGCGGAGGCGGCACCGGAGCCGCGGCCCTGTGCGGCGGCGGTGGTCAGGGTGACGCCCTGATCATCCGCGTGCCTGCGTGAGCTCACGTCGTTCCTCCGGCCACGTCCCGGAGCTGGTCGAGCGTGCCCGCGCGGGTGACGCGCGTGCCGTCGCGCGCCTGATCTCGCTGGTCGAGGACGCGTCGCCGCTGCTGCGCGAGGTGATGGCCGGCCTCGCGCCGTACGCCGGGCAGGCGCACGTCGTCGGCATCACCGGCTCGCCCGGCGTGGGAAAGTCGACGTCGACCAACGCGCTCGTGGCGGCCATGCGTGCCGCCGACAAGCGGGTCGGGGTGCTGGCGGTCGATCCCTCCTCGCCGTTCTCGGGAGGCGCGCTGCTCGGCGACCGGGTCCGGATGCAGGACCATGCGCTCGACCCCGACGTCTACATCCGCTCGATGGCCTCGCGCGGCCACCTCGGCGGGCTGTCGTGGACCACACCGCAGGCGCTGCGCGTGCTGGATGCCGCCGGCTGCGACGTGATCCTGGTCGAGACCGTCGGTGTCGGGCAGAGCGAGGTCGAGATCGCCGGGCTGGCCGACACCACCCTGGTGCTGATGGCGCCGGGCATGGGCGACGGCATCCAGGCGGCCAAGGCGGGCATCCTCGAGATCGGCGACCTGTACGTCATCAACAAGGCCGACCGCGACGGCGCCGACCAGGTTCGCCGCGAGCTCCGGTCGATGCTGGCGCTTGCCGAACACTCCGAGGGCGCCTGGAAGCCGCCGATCCTCAAGACGGTCGCATCCCGTGGCGAGGGTGTCGACGAGGTGGTCGCGGAGATCGAGAACCACCACGCCTGGCTGGCCGGCTCCGGGCAGCTGGCGCAGCGCCGCACCCGCCGCGCTCGTGACGAGATCGAGGCGATCGCGGTCACCGCGCTGCGCCGACGGTGGGGCGACGTGCACGGACGCAGCGAGCTCGATGACCTGGCGGCGGCCGTCGCCGCGGGCGACAGCGACCCCTACACGGCAGCCGACGAGCTGCTCGAGGCCTTCGCAGACTGACCGTCGGTTCGCCCGCAGACCCGCAGGGGTTGGCACGACACGCCCCCGCACGTCACCGTCCACACTGGCTGGCGCAGCTGGTGGGCAGCCCCGGATCGTCGACGCCCGACACGCACTGGTCCCTCAGCAGTGGCTGGACGCTGGCTGGACCTACCGCGCGCCGGGCCGACCTGGCGCCGAACCGAGGGGTGCTGCCGCCATACTTGGGGCGTGACACCCCCGGTCAGCACGTCACGCTGGTGGCCCGTGCTGCGCTTCGTGGCCTTCCTGGCGTTGACGTTCGCCGCCGGCCAGGCGGGGCGCATGACCTACCACGAGCCGTCCGGCATCAACCTGATCGCGCCCGTGTACGGCGTCACGGCGCTGTGGCTGGCCACCTCGACGCGTCGCAGCCTGCCGTGGGACCTGGCCGGCATCGCGCTGGCCGTCGGGGGCGCGGTGGTGCTCACCGGGGGGGACGCCCTCATGGTC
This sequence comes from uncultured Actinomycetota bacterium, assembly GCA_963826265.1. Lineage (GTDB taxonomy): Bacteria > Actinomycetota > Actinomycetes > Propionibacteriales > Nocardioidaceae > Nocardioides. The sequence continues at coordinate 1,409,995 of CAWGWH010000001.1, forward strand.
TCGGTGGCGGTGCTGCTCGGGGTCGCGACGCCCCTGGTGTGGCGGCTGCTGTTCGTCGAGCTCGCGCCCGGCATCTGGGGCACCGGCGGGGACCGCCCGATGGGCCGGCTGCCGGACCTGGTCGGGTTCCTGGTCGCGTGCGTGAGTGCGGGAGCGCTCGCCGCAGCCCTCCGCGGGAGCGGCATGCTGCTGCTTCCTCCGCTGGGCGTCGAGGAACTGCTGCTCACGGTCATCCGCAACGTCAGCTGGATCCTCGCCATCACCGCGCTCGGCCTGCTGGCGCTGCCACAGCCCGACCTCGGCATCCGCGCCTGGTGGGCCGACGTCACCGACCGGCCGCTCCGGGTCGTGGAGACGGTCCTGGTGCTCGCGGCGATCATGGCGCTCGCCGCGACGACCTTCTCGCCGGACCCGCCCCCGTACGCCTTCCCCCTCGTGCTGGGCACGGTCTGGGCGGCGTTCCGGTTGCCGACGCCGACAGCGGTGCTGCTCGCGGTCCTGGTGGGCACGTTCGCGGTGCTCGCGACGCTGGAGGGGCTCGGCCCGTTCGCGCTCGTCTCGCCCTACCAGAGCGCCGCGATCTCCGAGGCGTTCGTCATCACCCTGGTCCTCACGACGCTGGCGATCTCGTTCGCGCGGAGTGAGCGGCTGGCTGCGACCGAGCGAGCCCAGGCGGCCGAGCGTCGCGCCGACGACCGGGCCCGGCTGCTGTCGGCGGTCATCGCACACCTCGACGAGGGCGTGTTCGTGCTCGGGAGCGACGGCTCGCTCGGCGTACGCAACCCGGCGGCCGGGACCGTGATCGGGGACCAGGACCGGCTGGTGCCGCACGACGACCCGACCGGGGCCGGTCGCCAGCTCCTCACGCTGACGGGGGAGCCGCTGGCGTTCGCGGAGCTGCCGTTCGTGCGTGCGTTCGCGGGCGAGCCGGTGCTGGAGGAGCGCTACCGGCTGCGCGACCCGCATGGGCCGGACCGGATCCTGGCGGTCTCGGTCATCCCCGTGGAACGGAAGGAGGAGCACGCCGACCGGCTCGCGGTCTGCGCGTTCCGGGACGTGACCCGTGAGCAGGACGAGCGGGACCAGCTGGTCGCCTTCGCCGGCGAGGTCGCCCACGACCTCAAGAGCCCGCTCACGGTGGTCCGCGGCTGGCTGGAGACGCTGGGCGACGAGGTCGCCGACGACGCCGCGGTCGAGGCGGCTCAGCTGCGGCCGATGGTCTCCCGCGCTCAGTCGGCGACTGAGAACATGCACGGCTTCATCGAGGGCCTCCTCGGTCTCACCGTGGCCCGCGACCAGCCGATGGAGCAGGAGAAGCTGGACCTGTCCGAGGTGGTCGAGGACCTCGCCTCGCTGCGGCGTGACGGGGAGACGCGGCCGCGGATCGAGGTCCAGTCCGGCATGGTCGTCTGCGGTGACCGGGTGCTGGTCCGCCAGCTGCTCGACAACCTGGTGGGCAACGCGGTCAAGTACGTCGCCCCGGGCGTGCGCCCGGAAGTATCAGTGACGGCGGCCGAGGTGGGCGGCGAGCTCGAGGTGTCGGTGAGCGACAACGGGATCGGGATCCCGGCCGCGATGCACGAGCGGGTGTTCGACTCCTTCGCGCGCGCCCACGCCGACAAGTACGCCGGACAGGGGCTCGGGCTCGCGATCTGCCAGCGGGTGGTCGGCCGTCACGGCGGCCGGATCTGGGTCGCGGAACCCGTCGGCTCCGGAACGACGGTGACCTTCACCCTTCCCCTGCCCGATGGGGCGCCCGGCGCGCCTCGTACGCTCGGCGAGTCCGCGACGCCATGATGATGTGGTCCTGTGCTGTGACCGGAACGGAGTGAAGCGATGAACGCCAAGAAGGCCGTCCTGGCGGTGGTCGTGGTCTTCCTCGGCTTCTGGATGTTCACCGACCCCAGCGGCCTCGCGGAGGCTGCCAAGTCGGCTGCGAGCCAGACCTGGAGCCTCGCTGAGCAGTTGTTCCAGGCCGTGATCCGGTTCTTCGGCGCCCTGGTCTGAGCCGGGCGCGAACCATGGGTCTGCTGGGTTCGATCACCGAGCCTGACATCCGCAAGCACCTGTTGCGCGACGAGGGCGAGGTCATCGTCGACGAGGTCCGCAAGCACTGGGTCGCGTATGTGCGGCCCGTCCTCGAGGCCGTGGTCGGGCTGCTGCTGGTCGCCACCCTGCCGCTGGTCCACGCCGACATCGCGTGGCTGCCCTTCGTGCTGGCGGTGGCGCTGTTCCTCCACGCCGGCTGGAGGGCGCTGCAGAACCGGGTCGACCGGTTCGTCGTCACCAACATGCGGGTGTTCCGGGTCCACGGTGTGCTCGCGCGGGAGCAGGCCACCATGCCCCTTTCGCGGATCCTCGACATCACCGTGGCGAAGCCGCTGGTCGGGCGGGTCCTGGGCTACGGGCACTTCGTCTTCGAGTCGGCTGCGCAGGAGCAGGGGCTGCGCGTCATCCGCTACGTCGGGCGGCCCGACGAGCGCGACCTGTCCATCCAGCGTGTCGTGCAGCGCAGCGGCCTGCGCGGGCCGCGGGTGGTCAACTAGTGCTTATGGCACGGCTCCCGTTCGACCCGATCGACGAGGCGGCGCGGCAGTGGACCGGTCGCTGGCCCGGCGTACCCGCAATGCATGCGGTGACGTCGCTGATGCGGGTCCAGCAGCTGGTGATCGGCCGACTCGACGGGCTGCTCAAGGCGCACGGGCTCACGTTCGCCCGTTACGAGGCGTTGGTGCTGCTGACGTTCTCGTCCCGCGGGTCGTTGCCGCTCGGCAAGATGGGTGAGCGGCTGCAGGTGCACCCCACGTCGGTCACCTCGATCGTCCGCAAGCTCGAGGCCGACGGACTCGTGACTCGCCGGCCCCACCCCGAGGACGGTCGCGCGGTGCTGGCGGAGATCACCGACGCCGGGCGGGCGGTCGTCGAGACCGCGACCGCCGAGCTGGTCGGGGCGGACTTCGGGCTCGGCGTCCTCGACGACGACTCCCTGGGCCGGCTCTCCGAGCTGTTGCGTCCGGTCCGGCAGGCTGCCGGAGACTTCTGAGGGGACGACCACGAGATGGCCACCGCCGACGACGTACGACGCGTGCTCGACCCGCTGCCGCGCAGCTACGAGGTGTTCGTCCGGGGTCGGTGGAAGTTCCGGGTCAAGCAGATCGTGTACGTCGCTTTCTCCGCCGACGAGATGTCGATGGGTTTCGGTTTCCCTCGCGCCGAGCGGGACGGGCTCGTCGCCTCGGCGCCCGACACCTTCTTCCTGCCGTCCACCGCTGACCTGCGCTTCGAGTGGGTCTGCGCGCACCTCGCGCCGCTGCAGCACGAGGAGATGCGGGAGCTGGTCACCGACGCGTGGCGGATGTGCACGCCGAAGATGCTGCACGAGCTGCCCGAGCTGCCGGCCCCCGTCGCCCGCGCCTGGGACCTGGTCGAGCAGCAGGAATGGGGCGAGCTGCGACCCCTGCTCCACCCGCACGTCCGGTTCCGCGACGCCGAGTACGACGTGCGGGGGAGGAGCCAGTTGCTTGCCCACCTGCGCGACCACCCCACGCCGCGGCCGCCTGCGACCGCCGAGGTTCGCGACGAGCAGGTCTACCGTTGGGAGCGGCCGGGTCGCCCGTGAGTTGGGTAATTTAGTAGGACGTCCTACTATTTGACCCATGGTTCCCTCTGACACGACCGACGACGGCTCTGCCCGCTCCCGCTGGCAGGCGCGCTACGAGCAGTCGCGGGTCCGCGAGGCGGACTTCACGACCCTCTCCGGGATGGCGGTCGAGCCGGCGTACGGCACGGAAGGCTCCGAGTGGCCAGGAGAGTTCCCGTTCACGCGCGGTCTCTACCCCACGGGCTACCGGGGTCGGACGTGGACGATCCGGCAGTTCGCCGGCTTCGGCAACGCCGAGCAGACCAACGAGCGCTACCACATGATCCTCGGCCGCGGCGGTGGCGGACTCTCGGTCGCGTTCGACATGCCGACCCTCATGGGGCGCGACTCCGACGACCCGAAGAGCCTCGGTGAGGTCGGGCACTGTGGCGTGGCGATCGACTCCGCGGCCGACATGGAGCGTCTGTTCGCCGGCATCGACCTCGGACACGTCACCACCTCGATGACGATCAGCGGACCGGCCGTGCCGGTCTTCTGCATGATGCTGGTCGCGGCCGAGCGGGCGGGGGTCGACACCGGCACCCTCAACGGCACCCTCCAGACCGACATCTTCAAGGAGTACATCGCCCAGAAGGAGTGGCTCTTCACGCCCGAGCCGCACCTGCGCCTGATCGGCGACCTGATGGAGCACTGCGCCGCGGAGATCCCGGCGTACAAGCCGCTCTCGGTCTCGGGCTACCACATCCGCGAGGCGGGCTCGACCGCCGCGCAGGAGCTCGCCTTCACCCTCGCCGACGGGTTCGGGTACGTCGAGCTCGGGCTGTCCCGCGGCCTCGACGTGGAGAAGTTCGCCCCCGGGCTGTCGTTCTTCTTCGACGCCCACGTCGACTTCTTCGAGGAGATCGCGAAATTCCGGGCCGCCCGCAGGATCTGGGCGCGCTGGATGCGCGACGTCTACGGCGCCCGGACCGAGAAGGCCCAATGGCTGCGGTTCCACACCCAGACCGCCGGCGTCTCGCTCACGGCTCAGCAGCCGTACAACAACGTGGTGCGCACCGGCATCGAGGCGCTCGCGGCGGTGCTCGGTGGCACCAACAGCCTGCACACCAACGCACTCGACGAGACACTCGCGCTCCCGAGCGAGCAGGCGGCCGAGATCGCGCTGCGCACCCAGCAGGTGATCATGGAGGAGACCGGCGTCGTCAACGTCGCCGACCCGCTGGGCGGCAGCTGGTACGTCGAGGAGCTGACCGACCAGATCGAGGCCGAGGCCAACGCGATCTTCGACCGGATCCTCGCCCTCGGCGGGTCCACGCTCACCCACGCCGACACCGAGGCGCTCGCGGCGGCGACCGCCGCCGGCGAGCACCCGATCACCCGCGGTCTGCTGCAGGGCATCGAGGACGGCTGGTTCATGTCGGAGATCGCCGAGGCGGCCTTCCAGTACCAGGTGGCCCTGGAGAAGGGCGAGAAGAAGATCGTGGGAGTGAACTGCCACGAGCACTCGGTCACCCACGACCTGGAGATCATGCGAGTCAGCCACGAGGTCGAGCTCGACCAGGTGCAGCTGCTGGCCGAGCGCAAGGCGCAGCGCGACGAGGGCGCGGTGACCGCGGCCATCCAGCGGATGGTCGAGGTCGGCCGCACCGACGAGAACATGATCGACGCGATGCTCGACGCCTGCCGGGCGGAGGCCACTCTCGGTGAGATCTGCGACGCGCTGCGCGCCGAGTGGGGCGAGTACCGGGAGCCAGCGCGGTTCTGAGGCTCCCTAGGATGGCTGCATGACGCAGCAGCCGTTCAGCCGTCCCGGTGCCATCGATCTGTCGGGCCTGAAGCGCCCCGCCCCGTCGGCCCCCGCAGGAGCCGGCGGCCCGTCGTCGGGTGGCGCCCCGGCCGCCGGCGGGGCGTACTCCGTGGCGGTGACCGAGGAGAACTTCCAGGGGATCATCGAGTCCTCGATGACGGCGCCGGTGCTGCTGGCCTTCTACTCGCGCTCCCGGATGCCGGAGAGTGGCCAGCTGGCCGACGACCTCGCCTCGCTGTCCGGCGAGTTCGAGGGCCGGTTCCTCGCCGGCCTGGTCGACATCGACGCCACCCCGCAGATCGCGCAGGCGATGCAGATCCCGTCGGTGCCGCTGGTCGTCGCCGTGATCGACGGTCGCCCGATGCCGCTGCTGCAGGACGTGGTGCCGCTCGAGGAGCTCCGCGCGGCGCTGACGCAGGTGATGCAGCAGCTCACGACCCAGGGCGTGACTGGCCGCCACCAGCCCCGGACCGGGCAACCTGCCGGCGAGGAGGAAGACGGCGCCGAGGACCAGCCGGGCGTAGACCCGCGCTACGCCGCCGCGCAGGCCGCGCTCGAGGCGGACGACATCGACGGTGCCGTCGCCGAGTACCAGAAGCTCGTCGACGCGAACCCCGCCGACGCCGAGGCAGCCGCCGGGCTCGCGATGGCCCGGGTGCTGCAGCGCACCCGAGGTGCCGACCTGCAGGCGGCGCGCGAGGCAGCCGCCGCGGCCCCTGACGACATCGCAGCGCAGACCCTGGTCGCCGACCTCGACCTGCTCGGCGGGCACGTCGACGACGCGTTCAACCGGCTGATCGAGCTCGTACGTCGTACGTCGGACAAGGACCGGGACGCCGCGCGGGACCACCTGCTAGGGCTCTTCGGCGCGGTCGGCAACGACGACCCGCGAGTGCTGCGGGGTCGGCAGAACTTGGCGTCCGCCCTCTTCTGAGCGGCCGGATCAGCCGCCGCGGCGCTTGGCCAGGACCGAGCGACCCGCTTCCAGCCGCGCCACCGGGACCCGGAACGGCGAGCACGACACGTAGTCGAGCCCGACTGAGTCGAAGAAGTGGATCGAGCGCGGGTCGCCACCGTGCTCACCGCAGATCCCGACCTTGAGGTCGGGTCGGGTCTCACGGCCCTTGGCCGTGCCCATCTCGACCATGCCGCCGACGCCGAGCTGGTCGAGGGACTCGAACGGCGACACGTCGAAGATGCCGTGGTCGAAGTAGCGGGAGAAGAACGCCGCCTCGACGTCGTCGCGCGAGAAGCCCCAAGCCATCTGGGTCAGGTCGTTGGTGCCGAACGAGAAGAAGTCGGCCGATCCAGCGATCCGGTCTGCGAGGAACGCCGCCCGCGGCAGCTCGATCATCGTCCCGACCGTGAAGTCCAGGTTCACGCCGCGGGTTCGCTGGATCTCCTCGGCCACCTGGAGGATGTCGGCCTTGACGACGTCCAGCTCCCGGACGCTCGCCACCAGCGGGATCATGATCTCCGGGCGCGGGGCACCGCCGGCCTCGGCGCGGTCGGCCGCAGCCTCGAGGATCGCCCGGGCCTGCATCCGGAACAGCCCGGGGATCTGGATCCCGAGCCGGACACCGCGCAGACCCAGCATCGGGTTCTGCTCGTGCAGACGGCGTACGTGGGTCAGGAGGTCGCGGGCGTGGTCATCGAGCGTGCCGCGCTCCTCGTCGAGTGCGACCTCGACGGAGAGATCGGTCAGGTCGGGCAGGAACTCGTGCAGCGGCGGGTCGATCAGCCGGATCGTCACCGGCAGCCCGTCCATGGCCTCGAAGATCTCGTTGAAGTCCTGCCGCTGCATCGGCAGCAACGCGTCCAGCGCGGCGGTCTGGCTGGCCTCGTCCTCGGCGACGATCAACCGCTCGACCAGCTCGCGGCGGTCGCCGAGGAACATGTGCTCCGTACGGCAGAGCCCGATGCCCTGCGCGCCGAACCTGCGGGCCCGCGAGGAGTCGTCGGGGGTGTCGGAGTTGGCCCGGACGCGGAGCCGGCGCGCCCCGTCGGCATGCGCCATGATCCGCGAGACGGCGGAGACGAGGTCGTCGTCGATCTTCTCGCCCTCGAAGTGCCGCACCACGAGCGAGTCGGACACCGGCACCTCGCCCGCGAACACTTCGCCGGTCGTGCCGTCGATGGAGATGACGTCCCCTTCGCGGATCGTCTCGCCGTTGCGCACGCGGAACTCACGGGCCTTCGTGTCGACGTCGAGCGCCTCGGCGCCGCACACGCAGGTCCGGCCCATGCCGCGCGCCACGACCGCGGCGTGGGAGGTCTTCCCGCCGCGGCTGGTCAGGATGCCGCGCGCTGCGACCATGCCGCGCAGGTCGTCGGGGTTGGTCTCCTTGCGGACCAGGATCACGTCCTCCCCGCGCTCGGCAAGCTCGACCGCCGTGTCCGAGTCGAACACCGCCTTGCCGACGGCCGCGCCGGGGGAGGCGTTCATCCCCGTCGCGAGGAGGGTTCGCTGTGCTGCCTCGTCGAACCGCGGGAACATCAGCTGCGCGAGCTGGTCGCCGGTGACCCGCATCACGGCTTCGTCCATCTCGATCAGACCTTCGTCGACCATGTGGATCGCGATCCGGAACGCCGCCTCCGGCGTACGCTTCCCGACCCGGGTCTGCAGCATCCAGAGCTTCTCCCGCTCGACGGTGAACTCGATGTCGCACATGTCCCGGTAGTGACGCTCGAGCCTGGCCATGATCTTCATCAGGTGGTCGGAGGACGCGCGGTCCACCTCGGCGAAGTCGGCCAGCGACACCGTGTTGCGGATCCCGGCCACGACGTCCTCACCCTGGGCGTTCTGGAGGTAGTCGCCGTACACGCCCTGGGCGCCGCTGGCCGGGTCGCGGGTGAATGCGACCCCGGAGCCGGAGTCCATGCCGAAGTTGCCGAACACCATCGCCTGCACGTTGACCGCGGTCCCGAGGTCCTCGGGGATCCGCTCCTGACGGCGGTAGAGCCGCGCCCGGTCGGTGTTCCACGAGTCGAAGACCGCGCGGATGGCGAGGTCGAGCTGCTCACGCGGGTCCTGCGGGAACTCGCGACCGGCGTGATCGCGCACGATCCCCTTGAACGTCTCGACCAGCTGGGTCAGCGCGTCCGCGTCGAGATCGAGGTCGTTCTCGGTGCCGCGATCGCGCTTCGCGGAGTCGAGGGCGTCGGCGAAGTGCTCGGAGTCGATGCCCAGCACGGTGGCCCCGAACATCTGGAGCAGCCGGCGGTAGGAGTCCTGCGCGAAGCGTTTGTCGTCGCTCTGGCGAGCCAGGCCGGCGACGGACTTGTCGTTCAGGCCAATATTGAGGACGGTCTCCATCATCCCGGGCATCGAGAACTTGGCGCCCGAGCGGACGCTGACCAGCAGCGGGTCGTCGGCGTCGCCGAGCTGTCGCGCCATCGTCTCCTCGAGGGCGTGGAGATGCTCGGTGACCTCCTCGGCGAGCCCGTCGGGCTCACCGCCGTGCTGCAGGTAGGCGCGACAGGCCTCGGTGGTGATGGTGAAGCCTGGAGGGACGGGAAGCCCCAGGTTGGTCATCTCGGCCAGGTTGGCGCCCTTGCCGCCGAGGAGGTCCCGCTGGTCCTTGTCGCCTTCGGAGAAGGCCCGCACGTAGCCCATATGCGGACCTTGGCACGTCAGGGCAGGGGTTGGCGAGGGCGGCCGCTCTCGACGTACGCCGGAGCACCGCTGGCGACGTTGGCCAGCGCAGCCGCGACCCGGCGGGCCGTGAACTCGGCGCAGCGCTCGGCGGCCTGCTCCGCGGTGCAGAACTCCGCGGCACGGATCTCGCGCTGCTCCCGGACCATCGAGTCGAGCAGGGAGGGGTCGTGACGCCCGCCGTCGAAGACCAGGCACAGCGCGTCGTCCCACCCGCTCCACGGCGGGAGCCAGTCGGTGAGCAGCAGCGGACCGGCCGGAAGGTCGAAGCCGAGCTCCTCGGAGACCTCCCGCGACACCGCCAGCTGTGGTGACTCTCCGACCTCGACCACGCCACCGGGCAGGTCCCAGTCGGGCTTGTAGGTCAGCTGGCACAGCAGCACCCGGTCGTCGTGGTCGCGCACCAGCAGCTGGCTGATCGCCCGCTTGCGCGGCAGGAACGAGTTGAGCAGCGCCCGGAAACCCTCGGGCTCGGAGGACGGCGGATCGCCGGCGAGCCGTGCGAACACGATCCGGTCGCCCTCCGCGACCGCCCCGCGCATCACGCCCTCGCGGCGCAGCCCGGTCCACGTCGCGATCCGCTGGCCGGCCACGTCCTCGGGGCGGATCCACGCCTCGACCCGGCCGTGCTCGGCGAGCGCCCCCTCGACGTGGGGCTGCACCCGGCCGACCGCCTCGACCAGGCCGAGCTCCACGACCTCTGCCGTCCACGTCACGCGGGCCACTCCGTCGGTGACGGTGTGGACGCTGACGGAATCGGTCACCCGATCACCCTAGACGGGCCACCGAATGGCGCGGCGTGTGCCTGAGAACGCCCCATGGGGCGTTCTCAGGCACACGCCGCAGTCCGCAGGCCGTCTCAGCCGCGGTGGCGGAGCCAGACGGTGGCGAGTGGTGGCAGCACCAGGTCGGCGTACGCCCCCTCGGCGTCGCCGGTGGCCGTGACGGACCCGAGGTTGCCGACTCCGGAGCCGGTGTAGGACTCGGCGTCGGTGTTGACGACCTCCTCCCACGTGCCGGCCGAGGGCAGCGCCAGCCGGTAGCCCTGGTGCGGCTGGGCAGAGAAGTTGGCGACACAGACCAGATCTCCGGCCATCCCGTGAGCAGCACGCCGGACGAAGGAGAAGACGTTGCGGGGCGCGTCGTTCGCGTCGATCCAGCTGAAGCCCTCGGGATCGTCGTCGCGAGACCAGAGCGCGGACGTCTCGCGGTAGACCCGGTTGAGGTCGCGGACCAGCGACTGGACGCCGCGGTGCTCGGGGTGGTCGAGCAGCCACCAGTCGAGCTCGCGGGCCTCGGCCCACTCCGACTCCTGGCCCAGCTCGGCACCCATGAAGACCAGCTGCTTGCCGGGGTGCGCCCACATGAAGGCGAGGTAGGCGCGCAGGTTCGCGAGCTGCTGCCACCGGTCACCCGGCATCTTGCGCAGCAGGGAGCCCTTGCCGTGCACGACCTCGTCGTGACTGAGCGGCAGCACGAAGTTCTCGGACCAGGCGTAGATGATCGAGAACGTGAGCTCGCCGTGGTGCCAGCCGCGGTGGACCGGCTCGTGCTGGAGGTAGCTCAGCGAGTCGTGCATCCAGCCCATGTTCCACTTGAAGTAGAAGCCCAGTCCGTCGTCCGAGGTCGGTTTGGTGACTCCCGGCCACGAGGTGGACTCCTCCGCGATGGTGATCGCGCCCGGCACCCGGGCGCCGACGGTGCCGTTCATCTCCTGGAGGAACTGCACCGCCTCGAGGTTCTCGCGACCGCCGTGGACGTTGGGCGTCCACTCGCCCGGCTCGCGCGAGTAGTCGAGGTAGAGCATCGAGGCGACCGCGTCGACCCGCAGCCCGTCGACGTGGAACTCCTCGAGCCAGTAGAGCGCGTTCGCGACCAGGAAGTTGCGGACCTCGCGGCGTCCGAAGTCGAAGATGTAGGTGCCCCAGTCGGGGTGCTCGCCGCGCGACGGGTTGGGGTCCTCGTACAGCGGGGTCCCGTCGAACCGGGCGAGGGCGAACTCGTCCTTGGGGAAGTGGGCAGGAACCCAGTCGACGATCACGCCGATCCCGGCCTGGTGGAGCCGGTCGACGAGATGCCGGAAGCCGTCGGGATCGCCGAACCGTGCAGTGGGCGCGTAGTAGGACGTGACCTGGTAGCCCCACGAGCCGCCGAACGGGTGCTCCATGACCGGCATGAACTCGACGTGCGTGAAGCCGAGGTCGGTGAGGTAGGGCACCAGCTCGTCCGCGAGCTCGCGGTAGCTCATCGGCCCACCGCCGTGTCCATCGTGGTGGCGCGTGCGCCACGAGCCGAGGTGGACCTCGTACGTCGCCATCGGCTCGGCGATCGGCCGGCGGGACGGGCGGCGGGTCATCCACTCGTCGTCGCCCCACGTGTAGGTGGACTCGAAGACCACCGACGACGTCGCCGGCGGGACCTCGGTGTGGAAGGCCATCGGGTCGGCTTTCTCGCGCCACTGGTCATCGGCTCCGAGCACCACGAACTTGTAGCCGGCGCCCGACCCGACGCCGGGGACGAAGAGCTCCCAGACGCCGGAGCTGCCCAGCTGACGCATCGGGTGCTCGCGACCGTCCCAGCTGTTGAACGAGCCCTTCACGCGCACACCTCGCGCCGAGGGTGCCCACACCGCGAACGACGTCCCCGTGACCGTGTCGCCGAGTGGCCCTACGTAGCGGTGCACGCGGGCCCCGAGGACGTGCCACAGGTTCTCGTGGCGCCCCTCGTTGACCAGGTGCAGGTCGACGTCACCGAGCGTGGGGAGGAAGCGGTAGGGGTCGTCGACCACGGTCGCCGGCCCGTCGTAGGCGACCGCCAGCTGGTAGCCCGGGACGTCCGAGCCCGGCAGTACGCCGACCCAGATGCCTTCATGCTCGTGCGTCAGCGCGACCCGCTCGTCGCCGTAGACGACGTCCACCGACGAGGCGAGCGGCTTGAGCGCGCGGACCGTGACGCCGTCCTCGGAAGGATGCGGCCCGAGGATCGCGTGCGGATGGCCGTGCTCGCCGGCGACCAGCTGGCCGAGCTCGGCGGTCGGAACGTGCAGTGGGGAGGTCATGCGGCCCCTTGGTGAGCGAGTGCGGCCAGCGGGATGGAGACCCAGGCCGGACGGTTGCGTGCTTCGTAGATGGTCTCGTAGACAGCCTTGTCCGCGAGGTACGCCGCGAGCAGTGCGCCTTCGTCGGGGGTGAGGGGACGCTCGGCGTACGCCGCCAGGAAGGCGTTCCGGTTGCGGGTCGACCACTCGTTGGCGCGGAAGGCGCGTTGCTCGACACCGGTCGGCTCCGAGTCGGCGAAGGTCCGCTCGACGACCCGCGGTGCGTAGTCGAACGAGCGCAGCATCCCGGCCACGTCGCGCCACGGCGAGTCGGGCAGCACCCGCTCTGCCAGCGGCCTGGCCGGCTCGCCCTCGAAGTCCACGATCTTCCAGCCCTTGACGGTGCGCAGCGTCTGGCCGAGGTGCAGGTCGGCATGGATCTGCTGCACGGCCACCTCGGTCAGGCCCCGGACGCGCTCGAACACCTTGCGGATCCGCACTGCGTGCTCGGCGAGCTCCGGGACGACGTCGACCGCCGCGTCGAGCCGGTGATGCATTCCCGCTGCGAGCTCGTCGAGCTCGTCGGTGGTGCGGACGTGGGTCGGGAAGTGTTCCGACAGCGTCTCGTGGACCTCGCGGAGGGCGACGCCGAGCCTGGCTGCCTCCGCGGCGAAGTCGCCGCCGACCTCGGCCGCGTGCAGGTCACCCTCGGCGAACAGGTTCCGCACGCTCGCCAGGGCCAGCTCCCAGCCGTCGCTCGCGGTCCGCAGGAACTGCTGGAGCATCGCGAGGTGGAGCACCTCGTCACCGCCGGCGTCGCACTGCAGCCAGCCGTAGAGCGCGGCCACGTGCTCGGACTCCGCCCGGGTGAGGACGTCGTGAACGGTGATGTCGGGGTTGCGGCCCGGCGTGATCTTCCGGAACACCTTGAGCAGCGCATCCTCGCCGAACGCGACCGAGGAGTTCGACTGCTCGCCGCTGAGGAGCGTCGAGTGGGTCTCGAGGTCGGGGTCGTAGCCGGGCAGCCGGTGGAAGCTCAGCGCTCCGTCCGGTGGGTCGGCGAACGCCTCCAGGAGCAACCCCATCGCGTCCCGGTCGTGGAGCGCGTCATAGGCGTGCACGGCGCCGTAGTCGACGTCGGACCACCGCGCGACACGGGCGTGCTCGAGCTGGGCCTGCGGCTCGGTGTACAGCGCCAGCGGCAGCTGGTACAGCTCCTCGCCGCCCTCCTCGTCGGAGTAGTCGAGCGTGACCAGGTCGATCACGAGCGCCGGGCCTTCCGGATCGCGCGGACCGAGGCTGCCGAGCCGTCGGGTGCCCGAGACCGTGAAGGGTCGCCCCTTGCCGCCGAACCAGCGAGCACCGGCGACGAAGTCCGCCAGGGCGCTGAGGGCATCGCGGTGGGGGACAGGATCGGTGGTCACGAGGCGGGTCCCTCCTCAGCGGGTCGAGTGAGCCTGAACCAGTAGAACCCGTACCCACCGAGCGTCAGGAGATACGGCAGCTCGCCGACGGGAGGGAACGGGACCGAGCCGATCAGCTCCACCGGCACCACGCCCTCCCAGCGGCGCAGGTCGAGCTCGACCGGCTGCGGGAAGCGCGAGAGGTTGTTGACGCACACGATGAGGTCGTTGTTGCCCTGCGCGTCGGTGTGCTCCCGGGCGTAGGAGAGCACGCTGGGGTTCGACCCGCCGAGGTCGGTGAACGTGCCGAGGCCGAACGCCGGATGGTTGCGGCGGGCGTGGATGATCCGGCGCGTCCAGTGCAGCAGCGACGACGAGTTCTCGAGCTGCGCCTCGACGTTCACGCTCTGGTAGCCGGTGACCGGGTCCTGGTTGAGCGGCAGGTGCAGCCGCCCGGGTGTCGCGGCGGAGAAGCCGGCGTTGCGGTCCGGCGTCCACTGCATCGGCGTACGGACGCCGTCGCGGTCGCCGAGCCAGATGTTGTCGCCCATGCCGATCTCGTCGCCGTAGTACAGGACGGGGGAGCCAGGCAAGGACAGCAGCAGCGCAGTGAACAGCTCCATCCGGTTCGCGTCGTTGTCGAGCAGGGGCGCCAGCCGCCGGCGGATCCCGATGTTCGCCTTCATCCGCGGGTCGGTGGCGTACTCCGCCCACATGTAGTCGCGGTCCTCGTCGGTCACCATCTCGAGCGTGAGCTCGTCGTGGTTGCGCAAGAAGATGCCCCACTGGCAGCCGTCCGGGATGCTCGGCGTCTGCTCCATGATCTCCGAGATGGGGTAGCGCGACTCGCGTCGGACCGCCATGAAGATGCGCGGCATCACCGGGAAGTGGAACGCCATGTGGCACTCGTCCCCGCCGACCGTCGGATCACCGAAGTACTCGACCACGTCGGCCGGCCACTGGTTCGCCTCGCACAGCAGGACGGTGCCCGGGTACTCGTCGTCGACGAACCGGCGGACCCGCTTGAGCATCTCGTGCGTCTCGGGCAGGTTCTCGCCGTTGGTGCCTGGGCGCTCGTAGAGGTACGGGACGGCGTCGAGCCGGAAGCCGTCCAATCCCATGGCGAGCCAGAAGTCCATCGCGTCCAGCATCGCCTCCTGCACCTTCGGGTTGTCGAAGTTGAGGTCGGGCTGGTGGTGGAAGAAGCGGTGCCAGTAGTACTGGCCGCGCACCGGGTCCCAGGTCCAGTTCGACGGCTCGGTGTCGACGAAGATGACCCGCGCGTCGGCGTACAGGTCGTCGGTGTCGGACCAGACGTAGAAGTCGCCGTAGGGGCCGTCGGGATCGCGCCGCGACTCCTGGAACCACGGGTGGGCGTCACTCGTGTGGTTCATGACGAAGTCGATGATCACGCGGATCCCGCGGCGGTGCGCCTCGTCGAGGAAGAAGTGGAAGTCCTCCACCGTGCCGCACTCGGGGAGGATGCCGGTGAAGTCGGCCACGTCGTACCCGCCGTCGCGCAGCGGGGACGTGAAGAACGGCGGCACCCACAGGCAGTCGACCCCCAGCCACTGCAAGTAGTCGAGCTTCTCGACGAGGCCGCGAAAGTCGCCGGTGCCGTCGGCGTTCGAGTCGCGGAACGAGCGGACCAGCACCTCGTAGAAGACCGCCGTCTTGAACCACTTCGGCGTCACGGACATATCGCCCGGCTCCGAGGTCACCTGCCTCCCGGTCATCGCGGTTTCCTCACCGACAGGACATGGGCCGGTTCGGCGTACGGGTCGAGCCGGACGTAGTTGTGCGCGCCCCACGTCCAGGTGTCGCCGGAGATCTCGTCATCGACGACGAACGAGTCGTTCCACTCGAGGCCGAGCGCCGGCAGGTCGAGGTGGACCATCGTCTCCCTGGTCGCGTGCGGGTCGAGGTTGATCACGGTGATCACCACGTCGTCCTCGCCGGTGGTTGAGGTGCGAGGGGAGCGAGCCTCGGAACCCCCTGGGACCGCACGCTTGCTGAAGCAGAGCACGTGGTCGTCATCGGTCGGGTGCACGGTCAGGTTGCGCAGCAGCTGCAAGGAGCGGTGGCTGCGTCGGATCGCGTTCAGCCGGGTGAGGTACGGCGCGAGCGAGCGGCCCTCCGCCTCGGCGGCCTCCCAGTCGCGGATCCGGATCTGGTACTTCTCCGAGTCGAGGTACTCCTCGCTCCCCGGCTTGACGGCGACGTGCTCGAACAGCTCGTACCCGGCGTACATACCCCAGCTCGGCGAGGCCATCGTCGCCAGCACGGCCCGGATCTTGAACGCGGCCGGACCGCCGTACTGCAGGAACGCGTGGAGGATGTCGGGCGTGTTCACGAAGAAGTTCGGCCGCATCAGGTGGTCGGTCTCGCGGGACAGCTCACGCAGGTAGTCCTCGATCTCGGCCTTGGCCGTCCGCCACGTGAAGTACGTGTAGGACTGGTGGTAGCCGATCGAGCCGAGGCTGCGCATCATCGCCGGACGGGTGAACGCCTCGGAGAGGAACAGGACGTCGGGGTCGGTCGCGCGGATGTCCCGGAGCAGCCACTCCCAGAACGCCACCGGCTTCGTGTGCGGGTTGTCGACCCGGAAGATCCGGACGCCGTGGTCCATCCAGTGCCGGACGACCCGCAACACCTCGGCCGAGATCCCGGCCGGGTCGTTGTCGAAGTTCATGGGGTAGATGTCCTGGTACTTCTTCGGCGGGTTCTCGGCGTACGCGATGGTGCCGTCGGCGCGGGTCGTGAACCACTCGGGGTTCGAGGTCACCCACGGGTGGTCGGGCGCCGCCTGGAGCGCGAGGTCGAGCGCGACCTCCAGCCCGAGCGTGGCGGCGTGGGCGACGAAGGCGTCGAAGTCGGCGAGCGTCCCGAGATCGGGGTGGACGGCGTCGTGGCCGCCGAGCCTGCTGCCGATCGCCCACGGCGAACCGGGGTCGTGGGGTCCGGGGGTGAGCGTGTTGTTCGGTCCCTTGCGGTTCACCTCGCCGATCGGATGGATCGGCGGCAGGTAGATGACGTCGAAGCCCATGGCGGCCACCGCGTCGAGGCGCTTCGCGGCAGTGCGGAACGTGCCGCTGGTGACCACTCCCGTCCTCGGGTCCTTCGTGGCGCCCTCGGAGCGCGGGAAGAACTCGTACCAGCTGCCGAACAGCGCACGCGTCCGGTCGGCGTACGCCGGGAAGGGACCCTCGACGGTCACCAGCTCGCGCAGCGGGTGCTCAGCGAGGACGGCCACCAGATCCGGAGACTGCATCGCGGCGAGTCGTGCCGCGGCCGGCCGCTCGGTGTCGGTCGCCGCGTCGATCCCGCTGCGCACCAGGTCGGCGCCTCGGTCGCGCTTGTCGAGACCGGCCTGCACGCGCTCGAGCAGCAGCCGGCCCTCGATGAACATCAGGTCGACGTCGACCCCGGCCGGGATCTTGAGCCCGGCCGCGTGCTGCCAGGTCGCGATCGGGTCGGACCAGGCGTGCACCTCGAACGTCCACGCTCCTTCGACGTCGGGCGTCACCCAGGCGAGGTAGGAGTCGGGCTCGTCCGCGTCCTCCGCCATCCGTACCGGCGGCCGGCGGGTGCCGGTCGGGTCGGTCAGCACCACCTCGGCGCCGAGCCGGTCGTGGCCCTCGCGGAAGACGGTCGCGGTGACGGGAAAGGGTTCGCCGACGGTCGCCTTGGCAGGCTGTCTCCCCAGGTCGACGAGGGGCATGACATTCGTGATGGGAATGCGTCCGACCATGCGAGCCACACTTGCGAATCGGGGGAGGGGACGCAAGCCGAGGTCTCGACGGCCCCCGCGCCCTGCCGCTGGTCGAGACGCGAAGGCCGTCAAGGCCCGAGCGTCGAAACCCCGGCGCTAGTAGACCTGCAGCTCGGCCGCGTGCACGATCGAGCCCCGGTCGGACCCGGTCTTGCAGTCGGGGTTGTTGAGGGGGTCGTTGTCCTGGTCACCGGCGTACCCGGCGTACCCGGTGCACTGGTTCTCCAGCGCGACCAGCCGGATCGCCGCCGCCCGCACGTCCGGTACGTCGAAGGAGCGCATGATCAGGTCGGGCGCGACCGGCCGCGGCGCGATCGACGGGAACGCGGCCGCCGGCGAGACGTAGAACCGCTTCCATGTCGCGTCCTGCGCCCGGCAGTCGCTGACACACCGCTCCAGGGCGAACCGGCGCAGCGCCGTGAAGCGCGACCCTGAGTCGGGGTCCTGCGCCACGGGGACCTCGGTCCCCTCTGCCGGCGCCGGCGTCAGCATGGCGCTGACGTTCACCCGGGTCACCGTGTGGAAGCGGCCGGCCAGGTCGACCGACACGAACGGGCTGGTCTCGTCGACGTTGGCCCCGTCGGCGTTCACACCGCCCCAGTTGGTGCTCTCGGTGCCGTCGATGAGGAAGCCGGCGTTGAGCGAGCCCGCGCTGGCGCCGATCACGCGCGCACCGCTGGCGGTCGATGCCAGGTTGCGCGACTGCCTGATCCGCACCGTTCTCGCATCTCCTGGCGCGACCGTCATCGAGAACCGCTTGAAGCCGCGCTGCGCGGAGACGAACAGCATCTGGTAGCGGCCGGGGACGAAAGCCGCGGCGCCGTCGACCGCGGTCCTCGGCAGGGTGTCCGCGACCGGGTTCGAGCGGGCCTCGTAGCGGCCGACGTACACCCTGCCTGGGCCCGGGGTGTCGAATCGGACGGTCGCGTTCCGCGCGGTCGGCGACGTGAAGCTCGCGGTCGGGTTGGTCGAGTCGGGCGTGGTTCGCGCGCCGCGGCCCAGTCCGCGCTTGGCGAACGCGTCCCAGAGCACCTTCTGGTTGGCGCCGCCGAAGCGGAGCCGGTCGGCGGCGAGCATCGCATTGCGTGCGTCCACGAACGAGGTCGCACCCTGCTGCAGCAGGAAGGCGTCGAACATGAGCGCCACCCAGCGGCGGTTGCCGGGGCAGAAGCGAGGCGGGAGAGGACCGTTGCGATCGTTGCCCTCGGCGCAGCGGAGCTGGCCCTTGCGGTCGCCGTACGGGTATCTCGCGTTCCACCGGTCGACCAGTGCGGAGCGAACCTCCCACTGGACGCCGTTCCAGATCTCGCCGTCGGCGTGGACCTCGGGGCCGGTGGAGTCGAAGCCGTAGTTGGCGTAGGTGAGCGGGTTCTGGTTGATGGCGTAGTCGCGGATCCCCTTCGTCTTGTTCCCGGTCGCGTACGGCCCGACTGCCCACGGGTTGGAGCCGGTCGGGTAGCCGTGGCTGAAGAGGTACTCCGCGCCCACCAGGTCGCCCCAGGACTCGCCCATCGCGCCGCCCTGCTCGGAGGTGATCCCCTCGTCGGGGCCGCCGATCATGCGGTTGCTGATCGCGTGCGTGTACTCGTGGCCGACGATGCTCATGTCGAGCCCGCCGTCGGCGCAGGGGGAGTAGAACGCGCCCGCGATCGGCTGGAACAGGTACTGGTTGGTGATACCCGGCACACCGTCCTGCAGCGTGATCTGGTTGGCATTGTCACGGCCGAGGAACGACGGCTGGCCCCCGGTCAGGGCGCCGGCCTGGGCGTTGCCGATCTCCGGGTCGGCATCGCGGCCGAGGTCCGGGTTGTCGACGTTCACCTGCTGCAGGTTGTAGTTCCGCTCGGTGAAACCGAGCGCGTAGCTGTAGTCGTGCATCCGGTTGTGTGCCACGAAGAGATTCGTCACGGACGCGAAGATGTCGTTGCCGCCCGGCACCAGCTGAGCGGGGTAGCACTTGGTGTTGTTCCACGCGTCTCTGAACTCGTCGAGGTACTCCCGCGTCGGCGACACCGGAGCCTGGAACGCTCCGCCGGGCGTGAGTGGACTCGCCCACGCCTCGTGCGTGCTCGCGTTGTTGCCGACCGTGGTCAGCGTCGGCGAGTCGAGCTCGTGGCTGTAGTCCCATGGCGCGCTGTAGAGGTTCGCGAGCGCACCGGACGACAGGGTGCAGTCGTCGCGGCCCTCGGTCCGCCAGCAGCCGACCGCGTTGTTGGTGGGCGTATGGTCCGGCGACCAGTTCAACGAGGGGTTGGCCGGGAAGTAGCGCCAGGCAGGGTCGCCGATTGGCGACGAAGCCCCTTCGGAGTCCGACGTCGTGACCAGCCCGGCGTAGTTGGTCGGCGGCAGCCAGGCCGCACCCTCGAACGGGCAGATCTGCACGCTGTAGATGCCCTGCGAGAGCGGGTCGGGAGCGGTGTAGCTCAGCGTCTCGGGGCTCGTGAGCAGGTCGGCGCTGGTGATCACGTCGCCCTGTGGGTCGAGCAGCTTGATGACGGCGTCGTTCGCGACGTTCGCCGCGCTCATCACGACGGTGACCTGACGCGTGTTGCCGTCGGTCAGCTCGAACGGGTGCCGCTCACCGCACGCGGTTCCGTCGATGCTGCCCTGGAACGGCTCCGTCGCCTGGGAGTGCTCCACCTGGTTCTGCCGGTGGAGCACATCGCCGGTCACAGCGTCCACCATCAGGGTGTAGGCGAACGAGACGCCCTGGTCGGCGTCGACGACGTTGGCCTCGTAGACCGGCCGGACCGTGCCGTCGGCCAGCGGGAGAGCCCGCAGCCGGACCAGCTGCTCCTGCGCGAAGCCCGGCACGCTGAGCCGGGTCCAGCCCTCGGCGGCCCGGTCCACGGTCCGGGTGATCGCGTCGACGTCGAGGTTCGTGCGCCCGACGTTGCGGGCCGCGCTGAGCCAGCCCTCGAGCGGGGTGAGGGACGCGGCTTCTGGCGTGGCGGAGGTGGGAGCGATGCTGGACGACGCGAACGCGATCTCGCCGTTGCCGACGCCGACTGTCACCATTCCTCCGAGCGCCGGCGTGAGCGTGCCGAACTTCTGGCGAAACAGCACGGCGTGGCCGTCGCTCTCGTCGTTGCTCTGGGCGAACCGCTGGTCGTTGACCAGCTCGAGGCCATCCACCTGCGCGGTGGTGAGGCCGAAGGCGGCGGAGTTGCGGCGAAGCCACGCGCGGGCCGCGGCCACGGGATCGGCCGACGTCGCTTCGGCCAGCACGCCGTCGCCCGGGAGGATCGTGGACGGCGTACCGAACCGGTTCCAGCCGAGGTCGACGGCGTCGAGTGACGTGGCGGCCGCCCGCTGGGTGTTCGTGGGCTGCCGGACGCCCCGGGTGTCGAGGTCGGACAGGCCGGGGGCCGAGTCGCCCCACGTGACGATCTCGTCGGCTTCGACGAGGGCAGCCGGAGCGGTGGAGGAGCTCTGCGCGACCGCCGGGAGCTGGGTGAGCCCCGGGACGAGCGCGAGCATCGCCGCGGTGCCGGCCAGAGCGAGGTGGGCCCGGCGGCGGAGGGAGGGAGTCATGCCGCACCAACGCGGTGCCCTGAGTTCGGTTATGGCGGTGTCCGGCGGGGGCGACAACGCGCTGGGTTGGATCGTTCACATTTTGGCGCTACCGTCCTGCCGTGCGAGCGATCCGACGATTCACCGTCCGTCCCGTCCTGCCCGAGGCGCTGGCTGCCCTCGGCACCTTGGCGGGCAACCTCCGCTGGTCGTGGCACCCGCCGACCCAGGACGTCTTCGCGTCGGTCGACCCGGAGATCTGGCAGTCGACCGGCCACGACCCGGTCCGGCTGCTCGGCGCCGTGGATGCCGGCCGACTCGACGAGCTCGCCGCCGACGGTGCGTTCCTCGAGCAGCTGGCGGCCGCCCGCGCCGACCTGGACGCCTATCTCGCCGAGGACCAGTGGTACCAGCGCTCCGGCGGTGACGGTCCGCGCGCGGTCGCGTACTTCTCGCCCGAGTACGGCATCACCGCCGTGCTGCCGCAGTACTCCGGCGGTCTAGGCATTCTCGCCG
The DNA here is from genome assembly GCA_963826265.1 of uncultured Actinomycetota bacterium. Taxonomy (GTDB): domain Bacteria; phylum Actinomycetota; class Actinomycetes; order Propionibacteriales; family Nocardioidaceae; genus Nocardioides. The sequence goes on from CAWGWH010000001.1 coordinate 1,431,299, forward strand.
GTGACCACCTCAAGGCTGCCTCGGACCTGGGCGTCCCGCTGATCGGTGTCGGTCTGCTCTACCGACAGGGCTACTTCAAGCAGTCCCTGTCGCGGGAGGGCTGGCAGCAGGAGACCTACCCGGTGCTCGACCCCGACGAGCTCCCGATCTCCCTGCTACACGAGCCCGACGGCTCGCGCGCCATGGTCCGGATCACGGTACCCGGCGGCGTCGACCTCGCAGCCCGGATCTGGGTCGCGCAGGTCGGCCGCGTGCCGCTGCTCCTCCTCGACACCGACGTCGAGGAGAACCCCGACTACTTCCGTGAAGTCACCGACCGGCTGTACGGCGGCACCAGCGAGCACCGCCTCCGCCAGGAGCTGCTGCTCGGCATCGGCGGCGTCCGCGCGCTCCGGGCGTTCTCGCGGATCACCGGCGCCCCCGAGCCCGAGGTGTTCCACACCAACGAGGGCCACGCAGGCTTCCTCGGCCTCGAGCGGATTCGCGAGCTGTCAGCCGTAGAGAGTGGGCCTGAGCTCGACTTCGACACCGCGCTCGAGATCAGCCGTGGCTCGACCGTCTTCACCACCCACACCCCGGTCCCTGCCGGTATCGACCGGTTCGCGCGCGACCTCATGGAGCAGTACTTCGGCGGCTCCTCGCCGGTCCCTGGCGTTCCCGTCGATCGGATCCTGGCGCTCGGCAGCGAGGACTACGAGGGCGGCGACCCCAGCATCTTCAACATGGCGGTCATGGGCTTCCGGCTGGCGCAGCGCGCCAACGGCGTGTCCCGGCTGCACGGCCACGTCTCACGCGAGATGTTCAACGGCCTGTGGTCGGCGTTCGACGAGGCCGAGGTGCCGATCACGTCGATCACCAACGGAGTCCACGCACCCACGTGGGTCGGGCGTGAGGTGTTCGACCTGGCGGCCGAGCACGGGGCGGACACCGCCGAGCCCGACTCGGTCTGGCAGGCCGTCGACAAGGTCGCCGGTCCGGACCTGTGGGCGACCAAGCGGCTGCTGCGCGAGCGGCTGATCGTCGACGCCCGGCGCCGGCTGGCCACGTCGTGGACCGAGCGTGGCTCCGCGCCGGCCGAGCTGGCGTGGATCGACTCCGCGCTCGACCCCGACGTCCTGACGATCGGCTTCGCCCGCCGGGTGCCGTCGTACAAGCGGCTCACGCTGATGCTGTCGGACGCCGAGCGGCTCAAGCGGCTGCTGCTCCACCCGGAGCGGCCCGTCCAGCTGGTCATCGCCGGCAAGGCGCACCCGGCCGACGACGGTGGCAAGAAGCTGATCCAGGAGCTGGTCCGGTTCGCCGACGACCCCGAGGTGCGGCACCGGATCGTCTTCCTGCCCAACTACGACATCGCCATGGCACAGCCGCTCTACCCGGGCTGCGACGTGTGGCTGAACAACCCGCTGCGCCCGTACGAGGCGTGCGGCACCTCCGGCATGAAGGCGGCGCTCAACGGCGGCCTGAACCTCTCGATCCTCGACGGCTGGTGGGACGAGTGGTACGACGGCAGCAACGGCTGGGCCATCCCGTCCGCCGACGGCGTCGAGGACCCCGATCGCCGTGACGACCTCGAGGCGACCGCGCTGTACGACCTGATCGAGAACGAGGTGGCCCCGCGCTTCTACGACCTCGGCCCCGACGGCGCTCCGACTCGATGGCTCGAGATGGTGCGCCACACGCTGAAGTCGCTCGGCCCGAAGGTGCTCGCGACCCGGATGGTCCGCGACTACGTGCGCCAGCTCTACACCCCGGCCGCGATCACCGGACGCAAGCTCAACTCCGACTACCACGGCGCCGCGGAGCTGTCGGCGTGGAAGCAGCGCGTGCGCAGCGGGTGGTCCGGCGTCCGGGTCGAGCACGTCGAGAGCAGCGGGGTCGGGGACGCCCCGGAGATCGGAACCCAGCTCTCGGTGCGGGCGTTCGTGTCGCTCGCTGAGCTCACGTCCGAGGACGTCGACGTACAGCTGCTGCACGGCGTCATCAACGGCGACGACGAGCTGGTCGACACCACGGTCGAGATCCTGTCGTTGGCCGAGACCTACCAGGGCGGCCGGCACCGGTTCGACGGCGGCGTCACGCTTGCTCGCAGCGGAGCGTTCGGCTACACGGTCCGGGTCGTGCCGAAGCACGACCTGCTGGCCTCGCCCGCCGAGCTCGGCGTCATCGCCCTCCCCGCCTGACCAGGCCTTCCCAGACCAATCCGCTGCCCGGTCAGCGGGTTTGGCGGAGCACGAGGACCGAGCGTGAACCGAGGGTGAGCTCGTCGCCGGCCAGCACCGGCGTGCCGGTCGCGAGATCCGGGTCGGTGGTGAGCACGATCTCGCCGGTCCGCACCCAGTCGTTGTCCGCCAGCACGACGCGCACCGGCTCGGGACCGGCGTTACACCAGAGCACGAACGACGCATCGTGCTGCTGCTCGCCTCGGGGTCCGGGCGAGCGCAGCGGGTCGCCGGAGACGAACATGCCGATGCTGGTCAGCGAGTCGTCGTGCCAGTCCGCGTCGGACATCTCGTGGCCGTTCGGGTGCAGCCACGCGAGGTCCTTGGGGCCGCCCTCGATCGTGGGTGCGCCGGCGAAGTGGTGCCGCTGCCGCAGCGCAGGGTGCTCGCGCCGTAGCCGCAGGGCGGCCTTCACGGTCTCGTAGACGTCGAGCCACGCGTCGTCCGGTCGCCAGTCGACCCACGAGATCTCGTTGTCCTGGCAGTAGGCGTTGTTGTTGCCGCGCTGGGTCCGGCCCCGCTCGTCGCCCGCGGTGAGCATCGGTGAGCCGCTCGACAGGCAGAGCGTGACCATGATGTTGGCCGCCTGCCGCCGCCGCAGCGCCTGGATCTCCGGGTCGTCGGTCTCCCCCTCGGCGCCGTGGTTCCAGGACCGGTTGTTGTCGGTCCCGTCGCGGTTGCCCTCGCCGTTGGCCTCGTTGTGCTTGGACTCATAGGACACGACGTCGCGGACGGTGAACCCGTCGTGGGCCGTCACGAAGTTCACCGAGGCGTACGGCGAGCGGCCGTCGTCGGCGTACAGGTCGGAAGAGCCCGCCATCCGGCTGGCCAGCTCGCGCACGCCGGGGGCGCCGCGCCAGAAGTCGCGAACCGTGTCGCGGTACCGGTCGTTCCACTCCACCCAGGGCGGCGGGAACGACCCGACCAGGTACCCGTCCATCGAGGCGTCCCACGGCTCGGCGATCAGCTTCACGTGCCGCAGCACCGGGTCCTGGCTGATCGTGGTGAGGAATGCGCAGTGCATGTCGATGTCGTGACCGGAGCGCGCCAGCGCCGACGCAAGGTCGAACCGGAAGCCGTCGACGTGCATCTCGGTGACCCAGTAGCGCAGCGAGTCGAGGATCATCCGGAGCGCACCGACGTTGGTGGAGTCGACCGTGTTGCCGCAGCCGGTCACGTCCCAGTACGTGTCGGCGTCGGGGCCGACCCGCTTGTAGTAGGCGAGGTCGTCGAGCCCGCGGAACGAGTACGCCGGGCCTTCCTGACCGCCCTCCGCGGTGTGGTTGTAGACGACGTCCAGGATCACCTCGATCCCGGCCTCGTGGAAGCTTTTCACCATCTGCTTGAACTCGGTGACCTGCTGGCCGCGGTCGCCCGACGAGGAGTAGGCGCCGTGGGGGGCGAAGTAGCCGATCGAGTTGTAGCCCCAGTAGTTGACGAGCCCCCGGTCGGCGACGCCCGGCTCCGTGAAGAAGTGGTGGACGGGCAGCAGCTCGACCGCGGTGACCCCGAGGTCGTTCAGGTAGCGGGTCACGGTGTGGCTGCCGAGCCCGGCGTACGTTCCACGCTGCTGCTCGGGGACCTCGTTGTGCAGCTTCGTGAAGCCCTTGACGTGCAGCTCGTAGATGACCGTGTCGCGCCAGCGGGTGCGCAGCTGGCGGTCCTCGCCCCAGTCGAACGCGTCGTGCACGACCACCGATCGCGGCATGGCCGCCGCGGAGTCGACCGTGCTGCGCTTGTCCGGCTTGCCGATGGCGTACGGCAAGGGGTCGGGCCCGTCGACCAGCTCGCCGCTGATCGCGAGGGCGTAGGGGTCGAGCAGCAGCTTCTCGGGGTTGAACCTGCGGCCGCGGCCGGGCTCCCACGGTCCGTCGGCCCGGAAGCCGTACCGGTGCCCGACCAGTACGCCGGGGATCGCGCCGTGCCACACCCCGAGCGTGTGCTCGGTGAGCTGGTGGCGGGTCTCGGCGCCGTCCTCGTCGAACAGGCACACCCACATGGACGTGGCCCCGGGCGACCAGATCGCGAAGTTGGTCGAGTCGGGCGTCCAGGTCGCGCCGAGCCGCTGGTGGAACCCCGGCCAGACGGGGGCCGTCTCGTCGGGGTGCTGCCAGCGCCAGGGGGAGAGGCTCACCGGCCCATCTAAGCCCATGGGAGGTCACCGGCTGCGCGTGGCTAGGCTCGGGCGCGATAGCCAAGTCACCAGGAGGACCGATGTCGGAGTTCGTGCGTCTCGAGGTCGCCGAGGGAGTCGGCACGATCCGGCTCGACCGGCCGAAGATGAACGCCCTCAACGCCCAGGTGCAGGAGGAGATCCGGGCGGCGGCGCACGAGGCGGCTGAGCGCGACGACGTGAAGGCCGTGGTCGTCTACGGCGGGGAGAAGGTCTTCGCCGCGGGTGCGGACATCAAGGAGATGGCCGACATGTCCTACACGGCCATGGTCCAGCGCTCCGGCAAGCTCCAGTCCTCGTTCACCGCGGTGGCCCGGATCCCGAAGCCGGTGGTGGCCGCGGTGACCGGCTACGCCCTGGGCGGCGGCTGCGAGCTCGCTCTGTGTGCCGACGTGCGGTTCGCCGCCGACACCGCCGTGCTCGGCCAGCCCGAGATCCTGCTCGGGATCATCCCCGGGGCCGGCGGCACGCAGCGGCTGACCCGGTTGGTCGGTCCGAGCAAGGCCAAGGACCTGATCTTCAGCGGCCGTTTCGTGCCGGCCGCCGAGGCGCTGGCCATCGGACTGGTCGACCGGGTGGTGCCCGCCGACCAGGTCTACGAGGAGGCGGTCGCCTGGGCCCAGCAGTTCGCCGGGGCCGCGACGTACGCCGTGCGGGCGGCCAAGGAGGCCATCGACCGAGGCATCGAGGTCGACCTCGAGACCGGCCTCGAGATCGAGCGCCAGCAGTTCGCGGCGCTGTTCGCCACCGAGGACCGCGGCATCGGTATGGAGTCCTTCGTCGAGAGCGGACCGGGCAAGGCGCCCTTCATCGGTCGGTGACTGCCTCGGCCGCTGACGTCGTCCGAGAAGCCCTATGATCCGGCGCATGGCAGGCAAGGACAGCGAGACCGGTGCCGACAAGGGCGGTGCCGACAAGGGCGCTGCCGACAAGGGCGGGGACCGGAAGACCGGCCCATCGGTCCTCACCACGATCCGGACCCGGATCGCCCAGCTGGTCTGGCTGCTGTTCGTGCTGTGCGCGCTGGTCCTCGCCGTGGGGGCGCTGCTGGTCGCGCTCGACGCCAACGTCGACAACCCGCTGGTGGAGTTCGTGCTCGACGGCGCCGACGCGGTCGACCTCGGCGTCTTCTCGCGCGAGAACGGCATCAAGGAGTTCGCCGGCGACAACGCGGACACCAAGAACGCCCTGTTCAACTGGGGGATTGGAGCGATCGCCTACCTCGTGGTGGGCCGGATCGTCGACCGGGTGATCCGTCCGTGACGCACGGTCGGTGACCGGTCGTCCACGGCCCCCGCGTGACCCGCGCCACGTCCCGAGGGGCTGTGACTGATGCCACCGCTGCCCGCGTTCCGGGGGCAGGTTCCCCGCTAGTAACCTCCTGAATCATGAACATCGTCGTCTGTGTGAAGTACGTACCCGACGCGACTGCCGACCGGCACTTCGAGTCCGACAAGACGGTGGACCGCGAGGGCGTCGACGGTCTGCTGTCCGAGCTCGACGAGTACGCCGTGGAGCAGGCGCTCCAGATCAAGGAGAAGTCCGACAACCCCGAGGACACCCAGGTGATCGCGCTCTGCGTCGGCCCCGAGAAGGGAGTCGACGCGGTGCGCAAGGCGCTCCAGATGGGTGCCGACTCCGGCGTGCACGTGGTCGACGACGCGATCGCCGGCTCCGACGCGGTCGCGACCAGCCTGGTGCTGGCCAAGGCGGTCGAGAAGATCGGCACGGAGAGCAGCGTCGACCTCGTGATGTGCGGCATGGCCTCGACCGACGGCGTGATGAGCGTGATCCCGGCGATGCTGGCCGAGCGGCTCGACCTCCCGCAGGTCACGTTCGCCGCAGTCGTGGAGACCCAGGGCGACCAGGTCCGGATCAAGCGGGACGGCGACGTGGCGACCGAGGTCGTGGGCGCCACGATGCCGCTGGTGATCTCGGTGACCGACCAGTCCGGCGAGGCGCGCTACCCGTCTTTCAAGGGGATCATGGCGGCGAAGAAGAAGCCGCTGGAGACCTACGGCCTCGGCGACCTCGGCGTCGACTCCGGCGACGTCGGCCTCTCGGTCGCCTGGACCGAGGTCACCGACACCACCGAACGCCCGCCGCGCACCGCCGGCGAGATCGTCACCGACGAGGACGGGTCCGGCGCCGCCGCGCTGACCGACTACCTCGCGTCCAAGAAGTTCATCTGAGGAGAGATCAGCTGATGTCTGAGGTTCTGGTACTGATCGACCACGCCGACGGCGAGGTCAAGAAGCCCACGTACGAGCTGCTCACCATCGCCCGCCGCCTGGGCGAGCCGTCCGCGGTGTTCATCGGCGGCGGCGACCAGGGCGCCACGGTGGCCGAGAAGGTCAAGAAGTACGGCGCGGAGAAGGTCTACGTCGTCGACGACGCCGAGATCAAGGGCTACCTGGTGGCACCCAAGGCCGAGGCGCTGCAGCAGCTCGTCGACAAGGCATCCCCGGCTGCGGTGCTGATCCCCTCGACCATCGAGGGCAAGGAGATCGCCGGCCGGCTGGCCATCAAGATCGGGTCGGGCCTGATCACCGACGCGGTCGACGTCGCCGAAGACGGTACGACGACCCAGTCGGTCTTCGCCGGCAACTACACGGTCTCGGCCAAGGTGACCACGGGCACGCCCGTCATCACCGTGAAGCCGAACGCCGCCACGCCGGAGGAGGCCGAGGGCTCGGGTGCGGTCGAGGAGTTCTCGGCCACGGTGTCCGACGCGGCGAAGAAGGCGCAGATCGTCGCTTCGCAGCCCCGCAAGGCGTCCGGTCGCCCCGAGCTGACCGAGGCAGCGATCGTGGTGTCTGGCGGCCGCGGCACCGGTGGCAACTTCGAGCCGGTGGAGAAGCTCGCCGACTCGCTCGGCGCCGCCGTCGGCGCGTCGCGCGCCGCTGTCGACTCCGGCTGGATCCCTCACTCCTTCCAGATCGGCCAGACCGGCAAGACCGTCTCGCCGCAGCTCTACATTGCGGGCGGCATCTCTGGCGCCATCCAGCACCGGGCCGGCATGCAGACCTCGAAGACGATCATCGCGGTCAACAAGGACGAGGAGGCCCCGATCTTCGAGCTCGTCGACTTCGGCGTCGTGGGCGACCTCCACAGCGTCTTCCCGGCTGCGGCCGAGAAGATCACCGAGCGCAAGGGCTGATCGCCCAGCACTCTCAGTAGAACCGCGGCATCCGCTCCTTGACGATGCCTACCTGCTCGGCCTTGACCCACCGCTCACCGGTCCGCTTCTTGGTCCCGATGGTGATCTTCCGCAGCGAGTCGTTGTTGGCGTAGTCGCCCTCGACGAGGTTCCGTCCGTCCCGGCGGTCGTCCGGGTTGGCCTCGACGGAGATGTAGTAGTCGCCGTCGGGCAGGTTGCCGATCCGGAACGCCTGGCCGGTGCGGTACTGGTGGTAGGTGTCACCGGAGCCGTTGGAGAGCACCTGGCGCAGCGAGAGGGAGTTCGAACCGCCGCAGTCGCTAGACAGATCGGTGTTCTCCGGCCGCCAGTCGGCGTTCGGAACCGTGTAGTCGACCGCGTCGGTGTTGGCGAGGCAGAACGACGCCTTGGTCGACCGGACGGCCAGGGACAGGTCCGCGTTGAGCAGCCGGTACCGCGCGAAGTCCTCGAAGTGCCAGTGCTGGTGGTTGCCCTCGTGGAAGTGGAACGCCCCGACCCGTTCGTAGCCGGTCTGGTTGCCGTCGGCGTCGAAGAAGTACTGATAGGCGTCCATGTGGTCGGCGCCCGCGGTGCGGAAGCCGTCGACGACCATCGGGCCGGAGCCGCCGTTCCAGACGGTCGCCGCGAACCGGATCGCGGTGCCCCTCGGATTGAGGGTGACGTCGAATGCCGGCAGCGACCGCAGGTCGGGTGCCCCGTCGGGCGCCAGTGCTCCCTGGGCGGCCGCGCTCGGGCGCGGTGCCGGGCGGAGCGCCGGGTCGGACGGTCTCGCGGACCGGTGGGCGCGACCCTCGTCGAACTTCTCCTCGCGCACGATCAGTCGGGTCGAGGTCGAGGACTCCTCGGGACTGATCCCGAACAGCTCGACGTACCGCGGCGAGATGGTGGCCGCCACGTCGTAGCGGCCCCGGGGCAGCCGGAAGCTCTTCCACTCCTCGAACATCGAGGTCGACCAGCCGGACTCGATGCCCATCACCGAGCCGAGGGTGTAGCTGTTCCACGGGCAGCCCCACGGGTACGGCGACCGCGCCGGCGCGGCCGGGTGGATCCGCTGGGTGGCACCGTTGAGGCAGGACCTGACCGACCGGTCCAGGACGACCTCGCCGTCGGCGACCCGGGTGACCGTCACGCGGGCGAACTTCCAGAGCCCCTTGAAGGCCCGGTTCGCGCCGTTCGGCAGCGGGACGTCGCCGTCCTCGGTGCGCCACACGCTGGTGATCGGGTCGTCGTACGACGCCCGGGTGCTCCAGATCTCCACCGGCGCGTCCCCGGCGACCAGGCGCAGCCCGAGGTCGGAGTAGATCCGGCCGCCGTAGCCGTAGACGGTGAGTCTCTGAGGCGAGGTCAGCGCGAGGGCCGACTCAGGGAGCGGGGCCGGCTCGTCGGCGCCCGCGGTGGGCACGGTCGCCGCGAGTCCCGTGGCCGTGATCGACACGGCGAGACCCGTCGCGAGGAGTGAGCGAAGCAGCATGGGAGTCCTTCGGGCAAGGGGGCCCGACGCCCCCGTTCACCTACATGGACGCGTCAGGGGGCCGGTCGGTTGCCGCCGTACCCTGAATTCATGACCGAGGCCTCACCTGCGACCGACGTGCGCGCGGTGGCGCAGCGCGCGCGGACCGCGTCGCGGAGGCTCGCGGTGGCCACCCGGGCTGAGAAGGACGCGGCCCTGCTCGCGATGGCCGACGAGCTGGAGGCCGCCACCGACGCGGTGCTCGCTGCCAACGCCGAGGACGTCGAGCGCGCGGAGGGGGCGGGGATCCCGGCGAACGTCCTCGACCGGCTGCGGCTCTCGGCCGACCGCGTCTCGGCGATGGCCCAAGGACTGCGCGACGTGGCCGGCCTGCCGGATCCGGTGGGCGAGGTGGTGCGCGGGAGCACCCTGGCCAACGGGCTGGAGCTCCGGCAGGTCCGGGTGCCCTTCGGCGTGGTCGGGATGATCTACGAGGCGCGGCCCAACGTCACCGCCGACGCGGCGGGGATCTGCCTCAAGTCGGGCAACGCGGTGCTGCTGCGGGGCTCGTCGAGCGCGAGGTCGTCAAACGCGGCCATCGTCGAGGTGCTGCGCGTCGCCACGGGCCGCGTCGGCCTCGACCCCGACGTGGTGCAGCTGGTGCCCGGCGACAGCCACGACAGCGTCAAGGAGCTGATGCGGGCGCGTGGGCTGGTCGACGTCCTCGTCCCGCGGGGCGGGGCCGGCCTGATCCGGTCGGTCGTCGAGGAGTCCACCGTTCCCGTGATCGAGACCGGCGTGGGCAACTGCCACGTCTACGTCGATGCCGCGGCCGACCTCGGCCGGGCGCTCGCGATCGTCCTCAACTCCAAGACCCAGCGGACCAGCGTCTGCAACGCCGCCGAGTCGCTGCTGGTCCACGCCGCAGTCGCCGAGACTTTCCTGCCGGCGGTGGTCGCGGCGCTGCAGGAGGCCGGGGTCACGATCCACGGCGACGAGTCGTTCACGGCGTACGACGGCGTGGTGCCCGCGACCGACGACGACTGGGACCGCGAGTACCTCTCCCTCGACATCTCCGCCGCAGTCGTGCCTGACCTCGAAGCGGCGGTCGAGCACGTCCACCGCCACTCCAGCGGTCACAGCGACGCGATCGTCACCGCCGACCAGGGCGCGGCCCGCCGGTTCGTGGCGGCGGTCGACTCCGCCGCGGTGCTCGTGAACGCCTCGACCCGGTTCACCGACGGGGCCGAGTTCGGGTTCGGCGCCGAGATCGGGATCAGCACCCAGAAGCTCCACGCGCGCGGCCCGATGGGGCTGTCGGAGATGACGTCGACCAAGTACGTCGTCACCGGCGACGGCCACACCCGCGAGGACCGGTAGGCTGCTCCCATGGCGATGATGGTGCAGGCCGTGCTCGTACGTGCCGCCGAGGAGACCCACCACGAGGTCAACGGGGCGCTGAGCTACGGCGTCGGCCTCGGGATCCTGGCGCTGCTGCTGGCGCTGATGGGCGCACTGGTCGCCTTCGGCGGGGGACGCGAGCACAGCTGAGCGCGACTGCTGACGCCGCTGCCACCCCGACGCCCGCTCGGCGGGTCGGGGTCATGGGCGGCACCTTCGACCCGATCCACCACGGCCACCTGGTCGCGGCGTCCGAGGTCCAGGCGTGGTTCGACCTCGACGAGGTCGTCTTCGTGCCGACCGGGGACCCGTGGCAGAAGTCGGACCGGACCGTCTCCCCGGCGGAGCACCGCTACCTGATGGCGGTGATCGCGACCGCCGCAAACCCTCGGTTCCGAGTGTCGCGGGTCGACATCGACCGGGACGGTCCGACGTACACCATCGACACGCTGCGCGACCTTCGCCAGGAGCTACCGGACGCCGAGCTCTACTTCATCACCGGCGCCGACGCGCTGGCCGACATCTTCACCTGGCGTGACGCCTCGAAGCTGTTCGAGATGGCGCAGTTCGTCGGGTGCACGCGGCCGGAGTACGAGATGGACGCGTCCATGTTGGAAGGCATCCCGGCCGACCGCGTCACGCTGGTGGAGATCCCGGCGCTCGCGATCTCGTCCACCGACTGCCGTGACCGCGCCGCCGCGGGTGAGCCCGTGTGGTACCTCGTGCCGGACGGCGTGGTTCAGTACATCGCCAAGCACCGCCTCTATGCAGCACCCGACAACCACGACCACCCAGAATCGACCGGAGCAGCATGACCGCCACCGAACGGGCCGTCGAGCTCGTCACCACCGCCGCCCGCGCGGCGTCCGAGAAGCTCGCCACCGACCTCCTCGCCTTCGACGTCAGCGACCAGCTGGCCATCACCGACGCCTTCCTGATCGCGTCCGGCAGCAACGACCGGCAGGTCAAGGCGATCGTCGACGAGGTCGAGGACAAGCTGCGCGAGGTCGGTGCCAAGCCGATCCGCCGCGAGGGCGAGCGCGACGGGCGTTGGGTGCTGATCGACTACGGCGAGATCGTCGTGCACGTGCAGCACGAGGAGGAGCGAGAGTTCTACGCGCTGGAGCGGCTGTGGCGTGACTGTCCCACCATCCCGCTGCCGGCCGACGTCGTCTCGCATGACCGCTGACGGCCGGGTCGAGGGGCGCCGGCTCGTCCTCGTCCGGCACGGCCGGACCGCGTGGAACGCCGAGCGGCGCTTCCAGGGCCACGCCGACGTCGAGCTCGACGACGCCGGCCACCGGCAGGCCGCCAGGGTCGCGCCGTACCTCGCTGGCTTCGCTCCGGCGCAGCTGTGGTCCTCCGACCTCGCGCGGGCCCGGCAGACCGCGGCGTACGTCGAGAAGGAGACCGGGCTGGTCGCGCGGCTCGACGCCCGGCTGCGCGAGTTCGACGTGGGAGAGCGGACCGGGCTGACGTTCGACGAGGCCAGGTTGCTCGGGGGACACGCGCCGGGTGTGGTCGCTGGCGCGGAGACCCACGAGGACGTGCTGGCCCGGATGATGCCGGCGTACGACGAGCTGCTGGCCGCGCTCACGCCGGGGGAGACGGCCGTCGTGGTGACCCATGGCGCGTGCCTGCGGTTCGCGGTGGCCACCCTGCTCGGGTGGGACGAGGACGCCGCCGGCTCGCTCCGGACCCTCGACAACTGCGGACTCGCGGTGCTGGACGAGGTGCCCGCCACCGGTGCGATGCGACTGCGAACCTGGAACGCGGACCCGGATTTCGCCGCCCTGGGTCGCGCCAAGTAGTATTCCGCGCGTTGCCTTCGGGCAGCACCCACTCGGGGCTGTGGCGCAGCTGGTAGCGCATCTGCATGGCATGCAGAGGGTCAGGGGTTCGAGTCCCCTCAGCTCCACCGAGTTCACTTGCCGAGTTCACTTGCCGAGTTCACTTTGGGCCGAGAGCGCCGGCGCAGCTGGTAGCGGCTCCGTCATTTCTGGGCCATGGCATGCAGAGGGTCAGGGGTTCGAGTCCCCTCAGCTCCACCGAGCACCAATCGAGAGCACACCAGAGGCCGGATCCGTCAGGATCCGGCCTGCTGTGCGCCTAGCGGCCCTCGACAACCTCGATCAGTTGGTCGGCGACCAGACCGTGCGACTCGCGGTGGACCGTGGCTGCGGCCTCGGGGTTGGGTGCCTCGACGAGGCAGAAGATCTTGCCCTCCGCCTCCGAGACCCAGTAGCCCCGGTACTCGACGCCGTGCTGTTCCTGGATCTTCAGGTCCATCTCGTGTGCACCGGCGACGTCGGCGGCCGTCGTGCCGGCCGGAAGGTTTTCGTGGATGTCCATGTACAAAGGCATTGCGGGCTCCTTCTGCTCGCCACGGTTGTGTCACGATCAGTGTCATGTCGTGGCGACCAGCCGGCCATGACTCGGGCACCGGCGTACCTGACCCGGACCCCGCTCCGGCCTTGTCCGACGCGCTCGACCGGCTGCGGTTGAGCGGCGCGATCTTCCTGCGCGGGGAGTACACCGAGGGGTGGGCCTATGAGTCCATCCCTGCGAAGGACGCGGCCGCGATCCTGGCTCCCGGCTCGGAGCGAGTCGTTCTGTTCCACGTCGTGGCCGAAGGCCGGTGTTGGATCAGGGTCGGCGGTGGGGAAGTGCTGTGGGCCGACAGCGGCGACGTGATCGTCCTGCCGTACGGCGACACGCACCAGATGGGCGGCACGCACGACGCCGTCACGGTGCCCGTCGCGACTCTCATCGACAACCCACCCTGGGCCGAGATGCCGGTGATCCGGCACGGTGAGGGTGGCGCCTCCACCCACCTCGTGTGCGGGTACCTGAACTCGGAGGACCCACTCTTCGACCCCACGCTCAGGGCTCTGCCACCGGTGTTCGTGGTGAGCCCGCCGTCGGGCGCGGCGCGGTTGTTCGTCCGCGCCAGCGTGGACTATGCGGTGCAGCAGACATCGCAGGTGGCCGTGGACCGGTTCGAGGTGCCGACCCACGTCCCGGAGCTGCTGGTACGAGAGGTGCTCAAGCTGCACCTGGCCAGCGCGCCGGCCGTCGAGAGTGGTTGGTTGGGTGCCTTGCACGACCCGGTGACGGCCCCCGCAGTCGCGTGCATGCACACGCGGCCCGACCGCAAGTGGACGGTCGCCGAGCTGGCCGGGGCCGCCAACGTGTCGGTGTCGGTCCTCGACGAACGGTTCCGCACCGTCCTCGGTCTGCCGCCGATCCGTTACCTCACCGGCTGGCGGATGCACGTCGCCCGCGACCTCCTCGGGAGCACCGACCTGGGGGTCGCCGCCGTGGCTCGACGCGTCGGCTACGAGTCCGAGGAGGCATTCAGCCGCGCGTTCAAGCGGGCCCACGGCCAGGCGCCGAGCCGCTGGCGCAGGGGAGTGGCCGTCGAGTCGGCACGGTAGGCGTTCGCGGGCCTACGTCCGTCGGATGAGTCGAAGGTCGCCGTTCGCCGTCCGGCGGGTCTCGTAGCGGTGGTCGTGGGCGCGGTGGTGGTGCCAGGAGCAGAGCAGGACGCCGTCGGCGAGGTCGGTACGGCCGCCGGAGGCCCAGGGCCGGTTGGCGTGATGTGCCTCGCACCACGCCGCGGGGATGTCGCAGCCCTTGAGTGCGGCAGGTGACGTCGCGGAGCGCCATCGCCTTGCGTTGGGCCGGGGAGTACAGCCGACGCCCGCGGCCTAGGTCGAGGATCTCGGACTCACCGCCCAGGACGACCGGGATGATCGAGGCGGTGCAGGCGAGCCGGCGTGCTTCGGCGGCGGTGATCGGCTGGTCGCCGACCAGCGCCACCCCGAGGCCGGAGAGCAGGGTCTCGAGGTCGAGGGTGACGATCACGGTGGTGGCGTCCCCGCCGTGGAGCGGCATTCGGTTCGGGTCGACTGATTCGAGGAACGCGGTGAAGGCGTGGCCGAGCTTCTGGTCGTAGGGCCGCCGGTCGGTCACCGGCTCACCCGGCGCGGGAGTGCGTCGGGGTGAGGTGAAGGCCTCCAGGTAGGTGAACAGTCGGCCGGCGGCGGCGTCGCTGATCCGGACCCTCAGGTCGGTGGTGCCATCTCCGTTGGCGCGGCGGTTCAGGAACGTCCGTCGCTGTGCGCGCTGGTCCTCGCGTTCCAAGAGCCGCCGTTCGTGGTCCTCGGCAACGTCGGGGGCGACCACGGCCAGTACCCGGCGGCCCAGGACCCGGAGTGACCTGGGTGAGAACTCGGCGGCCAGCTCGACCAGATGGGCCTCGGCCCGGTCCTGGACCTCCTGGTCAAGGTCGTCGGGCAGGTCCGCCAGCGCCCGAACGATCACGACGGCCTGGGCCGCTCTGACCGTCCCGTCCCGCATGCCGGCCGCCACGGCGTGCCACTGGTTCTCGAGTGCGCTGGCGAGGCGCAGGGCGCGACGGGCCTCGGGCCGGTCGAGGTGGGCGGTGTGGGCCAACCAGGCCGCCTGGTCGCGGGACCCGACCTCCTCGGCCACGTCACCGGCCGACACCAGCACTCGGAGCCGCAGCTCTTCCAACCGGCCGGTCAGCTCGGTCAACCGCAGCAGCGCCTCACGCTTCTCCGCAGTCCGCATGAACCCCGGGTTCACGTCGGCGACGTCCTTCAACGCCGCCTCCACCGCGTCCGCGCACGCCAACACCGGATGCGTGGTGGCGCCGGGGTGGTGGTGCATGACGAGAGCTCTCCCAGGAACGACAGACTGAATTGGTCCGTCCGGGGCTGTGCCGGCTCTCACCCGTGTCATCGAACCCGACGCGCCCACGGTGGGGCGAACTGCCGCAGCGCCGGCGGCGAGATTGCTGGGAACGGTCCTACGACTACGACGCTTGGGTCTATTAGAACATATGTTCGAAATGGTGGCAAGCCACCTGAACCGAGAATCCCTGATATCGAGAGCCCTCTCCGACACGTGGGCAATGGCTGCGGGTGCAGCTGTCGAGGTCCTGGCCGCACCCGCAGACGGCGGGAGTGCGCGGCCCGTCGGGGACCACACTGTCGCGAGTACCAGGCGTGCTGCTCCGTGGTGATCGTGTTCACCGTCTCTCGTGTCCGCCTCCCGCAGCGGAAGCTGAATGACCGTAGGACGCTATGGCCAGAGCCCGCCGGGCGCGTCGTCGGAAGAGGCCGTCCATCAGGGCACCTTCGGTCGGTTGAACGTCCTACCTTGGTTGGGCGCGGGGTCGGGGAGTTGGCAGCGGACGTTTCATCCAGAGCAGATGGTGTGGAAGGCGGCGATCAAGAGGTCGATGTCGTCTTCGGAGGCGACGAGGGGTGGGGCCAGCCGAACAGTCTGCCCGTGCGCTTCCTTGGCCAAGACGCCTAGGTCGAGCAGTTGCTCGCACACGTGTCGGCCGGTGCCCAGCTCGGGACTGATGTCGACACCTGCCCAGAGTCCGCGCGCCCGTACCCCGTCGATGCCTTGACCGACGAGCTCGCCGAGGCCGGCGGCCAACCTGGCGCCGAGGGTCTGGGCGCGCTCTTGGAACTCGCCCGTGTTCAGCATCGCGATCACCTCGCGGCCGATCGCCGCGGCGAGCGGATTGCCGCCGAAGGTCGAGCCATGGGACCCGGGGATGATCACCTCGAGCACGTCGCCGTCAGCCGCGATCGCCGACACTGGGTAGAGCCCTCCTCCGAGCGCCTTGCCGAGGACGTAGACGTCCGGCACGACCTCCTCGTGGTCGCAGGCGAAGGTCCGCCCGGTCCGTGCGAGGCCCGACTGGATCTCGTCGGCCATCATCAGGACGCCGGTGGCGTTGCACAGCGTGCGCACCTGTTGGAGGTAGCCCTCCGGCGGGATGATCACGCCGCTCTCGCCCTGGATGGGCTCGAGCAGCACCGCGACCGTGGACTCGTCGATGGCGCCCTCGAGGGCGGCGAGATCGCCGTACGGAACGAGCCGGAAGCCTGGGGTGTATGGGGCGTAGTGGGCGGTGGCCACCGCGTCGGTCGAGAACGACACGATGGTCGTCGTGCGGCCGTGGAAGTTGCCCTCCATCGCCACGATCGTCGCCTGGTTCTCCGGGACTCCCTTGACCAGGTAGCCCCACTTGCGGGCGAGCTTGATCGCGGTCTCGACACCCTCGGCGCCCGAGTTCATCGGCAGGATCATCTCCTTGCCGGTCAGCTGCGCGAGGTCGCGGGCGAACGGGCCCAGCTGGTCGTTGTAGAACGCTCTCGAGGTCAGTGTCAGCCGGTCCAACTGCTCCTGCGCACGGGCCACCAGGCGAGGGTGCGAGTGGCCGAAGTTCAAGGCGCTGTAGCCCGCCAGGCAGTCGAGGAGGCGCCGCCCCTCGACGTCGCGCACCCAGGCACCTTCGCCGGACGACAGAACCACTCGCAACGGGTGGTAGTTGTGAGCCGCGTACGCCTCGGTGAGCTCGATGTGGGCTTCGGTGCCGCTGAGCGGAAGACTGCCCGGCTCGGGTGTGCCGGTGGATCCCATCATGCCCGGCATCGTCTCATCCCGACCCCCGCTGCCCGCCAACCCAGTTGCCGAGCCCCATGCGGAGCCGGTTTCACTCACGTTCCGACCACGCGAGGGAGTCTGGGTCCAGGTGGATCAGCGTGCAGCGAACGCGGGTGGCGCTCGGAGGTCCCCTTTGCGTCGCTCGCCGTCGGGGGCGACAACGGTCAGCGAATGACGCTCTCCACGATCATCCGAGCCAGCCACTGCTCGTAGCGCTTAGGAGACCAGCCGTGGTCGACCATGAGCATGTCGGCGACCGCAGGGCTGTAGAGCACGTAGAGAGTGGCCGCGGTTTCCCTCTCGCTCGCGCGGAGCCCGTCGGGGCCGGCGAGGACTCGTGCCGCCGCGACCATCTCGTCGCGTCGGGCCGCCTTGACCGCCTCCATCGTTGCGGCGAGCTCGGGATCGGAGGCGGCCGCCTCGCTCGCGATCCGCACGATCGGCGCGACCCGCTCGATGATCGAGCGGCTGAAGGCGGCGTCGAGCCGCGCCCGCCGCCGGGGGTCGGGCTCGGCGGCCACGGCCTGGAAGTCGGGGCGCTCGGCGACCGGCACGGTGTCGTCGTCGCGGTCGATCCTGCTCTCGATCAGCTGCCGCAGCAGCTCTCGCTTGCTGCCGAAGACGGCGTACACCGTCTGCACGGCGACCCCGGCGTGGTCGGCCACCGCCTGGATCGTCGTAGCGGAGTAGCCACTGTCGACGAAGAGCTCGAGGGCAGCGTCGAGGATCGCCCGCCGGGTCTCCTGGGCCTGGGCTGCGCGCTTGGCAGATGCGTAGGGCCTCTTGACAGACACGTCGATAGAGTATCACTCTATTCAATAATGCAAGCCACTATCGAAAAGAGAAGACGATGGCATTCGCGATCCTCATGGAGTTCGACGTCGACCTCGACACCCACCGCAAGATCGGTGACGCGGTCGGCGACGCGCCGATCGAAGGACTCATCGTTCACGGGGGAGGCCCCAGCGAACGCGGCGTGTACAGCCTGGACGTGTGGGAGTCCAAGGAGGACTCGGAGCGCTTCTTCGCGGAGCGGATGGCGCCCGCGCTGAAGGAGCTCGGCATCGGGGGCGGGCCACCGCTGAGCTATCAGGAGTTCGAGCTGCCGTACGTCAACCGCGCAGCGGGCTGAGCCCGGCCTCGGGAGAGCGGAACTCGGCGTCCAGAACCTCTTTCGGGTTGCGTGACGACGCCGCGTACCCTCCTCGTCGTGATGGCTCTGGCGTGGACGCTGGCCGCCGCACTCGTCGTGCTGGCCGCGGTGGCGGCGGCGGCGGCCCGGGTGCCGTCGCTCGAGCGGCCGGTGCGGGTCGCCGCGCTGGTGGCCGAGGTGGTGCTGCTGGTCGTCACGGCGGTCGACCTCGTGCTGGTACTCAGCGCGGACGCGGCGGACCGTCCCGCCAGCATGCTCACGCACGTGGGCTACGCCACCGCGACGGTGGGGCTGCTGCCGCTGCTGGTGTGGCGTCAGCCTCCGGAGGACCCCGACGCCGTGGTCGAGCCGGCATCGCTGTGGGTGGTGGCGATCGCGCTACTGGCCGTGGCGGTGTGCGTGGTCCGGCTGGTGCAGACGCGGTGATGGCCCGGTGAGAGCGTCCACCGGACGCCAAGTGCTGGTGGCCAGCTACGCCGTGTTCGCGGTCGCGGCCGGTGCCCGCTCAGTCGTGCAGATCACGACCCGGTTCGACGAGGCGCCACTCGCCTACGCGCTGTCGCTGGTCGCCGCCGTGATCTACCTGGTGGCGACGCTCGCGCTGCGGCGTACGTCCGAACGAGCACGGCGGGTCGCGATCGCCGCCGTCGGCATCGAGGCAGTCGGGGTGGTCGTCGTGGGCACACTGTCGCTGGTGCGAGAGGAGTGGTTCCCGGACCAGACGGTGTGGTCCGGGTTCGGCATCGGCTACGTGTTCTTCCCGCTGGTGCTGCCGTTCGTGGGGCTGTGGTGGCTGCTTCGCCACCCTGCGTGACCTACGTGACGGTCATACCGCCGTCGACCGGCACAGTCTGGCCGGTGACGTAGCCCGCGGCCTCGGACGCGAGCCAGACCACGGTCGCGGCGAGCTCGCGCGGGTCGCCCTTGCGACCGACCGGGATCCGCGGAACCTGCGACTCGAGGTAGCCCGGCGGGTACTGATCGGTCATCTCGGACTCGAAGAAGCCCGGCGCCACCGCGTTGACGCGGATCCCCTTGCGCCCGGTCCACTGCTGCGCCAGGTCGCGGGTGAGGCCGATCAGGCCGGCCTTCGAGGCGGAGTACGCCGCCTGCGGCAGCCCTGCCGTCGTGAGACCCAGCACCGAGCTGACGTTGACGATGCTCGACCCCGGCTGCATCACTCGCCCGCACGCCTGCGCCATCCAGTAGCAGCCGTTGAGGTTGACGTCGATGACCGACCGGAACTGCTCCGGCGTCTCGCGGGTGGCCGGGACGGCGGTCCCGACGCCGGCGTTGTTGACGAGGACGTCGACCCGGCCCAGCTCGGCCATCGCCGCGTCCACCAGGGCCTGGCACTGCTCGGGGTCGGCCACGTCGGTGGCGACCGTGACGACCGTCCGCCCGGCGTCGCGCACCAGCCGTGCGGTCTCCTCGAGCCGGTCGACACGGCGGGCGCCGAGCACGACGTCGCTCCCGGCCTCGGCCAGCGCCTGCGCGAACGCGACTCCGAGCCCGCTGCTCGCGCCGGTGACGATCGCGACCTTGCCGTCGAGGCGGAACATGTCGAGCACGGTCATGCGTCGACCCTATGCTGCGTCACATGGTGGGAGCCGCCGTGCCGATCCTGCCGAGCCGGACCCCCGCGACCGGTAGCCGGATCGTGGCGCCGGTCGACACCGACTACGGGATGCGGGAGTTCGCGGTCGTCGACCGCAGCGGCAACCTCATCCGGGTCGGGTCCCAGTCTCGTCCCTGAGGGCCAAGCCGGCGAGCAGCTCTTCGGTCCACGCGAAGACCTGAGTGGCGGGGTCGTCGTGGCGTAGCCGCGCAGCAGCGCCAGCACGTCGTCGTAGCGGCTCAGGTCGGGCACGCTCGGACTATCCCGAGCCGAGCGGGGGATACTGCTCGCGTGACGACTCCCGCGGGGCCGGTGCCCGGCCAGGTGATGACCGTCTTCCGATCCCGGCTGCGGGACGACGCGGCGGCGTACCCCGAGCACGCCGCGCGGATGAGCGAGCTCGCACGGGAGATGCCCGGGTACGTCGAGCACAAGGTCTTCGTCGCCCAGGACGGCGAGCGGGTCACGCTGGTTCGCTTCGCCGACCGCGCCAGCCACGACGCCTGGGCGCGGCAGCCGGACCACCGGGAGGCGCAGCGCGCAGGCATCACGTCGTACTACGAGGAGTACTCGATCGCCGTCGGGACCGTGGATCGTGCGAGCACGTGGGTCCGACCGACCGAGTGAGCGGAAATACCCGGCGCCGCGGTTGCTACCATGAGCGCATGCGCAGGTCCCTGCTCCTTACCTAGCCGCGTCGGCGACTCACCCGATGCGGCTGCCCCTCGTGCGCGGGGGGCATTTTCTTTGTCATAGAGCCATACCCGGGACGGACAGAGCAGGGAAGACAAGAGAGACGATGAGCGAGCAGACCGAACAGCACGACCGCACGTCGTACGACGTCCACCATGTCGAGACCAAGTGGCAGCGCGTGTGGGAGGAGCTGCAGCCCTACGTCGCCAGCGACGACGTGGTGCTGAGCGGGGATCGGGAGAAGCGGTACGCGCTGACGATGTTCCCCTACCCGAGCGGCGACCTGCACATGGGGCACGCCGAGGTCACGGCGCTGCACGACGTCGTCGCGCGCTACTGGCGGCACCGGGGCTTCGAGGTGCTGAACCCGATGGGTTGGGACTCGTTCGGGCTGCCGGCGGAGAACGCCGCGATCAGGAACGACGAGCACCCGGCGACCTACACCTACGGCAACATCGACACCCAGTACGAGTCGTTCAAGCGCTACGGCATCAGCTTCGACTGGAGCCGCCGGTTCAACACCAGCGACCCGTCGTACTACCGCTGGACGCAGTGGCTGTTCCTGAAGTTCCGCGAGCGGGGGCTTGCCTACCGCAAGAACAGCCCGGTCAACTGGTGCCCGCAGGACCAGACGGTGCTGGCGAACGAGCAGGTCGTCGACGGGCACTGCGAACGCTGCGGCGCCGAGGTCACCAAGCGCGAGCTGACCCAGTGGTACTTCAAGATCACCGACTACGCCCAGGAGCTGCACGACGACCTGGACGTGCTGGCCCCCACCTGGCCCGACCGCGTGATCACTGCCCAGCGGAACTGGATCGGCCGGTCGGAGGGCGCGCACGTCGACTTCGTCGTGGAGGGGCGCGACGAGCCGGTGACGGTCTACACGACTCGTCCGGACACGCTGTTCGGCGCCACGTTCATGGTGGTCGCGCCGGATGCGCCGCTGGCTGCGGAGCTGGTGAGCGACGTACAGCGTGACTCGTTCGAGGCCTATCGGGACGAGGCGCGCAAGACCTCGGAGATCGAGCGCCAGAGCACCGACCGGCCCAAGACCGGCGTCGACCTGGGCGTCCGGGCCGTGAACCCGGTGACCGGCGCCCGGATCCCGGTGTACGCCGCCGACTACGTGCTGGCCGAATACGGCACCGGCGCGATCATGGCCGTGCCCGGCCAGGACCAGCGCGACTGGGACTTCGCGGCCGAGTTCGACCTGCCCGTCGTACGCACCGTCCAGCCGCCGGAGGACTGGGAGGGGGAGGCGTACGTCGGCGAGGGCCCGGCCATCAACTCCGCCAACGACGAGATCGACCTGACCGGCCTGACCGTCGATGACGCCAAGCGCACGACCATCACCTACCTGGAGCGCCAGGGCCTGGGCCGCGGGACCGTCAACTTCCGGCTGCGCGACTGGCTGCTGAGCCGGCAGCGCTACTGGGGCGTGCCGATCCCGGTGATCCACTGCGAGGCGTGCGGTGAGGTGCCGGTGCCCGAGGACCAGCTGCCGGTCGAGCTGCCGGAGCTGCGTGGGGCCGACCTGAAGCCGAAGGGGGTCTCGCCGCTGGCGGCCGCCGAGGAGTGGGTCAACGTCGACTGCCCGCAGTGCGGCGGCGCCGCGAAGCGCGACTCCGACACGATGGACACCTTCGTCGACTCGTCCTGGTACATGTTCCGTTACTGCTCACCCCACGACGAGACGCAGGCGTTCGACCCCGCGCTGGTCAACGCGTGGGGCCCGTGCGACATCTATGTCGGCGGCGTCGAGCACGCCGTGCTGCACCTGCTGTACGCACGGTTCTTCACCAAGGTGCTGGCCGACATGGGGCTGCTGGAGTTCCGCGAGCCCTTCTCGGCGCAGCTGAACCAGGGCGTCGTCATCAACCAGGGCAAGAAGATGAGCAAGTCGCTGGGCAACGGCGTCAGTTTGGGGGAGCAACTACAGGCGTACGGTGTGGATGCGGTGCGGCTGACGCTGGTGTTCGCCGGGCCCCCGGAGGACGACATCGACTGGGCGGACATGTCGCCGGCCGGGTCGCTGCGATTCCTGCAGCGCGCCTGGCGGCTGTCCGGTGACGTGACCAGCGAGCCCGGTTCCGACCCGGCCGCGGGCGACGCGGCGCTGCGGACGGTGACCCACAAGACGGTGCACGA
The DNA here is from genome assembly GCA_963826265.1 of uncultured Actinomycetota bacterium. Lineage (GTDB taxonomy): Bacteria > Actinomycetota > Actinomycetes > Propionibacteriales > Nocardioidaceae > Nocardioides. The sequence goes on from CAWGWH010000001.1 coordinate 1,453,827, forward strand.
GGCCGCGCAGCTGGTCGAGGGCTACCGGTTCAACGTGATGGTCGCGCGGGTCATGGAGTTGGTGAACGCCACCCGCAAGGTGATCGACGCCGGTGCCGGGGGTTCCGACCCGGCGGTGCGCGAGGCCGCGGAGGCGGTCGCAGTGCTGCTGAGCCTGGTGGCGCCGTACACCTCGGAGGAGATGTGGGAGCGACTGGGCCACGCCCCGACCGTGGCGAATGCCGGCTGGCCGGCCGTCGACGAGGCGCTGCTGGTCGAGGACGCCGTCACGTGTGTGGTGCAGGTAAAGGGCAAGGTGCGGGCGCGGCTGGAGGTCTCGCCGAATATCGCCGAGGCAGACCTGGAGGCGGCCGCCCTGGCCGACCCGGCGGTCCAGCGCGCCATCGACGGCGCGACCGTACGCAAGGTGATCGTCCGCGCCCCGAAGCTGGTCAACATCGTCGTCTGACCCAATCGTTGATTCGCGCGTCCGCGGCACGTGAGCCGTGGAAGTGCGGCGGTTGAGTCGCGCGCGTGCGGCGTACGCCGGCACTCGAGTGCCGCGGAGGTGCGACTCGACTGCCGCGGACGCGCGACTCGACGGGTCAGTCGTCGGTGAAGCCGAGCACCGAGCGGGTCATCCGGTTGCGGCTGCCGAGCAGGTCCTCGAGCGCGCCGTCGAGGTCATCGGCCGACACGGCGAGCGTGGTGCCGGACGGGTCCTGGCGCTCTGCGGCGACCACCGCGGCCCGACGGAGGAGCTCCTTGAGGAACGACGCCGTCACGCCCTCGGTCCGGTCGACCACGTCGTCGATCCGGCTGGTGTCGAGGTCGAGCGAGCCACGGTAGAGCTCGATCAGCCGGCGCCGGGAGTCGCTGTCGGGCAGGTCGATGTGGACCGCCTGGTCGACCCTGCCCGGTCGGGAGGCGAGCGCGGGCTCCAGCAGGTCGGCCCGGTTGGTGGTGAGCAGGAAGACCACGTCGGCGTCCTCGGCCAGGCCGTCCATCTCGTTGAGCAGGGTGAACAGCAGCGGCGTCTGCCCGTGGTGGCGGTCGCGCTGGTCCGCGATCAGGTCCACGTCCTCGATCACGATCATCGCCGGCTGCAGCGACCGCGCGATCGAGCACGCCTCCTTGACCAGGTGGAGGGTGTCGCCGGTCAGCTCGACGACGGTGGTGCCGGTCAGCTCGCCGACCAGGTGGCGCACGGTGTGGGTCTTGCCGACACCGGGCGGGCCGTACAGCAACAGCCCGCGCTTCAAGTGCTGCCCCGCGTCGCGCAGCCGGTCGCGGTTGCGCGCGACCCCCACCACCTGGCGACGTACGTCGGCGAAGGTGTCCTCGGGCAGGATCAGCGCATTGCGTGGGACCGGCTGCCGGGCGTGGAAGCGCAGCACCGAGCCGCGCTCTCCGAACATGGAGTGGCCGAACGACACGACCTGACCGCGGTACACGTTGTGGCGCAGGCTGAGTGCCCTGAGCTCTGCGGCGACGCGGGGACCTGCCTCCGGCCGGTCTGCGATCACCTCGACCGACACGTTGCGGCGCTCGTCATCGGCGTCCGCGCCGCGGAACAGGACCGCCACCTGCGCCTCGCCGTCGCGGGCGAGCACCACCACCGCGCGGTAGCACTCGCGGGTCCGGCCGTCCGGCCCGGCGGGCACCGTCACCCGGGAGATGTTGCCCGGCCGCGGGATCGAGAAACCATCCGGGTCGCGCACGGCGACCAGCTCGGCGATGCCGAACGGGCCGCGATGCCGGTAGCCCGCCACCCCGACCACCTGGTGCTCGCGCACCGCGAGCCAGGCGTCGAGGGCGGCCTGCACGTTGACGTGCTCGTACGCCGGCCACTGCTCCTCCGTGATCGGCAGCTGCTCGGTGGGGACCTTGAGGTAGTCGCCGATGATCCCGCGGAACGTCGGCCGCTCCGCCTCGCGCGCCTGCTGCACCCAGCGGTTCACCAGCCGCCGCCCGTACCGCCGGACGTCCGCGAGCTCGGGTGCCCGGTCGGCGGCCGGTGTCGTGCCGTCCGCGTCGGAAGTGAGGTCCGCGTAGGCGGCGTACCCGGCCGGCTGGGGCTCGTCCATGACGACAGGGTAGGCGGCACTGCTACGGAGTCGGCGTGCCTGGATCAGTTGCGCGTGCTTGCGGAACGCGCGGTGGACACCCGCGGGAAGATCGCGCGCACTGGCCGTGGGGCGTGCGCGATCATCCGCGCGAACACGACGGGGTCGCCCTCGTACTGGAACATCCCGACGACCAGCGGCCCCTCCCGGAAGCTGCCGCGGCGGCGACCCTCGTTCCCCAGCAAGTCCCACTCGGCCTGGCTCAGCGTCCACGAGACGATCGGCAGCAGCCGCTGCTCCTCGGCCTCGAGATGCTCGGCGGGCGCGACGTGGAGCTGGTCGTACGTCGAGGCGAGCTGGTCGGACAGGGCGACGTCGGGGCTGTCGCGCCACCGGACGTGTGGAGCCGGCTCGGAGACCGGGCCGCGGTCATCGACCTCTACGCCCAGCTCACGCCCTTCGCCGACCGGCTCGCCGTGGCCCAGTTCATGTTCGGGAGCGTGCAGCACGTGCTCGCCGAGCTGGCGGCAGCCGCCGGCGACCGACCCGCCGCCGAGACGCACGCCCGCGCGGCGCTGGAGCGACACCGCGTGCTCGGCTGGACGCCGTGGGTGGAGCGGTCCGAGGCGGTGCTGGCGACGCTGGACGAGGCTGCAGACCGGTAGCCTGCGGACCCATGTCTCGCACCGTGCTCGTCACCGACTCGACGGCCTCGCTGCCGCCCGAGGTGACCAACGCGCGCGGCATCGTGGTGGTCCCGCTCCAGGTCGTGATCGGCGCGACGTCGTACGACGAGGGCGCCGACGGGGCCACACCCGAGCTCGTGGCCGAGGCGCTGCGGGAGTTCCGTCCCGTGTCGACCTCGCGCCCGGCGCCCGAGGCGGTGCGCGCGGTGTACGAGGCGGCTGCTGCCGGCGGCGCCACCGAGATCGTGTCAGTTCACCTCTCCGGCGAGATGAGCGGCACGTTCGAGTCGGCCCAGCTCGCGGCCGAGAACGCGTCGGTGCCGGTACACACGGTCGACACACGCCAGGTCGGCATCGCAGCCGGTTTCGCCGTGCTCTCGGCGGCCGACGTGCTCGATGCCGGGGGCAGTGCCGAGAACGCGGCCGAGGCCGCCCGCTCCCGGGCCGCCAGCACGACCTCCCTCTTCTACGTCGACACCCTGGAGTACCTGCGCCGCGGCGGCCGGATCGGCGCCGCGGCCGCGCTGCTCGGCGGGGCGCTGGCGGTCAAGCCGCTGCTGACGATCGACGAGGGGCGGGTCGCCACCCTCGAGAAGGTCCGGACGTCGAACCGGGCGTTGTCGCGGCTGGAGGAGCTGGCCGTGACCGCTGCCGGGGACCAGTCGGTCGACATCGGCGTCGCGCACCTCGCCGCCGACGAGCGCGCCGAGCAGCTCGCGGAGCGGCTCCGCACCCGGCTGGCCGACAACCTCGCAGGACGCGACATCCACTGTGGGGAGGTGGGCGCGGTGCTCGGGGCCCACGTCGGACCCGGGATGCTCGCCGTCTGTGTCTCGCCCCGGCCGGCCGGGAGCGACTGAGCACTCCGAGTACGGCGCTGAGGGACCGGTGCTGTCCCCACAACCGTCCACAGGAGCCGTCGGGACGCGGTTGTCCACAGCTGCCATGGTGCCGGCTGCCGGGCGTCACCGCCGGTTCGTAGCGTCCGCGCCATGACCAGCACCCGTCGAGCCGACCACGAGGCAGCGCTGGCGCGACGGCTGCAGCACCTGGGGGAGGAGGTGGCCGGGCGGCGTGGCGTGCCCGAGCCGCTGGTGCGGCACCCAGCGGCGGCACCGGCTGCGGTACCGGCTGCGGTACCGGCGCCGCCGTCGGTACCGCGGCCCGGACGCCACGCCTCACGCCGGGCCGGGGGGCTGGCCGGGCTGATGCCGGAGGCGATGCGCGGGCGGGTCGCGCTCGGCCCGGGGACGCTGGCCGTCGTGGCGGTCGTGGTCGCAGTCGGGCTGGCCGTCACGGCGTGGTGGGTCGTGCGCACCGAGCCGAGCCTGGTGACGCCCGTCGAGCCGCAACCCGCGCCAGCGCTCGCGTCGCCGGCGACACCGGCACCGACCCCGTCGGCCGAGGGGGCCGCCGCGACGCCGGAGGGCAGCGTCACGGTCGACGTGGCGGGCAAGGTACGACGACCCGGCATCGCGGTGCTCGAGGCAGGGGCCCGCGTCGTCGACGCCCTGAAGGCCGCGGGGGGTGCCCGGCCCGGCGTCGACCTGACCGGTCTCAACCTGGCGCGGGTGCTGGTCGACGGCGAGCAGATCGTCGTGGGGCTGCCGGCGACCGTGACCGCGCCACCGGCGGCACCGGTGGGAACCTCGACGCCGGCGGGACCGTTGGTCGACCTCAACACGGCGACCACGGTCGACCTGGAAGGGCTGCCCGAGGTCGGCCCGGTGACAGCCCTGGCGATCCTCGCGTGGCGGGACCAGAACGGCGGCTTCACCTCGGTGTCCGAGCTGCTCGAGGTCGACGGGATCGGCGACGCCACCCTGGCTGCGGTGGCGCCGTTCGTCACCGTCTGACCGGCCCTGCCCCCGAACGCGCCATGTCCCGGCCAGACCTGCGGATGCCGGCGCTGGGCCTGGCGGCGTGGATCGGCGCGCTGGTGGCGTCCCTGCTCCCGACCGCCGCGGCCCTTGTCGCGGTGGCGGGGGTCGCGGGCGCCGGTGGGGCAGCCGGAGCGCGGCGGGGAAGCCGGTTGCTGGTGGGGGTGGCGCTCGTCTTCGCAGCCGTCGCGACTGCCGCGGTGCTGCGCCACGAGCGGGTCGCCGCCGACCCGGTTGCCCGGCTGGCCTCGGAGCGGGCTGCGGTGGAGGCGTCCGTGGTGGTCACCTCCGACCCGCGGCGCGTCACCGGCGGCTTCGGTGACGGCGTGATGCTTCGCGGCTCGGTCCGGCAGGTGATGGGGCGGGGCTCGGCCTACCAGGTCCGAGTGCCGGTGCTGGTGCTCGCCGGGCCAGGTTGGCGGTCGGTCCCGCTCGGCTCGACCGTCGAGCTCACCGGCCGGCTCAGCCCGCCCCGGCCGGGGCCCGAGGGCCTGGCCGCCGTGGTCTCCGCCTCCGGCGACCCGGTGGTCGTGTCCGGTCCGGGCGTGTGGTGGCGGGCGGCGGATGCCGTCCGCGACTCGCTGCGCGGGTCGGTCGCCCACCTGCCCCAGCATCCGCGGGCACTCGTGCCGGCGCTGGTGGTTGGCGACGACGCCGCGGTCGCCGAGCAGCTCGCCGAGGACTTCCAAGCCACCGGTCTCACCCACCTGCTGGCGGTGTCCGGCACCAACCTCACCCTGGTCGTCGGCTTCCTGCTGGTGGCCGGGCGCTGGTGCGGCGTACGCGGCCGCGGTCACTACGTCGTCGCGGCGCTGGGGATCGCGGGGTTCGTGCTGGTCGCGCGCACCGAGCCGAGTGTGGTGCGGGCGGCCGCGATGGGCGCGGTGGCCCTGGTCGGCCTCGGGGTGGACGGGCGTGAGCGCGGTCCGCGCGCCCTCGGTGTGGCCGTGGTGGCACTGCTGCTCCTCGACCCGGGGCTGGCGGTGTCGGTCGGGTTCGCGCTGTCGGTTGTGGCGACCGCCGGCATCCTGCTGCTCGCACCCGGGTTCCGCGACGCCCTCGCCGGGTGGCTGCCGCGCTGGCTGGCCGAGGCGGTCGCGGTGCCCACGGCGGCCCAGCTGGCGTGCACTCCGCTGGTGGCGGCCCTCTCGGGACAGATCAGCCTGGTCGCGGTCGGGGCGAACCTGCTCGTCGCCCCCGTGATCGGGCCGGCGACGGTGCTCGGGCTCGCGGGTGGGCTCGTCGGGCTCCTCTGGAACGCCGCGGGGCGGGTGTTCGGGACGTTCGCCGGGTGGTGCGTCGCCTGGCTGGCGGCGGTCGCGGAGCGCGGCGCCGGCCTGCCCACCGCTGCGGTCGGCTGGGGGACCGGTGCCACCTCGCTCGCGGCGCTGACGCTGCTCGTGGTCGTCTTGGCGCTCGGGCTGCCGCGCCTGCTCCGCGGGCCGGTGGGCAGCCTCGCCTGCTGCGGGGTGTTGGTGGTCGCGGTGCTGGTCCGGCCGCCCTCACCCGGCTGGCCACCGCCGGGCTGGGTGCTGGTCGGCTGCGACGTGGGCCAGGGCGACGCCCTCGTCCTGCCGGCCGGCCCAGGCAGCGCCGTGGTGGTCGACGCCGGACCCGACCCGCGGTCCGTGGACCGGTGCCTCGACCGGCTGGGCGTCGACCGGGTGCCGCTCGTGGTGCTGACCCACCCGCACGCCGACCACGTCGACGGCCTCGACGGGGTCCTCGACGGGAGGGAGGCGGGCGCCCGGGTCACGAGCACCAGCGCGCGGTTCGGCGACACCCGTCGAGTGGGCCAGGTGGCGCTGCAGGTGCTCTGGCCGCCGCCGGGGCTCGCCAGCGACAACCCGAACGACGTCAGCGTGGTGCTGCTGGCCGAGGTGCAGGGCGTCCGCCTGCTCCTGACGGGCGACGTCGAGCCGCCGAGCCAGCGGGCTCTCGCACGGGCCTGGCCGGACCTGGCCGCAGACGTGCTCAAGGTGCCCCACCACGGCAGCCGGTTCCAGGAGCTCGACTGGCTGCTGGGGCTCGGCGCCGACGTCCTGGTTGTCTCGGCCGGCGTCGACAACGACTACGGCCACCCGTCCCCCGAGACGCTCGACCCGCTCGCCAGCGCTGGGCTGGCGGTCCTTCGGACCGACCTCGACGGCGACGTCGCGGTCACGGTCGACGAGGGTCGGCTGGGTGTCGTCCGGTCCCGATAGGGTCCGGGCCATGGCAGGTCCGCGCGCGTCCGACGTCTTGGGCAGGGTCACGTTGGTGACCGGGAAGGAGGAGTTCCTCGGCGAACGGGCGGTGCTCCAGGTCCGCGAGGCCGTACGCCGCCACGACCCCGAGGCCGAGGAGTCGGAGACCCGCGGCGTGGACCTCGGCGTCGCATCGCTGGGCGAGCTCTCCGCACCGTCGTTGTTCTCCGCCACGCGGTGCGTGGTCGTCCGCGGGCTCGAGGACTTGCCCGAGGAGTCTGTGGCCGGTCTGCTCGACTACGCCGCCGCCCCGGTCGAGGACGTCGCCTTGGTGCTGGTCCACGGGGGCGGTCAGAAGGGCAGCGGTGTGCTCACCAAGCTGCGCAAGCTTGGCGCGGTGACCGAGGTGAAGTCCGCCGAGCTCAAGTCGTCGGAGTACCCCGGGTTCGTGGCGTCGGAGGTCCGCAGCGCCGGCGGCCGGATCGACCAGGACGCCGCGGTCGCACTCGTCCAGGCGGTCGGGCAGGACCTGAGGTCGCTGGCGGCCGCTGCCACCCAGCTGGTCTCCGACTTCCCGGACCGGAGCCTCGGCGTGCCCGAGGTGAAGCAGTACTTCGGCGGCCGGGCCGAGGCAAAGTCGTTCGCCGTGGCCGACGCCGCCTTCTGGGGTCGCCGGTCCACGGCCTTGGAGGAGCTGCGCTGGGCGCTCGACGCCGGGACCGCCCCGGTGCTCGTCACCTCGGCGTTCGCGGGCAGCGCCCGCAGCGTCGCGCGCTACCTCGCCGCCCCGCGGGCGCAGCGCGAGAACGACCTCGCTCGTGAGCTCGGCGTACCACCGTGGAAGGTGCGGACCGTGCGCGATCAGTCCCGTGCCTGGTCCGAGCCGGCGATCGCCCGGGTGATCCGCGCGATCGCGCAGGCCGACGCCGACATCAAGGGCGCGGCCAGCGACGCGTCGTACACGCTGGAGCGGCTGGTGCTCACCGTCACCGGCCTCCGGGAGCAGTAGGCCCCGAAATGGGAGAAGGACCCGCCGGGGCGGGTCCTTCGTGGGCGGCGCGCTGTCAGAGTGAAGCGGCGCGCTTCGCGATGGCCGACTTGCGGTTGGCGGCCTGGTTCTTGTGGATGACGCCCTTGGAGGCGGCCTTGTCGAGCTGGCGGGCAGCGGCACGTCCGGCCTCGACGGCGGTGTCCTTGTCACCGGCGTCCGCGGCCTCGCGGAACTTGCGCACGGAGGTCTTCAGGCCGGACTTGACGGCCTTGTTGCGCTCGTGAGCCTTCTCGTTCTGCTTGTTCCGCTTGATCTGGGACTTGATGTTCGCCACTGATGAAGCCTTCGGTTGGTGGTGGACGGAGCTGTGCTCTGCTGAGTTCGGGGCTCTGCGACGCGGCGTCGCGAGCGACGTGCAAGGTTAACAGCGCGCCCGATCACCGCCCAAATCGTGTTGAACGCAGCCCATCACCCCCAGCCGCGCCGGTCGCACAGCCACTCCCAGCACACCTCGCCCTGCCACCGCTGGTGGTCGCGGATGAACGGCGAGGTGGGCGGTACCGGGTCGCCCGCCGACTTGAGGAAGTACGCCGTGACCAGCGCGACCACGGTGTCGATGTCCTCGGCGGGGACGTCGCGCAGCAGCGGTCGGGCCGCGATCGCGGCCTCGACGTCGACTCCGTCGCCGCGCGGCCCGATCAGCATGAAGAGCGAGTCGAGCCAGGGGGCGCCCACGACCGGCCAGTTCCAGTCGCAGAACCAGGCCCTGCCGTCATGGTCGATCAGCGCGTTGTCGTCGCGTACGTCGGTGTGCACCAGCGTGCCGCCCCCCACGACGTCGGCGTAGCGCGCGGCGAGCTGCTCGGCCTCGTCGAGGTGGGCGAGCTCGGGGTGCAGCACCCGGACACCGCTCCAGCACTCGAGGAACGTGCCCAGCTCCTCGGCAGCGGTACCGAGCACCAGCGTCTCCGGGGGTGGCGTCAGCTCCGCGGCCACCGTCTCGAGCGCGTCGAGGCAGGCGTCGAGGTCCACGGACCGCCACGGCCGCTCTGGGTGGCGGCCGTCGATGTGCTCGATCCCGACCACCACCCAGTCGTCGTCCTGCACCCACTGGAGCCGCGGTGCCGGCACGGCCTCGGGAAGCTCCGCCAGCTTGCGGGCCTCCTCGCGGTAGGCACGCGCGAACATCGGCTGCGCCTGCCTGGAGGCTGCCTTCACGAAGTGGCGGCCGCCGTCCTCACAAGTCAGGACCGACGCGAACCCGGGCGTGAAGCCGCGGTTGCGCGACTCCGCGGAGACCACCGGCGCGCCGAGCCGCTGCTCGATGCGGGTCCGCAGCGCCGGCGGCAGGAAGCGCCACTCCAGCCGGAGCGCGGTGTCGCCGGTCTGGGGAGCGGCCCGGTCGGAAGACATGGGCAGCATCATGGCCTGCCCTCGGGGTTTACGGCGTACCACCGCACCCGTGGAACAATCGGCAGCCCGCCAGTCCACCGCACTTCCGAGACCGAGAGCAGTCCGTGCCCGTCCCTTCAGCGCCGAAGCCCGGCCAGACCGATCCGGCGATCATCCGCAACTTCTGCATCATCGCCCACATCGACCACGGCAAGTCGACCCTGGCCGACCGGATGCTGCAGCTGACCGGCGTCGTGGACGAGCGAGCCGCCCGCGCCCAGTACCTCGACCGGATGGACATCGAGCGGGAGCGCGGCATCACGATCAAGAGCCAGGCGGTCCGGATGCCGTGGACGGTGCCCGCCGGCAACGACGAGGGCGCCGAGCCCGGCACCTACGTGCTGAACATGATCGACACCCCCGGCCACGTCGACTTCACCTACGAGGTCTCCCGCTCGCTCGAGGCGTGCGAGGCCGCCCTCTTGCTGGTCGACGCGGCCCAGGGGATCGAGGCGCAGACGCTGGCCAACCTCTACCTGGCGATGGGCGCGGACCTGCACATCATCCCGGTGCTCAACAAGATCGACCTGCCCAGCGCCAATGTCGACAAGTACGCCGCCGAGCTCGCCGGGCTGGTCGGCTGCGACGTGTCCGAAGTGCTGCTGACCAGCGCCAAGACCGGCGTGGGTGTGGAGACGTTGCTCAACGAGATCGTGAAGCAGACGCCGCCGCCGGTCGGCGACGCCGACGCGCCCGCGCGGGCCCTGATCTTCGACTCCGTCTACGACACCTACCGGGGCGTCGTGACCTACGTCCGGGTCATCGACGGGAAGCTCAGCCACCGCGATCGGATCAAGATGATGTCGACCGGTGCGGTGCACGAGATGCTCGAGGTCGGCGTGATCTCGCCCGAACCGGTCAAGGCCGGTGACCTCGCCATGGGCGAGGTCGGCTACCTCATCACGGGGGTGAAGGACGTCCGTCAGTCGCGGGTCGGCGACACCGTGACGTCACAGCACCACGGGGCATCAGAACCGCTCGGCGGCTACAAGCACCCCAACCCGATGGTCTACGCCGGTCTCTACCCGATCGACGGCGACGACTACCCGACGTTGCGCGACGCCCTCGAGAAGCTCCAGCTCAACGACGCGGCGCTGGCCTACGAGCCGGAGACCTCGGGTGCGCTCGGCTTCGGCTTCCGCTGCGGCTTCCTCGGCCTGCTCCACATGGAGATCACGCGCGACCGGCTCGAGCGCGAGTTCAACCTCGACCTGATCTCGACGGCGCCCAACGTCGTCTACGAGGTGGCGATGGAGGACGGCACGGTCCACGAGGTGACCAACCCCAGCGAATACCCCGAGGGCAAGATCGCCGAGGTCCGCGAGCCCGTGGTCCGGGCGACGATCCTGGCTCCGTCGGACTTCATCGGCACGATCATGGAGCTCTGCCAGAACAAGCGCGGGACGCTGCTCGGAATGGACTACCTCTCCGAGGACCGGGTCGAGATGCGGTACACGCTGCCGATGGGCGAGATCGTCTTCGACTTCTTCGACCAGCTCAAGTCCCGCACGAAGGGCTACGCCTCGCTCGACTACGAGCGCTCGGGCGACCAGGCTGCGGACCTGGTGAAGGTCGACATCCTGCTGCAGGGCGAGCCGGTCGACGCCTTCTCAGCGATCGTGCACCGCGACGCGGCGTACTCCTACGGCGTGATGCTCGCCGGGAAGCTCAAGGACCTGATCCCGCGACAGCAGTTCGAGGTGCCGATCCAGGCCGCGATCGGCGCCCGGGTGATCGCCCGCGAGAACATCCGGGCGATCCGCAAGGACGTGCTCGCGAAGTGCTACGGCGGTGACATCACTCGTAAGCGCAAGCTGCTGGAGAAGCAGAAGGAGGGCAAGAAGCGGATGAAGATGGTGGGCCGGGTCGAGGTCCCCCAGGAAGCCTTCGTCGCCGCCCTCTCCACCACGCAGTCCTCTGAGAAGCTCGGCAAGAAGTAGCTCGATACTCCGCCGCCGAAGGCACCGTCCGGACTCCAGGAGTCGGTCACCATGGAACGGTGGCGGAAAATCGACGAACCGGGTCATTCCTGCCACTGGTCGGTGGTGATCACGCGGAGCAGGCTGGTGTCATGGACAACAGGATGCGGCGGGCCGCGCACCGGTTGCGCGACCTCTTCAGCGAGTACGCCGAGCTCACGGAGCGGCGGATCATCCTCGACCGGCCGTGGACGCACGACGAGCTCCACTGGGTGACCGACGACGAGGGCCACCTCCACCTTCATGGCAGTGTTCCGGGACGGCCGGACGGTCGCGGCCCGGTCACCCACTCGGGCTGGTGCCCGTGCCGGCGTTCGCCCGCTGCGGCGGCACGCTAGGTCACGGTCCACACCACTCCCTGACACGATGGGAGCGTGCCCGGCCTCCAGTTGCCCGACGGTGTCCTCGGCATGGCAGACCGTGACGACGCGTGGGCCGACTGGGTGAGGCGGCTGCCCACGCTCGCCGAGGGACTACTCGACGAGTGGGGGCTGCGCGAGGACGGCTGGTCGATGCACGGCTACACCTCGCTGGTCGTGCCGGTGCGCGACGAGGACGACCAACCGTTCGTGCTCAAGGTGACGTTCGACGGTGACGACGAGTCGGAGCACGAGGGCTTGGCGCTCCAGCGCTGGGCCGGGCGCGGCGCGGTCCGGCTGGTGAGGGCCGACCCGAGCCGGCGGGCGCTGCTGCTGGAGCGGCTACACCCGAGCGACCTCCGCGACGTCTGGGACGTCGAGGCTTGCGAGGTGGTCGCCGGCCTGTGGCGCGACCTGCACGTGCCCGCGATGCCGCAGCTGCGGTCGCTCCCGTCGTACGTCGAGCGCTGGGTCGCTGACCTCGCCGACCTGCCCTCCAACGGCCCCCTGCCGCGCCGTCTGGTGCAGCAGGCGACGTCCCACGCCCGCGACCTGCTGGCGGACCCCGCGGCCACCTCCACCGTGATCCACGGCGACCTGCACTACTTCAACGTGCTCGCGTCCGACCGCGCCGAGTGGCTGGCGATCGACCCGAAGCCGATGAACGGCGACCGTCACTACGAGGTGGCGCCGATGCTGTGGAACCGCTTCGAGGAGCTGGCCGCCCCGGGCGGGCCGAGCGTCCGGGACGGACTGCGGCGCCGGTTCGAGACCCTCGTCGATGCGGGCGGGCTCGACGAGGACCGGGCCCGCGCGTGGGTCGTGGTCCGCGAGGTGCTGAACGCGGCCTGGGCCGCCGAGGACGGCGACGGCGATGAGGTCACGACGGCGGTCACGATCGCCAAGGCGGTCGTGAAGTGAACCGGGTGTGATGATGCCTTCCGTGACGTTCACCCTCCGCTCCGTCAACCTCGGCACCCCGCGCCAGTGGGACTGGGCCGGCATCGGACGCAGCTCGATCGAGAAGCACCAGACGACCGGTCCGGTCCGCGCCACCACGCTCGGGCTCGAGGGCGACCAGGTGTCCGACACCGTGGACCACGGTGGGATCGACCAGGCGGTGTACGCGTTCGCGCGCGAGGATCTGGACGCCTGGACCGAGACGCTCGGGCAGCCGATCCGCGACGGCCAGTTCGGCGAGAACCTCACCACCAGCGGGTACGACGTCAACGAGGCCGAGATCGGTGAGCGGTGGCAGGTCGGCTCTGCGGTGCTCGAGGTCGCCAGCGTCCGGATCCCGTGCAACGACTTCAAGGGCTGGATGGGCGAGTCCGGCTTCGACAACACCGCGTGGGTGAAGCGGTTCACGGCGACCGGCCGGCCCGGGCCGTACCTGCGCGTGGTCCAGGAGGGTGTGCTCGCCGCCGGAGACCCCGTCGAGGTCGTTCACCGCCCCGGTCATGGCGTCACCGTGTCGACCATGTTCCGCGCGCTCACCACGGACCAGGACCTGCTGCCGCGGCTGCTGGTCGTCGACGGCCTGGTCGTGGAGGCCCGCGAGCGGGCTGAGAAGTACGTCACGGGCTGAACCCGCACCCGTCGTCGGCCCGCACGCGACCGTCAGTCCGTGGTCCTGCTACCGCTGCGTAACCCGGTGATCTAGGTTACTCCGCAACGGATCCGCCCCCGGCGACCTGACCTCAGTCCCGAGCACCCCAGGAGTACCCGTGGCCATCGAGCACGACACGAGCTTCGTCGACAACCTGCCGGCCAACGTGGCCGTGCAGTTCTTGGAGCGGGTGAAGAAGTCCCCTGACAGGGAGGCGTTCCGCTACCCGGTCGGGGAGGCCTGGGAGTCGCTCTCCTGGCGTCAGGCCGGCGACGAGGTGTCGCGGCTGGCGGCCGGTCTGCTCGCGCTCGGGCTCCAGTCCGAGCAACGGGTCGGGATCGCGTCGGCCACACGATACGAGTGGATCCTCGCCGACCTCGCGATCATGTGCGCCGGCGGCGCCACCACCACGGTCTACCCGACCACGAACGAGGAGGACACGGCGTACATCCTCGCCGACTCCGAGTGCCAGGTCGTGTTCGCCGAGGACGACGAGCAGGTTGCCAAGCTCAAGGCACGGAAGTCCGAGCTGCCGCACGTCGGCAAGGTCGTGACGTTCGCGGGAACCGCCGACGGCGACTGGGTGATCGACCTGGCTGCGCTGGCTGCGCTGGGCGACGCCTACCTGGCCGAGCACCCGGGCGTCGTCGAGGAGACGGCCGCCAAGATCCCGGGCGACCAGCTCGCCACGCTCATCTACACCTCCGGCACCACCGGCCGGCCCAAGGGCGTCCGGCTGCGCCACTCGTCGTGGGTGTACGAGGGCGGGGCGATCGAGAGCCTGAACATCCTGACGGAGGACGACCTGCAGTTCCTGTGGCTCCCGATGGCCCACTCCTTCGGCAAGGTGCTCCTCTCCACGCAGCTGGCGTGCGGGTTCGCGACCGCGATCGACGGCCGGGTGGAGAAGATCGTCGACAACCTGGGCGTCGTGAAGCCGACGTTCATGGGCGCGGCTCCCCGGATCTTCGAGAAGGCCCACGGCCGGATCGTCACCATGACCGCCTCCGAGGGCGGCGCCAAGGAGAAGATCTTCAAGCAGGCGTTCAAGGTCGGCCTCGAGGTCGACAAGCTCAAGCGCGAGGGCAAGGCGATCCCGCTGCCGCTGAAGGTCCAGCACGGGCTGTTCGACAAGCTCGTGTTCAGCAAGGTGCGCGATCGGTTCGGCGGCCGGGTGCGGTTCTTCATCTCCGGGGCCGCCGCGCTCAACCGCGACATCGCCGAGTGGTTCCACGCTGCCGGCATCTTGATCCTCGAGGGCTACGGCCTGACCGAGAGTGCGGCCGGCTCGTTCGTGAACCACCCCGACGAGTACAAGTTCGGCACGGTCGGCCCGGTGATGCCCGGCTCGCAGGTCAAGCTCGGCGACGGCGACGAGGTGCTGATCAAGGGCCCAGGCGTCATGGACGGCTACCACAACCTGCCCGATGAGACCGCGACGTCGCTCACCGACGACGGCTGGCTGCGAACGGGTGACAAGGGATCCATCGACGCCGACGGGTTCCTCACGATCACCGGCCGCATCAAGGAGCTCTTCAAGACCTCTGGTGGCAAGTACATCGCCCCGCCCGCGATCGAGTCGAAGTTCAAGGCGATCTGCCCCTACGCCAGCCAGTTCGTGGTGTTCGGCGCCGAGCGCAACTTCGTCGTCGCCCTGATCACGCTCGACCCCGACGCGGTCGCCGGCTGGGCGGCGGAGAACGGAGTCAGCGGCGACTACACCGCGATCGTCTCCTCCCCGCAGTGCCGCGCGATGGTCAGCGGGTACGTCGATGAGCTCAACAGCAATCTCAACCGCTGGGAGACGATCAAGAAGTGGGAGCTCCTCGACCACGACCTGTCGGTCGAGTCGGGCGAGCTGACTCCCTCGATGAAGGTCAAGCGCAACGTCGTCGAGGGGAACCACCAGCAGCTGATCGACTCGTTCTACAGCTGAACACAGGCTGCTCACAGGTGGGGCTCAGCCGGGCGCCGTGAGATGGGCGTCATGACCCACCATCCTCACGAGCACGACCTCGGGCTCCAGCACGACGTCGACACGCTGCAGCGCCGCGGCCTCGGACGCCGCGGCCTGCTCGGCGTCCTCGGCGGCCTGGGGGCCGCCGGCGCCCTGACCGCCTGCTCGAGCGCCGACCCGCCCACCTCGCGCGCATCGGACGTCGAGGTCGCCGCGGGCGAGATCCCCGAGGAGACGGCCGGCCCCTACCCGGGGGACGGGTCGAACGGACCGAACGTGCTGAGCGAGTCCGGCATCGTGCGCCAGGACATCAGCGGCAGCTTCGGCGAGGCGTCCGGGGTCGCCGACGGCGTACCCCTGACACTGCGGTTCCGCGTCTACGACCTGTCCGGTGAGGACGTGACGCCCTTGCCCGGCGCCGCCCTCTACGCGTGGCACTGCGACCGGGACGGCAGCTACTCCATGTACGACGGCGACGCGGTCGACGCGAACTACCTGCGAGGGGTGCAGGAGGCCGACGGCGACGGCTGGCTGAGCTTCACGACGATCTTCCCGGGCTGCTACGCCGGGCGCTGGCCGCACGTGCACTTCGAGGTCTACGAGTCGGTCGACACCGCGACCATGGCCAACAACGTGCAGCGCACCTCGCAGCTCGCGTTCCCCGCAGAGGTCTGCGAGGCGGCGTACGAGTCCGAGGGCTACGAGCAGTCGCAGTCGAACCTTGCGCAGGTGAGCCTCGAGAGTGACGGCATCTTCAGCGACGGCTACTCCCTCCAGCTCGCGACCATGACCGGCTCGGTCGAGGAAGGCTTCGTCGCGTCGCTGAACGTGCCGGTCTGACGGGGTGAACCTGCAGGTCACGGGCGTGGTTGTATGAGCCCGTGCCCTCCGCGCTGCCGCCGGGGGAGCCGGCTCCCGAGGACGGCCGGCTGCCCGCCCCTGCTCTCGCCGAGCTAGGCACCCGACCCTTCGGGATGTACGTGCACGTCCCGTACTGCCGGGTGCGCTGCGGCTACTGCGACTTCAACACCTACACCGCGGCCGAGCTGGGGCCCGATGCCTCCCACGCCACCTGGGCCGAGTCGGCGATCACCGAGGTGCGGCAGGCCAGGAAGGTGCTGGGCGACATCGACCTACCGGTGTCGACGGTCTTCTTCGGCGGGGGTACGCCGACCCTGCTGCCACCCGCCGAGCTGGGCGTCGTGCTGGCGTCGATCGCGGGGGAGTTCGGCTTCTCACGCGATCCCGAGATCACCACCGAGTCGAACCCGGACTCGGTCGCCGCCTGGGACCTCGACCACCTGCGCGGAGTCGGGTTCAACCGGATCTCGTTCGGGATGCAGTCGGCGATGCCGCACGTGCTGGCGACGCTCGACCGCACGCACGACCCGCTCCGGGTGCCGGCGGCAGTGGGCTGGGCGCGCGACGCCGGCTTCGAGCAGGTCAGCCTCGACCTCATCTACGGCACGCCGGGGGAGTCGCTCGACGACTGGGAGACCTCGCTCGAAGCCGCGCTCGGCTGCGAGCCCGACCACCTCTCGGCGTACGCGCTGATCGTTGAGGACGGCACCGCCCTGGCCCGTGCGGTGCGACGCGGCGAGCTGCCGGCGCCGGACGACGACGACCTCGCCGACAAGTACGTCGCGACGGAGGACCGGCTCGGGGACGCCGGCCTGCACTGGTACGAGGTGTCGAACTGGGCGCGCGACGAGGCGGCACGGTGCCGGCACAACGTCGGGTACTGGAAGGGCGACCACTGGTGGGGCATCGGGCCGGGTGCCCACTCACACGTCGGCGGCGTCCGCTGGTGGAACGTGAAGCATCCCTCGGCGTACGCCGACCGGTTGCGCGAGGGTCACAGCCCGGCTCACGCACGCGAGCTGCTGACCGACGAGGACCGGCGCACCGAGCGGGTGCTGCTCGAGCTCCGGCTCGCCAGTGGTCTGGACCGCGACGTGCTCGACGACGCCGGCCGGGCTGTCGTCCCGGGCCTGGTCCGGCGCGGCCTGCTCGTCGCGGACGCGCCGATGCTGAAGCTGACGCTCGGCGGCCGGCTGCTCGCGGACGCCGTGGTCCGCGACCTGCTGCCGTGACGAGGCGGAGTCGGAGACCGAGACACGGCGACCCCGTCCGGTCTACATTCCTCCCAGCATCGTCTCTCTCGGGACGAGCGAAGAGGGGAAACGGGCTTGGCTGACGAGACCGAGACCGTGCCCGGTGATGGGCAGCCCCCGCCACCGGCGGAGAGCGCCGCCAGCCGCGGGGCGCTTCGTGCCGTCCTGGGCAACCCGAACCTACGTCGCGTGCAGCTCGCCTTCCTCGGTTCCGCGGTCGGCGACTGGGCCTATGCCACCGCCATCGTGGTGTGGGCCTACGACGCCGGCGGAGCCAGGGCGGTCGGCATCTGGCTCGGCATCCGGTTCGTCCTCGGGGCCCTGACTGCTCCGATCGGCGCCGTGTACGCCGACCGCTGGCCGCGTCGCCGGCTGATGATGCTCACCGACGCACTGCGCGCCGTGACCGTGGCAGGGGCAGCGGTGTTGATCGCCCTGGACGTCGCTGCGCCGATGGTCTTCGTCCTCGCCACGCTCACCTCACTGCTGGCCTCGCCGTTCCTGATCGCACAGCGGGCGCTGCTGCCCAGCCTCTCGAGGACTCCCGCCGAGCTGGCCGCCGCCAACGGGCTGCACAGCACGATCGACAGCCTGGCGTTCTTCGCCGGACCGGCGCTGGCCGCGGGTCTGCTGGTCGCTACCGACGTCCCCGTGGTGCTGGTGGTCAACGTGCTGACCTTCCTCTGGTCGCTGGCGCTGGTGAGCCGGGTCGTGGTGCCGGTCACCGAGCGGGCACCTGCTGCTGGCCCCGAGGGATCCGACGACACCGAGGATGGTCCCCAGGAGAGCTTCGTCGCGGAGACCATGGCCGGGTTCAAGATCATCGGCCGAGACCGCGTGCTGCTGCTCACCACCGTGCAGGTCAGCCTCCAGACGGTGATCGCCGGCGCGATGACGGTCTTCCTCGTGGTGATGGCAGACGAGATCCTCGACTCTCCGGACGCCGGGCTCGGCTACCTCAACGCCGTGATCGGCATCGGCTCCGTCCTCGGCGGCATGCTGGCGATCTCCCGGGCCCGCCGGGGCGCGCTGGGCCGTGACCTCACGATCGGCGTGGTCCTCTGGTCTTTGCCATTGCTGCTGGTGACTGCGTGGCCGACGCCGGCGGCCTGCCTCGCCGCTGCGGCGCTGCTCGGCCTCGCGAACCCGTTGGTGGACGTCAACCTCGACACGATCATGCAGCGACTGACGCCCGACGAGCTGCTCGGCCGGGTGTTCGGTGCTCTCGAGTCGTGCGCCATCGCGACCATGGCGATCGGTGCCCTGGCCATGCCCTTGCTCCTCGAGCTGATGTCCCTCCGGGCCGCGCTGGCGGTGCTGGCGGTGCCGGTCGCGGCCCTGGCCCTGATCGGCCTACCCGCCATGATCCGGCTCGACGCCAGGATGACGGCTCCGCGCGGGCTGGAGCTGCTGCGCACCCTCGACCTCTTTGCGCCGCTCGACCCGGGTACGACCGAGCAGCTCGCCGGCTCTCTCACGGAGGTCCGGTTCGCCGCGGGCGATGTACTGGTCCGGGAGGGTGAGGAGTCCGACCGGTTCTTCGTGGTCGAGTCGGGCCTCGTGCGTGTCACGCAGACCGATGCACTCGGCGAGCGGGTACTGCGGACCGAGGGCGTGGGCGAATACTTCGGGGAGATCGGGCTGCTCCGCGACGTACCGCGAACCGCGACCATCACCGCTCTCGAGGACACGGTCGTGCTGACCCTGGCTCGCGACGACTTCCTCCGGGCCGTGTCCGGCCACCGCGAGGCCGGGCTGGCCGCGGAGGCCACCGTCCGTCGGCGGCTGGCGACGTGATCCTGTGAGCACCTGCCACGCGTGCGCGACCGAGCTGCCCGACGGGGCCCGGTTCTGTCTCGCCTGCGGCGCGGGCCAGGTCGCGCCCGGCTGCGTCAGCTGTGGGGCCCAGCTCCCGTCCGCAGCCCGGTTCTGCCTCGAGTGCGGCACCCCCCAGCCAGGGACGCAGCCGGTACCGGCTGCGGGCGCCCCACTCGGCTCCGCGGTGACACCCCAGGTGGCGCGGCGCGTCACGAGCGTGCTGTTCGGCGACCTGGTCGGGTTCACGAGCCTCTCGGAGACGCGGGACCAGGAAGACGTGCGCGAATTGCTCTCGGCGTACTTCGAGGAGTGCCGGCAGATCATCGGCCGCTACGGCGGCACGGTGGAGAAGTTCATCGGCGACGCCGTGATGGCCGTGTGGGGCGTCCCCACCGCTCACGAGGACGACGCCGAACGCGCGGTCCGGGCCGGGCTCGAGCTCGTGAGTGCGGTCGAGGCGATGGGCGCCGACCTGGGCGTGCCCGGCCTCGCGATGCGGGTGGGCATCGTCACCGGCGAGGTGGCGGTCACGATCGGCGCCGAGGCCCAGGGGATGGTGGCCGGGGACGCCGTGAACACGGCCTCGCGGGTGCAGTCGGCGGCCGCTCCCGGCCAGATCTGGGTCGACGAGACGACCCGGCTGCTGACCTCCTCCGCGATCTCCTACGTCGACGTCGGCAGCCACAAGCTCAAGGGGAAGGTGGAACCCATCCCGCTGTGGGCGGTGCGCGCAGTGGTCGCGGGCGTCGGAGGCTCCCAGCGCGCCGACGGGCTGGAGGCGCCGCTGGTCGGCCGCGACCGGGAGCTGCGACTGGTCAAGGAGATCTTCCACGGCATCGAGGACAGCCGACGCCCGGCACTGCTCGTCGTCGACGGGGAGGCGGGGGTGGGCAAGACCCGGCTCGGCTGGGAGTTCGAGAAGTACGTCGACGGCCTCAACTCCGTCGCGCGATGGCACGCCGGCCGCTGCCTGGCGTACGGAGAAGGAGTCGCCTACTACGCCCTCGCTGAGGCGATCCGCGCCCGGTTGCAGAGCCTCGCCCCGCACGACGAGGCCCCTGTCGAGGAGGACCAGGCGACCCTGCTCGAGCTGGGGCTGGACCGGTTCGTGAAGGACCCGGCCGAGAGGGAGTGGCTCGCGCCGCGGCTCGGCGCGCTCCTCGGGATCGGGGCGGCCGGCAGCCACCCGCGCGAGGACCTGTTCTCGGCCTGGACCACGTTCCTGCGACGTACGGGCGAGGACGAGCACCCGGTGGTCCTCGTGATCGACGATGCCCAGCACGCCGACGACAGCCTGCTCCAGTTCCTGGAGTACCTGCTGTCGGTCGGGGCGTTCGGCTGCCTGGTGCTGCTGCTCACCCGGCCCGGGCTGCTGGAGGAGAACCCGGCGCTGGCCACGAACCGGCGCGCGACCGTGCTCCATCTGGAGGCCCTGTCGGAGCCGGACGTGAGCCGGCTACTGGACGGCTTGGTCGCGGGACTGCCCGAGACCGTCCGCTCGTCCCTCGTCGAGCGCTCCGACGGCGTGCCGCTGTTCGCGGTCGAGACAGTGCGCTCCTTGATCGACCGTGACCTGGTGGTGCCGCGAGGCGGGCAGTACGTGCTCGAGAACCCGGAGCTGCTCGACCTCGACGCCATCGGTGCTCCGGCCTCACTGCAGGCCCTGCTCTCGGCCCGGCTCGACACCCTGGATCCCGACCAGCGCCGGGTCGTCGACCGCGCGAGTGTCATCGGCGACGCCTTCGACCGGGACCAGATCGAACGGCTGTGCCCGGACGTGGGCGACGTGGAGCAGGTGCTGGCAGGTCTGGTGCGGCTCCAGCTGCTGCGGCGGGAGTCGAGCCGTTTCACCACCGAGCACGGTCAGTACCAGTTCGTGCAGGGCGCGGTCCGGCAGGTCGCCTACGGCACGCTCTCGCGGCACGACCGCAAGGTGGGACACCTCGCCGTGGCCGACGCCCTGTCCGGCGGAGCGGTCGCCGGTGAACGAGCGCCGATCGTGGCCCAGCACCTGCTCGAGGCCCTGGACGCCGTCCCGGACGCCCCCGACCGCGAGGAGCTCACGGCTCGAGCGATCGCGGCGCTACGGGAGGCGGCCGAGCGCGCACTGGCCCTCGGCGCGCCCAGCGAGGCGGCTGGCCACCTCACAGAGGCACTGGCACGCTGTTCAGACCTAGCCCTCGGCGCCGTCGTCGAGCGCGCCCTCGCCGACGCACTCGACCAGGCGGGACGCAGTGCCGACAGCCTGCGCCACGCGGAGCACGCCGCCGCGACGTTCGAGACGCTCGGTGACTCAGCCGGTGGCGGCCTCGCGGCGGCCATCTGGGGGCGGGCGCTGCTGTCGGTCGGCCGCTACGACCAGGCCCGGGAGCTGTCCGAGACGTGGCTCGGGTCGGTGCGGGAGC
The DNA here is from genome assembly GCA_963826265.1 of uncultured Actinomycetota bacterium. Lineage (GTDB taxonomy): Bacteria > Actinomycetota > Actinomycetes > Propionibacteriales > Nocardioidaceae > Nocardioides. The sequence continues at coordinate 1,475,308 of CAWGWH010000001.1, forward strand.
GCGGCGACCTGCCGGAGGTAGAGCTGCGGCTCCTCCGCGTGATCGTCGCGGCCCAGCTCCGGTCCGGAGCCGACATGTTCGAGAACGCCATCGAGCTCGCCCGCATCGCGGAGTTCCTCGGCGAGCGCTCGACGATCGCGATGAGCCTCGGGATGCTCTCGGTCTACTTCCAACGGGCGGGTACCCGCACGTTGGGCCGGTTGCTGCTCGACGCGGAGGCCGACGCAGCACGCGACAACCACGACAACATCGCCTTGGTCAGGGTGCTGGCCAACCTCAACGCGGACTGCAACTGCGACGACGCCGCCCAGGCGTGCACCTACGGACGGGAGGCGGTGGCGGTGGGTCGGACGGTGGGGGACCAGGCGTGGATCAGCGTCAGCGCCATCAACCTGCTGCTCGCCCTGGCTCTCCGGGGCGAGTGGGACGAGGCACTCGAGCTCGCCGAGGAGCCCGGTGTCGTGGCCGACCTCGACGCGCCCTACCTGGAGCTGGTGCGTCACCACGTCCTGCGGACCCGAGGGCTGGAGTGGGCACCGGGGCCGGAGTACCTCAGGGAGGGCGAGGAGCAGGACGAGGCGAGCGCCACGGTGCGTGCTCTCGGGACCGCGATCCAGCGCTGCGACGCCGGTGAGGCGGACGCCGCCCGCATCGCGGTGTACTCGGTGCACCAGATGCTGGAGTTCGGGGGCGTCTTCGACGACTTCGGAGTCGTCCTGGTCCTGGCCGGCGACCTGCTGGGGGAGCTCGGGGACATGGGTAACCTCGCGGAGCTGGTGGAGCTGGTCGACCGGCAGCCGCGTATCCGACCACCAGTCGGGGTGCTCTACGGCTTCCACCGGGCGCGTGCGCTCGTCGGGGCACACGCGGGCGCCGATCCGCAGCAGGTCCAAGCCGACTTCGAGACGGCGGTCGCCCACGCCCGGGCATGGCAGTCGGACCCGTGGCTCGCCCGCGTCAGCGCGGACCTGGCCGCCTGGCTGACCCGCGCCGGTCGTCAGGAGGAAGCTGCCGAACCGCTGCTCGTCGCCCGGGAGGGCTACGCCAGGCTCGGCGCGACCCGGTGGTCCGAGCAGCTCGAGGCCTCGCTGGCCGGGGTCCGCGCGTGACAGCTCACAGGTCAGCCCACTCGGTCTGCGAGCCATCCGGGGTCGGTGATCGTGACCCTGCCACGGCCGAGCTCGACCACGCCGCGGGCCACGAGCCGCTGGAGGACCTGGTTGACGCTGGGCCTCGTCCCCCCGACCAGCTCCGCCAACAGCTCCTGGGTCAGCGGCACGGTGACCGGCCCGGTCGCATCTGCGTACAGCTCCGCGAGCTGGTGGAGACGGCGATGGACGCGCCGGTCCAGGCCGTCGTAGGTCGCCTCCAGCAGCCGGCTCGACAGCTCCTCGACCCTGCGGGCCAGCAGCGTCAGGAGCAGCTGCTCGGCACCCCGATGTCTGCGACGAAGCTCCGCGAAGCCGCTCGCCGGGAGCACCCGGGTGACCGTGGGCTCGAGCGCGACCACGGTCGCCGAGCGGGTCGGCAGGTGGCCGTCGAGCAACGACAGCTCGCCGAAGTAGCTGCCCGGACCGAGCACGTTCAGCGTGGCGCTGGCGCCGTCGGCGGTCGTGACCCGGACCGCGAGCATCCCCGACTCGACCAGGTGGAGGCTGTCCGCGGGGTCGCCCTCGTGCACGACGACCTCGCCCTTTCCGAAGGAGCGGCCGCGGGTCGTGGCGAGCAGTGCGCGGCGCTCGGCCTCGTCCAGGCTTGCGAGCAACGACCACTCCATGCGCCCAGTCAAGCACCGTCCGAGGAGCCGTCGTGGACGCTCGCCCGTCCCTGACGCCTGCGGTGGCCGCGGCCCGCTCGCTGTTCGACGCGGCGGCGTGCTCGGTCGCCCTCGTGGGGCAGGACGGGACGACCCTGACATATGTGGCCGCCGACGGTGCGGGCGCGGTGGAGATCGTGGGGGTCGAGCTGCCGGTGAGCCGCGGTATCGCCGGCTGGACCGTGATCTCGGGGCAGTCGATCGCGGTGCGCGACGTCGATGCCGACGCCCGGTTCGCTCGCGACGTGGCCGAGTCGACGCACTACGTCCCGGCCTCGATCCTCGCTGCCCCGCTGTTCGACGACGAGGGGGAGCCGGCCGGCGTGCTGACCGTGCTAGACCCGCAGGTCGACCAGTCGGCCGACTGGACCCTGGCGGTGCTCGGAGCGCTGGCATCCCTGGTGGGGCTGCTGGTCCCCGGCGAGGAGCGAGACTCAGGGGATGCCCGGCTCGCGGCGCTCGGTCGTCGAGTGCTCGCCGCCGTCGAGGAGCTCGGGCAGTGACCTCGCTGCCCGCTTGGTCGGCGGCCTTCGAGGACGGCCGGCTCGCCACGGTGCTCTCGCTGCCGCTGCCGGACGTTCGTGAGTGGGCCTTCGACGGCGCGACCGGCGCGGGCGTCAGGGTGGCGGTTGTCGACAGCGGGATCGACGCGGGCCACCCGCGGGTAGGGCTCGTGGCGGGCGCTGTCTCCTTCGAGAGCGACCCCGACTCATCGCAGGGGCACCGGGCCGTTGAGGGTCCCCACGGTGACCTGGTCGGGCACGGCACCGCCTGCGCGGCCATCATCCGGTCTGTCGCTCCCGACGTTGAGCTCTACAGCGTCCGCGTGCTGGGCGCGAACCTGAAGGGACGCGGGAACCTGCTGCACGCCGGGATCGCGTGGGCGGTCGACCGCGGGATGCAGGTGGTCAACCTGTCGTTGTCCAGCAAGAGCGAGCGGCTGTTCGCCCCGCTCCACGAGATCGCCGACGAGGCCTACTTCGGGGGCACGCTGTTGGTCTCTGCTGCCAACAACCAGCCGGGTCCGACGTACCCCTCGCAGTACGCGTCCGTGGTCTCGGTGGCGGCGCGGGTCGGCGACGACCCGATGGCGCTCGCCTACAACCCCCGGCCCCCAGTCGAGTTCGGCGCTCGCGGGATCGACCTGGACGTGGCATGGTCGGGTGGCGGCTCGATGGTGGCGACCGGCAACAGCTTCGCCGCCCCCCACGTGGCGGGGATGGCGGCTCTGGTGCTCAGTCGACACCCGAGCCTCACGCCGTTCCAGGTGAAGTCGGTGCTGCAGGCGGTGTGCGACAACGCCGCTCCGTCACCAGGTTGACACCTGTTGTGTCAGCGACCCGACAGAACCAGGCGCCGCGTAGGAGCATGATCAGGTCAACCGGACCAGGCAGACAGAGGGAGACAGCCATGAAGGACAAGACCGTCGAGTTCCTCCCCGGCGACGAGCCGCACGAGGACGTACAGGGGCACCTCAGCTCGGAGGGCGAGTACGACGTGCAGGGGCACATCGGCGTCGAGGTGGAGCGCGAGCGGCTCCTGTCGGACGCGCCTGAGGGCGACGAGGACGTCGAGGCGCACGTCCAGCCGCCGCGGGACCTGGACGTCGAGCGGTTCTGACGCTCCGTCGAGCGCCCTGGCGAACCGACCCCGGTCCGCCAGGGTCGCGCCGCGCGCATCAGCTGATGAAGCGCAGCGTGAGCGGGTAGCGGTACTCCTCGCCGTTGCTCGCCTTGACCGTCGCCACGATGATCAGGACGAGAACGACCAGCGCGAGCACGGCGACGACCGGGATGATGACGATGAGCCCGATGCCCAGGGTGAGGAGCGTCAGGACGAAGGCCACGACGGTTCCGACGAGGCCATAGATCAGCAGCGAGATCTGGAAGTTCAGCGACTCGACGGCATGGCGGCGCACGAACGGCGAGTCGCCTTTCAGAAGCATCACCAGCAGCGGCGCCAGGAACCCGAACGCGAACCAGGCGGACACCAGGGAGCCGACGTGCGAGGCGAGGGCCCAGGTCCGGTCCTCCTGGGTGAGGCCGGCGCCGTGCGGGGGCTCAGACGTCGGCGGCGGGCCGTAGGGGTCGCTCATGCGTCCAACCTAGCGCTCGCGCCCTCGTCGGGAGCGGTGACGAAATCGATCAGCTCCTCCACGCGCCCGAGCAGCGTGGGCTCGAGGTCGGCGTAGCTCCGCACCGCCCCCAGCACGTGCTTCCACGCGCGGGCGATGTCGACCTGGTCGCGGTGGGGCCACCCGAGCCGCTCGCACGTTCCGTGCTTCCAGTTCTCGGCCCGCGGGACGTCGGGCCATGCCGCGAAGCCCAGCCGGGCGGGCTTGACCGCCTCCCAGATGTCGACGAACGGGTGACCGGTGATCCGGACGTGCCGGCCGACGGGGGAGCGGGCGACCGCCTCGGCGATCCGGCTCTCCTTCGAGCCGGGCACGAGGTGGTCGACGAGGACGCCGACACGACGACTGGGACCGGGTCCGAAGTTCCGGAGGTGGTCGGCCAGGTCGTCGACTCCGCCGAGGTACTCCACGACGACGCCCTCCAGCCGGAGGTCGTCACCCCACACCCGCTCGACGAGCTCGGCATCGTGCCGTCCTTCGACGTAGATCCGGCTCTGGCGAGCGACGCGTGCCTGCGCACCGTGCACCGCGATCGAGCCCGAGGCGGTCCGGGTCGGTCGGGCGGGAACGCCGGCCCGGGGTGGCGCGACCAGGATGACCGGCCTCCCCTCGAGCAGGAACCCGGCGCCGAGCGGGAACGTCCGCCGCGTCCGCCGACGGTCCTCCAGCGTCACGGTGTGGAGGTCTCGGTCGACCTGGACGATCTCGCCGCAGAAGTCGGTGGTCACCTCCTCGACGACCTCGCCCTTGACGGCGGGAGTCTCGACGGCGCGGCCGCGCTTGGGGGCGCGCCAGTCGGTGGCGAGGACGTCGGAGCCGTAGCGGTCGTGCGGGGCGGATCGGGACTCGGGCACCACCCCACGCTAGGAGTCGTCGTGGTGGTTGATCGCGTCGGCGCGCCGCGCGGGCAAGGGTCGCCGTTTGGACGCACTCGGCAGCGACACACCGATTGAGCCTGCGACCTCTGCCCAATCGAGGGTCAGTCCTCGTCGCCATCCGTCCTCTCGCCCCGGTCACCAGCCTGATCGTCAACCGACTCCTCGGGCGTCTTGCCGCCCTGGACGTCGAGGTCGTCGCGGTCCACGTCCTCGTCGAGCGGCTCAGCCAGCGGGTTCTCCTCTCCGGGCTGGAGGTCCTCGGGCAGGTCCTCGTCGCGGATGCTGCCGGTCTCGGGCTCGGATTCGCTCATGCACCGAACCTAGTCGCACCCGCGGGACGGCTGAACCGCACGACGCCGCGCCAGCGGTGGATCCTGCACGGTCCGCGGTGCGCGGAAGGTGCACAGCTCACCGCTGGCCGGCCTGCTCGGCCCAGTCAGATCAGGGGGAGCCGCTTCTGGCTGCTGGGGAGCTGCTCGTACGCCCGGCGGACCCCCCGCTCGAGCACGGAGCGCTCCCACGGCCACTCCGCGGCGTCGAGTGCCTCGGCCACCGGGATCCCGCGCCCGGCCAGGTCGCGGACCGTCTCGGAGACGACGCCGAGGTCGTCACGCTGCCGCTCCACGAACCCCCGGTCGACGGGGGCGCCGTGGCCCGGCACGACCACCGACGACGGCGTGACCAGGCCGAGGACGAGGTCGAGCGAGAGCGGCCAGTCCATCGGCCACGAGTCGTCGCCCAGGGCCGGCGGAGCGGACTCCTCCACGAGGTCGCCCGCGAGCAGCACGTCGGCGTCGGGCACGCGGACGACCAGGTCACCCGCCGTGTGGCCGCGACCCGGATGCACCAGCTCGACGACCCGGTCGCCGAGGTCGAGCACCCGGGCGGAGGAGAACGTGTCGTCAGGCACCAGGATCTCGGTCGCGAGCACGTCGACGCGGTGCGGGTCGTCGGAGTCGGCGTACCGCTGCTTGATCCGCTCGGCGCCCTCCGCCAGCTCCCGCGCGGCCTCCTCGTGGGCGGTGACCGGGACCCCCCCGAAGGCGCCGCGGACCGTCGCGTTGCCGAACGTGTGGTCGAAGTGCCAGTGGGTGTTGACGATCCCCACGACCGGACCGACTCCCAGCCGGCCTACGTCCGCGACGACCTCGGCCGCCGCCGCACCGGACGCGTGGGTGTCGACCACGAGGACCCCGCGCTCGCCGGCGACGAGGGTCACGTTGACGTCGAACCACTCGTACCGCGCGACCCACACGCGGTCGGCAACATCGAGGAAGTCGGCCATCCCTCGACGATATTGGGTTGCCCGGTGTGGTGCTGCGGCGGTTGGCTTCACGGCAAATGCCACCAGACCTCACTCTTGCCCACGACCGCTCCGGTCCCACTGGCGCACCCTCCCTCCTGCTGCTCCACGCCGGCGTCGCAGACCGCCGGATGTGGGACCCGGTCTGGGGCCGACTCACCGCCGACCACGACACCGTGCGGGTGGACCTCCGCGGGTTCGGGGAGTCGACGACGGCACCGTCCGACGGCTGGTCGCTCGCCACCGACGTGCTCGCCACGCTCGACGCGCTCGGCCTCGACCGGGTGCACGTGGTCGGCGCCTCGCTGGGCGCCGCGGTGGGCATCGAGGTCGCGCTGCTGCGCCCCGCAGCGGTCCAGTCGCTGGTCCTGCTGGCCCCGGGCGGGTCGCTGATCCCCGGCCGCACCGACGACCTGCGCGCCTTCGCCGCGGCGGAGGACGACGCGCTGGAGCGGGGCGACCTGGACGCGGCCGCGCAGGCGAACGTCGACACCTGGCTGATAGGTCCGGGCCGGCCCGCGGACGCGGTGCCCGCGGACGTTGCGACGCGCCTGCACGCGATGCAGCGGCGCGCGTTCGAGATCCAGCTGTCCTGGCCCGAGGTGGACGAGGCCGAGCTGGACCCTCCGGCGCTACAGCGGCTCGGGGAGATCGCCGTTCCCACGCTGGTGCTGCAGGGCGGGCGCGACCTCGACGCGATCGCGGCGGCCGCCGACGCGGTCACGACGGGCCTTTCCGGCGCGGAGCGGGTCGATTGGCCCGACGTCGCCCACCTGCCGTCGCTCGAGCGACCCGACGACGTCGTGGCGCTGGTCGAGGAGTGGATCGGACGGTCCCCCGACCCCTCCTAGTACCATTGGCACTCCGTCAACGCGAGTGCCAGACAGCGTCGGAAGGTCCAGGAGGAGGTTGGCTGTGCAGGACGACCGCAGGCTCGCCGTCCTCCGGGCGATCGTCGAGGACTACGTCGCGACCGAGGAGCCGGTCGGCTCGAAGGCGCTGGTCGAGCGCCACGGTCTCGGGGTCTCGCCCGCCACGGTCCGCAATGACATGGCGGCGCTCGAGGAGGAGGGGTTCATCACCCAGCCGCACACGAGCGCGGGCCGGGTCCCCACCGACAAGGGCTACCGGCTTTTCGTCGACCGGCTGACGACGATCAAGCCGATGTCCACGGCCGAGCGCCGCGCGATCGCAACCATCCTCGACGGCGCCGTCGACCTCGATGACGTCGTGCACCGGTCGGTGCGGCTGCTCGCGCAGCTGACGCGGCAGGTGGCGGTGGTGCAGTACCCCACGCTCACCGGGAGCACGGTCCGTCACATCGAGCTGGTGGCGCTGGCCCCGAACCGGCTGCTGGTGGTGCTCATCCTCTCCACCGGCCGGGTCGAGCAACGACTGGTCGAGCTGGCCGACCCCGTCGACGACGACGACGTGGCCCGGCTGCGTTCGCAGGTCAACGGCACCGCCGCCGGGGCCGTCATCGTCCACGCCGTGAACGCACTGCGGGTCCTGGCCGACGAGCAGCCGGCCACTGCCCCGGTGGCCGAGGCACTGGCCGAGGCGATGTCCGACCACCGCTCCGACGAGCGGGTCGCCGTCGGGGGCACCGCGAACCTCGCGCGGTTCGGTGCCAGCTTCGACCTCGACGTACGACCGCTGCTGGAGGCGCTGGAGGAGCACGTGGTGCTGCTCAAGCTGCTCGGCGAGGCGTCGACCGGCGACACGCTGACGGTCCGGATCGGCCACGAGGGCCCGTACCAGCAGCTGTCGTCGACCTCCGTCGTCGCCACCGGCTACGGGCCGGGCGACGAGGCGCTCGCGACGCTCGGCATCGTGGGTCCGACCCGCATGGACTATCCGGGGACGATGGCCGCGGTGCGGGCCGTCGCACGCTACGTCTCCCGGATCCTCGACGAGGGCTGACCGCCCGCACCCCACCTGACCACGAACGACGACGAAGGAACCCCTTGAGCCAGGACCCGTACGACCTCTTGGGTGTGGCCCGCGACGCGGACGCCGACACCATCAAGAGGGCCTACCGCCAGCTGGCGCGCCAGTACCACCCCGACGTCAACCCCGACCCCGCCTCGCAGGAGCGGTTCAAGGAGGTCTCCCGCGCCTACGAGGTCCTCTCCGACCCCCAGAAGCGGGCGGCGTACGACCGCGGCGGCGACCCGTTCGCCGGGGCCACCGGGTTCGGGCAGGGCGCCGGGTTCTCGTTCACCGACATCATGGACGCCTTCTTCGGGGGCGGGGCTGCCGCACAGGGCGGTCGTGGGCCACGGTCGCGCGTACGCCGCGGCCAGGACGCGCTGATCCGGATCGACATCGAGCTCGCCGAGGCGGCCTTCGGCGTGACCCGCGAGCTCAAGGTCGACACCGCCGTCGTGTGCGCGACCTGCTCGGGGAGCGGCGCGTCGCCGGGCACCCAGCCGATCCCGTGCGAGACGTGCCACGGCGCGGGCGAGGTCGCGCACGTGCAACGGTCATTCCTCGGCGAGGTCCGCACCCTGCGCCCGTGCGCTGCCTGCCGCGGGTTCGGCACGATCATCCCCGACCCGTGCCGGGAGTGCTCCGGCGACGGCCGGGTGCGGTCGCGGCGCAACCTGACCGTCAAGATCCCCGCCGGTGTCGACACAGGCACCCGTGTCCAGCTCGCCGACCAGGGTGAGGTCGGGCCGGGCGGCGGACCCGCCGGTGACCTGTACGTCGAGATCAACGTCGTCGCGCACGACACGTTCACGCGCCGCGGCGATGACCTGCACTGCACCGTCACCCTGCCCATGACGGCGGCGGCACTGGGCACCACCCTGACGCTGCCCACGCTCGAGGCCGATGTCGAGCAGGGGCAGGACTCCGGGGTCGAGACCAGCTTCGAGCTCGAGGTGAAGCCGGGCACCCAGTCCGGCGCCGAGCACGTGTTGCGTGGCCGCGGTGTCCCGGGGCTGCGCGGTGGCCGGGGCAACCTGGTGGCGCACCTGGTCGTCACGACCCCGACCCGGCTCGACCCGCGGCAGGAGGAGCTGCTCCAGGAGCTGGCCGCCATCCGCGGCGAGGAGGAGCCCACCGGTCAGGTGCGGCCGTCGCAGAAGTCAGTCTTCGGTCGGCTCCGCGACGCGTTCAACCAGCAGTGACTCCGACGGGTCACTGATGAGCCTCCCGGTCCACCTGGCCGACTCGCTCGCCGACGTGGCCGCTGGGTCGCTCGTGGAGGTGACCGGCGACGAGGCGCATCACGCTGTCGCCGTGCGACGGCTGCGAGCGGGGGAGCCGGTGGTGCTCACCGACGGCGCCGGCACGGCCGCCACCGGCACGGTCGAGGAGACCGGCAAGCGGCGGTTCACCGTGAGGCTCTCCGACGTACGCCGTGAGGAGCGGCCCTCCCCCGAGCTGGTCGTGGTCCAGGCGATCCCGAAGGGCGACCGCGGCGAGCTCGCGGTCGAGGTGCTCACCGAGATCGGCGTGGCGTGCATCGTGCCGTGGGCGGCCGCCCGCAGCGTGGCCGTCTGGAAAGGCGATCGGGCGGCCCGTTCGCTCGGCCGCTGGCGCAGCACCGCCCGCGAGGCGGGGAAGCAGGCACGCCGGGTGTGGGCGGCCGAGGTAGCGGAGGTGGCGCGAACCGGTGAGGTGGCCGGCCTGGTGGCCGGTGCCGACCTCGCCCTGGTCCTGCATGAGGCCGCGACCGCTCCGCTCGGGGACCTCACGGTCCCCTCGGAGGGGACGGTGCTGCTGGTGGTCGGCCCCGAGGGGGGCCTGACCGACGAGGAGGTCGCGGTGTTCGAGGCCGCCGGCGCGCGACCGGTCCGGATGGGGGCGGAGGTGCTCCGGACGTCCACGGCCGGCGTGGTTGCGGCTGCGGCGCTGCTCGCCCGCACCCCGCGTTGGGGTTGAGAGGGTCGGTCGAGACTTCCTGTGCGAGCCGGTGACCTACGGACGGAAACCTCAGTCGGTAGGTCACGGTTTCCCCGGATATCCGGGGAAACCGGGCTACTCGATCGTGAAGTCCTTGTCGTCGGTCATCGCGCCGATTCCCTCGGTGCCGCCGCTGGGGTCGTCGGTAGTCACCCAGAACGTGTAGTCGCCCGGCGCCAGCCCGGACACGTCGACGTCGACCTCGAACGGGAAGAGCCTCGGCTCCATCCAGCCCGCCATCGTGGCGTAGCCGTCAAGCACGCGCTGGTCGCCCTGGCGGATCTCCCAGCCCACGCTGGCCTCGAAGCTGTTGCCGACCCCGGTCACCGAGAGCATGCCGCCATCGACGACCGCAGCCTGCTCGGGAGAGGTCAGGTTGACGTGAGACAGCACGTCGAGCAGGGGCCCGTTGGCGATCGGCTCCGACGTCGGGACGCCGAAGACCATGTCGATCGGGTTGTCCGTGGTCCGGAACTGCACCGGTGCCCGCTCCTGGACGGCCGCCTGCATCGTGTAGACGACCTGCTCGACCGCGGCCGCTGCCTCGGGCTTCGACATGCCGCCCGGCCGGGTGCGCACGGACGCGTCGACGACCACCGAGATCACGTCGCCGTCGTACGTCGCCGAGGCGAGCTGGCCGCCCTGCCAGGCGGTCCGGTAGTCGGAGTCCAGCGGCCCGGCGGTCAGCACCTCGACAGCCGCCTCGAGGGGTTCACCACCGGCGCGCTGGAACTCGCGGTAGAGCCGCGGCCCGGCGCGATCGGTGTCGGCGACGAAGTACGCCGCCGTGGTGGTGCCGCCGTCGGCGGACTCGGTCTTGCTGGGCTCGGGGTTCTCGCTGGGCTCCGGGGCGGGCTCCTCGGTCTCCGAGGCCGGCGGGTCGTCGGCCGGGTCGGACGCGACCGGCTCGGCGTCCGAGCAGCCGGCGAGTGCGAGCGCGAGGATCGCGACGGGTGCCACGAGGGCTGGGCGGAGGCGAGCTATGGGTCGCATGGTGGTGCCTTTCACTCGGGTCACTCGATGACGAATGAGCGGGAGTCTGAGTACGGGCCGAAGCCCTCGGAGCCTCCAGTGGGGTCGCTGGTCTCCACGATGAGGGTGTAGGTGCCCGGATCGAGGGACGACACGTCGATCTCGTCCTCGAACGGGAAGAGCCGTGTGCCCATCCAGCCGTTCGCCGTGAAGAAGTTCGCATCGACCTCGACCGACCCCTGCACGATGCGCCACGGCACAGTCGCCTCGTACGAGTTGGCGACGCCCTTGACGTCGAGCGGCCCTGACACCTGCTGGCCCTCCGACGGGTCCGACAGGTTGACCAGCGACAGCGCCTCCGTCTGCGGCGCCGCCGCGACCGTGTCGACCACGGCCTCGCCGCGGTGGAACGTGACCTCGACCTGCTCTTGCAGGCCGGCGCGCACGGTGTAGACCACCTGCTGCAGCGCCAGGTCCGGGGGATCCTCGGGTGCGGCATCGGTGAGGTACACGTGCACGACCCCGGCCTCCGGGTCGGAGATCTGCTCCTCGAACGAGCCCTCCGGCCACAGGGTGCGGTAGTCGGGGTCGGTGGGCCCCGACTCGAGGAGTGCCAGGCCAGACAGCCCCGGTGTCGCGTCCTGGACCGCCTGGAACTCGCGGTAGAGCCGGTCTCCGGTCGGCGTCTCGCCCACGAAGTACGCCGCCACGGCAGTCGTGCCACCGGTCGGGGGCTCCGCGACGTCGGGGTCGGTGGTCACCGGCGACGGGTTGCCGGCGAGCGCGATCGCGGTGACGGTCGCGGCCACGGCCAGCGCGCCGCCGCCCGCGACCAGCCCCCAGCGTCGGTGAGTGGCCCGCCGGGGGATCCGGGCGCGGACGTCGGCCAGCCGGCCCTCGGGCTCGACGTCGGCGACCGCGTCGCGCAGCAGGTCGGCCAGCTGCCGGTCGAGCTCGGTGTCGGGGCGGTTCATGACCGGTCCTCCAGGTAGTCGGTGAGCGTGGCGCGCAGGGCGGCGGCGCCTCGCGAGGCGTGGCTCTTGACCGCGCCGCGGCTGATGCCGAGCGCGTCTGCGATCTCGGCCTCGGACAGGCCGGCGTAGTAGCGCAGCGCCATCACCTCGCGCTGCCGGTCGGAGAGCCCTTGCAGCGCGGCGAGCACGCGGGCACGGCGTTCGGAGGCGACGGCCGCCTCGTCGGAGCCGGGCAGGTCCGTGCCGGACGCCGACATCGGCCCGGTCGCCTGGGCGTGCCGGTTCACCACGGCGCGGTGGCGCAGGGCGGACCGGGATCGGTTGACGACGGTCTGGCGTAGGTAGGCGAGAGCCTTGTCGGGGTCGCGAAGCCGGCGCCAGCGCGCGTGGAGCGCCACGAAGGCGTCCTGGGTGATCTCCTCGGCCTGCGCCTGCTCGCCGACGACGAGCACGGCCAGCCGGACCAGCGAACGCCAGTGGACGGCGTAGAGCTGCTCGAGGGCGGTGTCGGCGTCCCAGGTCGCCGGTTCGTCGGTCACGACGATCGGCGCCGGAGCTGCGGTCGCATGGCTGTGCACGTTAGTGGGACGCGCGGTGTCTCCGGGCGGTTGACACGGCTGCCGGCCGGATTCCGCATGGAAACAGAGTGGATGGCAACAGAATGTCAACAGGTTGTCGACGGATTCCGGGACGCGGAGGGCACTTCGCGCCTACCGTTGGCCCCGAGCCCGCCCGGATCCCCCGTCCGAAGGGAGGCTGGTTCATGACCACGTGGCCACGGCTGCTGCTGGCGCCCGCCCTCCTCGTGGGCGTCGCCATCGCGCTGCTCGTCGCTGTTGCCGTGGCACAGCCGGCCGACCGGGAGCTGGTCGCCGCACTGGTCGTCGTGATCGGCGTCCTGCTCCTGGCGAGCCTCCTGGCCCTGCTGACGGTCAGGTCCGTGCTCGCCGGTCGCCGCGAGGTCGATGACGTCGTCTCGTCCCAGACCCGCCTGCTGGCGGACGTGTTCTCGTACGAGACCGCCACCGTGCTGCTCACGACCGACGCCGAGGGCAGCATCACCCGGGCGAACGCTGGTGCCGAGACGGTGCTGGGACGGCCCGGGCGCGAGCTCGTCGGGTCGACGCCCGAGGCGTTCCTCGACGAGGCGGAGCTCGCCACGTGGGCGCTCGCGATGCGGCTCGAGCCCGACTTCGCGGCCGTCGCCAGTGGGCTGGTGGCCAACGAGCAGCAGCAGCCGCTCGACTGGCCCTACCTGCGGCCGGACGGCGAGCGGCGGCTGCTGTCGATGACCATCTCAGAGATCGGTGACGAGCAGGGCGAGGTCACCGGCTTCCTGATCGCGGGCCGCGACGTGACCGACCAGGCGCGCGGCGTCGACCTCGGGACCGACCAGTTCGTCGCGAGCGTGAGCCACGAGCTGCGGACGCCGATGGCGAGCATCCTCGGCTACGCCGAGGTGTTGCAGGAAGAGCTGGCCGACCAGCCCGAGAGCGCCGCCCTCCGGGACTTCGTCGAACGGATCGACCGCAACGGCAACCGGATGCTCACGCTGATCCAGAACCTGCTGACTCTGACCCGGGTCGAGGCCGCCGACCTCCAGCTCCAGCCGGAGGATGTGGACCTGCGGGCGCTTGTCTCCTCGGCGTACGACGACCTCAAGGGCAGCCTCGCCGACCGACAGGTCGACCTGTCGCTGCGGCTGCCACCCGAGCCCGTCATCCACCAGGCCGACCCACGACTGCTCCAGGACGCGGTGTCCCACCTGCTCGCCAACGCCGCCAAGTTCACGCCCGACGGTGGGCGCGTCCTGGTGTCGCTGCGTTCCAACGGGAAGACCAGTCGGATCGTGGTCAGCGACACCGGCCTCGGGATCGCCCAGACCGACCAGGACCAGCTGTTCGACCGGTTCTTCCGTAGTCACCAACCGGAGGTCCAGCAGACGCCAGGGTCGGGCCTCGGGCTCGCCATCGTGCGCGCGTCGGTGACCGCCCATGGTGGCACGGTGACCTTCGACAGCGAGCTGGGCCGCGGCTCGAGCTTCGTCGTCGAGCTCCCCGTCCGGCTGCCCTCGTTGATCGCCGCCGCCCTCGCGGCGGCGCCCCCTAGCATGAGTGCATGAGCTCGCCCACGGCGTTCGAGGACTGTCTGTTCTGCAAGATCGTGGCGGGGGAGATCCCCGGCGACGTCGTCCTGAGCAACGACGACGTGGTGGGGTTCCGTGACGTGAACCCGGTCGCGCCGACCCACGTGCTCGTCGTCCCGCGACGGCACGCGGCGAACGCCGCGGCGACGGCGGCCGACGACCCCGCCCTCCTGGGTGCGCTGGTGAGCGCCGCTGCCGAAGTGGCCGGGGCAGCGGGGCTCGACGACTACCGGCTGGTGCTCAACACCGGCGCCGGTGCCGGGCAGTCGGTGTTCCACACCCACCTCCACGTGCTCGGGGGACGGACGATGACATGGCCGCCCGGCTGACCAACGGCCTGCGCTGGCTGGTCGTCCTGGTTCTGGGCGGCGTGCTGCTGGCGGCCTGCGGCTCCGACGACGCGCCGGGAGCGGCTCCTGCCGATCACTCCGGGCACGTGGACCACCGCGACGATGACGAGAGCGAGCCCCCGGTCGCAGCCGACGGGGATGCCGAGGGAGCGGGCCACCACGGTGGGGCCGTGCCGGCGAACGCGCGCCCACTGCGGCCCGGGGAGCGCCGGCTCTCGCTCGAGATGCCGACCGCGTACACACCGAGCGCCCCCACCGGTGTCGGCACCGACGACTACCGGTGCTTCCTGCTCGACCCGCGGCTGCGAGAGGACACCTTCCTCACCGGCACCACGGTGCTGCCGGGCAACCCCGACGTCGTGCACCACGTGATCCTGTTCCGGGTCCCGCCCGAGGCGGTGGCCGACGCCGAACGGATCGACCGGGAGACCGAGGGGCCCGGGTGGACCTGTTTCGGCGGCTCCGGCGTCGAGGACTTCGAGAACGTCGAGGACGCCGCATGGCTGGGCGCCTGGGCGCCGGGGAGCCGCGAAGCGGTGCACAAGCCCGGGATGGGGGTCGAGCTGCAGGCCGGAAGCCGGATCGTGATGCAGGTCCACTACAACCTGCTCGCCGGCGATTCGCCCGACGTCTCCGCCACCCAGCTCCGGCTCGCGCCGCCCGGCGCCGAGCTCACCGGGCTGCACACGATGCTGCTCGCGGCCCCTGTCGAGCTGCCGTGCCGCCCCGCCCACGACGATTCGCCGCTCTGCGACCGGTCAACCGCCCTCGCGGACGTGAAGGATCGCTTCGGTGAGCAAGCGGGGTCGACGGCCGACTTCCTGTACTTCCTGTGCGGCGGCGGGCCGCAGCCGGGCAACACCCAGTCGTGCACCCGCACCCTCGGGGCGCCCGCGACCATCCACGGCGTCGCCGGGCACATGCACCTGCTCGGCCGCTCGATCACGATAAGGGTCAACCCGGGCACGCCACGGGCTCAGACTGTCCTCGACATCCCGGTCTGGAACTTCGACGACCAGGGCGCGCAACCGATCGACCCGGTGCGGCTCGACGCCGGCGACGAGGTGACCGTGACCTGCCGGCACGAACAGTGGCTGCGCGACGAGCTGCCGGCGTTCGAGGGCCAGGACGAGCGTTACGTCGTGTGGGGCGAGGGCACCACCGACGAGATGTGCCTCGGGATGCTGCAGGTCACCCGGCCCTGAGGGTCCGGGGTTCCGAGACGGCCGGTGGGCAGTCCCTCGCTTCGCACGGGCCGGCCCCCGGCCCTCAACCTCCTCGCCCGACTCCGTCGCGGCTTCGCCGCGCCGGCTGGGCTCGGACATAACGGTTGGGACCCGCCGCGCTCGTCTGCGTAGCATGGAACTTCCATGACTGACACGGAACCCCGCGCTTCCCGCGGCACCCCCAGTACCCGTCACACCGTCGTCGTCCCCGCGAGCATCGACATGGTCAGCCTGCTCGGGCCGGGCGACGAGCACCTGGCGGTGCTCGAGCGTGCCTTCGACGCCGAGCTCCACGTCCGCGGCAACCGGATCACCCTCCAGGGCGACCCCGCCGAGATCGCGCTCGCGGAGCGACTGCTCGAGGAGCTGGTGACGCTGCTCCGCACCGGCCAGGGGCTCAGCACCGAGACGGTCGAGCGGGTGCTCTCCATGCTGCGCGCCGAGACCACCGAGCGCCCCGCCGACGTGCTCTCGCTCAACATCCTGAGCAACCGGGGCCGCTCGATCCGTCCGAAGACGCTCAACCAGAAGCGGTACGTCGACTCCATCGACAAGCACACGATCACGTTCGGCATCGGCCCCGCCGGAACCGGCAAGACCTACCTCGCGATGGCGAAGGCCGTGCAGGCGCTGCAGGCGAAGAACGTGAACCGGATCATCCTGAGCCGGCCCGCGGTCGAGGCGGGTGAGAAGCTCGGCTTCCTGCCCGGGACGCTCACCGAGAAGATCGACCCCTACCTGCGGCCGCTCTACGACGCCCTCCACGACATGGTCGACCCCGAGTCGATCCCGAAGCTGCTGGCGGCCGGCACCATCGAGGTGGCCCCGCTCGCCTTCCTCCGTGGCCGGTCGCTCAACGACTCCTTCATCATCCTCGACGAGGCGCAGAACACGACGCCGGAGCAGATGAAGATGTTCCTGACCAGGCTCGGCTTCGGCTCCAAGATCGTCGTCACCGGCGACGTCACCCAGATCGACCTCCCGACGCCGAGCAGGTCCGGCCTCAAGGTGGTCGAGGGCATCCTCTCCGGCGTCGAGGACGTCGCCTTCAACCGGCTCACCAGCCACGACGTGGTCCGGCACCAGCTGGTGGGCCGGATCGTGGCGGCGTACGACGACTACGACGCGCGGGGGGAGCGGCCGGGGCAGGGGCGCCCGCTCGCATGAGCATCGAGATCCTCAACGAGTCCGAGCACGACCTCGACGTCAAGCAGCTCGCCGCCCTGTCGAGGTTCGTCATGGACAGGATGCGGGTCCATCCCCTGGCCGAGCTGTGCATCAAGGCGGTCGACGAGGCCACCATCGCCCAGCTCAACGAGCAGTGGTTGGAGAAGGCCGGTCCCACTGACGTGCTGGCGTTCCCGATGGACGAGCTGAGACCTGGCCTGGTCGACGAGGCGCCCACCGAGGGTGTGCTGGGTGACCTGGTGCTGTGTCCTGCGGTGGCCGAGCGGCAGGGCGAGACCGCCGGCCACGGCACGGTCGCCGAGATCGAGCTGCTGACCGTTCACGGGATCCTGCACCTTCTGGGGTACGACCACGCGGAGCCGGAGGAGCACCAGGTGATGTTCGGTCTCCAGGACGAGCTGCTCGCTGCCTGGCGCACCCCGTGACGTCCGGTGACGTGTGGCTGCTCACCGCGGCCGCCACCCTGGTCCTCCTCGCAGGCCTGTTCTCCGCGGCCGACGCCGCCCTCTCGTCGTACTCGCGGGCGCGAGCTGAGGAGCTGGCCGGTGAGGGCCGGGCCGGCGCCAAGCGGTTGGTCGCGCTGCTCGACGACGCGCCCCGCAACCTCAACACCGCCCTGCTGTTGCGCCTGCTGTGCGAGATCGCCGCGATCGTGCTGGTCACCCAGCTGGTCCGCGAGGTCTGGGACGGGAAGTTCTGGCAGGCGGCCGGCACCTCGATCGGCGTGATGCTGGTCGTGTCCTTCGTGGTGATCGGGGTCGCACCGCGCACGCTCGGCCGACAGCACGACGAGCGGGTGGCGCTGCTCTCCGCCGCCCCGCTCTCGGCGATCACCTCGATCCTGGGCCCGATCCCTCGGCTGCTGATCCTGGTCGGCAACGCGATCACACCGGGCCGGGGCTTCCGTGAGGGCCCGTTCTCCACCGAGACCGAGCTCCGTGAGCTGGTCGACCTCGCGGAGGCCTCCGCAGTGATCGAGTCGGGCGAGCGGAAGATGATCCACTCGGTCTTCGAGCTGGGTGACACCATCGTCCGCGAGGTGATGGTCCCGCGCAACGACGTGGTCTACATCGAGCGCCACAAGAACCTCCGGCAGACGATGTCGCTCTTCTTGCGCAGCGGCTTCTCCCGCGTGCCGGTGATCGGCGAGAACCTCGACGAGGTTCTCGGATTCGCCTACCTCAAGGACCTGGTCCGCCGCGACTTCGAGGCGCCGGACGTCGAGTTCACGCAGCGCGTCGAAGAGGTCATGCGGCCCGCGATCTTCGTGCCCGACTCCAAACCGGTCGACGCGCTGCTGTCGCAGATGCAGACGATGCGCCACCACATCGCCGTCGTCGTCGACGAGTACGGCGGAACTGCCGGCCTGATCACGATCGAGGACCTGCTCGAGGAGATCGTGGGTGAGATCACCGACGAGTACGACGAGGAGGAGATCGAGGTCGAGGAGCTCGAAAGCGGCGCGACCCGGGTCTCCTCGCGCTACCCGATCGACGACCTCGACGAGCTCTTCGGGTTCGACGTCGAGGAGGAGGATGTCGACAGCGTGGGAGGGTTGATGGCCAAGCACCTCGGCCGGGTCCCGATCCCGGGGTCCTGGGTGGAGGCGCACGGGCTGCGGTTCGAGGCGGAGGAGACTGCAGGTCGCCGCAACAAGATCGGTACGGTGCTGATCCGGAAGGTCGCCGACTTCCGCGAGGAGGACCCCGATGACTGAGCTGTCCGCGGAGGACGCCAAGCTCGTGACGCTCGCCCGGGCCACGCGTGCCAGGACCGGCGCCGCGGAGGGGGCGGCGGTGCGGGACGAGAACGGCCGCACCTACGCCGCCGCGACCGTCGAGCTGCCCTCGCTGCGGCTGACGGCGCTCGAGGTGTGCGTCGCGATGGCAATTTCTTCGGGATCGCGGGGCCTGGAGGCCGCGGTGGTCCTCACGCAGGCCGTGGGAGGGGTCGCCGGGCTGGCGTCCGTCCGCGATTTCGCCGGCAGCGGCGTCCCCGTGCACGTCGGTGACCACGGCGGAGGGATCGTCGACCAGACGACCACCTGACACGAAAGCCCAGGTCAGAGGCCGTTTCCGGCCGCCGCCCGGGCAGTGGGACGAGCGCCGCTGAGGGGCGCTGTCTCCGCGAGGTCTGGACCGGGGAGCGTCACGCGCGCATCTCCGGACGCTGCGCGTGACGACCGTCCCCCGGACATGCACGATTCTAGGAGGGAGAGAATTTCTTCGCCATGGTTGAGACGACTTGTCGAATACCTTGACCAAATTGCTCCTTCGTCAGTCACAATCTGCACATGGACGCGGGAGACGCAGGACTGTTGTACGAGATCCACCCCACCGAGCTGGGGCGGCGGCTGCGTGCTGCCCGCCTGGCGAAGGGCTGGACCCAGACCGACCTGGCGGGTGACCTGGTCTCCGTCGGCTACATCTCGAGGCTGGAGTCCGGGCAGCGGCGACCCAACAGCACGGTGCTGGCCGGGCTCGCGGCACGGCTCGACGTCCCCGTCGACCAGCTGCTGCGCGGTGAGTCCGCCCGCGAGCACGACGCGACCAAGCTCGCGATCGACTTCGCCGAGCTCGCGCTCGAGAGCGGAGACTTCCTCGAGGCCGAGGCCCGTGCCCGCGCCGCGCGTGACCAGGCCATCGACCGCGCCTTCCACGACCTCCTGCCGCGGGCGCAGTTCATCGTGGCCCGGTGCCTCGAGGTCCAGGGCAGCATCGACGACGCGATCCTCGAGCTCGAGCCGCTGGCCGACGACCGCGACGGTGGGATCCTGCGGGTCAAGGCAGCGATCGCGCTGAGCCGCTGCCTGCGCGAGTCGGGCGACCTGACCAAGGCGATCGACACTGGTGAGCGGGTGCTGATCGAGCTGGCCGGCTCGCCGCTCGACGGGGCCGACGAGGCGGTGCAGCTGGCCGTGACGGTGGCCGCCGCCTACTACGAGCGGGGTGACACCGGCCAGGCCGTGCGCACCTGCCGCAAGGCGATCGACAAGGCCGAGCGGATCGCCTCCCCGCAGGCCCGCGCCGCGGCGTACTGGAACGCCAGCATGCTCGAGGCCGAGCGGGGCGCCGTGCGCGACGCGATCCCGCTCGCCGAGCGCGCCCTGGCCCTGCTGAGCGACGGACAGGACGGCCGCAACCTGGCCCGGCTCCGGATGGAGCTGGCCAACATGCAGCTGCGGCTCGACCCGCCCGAGGTCGCGGCCGCGACCGGTCACCTCGACCAGGCGGACGTCGAGCTGCGACAGTCGAGCGCCGGTGCAATCGACCTTGCTCAGGTCAACATGAGCAGGGCACGCGCGCAGCTCTTGGTGGGGGAGATCTCGGCCGCCCGTGACCTCGCGGGCACGGTGTTCGGCGCCGCCCGCGATCGAGCCCCCATCCTGGCGGCCGACGCGAAGTCGCTCCAGGGTCAAGCATGGGCGGCCGACGGAGCGATCGACCTCGCCAGCCAGTGCTACCGGGAGGCCGTGATGGTCCTCACCGGCGTCGGCTCCGACCGGCACGCCGCACAGCAGTGGTTCGAACTCGCAGGGCTTCTCGAGAGCGTGGGTGAGTTCGACGCCGCGCGCGACGCCTACCGCAGCGCCGCGGCGTCGACCGGGCTGCGCGACCGCTCGATGGCCGTCCGCGCCACGCACGTCGGACTCTGAGGACACGTCCCGGCCGGCTCCTGGGGAGCCGGCCGGACTGCCTCACGCTGGTTGGGCGCCACGCACTGAGGGCGGCTCGCGACGTCGTGCACGTCACGGCCGCCTGCAGTAGCCAGCCTTGGCTAAGAGGTGACCTGAGCCCGCCGGGCCTACGGCCGTGAGGCCGAGGCGGATCGCCAGATCACCGGAGACCCCGCAGGATCAGCAGCACCAGTTGCGGTCCTTCTGCACGACCTTGCCCGCCTCGACGGACGGGGCGACGCCGGCTACGCCGAGGGAGGCGACCAGTGCGGTGGCGATGGCGGCGATGCTGAGCTTCACGGAACGCTTCATTGTCTTCTTCTCCAGGGGTGAGAAATGTGTTGGGCCGAACGGCCCAAGCATGAGGGATAACCTGGCAAATCGGGAAGGGTTTGAGGTTTCGAATCTGCAAAGATCCCCCCACAAACTTCACTTTCGAGAAACGGTTCCGCGGGGCCAGGGAGTGTGTAAACTACAGTCACAACACGGTGGCAAAGTCCCCCTCTGAGCCACCAGCGAAAAGCTCGCGTGACGTCCTCCCCCCGGACAGCGAGTTCCGTGTCCAGTCCCCGGACACCGTGGGCCCCCCGCATCGGGTGCGGGGGGCCTGTCACGTTCTGAAGCCTCCGCCACGACGGGAGAGTCACCGTCACCGATTGCTTGCCCAGCCCCGTCACATTCCCTGGCAAACAGGTTGTTACCCACAGCAACAGTGCGGTGAGGTCGGCCTCGATCCGCAAAACACGAATGACCTCGCACCCGCGATCGCAGTACGTTGTGCGGGTGGTGAGCACGTCCCAGCACCGGGCCGCAGTCGAGCGGTTGCAGGCGTCCTACGACGTCCTGGGTCCCGATCAGCCGGTCAGGCTGGCCAAGCCCACCACGAACCTCTTCCGGCGGCGCCAGGACGTCGCCGCCGCCGGCCTCGACGTCTCCGACCTCACCGGGGTCCTCGCGGTCGACCCGGTGGCGATGACCGCCGACGCGCAGGGCATGTGCGCCTACGAGGACCTCGTGGCAGCCACGTTGCCCCACGGGTTGATGCCGTATGTCGTGCCGCAGCTGCGCACGATCACGCTCGGCGGCGCCGTGAGCGGTCTCGGGATCGAGTCGACCAGCTTCCGCAGCGGGCTGCCCCACGAGTCGGTCGTCGAGATGGAGGTCTTCACCGGTGCGGGCGAGCTGGTGACGACGCGGCCCGGCGACGACCTGTTCGACACGTTCCCGAACTCCTACGGGTCGCTCGGCTACGCGACCCGGCTCACGATCCGGCTCGAGGCGGTCCCGCCGTACGTCGCGCTGCGGCACCTGCGCTTCGACGACGAGGTGCAGCTCGCGGCGGCCATCGCCGACATCGTGGCGACCCGCAGCCATGACGGGACCCCGGTCAGCGGGCTCGACGGCGTCGCCTTCGAGCCCGGCGAGTCCTACCTGACCGTCGCGACCTGGACCGACGAGCCCGGTCCGACGTCGGACTACACCGGCTCCCAGATCTACTACCGCTCCCTGCAGCAGCGTTCCACCGACCGGTTGACGATCCACGACTACCTGTGGCGCTGGGACACTGACTGGTTCTGGTGCTCGGGAGCCTTCGGTGCCCAGCACCCGGTCGCCCGCCGCCTGTGGCCGCGCCGGTGGCGCCGGTCGGACGTCTACATGCGGCTGCTCGCGCTCGACCGCAGGTACGACATCGCCGACCGGCTCGACCGTCGCGCCGGCCGGCCGCAGCGCGAGCGGGTCATCCAGGACGTCGAGATCCCGGTCGAGCGGCTCACCGAGTTCCTCGCCTGGTTCGACGCCGAGGTCGGGATGAGGCCGGTGTGGCTGTGCCCGGTGGTGGCGACCCGTGCCTGGCCGACCTACCCGCTCGACCCCGGCCGGGTGTACGTCAACGTCGGCTTCTGGGGCACCGTCCACGTCGGGCCGGAGGCGGTCGACGCGCCGCGCAACCGGGCGATCGAGGACGTCGTGCACGAGCTCGGCGGCCACAAGAGCCTCTACTCCGAAGCGTTCTACGACCGTGCCACCTTCGATGCCCTGTACGACGGGCCGGGGCTGTCGCGCGTGAAGAAGCAGTACGACCCCGAGGACCGGCTGACGGGCCTCTACGACAAGGCGGTGGGAGGACGATGACGACGGGTACGCCCGGCACCAGGGAACGGATGACGATCGCGGAGGCGGTCAACTCGCTGATGCACCACGGGATGCCGCTGCGCTTCACGGCGTACGACGGCAGCGCGACGGGTCCGGTGGACGCCGACCTCGGGCTGGAGCTGACCACTCAGCGCGGCCTGGCCTATCTGCTCACGGCCCCGGGCGACCTGGGCATGGCCCGGGCGTACGTCGCCGGGGACCTGGCCATCCACGGCGTCCACCCCGGCGATCCCTACGACGCCCTGGTCTACCTCCAGAGCCACCTGCGGTTCCGCACCCCGTCGCCGGCGGAGGCGCTTGCCGTCCTCCGCTCGGTGGGGCTGGGCTCGCTCCGCGTGCCAGAGCCGCCTGCGCAGGAGGCGCTGCCCCGGTGGCGCAGGACCATGGAAGGACTGCGGCACAGCCGCGGCCGCGACGCCGAGGCGATCTCGCACCACTACGACGTCTCCAACCGGTTCTACGAGCTGGTGCTGGGGCCGTCGATGACCTACACCTGCGCGGTCTACCCGTCCGCGGACGCCACGCTCGAGGAGGCGCAGGCCGCGAAGTACGACCTCGTCTGCCGCAAGCTCGACCTCAAGCCGGGGCAGCGGTTGCTCGACGTCGGCTGCGGCTGGGGCGGCATGGTCCGTCACGCGGCCCGCGAGTACGGCGTCCGCGCGCTCGGGGTGACCCTGTCCATGCAGCAGGCGTCGTGGGCGAAGGAGACGATCGACCGCGAGGGCCTGGGCGACCTGGCCGAGGTCCGCCACCTCGACTACCGAGAGGTCATGGAGACCGGCTTCGACGCGGTCAGCTCGATCGGTCTCACCGAGCACATCGGCATCCGCAACTATCCGTCGTACTTCGCGCATCTGCGCGACCGGTTGCGCCCGGAGGGCCGGCTGCTCAACCACTGCATCACCCGGTCCCACAACCGGCGGCAGCCGATCGGGGCGTTCCTCGACCGCTACGTCTTCCCCGACGGCGAGCTCAGCGGCGCCGGCCGGATCATCAGCGAGGCGCAGGACGCCGGGCTCGAGGTCATGCACGAGGAGAACTTCCGCCGCCACTACGCGCTGACGCTGGCCGGCTGGTGCCGCAACCTGCGCGACCACTGGGACGAGTGCGTGGCCGAGGTAGGGGAGGGCACCGCCCGGGTCTGGGGGCTCTACATGGCCGGGTCCCGGCTGGCGTTCGAGCGCAACGAGATCCAGCTCCACCACGTGCTCGCAGCCAAGACGACCGACGGTGAGGACGGATTCCCGCTGCGTCCGACGTGGTGACTACCCTCGGCTCGTGACCACCCGAGCGCGGACCTACGACGCCGTCGTCGCCGCTCGCGAGGAGCTGTCACCGCACCTGGTCCGGCTGACACTGTCGGGGGTCGAGGGGTTCACGTCGACGGGGATCCTCGACGAGTGGGTGGGTCTGGTCGTCCCCGGCCAGTACCAGTCGCGCTACTACACGGTCCGCGCGTACTCTCCTGGGCAGCTGGTGCTGGACGTGGTCGTGCACGAGGTCGGACTGGTCACCGAGTGGGTGGTCCGCGACTGCGTCGGCGACCGGGTCACGGTCACCGAGCCGAAGGGCTCCTACGCGCCGCCCGGGGGCGCCTCCTGGCTGATGCTGGTGGGCGATCTTACCGCCATGCCTGCGATGGCCCGGATCGCGGAGTCCACCGAGGTACCCGCCAGGATCTGGGCAGAGGTGCCCGACGACCTGTCGGGCTACCTACCCGGCGGGGCCGAGGTCACCTGGATGGAGCCGCCCGGCGAGGGCCGCAGCCGGCTCGCCGAGGTCGTCGCGGGACTGGACTGGCCGCCGGGCGAGGGGTACTTCTGGATGGCGGGCGAGTCGGCGCAGATGCGGTCGATCCGCAAGCATTTGATGCGCGAGGTCAGGCTCCCTAGCCATGCCTACGACGTGATGGGGTACTGGCGCGGCGTGAAGGAACGGCAGCCCCGGGCGGTCGACCCCGGGCCGATCTGGCGGGCGGGCAAGGCGGCGGGCAAGTCCGACGAGGAGATCTGGGCCGACTACGACAGGGCACGAGATGGACAGTGATCCGGGGGGCGGCTTCGCCAGCTTCTCCAGCGACTACCGCAGCGGGTTCGCCTGCTTCGTGGGCCGGCCGAACGTCGGCAAGTCCACCCTGACGAACGCCCTGGTCGGCCAGAAGCTCGTGATCACCTCCGACAAGCCGCAGACCACGCGCACCGTCGTCCGCGGCATCGTGCACCGCCCCGACGCCCAGCTGATCCTGGTCGACACCCCGGGGCTGCACCGGCCGCGGACGCTGCTGGGGGAGCGGCTCAACGACCTGGTGCGGTCCACCTGGTCCGAGGTCGACGTGGTCGGCGTCTGCTTCCCGAGCGACGAGAAGGTCGGCCCCGGCGACCGTTTCCTCGTCGGCGAGCTCGCCAAGGTGCGGCGTACGACGAAAGTCGCGATCGCCACGAAGACCGACCTGGCCACGCCCGACCGGATCGGCGAGCACCTGCTCGACATCGCCGAGCTCGGGCGCGAGACCGGCACCGACTGGGCCGAGATCGTGCCGGTGTCGGCGGAGTCGGGTGACCAGGTGTCACTGCTCGCCGACCTGCTCGTGGGGTTGCTGCCCGAGGGACCGCCGCTCTACCCGGACGGCGACCTCACCGACGCTCCGGAGGAGCAGATCGTGGCGGAGCTGATCCGCGAGGCCGCGCTCGACGGGGTCCGCGACGAGCTGCCGCACTCGATCGCCGTCGTGGTCGAGGAGATGGGGCTGAGAGAGGACCGGCCCGAGGACAAGCCGCTGCTCGACGTGCACGCCAACCTGTACGTCGAGCGTTCGTCCCAGAAGGGAATCGTGATCGGTCACCGCGGCCAGCGGCTGCGCGACGTCGGTCAGCGGGCCCGGCTGCAGATCGAGGCGTTCCTCGGCACGCCGGTCTACCTCGACCTGCACGTCAAGATCGCCAAGGACTGGCAGCGCGACCCGCGGCAGCTGCGCAAGCTGGGGTTCTGAGAAGGTCGGAGCGTCAGGAGTCCGACGCCGGGACCCAGCAGACGCCCCACGTCTGCCCCGACCCCCACTGCTCGGCGGTCGGCCACTCGTAGCCCCACTGGAAGTCGAGCGGGTCAGGAGCACCGGCGCGCGCGGCGTTCCGGCACGGCGCCTCGCCGGCACGCGCCGCGGCCTGCTCGCCGGGGTAGTCCGCCCCGGTGAGCGTGACCGTTCGCAGCGCGCGCCACGTGTGCGGCGCACCGCAGGCGACCCGGCGGAAGCTGGTGGTGCCCGGCTGGTCCGTGCCGCACAGACCGAACCGCTGTCGGCCGGGCTCGGTGTCGAGGGCCCCCTTCAGCGAGCCCTCCACGTCGAGCAGTCGGGAGTCCTCGGCCAGCGCGACCGCGTCGCACCGGAACCAGTCCGCCCCGGCGTCCGACTGCTCCACCGTGGGCGTGAACCACACGGCGCGCAGCATGCTCAGGCGGCGCTGCTCCTCGGTCCCGCCGACGTACGACGTGAGCCGCTCCGGGCAGGCGGTGGCGACCTGCTGCTGCACCTGGTCGGAGTCGACCGCGAGCAGCCGCCCGTCGACCAGGGTGTCGAGGCGGCCCACGTGGAAGGTCTCGGCGGTGTGGGTGCGGGCGCACGGAACCGGGTCGTGGCGCGCCGTGGGCGCCACCGCCGCGTCGTACGACAGCCGGTGGCAGTCGCCCACCACCGGGGCGGGGGCCGGGTCGGGCGCCCGGGTGACGCCGTCCTCGCGGGCATCCGAGGTGGTCGGTGGCAGCGGCGGCTCGGAGCCGGGGTCGCTGGTGCAGGCGGCGAGCACGGACGCGGTCAGCAGCAGCGATGTCACCAGGCACGCCAGCGGGTTGCGTGTCGCTGTCGCCAGGAGCCCGGTCATCGCTCGGTGCGCGCCCAACAGATCGAGCGACGGTTGCCGACCTCCCACTCCGCTTCCTCGAACCAGGTGTAGGCGAAGTCGTAGGACACGGGGTAGTCGAGCACGGCGGCGACCGAGTTGTCGCAGAAGTCGCGGGTACGTTCCTCGACCACCCGGTCGCCGGGGTAGCCGTCCTCCGGCTCGCCCAGCTTGATGGTCGTGACCGCCCGCCAGGTGTGGGGCTCCGAGCACGCCACGCGCTCCGCGCCCGCCACGGTCGGGCCGTTGGCGCACACGAGCCAGTTGTCGCTCACCCGGCCCGCGAGCAGGTCCTCGGCATCGGTGGGGAGGTCGCGGAACTCCTCGCTGTGGTCGCCACCGCCGATCACGTCGCACCGGTACCACCGGGCGTCGTCCTTCCACGCCTTCTCGGAGGGGCGGAACCACGCCCAGCTCACCACGCTGCGCATCGCCAGGCTCTCGTCGCCTCCGAGGTACTCCTGGAACCGGCGGCCGCAGGTCCGGTAGGCGAAGGCAGCCAGTGCGGGGTCGTCGTACGACACGTCCGAGAGCTCGTCGGGCAGCTGGCCGACCTCGAACGTCTGGGCCGTGTGCGG
This sequence comes from uncultured Actinomycetota bacterium, assembly GCA_963826265.1. Classification (GTDB taxonomy): domain Bacteria; phylum Actinomycetota; class Actinomycetes; order Propionibacteriales; family Nocardioidaceae; genus Nocardioides. The sequence goes on from CAWGWH010000001.1 coordinate 1,502,508, forward strand.
CTCGGAGCACTCCACGGTACGGGTGGCGTTGCTCGCCACCGCCACGTCGGCGGGGGTGAGCACCCGGCACGCGCCGTTCTCCGGCGCAGCGACCGCGTCGACCAGGGCGGGATCGACGTTCGTCCCCTGGTCCTCGGTGCAACCGGTGGCCAGCAGCAGTGTCGACAGGAGGACGGCCAGCGTGCGCACGTCCCTCCTTCTCGTCCGGTCGGTGGTTGTCGTCAGTCCCCCAGCAGTGCCGCGATGGTACCGCCAAGCTCGTACGCCGCAGCGAGCTGTCCCTCGGTCGGGTCGCCGAGCACGGACAGCACCTCGGCGGCCTGGCGCCAGGGCAGCGCGCCGGTGATCGCGAGCACCGAGCGGACAGCGCCGGTGGTGTCGTAGCGGCCGTGGACCCAGAGCCCGAACGGGCGCTTCCCACCGGTGATCGGTGCGCCCGAGCCGTCCTCGGCGAGCGCGCCACCCATCGCGAGGAAGTGTCGGTCGAAGCAGTGCTTGAGCGCGCCGGACATGTAGCCGAAGTTGGCGCTGGTCCCGAGCAGGAATCCGTCCGCCGACTCGATGCTGTCGAGCCCGACGGTCAGCGCCTCGGCGACCTCGACCTCGACACCGGAGATGGCGTCGTCGTGGGCGCCGGCTACGACCTGGTCCGTGATCCGTTGCAGGGTGGCGGTCGGCGAGTGGTGGACGATCAGCAGCCGGGGCATCGGCTCAGGCTGGTGATGCGATGCCCCGAGATCGGTGACGCCGGCCGGTAGACGAAGCCGGCGCTCCTCACACCTCAACCACGGGGCCGTCACACCCGGACCGGCGGACGGCCGGGCCGGTGCTGCGCGACGTCGTCAGATACCGGGCGCAGCTGGTCGTGGCGGGTGGTCTGGAGGGCTAGGGTCAGGGCACCCGCCCCACCCATCGGAGGTCACCTCATGAAGTACCGCACCCTCGGCGCCGTCGGCGTCCTCGCGCTGACCCTCACCGCGTGCGGCGGCGGCGACGACGCGAAGGCCAGCGAGTCCATCTCGAAGGCGATCCGCGACAGCGAGTCGCAGGACATGTCGCTCACCCAGCAGCAGGCCGACTGCATCGGCGAGGGCTTCGTGGAGGAGATCGGCACCGACCAGCTGGTCGAGTACAAGGTGCTCAAGGACGACCTGTCGGTCAACGAGGGCGTCGAGAACGTCGAGATGTCGGAGGGCGACGCCGGGTCGGCCGCCGACGTGTTCCTCGATTGCGCCGACTTCCGGGAGGTCTTCACAGGGATGATGGAGGGCATGCCCGAGGAGGCTCGGACGTGCCTCGAGGAGCAGCTCACCGACGAACGTCTCAGGGGCTTCCTCGTCGCGACGTTCAGGGGTCAGCAGGACGCAGAAGCGATCCAGGAGCTGAGCACGGCGGTGCAGGAGTGCGTGACCGCCGGCATGGGCGGCTGAGCCGGGCGTACGCCGGGCGGCCGACCATCCGGGATGTGAACCGCCGATCCCGGCCCCGAGCACGCGTGGCTATGCTGGCCACGTCATGACGAACCGCAGCCTCCTCCTTTGCTGCCGCCGCGAGGGCTGATCCCGCCGGACCCCCTCGCCGCGGAGTGTTCTGAGTTGCCCGGCTCCCGCACCGCAGCGAAGGCTGACCCATGACTCTGCAGCACGAAGGCTTCACCAGAACCCAGCGCACCTCCGGCATGCCGATCCACCGCTACCGTGCGTTCGAGCCCGTCGACCTCCCCGACCGCACCTGGCCCGGCGCCCAGGTGACCCACGCACCCCGCTGGCTGTCCACCGACCTCCGCGACGGCAACCAGGCCCTCATCGACCCCATGACGCCGGCCCGCAAGACGAAGATGTTCGACCTGCTCGTCCGGATGGGCTACAAGGAGATCGAGGTCGGGTTCCCCGCGGCGAGCCAGACCGACTTCGACTTCGTGCGCCAGCTCATCGAGCAGGACCGGGTCCCTGAGGACGTCACGATCTCGGTCCTCACACAGGCTCGCGAGGACCTGATCGAGCGGTCCGTGCAGAGCCTGGTCGGGGTGCACCACGCCAACATCCATCTCTACAACGCGCTCGCACCGCTGTTCCGGCGCGTCGTGTTTAGGGCCAGCAACGACGAGATCAAGGACATCGCGGTCCGGGGGACCGAGCTCGTCATGAAGCACAGCGAGAACATCCTCGACAAGACCGTCATCGGCTACGAGTACAGCCCGGAGATCTTCACCGGGACCGAGCTGCCGTTCAGCGTCGAGGTCTGCGAGGCGGTCTCCGACGTGTGGCAGCCCGACGACGGCCGCGAGATCATCCTCAACCTGCCCGCGACGGTCGAGATGTCCACGCCGAACGTGTACGCCGACCAGATCGAGTGGTTCTCGCGGCAGCTGACCCGCCGCGAGCACACGACGATCAGCCTCCACCCGCACAACGACCGCGGCACGGCCGTGGCCGCGACCGAGCTCGCAATGATGGCAGGCGCTGACCGGGTCGAGGGGTGCCTGTTCGGGCACGGTGAGCGGACCGGCAACGTCTGCCTGGTGACGCTCGGCATGAACCTCTTCAGCCAGGGGATCGACCCGCAGATCGACTTCTCCGACATCGACGAGATCCGCCGCACGGTCGAGTACTGCACCCAGCTGCCGGTCCACCCGCGCCACCCGTATGCGGGCGACCTGGTCTACACAGCCTTCTCCGGGTCGCACCAGGACGCGATCAAGAAGGGACTGGAGGACCTGGACCGGCTGGCCGCCGAGCAGGGCGTCCCGGTCGAGCAGCTCACCTGGGAGGCGCCGTACCTCCCGATCGACCCGAAGGACGTGGGCCGGACCTACGAGGCCGTGATCCGGGTCAACAGCCAGTCCGGCAAGGGAGGCATCGCCTACATCCTCAAGGCCGAGCACAAGCTCGACCTGCCGCGTCGGGCGCAGATCGAGTTCAGTCAGGTCGTCCAGGAGCGCACCGACACCGACGGCGGCGAGATGAGCCCCGAGCAGATCTGGGAGGCGTTCTCCAGCGAGTACCTCGACCGGGAGACGCCGCTCCGGCTCAACTCCGTGCACACGTCGAGCGCGGCGGGGGAGCGCGACGCGCTCAGCGTCAACGTGTACGTCGACGGCGAGCTGCAGACGCTCGAGGGGACGGGCAACGGACCGATCGCAGCCTTCGTCGACGCGCTCAACCGGCTCCCACAGATGTACGACGTCCGGGTGCTCGACTACGCCGAACACGCCCTGTCGGCCGGCGGCGACGCGGTCGCAGCGGCGTACGTCGAGTGCCTGGTCGGCGAGCAGGTGCTGTGGGGTGTCGGGATCGACGCCAACATCGTGACGGCGAGCCTCAAGGCCGTGATCAGCGCCGTCAACCGCGCCGGCTGACCCTTCGCGGCCCTTCACATCGGGTGACGGATGCGCGAATGTGGGGCCACAGGACCGACCCTGAGGAGGTGGGCCGTGAGCGTGACCGTCTCACGCTTTCGACGCGGGCTCAGCGCCGTGCGGTAACCAGCACGGCGGTGAGCGCACCGTCACGGAGGACCAGCACGGCCTCATCACCGAGGACGTGCTGTTCACGTGTGGCTGCAACACCCATCGTGAGGAGTTCCACGACGGCAGCCTCCACCACCTGATCCAGGACCATCGAGGCCGCGTGCTGGTCGATGAGGAGATCCGGGGTGAGTGAGGAGGCGCTCGGTCCCCACGACGTACTCATGATCGGCGGTGGCGCCGCGGGCCTGCGGGCCACGACCGCCATCGCCGAGACCAACCCGGACCTCGACGTCGCCGTGGTGTCCAAGGTCTACCCGATGCGCAGCCACACGGTCTCGGCCGAGGGCGGCGCGGCCGGAGTGATCGCCGAGGGCGACTCCTTCGCCGAACACCTCTACGACACCATCTCGGGCAGCGACTGGCTCGCTGACCAGGACGCGGTCGAGCTGTTCGTCGAGGAGGCGCCGCGCGAGCTGCTACAGCTCGAGCACTGGGGCTGTCCGTGGAGCCGGGAACCGGACGGCCGGGTAGCGGTGCGCGCCTTCGGCGGGATGAAGCGCAAGCGCACCTGGTTCGCGGCGGACAAGACCGGGTTCCACATGCTCCACGCGCTGTTCCAGACCTCGTTGAAGTACCGCGCCGTGCATCGGTACGACGAGTGGTTCGTGACCCGGCTGCTGGTCGACGAGGGGAGGGTGCACGGGGTCGTGGCGGTTGAGCTGGCGACCGGCCGGATCCGCTCGATCACCGCCAAGGCGGTGGTGCTGGCGACGGGCGGCTGCGGCAAGGTCTTCCCGTTCACGACCAACGCCAACATCAACACCGGCGACGGGATGGCCCTCGCCTACCGGGCCGGCGCGCCCCTGAAGGACATGGAGTTCGTCCAGTACCACCCGACCGGGCTGCCCTTCACCGGCATCCTGATCACCGAGGCCGCCCGCGCGGAGGGCGGCTGGCTGCTGAACAAGAACGGCGACCGCTTCCTTCAGGACTACGACCTCGGCACGCCGACGCCGACGCCGACGCTGCGGAGCATGGAGCTGGGCCCCCGCGACCGGATCTCGCAGGCGATCTTCCAAGAGATCGCGCGCGACCGCGCGGTCGAGTCGCCCTACGGCGACGTTGTCCACCTCGACCTCCGCCACCTCGGCGAGAAGCTCATCGAGGAGAAGCTCCCGTTCGTGCGTGAGCTGTGCCAGAAGTACGAGCGGATCGATCCGGTGAGCGAGCTGATCCCGGTGCGGCCGGTGATCCACTACATGATGGGCGGCGTGAGCACCGACAACGACGGCGCCACCCCGCTCGCAGGGCTGTACGCCGCCGGCGAGACCGCCTGCGTCAGCATCAACGGCGCCAACCGGCTGGGCTCCAACTCGCTGACGGAGTGCCTGGTGTTCGGAGCCAGGGCCGGCCGCGCCGCCGCCGAGTACGCCGCGAGCGCGACGGATCCACCACCGGTGATCGAGGCGCAGGCCGCCGACGAGATTCGCAGGCTGGAGCGGGACGTCATGGGCCACACCACCCGGGAGGTCGACGGGCTGGCCGCGATCCGCACCGAGATGCAGCTGACGATGGAGGAGGCGGCCGGCATCTATCGTGACGCGCAGGACATGACCGACGGGATCGAGGTGCTGCACAAGCTGCAGGACAAGGTCGCCACGGTGGGTGTCCGCGACACGTCCCGCGCCTTCAACACCGAGCTCACGGCGACGCTGGAGCTGGCCAACATGGTCGACGTCGCCGAGTGCATCCTGGCGGCCGCGCTCCGGCGGCAGGAGTCGCGCGGTGCCCACCAGCGCACGGATCATCCCACCCGCGACGACGACCGGTGGCTGGTCCACCAGCTGGTGCGTCGCGGCTCCGACGGCACGCCGATGGTCGACGAGGTCCCGGTGACGATCACCGGTCTGCCGCCGGGCGAACGGACCTACGGGAGATGAGCGCGAGATGACCGACGACCGGATCGAGCTGCACGTGAGCCGCTACCGCCCGGACAAGGACAGGGAACCCGGGTGGCAGGAGTACGACGTCCCCGTGCGCGAGGAGTGGACGGTGCTCGACGGCCTGAACTACCTCAAGGACGAGGTCGACACGACCCTGGCGTTCCGCTGGTCCTGCCGGATGGGAATCTGCGGCAGCTGCGGCATGAACGTCAACGGGGAGCCGAAGCTCACCTGCGCGACCTTCCTCTCCGACTACGCGCCGGGCCCGATCCGGGTCGAACCGCTGGCGAACTTCCCGGTGGTGCGCGACCTGGTCGTCGACCTCACCGATTTCATGGAGAAGCTGCCGACCGTCAAGCCGTGGATCATCCGCGAGGACGACGTGACAGAGATCGACGGGGAGTACCTGCAGACGCCGGAGGAGCTGGACGCCTACAAGCAGTTCAGCATGTGCATCAACTGCATGCTGTGCTACGCCGCCTGCCCGGTCTACGGACTCGACCCCGACTTCGTCGGACCGGCCGCGATCGCGCTCGCGGAGCGCTACGACCTCGACTCCCGCGACCACGGTGCCCGCGAGCGGCTCGACGTACTCATCGAGCACGAGGGGGTGTACGGCTGCACGTTCGTCGGGGAGTGCACCCGCGTGTGCCCCAAGCACGTCGACCCGGCCGGCGCCATCCAACGCTACAAGCTCAAAGCCGCCCAGCAGTCGGTCAAGGCGTTCCTCCTGCCGGCGCTCCCGATGAAGCTGCGCCAAAGGCTCGACCAGTGAGCGAGGACCTTACCTACCGGCGTCCGATCTCCACCTGGTGGTGGCTGCGCAAGCGCAGCTACTTCCTGTTCGTGATGCGCGAGCTGAGCAGCCTGTTCGTCGCCTGGCTGGTGCTGTACCTGCTGCTGTTCGTGCGGGCGGTCTTCCAGGGCGAGGACGAGTACCGCGAGTTTCTCGACCGCGCGTCGTCCGGTTGGCTGCTGGTGCTCAACCTGGTCTCCTTCGGGTTCGTGCTGCTCCACACCGTGACGTGGTTCGGGGTGACACCACAGGCGATGGACCTGCGGTTCCGCGGCCGGAAGGTGCCGAAGAGCGCCGTCCTCGGCGCGCAGTACGTCGCGCTCGTGGTCGTCTCCGGGTTCGTCTACTGGCTGGTCGCCCGGTGAAGCGGCGGGTCGAGCCGCTGGTCTGGCTCACGTTCAGCGGCGGCGGCGTCGCGGCCGCGATCTTCATGCCGGTGCTGGCCTTCCTGTGTGCCCTCGCGTTCCCCCTCGGCTTGCTCGACCCGCCCTCCCACGACCAGCTGCTCTCCGTCGTGAGTCACCCGCTCACCCGGCTGGCGCTGCTCGGGCTGTTCGCCGTGATGCTCGTACACGCGGCGCACCGGTTCCGGTTCACGCTGTACGACGGGCTGCAGGTCAAGGCCCGGTTGCTGGTGGCAACGGCCTGCTACGGCGCCGTCATGGTGATGATGATCTTCGCGGTGGACGTCCTCACGGCGTAGCGCCGTGGCGCGAGCGTCGCCGTCACGCCACGTGAAGAGGGAGCCGGACCGAGAACGTCGAGCCTTCGCCCAGCGTGGAGTCGACACCGATCCGGCCACCGTGCGCTGCCACGATGCCCGCCACGATCGACAGGCCGAGGCCGGTGCCCTGGATCGCCATGGCTTGGGCGGTCGAGGAGCGGAAGAACTTCTGGAACAGCGCGTCCTGCTCCTCCTGCGGGATCCCGATCCCGCTGTCGGCGACCGTCAGCCACGCCTCGCCGTCCGCCTCCCAGAGCCGCGTCGAGACCCGGCCGCTGTCCGGCGTGAACTTCACGGCGTTGCTGAGGAGGTTGAGCATCACCCGCTCGAGCTGGACGGCGTCACCGAGCACCGGGATCGGATCGTCGGGCAGCTCGAACGCGACGCTGAGGTCGCGGTTGCGGACCATCGGCCGCAGCGACTCCTCGGTCTGGTGCGCGAGCTCGCGCAGGTCGACCACCGAGCGGTCCCACACCGTGCCGCCGTTGTCGATCCCTGCCAGGGCCAGCAGGTCGTTGCACAACGAGATCAGCCGGTCGCCGTTGCGGGCGATCGTCTCGAGCAGCGGCAACTGCTGCGGATCGGCCGGCACCAGGGACCCGTCGGCGAGCATCTCGGTGTAGCCGACGATGCTGGTGACCGGGGTGCGGAGCTCGTGGCTGACCGTGGAGACGAACTCGTTCTTGGCCGTGTCGAGCTGGCGCAGCCGGTCGGCGGCGAGCCGCTCCTTCTCCAGCGCCGCCATCAGCATCAGCTGGCCCTGGCGTTGCTCGGTGACGTCGCGCCCCACGACGAGGAAGCCCGCGAGCGGCCCGAACTGGCTGCCTCCGCCGCAGATCGTCATCTCGACCGTACGGAGACGACCTTGCACGGTCCGCCAGGTCCAGTCGCGCACGACCGACTCGTTGCCGCCCTCGAGCGTCGAGGCCAGCGCGCTCCAGCCGCTGCCGCCCGACTCGTCGGTGCGCTCGCGCAGCTCCTCCGGGTCGAGCACATCGACGAACTGGCGGCCGTGCAGCTCCTCGGAGGTGCAGCCCAGCAGCGACTCGGCACCGGAGTTGAGGACCCGGATCCGGCCCTGCGCGTCGATCCCGAGGATCGCGGTCGAGATGCCGGCCTGGAACAGGTTCGCCATCAGGCCGGCGCCCGCACGCTCGGCGGTGACGTCGACACCGGTCATCACGGCGTACTGCGGCGAGCCGTCCTCGTCGCGCACCAGGTCGGTGTTCCACAGCACCCGCAGCGGGTCGCCGCTCGCGGTCCGCAGGTCGCTCTCGCGGCTGCCCGGCAGCTCCTTGCCGTCGGGCGCGGCGAACATCTCCTGGGTCTCCTCGATCAGGCCCACCGGGATGAGGCGCGCCCAGAGCGGTTGCCCGAGCAGCTCGTCCTCGGCGTAGCCGGTGAGGACCGAGGTGGCCTGGTTGACCCGCACCACGGTGCCCGCCATGTCGGTCATGATCATGACGCAGCGGGCGGTGTCGAGCAGCGCGTTGGTGAGCTGCTCGGCCGCCTGGGTGCGCGCCAACGACTGGTGGAGCGGGGTCACGTCGAGGAGCTGGGCGGCGAACACGGCCTCGTCGTCCCCGGCCGTCAGCTGCGAGATCGCGACCTCGAGCTGGCTGCCGGGCCGGTGGATGATCCCGAGCTGTCCGCGCCACCCGTCGAGGTTGCCGCGGAGCATCGTCTGGGTGACGCCGCGCACCGCGAGCGGCTGGGTCAGCACCCGGTCGAGGTAGCGGCCCACGACCGAGCGGTCGCCATTGTCGAGCAGTGTGTGGGCGGTGTCGTTGGCGTCCACGACCTCGAGCCGGTTACCACGCCGCGACAACAGCAGCATGCCGGTCAGCGACTCGGTGAAGTTCCGTCGGAAGAGCGCCTCGCTCTCGGACAGCACGTCAAGGTCGCGTACCCGTTGCGTGATCGCGAGCGTGAGCGGAAGTGCGATCAATGCGGAGGTCAGGATGTAGCCCAGCACGAGCGCCGCGGACAGCTGCACCGTCGCCTCGTCCTGCCCCAGCTCGCCGTATGGGCCGCGTCCGGCGGCGGTCAGGAGCACCGCGATGACGGCGCTGCCGAGGATCTCCAGCGCCACCGTGCGCGGGTCGAGCCGGAGTGCGGCCCACACCAGCAGCGGCAGTCCGGCCGCCGCGACCGGGAGGTGGTGCTGGGGCACGAAGATCGCGAGCGTGACGGCGAGCAGGGCAGTGATCTGGACGCCGTACTCCCACCGTTCGGCGATGCCCGCGCGGAGCCGCCAGGTCATCGCCACCGGCACGATCACGAGCACCGCGGCGGCGTGCGAGGTGAATAGGTTGCGGGAGGTGGCGAAGTACGGGCCCATGTCGTTCAGGGCAACCACGGCGCCGGCCAGCAGCGCGAGCACGAGTGCGCCTGCCGCGGCGGCACCAACCAGCCGCACGAAGTCGCGCAGCTGCTCCAGCTCGATCAGGCGACCGTCGGCCCGCTTGAGCAGGTGGCCGGCCACCACCGCCTCCGCGGCGTTCGCGAGGCTGAAGGCTGCCGCGACCTCCACCGGCCGACCGCCGGTGAGGTTGGCGGCGAACGACGCCATGACGATGCCGCCGATCAGCGCCGGCCACCACGGCCGCGGAGCGATCGCGAGGATCGCCACAGAGACCCCGGCGGCCGGCCACCAGAACGCGACCGAGCCGGATGGCGGCGTGAACCAGACCGCCCAGGCGCCGAGCAGGTAGACCGCCAGAAGGGCTGTCCCGGCGATGACGGGCAGCCGCCAGCGCCCACCGCCCACGGTCATGGCTCCAGTTTGGTGGAACCGGCGTGGAAATGTGGGCGTTCGGGGGCGCCGGTTACTAGGGTTTCTGAGATGTTGGTCTCCGAGCGGATCGGCCAGTTCTTCCTCGAGGGCGGTGACCGCCTCGAGTACACCGAGTACGGCGGCGGCGACTCCTGGGTGGTCCTGCTCCACGGGCAGCTGATGCCGCGCCGGATGCACCAGCCGCTCGCGCGGTCGCTCGCGGCCGAGGGCCTGCACGTCGTCACGCTCGACCTGCTCGGCCACGGCCGCTCCGACCGGCCCGACGACCCGCTGCGCTACTCGATGTCCGCGTTCGCCGACCAGGTCGTCGCGCTCCTCGACCACCTCGGCGCCGAGGAGGCCGTCGTCGGGGGCACGTCGCTGGGCGCCAACGTCTCGCTGGAGGTCGCCGTCTCCGCGCCCGGCCGCGTGCGTGGCCTGCTGGTCGAGATGCCGGTGCTGCACAACGCGCTCGAGGCCGGGTTGATCGCCTTCGCGCCGCTGATGTTCGCCGCCCGGTTCCTGCCCCTGACGGTGCACGTCGCCCGGTGGCTCACCCGGCCCGTGCCGCGCGGGCTGGTTCCGTTCTGGGTCGGGATCGGGCTCGACACCTTGGACCAGCACCCCGGACCGGTGGCCGCAGTTGTCCACGGCATCTTCTTCGGCCGGGTCGCGCCGAGCTCGGCACAGCGGCGGGCGATCGACGTACCCGCCTTGGTCGTGGGGCACCCCGTCGACCCGATCCACCCGGCGGCCGACGCGGCGCTGCTCGCCGTGGAGCTGCCGCGGGCGGAGTTCGTCCGGGCCTCGAGCATCGTCGAGTGGTGGGCGCGGCCGGAGCGGCTGACCCGCGCGGCCGCCGAGTTCGCCCTCGGGTGCTGGGATGCTCGGCTGCTGGAGAAAGGCGCGGACGAGACGCCGCGGCGACGCTCCCGGCGTGCCTGACCGCGGCACAATGGGACGGTGCTCTACCGCGACGAGGCCGTCGTGCTCCGCACCCACAAGCTGGGTGAGGCCGACCGCATCATCACCCTGCTGACCCGTCAGCACGGGCGGGTGCGCGCGGTCGCGAAGGGCGTCCGGAAGACCACGTCCCGGTGGGGCTCGCGGCTCGAGCTGTTCACGCACGTCGACCTGCAGCTGGCCGAGGGCCGCAACCTCGACGTGGTGACCCAGGCCGAGACGCTCGACCCGTTCGCCGCGGGGCTGGGCCACGACTACGAGCGCTACACCGCCGGCAGCGTGATGCTGGAGACGGCCGACCGGCTCGTCACCGAGGAGAAGCAGCCCTCGGTCCAGCAGTTCCTGCTCCTGGTCGGCGGACTGCGCGCCATGACGGCGGGGGAGCACCGGCCGAGCCAGGTGCTCGACTCCTACCTGCTGCGGTCGCTGGCCGTGTCCGGGTACGCGCCGTCGTTCGACCACTGCGCCCGGTGCGGCGACCCCGGCCCGCACCGGTGGTTCAACCCCGCCGCCGGTGGCGTGCTCTGCCCGGACTGCAAGCTGCCCGGCTCGGCCGGCCCGGCCGCCGAGACGCTCGTGGTGCTCGGCGCGCTGCTGGCGGGGGAGTGGCCGGTCGTGCACGCCGCCGAGCCCCGGCACCTGCGCGAGGCCAGCGGCCTGGTCGCCGCGTTCGTCGCCTGGCATCTCGAGCGCGGCCTGCGCTCGCTGGAGTACGTCGAGCGCTGAAGGCGTTGGTTCAGGCCCCGCCGTACCGCCGGTCGCGCCGGGCGTAGGTCTCGATCGCGGCCCACAGGTGGGTGCGGTCGACGTCGGGCCACAGCACGTCGGTGAACACCAGCTCGGCGTACGCCGCCTGCCAGAGCAAGAAGTTGGAGAGCCGCTGCTCGCCCGAGGTGCGCCACACGAGGTCGGCGTCCGAGACCTCCGGCACGTAAAGGTGCCGCGCGAACGTACGCTCGTCGACCTTGTCCGGGTTCAGCCGACCGGCGGCGGCCTCGCGGGCGATCGAGCGCGCCGTGTCTGCCAGCTCGGCGCGGCCGCCGTAGTTGACGCACATGGTCAGCGTCAACACGTCGTTGCCGCGGGTGAGCTCCTCGGCGACCTGCAGCTCCTTGACAACCGACTTCCACAGCCGCGGCGCGCGGCCGGCCCACCGCACCCGCACGCCCATCTCGTGCATCTCGTCTCGGCGGCGGCGGATGACGTCGCGGTTGAAGCCCATGAGGAACTTGACCTCGTCGGGCGAGCGCGACCAGTTCTCCGTCGAGAAGGCGTACGCCGAGATCGCCTTCACACCGATCTCGATCGCGCCCTCGACGACGTCGAAGAGCGAGTGCTCGCCCCGCTCGTGGCCGACTGTGCGCGGGAGTCCGCGCTGCTTGGCCCAGCGGCCGTTGCCGTCCATCACGATCGCGACGTGGCGCGGCACCAGGTCCGCCGGCACCGCCGGCGGTCGCGCGCCGGAGGGGTGGGGCCGTGGCGGCCGGACGTGACGGGTCACGCCCGGCAGGATCGCAGACCGGCCGCGACCCAGGCGACCCCGGGTGAGCGCAAATCCCTCCGGTGGCGGGCAATCTTTGACACCATCGTCTGGTACCGCCCCGCCCCCCGGGAGGACGACGTGAGCGAGCCCGTGCGCCGCGCAGCCCCACGCGTCGGTGGCATGCTCACGCACACTGACGCGCCGGACCCGCGCGCGCTGCAGGGGACCTTCGCGCTGCTGGTCGTGCTCGATATCACGATCCGCGCCATCGGAGGACAGCCGGTCGCGGCCGAGGGCATGTCCGGTGTGGCGATCACGGTCACGCTGGTGACGTGCGCGCTGGCGGCGCTGGTCCCGTGGGACCGGTTGCCGTGGTGGGCGATCTCGGTACTGCCGCTCCTCGACCTCGCCGCGCTGAGCCTGCAACGACTTGGCGACACTGCCTCCACGGCGGGCCTGTTCATCCTGATCCCGGCGTACTGGCTCGGCCGGATCTTCGGCCGGATGGCCGTGCTGATCGTGCTGGGCACCGGGCTGCTCGTGGTGACGGCCCCGGCTCTGGCGGTGAACGGAGTGAGCCCGTCGAGCCTGAGCCGCGGCGTCATGATCCCGTTGGTCGGCGCATGGGTCGCGTTCGCGACGGCTGGCACGTTCGCCAAGATCTCGGCGCAGCGGGAGTCGGCCGAGCGGCAGCGCGCCGACCTTGCGAAGGCGCTGGACGTGATCGAGCACCAGCGCCGGGTCTCCGACGCGATCCTCGACAGCGTCGACGTCGGTCTGCTGCTGCTCGACAGCACCGGCGCCTACGCCGGCATGAACCGCCGTCACACAGACTTCATGAAGCTGGCCTACCCTGACGGGCACGCCGGCCAGGCCGGCCAGCTCGGCGACGTGTACGGCGCCGACGGCCAACACGTCCTGACCCACGACGAGATGCCGACCCGCCGCGCCATGCACGGCGAGGAGTTCGACGACTGCCGGATCTGGGTCGGCAAGGACCCGCTGACCGCCCGAGCGCTGTCGGTCTCGGCCCGGACGGTGCGCGACGACGACGGCGAGTTCGCGGGGGCCGCACTCGCCTACAAGGACGTCACCGAGTTCATGCGCGCGATGGAGGTCAAGGACGGCTTCGTGGCGTCGGTGTCCCACGAGCTGCGCACCCCGCTCACCTCCATTCGCGGGTACGCCGACCTGCTGATGGAGCGCGACGACCTGCCTGAGGACGCCGTGCGCCAACTCTCGGTCGTCGTCCGCAACTCCGAACGGCTCAGCCGACTGGTGCGCGACCTGCTCCACAGCGCGCAGACCGACGTCGGGCCCGTGCAGGTGATGCGGACCCGGTGCGACCTGGCGCTGCTGGTCCGTGACGCGATGCTGGCCGCCGCTCCCGCAGCCGCCGCCTCCCAGATCAAGATCGAGTGCGACGTACCCGACCGGTTGCTGGTCATGATCGACCAGGACCGGATCCGGCAGGTCGTCGACAACCTGGTGTCCAACGCCATCAAGTACACCCCGCCGCAGGGCATCGTGGAGATCCGGCTGCAGGTCGACGGGGGCCGGATCGACCTCAGCGTCGCCGACACCGGCATCGGCATCGACGCTGCCGACCGTGACCGGCTGTTCACCCGCTTCTTCCGTTCCCGGCACGCCGAGGAGCAGAGCATCCAGGGCATCGGGCTGGGACTGTCGATCACCAAGTCGATCGTCGAGAGCCACGGCGGCCGGATCGAGGTCGACAGCGAGGTCGGCCGCGGCAGCACGTTCCGAGTGCGGGTGCCGGTCGACCCGGCCGAGGCTCTCTGACTGCACCGCTTCACGCGCAGCGTGCGCAGATCCCGAAGATCTCCAGGGTGTGGCTCACGTCGGCGAACCCGTGCTCCTCCGCGATGCCGCGGGTCCAGCGCTCGACTGCCGGCCCCTCCACCTCCACGGTCGCGCCGCACGACCGGCACACGAGGTGGTGGTGGTGCGACGTGGAGCACCGGCGGTAGCTCGCCTCGCCGCCCTCGGTGGCGCGGATGACGTCGACCTCGTCGTGCTCGGCCAGCAGCTGGAGGGTCCGGTAGACGGTGGCAAGCCCGATCGCGTGGCCGCGCTCGGCCATCAGCTCGTGGATCTCGCGCGCCGAGCGGAACTCCTCGAGGTCCCCGAGGACATCCGTGACTGCCTTCCGCTGGCGGGTCAGACGGAGCGGCTGGTCAGGCATGGGACGCCTCCCGGGAGCGGAGCCAGACCCCGGCCGGCCAGGCGAGGACGAATCCGGCCAGGGCGAGCAGCACGATCGTCGGGCCGGGCGCCACGTTCAGCGGGATCGTCGAGAGGTACGTCGCGACGAGCAGCCCGCCCAGCGCGGCGCCGAGGCCGAGGGCCATGGCCGTGCGCAGGGTCGAGCGGAACGAGCGGGTGAGCTGCTGTGCCGTGGCGACCGGCACGACCATCAACGCCGACACCAGCAGCAGCCCGACCGTGCGCATCGCGACCGTGACCGTCACCGCCGCGAGCACTGCGACGAGGAGGTTGTAGACGCGGACCCGGACTCCGGCCACCCGGGCGAACTCGGCGTCCTGGGCCACCGCGAACAGCTGCGGGAGCAGCCCCAGGCACACCACGAGCACGACCGCCGCCAGCACCACAGTGGTGACGACGTCGTCGACCTGCACGCTGGTGACCGATCCGAAGAGGAATTCCTGCAGCCGCGAGGCGCTCTGTCCGGCGAGCCCGGTGATCAGCACACCGGCGGCGAGCCCGCCGTAGAACAGCAGCGCCAGCGCCACGTCGCCCTGGGTGTGCCCGCGCTCGCGGATCACCTCGATCGCGACCGCGCCGAGCACCGCGACCAGCACTGCGACCCAGGTCGGCGAGGCACCGGTCAGGAGCCCGACCGCGACGCCCGTGACCGCCACGTGGCCGAGGCCGTCGCCCAGCAGCGCCAGCCGCCGCTGGACCAGGTAGGTGCCGATCGCGGGCGCGGCCAGCCCGGTGACGGCCGCCGCGATGAGCGCCCGGACCATGAACGGGTAGGAGAGCAGGTCGATCACGGCGTCCCCTCCGGCCAGGCGTCCAGCGGCGACCCGACGTGCGGAGTGTGGTCGTGCCGGTGCTGCCGAGGGTGGTGATGGGCGTGCGCGCCGTGATCGTGCAGCGCTGCGCCGTCGTAGGTCACGCGGCCGTGGGAGAGCACCACCGAGCGCTGCACCAGCGGGGCCATCGGGCCGAGCTCGTGCGCGACCAGGACCACGGTCGCGCCACGGTCGGCCAGGACGGCGAGCGACGCGGCGAGCGCCTGCTGGTTGGGTACGTCGACGCCCGCGGTCGGCTCGTCGAGGAAGAACAGGTCGGGCTCACCGGCGAGGGCTCGCGCGATCAGCACCCGCTGCTGCTGTCCACCCGACAGTGCGGCCACGTTGTCAGCCGCACGATCGGCGAGCCGGACCACCTCGAGCGCGTCCTCGACCGCCCGGCGGTCGGCCCGCGACATCGGGGCGAACAGCCGCCGCCGGCCGAGCCGCCCGGAGGCGACCACCTCCCGCACCGAGGCAGGTACGCCGGATGCGGCCGTGGCCCGTTGGGGGACGAAGCCCAGCCTGTGCCACGCGCGGAACTCGGCGAGCGGGGTGCCGAAGAGCTCGACGCTGCCCTCGGCCAGCGGGCGCAGGCCGGTCGCGGCCCGCACCAGGGTCGACTTGCCGGAGCCGTTCGCGCCCATCAGCGCCACGAACTCGCCCTGCGCCACGGAGAGGTCGAGGTCGCGCAGCACCGGACGTCCGGCCAGGTTCACCCGGACGCCGCGGAGCTCGAGGACGGCGGTCAACAGCCGTTCGCCTCCCGCAGGGCGGCGAGGTTCTGACGCATGAGGGAAACGTAGTCGGCGTCCGCGGTCTCGTCGCTGAGTCCCTCGACCGGGTCGAGCACCGCGGTGTCGATCCCGAGGTCGGTGGCCAGGGTCTCTGCCAGGGCAGGGCTCGCCAGCCGCTCGGAGAACACCGTGGTGAGCCCTTCCGAGCGAATCAGCTCCGACAGCTCGCCGAGGACGGCCGGGGTCGGCTCGGCGTCGGGGGAGAGACCGGCGATGGGGGCCAGGTGCAGCCCGTACTTCTCGAGGTACCCGAACGCGTCGTGACTGACCACGACGACGTCACGCCGGCAGTCGGCGAGGCCCTCTGCGTACTCGCGGTCGAGCGTGTGCAGCTCCTCGGCCAGCTCCGCGGCACGTTGCCGGTACCCGTCCGCGCCGGCCTCGTCGAGGGTCGCGAGCTGCTCGCCGACAGCCTCGGCGAGCAGCGCCATCCGCTCGGGGTCCTGCCAGAAGTGAGGGTCCTCCTCGCCGTGGTCGTGAGCGTCCTCGCCCGCGTGCTCGTGCTCGCCGAGGGGGAGGAGCTCCACGGCCTCGGCGGCATCCAGGGTCACTCCGGAGGCGTTGGCGTCGATGGCGTCGTCGACCGCCGGCTGGAACCCGTGCAGGTAGACGACCACGTCGCTCTCGGCCAGTTCGGCGGTCGCCTCGATCGTCAGCGCCAGGTCGTGCGGCTCGCCGCCCGAAGCGGTCAGGTTCGCGACCGTCCACTCCTCACCCGCCACCTGCTCGCTCACCCAGGCCAACGGGTAGAAGGAGGCGACGAGCCGGCGGCCGTCCGACACTTCGTCGGCGATCGCCCCGCACCCCGTCAGCAGGCCTGCAACGCCGACGGCGGCCAGTGCGGTCAGGGTCCGCGAGCGGAAGCGGTGGGCGGGGAACATGAGAACGATTCTCAACCAAGATGAGAATCGTTGTCAATTGCCGGTTCGGCATACTGGCCGGGTGCTGGTCGTGAACAGGTTCCGCGTCCCTGAGGCCGAGGGCGAGTCGTTCCGTGTGGACCTCGAGCGGGCCCGCGTCGCACTCGCCGCCCGGCCGGGCCACCTCGACAGCCGGATCGGCCGCAACGTCGACGACCCCACCCTGTGGGTGCTCACCAGCACGTGGGAGAACGTCGGCACCTATCGGCGCGCGCTCTCGGCGTACGAGGTGAAGGTGCACGCCGTCCCGGTCCTCTACCGCGCCCTCGACGAGCCGAGTGCCTACGAGTGGGCCGAGCCGGGCAGGGACCTGAACGACGCAGCCGCTCGGTCGTTAGGCTGACCCCTCCAGACCATCTGTCAGACCGACAGCCAGCCGGCCTGCACGTGAAAGTGAGCTGTTCCCTCGTGGCCAAGCCGCCTCCCTCGACCCTCGACCACGTCGTCTCCCTCTGCAAGCGCCGCGGGTTCGTCTATCCGTGCGGTGAGATCTACGGCGGCACGCGCTCTGCCTGGGACTACGGCCCGCTGGGCGTGGAGCTGAAGGAGAACATCAAGCGGCAGTGGTGGAAGGCGACGGTCACCGCCCGCGAGGACGTCGTCGGCCTCGACTCGAGCGTGATCCTGCCGACGCGGACGTGGGAGGCCAGCGGCCACCTGTCGACGTTCAGCGACCCGCTGACGGAGTGCCAGTCCTGTCACAAGCGGTTCCGCGAGGACCACCTGCAGGAGGAGTACGCCGAGCGGAAGGGCCTCGACGACCCCGACTCGGTCGACATCAACGAGCAGGTGCCGTGCCCCAACTGCGGCACGCGGGGCGCCTGGACCCCGCCGCGGGCGTTCAACATGATGCTCAAGACCTACCTCGGAGTGATCGAGGACGAGTCCGGCCTCCACTACCTGCGCCCCGAGACGGCACAGGGCATCTTCCTCAACTTCGCCAACGTCGTGACGTCCAGCCGCAAGAAACCGCCGTTCGGCATCGCCCAGATGGGGAAGAGCTTCCGCAACGAGATCACGCCGGGCAACTTCATCTTCCGGACCCGCGAGTTCGAGCAGATGGAGATGGAGTACTTCGTCAAGCCAGGGGAGGACGAGGAGCTCCACCAGTACTGGATCGACGAGCGGACCCGCTGGTACACCGACCTCGGCATCGACCGCGACAACCTGCGCCACTACGAGCACCCCAAGGAGAAGCTCTCCCACTACGCGAAGCGGACCGTCGACATCGAGTACCGCTTCGGCTTCTCCGGCCGTGACTTCGAGGAGCTCGAGGGCATCGCGAACCGCACCGACTTCGACCTCACGCAGCACAGTGAGTTCTCGGGCCAGGACCTGTCGTACTACGACCAGGCGGCCGACGAGCGCTACCTGCCGTACGTCATCGAGCCGGCAGCAGGACTGACCCGCAGCCTGATGGCGTTCCTCATCGACGCCTACACCGAGGACGAGGCGCCCAACACCAAGGGCGGCGTCGACAAGCGCACCGTGCTCAGGCTCGACCCGCGGCTCGCCCCGGTGAAGGTCGCGGTGCTGCCGCTCTCGCGCAACGCCGACCTCTCTCCGAAGGCCCGCGACCTCGCAGCCGAGCTGCGCCGGCACTGGAACGTCGAGTTCGACGACTCGGGAGCGATCGGGCGGCGTTACCGCCGCCAGGACGAGATCGGTACGCCGTACTGCGTCACGGTCGACTTCGAGACGCTCGACGACCATGCGGTGACCGTGCGCGAGCGCGACACGATGCAGCAGGAGCGGGTCGGTCTCGACTCCATCACGTCGTACTTCGCCCAGCGATTCGTCGGTTGCTGATGGGGGCTCCGATGCACAATGACCGCATGCGCCTGCCCTTCCGACTGCCAGGCCGCGTGGTCGGCCTGACCGCAGCGCTGGCGCTCGTCCTCACTGGGTGCGGCGCCGACGGGGAGACCCCGGACGGCGACGCCGACCCGACCGGCACCCCCTCGGCCGAGCCCTACCTGCCTGTGCCCGACGGCGTCGAGCTCACCGCGCAGGGGAGCGAGCTGGCGGTCGGAGACACCGCGACCGTCGCGTTCGAGCTGTCCCAGGGCAAGGTCGGCGCGCTGGAGATCAAGGTCACCTCGCTGGAGAAGGCGACCTTCGACCTGTTCGTCGGCTGGGAGCTGACCAAGGAGATCCGCAAGACCGCGCCGTACTTCGTGCGGGCCACCCTGACGAACGTCGGCGAGACCGATCTCGGTAGCAAGCAGGCGCCCCGACCGGTGCCGCTCTACGCCGTCGACGGCGAGAACCGGCTGATCGAGTCCTCGCTCTTCACCGGCAGCTTCAAGCCCTGTGACGACGCCACGTTCCCGAAGCGGTTCAGGACCGGAGCCACCCTCGATGCGTGCATGGTCTACCTCGCCCCGGGCAAGGGCGACCTCACGGCCGCCAGCTTCCGGCCGAGCCAGGAGTTCGACCCGATCGTCTGGACCGGCGACCTGGTGCGCGCCGACGACGGCAAGGGCCGGGGCAAGGGCAACGGCAAGAGCGACGACCAGGGCAGAGGCGACAGGGGCGACAACTGAGCGCGCGCTCACAGCGACAGCTCTGATTGGGCCGAGCGCGGGGCTGTCGGTGACAATCGAGACATGCCCGCACTGACTCTCGGTTCGCTGCGCGTGGAGACGCCGGTCGTCCTCGCGCCGATGGCGGGCATCACCAACGCGGCCTACCGCCGGCTCTGTGCGGAGCAGGGCGCCGGGCTGTACGTCTGCGAGATGATCACGTCCCGCGGGCTGGTTGAGGGCGACGAGACGACCCGGCAGATGCTGGTGTTCGACGACGCGGAGCAGGTCCGTTCGGTCCAGCTGTACGGCACCGATCCCGTGTACGTCGGCAAGGCCGTCGAGATCCTCTGCGCCGAGTACGGGGTGGCGCATGTCGACCTGAACTTCGGCTGTCCCGTGCCGAAGGTGACCCGCAAGGGCGGCGGGGGAGCGCTGCCGTGGAAGCGCGCGCTGCTAGGACAGATCCTCGAGCACGCGGTCGCCGCTGCCGCGCCGTACGACGTGCCGGTGACCATGAAGACCCGCAAGGGGCTCGACGACGACCACCTCACCTACCTCGATGCCGGCCGCATTGCGCAGGAGGCGGGCTGCGCCGCGATCGCGCTCCACGGCCGCACCGTCGCCCAGGCCTACTCCGGCGTCGCCGACTGGGAGGCGATCGCCGCGCTGGTCGACCACGTCGACCTCCCCGTGCTCGGAAACGGCGACATCTGGGAGGCGGCCGACGCCGTCCGGATGGTGGAGCAGACCGGTGCGGCCGGCGTGGTCGTCGGCCGCGGCTGTCTCGGACGGCCCTGGTTGTTCCGCGACCTCGCTGCCGCTTTCGCCAGTGACGACGTGAAGGTGCTCCCAGCCCTCGGCGAGGTGCGGACGATGATGCGCCGGCACGCCGAGCTGCTGGCCGAGCACCTCGGCGAGGAGCGCGGCTGCAAGGAGTTCCGCAAGCACGTCTCGTGGTACCTCAAGGGATTCCGGGCAGGCGGGACCTTGCGGCACTCGCTCGCGCTGGTCGACTCGCTGTCCACGCTGGACGCGCTGCTCGCTGAGCTCGACCCCGACGAGCCGTTCCCGACGTCCGAGCTGGGTGCGCCGCGCGGCCGGCAGGGCTCCCCGCGGCGCAAGGTGGTGCTGCCCGAAGGCTGGCTCGACGACCAGGAGGGCACAGACTGGGTGCTGCGCGAGGATACTTGCGAGGTCACGGGCGGGTAACGGTAGGATCACCCGGTGATCACGGCGAGGTGATGCGGAACACGTGGTGACACCCTGCCCACAATTAGGGGGACGGCAGGTGCCCTGTGGTTCACTCGGGACTTCGCGCCGTCGCGGTCACAAGCCGTACTGGTGCATGACCCCCGTCAGCAACCGCAAAGGATCAGCGCTGTGGCTGAGCACCGCCACAAGCGGGAGACCAATGCCCGCATGTTCCGTGTCCGCGTCCCGAAGGCACCCCTCGTGGCCGGTCCCCTCGCCCTCGTGGCGACCCTGTCCACCGTCGGCGCAGGAGTCCTCGTCGCCAGTCCCGAGACCCGGGACCTGCTGGCCGCCAGCAGCTCCACCACCACGAACAGCGGCTCACAGTCGCTCGGTACCGCAGTCGACCTGTCCGACCGCGCCCCGGTCGTGAGCCGCTCCGGAAGCCGGATCGAGCCACTGAGCGAGATCGAGAAGATGCTCACCGCCCAGGCGACGGCCAAGGCGATCCGCCGGGCCGACACCGAGCTCTGGACCACCACCACCCTGAACCTGTGGACCACTCCCGAGGAGTCGACCGCCGAGAAGCTCGGCGAGATCGACGCTGGCAAGAAGATCCTGGTCACCGGTCGCGAGGCCGCAGGCCGGGTCGAAGTCGTCATCGAGGGCGAGTCGCGCTGGGTCACGTCCGGCTACCTGTCGGACGAGAAGCCGGATCCGGGCCCGCCGGGCCTCGGCGGCGCCTGCACCAACGGCAGCTCGGTCTCGGGCCAGCCGAACGTCCTGGCCGTGCACGAGGCCGTGTGCGCAGCGTTCCCCGAGCTCACGTCGTACGGCACCTACCGTTCCGACGGCGAGCACTCGATGGGCATCGCCATCGACATCATGGTCAGCGGCGACCGCGGCTGGGAGGTCGCGGAGTTCGTCCGCGCTCACTACGCCGAGCTCGGCGTCAGCTACGTGATCTACAGCCAGCGGATCTGGTCGGTCGACCAGGCCGGTTCTGGTTGGCGGTACATGTCGGACCGCGGTTCGACCACGGCCAACCACTACGACCACGTCCACGTCACGACGTACTGATAGGCCGAACTGGCCGGCGGACCACCGAGTTCGACGCCGGCCTGTGCCTGGTCCTCGACGGGATCGACCGCCGGCGCAGCCAAGGCGCCCCACACCCACTCTGACCTGCGGCCTGACCTGCATCCGTGACGGGACCAGCACTAGGGTCTCCCCCGATGGAGATCGAGGGGTACGACGTCGCCGACCGTGAGCGGTACGTCGCCGAGCCGCCCAAGCGGGTGGCGGCGCCCGAGCGCACACCGTTCGAGCGTGACCGGGCCCGGGTGGTCCACGCTGCTGCGTCTCGGCGGCTGGCGGCCAAGACCCAGGTGGTGGGTCCGCAGAGCGACGACTTCGTCCGCAACCGGCTGACCCACAGCCTGGAGGTGGCGCAGGTCGCGCGCGACCTCGCGCGGGCGCTGGGCTGCGACCCCGACCTCGCCGAGACCGCGGCCCTCGCGCACGACCTCGGCCATCCGCCGTTCGGCCACAACGGCGAGCGGGTGCTCGCCGAGCTGGCCGCCGACAGCGGCGGATTCGAGGGGAACGCCCAGACGCTGCGGATCCTGACCCGACTCGAGGCGAAGTCGTTCTCCGAGGACGGCGCCTCGGCCGGCCTCAACCTGACCCGGGCCACGCTCGACGCGTGCACGAAGTACCCCTGGCCGCGGTCCGCCGCGACCCCGCCGTCCGGAACCCACGCCGACGGCTCGCCGCGGGTGGTCGTGAAGTTCGGCGTGTACGACGACGACCTGCCGGTCTTCGAGTGGGTGCGATCGAATGACGCTGGCCGTCGACAATGCGTCGAGGCGCAGGTGATGGACCTCGCCGACGACGTCGCCTACTCGGTGCACGACATCGAGGACGGCGTCGTGGCCGGCCGGGTCGACCTGAGCCGACTCGACCGGGCGGCCGTCGGGGAGACGGTGCGCAGCTGGTACCTCCCCGACCTCACCGACGGAGCGCTCGACGCAGTGCTCGACGACCTGGAGGCGATCGAGGGCTGGCCGACGGCGCCGTACGACGGGAGCCGGCGCTCCACGGCCGCCCTCAAAAACCTCACCAGCGACCTGATCGGCCGCTTCTGCGGCGCCGTGCAGGAGGCCACCTTCGCGAGTGGGCCGGGACCGCTCGTCCGCTACCGCGCCGACATCGTCGTCCCGGAGACGACGGCCGTGGAGATCGGCGTCCTCAAGGGCATCGCTGCCCACTACGTCATGCAGGCCGACGACCGGGTCGCAGCGATGGTCCAGCAGCGCGAGCTGCTTGCGGAGCTCGTCACCGCGCTGGCCGACGCCGGGGCCGACCACCTCGAGCGACCCTTCGTCGACGACTGGCAGGCGGCACCGGACGACGCGGCCCGGGTGCGGGTCGTCGTCGACCAGGTCGCCTCACTCACCGACGCCAGCGCGCTGGCGTGGCACCAGCGGCTGGTGGTTCAGGGCAGGTCGCCCCGCGGGTAGGGGTCGTTCTGGTGCACGAGGCTCTCGTCGGGGAGGGCGTCGGCCGGGTCGCTGCCGCCGCCGACCTTGGACTTGGCGGCCTCGGCTGCCCCGGCGATCTTCTCCTTCACCACCGGTGCCTGCGCCTTGGCTACGTCCGCGGCCTGGTGGGCCTTGTCCTGGACGGTCGGGTTTTCCTTCACCTTCACGGCGAGGCCCTTGATCTGCTCGTAACGCTGGCGACCGGCCCGCGACCCCAGGACGTACCCGATCCCGCCGGCGATCAACACGGTCAACTTCTTCATCGTTCCTCCTGGTCGGTGCTCATCCGCGGCGGCGCCACCAGACGAGGGTGAGGCCGGCGGCCACCAGCGAAGCGACCGCGGCGAGGAGCTGTGGTCGCGGCCTGCCGCTCTCGGTGGTCGCCCGGTGCTTCATGTCGGTCACCTTCGCCTGTGCTTGCGACTTCACGTCGAGCTTCGCGGTCAGCTGATCGACGGTGTCGGCGAGCTGGTCGCGCTGGGCGGAGATCTCGGCCTCCATCTGTTCCGGTGTCTTGCCCCTCACGGGTGCTGTCCCTTCACCGTAGCGATGTCCTCCTTGATCCCCTCCACCGCACGCTCGGGCATCGCGGGCGTCGCCTCGGTCACCTGGTTCTTGCCCAGGAGGGCGAGCAGGCCGCCGACGAGCAGCAGCACGACGGCGACGATCAGCGCCGCCAGCCACGCGTCGAGGGCCTGCGCGAGTGCCAGGATCGCCGTAGCGACCAGGCTCGCGAGCCCGAGGAGCGCGAGCAGCCCGGCGCCGCTGAACATGCCGATGCCGAGCCCGGCTCGCTTGCCCTTCTCCGTCATCTCCGCCTGGGCCAGGCGCAGCTCGGAGCGCACGAGCTCGGGGAGCTGTGCGGACAGGTCGTGGACCAGGGTGCCGAGGGTCGGGTCGGGACCGGCGCCGGCTGAGGGTGTCTCGGACGCAGCCATGCCTCCACCGTTTCGTGTCCGCGCGGTCGATGCCACCCCCCGACGGGGTGAGGCGGGCGATCCCGGGACCCCTGTGGAGGCGTGGGTCGAGGCTGCGGGCGGCTGCGTAGACTCCGGAGCGTGGCAGGCCGGATTCGCGACGAGGACATCGCCGAGGTGCGCGAGAAGGCCCAGATCGACGACGTCGTCTCGGGGTACGTGACGCTCCGGCACGCCGGCGGGGGGTCCCAGAAGGGGCTGTGCCCCTTCCACGACGAGAAGTCGCCGTCCTTCCACGTGACGCCCAGTCGCGGATTTTTCCACTGTTTTGGCTGCCAGGAAGGTGGCGACGTCATCTCCTTCCTGATGAAGATCGACGGGCTGTCGTTCACCGAGGCAGTGGAACGTCTCGCCGAGAAGTACGGCGTGCAGCTGCGCCGCGAGGCGGGTGACGTCGGCCGCGACGACCGGCCGCGTGGCCCGCAGCGCAGCCGGCTGATCGAGGCGAACCGGATCGCCCAGGAGTACTACGCCGACCAGCTGCGCAGTCCCGAGGCGCAGGTGGCCCGCCAGTTCCTGACCGAGCGGGGTTTCGACCAGGCGTCGGCCGAACGGTTCGGCAACGGGTACGCACCGCGTGACGGAGAGTCGCTGCTGACGCTGCTGCGCCAGAAGGGGTTCAGCGACGAGGAGAGCATCGCCGCGGGGCTGGTGGGGCTCGGGCGGTCGGCGTACGACCGGTTCCGCGGCCGGCTGCTCTGGCCCATCCGCGACGCGTCCGGCGACACGATCGGCTTCGGCGCTCGCCGGATCCGCGACGACGACCGGAACGAAGCCAAGTACCTCAACACCCCTGAGACCGTGATCTACAAGAAGTCCCAGGTGCTCTATGGCATCGACCTTGCGCGGCGCGACATGGCTCGCTCCTCACAAGCGGTGGTGGTGGAGGGCTACACCGACGTGATGGCATGCCACCTGGCCGGCGTGGGAACAGCGGTCGCGACCTGCGGCACCGCATTCGGCGACGACCACGCGCGGGTACTGCGCCGGTTCCTGCACGACCACGAGGAGTTCCGCGGCGAGGTGATCTTCACCTTCGACGGCGACTCAGCGGGTCAGAAGGCCGCACTGAAGGCGTTCGGTGGCGACCAGAACTTCGTGTCGCAGACCTACGTCGCCGTGGAGCCGTCCGGCATGGACCCGTGTGACCTGCGGATCAAGGAGGGCGACGCCGCGGTGCGCGAACTCGTCGCGCGCCGGGTGCCGCTCTACCGGTTCGTGCTCGCCAACGTCGTCGGCAAGTACGACCTCGACCGGGCCGACGGCCGGGTCGACGCGGTCCGTGAAGGCGCCCGGCTGGTGTCGAGCATCCGCGACAAGTCCAAGGTCGACGCTTTCTCGCGCGAGCTGGCCGGGATGATCGGCGTCGACATCGAGCAGGCCCGCGAGGAGGTACGGCGGGCCGCCAACCGCTCCTCGCGGCCGGTGTCGCCGTCCGGCCCTCCTACCACCGACGAGCGGCCGCCGCGGCAGCAGCTGCCCGACCTGCGCGACCCGCGGTTCTCGATCGAGCGCGAGACTCTGAAGCTCGTGATCCAGCACCCCGCCGCGATCGGCAACGCGGCCCGTGACGTCGGCAGCAACGACTTCACCCACCCGACGTACCGCGGCGTGTGGGAGCTGGTGGCCGCCAGCGGTGGCCCGACCGCGGGAGCGCGCGAGACCGGCTGGGCGGGCGGGCTGCGCGAGGCCGCGACCGACCCGGCGGTGACCTCGGCGATCAGCGCGCTCGGCGTCGAACCGCTGCTCACCGCCAAGGAGCCCGACGCGGCGTACGTCGCGGCCCACGTCTACCGGCTCCAGGAGCTCACGACGATGCGCCGCATCGCCGACCTCAAGTCCAAGCTGCAGCGCACCAACCCGGTCGAGCACGCCGTCGAGTACAACCGGATGTTCGGTGAGCTCGTGGCGCTCGAGCAGCACCGGCGCACGCTCCACGAGCGGGCCGTCGGGGCCGAGGCGTGAGGCTGCGGCGCCGGGCACGGCCGCCGGTGGCGGTCGGCCCGGGGGAGTCCCTGCTCGCCTGGGCGGAAGCCGCCGACGGCCGCGTGATCGCCGGCACCCGGGACGCGATCTACCTCGACGGCGCCCGGCTCCCGTGGGAGGACGTCGAGGCGGCCGACTGGGACCGCGATACCGACCAGTTCCGGCTGAGCGAGGTCGGCACCTGGGGCGAGCCCCGCGGCGAGCACGTCCACACCATCGCCGAGCCGGGCCGACTCCTCGAGCTGGTGCGTGAGCGGGTGACGGCCAGTGTGGTCCTCCAACGCCACGTGCCGGTGACCGGCCGCCGCGGCCTGCGGGTCATTGCCCGCCGTGCCCCCCGGGGCGACGGCGAGGTGCGCTGGCTCTACGAGTACGACGAGGGCGTCGACCCGGACGACCCGGCCGTCCGCGACGTGGCCGAGGCCGCGCTCCGCGAGGCCCGGGCAGAGGTCGGGCTCGACTAGGTGAGACCCAGGCGCAGCACCTGCTCGTGGTCGAACGACTCACCGGTCGCTTCGAACCCGTAACGCAGGTAGAAGCCGAGCGGTGAGCCGGCGCCGGGGACGACGCTGGTCACGAGTGCGTCTGCGCCGGGCCTGGTCCGTACGTACTGACAGACGAGGTCCATGGCGGCCTTGCCGTAGCCGCGACCCTGGTAGCGACTGTCAATGAGCATCCGCCACAGGTAGTAGTGCCACGGAATGAGGTTGTTGCCTGGGGCGACACCGTCCGCAAGCATCACGAAGCCCACCGGATCGTCACCCGCGTAGACGGCCCGGAACCACGGCCTGGCCGCGGGGTTGGCGGCGGCCTCCTCGAGAGACTGGGCGACGCCGTCCACGAAGGCCTCTTGCTCCGCCGACACTCGAAGCGTCTCCACGAGCGCTCGGTTGGCCGGCGTGATCTCACGGAGCGCCACCGAAAACGCCTCGACCGCCCCCGGTGCCGATGCCATGCTGGCCATTCTCACACCTGACCTGCCGGTCGCCGCGAGACACGGAACGGAGCTCGGACCGGATGACTGCTCACCTCTTCGCCCTCACCTTCGACGCGCAGGACCCCGGTGGGCTGGCGCGCTTCTGGGGCGGCCTTCTCGGTCGCGAGACGGTCGAGGACCCGCGTGACGGCTTCCTGGTGCTGCCGAGCGACGACACCCAGTTCCGGCTCCGGTTCGTGCCGAGCCAGGAACAGAAGACCTTCCCGAACAAGATCCACTTCGACCTGACCAGCGCGACCCCCGAGGACCAGCCACGGACGGTGGCCAGGGCGCTCGAGCTCGGTGCCCGGCACATCGACGTCGGGCAGCTGCCGGAGGAGGGCCACGTGGTGCTCGCCGACCCTGAGGGCGACGAGTTCTGTGTGATCGAGGCCGGCAACAACTTCACCGCCGGCTGCGGGTTCATCGGGGCGCTCTCGTGCGACGGCTCCCAGCAGGTGGGGTACTTCTGGAGTGGGGCCCTGGGCTGGCCATTGGTCTGGGACCAGGACCAGGAGACCGCGATCCAGTCGCCGCGTGGCGGGTCCAAGATTGCCTGGGGCGGTCCTCCCCTCGATCCCAAGCCGGCGAAGAATCGGCTGCACTTCGACCTCGCTCCACCTGCCGACGGTGACCAGCAGGCGGAAGTCGACCGGCTCCTCTCCCTGGGTGCGACTCGCCTCGACATCGGACAGGGACACGTCGACTGGGTGGTGATGGCCGACCCCGACGGCAACGAGTTCTGCGTGCTGACTGCGCGCTAGGGCTGTCGCCCGCGCTCGATTTCATGGCGTGCGAGGCCGCTTGCTAGCCTGTTCGGCGCACGATCCCCTGTAGCTCAACTGGCAGAGCATTCGGCTGTTAACCGGAGGGTTGTTGGTTCGAGTCCAACCGGGGGAGCCATGCGAGGAGCACGCCCATCCGGGCGTGCTCCTCGACAATTCGCGCCTCGCGGTCTGACAGGCTGACGCCATGGAGCCGTCCGAGCCGCCCCCGGCGCCGCCGATCGGCCGCTGGGTCGCTGCGGCGCTGGTGTTCGGGTCCTCGGGGGCGGTGCTGGTCGTCGAGCTGGCGTCGCTGCGGCTGCTCGCGCCGTACCTCGGGCTGACGCTGGAGACCAACACGCTGGTGATCGGGCTGGCGTTGGCGGCGATCGCGGCCGGTGCGTGGCTGGGTGGTCGGGCAGCCGACCGGTTCCCGCCCCGTGCTCTCCTCGGGCCGCTGCTCGCCGTCTCGGGTGGGGCGGTGGCGCTGCTGCCGGCCGTCGTCCGCGCCACCGGGAGCGCGGGAGACTCGGGTGCCTTCCTGCCGGTGACGTCGCTCGCGATCGTCCTCCCCGCGGCCCTGCTCGCGGCGGTGACCCCGGTCGTCACCAAGCTGCGACTGACCTCGCTCGACGAGACCGGGACCGTGGTCGGGCGCCTCTCCGGGATCGGGACCGTCGGCGCTATCGCCGGCACGGTGCTGACCGGGTTCGTGCTGGTCACGCTGGTGCCGGTCAGCTCGATCCTGGTCGGGCTCGGGCTCACGCTTGTGGCGAGCTCGGTGCTCGTCGACTTCCGGGTGCGCGGCTGGCGGGGCGGCGTGGTGCCGATCGCCGTCGTAGCAGTCGGCGGCCTGACCGCGGCCATCGCGCCGGGCGACTGCGATGTCGAGACCACGTACCACTGCGCGGTCGTCGAGGCCGATCCTCAGCGCGCGAGTGGCCGGGTGCTCGTGCTCGACGGGCTCCGGCACTCCTACGTCGACCTGGCCGACCCCACCTACCTCGACTTCGACTACATCGCCGCCATGGCGGCGGCCATCGACACGACCTATCCGTCCGGACAGCCGCTGCGCGCCCACCACCTGGGAGGTGGGGGACTGACGCTGCCCCGCTACCTCGACACCGTCCGCCCCGGCACCGACAGCACGGTTTCCGAGATCGACCCGGGCGTCATCGAGATCGACGTCGAGCAACTGGGGCTCGAGCTCGGAGACGGCATCGACGTGCGCGCCGAGGACGGCCGCGCCGGGATGAGCCGGCTCGACGACGACAGTCAGGATCTGGTGGTCGGCGACGCGTTCGGTGGGGTCAGCGTCCCGTTCCACCTGGCGACGCGCGAGGCGCTGGCCGAGGTCGACCGGGTCCTCGCCCCGGGCGGTCAGTACGTCGCCAACCTGATCGACCACCCGCCGCTCGGCTTCGCGCGGGCCGAGCTGGCGACGCTCCGCGACGTCTTCGACCACGTCGCCCTCACGGCCGCCCCCGACACGTTGGACGGCACCGACGGAGGCAACCTGGTCGCGGTGGCGGGTGATCGGCCGGTCGACCTGGAGGCCTGGGTCGCCGCGCTCGGCGAGCGCGACGTCGACTGGTCGGCCATCGACGGACCCGAGCTCGACGCCTGGATCGGCGACGCCGAGGTGCTCGTCGACGACCACGCCCCGGTCGACCAGCTGCTCACGCCGTACAGCTGACTGGGAGGACGAGGAACCCCGGCAGCGCTAGCGTGGCTGCGAGCCGCGGTGCGGGGCCGAGGTGGCGACG
Source organism: uncultured Actinomycetota bacterium (assembly GCA_963826265.1). Classification (GTDB taxonomy): domain Bacteria; phylum Actinomycetota; class Actinomycetes; order Propionibacteriales; family Nocardioidaceae; genus Nocardioides. The sequence goes on from CAWGWH010000001.1 coordinate 1,532,169, forward strand.
AACAGAAGGGCCAGCGTCCAATGCCGAGCGTGCAGCTGTACGACACCATCGGAGGCACCTACACCGTCACGCGGCGCACCGAACCGAGCATTGCTGCGCAGATCTGGGCCGCCCTCGGGGATGCCCGGACCGTCCTGAACGTCGGGGCGGGCACCGGGTCGTACGAGCCCCCCGACCGCCACGTCCTCGCGGTGGAGCCGTCGGCGCTCATGCGTTCACAGCGCCCACCGGGCGCGGCGCCGTGCCTGGCCGGATCGGCAGAAGAGCTGCCGTTCGATGACCAGTCGTTCGACGCCGCGATGGCGGTGTGCACCGTGCATCACTGGCAGGACCCGATCGCCGGCCTGCGAGAGATGCGGCGCGTGGCTCGTCGCGTGGTGGTGTTTCTCTTCGACACAAGCGACCTTGGCCAGTTCTGGCTGACCCGTGACTACCTGCCCGAGTTCGCCGACCTGAGAGCCTGCAAGGTCCTGGCATCGCTGACCGAGCTGGCCCACGCGATCGGAGGCCGGACGGAATCGGTGCCCATCCCGTGGGACTGTGCTGATGGCTTCTTCGAGGCCTTCTGGCGCCGGCCTGAGGCGTACCTGGACGAGAATGTCCGTCGCGGAATCTCCGTCTGGGAGTCCGTCGGCGCGGACGCCGAGCAAAGAGCAGTGCGCAGCCTCCGTGATGACCTCGCCTCAGGTCGGTGGGCCGAGCGCAACCGCGACCTCGTCGATCTCGACGCGGCAGAGCTAGGCGCTCGCCTGCTGATCGCCTGACCTGGCCCCCAGACGTCGGCCACGAGGGCAAAAATATTGCCGTCTGGTTCCTGGAACAGGCGATGCGCCCCAACCTCTTCACGTTCGTCTGGTGAAGGTGACCTTCCCGTTGGGGGCGGGCTTCGTGTGGTAGCGGTGGTCGTGGGCGAGGGTGTGGTGGCGTTGGCACAGCAGTCGGCCGGTGGCGAGGTTGGTGTCCCCGCCCTTGCCCCACGGGAGGTCGTGGTGGGCCTGACAGAGCGCGGGTGGCCGGTCGCAGCCGAGGACCGTGCAGCCGCCGTCGCGCAGGCCCATCGCGATCCGCTGCGCCTTGGTGTGGAACCGGCGCTGCCGGCCGACGTCGAGCGGTTCTCTCGGTCCGCCGAGCACGACCGGGATGATGCCCGCCTGGCAGGCCAACCGCCGGGCCTCGGCCGCGGAGATCCGGGTGCCGTCGCAGAGGCCGGCGGCCTTGAGACGGCCCATCAGGGCCTCGATCGTCATGGTCACCACCACGGTCGCCGCGACCCCACCGGAGTGGGGGACGGTGTGCTCGGGTCGGGACTCGAGGTACTCGCAGAACGCGCCTCCGAGCCGGTGTCGGGACGGGGTCGAGGAGTCGTGGTCGGGGTTGCGCTTCGGAGCGGCGAGCGCCATGAGGGCTTTGCGGAGCATCGAGCCGTGCAGGGAGGGGATGGTGAACCGGCCATGACAGGAGCCTTGCCCGTCGTCGGACATCGTGAACGAGGCCTTCGCCCGCGCTTCCTGTTCCTCGGCTGCCAGTCGGCGGGCTTCCTCGGCATCGGCCGCCTCGGGGTCCAGCACCTCCAGCAGCCGCCTACCGAGGATCCGCAGCGCCTTGGCGTCGTGGCCCTTGGCTTGTTCGAGCAGGAACGCCTTCGCCTTGGTGACCGTGTCGGTGGAGACCAGGTCGGTGGGGAGGGCATCGACCGCGTCCACGATCACCTGCGCCTGGTCCAGCGTGACCGCCGCATCGGCGAGCGCAGTGTCGACCTCCCGGTGGGCCTCCTCGAGCCGCCTCGCCAACCGGGCCGCCCGATGCACGGCGGGCCGGGTGGTCCTGGTCTGGTGGGCGAGCCAGTTCGCGGGCGAGGTCGCGCCCACCTCGGACCCGACCTCGACCCGCTCGGCGTGACTGAGCAGCCGTAACTCGAGCTGGGCGACCTGCGCCTTGAGCCGGGTCACCTCCACCAGGGCGGAGCCCGTCTCGGCGGCCGTCATCGACCACACCGGCGTACCCGAGACCGACCGCAACTCGGCGCGTACCGACGCCACCACGGTGGCCACCGGATGCGCCGGATGGCTGGGGTCGAGCGCGGCTGCTGTCATGGACACCAGTCAACGCACCGCCGCCAACAGAACCGCGCCCCTCGGCACTGGCCTGTGGAAACGAGTGCACGAAGCGACACTGTGGACGAATCCCGGCCAGGTTGGGATCGCTTCGAGACTTAACCACCGGGGCTGGCGAAACGGGCGTGCGGCTACTCGCCCCAGCCCATCGGGAAGACCTCGAACGGCGCCGCGAAGCCGACCCCGAGTCGCTGACCGGTCTGCCGTGCCATGCCCTCGAGGAACTCGCGGGCGTCGAAGTTCTCCCACCCGAGCCCCTCGATGTATGCCGCATGCGCCTCCAGCGAAGCGACGCCGGCATCGAACGTGTCGGTGGTGTCGACCGCGTGCGTCGACTGCGGCGACCCGAACGCCCACACCGCGCGCACGCCACCCCACGGCTCGAGCCCGTCGGTGAGCTGGTCGTTGAAGATCCACCGGTTGCCGGCGTCGCGCACGCCGTCCACGACCGCGCGGCCGACGGCGATGTGGTCGGCCTGGTTGAGGTTGCGGCCGCCCCAGGTCTCGCGGAAGTTGCCGGTGATCACGATGTCGGGCTTGAGGCTGCGCACCTCACGCGCGATCGCGGCCCGTAGCGCGACGTCGTACTCGATCACGCCGTCGGTGAACCCGAGGAAGCGGACGACCGGCACCCCGACCACCTCTGCCGACGCGATCTGCTCCGCCTCGCGGACTCGTCGGCACTCGCCAGGATCCAGCCCGTCGATGCCCGCCTCGCCACTGGTCACCATGCAGTAGGCGACCTCCTTGCCCTGGCCGGTCCAACGGGCGACGGCGGCCGCGGCGCCGAACTCCATGTCGTCGGGATGCGCCACGATGCACAGCGCGCGCTCCCAGTCCTCGGGCAGCGCCTCCAGCGATTCGATCTCCATGGGGCGAGCATGCCCGGTTATCGCGTTGCAGCCCAGGCCCGTCCAGGGTTGAGTGCGCCCGTGGAGGTCTGGGGTACGCCGGCGTTCGAGGCCGAGCTGCGCACGTGGGTTGAGGCCCAGGTCGGGTCGGTGTCAAGAATGGACACCGCCAAGCGGCGGCCGTGGGCAACCGTCTGGCGTGCGGAGACCGCTGGCGGCGCCTACTACGCGAAGCAGAACTGCCCCGGCCAGGCGTTCGAGGCGCAGCTGATGGCGCTGCTGGCCGAGCTCGCTCCGTCGTACGTCGTGCCGGTGACGGCGGTCGACGCCGACCGCGGCTTCCTCCTCACCCCCGACCAGGGCCAGGTCTTCGGCGAGGCGGTCGCGCCCGACGACGTCGACGCCTGGACGCGGCTCGTCGTCCGCGCCATGGAGCTCTCGCGGGCGGTGGTCGACGACGCCGACCGTCTCCTCGTGGCAGGTGTGACCCGGTGTCGGGTGCCGGACCACGTCCGCGACGACGTGGCGCCGCTGATGGACACCGTCGGCTCGCTCGGGCTGCCGGAGTCGCTGGTCCACAACGACCTGCACGAGCACAACGCGTTCGACCTGTCAGGCGGCCTGGTGTTCTTCGACTTCGCCGACGCGGTGGTCGCGAACCCGCTCGTGGGGCTGATGGTCCCCTTCGACGTGCTCGTCTACCACCTGGCCGCCGAGCCGACCGACCCACGCCTGCGTCGGATCGCCGATGCGGCCCTCGAGGTGTGGTCCGACCTCGTCCCGATGGCCGAGCTGCGCGCTGCTCTCCCCGACGCGCTGCGCCTGGGCCGCCTCGGTCGCGCCGAGTCCTGGTCCCGCATCGTCCCCGACTTCACCGGCGACGCCAGGACCGAGTTCGGCAGCGCGCCCGACGCCTGGCTCGACCGGCTGCCTGACCCCGTCCCGGTCCGGTACGCCGAGTAGGGTGCCCGCCGGGGCGGTAGCTCAGTCGGTCAGAGCAGAGGACTCATAATCCTTGGGTCGCGGGTTCGAGCCCCGCCCGCCCCACGAAACCGGTGTATGGCTCCACTTGATGCTTGACGTTTCGGCTTCGGCTGATGCCTGACACTGTTTCGGCTGATGCGTGACAGTGGCTTCGGTTCCTCCTTGACGCTCGATTCCATGAAGGAGTTGAGCGTGGTCGAGCAGCGGTATCAAGCGACCGGGTGACGCTCAGCCCTTGACCGGGACGGCGACGACACCGCCGCCGACCGACACGGTCCTGGTGCCGGAGCTTGTGGTCACCTTCACCTCGACCGGAGCGGCGAACCCCTTGGCGCTCACGTTGACCCGACGCCAGAGGTAGAGCACCACATCGCCCTTGCCGTCGACGGTCGCGAGCTGCTGCACACCGTCGGGGGCGTCGATCTCGGCGGGAACCTGGGTGGCGGTGCCACCCTTGCGGTTGAGGATGCCGGCGAGTGCACCGAACGCGGGCTTGCGCTGCCAGGTGGCGGGGTCGAGCGAGGGGGTGTCGACCAGCCCGAGGTTCGCCTCGCGGTTGGAGTCCGAGGGATCGGGATCGTCGACGGTCTCGAAGTACGACACGTAGCCGTCGCGCAGGTAGTACTCGAGACCCATCTTGGCGACGTACGTGGCCTGCTGGTCCTCGGTGACTGCCTTGGCTCCACCGGTGTAGTTGGCGGCCGTGAAGTAGCCGGCCTCGGTGCACCAAGGCGTCGGGTCGGCCTTCGGGAACGTGTCGCGCAGCGCGTCGATGGTCTGGTCGAGCTCCCAGGTGGGATCACCGCCCCGCGGGTAGAGGTGGTAGGTGATCGCGTCGACCGTGTTCTCGGCGGACCAGGCCCGGCCGGTGCTGTCCGTGAACCGCACGGCCGCCAAGTTCTCGGCGTCGCTCCGAAACTGGGCGGTGTCGCCGGACCACAGGGCGGGGAGGCCGACGTCAACCTGGTGGCTCATCCGGGCGTTCGCGGCAGCGACAGCCTGCTTGAGCGGAACCATGTTGTCGCGCAGGGTGCGCAGCGCCCAGTCGGACGGCAGGGGAGTACCGCCACCGCGGATGTGGTTGGGCTCGTTCCAGCCCGAGACCATCGGAACCTTGTCGCCCCAGCGGACCAGATTCGTGGCGAGACCGTTCCAGAACGCGGCGGACTCGGGCTGGTAGCCGCTCTTGGTCTCTCCCACGGTGAGCACGGTCTTGATCCCCATCGCGTGCAGCCGCTCGAGGTCGGCGATCTCGTCCTTGGCCGGGACGTACTTGACGGTCACCCACTCCACGCCGAGGTCGTCGAGGGCGGACTCGACCGCGGTCCGCTTGCCGTAGGTGAGGTTGTCGTAGTGCGGGAAGTCGCGCACCCCGACTCGCGTGGCGAGGTCCTGGGCGGCCACGACGTCCAACATCGGCAGGCCCGACACGGGCGGTGCCCCCGGATCGGTGGGCTCCTCGGGAGCCTCCGGCTCCTCCTTCGGGGGCTTGACCTTCACCGTGACTCGAGCCGTGTCCCGGCGTCCACGTACGTCGGTGAGGCCGTACCGGAGGGTGTAGGTGCCCGGCTCCAGGCTCTCCGGGGTCGCCAGCCTGATGGTCCGACCGGCCCGGACGTCGACGCGGACCCGTCCGGCGACCGCGTTCAGGTTCGACGCGACGAGGCGGACCCTGGCGCGTCGCTTGCGGTACGCCGTGTCGTTCGCCTTGACCCTGATGGCGACGGTCTCGCCGGCTGTGATCGTGACCGTGTCGTTGCGCGCGGCCGGGGCCGCGGTCCGGGCGGCGTCGGCTCCGCTCACCGTGAGCAGCGGCAGCAGGGTGGCTGCGAGGAGGACGGACAGGAGGGCAGGGAGTCGCTTCATGGGGGGTCTCACTGTTCGGGGGGTCCGGTGGGGGCCGGTGGACAGCAGGATGCGTCGAAGCAGGCATCCGCGGAGGCGGATTGGGCGAGAAGGGTCCGAAGTGACTAGACCGACCGGGCCCCTTGCACCAGCCGATCAGCCATCTAGACAACCGAAATCAGGGCCCGGTGGTCGTCCGGACACCAGGACCTAGTCCCCTCGGACCAGCGGGCCGAGCCGGTCGAACGGGGTCGCTCCCACATGTCTGACACGGCTCTGCCACAGGTCGGTAAGGCTGCCTCGGTTCGGGTCCTGTCCGGGGCGGAACCGGCTTCACTCCGGGCAGGCCGATCGGCCTCCGGCGGTGGGGACCCCGCCGGATCGGGGACAACGAAACGGAGACTCACCATGCACAAGAACACCCCCCTCCTGCGCAGTCGGACCACCGCGGTGGCCGTCGGCGCGATCCTGCTGGTCGGACTCGGTGGTGTCGGTGGCGCCGTCGCCGCCGGCCAGATCGGGTCCAAGGACATCCGGGACGGCGGCGTCAAGACCGTCGATCTCGGCAAGCGCGCCGTTACCGCCAAGAAGCTCAAGCCCGGTGCCGTCCGCTCGAAGGCACTCCGTGATGGCGCCGTCTCACCGGCCGACCTCTCGGCTGCCGTGAAGGAACTCATCGCAACCGCGGTCAAGGGCGAGGCCGGCCCGGCCGGCCCCGAGGGCCCCGTCGGACCCTCCGGCGGCCCGGCCGGCCCTGAGGGCCCGGCAGGTCCCGCCGGCGAGCAAGGCCCCGCGGGACCGGCCGGCGACCAGGGCCCCGCAGGCCCCACCGGCGACCCGGGCCCCGCGGGCCCCGCTGGAGCCACCGGTCCTGCCGGCGTGTCCGGCTGGGCGCTGAAGACCCACACGGCCACGATCTCCGGCAGCAGCACGCAGACGATCGCCGTGACCTGCCCGGCGGGGACGAAGGCATTGGGCGGTGGGTTCCAGAGCTCGGTGCCCGTGCACGCGTCCGGCTCGTACCCGTCGACCAACGGCTCGACCTGGACAACCGTGCTCAAGCGGGCGTCCGGCAAGGGGTCATACACCGTGACCGTCAGCGCGACCTGCGCCCAGGCGGGCTGACCTCACGCTCACCCACCGGCGGCGAGGACTCCTCGCCGCCGGTGTGACATCGCGATTGGTAGTGACACCATCGCCCCGCACGAGCACAGTAGGTTCGTGGACCTTGACTTCAACGGCCTTCGTGCCGTGTTCATCAACTGCACGCTGAAGCGCTCCCCGGAACCCAGTCACACCCAGGGTCTCGTCGACCGCAGCGCCGCGATCATGCGCAAGCACGGTGTCGAGGTCGATCAGGTCCGGGCCGTCGACCACGACATCGCCACCGGCGTCTACACCGACATGACCGAGCACGACTGGGAGTCCGACGCCTGGCCCGCGCTCCACGAGCGCGTCATGGCCAGCCACATCCTCGTCATCGCCGGACCGATCTGGCTGGGTGACAACTCCAGTGTCACCAAACGGGTGATCGAGCGGCTGTACGGCGGATCGGGCGTGCTCAACGAGCACGGGCAGTACGCCTACTACGGTCGGGTCGCCGGTTGCCTCATCACCGGCAACGAGGACGGCATCAAGCACTGCGCCCAGAACGTCCTCTACTCGCTTCAGCACCTCGGCTACGCGATCCCGCCGCAGGCCGACGCGGGCTGGATCGGCGAAGCCGGCCCCGGCCCGTCGTACCTCGACGAAGGCAGCGGTGGCCCCGAGAACGAGTTCACCAACCGCAACACGACGTTCATGACGTGGAACCTGATGCATCTCGCCCGGATGCTGCGCGACGCCGACGGCTTCCCTGCCCATGGCAACGCCCGCTCCGAGTGGGACGCCGGGGCGCGGTTCGACTTCGAGAACCCCGAGTACCGCTGACGCCCGACGTCGTGGGCCGTCAGCGTCGCCGCGGGCGGCGCGTGACGTACAGCCCGAGCAGGAACAACGAGACGAGCAGGCAGCCGACCAGCCGCGCCAGGTAGCTCCAGGGCCAGACCCGGTCGGGAAACTCCGTCGTGCCCTGGTAGAGGTTGTCGGTGGCCACGGACATCGTCGGCGTCCCGGCCCAGTTCTCGCCGAGCGCCGGCAGCACCGTCAACGGCGTGGCGAGCGCGTCCGTCCAGGGGTACGTCGACGATCTGCTCGACGCTGCCCGTGCTGAGCTGCAGGGCGACCACGGCCACCGTGCGCTCGCCGGAGAAGCCGAGCAGCCGGTCGATCGCGAGGCCGGTGGAGTCGATCTGGGTGGGGGAGCCGAGGGCGCCATCCTCAGCGAGCTCGGAGACGAACAGCCGGGGGTTTTCACCCGGCGCCTCCTGCATGCTGACCAGTCGGTCGCCGGTCGGCGACCATGTCAGGGACGCCGTCTCCGGCAGCTCGGTGTCCTGCTGGGTGACGTCGCCGGAGGGGAGCGCGATGGTCGTCAGCTGGGAACCGGTCACGACATCGACGGCGCTGCCGCCGGGCCGCCAGGCGGCCAGGGCCACGGACTCGGGTGGAGCCTCGGCGGTCGCCACCACCTCGCCCCCAGGCACGCGCACGACGGCCAGCCCTTCGCCGGCGTACGTGAGCAGCATCGACCCGTCGGGCGAGAACGCCCCCACGGCACTCACGCCCGGCACCGGCAGCTCCTCGCTGTCGCCGGTGACCGTGTCGTAGACGACCACGCCCGAGCCGCCGACCCAGGCGAGCCGGTTGCCGTCCGGGCTCGTGGTGACCGCGCCGGCGACCGGGTCGGGCAGGTCGGGAGCCAGCAACGCCCGGTACTCGCCGCTCTGGGCGGACATCGCGATCCACGGATCGTCGATCGCGCCGAGCAGACCGCGGCGCGCCTCGGTCCCGGCGAAGACCACCGACACCGACCCCACCGGCCCGTACTCATCGGTCGTCGGCACGGTGTCGGGAACGTTCTCGATCTGGGCGGGCAGCGTGCCCACGCCGGACTCGACCGAGGCGCGCGCCGCGTGCCACGCGGCGACGCCGTACGTGGCTCCGAGATAGAGCAGCACCGTGCCGAGGACTGCGATGACGATCGCAGGAACCAGCCCCCGTCTCTGGATCCGGATCCGCACTCAGGGCTCCTCGGCGATCAGGTATCGGCCGTCTTGGAAGACCAGTCGTAGCACCACGTCGTCGGTGCTCGCTTCCCCATTCTTCTTCAGGTAGTCCACGGTGTAGGCAACTGTGAGCGCCTGCGGGTCGGCGGACACCTGGACCAGGTCCGCCGTCTCGATCGTGCTCCAGAAGCCGGTGTACCCGTCCAGGAAGCCGCTCTGCTCCTGGAAGGCGGGAGTCAGCATCTCGTACGTCGTCTCCGGATCGGTCGGCGCGGTGGCGAGGTAGTCGTCGATGAACCCCTCCATGTCGGCTGCGTTCGGCTCGGCAGCAGGCTGTTCGTTGGTCGGGTCACTCTCCGAGGGCGACTCGCGCGAGGCCGGCGGCTCCGTGCCCGGGTCGTCGCCGAGAGTGATCGCCAGAACCACCGCCAGCAGCACCACGATCACCACGGCGAGGACCCCGAGCGGGAGCAGTGCCGATCGACGAGGACCGGGCTGTGACGGCGCCTCGGGTGCGATCGGCTCGACCGGTGCGGGAACCAGGACCTGGGTCGGCTGGGCCTCGTCATTTCATTTACTCTTCCACGTCTTCCACGTCGGCCGCGCCGGCAGGCACCGGCCGCAGCGCGCTGGCCATCGGCCCGGCCGTCAGGAAGTCGCGGACCTGCGCCATCGACCAGCGGTCGGCCGGGTCGCGCGTCATGGTGGCATCCAGCAACGGCGCCAGCCAGCCCGCGTTCACCAGCCGCGGCGGCTCCTCGTGGACGATCCGGTACAGCGCCCCCATCAGGTTGTCGCCCACTTCGTAGGGCGGCCGGCCCGACAGCGCATGGAAGATCGTGGCGCCCAGCGACCACACGTCGCTCGCGTCCGTGGCGGACTGGCCCGACGCCACTTCCGGCGAGAGGTACGCCGGGGAGCCGGTGACGAGACCGGTCTGGGTCAGCGAGGCGTCGGCCTCGGCGCGGGCGATCCCGAAGTCGGACAGCTTCACCTGGCCCTCGGCGGTCACCAGGATGTTCGACGGCTTGACGTCCCGGTGCACGATGCCGGCCGCGTGGGCCGCTGCGAGGGCGTCGGCTGCCTGCGCGGTCAGCGGCGACGCCTGGTCGGGAAGGAGCGGCCCGTCCCGGCTCACCAGGCCGGCCAGCGTCGCCCCTTCGACGTACTCCATGACGAGCCACTGGCTGCCGTCGTCGGTGACGAGGTCGTAGACCGCGACCACGTGGGGATGGTTCAGCCGAGCGGCGAGCCGGGCCTCGCGCTCGGCCCGCTCGAGGTCGGGGCTGGCGCCACCGGGCGCGACGCCGACCTTCTTGATCGCCACCTGCCGGCCGAGGACAGCGTCGCGCGCGAGCCACACGGCGCCCATGCCGCCGCGTCCCACCTCACGTTCGAGCTCGTACCTGCCAGCGATCACCGACGCATGCTATCCAGGGCGCACCAGCCACCCGTCGGGGTGAAACCGGGTGGGCGGCGCCAGGCGCCATGCGGCAGTCTGGGACCCTCCCAACCACCGCGGCAACGACACGAAAGGCTGACGGGTGTCCATCGATCCCACGCTCCTGGACGACCTCGAGTGGCGCGGACTCCTCGCCCACTCGACCGACCGCGACGCGCTGCGCGCAGCGCTGTCTTCGGGGAGCGTCAAGTTCTACGTGGGCTTCGACCCGACGGCACCCAGCCTCCACATGGGCCACCTGGTGCAGGTGGTCACCGCCCGGCGGCTGCAGCAGGCCGGCCACACGCCGTACGCCCTGGTGGGCGGCGCCACCGGCATGATCGGGGACCCGAAGGACTCGGGGGAGCGCTCCCTGAACTCCCTCGACGTCGTCAAGGACTGGGTCGAGAAGGTGCGCGGCCAGATCGAGCCGTTCCTCTCCTTCGAGGGCCGCAACGCCGCCACGATGGTCAACAACTACGACTGGACGGCGTCGCTCTCGACGATCGACTTCCTGCGCGATGTCGGCAAGCACTTCCCGGTGAACCGGATGCTCGGTCGTGACGTCGTCGCGCGGCGGCTCGAGTCGGGGATCAGCTACACCGAGTTCAGCTACGTGTTGCTTCAGTCGCTCGACTTCCTCGAACTGCACCGGCAGTTCGGCGTGACGCTCCAGTTCGGCGGCTCCGACCAGTGGGGCAACCTCACCGCGGGGGTCGAGCTGATCCGGCGTTCCGACGGGGGCAAGGCGCATGCGTTCGCCACGCCCCTGCTCACGAAGGCGGACGGCTCCAAGTACGGCAAGACCGACGGCGAGGCCCTGTGGCTCGACCCGACGCTGCTCTCGCCGTACGCCTTCCACCAGTTCTGGCTCAACGTCGAGGACGACAAGGTCCCCGAGATGCTTCGCGTGTTCACCTTCCTCCCGCGCCAGGAGATCGAGGCGCTGGAGGAGCAGACGCGTGAGAAGCCCTTCCTGCGGGCCGGCCAGAAGATGCTCGCCGACGAGGTGACGACGATGGTGCACGGCGCCCACGAGACCGAGCAGGCGAAGGCCGCCGCCGCGGCGCTGTTCGGCGGGGGCGACCTGCGCGAGCTGAGCCCGGCAACCCTGGGCGCAGCCCTGGTCGAGGCGGGGGTCACGGAGGTGGCGGGCACCCTGGCGTCGGTCACCGACCTGCTGGTCGAGTCGGGGCTGGCCCAGAGCAAGGGCGATGCCCGCCGCACGATCGGCGAGGGTGGCGCCTACCTGAACAACGCTCGCGTCGAGGACCCCGAGCTCGTTCCCGCCGCGGACGACCTGATCGGTGGCGAATGGCTGGTGCTGCGCCGCGGCAAGAAGCGCTTCGCCGGCGTGCGTGTCGCTTCCCGTTAGTACTCTGACCTGCGCAAACGTGTGTGTGACCCAGCGCACAGCGAGTGGATTTGGACTCACCGCTGGCGTCCCCTAATCTTCTCCGGGTCGCCAGGGAGCGGCGGGCAGCAAGATCTCCGGATCGGGCGGCCGGCCCCGGGTGGCCACCTCCACTTCCTTCTCAGCGGGTCGAACGCGCGCCTCGGCGCTCGGTTCGGGCTCCGGTGGGAACTGCTGTGCCGAGGTGGGGCACGAAGACCGGCCGATTTGCGCCGGGCGAATTCGGCCCGCTAGCGTGACAGATCGCCCCGCAGCAGAGCCGAGAGGCCGAGCACGGTGTGCGTGTGATGTTTGAGAACTCAACAGTGTGTTTATGTCGATGGGATTAGTTTGTGTGCCCTGATCATTTTTTGGTTTGGGTTGTTTTTTGATGACATGATTCTGGACAGTTTTGTTTTACTGTCGGGGTTTGTTGTTGTCGGGGTTTGATGCTTTTTGTAGTTTTTCTATGGAGAGTTTGATCCTGGCTCAGGACGAACGCTGGCGGCGTGCTTAACACATGCAAGTCGAGCGGAAAGGCCCTTTCGGGGGTACTCGAGCGGCGAACGGGTGAGTAACACGTGAGTAATCTGCCCTTCACTTTGGGATAGCTCCCGGAAACGGGGATTAATACCGGATATGACCATTCCAGGCATCTGGTGGTGGTGGAAAGTTTTTCGGTGGGGGATGTGCTCGCGGCCTATCAGCTTGTTGGTGGGGTAATGGCCTACCAAGGCTTCGACGGGTAGCCGGCCTGAGAGGGTGACCGGCCACACTGGGACTGAGACACGGCCCAGACTCCTACGGGAGGCAGCAGTGGGGAATATTGGACAATGGGCGGAAGCCTGATCCAGCAACGCCGCGTGAGGGATGACGGCCTTCGGGTTGTAAACCTCTTTCAGCACCGGCGAAGCGCCCGTGAGGGTGGTGACGGTAGGTGCAGAAGAAGGACCGGCCAACTACGTGCCAGCAGCCGCGGTAATACGTAGGGTCCGAGCGTTGTCCGGAATTATTGGGCGTAAAGGGCTCGTAGGCGGTTTGTCGCGTCGGGAGTGAAATCACCGGGCTTAACTCGGTGCTTGCTTTCGATACGGGCAGACTGGAGGCATGCAGGGGAGAACGGAATTCCTGGTGTAGCGGTGAAATGCGCAGATATCAGGAGGAACACCGGTGGCGAAGGCGGTTCTCTGGGCATGTCCTGACGCTGAGGAGCGAAAGTGTGGGGAGCGAACAGGATTAGATACCCTGGTAGTCCACACCGTAAACGTTGGGCGCTAGGTGTGGGATCCATTCCACGGGTTCCGTGCCGTAGCTAACGCATTAAGCGCCCCGCCTGGGGAGTACGGCCGCAAGGCTAAAACTCAAAGGAATTGACGGGGGCCCGCACAAGCGGCGGAGCATGCGGATTAATTCGATGCAACGCGAAGAACCTTACCTGGGTTTGACATACACCCTGCCGCCTCAGAGATGGGGCTTCTTTTGGGGGTGTACAGGTGGTGCATGGCTGTCGTCAGCTCGTGTCGTGAGATGTTGGGTTAAGTCCCGCAACGAGCGCAACCCTCGTCCTATGTTGCCAGCGGCTCCCTTCGGGGAGGCCGGGGACTCATGGGAGACTGCCGGGGTCAACTCGGAGGAAGGTGGGGATGACGTCAAGTCATCATGCCCCTTATGTCCAGGGCTTCACGCATGCTACAATGGCCGGTACAGAGGGCTGCGATCCCGTGAGGGGGAGCGAATCCCTAAAAGCCGGTCTCAGTTCGGATTGGGGTCTGCAACTCGACCCCATGAAGTCGGAGTCGCTAGTAATCGCAGATCAGCAACGCTGCGGTGAATACGTTCCCGGGCCTTGTACACACCGCCCGTCACGTCACGAAAGTCGGCAACACCCGAAGCCCATGGCCCAACCCGCTTGCGGGAGGGAGTGGTCGAAGGTGGGGCTGGCGATTGGGACGAAGTCGTAACAAGGTAGCCGTACCGGAAGGTGCGGCTGGATCACCTCCTTTCTAAGGAGCACACCCACGCCTACCGGGCGCGGCCGGCGTTCGTCGGTCGGTACCGGTGGGCATTCGTTGGGGTGTTCACTAGTGGAAGTTCTGTCGACTCCCCGCTCGGGCCTTGGCTCGGGTGGGGGCACACTGTTGGGGTTCTGAGACCTCACCGCACGGGCCCCGCCGCCCAGGTCCGCCCCTTCTCGTTGATCGTTGAGGGGGGGTTGCCCGGGTGGTGGTGGCTGGGCGGTGGTCTTGAGGGTCCCGGCCATACCGGCCGTCGGGTTGTTGAGCGTGAGCTTGCCCGGTGGGTGGGTGGTGTGGGGTTGTTGTTTGAGATGTGAATAGTGGACGCGAGCATCTCCACCGGATGGAGTCTGCCTGCCTGGCGGTTGCTGGGTGGGTGGGGTTGGTCCGGTGGAATGTATGAATGTAGATCTGTGTAGATCTGTGCATGACGGCCCGGTCCCGTGCCCGTTGTTGGTTCGCCGGTTGATTCCGGTTGGTTCGGCGGTTGGTTCGGGTGGTGGTTGTCGTGTGAGTTTCTTTTGTGGCGTGCCGTCGTGGCCGGTGCCGTGTCGTGCCCTGGGTGGACCGTGTGGTCTGTTGATCGTGTGGTCTGTTGATCGTGTGGTCTGTTGATCGTGTGGTCTGTGGGGTGTGGTGTGGTGTTGGTGGCGGCAAGCTGTGAAGGGCACATGGTGGATGCCTTGGCATCGAGAGCCGATGAAGGACGTTGGAGCCTGCGATAAGCCCTGGGGAGTTGGCAACCGAGCTGTGATCCGGGGGTGTCCGAATGGGGAAACCCAGCACGAGTCATGTCGTGTTACCTGCGCCTGAATGTATAGGGCGTGTGGAGGGAACGTGGGGAAGTGAAACATCTCAGTACCCATAGGAAGAGAAAACAATTGTGATTCCGAGAGTAGTGGCGAGCGAAATCGGATGAGGCTAAACCTTGGGTGTGTGATACCCGGCAGGGGTTGCATCCGGGGGGTTGTGGGAGCGTTTGTGTCTGGTCTGCCGGCTGGGCGCGCAGTGAGAAAGTGTGTGTGAAGGTGAAGTCCCTTGGAAGGGGGCGCCGGAGAGGGTGAGAGTCCCGTAACTGTAAGCATGCGCCTGCGTATGATGTTTCCCAAGTAACACGGAACCCCTGAAATTCCGTGTGAATCTGGCGGGACCACCCGTTAAGCCTAAATACTCCTCGATGACCGATAGCGGACCAGTACCGTGAGGGAAAGGTGAAAAGTACCCCTGGCGGGGAGTGAAATAGTACCTGAAACCGTGTGCCTACAATCCGTCAGAGCCTGGGCCCTCCCTCCTTGTGGGGTGGGGTGGTGGGTGATGGCGTGCCTTTTGAAGAATGAGCCTGCGAGTTTGCGGTGTGTTGCGAGGTTAACCCGTGTGGGGTAGCCGTAGCGAAAGCGAGTCCTAATAGGGCGTTTCAGTAGCGCGCTCAAGACCCGAAGCGAAGTGATCTATCCATGGGCAGGTTGAAGCGTCGGTAAGACGACGTGGAGGACCGAACCCACTTAGGTTGAAAACTGAGGGGATGACCTGTGGATAGGGGTGAAAGGCCAATCAAACTTCGTGATAGCTGGTTCTCCCCGAAATGCATTTAGGTGCAGCGTTGTGTGTTTCTTGCCGGAGGTAGAGCACTGGATAGCCGATGGGCCCGACCAGGTTACTGACGTTAGCCAAACTCCGAATGCCGGTAAGTGAGAGCGCAGCAGTGAGACGGCGGGGGATAAGCTCCGTCGTCGAGAGGGAAACAGCCCAGACCATCAGCTAAGGCCCCTAAGCGGTGACTAAGTGGAAAAGGATGTGGAGTCGCAGTGACAACCAGGAGGTTGGCTTGGAAGCAGCCACCCTTGAAAGAGTGCGTAATAGCTCACTGGTCAAGTGATTCCGCGCCGACAATGTAGCGGGGCTCAAGTCATCCGCCGAAGCTATGGCATTCACACACGTAACCTAGTCGCGCGCCCTGTTTCGGCAGTGGTGTGTGGTTCAGGGGTGTGGATGGGTAGGGGAGCGTCGTGTCGCGTGTGAAGCTGCCGAGTGATCGAGTGGTGGATGCGACACGAGTGAGAATGCAGGCATGAGTAGCGAATCACGGGTGAGAAACCCGTGCGCCGAATGATCAAGGGTTCCAGGGTCAAGCTAATCTGCCCTGGGTAAGTCGGGACCTAAGGCGAGGCCGACAGGCGTAGTCGATGGACAACGGGTTGATATTCCCGTACCGGCAATGTAGCGACCCTGACGAGGCCGGTGATGCTAACCACCCGATGCCCCGCTATCACCACGTCCGCTCTTCGGAGTGGGGGTGGGTGTGGGGTGGAGCGTGGGACCCGAACCGGTAGTAGTCAAGCGATGGGGTGACGCAGGAGGGTAGCCCAACCACGGCGATGGTTGTCCGTGGCCAAGCATGCAGCACGAGTCCTAGGCAAATCCGGGGCTCTCACTTGGATGTGGAGTGTGAGGTGTGATGGGGAGCCGTACAGGCGAAGTGGGTGATCCCATGCTGTCGAGAAAAACCTCTAGCGAGCTATGCGCCGCCCGTACCCCAAACCGACTCAGGTGATCAGGTAGAGAATACCAAGGCGATCGAGTGAACCATGGTTAAGGAACTCGGCAAAATGCCCCCGTAACTTCGGGAGAAGGGGGACCCGGATCGTGAACCCACTTGCTGGGGGAGCGTGAGGGGTCGCAGAGACCAGGCCCAAGCGACTGTTTACTAAAAACACAGGTCCGTGCGAAGTTGTAAGACGATGTATACGGACTGACTCCTGCCCGGTGCTGGAAGGTTAAGAGGACCCGTGAGGTGGCAATCTGATTGCTACCGAGGCGGAGAATTTAAGCCCCAGTAAACGGCGGTGGTAACTATAACCATCCTAAGGTAGCGAAATTCCTTGTCGGGTAAGTTCCGACCTGCACGAATGGAGTAACGACTTGGGCGCTGTCTCAACCATGGACTCGGCGAAATTGCAGTACGAGTAAAGATGCTCGTTACGCGCGGCAGGACGGAAAGACCCCGGGACCTTTACTATAGTTTGGTATTGGTGTTTGGTTCGGCTTGTGTAGGATAGGTGGGAGACCGTGAAACCTTCACGCCAGTGGAGGTGGAGTCAACGTTGAAATACCACTCTGGTCGTACTAGATGTCTAACCTAGGACCATGATCTGGTTCAGGGACAGTGCCTGATGGGTAGTTTAACTGGGGCGGTTGCCTCCTAAAGAGTAACGGAGGCGCTCAAAGGTTCCCTCAGCCTGGTTGGCAATCAGGTGGCGAGTGTAAGTGCACAAGGGAGCTTGACTGTGAGACAGACATGTCGAGCAGGGACGAAAGTCGGAACTAGTGATCCGGCCACGGCATGTGGAAGCGTGGTCGCTCAACGGATAAAAGGTACCCCGGGGATAACAGGCTGATCTTCCCCAAGAGTCCATATCGACGGGATGGTTTGGCACCTCGATGTCGGCTCGTCGCATCCTGGGGCTGGAGTAGGTCCCAAGGGTTGGGCTGTTCGCCCATTAAAGCGGCACGCGAGCTGGGTTTAGAACGTCGTGAGACAGTTCGGTCCCTATCCGCCGCGCGCGCAGGAAACTTGAGAAAGGCTGTCCCTAGTACGAGAGGACCGGGATGGACGAACCTCTGGTGTGCCAGTTGTCCCGCCAGGGGCACGGCTGGTTAGCTACGTTCGGAAGTGATAACCGCTGAATGCATCTAAGCGGGAAGCACGTTTCAAGATGAGGTTTCCCACCCCCATAACAGGGGGGTAAGGCCCCCACCAGAACAGTGGGTCGATAGGCCGGAGGTGTACAGCAGCAATGCCCAGCCGACCGGTACTAATAGGCCGAGGGCTTGCCCCACCCACACCACACCACACCCACCCCACACGGGCCCACCACGGCCCACCACGGGCCCACACCGGCCCAACGGGCCACCGGGGAACGGCGTGGACAGTGTGCGGGTCACCGGCACCCACAAACCGAAACACAGAAACACAAACAGTTCACCGCGTCCACTAGACACATCCCAACCAACACACCCCGGAACACCCGGGCACAACACACATGAAAAGTTGGTTGACAAAGTTACGGCGGCCATAGCGAACGGGAAACACCCGGACCCATCCCGAACCCGGAAGTTAAGCCGTTCAGCGCCGATGGTACTGCACCCGAGAGGCTGTGGGAGAGTAGGACGCCGCCGGACAATCATTCACGTGAAGGCCATCCGTTCCGGGTGGCCTTCACGCATTTCACGAGGAGCAGAACAGTGGCCGAGGAGCGTCGTGAGCGTCCGAACCGTCGCACCGACGGACGCCCCCAGGGCGGGTCCGGGGGCGGGAAACCGCGGGGAGGCAAGCCGCGAGGTGACCAGGCCCGCGGCGGCAAGCGCCCCCCGCGCAAGAGTGACTGGTCGAGGCCGGCCGACAAGCAGGTCCCCCGGAGCGAGCAGCAGGCCCAGTACGACGGGCCGCCGCTGCCCGAGGACATCACCGGCAAGGAGCTCGACCGCGCCGTCGCCGGTCAGCTCAAGGGGCTGCCCGAGAAGCTGGCCGCCCGCGTGGCGCGGCACCTCGCCGCGGCCGGTCTCCTGATCGACGAGGACCCCGAGACCGCCTACCAGCACACCCTCGCTGCACGGGGCCGGGCCTCGCGGCTCGCAGTCGTGCGCGAGGCCACCGGTGAGGCAGCGTATGCCGCCGGCCACTACGCGGAGGCGCTCAGCGAGCTGCGGGCCGCGAAGCGGATGAACGGCGCGACGGCGTACCTGCCGATCATGGCCGACTGCCACCGGGCGCTCGGTCAGCCCGCGCAGGCGCTCAAGCTGGCCCGGAGTCCCGGCGTGGCATCGTTCAAGGCCGACGCGAAGGCCGAGATGACGATCGTCGAGGCCGGCGCCCGGCGCGACCTGGGCCAGGTCGACGAGGCGATCCGGACGCTCGAGCACGCGCCGCTGAACTCCAAGAGTCGCGAGCCCTGGGTGGTCCGGCTCCGTTACGCGTACGCCGACGCCTTGGAGGAGGCAGGACGCAGCAACGACGCCCTCACGTGGTTCCACCGGACCCTGGCGATCGACGGCGCGGACCTCACCGATGCCGCGGAGCGGGCGGCGGCGCTGGAGCGCGCCGCCGAGGCGCAGCCCGGCGACGCGGACTGACCGATTCACTGGTAAACACGCGCCTCATGAGTCACACTAGGGCCAACAACTACACAGGTGTGGTTCACCCGAACACCACGTGATCCTCCTGAGATTCCGACGAGCCCGCTGGGGAAGGCGTAGCTCGCGCCGGAGCAAAGGAGAACCACGGTGAACGCACGCACCTCAACAGCAACGCGGGGCGTCCTGTACGTCCACTCCGCGCCGTCTGCACTGTGCCCGCACATCGAGTGGGCCGTGGGCGGCGTTCTCGGCGTTGCCGTGAACGTCGACTGGACGCCCCAGCCGGCCCAGCCCGGGAGCTACCGGGCGGAGCTGTCCTGGACCGGCTCGCCCGGCTCGGGCGCCGGCATCGCGTCGGCGCTGCGCGGCTGGAACCACCTGCGCTTCGAGGTCACCGAGGAGCCCACGGCCGGCACCGAGGGCGCCCGGTACTCCTACACCCCTGAGCTCGGCGTCTTCCACGCCGTGACCGGGCTGCACGGCGACATCATGATCCCCGAGGACCGGCTCAAGGCCGCGGTGGTCAAGGCGGCGTTGGGGGACACTACCCTGGTGACCGAGATCGACAAGCTGCTCGGCAAGCCCTGGGACGACGAGCTGGAGACGTTCAGGCACGCCGGCGAGGGCGCCCCGGTGCGCTGGCTTCACCAAGTCGTGTGATCCTCAGCGGCGCCCCAACCGGAACCGCCCCGGCTTGATCCACACCTCGTCGACCAGCGCCCAGCCGTCGTAGACCGAGAGCTTGCCGCGGATCTTGAACCATCCCGGCACGGTCGACCTCCGGCACACCCCGAAGGTCCCCTTCCCTCGCTGGGGGTCGATCTCGGAGTCCTTGATGTCGCTCGCCACGCCCCGCCCGCGGCGATCGATCAGGAAGAACTCCACGGCCCAGTCGTTGCCCGGCTGGACGTTCCCGGGGCGGACCCGGTAGTGGAAGCGGTAGTCGTGGCAGCCCGCGCGCAGCACACCGTCCTTGCGCCACGTCCGGCCGTACTCCGCACTTCCGGCGAACGTAGGCGGCGGCAGTGTGCCAAGGACCAGCCCGCACGCCAGCGTGAGGGCCACCAGCAGTCTCTTCGTGCGCGTCACGTCTCGACCTCCCGCTCGGTTCAACGGGCGGGTGTGACCTGCGTTACGGGCAATGTTCGCGCGGTGTCGGGTCAGAGGGGGATGTTGCCATGCGCGCCGCGACGGACGCCGACGGTCTGGACCGCGTCGTCGATCGCATGGGCGATCGCGGACCGGGTGCGGGTCGGGTCGACCACCTCGTCGACGACGCCGATCTCGACCGCCTTGTCGACGCCACCGGCGATCCGCTCGTGCTCGGCCGCCAGCTCGGCCTCGACCTGCGGCCGGATGTCGGGGGCGACCTCCGAGAGCTTGCGGCGATGCAGGATCCGGATCGCGGCGACCGCGCCCATGACGGCGACTTCCGCGCCGGGCCAGGCGAGCACCCGGGTCGCGCCGAGCGAGCGGGCGTTCATCGCGATGTACGCGCCGCCGTACGTCTTGCGGGTGACGAGCGTGACACGGGGGACCACACACTCCCCGAAGGCGTGCAAGAGCTTCGCGCCACGTCGTACGACGCCGTCCCACTCCTGGCCGACGCCGGGCAGGTAGCCCGGGACGTCGACAATGACGATCAGCGGCACGCCGAGCGCGTCGCACAGCCGGACGAAGCGGGACGCCTTCTCGGCCGAGAGAGAGTCGAGGCAGCCGCCCAGCCGGAGCGGGTTGTTGGCGACCACGCCGACCGTGCGACCGCCGAACCTGCCCAACGCGGTGACGATGTTGGGTGCCCAGCGGGCGTGCAGCTCCTGCATGGTGCCCTCGTCGAGCATCGAGTCCACCAGCGGGTGCACGTCGTACGCGCGCTTCTTGGACTCCGGGAGCAGCGCCTCCAGGTCGCGGTCGGTCACCGCGGCCACGTCGAGGCTGCCTTGCGAGCCGAGCAGGGAGGCGACGATGCGGGCGCGCTCGAGCGCCTCGTTCTCCGACTCGGTGAGGATGTGGACGACGCCGGAGCGCCGGCCGTGGGGCTCGGGGCCGCCGAGCCGCAGCATGTCGACGTCCTCGCCGGTCACCGAGCGCACGACGTCGGGGCCGGTGACGAAGATCCGACCTTCCGGGCCGAGGATCACCACGTCGGTGAGCGCGGGACCGTACGCCGCGCCGCCGGCCGCCGGGCCCAGCACGACCGAGATCTGCGGGATCCGGCCCGAGGCCTGGGTCATCGCGTGGAAGATCCGGCCGACCGCGTGCAGCGAGAGAACGCCCTCGGCGAGCCGGGCGCCGCCGGAGTGCCAGAGGCCGATGATCGGCACCCCCTCGGTCATCGCCCGGTGGTAGGCGTCGACGACGACCCGGCAGCCGACGTCGCCCATCGCGCCGCCCATGACGGTCGCGTCGGAGCTGAACGCCACGACGCGGGTGCCGTCGACGCTGCCGATGGCGGCCAACATCCCCGAGTCGTCGTCGGGCGTGATCAGCTCCATCGTCCCGTCGTCGAGGAGGGCGCCTAGCCTGCGGACCGGGTTGCGCGGGTCCTCCTCGCGGGGCAGCTTGGCCGGCTTCGCGGCCGCAGCTGTCGTCACGAGACGCTCCCGAAGCAGACCGCGACGTTCGCCCCGCCGAAGCCGAAGGAGTTGTTGAGAGCCGCGATGTCGCCCTGCGGCAGGTCGCGCGCCTTGGTCGCGATGTCGAGCTCGACCTGCGGGTCCTGGTCGTCGAGGTTGATCGTCGGCGGGGACACCCGGTGGTGGACCGCGAGGATCGTCGCGATCGCCTCGAGCGCGCCGGCGCCGCCCAGCAGGTGGCCGGTCATCGACTTGGTGCTGGTCACGACGACCTCGTTGACGTGCGAGCCCAGTGTCGCGTGCAGCATCAGGCCCTCGGCGATGTCGCCCTGCGGGGTCGACGTGGCGTGGGCGTTGACGTGGACGATCGCCGACGGGTCGACCTCTGCCTCCTCGATCGCCCGCAGGATCGCGCGGGAGCCGCCGCGACCCGCCGGATCTGGCTGCGCGATGTCGTGGGCGTCGGCGGTGATGCCGGCTCCGAGGACCTCGGCGTACACCTTGGCGCCCCGGGCGCGGGCATGCTCCTCGGACTCGAGCACCAGCACGCCGGCGCCCTCACCGAGCACGAAGCCGTCGCGGCCGGTGTCCCAGGGTCGCGACACGGTGGCCGGGTCGCCGGGGTTCTTCGACAGCGCCATCATGTTGGCGAAGGCGGCCATCGGCAGCGCGTGGATCGCAGCCTCGGTGCCGCCGGCCACGACCATGTCGGCCCGGCCGAGCCGGATCTGGTCGACCGCCAGCGCGATCGCCTCGTTGCCGGAGGCGCAGGCCGAGACCGGCGTGTTGACCGCGGCCCGAGCCCCGATGTGCAGGCTGATCTGGGCGGCCGGCGCGTTCGGCATCAGCATCGGCACCGCCAGCGGAGAGACCCGACGGGGCCCCTTCTCCTTGAGCGCGTCGTAGTTGTCGAGCAGCGTGTTGACGCCGCCGATGCCGGAGGCCATGGCCACCCCAAGCCGGTCCCCGTCCACGTCCGACCCCTCGAGGCCGGCGTCACGCCAGGCCTCCATGGCGGCCACCATCGCGAACTGGGAGGACCGGTCGAGGCGTCGTGCCTTGACGCGCTCGAGGACCTCGGTCGGCTCGACGGCCGCGCGGCCGGCGATCTTGACCGGCATGTCCTCCGCCCACGCATCGGTGAGGGTGCGGACGCCGGAACGACCGGCGAGCATGCCGTCCCACGTGCTCGCGACATCTCCACCGAGCGGGCTGGTGGTGCCCAGGCCGGTGACCATGACTCGGGTGCGACTCATGTGCAGACTCGATCCTTCAATACGGGAATGGGCAGGAATGGGTGATGGGGCTCAGCCCTGGGCGCGCTCGATGAACGCGACCGCGTCGCCGACGGTCTTGAGGTTCTTGACCTCGTCGTCGGGGATGGACACGCCGAACTTCTCCTCCGCGGCCACGACGACCTCGACCATGGACAGCGAGTCGACGTCGAGGTCGTCGACGAACGACTTGTCCAGCTGGACGTCGTCGGCGTCGATCCCGGCGACCTCGTTGACGATCTCGGCCAGGTCCGCGCGGATCTCTTCGGTGGTGGGCATTGCGTTCCTCTCTCTGGGTGCTGCTCGTGGGTGTTGCTGTCAAGTGATGCTGGACGGTGGTGCTAGGGGACGGTGACGACCTGGGCGGCGTACGCCAGGCCGGCGCCGAAGGCGATGAGGAGCGCGACGTCGCCGCTGCGAGCCTCGCCCTCCTCGATCATCCGGTGGAGCGCGAGCGGGATGGACGCCGCCGAGGTGTTGCCCTGCTCGGCGATGTCACGGGCGATCTTGACCCGCTCGGGGAGCTTCATGGACCGCGCCATCGCGTCGATGATGCGCATGTTGGCCTGGTGGGGGACGAAGACGTCGAGGTCGTCGACGGAGACGCCGGCCCGGTCGAGCGCCTGCTGGCCTACCTTCGCCATCGCGAAGCTGGCCCAGCGGAAGACCGGGTTGCCCTCCATCACCAGGTGCGGCATCACGCCGCTGCCGGGGACTGCGGGCGTGCCGACCACGTCGCGCCAGTCCTCCTTCTGACGGATCAGGTCGAACTGCTCGCCGTCGGAGCCCCAGACGACCGGCCCGATCGCCGCCGTCTCGCTCGGACCCACGATCGCCGCCCCGGCGCCGTCGGCGAAGATGAACGCGGTGCCGCGGTCGTAGAGGTCGGTGAGGTCGCTGAGCCGCTCGACGCCGATGACCAGCACATGGCCGGCGCTGCCGCCGCGGACCATGTCGGCTCCCAGCGAGATGCCATGGCAGAAGCCGGCACAGGCGGCCGAGATGTCGAACGCGGCGGCGTTCTCGGTGCCGAGCTCGTGGGCGATGGCGGTCGCGACGGCCGGGGTCTGGAGCAGGTGGGTCACGGTCGCGACCACGACGCAGTCGATCTGGGCCGGGGCGATGCCGGCCCGCTCGATCGCTTCACGAGCAGCCGCCACCGACATCATCTGGACGGTCTCGTCGGGCGTGGCCCAGCGGCGCTGCTTGATGCCGGAGCGCTGCTGGATCCACTCGTCGCTGGAGTCGATCGCGTCGACGACCTCGGAGTTCGGGATCACCCGCGTCGGGCGGTAGGCGCCGATCCCGAGGATCGCGGCGTGCGGCGCACCGGACGCCGACCCGAGCCCGGCCATCACGCGGCTCCTTCCGGGTGGAGGCGGACCAACGGCTGGCCGGGGGAGACGATGTCGCCGTCCTCGACCAGCCACTCGACGACCTGGCCGCCGTGGATCGCCACCACGCTGGTGCGGTCGCGGAGCGTGGCGACCTCCCCGATCGGGGCACCCGGCTGCAGCGCGTCGGCGGCCGCGGCCTCCTCGGCGACGTGGAAGGTGCCCTTGGTCGGCGAGACGACCATCCGCCAGGTCGGAGTCGTGTCGATGGGGGAGGCCTCGCCGTGCTTCTGCACGAACGCGCGAGCGTCGTGGAGCTGGTCGGGCGTCTTGAGCGCAAACGTCTCGACACCCTTGAGGGCGCGCTTGGCGATCCCGGTCAGTGTGCCGGCCGGCGGCATCTCGAGGATGCCGGTGACGCCGACGTCGGACATCACGTCGAGGCAGAGGTCCCAGCGGACCGGGCTAGCGATCTGCCCGACGAGCCGTGCCAGCACCTCGCGCCCGTCGTGCAGGACAGTGCCGTCCTTGTTGGAGATCACCGGGATCCGGGCGTCGTGGACCGACACCGACCGGGCGAGCCGCGCGAGGTGACCGACGGCCGGGGCCATGTGCTCGGTGTGGAACGCGCCGGCCACGCTGAGCGGCATCAGTCGCGCCTTGGCGGGCGGGTCGGAAGCCAGCGCCTCCAGCTGCTCGAGGGTGCCGGCGGCGACAACCTGGCCCGGGCCGTTGTCATTGGCGGGCGTCAGCCCGTGCTTCTCCAGCGTCGCGAGGACCTCGTCGCGGTCGCCGCCGAGGAGCGCGGTCATGCCGGTGGGCGTCACGGCGGCAGCCTCGGCCATCGCCTTGCCCCGCTCACGGACCAGCACCATCGCCTGCTCGGCCGTGATGACCCGGGCGCCCGCGGCCGCGGTGAGCTCGCCCACGCTGTGGCCGGCCACGGCTCCGATCTGCGCGAACGCGTCGGCTGGGTGGGGGAACAGCTCCAGGGCGGCGACCAGGCCGGTGGCCACCAGCAGCGGCTGGGCGACCTGGGTGTCGCGGATCGCGTCTGCGTCGGCCTCGGTGCCGTAGTGGAGCAGGTCGAGCCCGGCCACGGTGGAGAGCCACTCGAGACGCGACGCGAACGTCTTGTCCTCGAGCCAGGGGGTCAGGAAGCCGGGGGTCTGGGCGCCCTGCCCGGGCGCGACGATGACGAGCACACGCACACTCTGCCGGTCCGGGGGCCTGCTCGGCGCCTTCGCCACTGACGAAACCCGGTCCCCATTCTTTGTAGAGTTCCTACAAAGAATCGGTACGCCCGGATTGCCGACCCAGGACCAGGGCGATCTGCAGCACGAACACGTCGCGCGGGTCGGACGGGGCGAACCCGGTCAGCTCGGCCACCTGCTTGAGCCGGTACCGCACGGTGTTGGGGTGGACGAACAGCGCCCGGCCGGTCGCCTCGATCGAGCCGCCGGAGTCGACGTACGCCGCGAGCGTCTCGATCAGGGTGCCGCGGGCGTGCACCAGCGGGAGGTAGATCTCGTCCACGAGGTGCCGGCGCGCGTGGCCGTCGCCGGACAGCACCCGCTCCGGCAGCAGCTCGGAGCTACGGACCGGTCGTGGCGCGTCGGGCCACCCGCTCGCCGCCCGGTACGCCGAGAGGGCGGCCCTGGCCGAGAGGTGCGCGTGGTCGAGCCCGTCGGCCACGGGGCCCACGACGACCGGCCCCTCGCCGAAGAGCTCGGCCACCGAGAGAGCCGCGTCGCCCGCCTCCTTGACGTCCCCGAGCAGCACCACGAGCCGCTCGCCCTGAGCCGCGCACAATGCGTCCATCCCGGACGCCCGGGCCAGCCGGCGGGCCTCGGCGAACACGTCGGTCTCGGTCCGTTCGGTGGGCACCCGGCCGAGAACGACCGCCACGTCGCCCCGGGCGGACCACCCCAACGCACTGGCACGAGACATCACGCCCTCGTCCGCCTCGGCGCGCAGCACCGAGTCGACCACCAGCGCCTCGAGCCGGGCATCCCAGGCGCCGCGCACCTCGGCCGCGCGGGCATAGACCTCGGCGGTGGCGAAGGCCACCTCGCGGGCGTACCGGAGCACGGCCGCGTGCACGTCGGCGCTGTCGGCCGGGTCGATGATGCCGTCGATGCTGGTCTCCACCACCCGCAGTGACAGCCTCACCAGGTCGACGGTCTGCTGGAGGCTGATCACGCCGGTCAGGGCGCGCGGTGCGGAGCCGAAGACGGCCGTGGCCAGCGCACTCCCCGCCGGCACCGGTTCGCTGTCGTGGGAGTACCAGTCCACGAACCCCTTGACGCCGGCCTGCACGATCAGGCCCACCCACGACCGGTCATCGGCACTGAGGTGTCGGAACCAGTCGAGGTCGGTCTCCATCCGGGCCGTGGCGGTCGTGCTCAGGGCGCCGGTGGACCGGAGCAGAGCGGCCGCGGCGCGCTCGCGATCGGCCTCCGCGGGACTGGACGAGGTGGCCACGCAGTCGAGGCTAGTCCAAGCCCCCGCCGGCGGCGTATCACGTCCAATCGTGGAAACTCTTGTGGAATAGGGGTTTCCGGCTGCTGAACGGGAACCCGGTCTGGTTGAATCCGGCAGAACCGACCGAGAGGTGGCGCCGCCAGTGACGGAGTCGCGGTACGACGTGCAGTACCTGACCATCCACGGTCACCGACGCGCGTTCGTGAAGGCCGGCCAGGGGCCGGTCCTGCTGTTGCTGCACGGGCTGGGCTGCGACCACACCACCTGGGAGCCGGTCATCGACTCGCTGGCCCGCCGGTACACCGTGATCGCACCCGACCTGCTCGGCCACGGCCTCTCGGACAAGCCCCGGGCCGACTACAGCGTCGGCGGTTACGCCAACGGGATGCGGGACCTGCTCACCTGCCTCGGGATCGACCGGGCCACCGTGCTCGGCCACAGCTTCGGGGGTGGCGTCGCGATGCAGTTCGCCTACCAGTTCCCGGAGCGCACCGAGCGGCTGATCCTGGTCGCGTCCGGCGGGCTGGGGTCGGAGGTGTCGCCGTTCATCCGCGCGATCACCACGCCCGGATTCCATCCGGTCATGGGCGCGCTCACCCTCCCCGGCGTACGCCACGTCGGCAAGGTGGGGCTGCGCGGGCTGTCGCGGCTCCCGTCGCGGTACACCCGCGACCTCGACGAGGTCGCCGAGATCTACGACTCCTTCAAGGACCCGGCCACCCGGCACGCGATCCGGCACGTGGTGCGCGCCGTCGTCGACTGGCGTGGCCAGATCGTCACGATGGCCGACCGCGCCTATCTCACGCAGGTGATGCCGATGGCGGTGTTCTGGGGGCAGGACGACCAGGTGATCCCGGTCAGCCACGCCTCGCGGGCCGCGCGGCTGGCGCCGGACGCTCGGGTCGAGGTGATCCCGAACGCGGGGCACTTCCCGCACAAGGACCATCCGCAGCGGTTCGTGAAGCTGGTCCACGAGTTCATCCGGTCGACCCCTGCGGCGAGCTACTCGCGGGCACGGTTCCGGGCGCTCCTCCGTGCGGGTCGGCCGCTTGACCAGCAGGACGCGACCGTCACCAGCATCACGTCTGCGTAGCTCCGGTCTCGGGTCCGGGGGTTGCGAGGCTCAGGCGCGGGGCGCCTTCGCACCTCAACCACCGGATGGCGCGATCAGGCGTCGCCGCCTTCCTGTTTGATGCCCGACACCGCCGTGGGGTCGTCGATGGCGTAGGCGTGGAAGGCGTGGGCGACCTTCTCGCGCGGCACCTGGCCGGCGTCGGCGAGCGCCTGCAGCGTCTGCACGACGACCGACTCGGCGTCCACGTTGAAGTACCGACGGGCGGCCGGGCGGGTGTCGGCGAAGCCGAAGCCGTCGGCGCCGAGCACGCGGTAGTCGGCCGGGACCCACCGCGCGATCTGCATCGGCACCGCGGTCATGTAGTCGGACACCGCGACGACCGGGCCTGAGGCGTCGCGCAGCTTCTCGGTGACGTACGCCGTGCGCGGCTCCTCGTCGGGGTGCAGCAGGTTCCACCTCTCGGCGGCTATGGCGTCGCGGGCGAGCTCGTTCCACGAGGTCACCGACCAGGTATCGGCCACGACGCCCCAGTCGTCCCGCAGCAGCTGCGCGGCACGCTCCGCCCAGGGGAAGCCGACGCCGGACGCGAGCAGCTGCACGCGTGGGCCCTCACCCTCGCCGGTCGCGACCTTGTGGAGGCCCTTGAGGATGCCGTCGACGTCGACGTTCTCGGGCTCCGCCGGCTGGTCGACGGGCTCGTTGTAGACCGTGAGGTAGAAGATCACGTCCTCGGCGTCCGGGCCGTACATGCGCTCGAGGCCCGACTGCATGATGTGGCTGACCTCGTAGGCGAACGCCGGGTCGTAGTGCACGACGCCCGGGTTGGTCGTCGCCAGCAGCGGGGAGTGCCCGTCGGCGTGCTGGAGGCCCTCACCGGTGAGCGTCGTCCGGCCGGCGGTGGCGCCGATCAGGAAGCCGCGCGCGAGCTGGTCGGCCATGGCCCAGATCGAGTCGCCGGTGCGCTGGAACCCGAACATCGAGTAGAAGATGTAGAACGGGATCATCGGTTCGCCGTGCGTGGAGTACGACGAGCCGGCCGCGATGGCGGACGAGACCGAACCGGCCTCGGAGATGCCCTCGTGGAGCATCTGGCCCTGTGCCGACTCCTTGTAGGACAGCAACAACTTCCGGTCGACGGCCTCGTACTGCTGCCCACCGGGGTTGTAGACCTTCGCGCTCGGGAACATCGAGTCCATGCCGAAGGTGCGGTACTCGTCGGGCGCGATCGGCACGATCCGGTCACCGATCCCCGGGTCCTTCATCCAGTCCTTCAGCAACCGGACCAGCGCCTGAGTCGTGGCGACCTTGTTCTTGCCGGACCCCTGCTTCAGCTCGGCGTACACCGTGTCGCCGGGCAGCTTGAGCGGGCTGGAGCGGTCGACCCGGCGCGGCAGGGAGCCCCCGAGCGCGGAGCGGCGCTCGAGCATGTACTGGATCTCGGGCGAGTCCTGCCCGGGGTGGAAGAACGGTGCGGTGCCGTCGCGCTCGTAGGTCTCCTCGAGGTCCTTGTCGCTGAGCGGCAGGTAGAGCCGGTCGCGGAACTTCTTGAGGTCCTCGATGTTGAGCTTCTTCATCTGGTGCGTGGCGTTCTTGCCCTCGAGGGCGTCGATCGTCCAGCCCTTGATGGTCTTCGCCAGGATCACGGTCGGCTGGCCGACGTGCTTCGTGGCGGCGTCGAACGCGGCGTACACCTTGCGGTAGTCGTGCCCGCCGCGCGGCAGCTTCTCGATCTGGCTGTCGCTCATGTGCTCGACCATCGCCCGCAGCCGCGGGTCGATCCCGAAGAAGTGGTCGCGGATGTAGCCCCCGTCCTCGGTCGAGTACGTCTGGAACTGACCGTCGGGGGTGGTGTTCATGCGGTTGACGAGCACACCGTCGACGTCCTTGGCCAGCAGTGGGTCCCACTCGCGACCCCAGACCACCTTGATGACGTTCCAGCCGGCGCCGCGGAAGAAGGACTCCAGCTCCTGGATGATCTTGCCGTTGCCGCGGACGGGGCCGTCGAGCTGCTGCAGGTTGCAGTTGACGACGAAGACGAGGTTGTCGAGCTCCTCGCGGGCCGCCAGTCCGATCGCACCGAGCGACTCGGGCTCGCCCATCTCACCGTCGCCGAGGAACGCCCACACCTTCTGCTGGCTGGTGTCCTTGATGCTGCGGTTGTGCAGGTAGCGGTTGAAGCGCGCCTGGTAGATCGCGTTGAGGGCGGTGAGGCCCATCGAGACCGTGGGAAACTCCCAGAAGTCGGGCATCAGCCGGGGGTGCGGGTAGGACGGGAGGCCGTTGCCCGGTCCGTGCTGCACCTCCTGGCGGAACCGGTACAGCTGGTCCTCGGTGAGCCGGCCCTCGAGGAACGCGCGGGCGTAGATGCCGGGGGAGCCGTGCCCCTGGATGTAGATCTGGTCGCCGCCGCCGGGGTGGTCCTTGCCGCGGAAGAAGTGGTTGAAGCCGACCTCGTAGAGGCTTGCCGCCGACTGGTACGTCGCGATGTGGCCGCCGACCTCGAGGCCCTTGCGGTTGGCGCTGGACACCATGACCGCGGCGTTCCAGCGGATGAACGCGCGGATCCGGCGCTCGATGTCCTCGTCGCCGGGGAACCAGGGCTCGCGCTCGGGCGGGATGGAGTTGATGTAGTCGGTGCTGCGGAGCGCCGGGACGCCCACTTGCTTCGCGCGGGCCCGCTCGAGGAGGCGCAACATGACGTAGCGGGCGCGGTCGCGGCCGCGCTCCTCGAGCATGCTGTCGAAGGACTCCAGCCAGTCGCTGGTCTCCTCGGGATCGATGTCTGGGAGCTGCGTGGGGAGGCCTTCGTGGATCACCGAGGGCACCGACCCGGTCTGCTGCTTCGCGGTGGTGTCGTCGCTCACTCGCCCATCGTTGCACGCCCGCGAACGGCACGGAATTTACCCGGCGGTAGCCCAGACCTCTGTGGGAATCGCGAGCCCGGGTTGCCAACCCCCGTCAACTCCGCTGGACTACTGCACACTTCAGCGTGCACAGCCGCCGGCTGGCGCACGATCACCGGGAGACGATGGAGGAGCAGTGAGTTCGACGGCGGGCAGCGATGCCGCGCAGCCGGAGGGGCGTGACGGCACGGCTGTCGCTGCGGGCCCCGCGAGCCGGCTGGGCTTCACGACCGGGATGGTCGTGCAGGAGCTCGGCTGGGACTCGGACACCGACGACGCGCTACGGGTCGCGATCGAGGACGCCATTGACGCCGACATGGTCGACGGCGACTACGGCAATGTCGTCGACGCCGTGATCCTGTGGTGGCGTGAGGACGACGGCGACCTCGTCGACGGCCTGGTCGACTCCCTGACGGACCTCGTCGGCGGGGGCGCGATCTGGCTGCTCACGCCCAAGGTGGGCCGGCCCGGCGCGGTCGACGCCGCCGACATCGCCGAGGCGGCACCGATCGCCGGCCTCGCGCAGACCACCACCGTTGCGGTCAGCAAGGACTGGGCCGCCACGCGGTTGGTGACTCCGAAGACCCCGGCGTAACCCCGTCACCACCTCGTACGTTCGAGTGGACACCATGCACAAACTCGCGAACGGCCTCTCGAACGCTGCCACCACGGTGCGCGTGCTGGGCGGCGCCGGCGTCGTCCGGCCGCTGTCGCCGCGCAAGCTCGCCGGGCTCGCCCGTGTCCTCAAGGACTGGGGGACCGGGCCCGCCGGCGGCTTCGCCACCCTCGCCGTCACCGACCCCGGCCGGGTCGGCCTGGTCGACGAGCTGGGGGAGCTGACCTTCGGCGAGATCCACCGCCGCAGCAACGCGCTCGCCCGCGGGCTGCGTGAGCTCGGTGTGGGCGAAGGTGACTCGGTCGCGGTGATGTGCCGCAACCACCGGGGCTTCGTCGATGCCAGCATCGCGGTGGCCAAGCTGGGCGCCGACATCCTCTACCTCAACACGGCCTTCGCCGGCCCGCAGCTCGTCGACGTCCTGGAGCGCGAGGCGCCCAGCGCCGTGGTGCACGACGAGGAGTTCACCGGCCTGCTGGCGCAGGCGGACATCCAGCAGCGGCTCATCGCCTGGACCGACTCCGACACCGCCGAGCAGACGATCGAGGCGCTGATCTCCGGTCACGACGACTCCGACCTGAGCGCACCCGAGCGCCACGCGCGGATCGTGATCCTGACCTCCGGCACCACCGGTACGCCGAAGGGCGCACCCCGCAACGAGGCAGGGATCGACGCGGCGGTCTCGCTGATGTCCCGGCTGCCGCTGCGACACGGCTGGCGCACCCACATCGCGGCGCCGCTCTTCCACACCTGGGGCTTCGCACACCTCGCACTCGCGATGCTGCTCGGCTCGACCGTGGTCCTGCGGCGCCGGTTCGACCCCGAGGAGGCGCTGCGAGTCACCCAGGACGAGCGGTGCGACTCGATGGTGGTCATCCCGGTCATGCTGCAGCGGGTGCTGGCCCTGCCGGAGGAGACGCTGGCGTCGTACGACCTCTCGAGGGTGCAGGTCGTCGCGGCCTCCGGTTCCGCGCTTCCAGGCAACCTGGCGCTGAGCTGGATGGACCACTTCGGCGACCACCTCTACAACATCTACGGATCGACCGAGGTCGCCTACGCGAGCATCGCGACTCCCGAGGACCTACGTGCGGCGCCGTCCTCGGCCGGGCGCCCGCCGTACGCCACCGTGGTGAAGATCCTCGACGACGAGGGCCAGGAGCTGGCCGACGGTGTGACCGGTCGGATCTTCGTGGGCAACTCGATGCTGTTCGAGGGCTACACCGGCGGCGGCGGCAAGGACATGATCGACGGCCTGATGTCCACCGGCGACGTGGGCCGGTTCGGCGAGGACGGCCGGCTCTACGTCGAGGGCCGCGATGACGAGATGATCGTCTCCGGCGGCGAGAACGTCTTTCCCAAGGAGGTCGAGGACTGCCTCGTCGGGCACGACGACGTCGTGGAGGTTGCGGCGATCGGGGTCGACGACGACGACTTCGGCACGCGGCTGCGGGCGTTCGTGGTGCGCCGTGACGGCACCGTGGGGGAGGACGAGCTCAAGGACCTGGTGAAGGAGCAGCTGGCGCGCTACAAGGTGCCGCGCGAGATCGTGTTCCTCGACGAGCTGCCTCGCAACGCGACCGGCAAGATCCTCAAGCGCGACCTGGCCGACCACGACGAGGCCGGCGACGACTGAGTAACCCGGGGTGGGAGAATGAGCCCACCATGACCGGACTCACCCTGGGCGCCCCCGCGCCCGACTTCACCCTCCGCGACCAGTTCGGCCAGGACGTCACGCTGTCGGCCTACCGTGGCTCGAAGGCGGTCGCACTGGTCTTTTTCCCGTTCGCGTTCTCAGGCGTGTGCACGGGGGAGATGGCTGACATCCGCGGGCGGCTCGCGGAGTTCACCACGTTCGACACCGAGGTGCTCGCGATCTCGTGCGACCCCGTCTACGCCTTGCGCGCCTTCGCAGACTCCGACGGGCTCAACTTTCCCCTGCTCAGCGACTTCTGGCCGCATGGCGAGGTGACGCGGACCTACGAGGTCTTCGACGAGTCCCGGGGCGCACCGCACCGCTCGTCGTACGTCGTGGACCGGCAGGGGCTGCTGCGCTGGTCGGTGCACTCGCCGCGGTCGGACGGACGCGACCTGGATGAGCACCTGCGCCAGCTCCACGCCCTCGTCTAGGCCCGCTGGGCCGGCGCGCGTCGCAGCGTGCCTCGTGCACCCGCCGAGCCCACACTCCGACCGCCAGGAGACCCGCGCAGGCGGGGAACGACGCCGCCCGGAGTCGGGGATCCCCGGTGGTCTAGGCCGGGAATGAGAAGATTTCAACAATTTCGCCACAAACGGCGACTTCCTTGGTCCCGGTGTCTATTCTCGATGACGTCGAGCCGCTGGTGACCCGAGACGCCAGCGGCTCGACTTTTCCCATTTCAACCCCCAGGCCACTCCGGCGCCGACGATCCGCGTCCCTGAGCGTGCCTCCCGTAGTCTGTGCCCCGCCTCGACCGGCGTCGGTAGCTCAGCGGTAGAGCACTCGGTTTACACCCGAGCGGTCGGCGGTTCGATCCCGTCCCGACGCACCCCGCGACACCCCCTTGACACACCACGTGGCGACCCCGGGTGACCGGCCCGCACTCGGGAGTGTTGAATCGGTCAGGTGGAGAACCTGTCGGTAGGAGCGCCGAGGGAGACCGGCGGACAGTCGGGGCACGAACCGTCCGGTTCGATCGTCGAGCGTCTGCGCGGCCAGCGGCTGCTCCTGACCGGCGTCACCGGGTTCGTCGGTGAGGCGCTGCTGCACCTGCTGCTGTCCGAGGTCCCCGGCACCCACGTGACGCTGCTGGTGCGGCCCCGCGGCTCGACCCCGGCCGAGGACCGGGTGCGCACCCTGCTCGGGAAGTCGATCTTCTCCGACGTGGTCGCGACCGCCGGCGACGTCGACGCCCTGCTCGCGGAACGGGTCCGCGTCCTGTCGGGCGACCTGGCAGACGTCCCGCCGCTGCCGACCGACCTCGACGCCGTGGTCCACTGCGCCGGCGACGTGTCGTTCGACCCGCCCGTCGACGACGGGTTCCGCACCAATGTGCTCGGTACGCGGGAGCTGCTCGACCGGGTCCGCGAGGCCGGGCCGGACCTGCACTACGTGCACATCTCCACGGCGTACGTCGCCGGCCGTCGCCGGGGCACCATCCCGGAGGCGACGGTGCCCCACGACGTCGACCTCGAGGCCGAGCTGCGCTGGGGACTGGCCCAGCGCGACGCGGTCGAGCACCGCTCGCGCGGCACCGCGCTGCTCACCCGGGAGCGCAAGCGCGCCGAGCGGGCACACGGCAGGGCTGGCCTGCTGAGCGCGGCCGAGGCGACCGAGGGGGCCCGCAAGGCGTGGGTCAAGGAGGAACTGGTCCGGATCGGCACCGAGCGGGCGCGCAGCCTCGGCTGGACCGACTGCTACACGTTCACGAAGGCGCTCGGCGAGCGAGTAGTCGAGCGGTACGCCGCCGCGGGCCCCCACCGCGTGAGCATCGTGCGTCCGAGCATCATCGAGTCCGCCCTCGAGCGGCCCCACCCGGGCTGGATCGAGGGCTTCAAGATGGCCGAGCCGCTGATCCTCGCCTACGGACGCGGCGAGCTGCCCGAGTTCCCGGCCGCGGCGGACACCACTGTCGACATAGTGCCGGTCGACCACGTCGTCGCCACCATCGTCGCGGTGCTGGCGGCGCCGCCCGAGCCGGGCACCCCGGCGTACTTCCACGTCTCGTCGGGCGCCCGCAACCCGCTCACGTTCCGGAGCCTCTACGACAACGTCCGGCAGTACTTCGACGAGCATCCCTTCGCCGCCGGCGACCGCGGTGCGGCCCGGCTGCCCGACTGGCGCTTCCCCGGAGCACAGGCGGTGGAGCGGCTGCTGACCACGAGCGAGCGCGCGCACAAGGTCGCCGACCAGGTGATCGGCCGGGCGCCGCGCAGCGACCGGGTCCGCGACCTGGCCCGCAAGCTCGACCAGCAGGGCCGCCGGCTGGAGTTCCTGCGCCGCTACCTCGACCTCTACCGCGAGTACGCGCAGGCCGAGCTCCGGTTCTCCGACGACGAGACGATGGCGCTGTACCGCTCGCTGTCGGAGGCCGACCGGGCCACGTTCGCGTTCGACACCTCGGTCGTCGACTGGCGCCACTACCTCCAGGACGTGCACTGCCCGGCGGTGTCGGATCCGATCCGCCGGATGGACGAGCTGCGCGCCGCCCGCAAGCGCCCCAACCGCTCCGCCCCGCGCGCGCTCGAGGCGGCTGACGACCCGGCCGAGGTCAGCGGGATCGGGGCGTTCTTCGACATGGACGGCACGCTGCTGTCGTCCAACGTCATCGAGACGTTCCTGTGGCTGCGGCTCCCCGAGCTCGACGGCCCCGACCGGATGGCCGAGCTGGCCCGGATGGCGGCCCGAGTGCCCGGCCTGGTCCGGGCTGAGCGCAAGGAGCGCAGTGCGTTCCTGCGGTCGGTATACCGGCAGTACGCCGGCGCCCGGCTCAGCGACCTCGAGGCCGTGGCGGACGCCGAGCTCGCCGACCACGTGTTGTCGCGACTGGCCCCGGCGGCGGTCCGCCGGATCCGCGAGCACCGCGCGGCCGGCCACACCACCGTGCTCGTGACCGGCGCCATCGAGCCGCTCACGCGACCGCTGCGGCCGCTCTTCGACCACATCGAGTCCGCCGAGCTGGCCGTCGACGAACGTGGGGTCTGCACCGGGTTCCTCGCGTCCTCACCGCTGGTGGGGGAGTCGCGCGCGGCGTGGATGCGCTCCTGGGCGGCCGACCACGGCATCGACCTCGCCAAGTCCTACGGCTACGCCGACTCCCACTCCGACCTGCCGCTGCTGGCGGCGGTCGGCAACCCGGTCGCGGTGCGGCCCGACGTCTCGCTCTTCCGGCACGCGCGACGGCAGCACTGGCCGATCGTGGACTGGGCCAGCTCCGAAGCCGCCCCGCGGGTGCTCAACCCGGCAGGTGAGCGCTGATGATGCTCGCGCTGGAGATGTTCCGCTCCCGACCCCGCCACGTCGCGGGCAAGCTTGCCGGCGAACGGTTGCCGGGGATGCTGTCCGGGTTCGCCGCGCCGCTGCGGCTGGTGACCATCCCCGAGCCGAAGGTCGCGCGACCCGGCTGGGCCCGGTTGCGCCCCCGGCTCTCGGGGATCTGCGGGTCCGACCTCGGTGCTCTGTCGGGCAGCACCAGCCTCTACTTCTCCGCGGTCGTGTCGATGCCGTTCGTGCCCGGTCACGAGGTCGTCGCCGAGCTCGTCGACGACTGCGACGACCTGCCCGCCGGCACCCGCGTCGTCGTCGACCCGGTGCTGACCTGCGCCGCACGCGGCGTCGAGCCCTGCGACGGGTGCGCCACCGGCGCGACCAACCGCTGCGACCGGATCACCGTCGGGCACCTGGCCCCGGGGCTGCAGACCGGCTTCTGCTCCGACACCGGCGGTGGCTGGGGCCAGACGCTGGTCGCTCACCGCAGCCAGCTCCACGCCGTGCCCGAGGGCCACTCCGACGAGCAGGCGGTGCTGACCGAGCCGATGGCCTGCGCGGTCCACACGGCGCTGGCGGCCCGGGTCGCCGCGAACGACCGGGTGCTCGTGAGCGGTGCCGGCTCCGTCGGGCTGCTCGTGACGCTGGCGCTGCGCAACCTGACCGCGGCCGGCGAGATCACCGTCGTCGCGAAGCACGGGCATCAGCGCGAGCTGGCACGCGACTTCGGCGCGACCGAGGTCGTCACGCCCAAGGAGGCGCTGCGCCGGGTACGTCGGGCCACGGGCGCCCTGCAGCTGTCGCCCGAGCTCGCTCCGGTGTACCTGCTCGGGGGCGTCGACATCGCGATCGATGCCGTCGGCAGCCGTGGCTCGCTCGAGACCGCTCTGCACGCCACCCGCGCTGGCGGCCGGGTGGTGCTCTCCGGGATGCCGGCCCGCGCGGACCTGTCCGCGGCGTGGTTCCGGGAGCTCGAGATCGTCGGCTCCTACGCCTCCGCACAGCGGGAGCCCGGCGCCGGCGACCGTCCCGCCTTCTCCGTCGCGACCGACCTGGTCGCCGGCGACCCCGTTGCCCAGCTGGCGAAGTCAGTGGTGAGCTACCCGCTCCACCGTTGGCGCGAGGCACTCGACCACGCCCACTCGGCCGGCCGCCTCGGCACGGTCAAGGTGGCCTTCGACCCAAGGAGCACTCGATGAGCAGACCCGGATTCGTGCTGGAGGTCGATGACCGCACGCCGCCTCTGGTCGTGCACGAGGGGCAGGGGTTCCGGCTGGAGGAATTCCCGCTCGGCACCCGGGTGGTCTATCCGCCCGAGTCGATGCCGACGGTGCCGGACGTCGAGGAGGCGATCCGCGACGCGCTGCTCGACCCGGTCGACTCAGCGCCGCTCCCGTCGCTGCTGCGGCCGGGCATGCGGTTGACGATCGCGTTCGACGACCTGTCGTTGCCGCTGCCGACCATGAGGGCGCCCGACATCCGGCAGCGGATCATCGAGCAGGTGCTCACGCTCGCCGCCGACGCCGGCGTCGACGACGTCGAGCTGATCGCGGCGAACGCGCTCCACCGGCGGATGACGCCAGCGGAGCTCAAGCACATCGTGGGGGAGCGCGTGTTCCGGTCGTTCCACCCCCAGGGCCTGCTCTACAACTTCGATGCCGAGGACCGCGACAACCTGGCCCACCTCGGGACCACCGACCAGGGCGAGGACGTCGAGATCAGCAAGCGGGCCGCGGAGTCGGACCTGCTGGTCTACGTCAACGTGAACCTGGTCGCGATGGACGGTGGGCACAAGTCGGTCGGGATCGGGCTGGCGTCGTACAAGAGCCTGCGCCACCACCACAACCCGCAGACGATGGTCCGGTCCCACTCCTTCATGGACCACAAGAAGTCGCACCTGCACCACTCCGCCTGGCGGATGGGCCGCCTCATCAAGGACCACGTGAAGGTGTTCCAGATCGAGACCACGCTCGACAACCGGGTCTTCCCCTCGCCGTACGACTTCCTCATGAAGCGTGAGTGGGAGTGGTCGGTGCGTGACCAGGCCTCGATGCTCGCAGTCCGGCGCGGGCTGTCGGTGGCGCCGCGGCGGGTCCGGCACAAGATGTTCCACGACATCCGAGCGCCGTACGGACTGACGGGTGTCAACGCCGGCGAGGTCGAGGCGGTGCACGAGCGCACCATCGCGGCCGTGCACCGGCAGCAGCTGGTCGAGGTGCAGGGTCAGTCCGACGTGCTCGTGATGGGCGTGCCTTACCTCGGCCCGTACAACGTGAGCTCGACGATGAACCCGATCCTCGCGACCTGCATGGGGCTCGGCTACTACTTCAACTCCTACCGCGGCCAGCCCGTCGTGCGCCGCGGCGGGGCGGTGATCCTCTACCACCCGCTGAACGAGGGGTTCGACCAGCTGCGGCACCCGTCGTACGTCGACTTCTACGAGGAGGTCCTGGCCGAGACGACCGACCCGGCCGTGATCGGCGAGAAGTACGAGCAGCAGTTCGCGACCGACCCCTGGTACATCCACCTGTACCGGACGTCGCACGCGTACCACGGCGTCCACCCGTTCTACATGTGGTACTGGGCGGCGCACGCGATGGACCACGTCGACGACGTCATCTGGGTCGGCGGCGACCGCAAGGTCGCGTCGCGACTCGGATTCCGGGCCGCCTCGACCCTGGGCGACGCGCTGGAGATGGCGACCGACACCGTGGGGGCCTCGCCGTCGATCACCTACCTGCACAACCCGCCGCACCTGATCGCCGACGTGAAGGTGTGAGCCGCGTGGGTCCAGGCATGAACGTGGTCCGAGAGGGTGTCGAGGACGTCCGCAAGGTCGCCCGGGGCTGGCGCTGGGGTCGTCGGTCACTGGTGCCTCGCTCCGCCGAGCCCTGGGTCGAGCCGGTCGAGCAGACCGTGTTCGGCACCGACTGGGCGCGCCGCCGCCCTGGCAGGGTGGCGCGTGAGGTCGCCCAGAAGGGCGGTCTCGAGCCGGTCTTCCGGTCCCAGGTCCGGACCCGCGTCGAGGGCGTCGACGTCCTCTCGCGGATCGAGGGCCCGGTCATCTTCGTGGCCAACCACGCGTCCCACCTCGACACGCCGCTGATCCTGCTCTCGCTGCCCGACGAGTGGCGGCGTCGTACGGCGGTGGCGGCCGCGGCCGACTACTTCTTCGACACCTGGTGGCGGGCGGTCGGCTCGGCGCTGCTGTTCAACACGTTCCCGATCGACCGCCGCGGCGGCGCCATGTCGGCCACCCCCGGTGAGGTCCTCGCCGACGGCTGGAGCCTCGTGGTCTTCCCGGAGGGCACCCGCTCCCAGGACGGCTGGACCGGCCGCTTCCGGCTCGGTGCGGCGTACCTGGCGTGCGAGCACGGGATCCCGGTCGTCCCGATCGCCCACCGCGGGACGTTCGCGGCCATGCCCCGCGGGCAGAACTGGCCCAGCCCGGGCCGCCGGCAGCTCACGATCCGCTTCGGCGAGCCGCTGCGGCCCGAGCCCGACGAGTCGCCCCGTTCCTTCGCGCCCAAGATCCGCGAGGCGGTCGCCTCCTTGCTCGACGAGGAGTCGAGCACCTGGTGGGAGGCCCGGCGGCGTGCCGCTGCCGGCGCGATCCCGGACCCGTCCGGTCCCGACGTCGCCACCTGGCGCCGGGTCTGGGCGCAGTCCGCCTCACCGGAGGCGAACGGTTCCCGGCGCGCCGCCTGGCGCCGCTGAGCCCGACCCGGACCCAGTCCGGGCACTCCAGCACCAGATCGGCACCAAGCCGGACCTGCCTCCTGCTCCGAAGCGCTGGGGACGCGGCTCACACCGAACCGCGCGTCCATTGGGGAGGCATGAGATGACCGATACGGGCAGAAGGGAATTCCTGGCGGCCACAGGGGTCGGAGTGGCCGGCGCAGGCACCTCGGGATGGCTGGCCCGGCGCAGGCGCGAGCCGGTGAGCAGGCCGCCCGCGAGCAGGTGCTCGCCTACGTCCCGGGCCACCGCCTCAACGAGGTCCGGCTGCTCGTGGGTGAGCGCGAGGTCGTCGTCCAGGACCGCGACTCGTCGTCCGGCTCCTGAACGCGGCGGGAGATCGCTGATGTCCTCCCACCGCGAAGCAGCCGAGATCTCCAAGGACCCGGTCGCCGATGGCACCGACACCTACGCCTTCCGGAGCCCCGACAGACCCGACACGGTCACCCTGGTCGCGAACTTCATCCCGCTCCAGAAGCCCGACGGCGGCCCGAACTTCTACGAGTTCGGCGACGACGTGCGCTACGAGATCCACATCGACAACGCCGGGCCGGGGTCCGCCTGCCGCATGTCGCGGTCGTCGACCGCCCGGTGGAGGGAGGCCGCGTGTCGTCGCTGGTGTTCCCCGATCTCCGGGCCGGTCGGTACCGGCTGGCCGCGAAGGGTTCATCGGACGCGCGACTCGTCGTCGACGTACGGGGCTCGGAAGTGACAGTCGCGGAGTGGCCGGAGCCCGGGGCTGTGTAACAGCGAACCTCGGAGCACAGACGTCCCCGGGGCCGGGCTACCGGCTCCGGGGACCTTCACACCTGAGAGACACGCCCTAAGAGACGTCTCATCCCACCCTCATGGTGGACTCACCGTCGCGCGGCATCGTCCTTCTCGAAGCAGAGAACATCCATATGCATCGAGAGGAACTATCCGTCATGAAGCGCTCCACCCTCAACCTCCCCGCCGCCGCCTTCGCCGGCCTGGTGACGACCGGTCTGCTGGCCCTGCCGATCTCCTCGGCGTTCGCCAGCGACGACGTCACCGTCAAGCGGAACGACGACGACAGCGCCGAGCTGGTCATGGTCGCCGACGACGACGAGATGAACCCGGCCGGCGACACCAACACCGGCGGGGACAACACGCGGTCCCGGAACACCAGCGGCGTGAACAGCAACGACGGCACCAACAGCCGCAACACCGGCGTCAGCCGCGACCGTGACCGGAGTCGTGGCGACCTCACCAAGGACTGGACCCGCGACGGTGGCGACCGCACCCGCGACCACTCGAAGAACAGGACCAACGACCGTTCGCGCAACGACACCCGTCGCTGATCCGGCCTAGGCTGAAGCACGTGAGCGAGTCCCCCCACAGCTGGCACCTGGACGAAGGTGACCGCATCACCCCCGAGCTGACCGTCCTGCGGCGGCTCGGGGGTGGCTACGCCTACGAGGTGTTCCTCGCGTTCGACGAGATCACCTACGTCGCCGTCGTGGTCAAGGTGGTCCGGCCCGATCAGGTGGGCGACGACCACACCCTCCGGGGGCTGCGCCGGGAGGTCGAGGCGCTCGCCCTGGTCAACCACCCGGTCGTGGTCAAAGGGCTGCGGTACGACCTCGAGCACGAGCGGCCTCACATCGTGCTCCAGCACATCGAGGGGCCCCGCCTGTCGTCGCTGATCCGGCGGCACGGACGGCTCCAGGAGCAGCAGTACCTGCCGCTGGCGATCGAGGTCGCGGCGGCCCTCCACTACCTGCGTGGCGTCGACCTGCTCCACCTCGACATCAAGCCGAGCAACGTCATCATGGCCGCACCGGCGCGGCTGATCGACCTCTCGATCGCCCGCACGCCGGAGCTCGCCGCCCGCGGCAAGCAGCTCGGCACCGACTACTACATGTCCCCGGAGCAGGCCGACCCCGGCACCCACGGCGCCCCCACGTTCGCCAGCGACGTCTGGGGACTCGGCGCGACGCTCTTCCATGCCGTCGCCGGCTACCGGGCCTTCGACACCGGCTCCGAGGACGCCGAGGAGCTGGCCGGCCGGTACCCGCAGCTGGTCGACGAGCCCTACGACCTGCCCGACCACGTTCCCGGTCCGGTGCGCGAGGTGATCGCGGCGTCCCTCCACCAGGACCCCGGCAAGCGCCCCCTGCCCTCGGAGATCGTCGACGCGTTCGAGCCGGTCCTCGCCGGCCTGCCGGCCCCCAAGCTCACGTTCAAGGTGCGTGGTTGACCCACGCCATGCGCGGCCGCAGGACGAGACCGTTTCGCCGGCCGTCGATGAGAGCGTCTCTCATCTTTGCCTCATGGACGGCTCACCAAGGGTCGGAAGAGTCCTTGTCGGCTGACGAAGTCGCGCAGCAGACACCGCCACGACTCATCCCCTCCGAACTCGCCACCCCTGACCTGCCCCCCGGTCGGGGGTGGCGTGTTCCCGACGGATCAGGGATTGAAGCGGTAACCCATGCCACGGACCGTGCTGATCGCGTCGGAGCCGAGCTTCCGGCGGAGGTAGCCGACGTAGACGTCCACCACGTTCGAGCCGGGGTCGAAGTCCATGCCCCACACGTGGTCGAGGAGCTGTTCGCGCGACAGCACCTGCCCGGCGTTCAACATGAAGATCTCCGCGAGCATGAACTCCCGCGCGGACAGATCCAGCTCCCCGCCACCTACGGTGACGCGGCGGGTCCGCAGGTCGAGCCGGACGCCGCCGGCCGAGAGCGAGTCGCGGACGCCGCTGCCGTCACCGTCGTTCGCCTGCCGAAGCCGCAGCCGGACCCGGGCCTGGAGCTCGGCGAACCGGAACGGCTTGGGCATGTAGTCGTCGGCCCCGCCCTCGAGGGCGCTCACGGTGTCGCTCACCGAGTCCCGTGCGGTGAGCACGATGACCGGCATCCGCGAACCCTGGGACCGCAGCTGGTCCAGCACGTCGAAGCCGTCGAGCCGGGGGAGCCCGATGTCGAGGACCATCAGGTCGTAGTCGCCGCTGAGGGCGTGGTCGAGCCCGTCCCTGCCGTCGGCAACCACCGTGGTGGCGTGGCCCTCGGCCCGCAGGCCCTTGGACACGAACGACGCGATCCGCTGCTCGTCCTCCACGATCAGGATGCGTGCCATCGGGGCTCCTGCCACAGGTCGATGGTGACCACGGCGCCGTGCGGCTCGGCGTCCTCGATCCGGACGCTGCCGTCGTGCGCCAGGGCGATGGCTTGCACGATCGAGAGGCCGAGACCGAAGCCCTCATCGTCAGGCACGGTGCCGGCACGACC
The DNA here is from genome assembly GCA_963826265.1 of uncultured Actinomycetota bacterium. Lineage (GTDB taxonomy): Bacteria > Actinomycetota > Actinomycetes > Propionibacteriales > Nocardioidaceae > Nocardioides. The sequence continues at coordinate 1,575,269 of CAWGWH010000001.1, forward strand.
GAACCGCTCAAAGACATGCCCGCGCAGCTCCGGCGGGACGCCGGGCCCGGTGTCGCTCACCCAGAGGGAGACCCGGCCGTCCGCCACCCGGGAGCCGATGCCGATCCGGTCACCGTCGGCGGTGTGCTTGACGGCGTTGTCGGCGAGCTGCAGCACTGCTTGGGTGATCCGCTGCTCGTCGAGCTGCGCGATCCCCTCACCGACCGCGTCGAGGACCCACTCCCGCTCAGCGAGCGCCCGCGCCTTCGCGTACAGCGTGCGGGTCAGTCGCTCGACCGACACCGCGGACGCCGTCAGGAAGTCAGGGCGGTCATGCTTCGCCAGCAGGATCAGGTCACCCACGAGGCGCGCCATCCGGTCGATCTCGTCGAGCAGCAGCCCCCTGGTCTCGGCGACCTCCGCCTGGTCCGCGGAGTCGAGCAGCTCGAGGTGGCCGCGCAGCACCGTCAGTGGCGTCTTGAGCTCGTGGCCCGCGTCGTCGAGGAACTGCCGTTGTCCGACGAACGACGCCTCCAGCCGGGCGAGCATCTCGTTGAGGGTGCGGGTGAGGGCGGTGATGTCGTCGTTGCCTCGCTCGGCGATGCGCAGCGAAAGGTCGGTCTCGGTGATCGACTCTGCCGTCTCCCGCAGCGAGGTGAGCGGGGCCAGCAGCTGGCCGGCACGCCAGATCGCCAGCAGCGTGATCACGCCGAGGAAGCCGACCGTCACGACGGCGTACGTCCGGATGGTGCGGTCGAGCTCGCTGCGCTCGTCGTCGGCGTAGTTGATGATCGTGAGTGCCCCGGTGCTGGAGGGGTCGAGGTTGTTCTCGACCGGCACGAGGGTCACCCAAACTTCCTGGTACTCCGGGCTGTTGATCACGGCGGTGCCACCGGACTCCGAGAGCCTCGCCACGGCCTGTTGGTAGCCCGTCTCCGACAGGATGCCCTCACCGAACTGGTTCACGCTGTTGTCCCGGAGTTCGCCGTCGACGTAGGTCACCAGCATCTCGTCGTCGTCGGTGACATTGCGATCGAGATAGAGGGCGAGGAGCCGGTCCACGCTGTCGAACGGCGCCGAGGTCTCGGGGTCGTCGCCGCGTTGCAACGCGCGGAGCTCGGCGATCTCCTGATCGATCTGCTGGTTGAGGTCGTTGTCGATCTGGGCGCTCTCGAGCACGTAGACGAGCAATCCGGCGGAGGCCATCGCCGCGGCGGTGACCAGCGCGATCGTGGCCGCGATCTTGATCCGGACCGGGATAGGGGCTAGCGCCCGTCGCGTGGGAGTGGGCTCCGATGGGGTCGCGGGCACTGCGACGACCTCAGTCGTCGCGGGACTCCCGGTCGTCGTCGGTGTTGTCATCGTTGTCATCGTCCCCGCCGTCCTCGTCGTCGTCCAGGTCGCGCGGTGCCGGCGGCACGACGTTGGGCGCCCGATCGTCCGTCGCGTCGGCCGGAGGGCCGTCTCGTCCGTCGTCGTTGCCGTCGTCGGCGTCTTCGTCCGGACCGTCGTCCGGACCGTCGTCATCACGCGGGGGTGGGTCTTGCCGGTCAGGCTGCCGAACCTCGTCGGGAGCGCGTTCCCGCGGGCCCTGCTGGCCGGAGTCGTCGTCGACCTTGCCGATGATGACCGGGCGACTGCGGTCGGGGTCGACGTCGTCGGGCGACGCGAGCACACCCGCCGCGAACGCGACCAGCGGCAGCGTCAGCGCGGAGGCCAGCAAGGCCTTCGTCAACGAGGACATGGCAGCCAGCCTGAGCCGCGTTCGTGGGGCGTGGATGAGGCACGCATGAGAGGTCTCTCATGCTTGCCAAACGTCTGGCCAGCATCTGGCCAACGTCCGACCAACGTCGGCCGCCTAGGGTGGACGCGAGTCACTGATGAGGAGGAGCCCATGATCGTCCCCTTCAGCATCTCCGACTTCCTCGAGCGCGCCCGCGTGGTGTACGGCGCGCGGGTCGGGGTGATCGACGAGCCCGACCAGCCCGCGCCCTCCCTCGGTGAGCTGCGGTACGACGAGCTGGCAGCGCTGGCCGCGCGGCAGGCCGCGCACCTCGACTCCCTGGGCATCGCGCCGGGCGACCGGGTCGCCGTGGTCTCCCACAACAGCGCGCGGCTGCTCACCTCGTTCTTCGGCGTGGCCGGGTTCGGCCGGGTGCTGGTGCCCGTGAACTTCCGGCTGCGGCCAGACGAGGTGCGCTACATCGTCGAGCACTCGGGCGCGCGGGTGCTCTACGTCGACCCCGAGCTCGACGAGGCGCTCGGCGACGTGACCGCGGAGCATCGCTTCGTGTTCGGTGACGATGAGCACCTGTACGCCGACGAGGGTGCTCAGCCAGCGGTGTGGGAGCCCGACGAGAACGCGACGGCGACCGTCAACTACACCTCCGGGACCACCGCTCGCCCCAAGGGCGTCCAGATCACCCACCGCAACATCTGGGTCAACGCCGTGACCTTCGGACTGCACGTGGGAGTGAGCGACCGCGACGTCTACCTCCACACCTTGCCGCAGTTCCACGCCAACGGCTGGGGGCTGCCGTTCACGATGGCCGGCCTCGGTGTGCCCCAGGTGATGCTGCGCAAGGTCGACGGGGCCGAGATCCTCCGTAGGGTCGAGCGGCACGGCGTGACCGTCATGGCCGCCGCCCCCGCGGTCGCCGCTGCGGTTCTCGAGGCCGCGCAGACCTGGGAGGGGGAGATCCCCGGCCGCGACCGGGTCCGGATCATCATGGCCGGCGCGCCGCCGCCGACGAAGACCGTGGTCCGGGTGGAGGAGGAGCTCGGGTGGGAGTTCGTGCAGATCTACGGGCTGACCGAGACCTCGCCGCTGCTGACCGTCAACCGGACCCGGTCGGAGTGGGACGACCTCTCCGGCGAGGAACGGGCGCAGCAGCTGGTGCGGGCCGGCGCGCCCGCGCTCGGCGTACGGCTCAGGGTCGACGAGTCCGACGAGGGTGCCGGTGAGCTGCTGGCGCGCTCCAACGTGGTCCTCGAGGGCTACTGGCAGCAGCCGGAGGAGTCGGCGGCAGCGCTCCGCGACGGCTGGTTCCGCACCGGCGACGGAGCGGCGATCGGGGACGACGGGTACGTGACGATCCAGGACCGGAAGAAGGACGTCATCATCACGGGCGGAGAGAACGTCAGCAGCATCGAGGTCGAGGACGTGCTGTTCTCGCACCCGGCGGTCGCGGAGGTCGCCGTGATCGGCGTGCCGAGCGAGAAGTGGGGCGAGACCATCAAGGCGCTCGTCGTCCTGACCGAGGGTGAACAGGTCACCGAGCAGGAGCTGATCACCTGGTGCAAGGACAAGGCCGCCGGCTACAAGGCGCCGACGTCGGTGGAGTTCCGCGACGAGCTGGCGCGTACCGCCACCGGCAAGCTCCAGAAGTTCAAGCTCCGCGCGCAGTACTGGGAGGGCTACGAGCGGCAGGTCAACTGATGGCTCACCGCGTCCTCGCCGCCGTAGGCTCGGATGAAGGTCATCGTCAGGAACGGAGCGGTTATGCCTGAGCTGTCCAGTCCGGTGCGGGAGTTCGTCGAGGCGGTCAACACGCACGACGAGCAGGGCTTCCTCGACGCGTTCGCCAGCCCTGGGGTCGTCGACGACTGGGGACGCGAGTTCGTGGGGCGCGAGGCGATCAAGGGATGGAGCGACAAGGAGTTCATCGGAGCCCAGGGCACGATGGCGGTCCAACAGGTCGACGTGCGGGACGACGGGCGGGTGATCGTGGTGGCGGACTGGCGCAGCAACCACGCGAACGGCCTGTCCGAGTTCGGCTTCGACGTGGAAGGTGACGCCATCACGCGGCTCACCATCCGGGGCGCCGAGTAGCTGCTTGCGCGAACCTGCTGGGCGAGTGGCTGCGGGGCCAGGGCGGCAGGTGGATCGATCCGCGTTGCGCACCTCGATGGGCCCCACACCCGGGTCCGTGGGCTCGGCGGGTGCACGAGGCACGGTGCATCGCGCGCACCTGCGGTGGCCGCACGCGGGTCTCGTGCCCCCGGACGCGGCGGTGGCTGAAGGACCGATTCCGGGACCGGATCGGTGCCGGGCTCACCGCGGGGAGGCGTGACGCCGGCGACAGGGAATCCGACGCCGCCAGGCGGGCGCGTCAGCGAAGCTCCATCACCCGCTCGTCGTCCGCCATCTCACCGGTCTCAACGAAACCGAGGGCGGTGAAGAGTGCGCGGCTGGCGGCGTTGTCGGGGTGGTAGGACATCCGGATCGCGCCGGGCTCGGCTCGGAGCCGCTCGATGAGGAGCTCCACGACCCGCCGGCCGACGCCGCGGCCCTGGTGGGAAGCGTCGACGAGGAGGCCGCCGATCCACCGAGAGCCGTCGTCGGGGTCGGTGCCGTACATGACGTGGGCGACGGCCACGCCCTCCTCGAACGCGCCGAGGTTGTGCCAGGTGTCCTCGAGCGTGCCGAGCAGCAGGTAGCGGGCGGCGAGGGCCGGGACGAAGCGACGCTGGTCGTCGCGCGGGGCGAGGTCGGCGACATCGCGCCAGTTGTCCGCCGTGACCGGCCGCAGAATCAGGTCCACGGTCCGCGATCGTAGGCGAGGCTCGCCCGGTAGCCTCCGGGCTGTGCCGAGCCTGAAGGACGTCGTCGACCTGATCCACGGCTGGTACCCGCCCGCGACCGCGGACGCCTGGGATGCCGTGGGTCTGGTGGCGGGCGATCCCGACGCTCCGGTCGGCAAGGTGCTGTGCGCGGTCGACCCGACCCTGGAGGTCGCGCGCGAGGCGGCCGAGTGGGGCGCAGACCTGCTGCTCGTTCACCATCCGCTGTTCCTGACGCCGGTCCACGGCGTCGCGGCCACCACGCCCAAGGGACGCACCCTGCACACCCTGCTCGCCGCCGGCTGTGCGCTGCTCACCGCACACACCAACGCAGACCAGGCGGTCGGTGGCGTCTCCGACGCGATGGCCGCCGTCCTCGGGCTGACCGACGTCGAGCCGCTGCTCCGCGCCCCCACGACGCCCACCGACAAGCTGACGGCATACGTCCCGCTTCCGGACGCAGACCGGGTCCGGGAAGCACTCGCCGAGGCGGGCGCGGGCCGGATCGGCGACTACGACCACGCGTCGTTCTCGACCCCGGGGGAGGGCCGGTTCCGTCCACTCGACGGGGCCAGCCCGGCGATCGGCGAGGTCGGCCGGGTCGAGGTGGTCGACGAGGTCCGGGTCGAGGCCGTGCTGCCGCGGCGGCTCCGCGCCGAGGTGATCACGGCCCTGCTCGACGTGCATCCCTACGAGGAACCGGCGTACGACGTCGTGGAGCTCGCCGACCCCCGCAACGCGGTCACGGGGACCGGCCGGATCGGCTCGGTCGCACCGACCACGCTGCGTCAGTTCGCGGAGTCGGTGGCCGGCTCGATGCCCGAGACCGCCCATGGCGTCCGGGTCGCCGGTGAGCCCGACCGCCCGGTACGACGGGTGGCGTTGTGCGGCGGCGCCGGCGACTTCCTGCTCGACACCGTGCTCGCCAGTGACGCCGACGTCTACGTCACGAGCGACCTGCGCCACCACCGGGCGGCGGAGTTCCTCGAGCACGGTGGGCCGGCGCTGGTCGATGTCGCCCACTGGGCGGCTGAGTGGACCTGGCTGCCGGTGGTCTCGGCGCGGCTGGCCCAGGCACTGGGCGATACGGTGGAGACGCGTGTGAGCACGCTGAACACCGACCCCTGGCACTTCCGGACCTAGGAGCCACGCTGAAAGCCGATCCGTTCGCCCAACTGAGGCTGCTCGACCTCCAGGAGCTCGACGCGAAGGCGGACCTGCTGCGACACCAGCGGCGCACCCTGTCCGAGCTCGCCGAGATCCAGGCCCTCGAGCCGCAGCGAGCAGAGCTGAGAGGCCGGGTCCGTGAGGCCGAGCTGCAGGTGGAGGACCTCACCGCCGAGCTGGCCAAGATCGACGCCGACGTGGAGTCGGCACGCGCCCGGCGGACGCGCGACCAGGAGCGGGTCGACCAGGGCGTCATCAGCAGCCCCAAGGACCTCCAGCGGATGCTCCACGAGCTCGAGTCGCTCGCCCGCCGGATCACGTCCCTGGAGGACCAGGAGCTCGAGGTGATGGAACGGCTCGAGGAGGCGCAGCAGGCGCACGACTCGCTCGCCGCCCAGCTCGCGGCGTCCGACGAGCGGCTGGCGGCCCTGGGCAAGACGCGGGACGAGAGGTCGACCGTCCTCGACGAGCAGCTGCGCGACGTGGCTGCCGAGCGATCGCCGGTCGCCGAGGGGCTGCCGAGCGACCTGCTCACGCTCTACGACAAGCTGCGTGAGAACAAGGGCGGCGTCGGTGCGGCGCCGCTGCGCGCCCGCGAGTGCGGTGGCTGTCGGCTGGCTCTGGATCCGGCCGAGCTGGCGACGATCCGGGCCGCCGGCGTCGATGAGGTCATCCGTTGCGAGGAGTGCCAGCGGATCCTGGTCCGCACCTCCGAGAGCGGTCTGTGACCGAGTCGGCACCGGAGCCCACCACGGTGGTGCTCGTCCGGCACGGCGTCACGGAGTACACGACCGGACGGCGCTTCTCCGGGGGGCTGGGTGGCCACAACCCGCCGCTCTCGGAGGAGGGCAGGGCCCAGGTCGAGCTGGTCGCCGAGTGGCTCTCGCCGCTGCGCGATCGGGTCGCGGCCGTCCTCGCGTCACCCGTACGCCGGACCCGCGAGTCGGCCGACCTGCTCGGCGAGGCCTGGGGCGTGGCCGTCGTGGAGGAGCCAGGCTTCGCCGAGATGGAGTTCGGCGCGTGGGAGGGCCTCACGTTCGACGAGGTGCGCGAGCAGCACGGCGACGATCTCGTCGCGTGGTACGACTCCCTCGACAACCGGCCCGGCGGCACGGGGGAGTCGTTCCGGGCGGTCGAGGAGCGGGTGCTGGCGGGGCTCGACCGGCTGCTCTCGGCGTACGCCGGAAGGACGGTCGTCGTCGTCAGCCACGTCACCCCGATCAAGACCTTGGTCGCGCACGTGCTCGAGGCGCCGCTGACCTCGCAGTTCATGATGCAGCTCAGCCCGGCCTCGGTGACAGTGCTGTCGTTCCTCACCAGCGACCATCCCGGACCGCGGGCGGCGGTGCGGTTGTTCAACGCCCTGCCGCCGCCCCAGCCGGCCTTCGTCGACCACGGCGGTTGGTGACGTCGGCGCCGGTCAGACCTGGGTGACCACCACGTCGAGCCGGGTGCCCTGCGCGGTCGGCTCACCCGACTCGACCTGCCAGCCGAGGTCGCCCAGCAGCCGTGCCAGCGAGGCCGGCGTGGGCGCGTCCCGGCCGTCCTCCAGCAGTCCCCGCACGATCCGTCCCTTGGTCGCCTTGTTGAAGTGGCTGACCACGGTGCGTCGGCCGCCGGCCTCGTGGAGGACCCGTACGGTCGCGGTGCGACGGGCCAGGTCGGCCGGCGGACGCCAGAACGCGGCGTACGTCGTGGAGCGCAGGTCGACCAGCAGGCCGGAACCGAGCGCCGCCCGGACCGCGTCGCCGAGGACGGGTCGCCACGCGCCTGCGACCGAGCCGAGGTCGGGCAGCGCGGCGTCGCCGGAGAGGCGGTAGGCCGGGATCCGGTCTCCCGGCCGGACCAGTCCGAACACCGACGAGACGATCGCCACCCGGTGGGCGGCTCGCCGGCGAGCGGCCGCGGTGAGTGAGTCGAGGCCGAGCGCGTCGTACAGGACCCCGGTGTAGATCCGGTCCGCCCGCGCCGTGGGCGCCGTGGTCAGGGCGCGGTTGCGGTCGATCAGGTCGAGCTGGGTGTGGCCGACGCCGAGCACGGTGGCGGCATCGGGGCGCTCGCTCGCCGAGACCAGAGCGTCGACCAGGGTGCGGCGGGTCGCGGTCAGCGACAGGTGCCCGAGCTCGTCGAGGGCCAGCGGCTTCCCGCGGGTCGGAGCGGCCTTGCCCTCGCTCGGCGGCAGCAGGATCAGCACGCGGGCAAAGATAGGCTGCTGTGCATGGCGAGCAGTCGAGTGGTCCGGGTCCGGTCTGCGCGAGGGGCGGTGGCCGAGCAGCTGGAGAAGGGCGTCAGTGCGATCCAGAAGGAGCTGGCAGTCTCGCCGGACTTCACGGCCGAGGTGCAGGAGGCCGCAGAGCGGGCGGCGGCCGAGCCACGGCTTCCGGACCTCGACCGCACCGACCTCGAGCTCGTCACCATCGACCCGATCGGGGCTCGTGACCTCGACCAGGCGCTCCACCTCGAGCGGGACGGGAAGGGGTACGTCGTCCACTACGCGATCGCCGACGTCGGCGCGTTCGTCGAGCCCGACGGCGTGATCGACGCCGAGGCGCACCGACGTGGTGAGACGCTCTACGGCGCCGAGTCCAAGGTGCCGCTCCACCCGCCGGTCATCTCCGAGGACGCCGGGTCGCTGCTGCCCGACCAGGAGCGGCCAGCCTTGCTCTGGACGATCCGGGTGGACGAGACCGGTGAGGGGACCGACGTCGAGCTGGAGCGGGCGCGGGTCCGGTCGCGCGAGCAGCTCGACTACGCGACCGCCCAGCAGCGGATCGATGACGGCTCCGCGTCGGAGTCGCTGCAGCTTCTCAAGCAGGTGGGCGAGCTGCGACTGGCCCGCGAGGCCGCCCGCGGCGGGGTGTCGTTGCCGCTTCCGGAGCAGGAGGTGGAGATCGACGGCGAGAACGTGTCGCTCGGCTTCCGCTCGCTGCTGCCCGTGGAGCAGTGGAACGCCCAGATCTCGCTGCTGACCGGATTCGCCGCCGCCTCGCTGATGGTCTACGCCCGGGTCGGCCTCCTGCGCACCCTCCCGGAGCCTGATCCGCGCGACATCAAGCGGCTCCACCGCACCGCCCGCGCGCTGGGCATCGAGTGGCCGGCCGAGCAGCTCTACCCCGACTTCATCCGCACGCTCGACGCCGGCAAGCCCCAGCACGCCGCGATGATCGTCGCCTGCACCCGGTTGCTGCGGGGGAGTGGGTACGTCGCGTTCAACGGCGAGGTCCCGGAGGACCCCGAGCACGCGGCCCTGGCGTCGGAGTACGCCCACGTCACGGCCCCGCTTCGCCGACTCGGTGACCGCTATGCCGGGGAGGTGTGCCTAGCGCTGTGCGCGGGCGACGAGGTCCCTGCCTGGGTGCTCAAGAAGCTCCCCGACCTGCCCGACACGCTGCGCGAGTCGGCCCAGCGCGGCAACCGCTACGAGGCCGCCGTGCTCGACCTGGTCGAGTCGCTGCTGCTCCAACACCGGGTGGGGGAGTCGTTCCCAGCAGTCGTCGTGGAGATCGATGGCGACGACCGTCGACGGGGGACGGTGACGGTCGAGGACCCGGCGATCGAGGCCCGCGTGACCGGCTCGTCCGACCTCCACCTGGGCGAGGACGTGACGGTCACGCTGGCATCGGCCGACCCGGACGAGCGCGCGGTCCGGTTCACGCTCGGCTGACGCGGGGGCGTCGGCCCGGGTAAAATCGGCGCAGGTTGGGAGACAAGTGGCGCGTGGGACTCGTACTCTGAAGCGGTTCCTACCCCCCGGAGGATCCCCCCATGACGCGATTTTCGCGCGCCCGCAAGGCCGTTCTGCTCCCCCTTCTAGGCTTGGCGCTAGTGGCTCCTGCGCTGCCCAGCTCACCGGCGACGTCGGCCGCGAGCCAGCAGGCCAGCCTCTCCATCACCCCCAGAGTGTTCGTCGGTGGTCAACGGGTGACCCTGTCCGGCAACATCGGCAGGAGCGGTGTACGCATCGTTCGCCTCGAGGGGAGCATGGGCCGGGCCTACGACTCGTGGACCCGCAAGGCCCGGACCAGGACCGACGCGCAGGGCAACTTCAGCTTCTCGACGATCGCACCGAGCATGTTCGGGATCAAGCGGCGCGTCACGGCCGCCGGCGGCCTCAGGACCCCGGTCGTCGAGCTCGTTGCGAGGTCCCAGGACCTGGTGCTCACGCCGGACCGGCCGCCGGTCGCGGGAGAGCGGTTCACCATCCTGGTCGACACCACACCGACGCTGCGTCGTCGCCCGGACCTGCCCCCGCCGATCTTCCCCAACCGCACGCTCACACTGCAGCGGCGCGTCGGCACCGGGTGGACGAACCTCGACCAGACCACGGTCGACGATTCCGACGGTCGGGGCCGATTCAACGTCACGGTCAACAACCCCGGTGTGGTCGACTACCGCGTCCGGCAGGAGAACTACTTCGACGACGGCCACGAGATCGGTTGGTTCCCCTCGTTCCCGACCCGCGTTCGGGTCTCCGCGTCGGGCTCCGGGAAGACCGCCCGCGTCTTCGAGGACCCGTGGGCGGAGGCATCGCGCGTCGCAAGCGGCGACGTCTCGACCCTGGGCGTCCTCGCACCGGCCGCGCGAGGCGGCGCGCCGGCGAGGCCGGCGAGCAGCGTCTTCGGTTGGAACCCGGCCGTCTTCGACTTCGCGTGGGAGCACGGCGAATCGCTCGACAGCCGGCCTGCTCGCGGCACGAGGCGCGTAGGTCGGTGGATCGACGGGGTCACGGGCTACGGCCGGGCGGCCAAGCACAACGGCGGCATGACCCTCGACAGCAAGCGCGACAACGCCGCAGGCCCCGGTGACCGGGGATCCACCTGGGCGACGCTGCGCGGCAACGCCCTCGCGTACGGGCGTTGGGAGGTCCGCCTCCGCCTGAAGTCGATCGAGTCCAGGGCGCGCGACTACCGGACGAAGATCGAGCTCGTCCCCGAGCGGCCGAGCCAGTACCGCTGCGGCGGTCAGAACATCACCGTCGCCAACCTCGCCGCCCACTCCCGGAGGATGCAGTTCGGGGTGAAGTCCACCAGGGCCAACCGCCAGTGGGCGCGCAGCAGGCGGATCGGCAGGATCGAAGGCGTCTCGCAGACGTTGGCGGTCGAGGTCGGCAAGCGGCACATCACGTGGTTCCGCAACGGCCGGGTCATCGGCACGGTCCGCAACAGCGCCGCCGTGTCCGACGTGCCGCTGACGCTGCGACTGACGTTGCAGGGCAAGGGCGGTCGTGAGATGAACCGCACGATGGCGATCTTCGACTGGATGCGCGGGTTCACCCTCAGGAAGGGGAAGCAGAAGAAGAACGGGAACGCGCTCAGGGTGAGCCGGTTCCGTGGCGGCTGCTGAACGACGTCACGCGCGCAGGATGTAGCGCGCGGTCGCCAGCGCAACGATGGCGCCGGGCACGGCGCCGAAGCGCTCGTCAGCGCCAGCAGGGTCAGGACGGCGAAGGCCAGGACGTCGAACAGGGCGAGCTGCGGGCGTGACACCTGCTCCACCGCAGCATCTGCGAATGGTTCATGTCAGGCGACCTCCTTTCCACTTCCTGTTAGAGATAGTTTAAGTTAGTGTAATTAATACGATCAACTCGGTTCGTCAACCCGTGCAACTTCCTTCGCTGTCGACCACGGGCTGTGCCGGGACCATCTCGCAGGCCGAGTTCGACCCCAGCTCAATTCCAAGGCCCCGGCCTGACAGGACGTGGCGGGCAATCACCCGATCGGAGGAGCAGTGGGGGCGGGCACCGGTGTTAAGTTCCGCCCCAGCAGGGGTACTGAAAGTGCCGGGAGCCCTTCTTGGGAGGGCAGGACGGGGAGACCTGCGGAGTGGTCCTGGCTTACGGGGGGAGGTCGGGACCACTCCACCTGCCGTCGAAGCGCCGGTTGTTGCGGGGCGGCCGTCCCGTACCAGCGCTTCCTCCCGTGGTCTGTGATCAGTGGCGCGCTCTGGAGCACGTACAACCCTGAACTGGCTGTCATGGACGGTGTGGGCGGCATTTGCCGTGGATTTCGCGGCCCGGTCACTTGCGCCGCGCCCAGCGACGGCGGCGGCAGGCTGCCCGCTTGCGCGGTGGATCGAGGTCAATGAGTGGCACCTAGCCACCGCGCAGACCAAACCGCGGCCGGGACCGACTGGGTGACCGGCCGATGCGCGGAGACCGACGTACCGAACGGGATGGCCGACCGCCGCCGCAGGCGGAAGAGATGGCCCTGTGCCGTCGTTCAGTACGTCTGGTTACGCGACAAGAAGTACCCGCACGGAGTTGGCCGGCGTGGTGCGGTGGACCGAGAGGCGGTGATGTCACGAACTTCAAGCGGAGCAACCGGATCTACCGCCGGGCAGAGAACCACAACGGTGACCTGGATCGCGACAACGACAAGATTGCCTGCGAGAAGGCCTAGAACTTCAGCGGTCGGTCCCTGCGGACTGGCGAGGCGCGCCGGAAACGTCCCCGCAGGTCAGCGGCCTAGTGGGGGATGGGCTGGCCTGTAGGCCGGGTTCTGTCCCGCCGAACGGCGGGGGCGACCATCTATCTACGACGACCGTTGCCGGCCGCTTCCAGCGGTCTACCCGCGTGCTCGGGCGGGCCGCCCTCAGTCACACGCGCGCCCGGCGCCGAGGCGCCGGACTTCTTGACCTTGCTCCGGGTGGGGTTTACCGAGCCGGTCCGGTCGCCCGAACCGCTGGTGGTCTCTTACACCACCGTTTCACCCTCACCGCCCCGGCGAACCGGAACGGCAGTCTGTTTTCTGTGGCACTGTCCCGCGGGTCACCCCGGGTGGCTGTTGGCCACCACCCTGCCCTGTGGAGCCCGGACCTTCCTCGGCGCACACCACCCGTCTCCGGGAGAGGTACGACGCGGTCGCCCGGCCAGCCCATCCGCGGACAGTGTGGCAGCAGCGGGCGACTCCGGCCAGTCGTGGGAAGAGTCGGGTTGACGCACCGGCATGCTTGACGGGAGCACCTGCGCCTGATGAGGTCGGCGGTGCTGCCTCGGCCGCCTCGTGAGCGCCCACCGGCGCCCCTGCCGTTCAGCTCGGGATGAACAGGAGCGAACCTTCCTCATGCACGCACTCACACCCCGCCATCGCGCGGTCACCGGTCTGGTCGCCACCGCGGCCCTCGTCGCCGGTGCCATGGCTACCAGCGGTGGCGCCTCCGCCGCACCCGACGAACCGCCCTCGACCCCGGTGCCGATCCTGACGCCGGAGGGCCAGGTGTCGTCGTACGTCGTCAACGTCCGCAAGATCAAGGACAGCCACATCCGCAACGTCCGCCGCGCGATCGATCGCGCCGACGGCACCGTGGTCGAGGAGTGGCGCCAGATCGGTGTCTTCGTCGTCCACTCCACCAGCGAGTCGTTCCGCTCCGACGTGGTCGAGGAGGGCGGCGACAACGTCGCGTCCGTCGGCGCCACCCGCACCGTCGCGGTCGTCGAGGGCACTCCCGACGGTATGTCGGCGCGCACGGCCCGCGCCGGTGTCCAGAAGGACGAGTTCGCCAACACCGCCGCCGAGGACGTCGAGCCCGACCCGCGCGAGGGTGAGCAGTGGGACATGCAGGTGATCAAGGCCGACCAGGCCCATGAGGTCTCGGACGGGTCCGACGACGTGTTGGTCGGCGTCCTGGACAGCGGCATCGACCCCGACCACCCCGACCTGGCGCCGAACATCGACACCGGGAGGTCGGTGAACTGCACCGACGCCGGTCGCGTCGACACCTCGCCGACCGGGTGGCACCCGACCACCAGCGACCACGGCACCCACGTGGCCGGCACGATCGCCGCCGCCCGCAACGGCGTGGGCATCGTCGGTGTCGCGCCGGACGCCCGGATGGCGTCGGTCAAGGTCGTGAGCGACCAGGGGTTCATCTACCCCGAGTTCGCGATCTGCGGCTTCATGTGGGCCGGGATGAAGGGCATGGAGGTCACCAACAACAGCTACTTCATCGACCCGTTCATGTACTGGTGCGGCGACCAGCCCGACCAGGCTGCGGCGATGGAGGCGGTCAACCGGGCCGTCCAGTGGTCGACCGACCGGGGCACCGTGCACGCCGCGGCCGCCGGCAACGCCCGCACCGACCTGTCCACCAACACCGTCGACACCTCCAGCCCCAACGACAGCACGCCGGTCACCCGCACCATCAACAGCGGCTGCTTCGACATCCCGGCCGAGCTGCCGGGTGTGGTGACGGTGTCGTCGTTCGCTCGTATGACGAGCACGTCGCTCGACACCTGGTTGTCGAACTTCTCCAACCGCGGGCTCGGGGTCATCGATGTCGGTGCGCCGGGGTCGTCGATCCTGTCGACCATCGTGGCGGGCAACGGCTACGGGCTGAAGAGCGGTACGTCGATGGCGTCGCCGCACGTGGCCGGTGTGCTCGCGCTGCTCGCCGGCGAGCACTCGCGCTGGTCGCCGGAGCGGCTGGCCGGCGCGCTCGAGCAGCAGGCGGACGACAAGCCGTGCTCGGCTCCGCAGCCGGACTCGCTGGGTCGCCCGAATCCGCCGTGCGTGGGCGAGACGGACGACAACAGCTACGCGGGTGAGGGGATGATCGACGCGCTGGACGCTGTCACTCGGTGAACACCGCGGGACGCCGGCCGGTACAGTCCTCTGACCCCCGGTCGGCGTCCCGCCGCGCGTGTGGCGTGGGGTCAGCAGCTTTGAAAGGGGAGTCCCCATGCGTCGTACCCGCAGCGCGATGGCCGCGCTCGTCGTGGCGCTGTGCGTCGCGGCCCTGCTCCACGCGCCCGGCGGGGCCGCGACTGCGAAGCAGGAGCAGCAGCAGCGCCGCTCGACGGCGGTGCCGATGCCGACCCCGGACGGCCGGCTGAGCAGCTACGTCATCAACGCGGTGGAGCCGTGGGGCGAGAACACCCGTAAGGTCCGGCGCGCGGTCCGGCGTACCGGGGGGCTAGTGGTTGAGACCTGGCCCCAGATCGGGGTGGTGGTCGCCCACTCGCGGCGCAGCAGGTTCCGCAACGCGCTGCGGCGCCGTCCCTTCGTGGGGTCGGTGGGCGCCACCCGCACCGTCCGCGTCATGGAGGGAACCCCCCGCGCCGCCCGGCCCGGTGATGCTCCCCGAGCCCGGCCGATGGCAGCGACCATCGTGAAGCAGGAGTACCACCCGGTGGCCGCGGCGCTGGTGGAGCCGGACCCGGGCGAGTCCCAGCAGTGGGACATGAAGGTCGTCAAGGCCGACCAAGCGCACGAGATCACCGATGGGTCGCCCGACGTCGTGGTGGGGATCCTCGACAGCGGCATCGCGCCCAGCCACCCGGACCTCGAGGCGAACATCGACACCGAGCGCTCGGTGAACTGCACCGACGCGGGGCGGGTCGACACGTCGCGCCGCGGCTGGCGTCCCACCGGCATCGACCACGGCACCCACGTGGCCGGGACGGTCGCGGCCATTCGCAACGGTGTCGGCATCGTCGGCGTCGCCCCCGACGCCCGGATCGCGTCGGTGAAGGTCGTCAACGACTCCGGCCTGATCTACGCCGAGTACGCGATCTGCGGCTTCATGTGGGCCGGACTCCAGGGCATCGACGTCACCAACAACAGCTACTACATCGACCCGTTCATGTACTGGTGCTCGGACCGATCCGACCAGCGCGCGGTCAAGCGGGCCGTCACCCGCGCGGTCGCCTGGTCGACCGGCCAGGGCGTCACGCACGTCGCCGCCGCCGGCAACGCGAGCACCGACCTCACACGCAACACCCGCGACCGGTCGAGCCCGAACGACAGCCGCCCGGTCAGCCGGCGGATCAACGCCGGTTGCCACGACCTCCCGACCGAGCTTCCGGGGGTGCTCACCGTCTCGTCGTTCGCGCAGATCCGGGAGACCCTGAACACCCGGCTGTCGTCGTTCTCGAACGTCGGCCTAGGCGTCATCGACGTGGGAGCCCCCGGTTCCGGGGTGCTGTCGACGGTGACGGGCGACCGGTACGCGCACTACAGCGGTACGTCGATGGCGTCGCCGCACGTCGCCGGGGTGGTCGCGCTGCTGGCCGGCGTCCACCCCGAGTGGACCCCCGCGCAGCTCGCGGCTGCGGTCCGTGAGCAGGCGGACGACAAGCCGTGCCGGCCGGCGGAGTGGAACGGTGTCGTCGCGTGCGTGGGCACCGACGAGGACAACAGCTACGCCGGCGCGGGCATGCTCGACGCCCTGGAGGCAGTCACACCCTGACCCGACCAGGTCCGACCCGCCAGGTCCTGGGTGGGCGTCAGGGGAGCGTCAGCACCTCAGCGCCGGTCTGCGTCACGACCAACGTGTGCTCGAACTGCGCGCTGCGCCGGCGGTCCCTGGTGACGACCGTCCACTCGTCGTCCCACATGTCCCACTCGTGGGTACCGAGGTTGAGCATCGGCTCGATCGTGAAGGTCATGCCGACCTCCATGACGTCGTCGAACTGCGGCTCGTCGTAGTGGGGGATGATCAGGCCGCTGTGGAACGCGGTGCCGATCCCGTGCCCCGTGAACTCGCGGACCACGCCGTACCCGAAGCGGCGGGCGTAGCTCTCGATGACGCGTCCGATGACGTTGACCTCCCGGCCCGGGCGCACCGCCTTGATGCCGCGCGCGAGCGCCTCCCGGGTCCGCTCGACAAGCAGCCGCGACTCCTCGTCGACATCGCCGGCGAGGAACGTCGCGTTGGTGTCGCCGTGGACCCCGTCGAGGTACGCCGTGATGTCGATGTTGACCAGGTCGCCGTCCTCGATCGGCCGATCGTCGGGGATGCCGTGGCAGACCACCTCGTTGACACTCGAGCACAGGCTCTTCGGGAAGCCCTTGTAGCCCAGCGTGGACGGGTAGGCGCCGTGGTCGCAGAGGAACTCGTGGCCGACCCGGTCGAGCTCGTCGGTGGTGACCCCGGGCGCGACGTGAGAGCCGACGAGGTCGCGGGCCTGCGCCGCGAGGCGGCCGGCGACGCGCATCCGCTCGATCGTCTCCACGTCCTTGACCTCGCTGCCCGAGAACCGCTCCGGCCGCGGCTGGTCGACGTACTCCGGCCGCGGGATGTGGGCGGGCACGGTGCGACGCGGGGAGATCACGCCGGGAGCGAGCGGGGCTGCGACAGGCATGGAGCGAGTGTAGTTTCCGATTCATGAGCGAGACGTCGTACTGGTTCTGCGTCAAGCACCACACCGTCGAGACCCCGCCGGACCTGTGCCCGCCGATCGACCGGCTCGGGCCCTATGCCACTCGGGAGGAGGCGTCGCGGGCGCTGGAGAAGGCCGAGGAGCGCAACGAGGAGTGGGACAACGACCCGCGCTGGAACGACGAGCTCGAGGACTGAGCCACCGGTGAACGCGCTCCCGCCCCCGCCGGGGCGGCGGCAGAACGCGTCCCCCTGGCCGTTCGTCGGGATGGCCGGGATGGCGTGCGTGCTGTTCCTGATCGGCGCCAGCCTGCTGGCGGCGCCGTGGTACGTCGTGCTCGGGCTCGCCCTCGTCTGGGTGAGTGTCCTCGTGGTCGCACTGCGCTGGTGGACCCCGCACCCCCGCCGGCTGCCGTGGCTGCCGGTCGGGCTGGCGGTCGTGTGGTTCGCCACCGTGGCGGGCGGCGCCGCCCTGTTCGACTGGGGCGGCTGAGCCAACGCGGTAGTCCCCGCTTCTTCGGCGGTCGGAGAGCCCGGATCGCGACCGAAGAACCGGGGACTATCGCTGCCGGCGAGTCCTAGCCCCGCGGCGCGACCCGCAGGATCGCGTCCTCCCCGCCATCGTTGTCGGTGGTGATCAGCAGTGCCCCGGACGGGGTGCGGGTGACCGAGCGGAGCCGGCCGAGCTGGCGCAGCTTCCTGGGCGCGGCGGTCCACCTGAGCCGGCCGTCGCGGTTGAACTTCATGAAGATCACGCGGTTCGCCTTGAGGGCGGCCACTGCGAGGGTGCCGTCGAGCCGGCCCCATCGGTTGCCGTACACCCAGGCCGCGCCGGAGGTGGCGACGGTCGGGTTGCCGGAGCGCCAGCGGGCGTTGACCTGCCTGCCGGGCAGCGACTGGTCGGTCATCGGGACCGACTCGTTGTAGCCGGGGACCGGGTGCCAGCCGTAGTCACCGCGCCTGCGCAGTCGGTTGACCTCGTCGTCGCGGAAGGAGCCGTGCTCCACCGACCACACGGTGCCGTCGCGGCGCTGCGCGAGGCCCTGCACATTGCGGTGACCGTAGGTGTAGACGTAGCGCTTCTTCTTGTTCCGGGCGTTGCGGAACGGGTTGCCCCGCCACGGTCTCCCGGTCGCGGGATTGAGCCGCAGCGTCTTGCCACCCAGCGACGTCAGGTTCCGCGGGTTGGTGCCCACCGCGGCGTCGCCGGTACCGACCCACATCGCCCCGGAGCGGGAGATCAGCAGCCGGCAACCCCCATGCCGACCACTCGTCGTGGGGAAGCCCGAGATCAGGGTGTCGACGCGCCTGGCGCGGCCGACGCCACGCGAGAGCCGCCACGCGGTGACGCGCACATCGTGCCCGCCGCCTCGCTTGTTCCACCCGGAGCAGGTGTAGAAGCGCCGGTTGTCGGCGAAATTGCGGTCGACCGCCAAGGACATCAGGCCGGTCTCACCGGAGACCCAGATCTTGTTCGCGGGGAACCTGACGGTCCTCCGCTGCCCGCCGGCGTACGCCGAGAGCCGCGCCCGGTCCCGCTCGGTGACCAGCAGCGTGCCGCCCGGGAGCCGCTTGACGTCCCACGGGTTGTCGAGCCCTGTGACGAGCCGCCGCACCCGCAGCCGCGGCAGGGCCGCGCGCCGTGAGTCGCTCGGGCGGTCAGCGGTCGGCGAGGCCGTATCGGTGGTTTCCCTCGGCGCATTCCCCAGGTCGGAACGCGGGGACGTCGGGGCGGCCGCGGGCGGCCCGCTGTCGTCGGCTGCGCACGCGGGGGCGGCCGTCACGGTGAGGGCGAGGGCGAGGACTGGGACCAGGGGGCGCATGTCGGCCACGGTAACGCGACCGGGACCGGGGTTCACCCGGCCGGAGGAGGTCGGGCTGGGCTCAGAACGTGTGGTCGGGGCCCGGGAACGTGCCGGCTCGTACGTCGTCGGCGTAGGCCCGCGCCGCGTCGAGGAGCACGGTGTGCACGTCGGCGTACTGCTTGACGAAGCGGGCCATCTTGCCGGTGCGCAGCCCGAACGCGTCCTGCCAGACGAGGACCTGACCGTCGCACCCGTTGCCGGCCCCGATCCCGATCGTGGGGATCTCCAGCTCCTTGGTCACCTGGGTGGCGACGTCACCGGGGACCATCTCCATCACGACCGCGAAGGCGCCTGCGCCCTGTACGGCGTGGGCGTCGGACAGTACGCGGTCGGCGGTGTCGCCGCGGCCCTGGACCCGGTAGCCGCCCAGCGCGTGCTCGCTCTGCGGGGTGAACCCGATGTGAGCCATCACGGGGATGCCGCCACGCGCGAGCCGTTCGATCTGCGGCACCATCTCGGTCCCGCCCTCCAGCTTCACGCAGTGAGCGCCGCCCTCCTTCATGAAGCGGGTCGCCGTGAGGTAGGCCTGCTCCGGCGAAGCCTGGTAGGAGCCGAACGGGAGGTCGCCGACCACGAGGCTGCGCATCACCGACCGCGAGACGGCGCGGGTGAGGGGGATCAGCTCGTCGACCGTGACCGGCAGCGACGTCTCGTTGCCGAACACGTTGTTGCTCGCGCTGTCGCCGACCAGCAGCACCTCGATGCCGGCCTCGTCGAACGTCGCCGCGGCGTACTGCTCGTAGGCGGTGAGCATCGTGAACCTCTCACCGCGCTCCTTGAAGTCCCTCAGGTGATGGGTCCGGACCCGCTTGACAGGCTGCGCCGGGGCCGCCTGCGGGGGGCCGCTGCCATAGGGGGCTGGCTGCTCGTCGCTCATCCGTTCAGGCTAGCCCGGCGCGGCCTCGGCGGGTTGTGGCGTCGCTCACCAAGGCGCTGGCTGAGTCAGCCCGTCCGAGATTGCTGAGATTGGGTGGACCGCGGGGTCGAGTGTCAGACGGGGCTTTGACAGAATCACCCCCATGGAGCGCCAACCTCAGCCTGATCCGGTGGCGGCAGCCCTCGAGCAGGCGCAGCGGATCGCCGATGAGCTCCTGCGCGACTCCAGGGCCGAGGCCGAGGAGCTGACCGCGAAGGTCCGCGAGAACGAGCAGCGGACGACCGCGGCCCGGGTCGAGGCGGAGAAGGCGCTGGCCGAGGTCGAGCGCGCGAAGGAGCAGGCCGCGACCCGGCTCTCCCGCGCGTCGGAGCAGAGCCAAGAGCTCGTCCGCGACGCCGGCGAGCAGGCGATGCTGATCATGCAGACGGCCGGCCGCGACCGTGACCAGCTGCTCGCCGACGCCCGCGCCGCGGCGGCGGAGGAGACCGCGGCCGCCCGCCGGGAGCGCGAGTCGGTGGAGACCGAGACCGGCCGGCTCCGCGAGGAGTCACAGACCCAGGTCGCGTCCCTGCTCGCCTCGACCGAGGAACAGGTCGCCGCCCGGTTCGCCGAGGTGGAGCGACACGAGCAGACCCGTCGGGCCGAGGTGGCGCGAGTCGTCCAGGGCCTCGAGGCGGAGGCGACCGCCAGCGCGAACCAGGCTCGCGCCGACGCAGAGGCAGAGGTAGCCGCGCTCCGAGAAGCGGCCCAGACGGAGGCGGCCGAGCTCAAGGAGCGCGCCCAGCAGCAGCACGACGCGCTGCTCGCCGAGGCAGAGGCCCGGGTCAAGTCCGCCAGCGCGGCGGCCGACCAGCGGTTCGCCGAGGCCGCCGAGCAGTCGGCCTGGGCCGACCGGACCGTCCAGGAGCTGCTCAGCACGACCGAGCAGGAGGTCGAGCGCAAGCGGAGTGAGGCCCACCAGGCCCTCGACGAGGAGCTGGCACAGCGACGCGCCGAGCACGGGCGGGCCGAGGCAGCCCACCAAGAGGAGCTCGACCGGCTCGCGGCGGCTGCGGCCGAGGAGCGCGCCGGACTCGGTGCCGCCGCCCTGGAGGAGCTCGAGCGGGCACGCTCGGACGCCGAGCAGATCCGGGCGGATGCGCTCGCGGACGCCGACGCGCAGCGGGCGGCCGCTGCCGACGTGCTGGCCGACGCCGAGGACCAGGCGGCGTTCCGGCTCAGCGAGGCCGAGTCGAGCGCCAAGACGCTCCGGGAGCAAGTGGCCGACGACTTCGCCCGGTCCCGGCAGCAGGCGCAGGAGATTCTGAGCGAGGGCCGCCAGGAGGCGGCTGCGACGATCCTCGAGGCCCGCCAGCAGAGGGAGGGCCTGGTTCACGAGGCCGAGCAGCGGCTGGCCGCGGTCCGCGCCGAGATCGCCGAGCTCGACCAGCGCCGGGCAGACATCGTCGGAGAGCTGGGCGGGCTGTCCGGTGTGATCCAGGCGCTCGCCGTACCGGAGCCGGGGGAGCCCCCGGAAGAACCGCAGCACGACGGCCACCACCAGGCCGTCGAGCACGACGAGCACGAAGAGCACGACGAGTACGACGAGCACGACCGGTCCGAGCAGGTGCCCGAGACCGTCCCGCCGACCCACGATCCACGACCCAGCAACAGCGAGGACTGACATGTCAGA